>AP023053.1 GCA_019703815.1 Thaumasiovibrio occultus | reverse complement strand
ATGAATAGGGAACAAACCATCGATCATCTGTTCAAGATTGCTGAGCAGACTAAGCAAGTTCAAGCAGATCGTATTGAGATAGTATTAGAAGAGCGTAACGACGTTCTGTTTCCGCCAATGTCGAAAGCGTTGATGGAAACCCGTTCGGGATTAACGCGCCGTAAATTGGACGAAGCGATTGGTCGAATGGAAGCGGACGGGCATCAGTTTACCAAGAACAACGCCAACCACTATTCGATTACATTGGAAGAAGCGCACAAACTGATGGAAGCGGCGCAGATCCCGGCATTTAGTGAGAAAACCCCAGAAGGGCATCGTCCTTGGGTGATCAACGTTCAGAACCAAAAAGGCGGCACGGGTAAATCGATGTCGGCGGTGCATTTGGCTGCCTGCATGGCGTTGAATTTGGAAAAACGCTACCGCATCTGTCTTATCGACCTTGATCCTCAAGGCTCGCTGCGTCTGTTTTTAAACCCGCAGATCTCTTTTGCTGAGCAAGACACGATTTACTCTGCGGTTGATATCATGCTTGATAACGTGCCAGAAGACACAGTGATTGATCGTGATTTCTTGATGGATAAGGTCTGCCTGCCGACCCAATACCCGAACTTGAAAACCATTGCGTCTTTCCCTGAAGATGCGATGTTTAACGCCGATGCATGGCAAGATCTGGCGAACAACCAATCGCTAGATATCGTCGGTTTGCTAAAAGAGAAGGTGATTGAGCCAATCGCGAGCGAATTCGATATCATCATGATCGATACCGGCCCGCATATCGACCCGTTGGTATGGAATGCGATGTATGCGTCAAATGCGCTGATCATCCCCTGTGCGGCGAAGCGTCTTGACTGGGCGTCTACGGTTAACTTCTTCCAGCACTTGCCAGCGGTTTACGAAATGTTCCCTGAAGATTGGCCGGGCTTGAAGTTTATCCGCTTGGTACCGACCATGTTTGAAGACGACAACAAAAAGCAAATGTCAGTGCTCACTGAGATGAACTATTTGTTGGGCGATTTAGTGATGATGGCCACCATCCCACGTAGCCGCGCATTTGAAACGTGCGCCGATACGTACAGCACTGTTTTTGATTTGACCCATTCAGATTTTGAAGGGGGCAAGAAAACCTTGAACAATGCGCAAGACGCGATCCAACGTGCAGGTATGGAGTTTGAGCGTGTCTTACACAGCCATTGGTCAATGATTAATGAGGACAAATAATGGCACTGAAAACCTCAGATCTGAACGCCAAACTGTTCGGTAAAGCTGACAAGCGTCGTGCATCAACGCCGCAAGAAGCGCAAACGGCGGTGAAAGAAAAAGCCGCTGTGATTGAGCTGGCGGTAGCGGGTGAAGCGACGGTGTCGTTTGAGCTTAAGACCATTGCGGCAAAAGACGTGGCGACGGAAACGTTGGTGTTTTCGGAAAACGCCCGTGAGCAAGCTTTCCTAACCGAGCATGCGCTGGCGGATATTCTGACAACGTTGCGTGATCGCGGTCAGCAGTTTCCGGCGGTAGGTCGCTGGACAGACGACGGCAAAATTGAAGTCTTGGACGGCTCGCGTCGTCGTATGGCGTGTATTTTGGCGGGTAAACCTTTCTTGGTTTACGTGGCAAAAGGGATCAACGCTAAACACGCGAAGTTCTTGTCGGATGTAGCTAACGCTCACAAACCGTTATCGTTGTATGAACGCGGTAAAGAGATGCAGGCGATGTTGGCACGTGGCGATGTGAGCGATCAAAAAGAGCTGGCGAAAGTGTGTCAGTGCAGTGAAGCTTTGGTGAGTGGCGCGTTGAAAGCTGCCGATCTGCCGATGGAGCTGTTGATGGCCTACCCAAGTGTGAGTGAATTGGGGCGTCCTACCATCGTTAAACTGCACCGTATGTATTTCAATTTGCCAAAAACAGAGCAGGACAGACTGTTAGACACCATTTGTGCTGACGAAGAGCCGCTGTGGAAGCAAAAACGTATTCAAGGTTTGTCGCGTTTAACTCGCGAAGTGACCTTGGACTTGGAAGAGGCGGTGAGCCAGTTAGCCGCGCCAACGACCAAAGCTAAAGCGCCAAAAGCCAAAGTCGAAGAGTTGGTAAAAGGCCGTGTTAGCTTCCAACGTGATGAAGACAAGTTGACGTTGAAGCTCAATCAGTTGTCTGAGCAGCAAATGAGTCAGCTGCTCGATATGGTAAAAGAGTTTATCGAGCACTAAGCTCCGCGTTATGATAGAAACCGCCCTCTGGGCGGTTTTTTTATTTCTAACGCGAACCAATCTATGTGCGAACTCGACCAACATTTTAAATCTTTCTATCAAGCGACCTACCGTCGTTTCGTTCTCTATACCCAAGTGGATGACAAGCCGCTTGAGGGTATGACACCATTACTGGAAAGTATCGAGCGCCGTTTGCTGATCAGCGATCAGCTAGAAGATGCCATCGCGCCAAGCAAACTCAAACATCATTTGGGGCGAGAAACTGATCTGTTGATCGTAGATTGTCGCGCTGGCATTGATCCCAACGTGGTGGCATTGGGCGCTGGTTTGGTGGTTGGCGGTGGCGGGATCGTGCTCTTACTGAGTACAAGTTTTCCCACATCGCCGTTCGAACATTGGTTTGCCGCGCAGCTTACCAGTAGCGATGACTGTTATCGCTGGCCAATGGCGCAAAGCGATGGGCCTGAGCGGGCGCCGCGTGAGCGCTATACCCCTTTTCGTGAACACGGCTTTGGTAGTGCGGATCAGCAACGTGTGGTTGAGGCGATTGTGCGCGCGGGTGATGGTCACAGCAAGCGCCCGTTAGTGTTAACCGCAGACAGAGGCCGAGGCAAGTCGGCGGCGCTTGGCATCGCATTAGCGCAGCTTGCCATTAATGGGCAAACGCGCAGCCAAGCACGCCAAATTGTGGTCACGGCGCCAAGCTTTGCCAATGCCGAAACCTTGTTTCGCCACGCAGCCGATAAGCTCAATCTTGCACTCGAGCGCACGTTGCAGTTTGCCAATACCCAAATTCGCTTCGTCGCGCCGGACGAATTATTGTTGTCTGACATCAGTGCCGATTTAGTGGTGGTCGACGAAGCGGCCGCGATCCCGCAGCCACTCTTGTTGCGTTTAGCTGAGCGTTTTCGACGGATGGTGTTTGCCACGACGGTGCATGGTTATGAAGGCTCTGGGCGCGGTTTTTCGCTCAAGTTTGTGCCCGCATTGGCAGCGCGTTATCCGCAGTATCGTCAGATCTCGATGCACACCCCGATCCGTTGGGCGCCCGATTGTGGCGTAGAGCGTTGGCTTAATCAGGTGTTCTTGCTCAATGCCGATCGCAGCGATAACGAATCAATAAACGCAGTGGTGCCACCCCGATGTGGCAAGCTTGATAATGAGCAAGCGTCGTTGGATGAGGTGGCACTTGCCGCTGCGACAAGTGCGGTCAGTTATCGCCGTATTTCCGCCGAGCAGTTGCAGCAACCTAAGTGTTTGCGCCAAGTGTTCGGTTTGTTGGTGGCGGCGCATTATCAAACCTCACCGGCGGATCTCAAGCAGCTTCTTGATGACAACGCCATTGATACTATCGGTGCGTTTGATGGAGAGATCCTCGTGGGCGTTTGCGTCACACTCAAAGAAGGCGGTTTTGACGATGCGCTTGCTGAGCTCGTCGTGGCTGGAAAACGTCGTCCTAAAGGCCATTTGGTCGCACAAAGTCTGGCGTCACACGCCGGGATCAAAGCCGCGCTCACCAGCCAAAGTACCCGAGTGATGCGAATTGCGGTACTTCCCGCATGGCGTCGATGTGGTGTCGGTCGCGGATTACTCGAATGGGTGAAGCAAAACCACCGCACCCAATACCTCTCAACCAGTTTTGGCATGTCGGCAGAGTTGCTGGCGTATTGGCAATCCGTTGGCTTTCTGCCGGTGCGGATCGGTATTCAACGTGACGCCGCCAGCGGTTATCACTCGCTAATGATGATCGCAAAGCACGCCCAGATGCCGAAGTGGGTAGCGCCACTTCATCAACAGCTTTGTCTCGATTTGCCACGCTTGCTGGTTGAGCAGCTGCAACAGCTCGACGCCGAGGTGGTGTTGGCGCTATTGGCCACACACGGTCGCGACTCAACCTCGTTGTCTGCGTTAGACAATGCAGCGGTCGCACGGTTTGTGCAAGGACAAACCAGCTTTGATATGGTGGTTGGCGCGCTGACGCGATTCCTTACTGCTAACGCTGGCGCGTTGTGTGACCAACCCGATGTCGCGGCCACGCAATTGGTTGAGAAGTGCTTGCTCGCTCATCGTTGGGAGACATTACTGGCGCGTCACCATTGCGTGTCACGCAAAGTGATCGAGCAGCAGTGGCGTGTATGGTTAGCCAATCAATTTACACTGTAAATTAGCCGGACGGCTAAGTGGCTTCTGAGTTGTGTTTGCTTCATCTTGCTGGGCGATAGATGGGATCGGTGTAGTTTGACCTTTGCGGGTATAGGCAGGAATCGTAAAACGAGATTCAAGTCAAAGATGTTTGCCAACCTCTTTGTAAATTAAGCCAGTATCAGCAAAAGTAAGCTAGAAACGATTCTATACGGATATCTTCGTTCAGGAGTGAATGTGACTCAGCAATTAATTGTTATCTCACAAGATCAGCTCAGTGTGTTTTTCCAACCTGGCGCTTACCAAGCACAAGAGCATGGTGAGCTGACGGTCGCGGGCGTGATCGCCTTGCTGGACGCTCTTGAAGTCAGCGATTATTTCATCCATCAGGATGTGTTGCGCTCGACCCTTGCGTCACTTGCTGCGACCAATCCGCCAACGTCACCGGTTGTGATTGCGGTACGACGTGATGCCAGCCTAACCCTTAAGATCAGTGACGATGCCATGGTGGTGTATGCCAGTGTCGAAGGGGGCTACGGTGGCGAGCTGATCACCGAGCGCGATTTCAAACTTGCGATTGCCGAGCACAAGATCAGTCACGGCATCGACTCCAAAGCGATAGATCAACTCCTGTTGCGAGCACGACAATTGGCTGCGGGGGAAACCGTCAGCGACGTGATCGCAAAAGGCGTCTATCCGGTTGAAGGCAAAGACGCCAAGATTATTCCGTTGGTGAAAGATCACCGCGCGCGGATCATCCAACCGCAAGAGCTTGATAACGGCAAAGTCGATATGCGGGATTTAGGCGCGCTGATCGTGGTACGTGCGCAGCAAGCCTTGATGCAAAGAACCGAGCCGACCAAAGGTGTCGCGGGGATTACCGTATTAGGCCGCGCCATTGAGCCTAAACCCGGTAAGGACAAAACTATGGTGGCGGGTAAAGGCACCGAATTCAGTCCCACCGATCCCAATCTATTGATCTCAATTCAAGCGGGTATTCCCAACGTTAAACCCAATTCGGTGATCGTCGATGAGGCTTTGTGTCTCGACGCCGTTGATGTCTCCACAGGCCACATTAATTTTGATGGCAGTGTGGTGGTGAACGGTGATGTGGCGCAAGGCATGCATTTGTCGGCGAGCGGTAGCATCACGATCGGCGGTGTGGTGGAATCCGCCCGGATTGAAGCGGGTGGCAATATTACCGTGGCAAACGGGATTATCGGTAAGCAAAGTGAAGTGCATGCCTGCCGCGTTGAAGCGAAGGGTGACATCGCATGCAAGTTCAGTCAGTACGCGCACCTGATTGCCAAGGCCAATATCCACGTTGCGCTGCACGCCCTGCATTGTGAAATGATCAGCGGCGGCGATATTGTGGTGGCGGATCAAAGCGGCAAGAAAGGCACGCTTAATGGTGGCGTCTGTCGTGCGGGCGGTAAAGTCGATGTCACAATTTTGGGCGCGACGGCCGCTGCTCATACCCAAGTGTTTAGCTTTGAGAAATTAGCTCAGGTGAAAGAAGGTCGGCAGAGCCTTGTCGATAAACGCCAAGCCTCGTTAGATGCGATTGAGAAAATCATGACGGCGCTGCGTCAAAACCCCATCGATAAACTCCAATCTGGCGCGGCACAAAAACTTAAGCAAGCGATGCTCGAACACCAACGTCAGGTCGCAACGATTGATCGTAAGCTACTGCAGTTTACTGATTTGCTCAACGGCGCGTTTCGTAAGCATGCAATATTTGCGCGTAAACGGGTATACGCCGGAGTGAAGTGCGAAATTGGTGGCGAGGCATTAGCCCTCAACGAAGAGCATGGCCCTAGCTGTGTGCGTTATGATGGTAACAAGGTCACAATCACTCCTATTTAAATCTTTCGACGGCTGTGCTACCGTCTTGCCTCTATTCTCCATACTTTGTTTGCTACTATTCCTGCTTGGCGGTTCTTCAACCCAAGCGCCTGGCAGTTGGTTTAGCTTAGATACAGGTTGAGTGGATAAAGTGATATCGACGTTGGCGGGTTTACCGCAATAAATGCTCAACATAGAGATGTGCGCTTTACTACAATTTACACTGTAAATTGTGCTTTTAGGGATTTTATGTCAGATAGTTTATTGTTCCATCGCACCTATCAACATCCGACAAGTCGTGAATGGGTCGTGTGTGTGCACGGTGCGGGTGGCAGCTCGTCAATATGGTTTAAGCAAATTCGCGCTTACAGAGAGCACTTCAACGTGCTGTTGTTGGATCTGCGTGGACACGGTAAATCCAATAATATGCTGAAAACCATGTTAACCAACCCCTACACCTTTAAAGAGGTGAGCGGTGATGTGTTGCAGCTGTTGAATCATCTTAAGATCAAACAAGCCCATTTCGTGGGTATTTCTCTGGGCACTATCATTATTCGCAACTTAGCCGAGCTGGCACCGCAACGGGTTCGTACCATGATTTTGGGCGGTGCAGTGACACGGTTTAATACCAAATCACAACTCCTAGTACGGATTGGCAATTTGTGTAAGAGCTTCGTGCCATACATGTGGCTGTATCGCCTGTTTGCCTACATCATTATGCCGCAGCGCAACCAGCGTGAATCTCGCCATTTGTTTGTGCGTGAGGCGAAGAAGTTGTGCCAGAGTGAGTTTAAGCGCTGGTTCCGCTTGGCGAGTGAAGTGAATCCGCTGATGCGTTATTTTCGCGAAAAAGAATTACCGATCCCGACCTTGTACTTAATGGGCGCAGACGACTATATGTTTATTCAGCCGGTGCGTGAAATGGTATCGGTTCATCCGCACAGTCGTCTCACAGAATTTCCTCATTGCGGGCATGTGTGCAATGTGGAAAAGCCTGACGAATTTAATAAACATTCGATTGAGTTTATTAAAGAGTTTTCGGCCTGATCTTGTATCGCGCTGAGGTGCACTAAGCTAGAGCGCCGCACTTACCAAAAAAAAGCAGAGCCAAGGTGCTAATGCCGTTCACTTAAGGTGAGCGGCATTGTTTTTTCTAGGGTATCGGCTTGGCTTTTTCTTAACAACTCTAGGGAAGGATCTTTCTCGCCTAGGTTCAAGTATTAAGCTCCCACTCATTGAGTAGAAGTTTTGGAGTTGCCTCGGGATGGCTCCTGGTGACGAGTATGGAAGTCCCACTATCAGACGCATGATGTGAGCGAGTGCTCCATTGAAGCTAAGTTGATATGGTAAGTAGTCTCCATTCAACGTATTACACATCTGGACCATTTGATACCTGACCAAGTTATATGTCAGTAGTATTCCCCAGAGTTCTTGCTTCACTAATTCAGGGAGTCGACTTCGAAGCGTGAGTCGGTTACCAAGCATGTACTGTTTTTGCTCACGATATCCGAGTTCAATTTCCCAACGATAGCCATATAAGCCTACGATATCTGACTTTGGGTAGAGCATAGGGTCAAGCATTGAGGTGAGAACATCGTATTGCTTACCATCTTTGACTCTCGTGATTAAACGTACAACCACTTCTTGTTCTAGCTCTGGCCACTTTTTACGTGCTTGCGGATTACTCTTCAGTTTTATCAGTTTATCTTGGCGGCCAAGAGACTGAACAACGTCATAAGTGAGTCCTTTTTTCATTGGGATAAGCCAATGTCGATTTATGCCTTGCGAGCTCCATGCTTGAAGTAGACCAAGGGAGTAAAAGCCTTTATCAAAAAGGGTTAAGCTATTATCAGGTGTCGTCTCTATCAGTTGTTCTGCTAACTTCATTTCATTGACGCTATAGCAGTCAAAGGCACTACCTGTGATTAAATGGCTGCTCAATTCCATCTGACATACCATGCGTACTTGTGGGTACTGTGTTTCTTTACCGTCACGGTTGGTAGGCTTGGCAAACGCTGCAGCGTTCTCTTTTGAGTCCTCAGTTCGCCATAAGACACCATCAACGCCAAGAAGAGTGAGCCCGTTCCAGTTGGGTAAATTAGCCCGCTTAAACCAATGACTTTGGGTACACTCAAAAAGAGCTTTAGCCGCTGACTCACCGAGGTTTTTTCTTCGCTGTGTTAATGCACTTGGAGCAACAAATGGTTTACCTGTGCGGTCAACAATATCGAGCATATTTACAATGTCAGCCATGGATTTATCGTTATAGATTGCCATTCCAACCAGTAACCATGCCATCGACTCTAAAGTTAGCTTTCGTTTTCTTAGCGTAACAGTATCAGTCAGTTCGTAAGCACTATTGATGAGTTCAATGGGTAGGAGGTCAGCGAGTGTTTCAACTTGATTGGGTTTATAACTGTTGACGATGTCGAGGGCTTGAGAAACGTGCATAAAAAAATCCGATAAACAGGGTCTATCGGATTTTTACATACAGGTAGGATCATTCAACTGATCTGCCGATTAAAGTCTTAACTGATCGGCATTAGAGCCAAGGTGCTCTGCTTTTCTGCTTTCTGCTTTCTACTTTCTACTTTCTACTTTCTACTTTCTACTTTCCGCCGACACCTGATGTTTCTTACTTGTGTCTCGCATTGTGATTAATCGCCTATTGATAAAGTAATGCCGACCTTGTGCTAACTCTTAAAACCCGCTTTATCGAGGGCATGTTTTTTAAGTTTGTCGTACAAGGTTTTTCGTGCCAAACCAAGTTCGGACTGCACGTCTTTCAATCTGCCGCCGTGGCGGGATAAGGCATCGGTTAGCACGCTGCGTTCAAACTGGCTGAGAAGATCGGTCAAGGTGTTGCCGTGACTGTGACTCGATTGCGGCGCATCTAACATTAGTCCTTGGCCAAGTAACACAAAGCGTTCAGCGACACCACGAAGTTGTTGAACATTGCCGTGCCATTGGTGTGCGCGCAGTTGATCTCGCTCGGCGGCGGTTAATCGCGGTAACGTGATGCCATAACGTGACGCCGCATTGCGACAAAAGTTATTGAACAAGAGATCGATATCGTCTTCACGCTCAGACAGCGGCGGTAGGGTCAACGCCACTTCGCCAAGTTTTGTCACCAACCCCGGATGACCGTATTGCTGCATCCATAACAACGAACGTCGTGTACTGGCGACGATGCGTGGACGCGAAGGCTGAGATGCTAACCACTGGTCGAGTAAATCCGGGTCTTCCAACTTATCAACGTGGGCCAGATAGACCAAAGCGGCGCGGCGTGGTTCGCGAGCAAAAGCATGGTGGCTGTCGATCTGCACTTCGCACAATGCGTCGTTAGGCGGTGATTGCGCGCCATCGCGCGGGACGGCAACACGTTGTTCAGAGAGAGTCTCTAGCAACGCGATAACTTGTTGGCTGTTGTGATTGGCGCAATCGAGCGAATGGAAGCACTGATCGTCAGGTTGTAAAAATTGCGCACACAGTTTTTTGCCGGTGCCGTTTTCACCACTGATCAGCAAATCGCTCTGCCTCTTTCGTTGATGGGCCAAAATACGTCGTACCTGTTGCATCGCATCGCTGTGACCGAGCAAACGCGGACCCGGTTGCGTTTGAAACGTCAGTTCTTGGCGCAAATCGCGGTTTTCTAACACTAGCTTGCGCTTGTCGAAGGCGCGCTGCAAGGTATCAAGCAGGTGTTGGCTCGAAAACGGTTTTTCTAAAAAATCGTAAGCGCCTTGGCGCATTGCTTGCACTGCTGTAGAAATGTCGCCGTGGCCGGTTAACATGATCACCTGAAAATCGGCATCGATGCGCAGCAAGGCATCAAGAAATGCCATGCCGTTCATTTGCGGCATGTTGATGTCGGTGATGATAACGCCGGCAAAGGTATTGTCGATCTCTGCCAAGGCGTCGCTTGCGCTGGCATAAGTGGCGACACGATAGGATTCGATTTCCAAGGTTTGGCGCACGGCATCGCGGATATGACGCTCGTCATCAACGAAAATGATCTCAGCTCTCATGGGTGACTTCCTCATCGACCATGGCTAGCGGAACATGAATTTCGAACCGGCTGCCCTTGTCACCATTGGGGGTGATCACTAAACGGCCTGTAAAATCCTCAACGATACGCCGTGAGATCGTCAGTCCTAAACCCAGCCCCTCGCTCTTCGTGGTATAGAAAGGTTCGAACACCGCAAGGGGATCACTTATTCCCGGTCCGTTATCCCACACCGATACAATCGCATGCTGGCGAGTGATCCCGATATCAATGCCAATTTGCGGTGCGGCCTCGTGTTGCAGCGCTTGCTCGGCATTCGTTAACAAGTTAATGATCACTTGCTCTATCTGTATGCGGTCTGCGCTGATCATCACGCTGTGCGTCGGCAAATCGAGCTTGAGCAGAATGCCGCGTTTTAACAGACGACTATTCACAATACTGACGGCAGATCGGATCGCCGTGCTGAGTTCACTGGTGGGTGTCGCTTGCTGCTGCTTTTTGGCGAACACTTTCAGCCGCGCGATGATTTCGCTGATCATTTCATTGAGCGCCAAGATCTGCGTTAGGTTCTCGTTCACTTGTTGATAATCTTCGCGCGCCATAAGACGTTGCGCGTTTTCGGTGTAGGTACGCATCGCGCCGAGCGGTTGGTTGATCTCGTGGTTAATACTGGCGGAGAGCTCACCGAGCAGGGCGAGCTTAGCGGTTTGCACCAGCTCTTTTTCGGTTTGTTTTAGCGTTTGCTGGCTCTGCTCGTATTGTTGCAATGTCTCTTTGAGTTGTTGGTTGCGCTGCTGCAGGCGCTGGGTGCGTTTGGTGACCAACTGCTCTAGTTTGGCATTGAGGACAGAAAACTGATTTTTGGCACGATAAGTTTCAAACCATGACAATAGCGCCAAACTGGCGAGGATGTAGATCACCGCATACACAGATAACGCCATAAACACCCGTTGCCAAATTTGGGTTTCGGGCAACATCCCATGCACGCGCCAGCGATATTCCGGCATAGCGTAAACTTGATTGAGGTGATTAACGTAGACATTGTTGTCTGCGCGAAAGGCAAGATTCGCTTGGTACAAATCATCAACCTGACTCGCCGTGGTGAGGGGATAGAGCGACGGCTTACCGTATTGGCGTGAGGCGATAATCTGATCTTTTGCTTCAGGCGACAGCGTTAGCATGGACTGATACAGATGCGCCGGATTGGAGCTGTAGAACACAGTACCGTCTTCATCGGTGATCAAGTATTGGGCGTGGCGTAGCTGCCACAACTCTTCAATTTTAGATAAGTCGACTTTAATCGTGATCACCCCAACGATGCGGCGCTCAGAAAATACAGCGGCTGAGAAAAAGTAGCCACGACGTTGCGAATGAATGCCTAACGCAAAATAGCGACCACGTTCGTGTAACAGTGCTTGTTGGAAGTAAGGACGAAAGCTGAAGTTAGCGCCGACGAAGCTATCATCGTTTTGGTAATTGCTTGATGCAATTGTATTGCCTTTGAGATTAAGCAAATAAATGACGTCAGCTTCTAATGTGTCTTGCCACGTATCGAGCAGGGGATTGAGCTTGTCAGCGGTAAGGCCGGTGGTAAAGGCACTAATAATGCGCGGATCTTGGGCGAGCAGCACGGGGATACGGCTGAATTGCTCCAGTTCATTGTTTATCGTTTCGGCCACTGACGTGATATCCTGATTCAACTGATGCGCCAGTTGCGAGCGGGCGCGTTGCTCGACGAACAAGCCAATAACGATGGCGAGCGCAATGCCGATGATCAATAAGCCGAGAAGCAAGGTTCTTTTTATCATTTGAATTACTTACGTTGCTAACCTAGTTGTTAAGTCACTGTATATACAAATGAAGAAATTGTAACCATTGTTCGAAAGTTAGCAAAAGCTTGCAGATAACAGCTTGATTGAGCGCCCAAAATTAACAAAAGAAAGCAGAAAATCGTTTCGTCGATAACGAAAAGAAAACCAACAAGGAGCCAACGCATGGATTTGTCTGATATCCGCCGTGAATATACCAAAGGCGGACTGAAACGCAGTGATTTACCGGCCGATCCGCTGACCTTATTTGATGTCTGGTTGCAACAAGCGGTGGCGGCGAAACTGCCGGATCCGACCGCGATGACGGTAGCAACGGTGGATGAACAAGGACGCCCGTTTCAGCGAATTGTGTTGCTTAAAGACATTGATGAGCGTGGCTTGGTGTTTTATACCAACTTGGGCAGTCGTAAAGCGCAGCATTTGGCTAATAATAGTTTTATCAGTTTACATTTTCCGTGGCATCCCTTAGAGCGTCAGGTGCATGTGGTTGGGGTGGCTGAGCCGCTGAGCAAACTGGAAGTGGTTAAGTATTTTTCTTCCCGCCCCAAAGAGAGCCAAGTCGCGGCATGGGCGAGTAAGCAAAGCAGTCGTATTAGTGCGCGCAGTGTGTTGGAAGGGAAGTTTCTCGAGCTGAAACAAAAGTTTGTTAACGGTGAAGTGCCGTTGCCGAGCTTTTGGGGCGGTTACCGGGTGAAAATTGACAGTATCGAATTCTGGCAAGGTGGCGCGCACCGTTTGCATGATCGTTTTATCTACGAAAGAGACAGCGAAAACAGTGGGTGGCAGATCGACCGTCTAGCGCCTTAAGCCTTGTTGTTTTCTCTGAATTGCGCGCAACTATTCGTGTTTTGTGCTCATTTAACTAGTCATGTCTGGCTAAACTATCTGGACGTGACTGGTTTTTACTCTACTGAATTACCTTTATAATTTAGCGCCATCTTCCGATAATTGTTTCTTTAGTGGTGTTTTTATCTGAATAATTATGCCAATTCCCTGTTTGTGCAATTAATTGCAACTACTTGCAAAAATTCCCTTCATACAATCACAAATTTGCCACTCAATTTGATAAGATCAACGGCTTACGTTGGTGATTTTAAGGAAAATTGACTTCAGTCAAATTGAGTAGCCGATGCCTTGCCTAAGGTGTTAAGTGAAAAATTGAGAGTCTATGGAGGGAAACGTAATGACGAGTCATTACCAGAGTGTATTTATGCACGTACTTGCCAAAGGGCATCAACAACTTAAGAAAAAGCGTAGGGTTAAATCTAGCTCCCTACCACGGGGCGCATCTTTTTCCGTCGGGTTTCGAGCGGCACGCGCACGTTAGTTATCATTTGTGAGGGGCCAATGGCCCCTTTTCTGTCTCTGAGCGAGCGGTTTTAGTGTTGGCAACAGCGGTATCGCTCTCCACCTGCGGTGTTTTTCTCAATCTTTATCGTGGCACTCGCATTTTTCTCGTCGTGCACCACTACAACGGTTCAAGGTTATTTGCGCGTTATGCCAACGACCAGCTGCGTAAAATCGCGAAACCAGCACTTGCCGTTACCGCAAAAAGTAAGGTGGTGAGCGCAATAATATTGGCCGCGAGTCGCGCATCACCTTTCATCGCTTTTGCCATGACATAACTGGCCGCCGCCGTTGGGCTGGCTGACATAAAGAAGATCAACCCCAGCTCTGTATCGCGATAGCCCAGCATAATCGCGCCGCTGACAATCATGATCGGAACGATGATCAAGCGCAGAGCGGTTGCCAACAGTGCAGGGGCGGGATCACTGCGCATGGCGCGAAAATCTAAACTTGCGCCGGTACAGAGCAGAGCCAGTGGTAGTGTCATATCAGCAAAGTATTGGCCGCTGACTAAGATCGCTTGCGGCACCGGGATCTGCAAGATAGAGATCGTTGTGGCGAGGAGAATGGCAATGATCAAAGGATTACGACCAACCGCCTTGATCATTGTTCCGAAGGAGGTTTGTGATCCTTTTGGCGTTAGGCTGATCACCGCCAGGATGTTGTACAGCAATGTTAAGGTGGCGACGTAAAACGCACTGGCGGCGATGCCTGCTGGGCCATAGGCATTGCTCATTAATGCAACCCCAATGATCGCGGTGTTGGCGCGAAATGCGCCCTGAACAACCACGCCACGGATCGCAAACGGATAGGCCAGTTTTGCGCACAACAAAGTGATGAGCAACCACACAATCAGGTTCGATGACAGCGCAAAACCAAGCAAATCAAGGCTGACTGCGGTTCTTACGTCAACGTTAACTATACTGAGGAAAAGCATTGCGGGTAGCGTAAGTTTGAACACCAGATTAGACCCAACATCGATGAACTCGTTAGTAAGTACTCGCTGTCGTTGCAAAAACGCGCCAAGGATCAGCATGATAAAAATTGGCGAGGTGATGAGTAGCGCCTGTTTGAGATTAGCCAAGAACAACATGGGGCAGGACGATCCTTCTGGAAAGATGATCAAGGCCAATGCGAACGAAAGCATGATCAAGTGTTAACACGATGCATGATCATCAAAAGGCCGAAAACATGATCAAGGTAATAAACGATCCCATTGTACCCATTTAAATCATAATGTGCCTATTCATAAGCTAATGGCATGAAAAATAAAGACTAGTTGCTTGAGGGACGCGCAGCGGCTGACGGTGTCAGTTTGCAAGTTGAAATCGCATTAACAGTAAAAAGTGTAATCTTGATCATGCTTCCGGTGCTGTTGTAGGCAGCTTTGATCCTGTTTTTGATCATCTGTGGCGCTGATAACCGCGCGCGCGAAGTGTTGATGATAGAACGCGATGCGATAAAAGCAGGCGACAGTGCGATCTTGCTATGTTGCGGTGATGATAACACCGCCTTGATCATCGATCCCAAGTGAGCCGCCTTGCTTGGTAATAAAAGGCGGATAATTAAAGGTAGGTTTCGACCCAGAAATGCGCCGTATTTATATTGGTTTCATTAACTTGGCGCAGCGCAGACGAAGGGGAGAGGATGAAAACAGTAGCGGATCTCTTTGCCATGCAATGGCTGTCAGCATCGCCCCAAACGCTGTGGTCTGATCTGATCGCCGCGCCGCTCTATGAGGAGGCGCAGTGGGTTGAACAGTTGATCCTTTATGCGCGGAACAATGATCAAGATGCGTCACGGATCAATGATCAAGCTCGAACCTTGAGCCGCCAAATGCGCCAACAAACACAATTACGTCTTAGCAGTGACCGATTACTCAACGAATATCCGCTTGATACGCCGGAGGGCGTGCAACTGATGAGTTTGGCGGAAGCGCTGTTGCGCATTCCTGATCCTCCTTCCCGCGATACCTTTCTTGCTTGTACGCTCGCTGCCGGTAATTGGCATACCTATTTAGGCTGGCGCGCTCATCGCGGGTTCGGTGCTAATGTGTTGGGCAATGCTGTTGCAGGCGCACTTGCCAGCGCCAACTGGGTAGCCAATATCAGCACCGGCGCATGGCGGCACACCTTACAACAACGCATTGCGATCCCAGCGTTGCGCGCGCTTTTTATCGCCATGACCCAACATATGGGACGACAGTTTATTTTGGGGCAAAGTCTGCCGCAGGCGCTTAATAAAGCAGAGGCTGTTATCGCTAAAGGGGGCAGTTACTCTTTTGATATGCTCGGCGAAGCCGCGTTAACCGCCGAAGATGCCGCCGACTATTTCCGGCGCTATCGCGATGCGATTGCGGCAGTGAGCCGTTATCGTCATCGTGCGTATCCGCTGACGGTGTCGATAAAACTCTCGGCGCTGTTTCCCCGCTATGAGCCGTTGCAGCAAGTCCGTGTGATGAACGAGATGTATCCGACGGTGTTGCAATTGCTGCGCTTTGCTAAACAGCAAGGGGTGGCGGTGACCATTGACGCCGAAGAAGCCGATCGTCTTGAGTTGTCGTTATTGCTGTTTGAAAAGCTCTATCGCGATCCGCAACTGCAAGGTTGGGGCGGTTTAGGTTTAGCGGTGCAAGCCTACGATAAACGCGCTTTGCTCGTGCTAGCGTGGCTGGCAGCATTAAGCCATGAGCAAAAGATCCCGGTGCGGTTAGTTAAAGGCGCGTATTGGGACAGCGAAATCAAACATGCGCAGCAACTGGGGCTGAGTCATTATCCGGTCTATACCAGCAAGGCGGCGACAGACATTGCCTACCTCGCCTGCGCGCGCTTTTTATTAACCCCCGACATTCAGCAACGTTTGTCTGCGCAATTTGCCACTCACAATGCGCACACGGTGTCCGCCATTGAAGTAATGGCGGGTCACGGCGCGAAGTTTGAATTTCAACGTTTACATGGCATGGGTGCCGAGCTTTATCACAGCGTCAATGCGCGACAGCATTTTCCGTTACGTATTTATGCGCCGGTGGGCAGTAATGAACAGTTGTTACCGTATTTAGTGCGGCGACTGCTAGAAAATGGCGCTAATAGCTCGTTTGTCCATTGTATGGCTGATCCGAGTTATTCCATCGACAAACTGTGTCGCGATCCGGTGGCGGTGTATCGCGAGCAGGAGGCTCGTAAGGCGGCTCCATCACCTGAGCGAGAAAAACCGCATGAGGCGGCGTCGCTTCGCTTACCGAGTGAGATCTACGCACCAGCTCGGCGCAATAGCGCGGGGATCAATCTGCAATGGCAAGTTGAACGTGAGCAATTACTTACGCAACTGGCACCATTGACTAAAGGCAGCGACGCTCAGGCAACCGGTTTGATTAATGGCTGCGCACTGGCGGGAAAATCAATGGTGTCTGTCGCACCGTTTGATACCGAACGGGTGATTGGCTCGGTTGCCTATAATACGTGCGATGATTTCGCGGCGGCGATCATTGCGGCCAAAGCGGGTTTGGCGCAATGGTCGCAGATCCCCGTTGCCGCGCGTTGTGAGCAGATAGAAAAGCTCGGTGCGAGCATTGAAGCGCATCGCGCCGAGTTGATTGCCTTGTGCCAACTGGAGGTAGGGAAAACCCTGCAAGATGCGATTGATGAAATCCGCGAGGCAGCAGACTTTTGCTATTACTACTCGGCGCAACTGCGTGGTCAATCGTCGTCGATGGCTATGGGCGACTATCAGTATCACTTTCGGCCGCGCGGCGTCATTTGCTGTATTAGCCCGTGGAACTTTCCATTGGCGATTTTCGTTGGCCAAATCGTGGCAGCGTTAGTCAGCGGGAATACGGTGATCGCCAAGCCTGCGCCGCAAACCTGTTTGGTGGCGCATCGCTGTGTTCAATTATGGTTTGATGCTGGATTACCGACCTATGCATTGCAATTGGTGTTGGGTGATGCGAGTGTGGTTGGTAAGCACTTACTTGATGAGCGAATAAGTGGGGTAGTGTTTACCGGGTCGACGGCGAGTGCGAAACAGATCCAACGTCAATTAGCCCTGCGCACTGACAGCCCGCTATTTATTGCCGAAACTGGCGGGATTAATGCCATGGTGGTCGATAGCACCGCGCTAGTCGAGCAAGTGGTGAAAGATGTGATCCGCTCGGCGTTCGCCTCGGCGGGGCAGCGTTGTAGCGCATTGCGTCTACTCTTGGTGCAAGACGAGATCTTACCGGCGGTGAAAACGATGCTGATCGGGGCGATGAAAGTGCTAAATGTTGGCTCGCCGTTACAGCTTGTAACAGATGTTGGCCCGGTGATCGATTTTGCCGCCTACCAACGGCTTAGAGACTACCTTGAAACGCAAAAAGAGTGGATTTGTTGTCAATCTTTGCTTCCAGAGTATCAGTCAAACGGGTATTTTATACCCCCCTCGCTGGTCGGGGTAAACGATATCGCTGATCTGACCGCTGAACACTTTGGTCCTGTGCTGCATATTGCCGGTTACTCGCGGGATAATTTGCCTCAGGTGATCGCGCAGTTGAATGCTAAAGGCTACGGTTTAACGCTGGGTATTCATAGTCGAAATACCCACAGCGCGTTAGCCATTGCTGAGCAAGTTCACGTTGGAAATTGCTATATCAATCGCGATCAAGTCGGCGCGGTGGTGGGCGTGCAACCTTTTGGTGGCCTTGGCCTTTCTGGTACAGGCCCCAAAGCGGGCGGGCCGCACTATTTGCGTCGTTTTCAGCAGATGAGGAGGGTGACGGTATGACTTTCACCCCCTCGTCGTCGATAACGCCGTGGCATGAGATGACGCCCTCCCAACGGGCGGCGCAGCTATTACAGTGTGAAATCATCGCGCCTTGGCGTGCGGTGTTGGATGACGATATTGCGCACAATCTTGCTGCCATGTCGCAGCCGGTGACACTGGCTAGCCCAACGGGAGAAGCCAATAGCTGGCGTTTAGTGCCGTTTGGACATTGGCATCTCGATTGCGCCTTGGGCGGCGAGCGCTTGGCGTTAGTGATCAGTGCGCGGCTGTTAGTCGCGGGGAATACGCTAAGCTGGGATAGTCAGTCTAGCCCACAATTTCAGATGCAAATGCGGCAGTTAAGTCAGCATTTGCCTGACGGGGTGCTGTATGCAGCCCAACACTATCCGTTGTCGGCAGTGGTGTGTCTTGGCGATCAAACGCGCTTACACCACTGGCGAGAGCAGGTAGTGAATAGCAGTGCGGCGATCGTGCCGTTACTGCATTTTGATGTGAATAAGGATATTGCTGCTGCCTGTGATCCGCTACTCGCCGATCATTGGGTACACGAGCGAACACAAACGATTAATTTGACGGCGATAGGCGGAAACACTGCCTTGCTGTCGAGGAACAATGAAGGATAACAACAAAGGAAACTTATGATTGATTCAAATTTCGGGCTTATGGCCACGTTTTTGGTCTATTCGGCCCTGATGTTGGGTATTGGGGTGCTTGCCTACAAACAAACCGCCAATAGTAATGACTACTTCTTGGGGGGCCGTAGCTTAGGCCCCTGGCCCGCAGCGTTGTCAGCGGGTGCGTCAGACATGTCTGGCTGGTTACTATTAGGTCTACCCGGCTTTGCGTTTACTTCGGGGTATGAGTCTTTCTGGTTAGCGGGTGGTCTGCTGCTAGGTACTTGGGGTAACTGGTTGGTTACTGCTAAGCGTTTACGTACTTACAGTATTGTTGCTGATGATGCGATCACTGTGCCTGAGTATTTGGCGCGTCGATTCAACGATAAAGGCCGCATGCTACAAATCGTTTCAGCGTTGTTCATTTTGCTGTTCTTCTTGTTCTACACCAGCTCTGGCTTGGTCGCAGGCGGTAAGTTGTTTAACGAAGCGTTTGGCTTTGAATACAAAACGGCGGTAGTGATTGGTACCGTGTGTGTGGTGTCGTACACCTTGTTTGGTGGTTTCCTTGCGGTGGCGTGGACGGATCTAGTGCAAGGCCTACTGATGGCGGCGGCGCTCATGTTCGTGCCAATTTGGGTGATGGAAGGCGGTTTTACCGATGTGCATGCCGATCTCAATGCCGTTAACCCTGAGCTGACCAACATGTTTACCAGCAACACCGGACAAACCCTGTCTGCGGTGACGATTGTGTCGCTGATGGCATGGGGCTTGGGTTACTTTGGTCAACCGCACATTTTGGCGCGCTTTAAGGCGTCGCGTACTAACCGCGAGCTGACGACTGCACGCCGTATCGCAACGGGTTGGTCGGCAATTTCGATGGGCGGCGCGATCCTTGTTGGCTTAGTGGGCATGCTGTATGTGCGTGAAGCCGGCATTACGGTTGATGACTCAGAGCGTATCTTCATGACCTTGGTCAGCACCGTATTCCACCCTGTGATTGCCGGTATCTTGATGGCAGCAATTCTGGCGGCGATCATGAGTACTGCCGATTCTCAGCTATTGGTATCGTCTTCTGCGCTGGCTGAAGATCTCTACAAAACTGTGATCCGTCCTAATGCACCAACTGGCGAAGTGATGCTGGTGGGGCGCTTGGGCGTGGTATTGATTTCGGTATTGGCACTGCTGATCGCATTCGATGAAAACAGCACCGTATTGGGCTTGGTGTCTTATGCATGGGCAGGTTTTGGTGCGGCATTCGGCCCAGTGATTTTGTTGAGCCTGTTCTGGCGTAACATGACCAAAGCGGGCGCGATCACCGGTATTATCGTCGGTGGCGTAGTGGTGGTTGGTTGGGAATTGCTAGCGAAAATTGCCGCTATCGATCCGGCGATGCTGGCTGAGCAATCTGCGGTGGTGAAAGCGCTGTTCCCAATGGCGAGCGCCATGGCAAGTGCGCTGAAACTGTACTCAATCGTCCCTGGCTTTATTGTGGCAACCGTAGGTGTGATTGCAGTCAGCAAGATGACATCGGTTGATGAAGATACGAAAGCCTTGTTTGACCGTTACGACGCAGCACTAGAAACCCTAGAGTAAGTCAAAACGAAAGCGTAAAAAAGCGAGCTCAATAGCTAATGCCGATCAGTTAAGACTTTAATCGGCAGATCAGTTGAATGATCCTACCAGTATGTAAAAATCCGATAGACCTTGTTTATCGGATTTTTTTATGCACGTTTCTCAAGCCCTCGACATCATCAACAATTATAAACCCAATCAAGTTGAAACACTCGCTGACCTCCTACCCATTGAACTCATCAATAGTGCTTACGAACTGACTGATACTGTTACGCTAAGAAAACGAAAGCTAACTTTAGAGTCGATGGCATGGTTACTGGTTGGAATGGCAATCTATAACGATAAATCCATGGCTGACATTGTAAATATGCTCGATATTGTTGACCGCACAGGTAAACCATTTGTTGCTCCAAGTGCATTAACACAGCGAAGAAAAAACCTCGGTGAGTCAGCGGCTAAAGCTCTTTTTGAGTGTACCCAAAGTCATTGGTTTAAGCGGGCTAATTTACCCAACTGGAACGGGCTCACTCTTCTTGGCGTTGATGGTGTCTTATGGCGAACTGAGGACTCAAAAGAGAACGCTGCAGCGTTTGCCAAGCCTACCAACCGTGACGGTAAAGAAACACAGTACCCACAAGTACGCATGGTATGTCAGATGGAATTGAGCAGCCATTTAATCACAGGTAGTGCCTTTGACTGCTATAGCGTCAATGAAATGAAGTTAGCAGAACAACTGATAGAGACGACACCTGATAATAGCTTAACCCTTTTTGATAAAGGCTTTTACTCCCTTGGTCTACTTCAAGCATGGAGCTCGCAAGGCATAAATCGACATTGGCTTATCCCTATGAAAAAAGGACTCACTTATGACGTCGTTCAGTCTCTTGGCCGCCAAGATAAACTGATAAAACTGAAGAGTAATCCGCAAGCACGTAAAAAGTGGCCAGAGCTAGAACAAGAAGTGGTTGTACGTTTAATCACGAGAGTCAAAGATGGTAAGCAATACGATGTTCTCACCTCAATGCTTGACCCTATGCTCTACCCAAAGTCAGATATCGTAGGCTTATATGGCTATCGTTGGGAAATTGAACTCGGATATCGTGAGCAAAAACAGTACATGCTTGGTAACCGACTCACGCTTCGAAGTCGACTCCCTGAATTAGTAAAACAAGAACTTTGGGGAATACTACTGACGTATAACTTGGTCAGGTATCAAATGGTCCAGATGTGTAATACGTTGAATGGCGATTACTTGCCGTATCAACTTAGCTTCAATGGAGCACTCGCTCACATCATGCGTCTGATAGTGGGACTTCCATACTCGTCACCAGGAGCAATCCCGAGGCAACTCCAAAACTTCTACTCAATGAGTGGGAGCTTAATACTTGAACCTAGGCGAGAAAGATCCTTCCCTAGAGTCGTTAAGAAAAAGCCAAGCCGATACCCTAGAAAAAACAATGCCGCTCACCTTAAGTGAACGGCATTAGAGCTCAATAGCTCGCTTTTTTTGTACTTGTTTTTTGTATCAACCGCTTGGAATTATTGAGGCTTAGCCGCTGTTTCCAACGCTTGTTTGCGCTTACTTGCGGCTGCGGTAAACACCACATCCGTTGAGCTGTTCAGCGCTGTTTCTGCCGAGTCTTGGATCACGCCGATGATCAAACCTACACCAATGACTTGCATCGCGACATCACTTTCAATACCAAACAAGCTACACGCTAGCGGGATCAGCAGCAGGGAGCCACCGGCTACGCCCGAGGCGCCGCAAGCTGAAATCGACGCCATTAGGCTGAGCAAAATCGCCGTCGGTAAGTCAACGTCAATACCGAGCGTGTGAACAGCGGCAAGCGTTAACACCGTAATAGTGATCGCAGCGCCGGCCATGTTAATCGTGGCACCGAGAGGGATCGACACCGAGTACGTGTCTTCGTCCAAATCGAGTTTTTTACACAGCGCCATGTTCACGGGGATGTTGGCCGCTGAACTGCGGGTAAAGAAGGCCGTGACGCCACTTTCACGTAGACAAGTTAGCACCAATGGGAAAGGGTTTTCTTTGGTCATCAAGAACACAATCAGTGGGTTAACCACCAACGCCACCATTGCCATGGCACTGAGCAGAACGATAAGTAAGTTACTGTAGGCGCCAAAGGCTTCAAAGCCGGTTTCCGCCACCGTCACGGCAACCAGACCGAAGATACCAATCGGGGCCATTTTAATAACATAACGCACCACCACAGAGACGGCGTGTGAGATATCAAGGAGCACAGATTTGGTGGAGTCGCTGGCTTTATGCAGTGCAAGACCTAACGCCACCGCCCAAATCAAGATACCGATAAAGTTAGAGTTGATGATCGCATGCAGAGGGTTGTCCACCATGTTGATCACAATGCCGGAGAGGACTTCACCAATCCCTTCAGGTGGCGCCAGTTCAGCGGTCGGCATCTTGAGTTTTAACGTGGTCGGAAAGAGGAAACTCAAAGAGGCGGCGATCACGGCTGCGCTAAACGTACCAATTAAGTACAGCGCAATGATCGGGCGCATATGGGTGTGCTGGCCACGTTTTTGGTTGGCAATCGATGCGGCTACCAGCACAAATACCAGTAAAGGCGCGACAGATTTCAGTGCCTTAACGAACAGTTCGCCCAAAATTTGCATTGATTTCGCGGTTTCAGGCGAGATCAGTGCAAGGGCGACACCGGCGACGATACCGATGACGATTTGCGTCACCAGTCCGATAGAGCTTAATTTGCTCAATAGAGAGTTGTTGTTTGCCATGTTACATCCTGTTATTTCTATTTTGTATAGTTATATGAGTTATAAACAGGTTATTTTCTAACAGTATTTGATGCTTTAATCTACAACTTTGTTCCAATATATCGAGCTATGATGTTTGTTTTTCTGTGGTATATAATTGATATGTCAGAGCTATAATTTGCATTTATGGTTTTAATTAGTGTTATTGGTTGTCTTTATTTCTGCGTGAAAAAGTGTGGTTTTGTGGGCTGCGCTTCAATATCCAACGCTGAGCGCCGAATTGGTGGTGAGAGTGGTACACTGAGTGGCCGCGTTATTTGGTGGCTTGGTAGGTGCTAACGCATGGCCTGTGGCGAGGGGTTAGCGCTAGTGTCATCGCTGGTGATAGTTTTGTAATAGCTTGGGTCTGAGATGACCGCTAATAGGTTAAGTTGATGAAAATCCTTTGGGCAACAGTGCTAATAGTCGTACCTTTGGTGGGCTCGATCTGCTTGGTGGCGCATTTAAGTCGGGTAAAGCGACAACAGCTTGAAGCCAAGCAGAAAAAAGAGCGTGAATATCAGCAAGCCCTAGAGCGTGCAAAACGCAGTGAGCATGAAGAGCGTTTACAGCGTGCCCGTGGCGGCCACATCCCTACCATGTTATCGCTGGCAAAAGAGTGTGAGCCGATGCGTTTGGGCGAAGCGATCAAGTGGTATCAGTTAGCTGCCGAAGCGGGCAACTCCATGGCGCAGCGTGCGCTATGCCGTTTGTGCAAGCAAGACGTGAATGATCCGCAAGGCGAAGCGCGCTCTGTCTATTGGGAAGCGGTGGTGGGTCACAATGAAAAAGACATCGCGCAGACGCACCGTTTGGCACTGTGCTTGTATGAAGGCTTTGGGGTTGAGCAAGATCTGGATCAAGCCTTTGATTACATGACACAAGCGGCAGAGCAGCAAAATGTCGAGTCGCAAGTCCGGCTTGGCGAGTGGTATAAAGAGAGCGATCCTGAGCGCGCCTTAATGTGGTGGCAGCGTGCGGCGATCAATCATCATGTGGGGGCGCAACTAAGTACGGCGTTGTGTTACCAAGCAGGGATCGGTACCGAGAAAAACCGTCACCGTGCGGTGTATTGGTTAGAGCGTGCCGCTGAGCAGCAAGATGCGACGGCGCAGTTCTTAGCCGGAAAAATGCACCTTGGTCGCAGCGAAGACGACGCGATTGTGGCGTATACCTGGTTCTCGATTGCCGCGGCCAATGGCCATGCACAGGCGCAGGATTATCGCAAAGATGTGCTGCCAGAAATTCCGTCAGATTTTCTCTATCAAGCGCAAGGCGTCGCGCGACAAGTGCACAAGATCATCAAGAATATGGGAGAGGATGAAGATCCGGGCAGCGCGATTTCACTGCTGGATAAAGTCTATTCCCGCTCTGGTTACTTCCCATCGGCAAAGCAATTGGCGCAGTTGGCTGCCTACGATATGGATCATTTTGATGCTGGTTCGACGGAGTCTGACAATCCGGTGGAGCAGGCGTTTTCTGAGCATGAAAACCAGTGGCAGCCACAAGGGATGGATGGCAACTACACCGATTACAGTGCGCCGCTGAGTTTCGACAAGTTCTGATAGTGAGTAACGAGCACTGCTAATGGTGTGGATGATGGGCGTTGCTGCCCATCATGTTGTTCCTGTGTTTTGATTGATTCTTTGTTTCTTCATGCCTTCTTTTCTTTCTTTTTCTTTTTTCTGTTGTTGCCTATCGCGTCAAATCCTTGTCTCGCGGTTTCAATGTAAACCGACTTCGGCCAGCACCGCACGCATATCGCGGATGGTTTTAACGTTACTATGGAGCGGCGCACATTCTTGCGCTTCTGGGCGGTAATACAAGGTGCGCATATTGGCGTTGATCCCCGCCTCAATCCCCGGCTCTGTGTCATCAACAAACAGACACTCTTCGATGCGATAGCCCATTTGCATGGCGGCGTAATGCAGCAAGTCGGGGGCGGGTTTCCAGCATTGAATATCAAACGCGCTGAACATCGCTCCTTCGAAATAGTGATCCAACTGGGTTAACCCTAAGGTGTGCTCCATTTTAAACACTGGCCCGTTAGACGCGACACACACATCAATATTGTGCTCATGCAACGCGGCAAGCATTTCGGGGACGCCAGCGATAGGGATCAGGTGCTCCTCAAACAAGGTGTTGCAGATACTGCGATAGAGCGGTTCGAGAATATCTATGCTGGTGGATATGCCGCATTTTTTTCGGTTTGCGGCGAGAATATCGGTCAGCTTTCCGCCTTGAAATTGCGCCATGCACTCTTCTACGTCTAGCTCACCGCCAAAGCGTGCAAACACTTCTACCATCGCTTGCTGACACAAGCGCTCACTATCAACCAGGGTGCCGTCACAATCAAAAATGACGCATCGAATAGACGAATTTGGCAAGGTCCACCTCATCTTTTCTTATTATCGTATTGCCCATAGCCAGCATGGCGTCTGAATGGCGGGAGCGGCAAGGTGGGTATCTGATTTTTGTTAGCCAGCAGACAAAATCCCTGCTAACCCGATGGTTAAACATGAGGTAGATCACGAGGACAGAAAACCGATCTGCCACCTACACGGTTGTAGAAAAAGTTGAGTTGGAATGATACCTGATGCGGATACCTGGCGCTTTTTTAGACGAACCTATCAACAAATATTGATCTAAACCAGAAAAGCACTAAATAACTGAGTGAGAAACTAAGATTACGTTTAAAGATTAAAAAAAAATTGAGTAAACTAAACGCAGCTAATAAATCAAAGCAAAGGTTTGCTCCACACACCTCTGTTACTGATTACCCTATAGTTAACGTTATATTGAGGTTACGCCTCTACCGTATTCTACAAACGCTTGGATTCGTCATGACTAACTCACTAGTTCTTGTTTTAAACTCTGGTAGCTCATCTTTGAAGTTTGCCCTTATCGACGCAGCAACAGGCGATGCCTGCTTGACTGGCCTAGGTGAGTGTTTCGGTTTGCCTGAAGCTGTGATCAGCTGGAAATACGATGGCCAAAAGAGTGAGGAAGCGATCAGCGCGCCTGACAACCATCACCAGCATGCGATCAACCGCATTGTGACCCTAGTGGAAAGCTTGGGCATGACCGACAAGCTAGTAGCAGTAGGTCACCGCGTTGTTCACGGTGGTGAGAAGTTCACTTCTACCGTGCAAATCGACGACAGCGTGTTGGCTGAAATCGAGAACCTAGCCGATCTTGCGCCGCTACATAACCCAGCGGGCGCGAAAGGCATTCGTGCTGCAATGGATGCGTTCCCTGCGCTGCCACAGTTTGCCGTGTTCGATACAGCTTTCCACCAAACCATGCCACCAAAAGCGTTTACGGGTGGTATCGCGAACGAGCTTTACACTGAATACGGTATCCGTCGCTACGGTTTCCACGGCACTAGCCACTACTTTGTAAGCCGTGAAGCGGCCAAAGTGGTTAACAAGCCAGTAGAAGAAGCGAACTTTATCTCAGTTCACCTAGGTAACGGCGCATCAGTGTGTGCGGTTCGCAACGGTGAAAGTGTGGATACCTCAATGGGCTTCACTCCACTTGCGGGCCTTATGATGGGCACTCGTTCAGGTGACTTGGACCCAGGTATCATCGAATTCCTGCTGAAGAAAGGCTGGACCAGCGAGCAAGTGTTCGACACCTTGAACAAGAAATCAGGTTTCTTGGGTGTATCGGGCCTAACGTCTGATGCGCGTGGCATTTTGGAAGCGATGGAAAACGGCCACGAAGGCGCGAAGCTGGCGTTTGAAGTGTTCACTTACCGTGTGGCGAAATACATCGGCTCTTACATGGTGGCACTGGGTTCACTTGACGGCATCATCTTTACCGGTGGTATCGGTGAAAACTCACTACCTATCCGTCGTGAAATCCTAAGCTACTTGAAAGTGTTCGGCTTTATCGAAGACGAAGCTGGCAACGAAGCGGCACGCTTTGGCGCAGCGGGTGTGGTGGCGACATCAGCCATGATGGATGCGGTTGCGATGGTGATCCCAACCAACGAAGAGTGGGTGATCGCGCAGCAATCTGTGGCGCTACTGAAGTAATTCTACCTGCCCAATACGATACCAAGACATTGAGAGACGAGCCCTAGTGGCTCGTTTTTTTATGCGTTTTAGTTAGTGGATGATTTTCAGCGTTACTTTTTTCTATGCTACCTAGCGGCACTGTCATCTCGCGCTCTGGCTGTTTGGCTTTGCCCTCTATTTTCTTGCACACCTTGGCTGAGTTTCTCTAATTACATGGTTTTACATTGTTTTTCCGAATTTCCCTCGGAGAACTCACCGGCGCATATCAGTAGAATATGCCTAACTTTTTATACGCTAATAGGTTTGCTGCAATGAAACCGTGCCCGTCTTGTCACCAACCCGCTATATCCAACGTGTCGATGTTTCGCTCCACTGCTGGCGTGGGTGGGAGTTTGAGCTGTTCGTTGTGCGGCGAACGCTGCTCGGTGAGCAAAACCTGGCAACATCTGTTTGCGGTGAGTGTGGTACTGGGGCTGGCATTTTCTATCGCCTTAAGTGTGCATTATCGCAGCGTGCTGCCCTACGGCTTGGTGCTTTTGGTGATGATGAGCGTGTTGGGTTTAGCATCGCGCTGCGCTTCACTTACTGCGGTGGTGAGCAAGCCAAGAAACAAAATCATCGACGGGTTAGTGTTTGGCTTTTTCGCTGTGTCGTTAGGGGCGCTTTTCTTTCGTCTGTATCCGTTTTTATAACCGTTGGTCGAGCTTAGCTGGGTTTGTGAGAGCTAGGTTTGTTAGAGATAGGCATGTGAGATCTGGGTCCGTGAGAGCTAGGTCCATGAGCGCAAGGCCCATAGAGCGAGGTTTGGCGGGGCAGTCTTGCCGAGTATCAAGAAAAGTTCGTCGAAAACTCAGAATATAGCGGTAAAAATCGTTAAAAAGTGGATTGGCATGATGCCACTCGTACCATGCGCTAGGTTTATTATTACGCTAAGGATAGCTGTGAAACACGTCTT
Source organism: Thaumasiovibrio occultus (assembly GCA_019703815.1). Taxonomy (GTDB): domain Bacteria; phylum Pseudomonadota; class Gammaproteobacteria; order Enterobacterales; family Vibrionaceae; genus Thaumasiovibrio; species Thaumasiovibrio occultus. Next base: position 1,339,010 of record AP023053.1, on the reverse strand, counting down.
AATTAACGCCTTGATTGGCTTTGCGAAAGTAGTTGGTGTGATTGTTTGTATTGCGGGTACCTATTGGTTTTTCCTCAATCGCAGTGTGAACAAAGTGACCGAGTTTTGTGACGCCATCCATCCGGGGCTGGATGTAAACCAGATCAGTGTGCTCGCCACGCGATATGACGTTGGCTCCAAGGCGATACAAGATCCCCAATCGGTGCAACGTGAGCAGTTGGGCGTAGTAAACCAAGAAGCGGAAAACAGCTACTTCTTTATCGTTGCCTCTCCCCTGACGATGGGCGATCACGCCTGCATCGTTTACCATGACTACCACACCGTGCAGGCAAGAGATCTCTCCGGCTGGCGAGAATAACCCTATTTACTCAATGCATTAGTCTAATTTGTAGCTGTAGCCATGTGATGACAGGAGGTAGCGTGATCACTGGATTAAATCATATTACCTTGGCGGTCAGTGACGTTGAACGTTCGTTAGCGTTCTATACCCAAAGACTCGGTTTTACCGGCCACGTAAAGTGGGATAAAGGCGCGTACTTGTCGGTTGGGGATCTTTGGCTTTGTTTGTCGCTGGATACGCCGTGCCCTAAGGATGATTACACTCACCTTGCGTTCAGTGTTGCGCCAGACGCATTTGTGGCATTGGTCGCCAGTTTAACGGATCCATCGAACTGCCCGGTAACGGTGTGGAAGCAAAACAAAAGTGAAGGCCAGTCGCTGTATTTGTTGGATCCGGATGGGCACAAGTTGGAGATCCATGTTGGCTGTCTGCAAAGTCGGCTCCATGCGCTAAAAACTGCGCCTTACCAAGGGTTAGTCTGGCTATAAGCTGGTTAACCTGTGGGTCGAATTGGCTCTCAAAAATTTGCCCCTTTCATGGCTTGCGCTTACTTAGTGGTTTGTTTTTAGTACACTGAAGGCGCACAGGGAAGGGGAGTGAGATGACAACGCGAGTACAGCGCCAATCAGCACAGCAAGCACCACGCCAAGCAGTAAACCAAAAAACAAGCAAGCCTCAAGTCTGGCTGCGTACCGGACTGGTCGTGATCTACGGCGCTTCCATTGATGCCGATCCGCATCGCCATCATGCCATTCAACTGGCGTGGCCTCAGGTTGATACCGCGTGCCAACTCAACCACACTCCCATCGCTTCCCCTGTGATTATTGCAGCAGATGTCGAGCATCAACTGTCACTTGAAGCAGGCTGGCTCCTACTAGTTGAGCCGACCAGTCGCTTAGGACAAGCACTGGCAGCGCAATTGGCCGAGCGTGAAACGATAGCACTGGCGCTGCCGGCGTTAGATATTTTGCCAACGAACGATGATCTTTTATCGGTATTAACGCCGATGTTTGAGCGTTTGGGGCTGGCGGAGCATTTGAGCGGGTTGCTGGGCTTATCGACACTGCAGCAAGACAATCACAGTGATCGTCAGATCGCCGATAGTCGGATCCACGCCTTGGTGGCAGAGCTGGATCGCTGTTTACAAGGGCAATGCTTAAAGCCAACCCATTGGCGCGCGGAAGAAGTGGCCGCTAAACTAGCACTGTCAGAAAGCCGGTTTCTGCACCTTTTTCGCCAAGAAATGGGGATCGCATGGCGGCCTTATCTGCTCTGGCGGCGGATGATCTGCGCGGTGAATGCGATATTGTCCGGTGCCAATGCCACCGAAGCGGCCCACATGGCGGGGTTTTCCGATAGCGCCCATTTAAGCCGTACCTTTCGCGCCACTTTCGGCATTACCTTTCGCCAAGCGAAGGCGATTTTCCAGCTCGGCTAGTTTTGCTTGCCCAAAAGTAAGTTAGCCAGTTTATTCAATTTCTCAGCCAAGTGATTGGTTACTCTTTTCCTGACGTTGAAAAGAGGAGAATCCTTATGGCGGAAAATCAGTATCTTCAAACTACTCGTATGCTTGATTTCGAGCACCCGTGGATCAAATCGTTAATCGAAGCCAAACGCTGGCGTCATATTCCTCAGTACGAGGCGGTTGGTGCTATCTATCACTACGTGCGCGACAACATCCCGTTCGGCTACAACAAAGACGATCACCTTACCGCGAGCGAAGTGCTGCGCGATGGCTATGGTCAATGCAATACCAAAGGCACGTTGTTGATGGCCTTGTTGCGTGGGGTGGGCATCGCGACGCGAGTTCATGGCTTTACCATTTACAACGAACTGCAACGGGGCGCTATTCCTAACTATCTGTTTGCGCTTGCGCCAGAGCGGATCATCCATAGCTGGGTGGAAGTTTACTTAGACGGGCGTTGGATCAACCTTGAAGGCTACATTATCGATAGTGCGTACCTTGAAAAAGTGCAGCAGCGCTTTGCCGATCAATGCGCAGAGTTTTCAGGCTACGGCATTGCAACGCCGTGTTTAAGCTCGCCTAATATCGATTGGCAAGGGGAAGATACCTTTATTCAAAGTGAAGGGATCGCCGACGATTTCGGGGTGTATGCCCAGCCAGATGATTTCTATGCCGACAAAGGCACTAACCTAAAAGGGATCAAAAAAGTACTGTTTCAATATCTGCTGCGCCACTTGATTAACTTCAACGTAAAACGCATCCGCAGCCACGGTTTGTTGGAAAACGCGGAAGAAGCTCAAGAAAGTGTAACGCCTTAGCGGGCTTTTTTGGCTGCTGAGTGCAAACGTGAGGGTTGAATGCAAATTCAGCCCTTTTTTGTATGCCAGACGATCAGAATCATTGACCAGCATGCTGTATGTAAAAGGTGCAGATGCGTTGAGCTGGGATTGCTAAGTAACTGAAAAAATCTGCGCGAGGCGGTTTTCGTGCTGACTCACTGTCAGGCTCAGCTTAGGTACAGGACAGGTTTAGTAAAGGTGACGCGCGAGAATCGACAACCAGAGAGAAGACCATGATTGAAAGTTACCCACTGGAGACAATGGACATTCTCAATGCAAAACTTGATGCGTTATTGAATGACCAAAGCTCTACTTCCCCACCTGCCGACACCGAGCGCCAGATAAAAGCCTTGATCGACGCCGAACCGCCCAGCCATATCAGCCAACTATTGCGCGGCTTATCGCTGGAGAACGCGGCGCGTTTTTGGCGCTTAAGTGCCAATATCGACAGCGTGTGGGCGGCGGATCTGTTAGATCACCTGCCCGATTTCCACATTGCCGCACTGCTCGCTGAGTTAACTCCCGCCCTTGCTGCCGCGCTGCTGTGCGAGATGGAATCGGATGATCGCCACGATGTGGTGAGCTTATTGCCGCTCGAACAACGTGAAGGCGTGCTGGCGCATCTTCCGCGTGAAATGGCCGCCGCACTGCGGCAGACGTTTTCACCGAACTCGGCGGGTGACATTATGAAAACCGAAATGCTGCGCTTTGAACAAAAGGCGAAAGTGGCCGATGTCGTAGAGCTATTGCGAACGTTCACCGCGCACATCGAGCATGTCGAGCAGCGTTACGTGTATCTGTATGATCAGCGCCATCGCTTTGCGGGCGCCGTGCCATTGCGCCATCTTTTACTGGCTGATGGTCAGCGCAGTTTAGCCTCGTTGGTTGATCCTAACGTGCCGAGTGTTGTTGCCAGTATGGCGTTAAGCGCGCTGAAAAGTGAGTTCGACCATGTACGTTATTCTGTGTTACCTGTGCTCGATACCGAAGGTAGGCAGATTGGGATTATCGACTATCAAGACTTACAGGAGGCCCTGTTTGAGCAAGCCGAGCGCGAGCTGATGGAGCAAGGCGGGATCTTAGGCGGTGAAGAGCTACGTAGCATGGCGTTGTGGCCTCGCATATTTCGCCGCTTGGCATTTATTTTGCCTTCCGTGGCGCTGAGCTATGCGGCGGTATCGGTGATCGCGCTGTACGAGCCGGTGCTTGATGAGCTGGTCATCTTGGCGGCGTTTTTACCTTTAGTGGCAAACTTGTCTGGCGCGGCGGGGAATCAAGCGGTGGCGGTGTCGATCCGCGAATTATCGGTCGATAGACTCACCCCGCGCAGTATTGGCTATGTGATCTGGAAAGAGTTACCCATCGGCATCTGTGTTGGGGTGTTTGTTGGTGTGATTTTAGGACTGCTGTCGATGCTGCGCAGTAATGAGCCCATGTTATTGCCGCTGGTGGTGGGTGTTGCTTACGCTGTTTCCAGCGTGCTGGCGGTGATGTTGGGCGGCTGCTTGCCGTTAGTGATCAAACGCGCCGGTATGGATCCCGCCATGCTCGCCAGCCCCGTACTTACCACCCTTACCGATGCGATTGCCTTTTTCTTTGTCCTTTTTATCGCTCAGGGTGTGTTGCTATAACGCAGCAAGTTGGTTTGTTAAGGAATGATTTAATGTTAAGGCCACCGGAGGGTGGCCTTGTTGTTTTGCATGCGGTATTGAAATGCGTTAGTCAACGCGCCATGTTTGAACTGCTTGCTCAGCCATCCACTTTTGCTGCTCGTTCACGGTGTCTAAAGTCCACTTTTCATATTCAGTGACTTTTTGAGCGAGATGGTATTGGGCTTTGCTATACGCATGTTTCTTTTGCTCAAAAGTTGCACGCTTCAACTCGTCTTTGTCAAGTAGAAGCATGTTGCCCAGGCGATCTTTGACGTCATTAATGCCTTCACCGAAGCTATCAACCCATTGTTTTTCAGGATTATAAGGACAGATGTGTTCCAATGTTGTCTTATTGAAGTCACAATGGAATCCAAGATAGTTTTCAATCTCAGCAAGTAGGAATCTGATTTTTTTCGCTGTTTGCCTGCTCGGCATTCGATGAAACTCAAAAGCATTAAAGAACGTATCATCATTTGGGTAAAGCCTCTTGAATTCTTCGCTGTTCTTTACATGGCTTGCTCTTTTATACTCCTTTCCGGATATCTTTATTGCTATCTGGTTGTAGAGTGATTCTTGTTCACTTGGCGATAAATGGCAAATGACGTTATATCGAATGGACAGAACGTATAAATATTTAACTGTTTTGACGAACTCTTCCGGTGTGAAGTGCTTAAATGCGGGAAGTAGAACCGCTAATGGTTGTTTAATATTGAACAGTCTTATACCAACTAAGAACTTAAGTGAATCTCTATATTCTTGGGATTGCTCGCCCCACCATGAATCACTGGGATTTATAAGTGACGCATAAATCGGAGCAAACTCGATTAGTTCTTTGAGATAAGCGTAAGCCTCTTGGGGAGTAGTAACTACCTTGCGCATAGAAGAAAAAAGTTCTTTTTTGGTGACCATTTTTCTATGTGCGTTGTAATGGTATCGGACAAAGTCTGACACATTACTTTCTCCTAGCTGAGCAATTAGCTCAGACCAATTTTTGAATAGCCACCGACTTGATAGACACCCCTGAGTTAGACATTATTACTAACAGAGAGGTGTTTATGAGTGGTAAGAGATTTCCAGAAGAATTCAAAATTGAAGCAATAAAGCAGGTCACCGAAAAAGGCCACAGCGTCGTGGATGTTGCCCATCGTTTAGGGACAACAACGCACAGCCTTTATGCGTGGATAAAACGCTATGGCCCTGATGCATCTCATCATCAAGCCAAATCTGACGAAAGCGAAGAAATTCGTCGTCTCAAGAAAGAGCTAAAACGTGTTACAGAAGAGCGCGACATATTAAAAAAAGCCGCGGTGTACTTCGCAAGCCAGTCCGACTGAGGTACGCCTTTATCCGTGCTCATCAAGCGACTTGGCCTATCAGATTGATGTGTCATGTCCTCGACATCCATCCTAGTGGTTACTATGCCTGGGTTCAAAACCCTGACTGCCAACAGGAGCGGCGGCGGAAATATCTCCTCGGACGCATTAAGCAGTTTTGGCTAGAATCGGGCGGAGTCTATGGCTACCGGAAAATTTATAGCGATCTGAGAGATGAGGGTGAGGCCTGTGGAATTAATCTCGTTCATCGCTTGATGAAACGTGAGGGTTTACAGTCTCAACGGGGATATCGGAAACCTCGTCCTCGTGGAGGTACTGAAAATGTCGTTGTCGCTAATAAGCTGGCGAGGGAATTTAATCCAACTGCACCGAATCAATCGTGGGTAACAGACATTACTTACATCAAAACACACGAAGGCTGGTTATATCTGGCTGTGGTCATCGATTTATTCTCAAGACGTGTGATTGGGTGGTCGATGAAGAATCGGATAACCAAAGAGTTGGTATTGGATGCATTGCTGATGGCGATTTGGCGCCGTTCGCCGAAAGAGAAAGTACTTGTACATTCTGATCAGGGCAGTCAGTACACCAGTCATGATTGGGATAAATTCCTGACTCAGCATGGCTTGGAGTCGAGTATGAGCCGCAGAGGCAACTGTCATGACAATGCGGTTGCTGAAAGCTTTTTCCAGTTATTGAAGCGAGAACGTATCAAGCGAAAAATCTACTCAACGCGAGAAGAGGCACGGATGGATATCTTTGAATATATTGAGATGTTCTACAACGTAAAACGTCGGCACGGTTCCAACGATCAGGTGTCGCCTGTAGAGTATGAAAAGCAGTACGAAGAAAGGCTCAAAAGTGTCTACTGAGTCGGTGGCTATTCATTTCATCCAAGTCGTCCAACTCTTCATCTTCAATGTCATCGTTCTTAGTAACTATTGAAAACAAATAGTTTTTTAATAGATCCGGGGTTGAGAGTTGAACACCTCGCGCGTTAAGCGTTTCAAAAACTTTGTACGCATTTAAATCATCTTGCACAATAATTTTTGTAAAGATCATTGCCGAGGAAAACTTCATGATGAACTGGGCAATCTCAGCACCAGTAGCGCCAAATTCTTTTGTGCGAAAGAAGTCGAAGCACTTTCTAAGGAGCTTGTTAGTAGATGTTATCCCTCTGTGATTCGGTGCGGCAAGTGTCGAGCATATCTGCTGGAAGTATCTGTTGTTATTTCGATTTAGTTCTAGCTTACTGACAACTTTTAATGAGACTAAATTTTTGTTACCAACAAACTTCTTGGTAAGCTCATCAAGTCTTTCCTTGTTATCGGCTTCATCTTCGCCTCTTTCAATCATATCCGAAAGAGCTTTCATTGCTGCAAGGACAATTAGTGAAAGAGTCACTAACCTCTGTTGGCCATCAATCACTTCAAACTGATACTGCTCAGTTTGTTGTAAAACAATGTAGCCCATGTAATGGAAACCTTCTTCATCGAGGGCATTTATGTCATTCCAAAGATCTTCCCATTGTTCAATATCCCAAGCGTAATCACGTTGAAATCTAGGAACTAAGTATTTACTTGAGCCACCAATTAACTCATTAAAATTCTCGTTTTTTGGTTCCATCAACATAAACTGTTTTGCCATAAGAGGTTCCTGCATAAGTCATTGATGCAGATATATTATCCTATATATGGAGCACTATCATGTTCTATCTTTAATCGATACGTTGCAGCACTTCGTAACTCATTTATTAACCTACCGCTATTGGCTTTAACCACGGTTAAAGCCTTTTTGCTGTCTCTGTACTTGTTACCACTAACTCTCACAAATCGCATGTTTTTCTAGCTTCTCGATCAGCACTTCGCGGCGGAAGGGTTTGGGGAGGTAATCGTTCATGCCTGAATCGAAACAGCGCTGAATGTCGTCATCCAGAATCGAGGCGGTGAGGGCGATAATGTGGGTTTCGCCCAGCTTTTCTTGATGCTCAAAATTGCGAATGGCGGTGGTGGCTTCAAAGCCATCCATGATCGGCATCATGCAATCCATCAAGATCAGCCCCGTTTTCTGATGGTGTTGCTTAAATATCTCTAGCGCTTCTGCGCCGTTGTTGGCGATCTCAAAGTCGTAGCCGAGTTGTTTAAGGTTAATCGAGACCACTTTCTGGTTCACTATGTTGTCTTCAACAACTAACACTAAGCCGTTTGATGTCGGTGCGGTGTCGACTGTCTCGCCGCTGTTATTGCAGCCATCGTTTTCCTCGGTGTCAGTTTCGTTCACTTTGGCTGATTTGATCAGTGCATCTAAACGGCCACCCAGCAGTGGCAGGGTAATGTAGCCAGAAATAGCATCGCCATAATCAACTTTTGCGGCGTTGTTATGACGCGCCAGCAGCAGCGGTAAACTTGGGTGTTGCTGGTGAACCGTCTCGACCTGAGCGCCAAAATCAGGCACATCAAGGATCAACAGGGTACTTTTGTTACTCAGGGAATTGCTGTCTAACACGCTGTTAAGCGCGCTCGGTGATTCGATGGTTATCACCGGATATTGCAGGGTCGCCAAGTTTTGTACCAGTAACGGGTTGGGTGTGGCAGAGCAATAGATCACGGATTTTGGCTCGCCTTTTTGTGTTTTCGTCTCCGGATCTTGAGCTAAACGAATCGTGAAGTAAAACTCGCAGCCTTGGCCTTTTTCAGAGGCAATTTGAATTTCGCCGCCCATCATTTTGATGATTTTGGATGAAATCGCCAAACCAAGCCCCGTGCCGCCATAAGTGGCAGAGGTGCTGTTGCTTTCTTGCTTAAATTCTTCAAACACTTGGTCATGCTTGCTGCTGTCAATGCCGATCCCGGTGTCTTTCACTGCAAAGTAAAAATCAAAGCTCTGCTCAATCTGCGCCACCTTGTTGAGCGTGAAAGTGACCGCGCCGGTTTTGGTGAACTTTATTGCGTTAGAGGCGAGGTTCATCAGCACTTGGCGCAGCTTTTGTTCGTCCGCACGGACATAGTCAGGAATGTCAGCATCGATTTTAATGCGCAAATCGACGTTCTTTTGCTGCGCGGCAGGGGCGATCAACGCGGCCGTGTCGTAGATGATTTCGCGAATATCACAGGTGTGGGTATTCACTTCTAAATGACCGGATTCAATTTTAGAGAGATCGAGCACATCGTTAATCAACATCAGCAAGGTCTGCGACGATGAGTTGATGGTGGTGAGATAGTCTTTTTGGATCGCGGTTAATTTAGAATCCGCCAATATTTCTGTCATCCCTAAGATACCGTTAAGTGGGGTGCGAATTTCATGCGACATATTGGCGAGGAAAGAGCTTTTAGCACGGTTGGCGCGGGTCTCTTTTTCTCTGGAGGTGAGCAGCGCAGATTCTAAATTCGATACGGAGCGAATAACAAAAAACAGCACGGCAAGGATCGATGTGGCAAGCAGGCCCGCTAGCAGATTGTTATAAAACATATAATTGGCCAGCTTGCTTTGTATCAGCTTCGGAATGTCGTTGTAGAGTGCGTCTAAGTTAGTTTCAACTTTATGAATGGTGGCGCGTAAGTCGCCCAACTGACCTTCATTGTGGCTGTAGCCTAAGGTTTGAAAATCATTTTTTAGTAGATAGTAATGATCGGCAAAGAGTGTGTACTGGGGCGTGAGTTGAGTATGTCTTGGGTTATTTTTTAATTGCTGTTGCAGTGCCACGAAGCCGTTATCTATTTGAGGGATCAAGGCTGTGTCAAAGTCTTTGAAAAAGGTGATCAGCAGAGATTGCACATCGATTAGCTGGTTGGTTAACTCGATATCATTGGCAACAAAAGCAACGCGTTCAAACGCCAACGTCGATTCCTTGAGGGCGTCAATGCCACCTTGGTTTTCATTGTCCCCATAGATCAGGTAGACCGTTTGGGTTATTTGATTAAATTGCGCTAAGTAGGCATCAATAGCCGAAGTGAGCTCATGGTTATTGAAATTGGCGCTCAGCGAGTGAGCCGCCATACGCTCATCAATGGCGCTTAAACGGGCTTTAATCGCTATCGCTTCATCGGCCATTTTGGTGATGTATTTGTCGTCACGGCGGGCGAGGAAGTCTTTCTCATGTCGGCGCATCATCAGCATTTGCTGAGAAGAAATTGCGATATCGAGTTGTAACAGATGCAGCTCGTTTTCTTCTTTATCGAGTTGGTAATTCGCAAAAAAGAAAATCACCAGTAGAGACATAATAATGCCGGTGCCCCAGTAGAGTAGGGTGCGGATTGAATGCGCTTTTGTTGTATTCATTGTGGCCTTCCTTGAAACAAGAAATAGCCACTCTTGTCATTACAATGGTGTCGTGAGGAAGTGAGCTGGCCTATTTCATTGCGTTACTTTTGTTATTCCTTTAAGCGTAGTCGGTGCCGAGTTAAATGCGAGAAAGTAGACGTCAGTGCCTATTTTATTGTGTGCTTGCCCATGCATACGCGTTATGGCGTTTTGGCTGTAAAGAGGGAGGGGACTTTGCCGTTAAACCAAACTTTTCTCGTATGAATTTCTGTGTTCAATAGGCGATACCTTTTACTGATGTTGGTATCAACAATTGGTTGCTTCTGATTTCATGAGTTATACCTAAGAAGAATTCTCCAAGAATAAGCGAGGAGTAAGCAATGTCTAACTCGGGTAAATGTCCATTCCTGCACGGTGCAGGTGGCGGTACAACCGTACGTGATTGGTGGCCGAATCAATTGCGTCTCGATATCCTTCATCAACACTCTGCGAAATCCAATCCTTTAGAGCCTGACTTTAGCTATCGCGACGCGTTTGCACAGCTCGATTTAAAAGCGGTAAAACAAGATCTTCATGCCTTGATGACTGACTCGCAAGAGTGGTGGCCGGCTGACTTTGGTCACTACGGCCCGCTGTTCATTCGGATGGCGTGGCACGTCGCTGGGACGTATCGGACTGGCGATGGCCGTGGTGGGGCGGGGACAGGTAACCAGCGTTTTGCACCGATCAACAGTTGGCCGGATAACGTCAACTTGGATAAAGCGCGCCGATTATTGTGGCCGATCAAGCAAAAATACGGTCAGCAGATCTCTTGGGCTGATTTACTCATTCTTACCGGTAATGTGGCGTTGGAGTCGATGGGCTTTAAAACCTTTGGCTTTGCGGGTGGCCGAGAAGATATTTGGGAGCCTGAGCTCGACATTTACTGGGGGCGCGAAAAAACGTGGCTCGACGATAACCGTTATGAAGGTGAGCGCGATTTAGAAAATCCGCTGGCGGCGGTGCAAATGGGGTTAATTTATGTGAATCCTGAAGGGCCAAACGGTAACCCTGATCCGCTGGCGGCAGCGGTTGATATTCGGGAAACCTTTGCCCGAATGGCGATGAATGACGAGGAAACCGTAGCGTTGATTGCGGGCGGTCATACCTTTGGTAAGTGTCACGGCGCGGGTGATGCGGCCTTGGTGGGGCCAGAGCCTGAAGCGGCCGATCTCACCGAGCAAGGCTTAGGTTGGCGCAGCCAGCACGGCAGCGGTATGGCTGGCGATGCGATTGGTAGTGGCCTTGAAGTGACATGGACCCAAACGCCCGCGCAATGGAGTAACTACTTCTTCGATAACTTGTTTAACAACGAGTGGGAGCTAAGCAAAAGCCCAGCTGGCGCGCATCAGTGGGTCGCGAAAGACGCGGCGGAAACCATTCCCGATGCCCATGTTGCGGGTAAGTTCCACAAACCGACCATGCTGACTACGGATCTCTCGCTGCGCTTTGAACCGGCCTATCAGAAGATCTCGCAACGCTTTTATGAGCATCCTGACGAGTTCGCTGAGGCCTTTGCTCGTGCGTGGTTCAAATTGACGCACCGTGATATGGGGCCGAAAGCGCGTTATTTGGGACCGGAAGTGCCGGCTGAAGATCTGATCTGGCAAGATCCATTACCCGCGCTTAGCTATGACGTCATTGATGATCACGATGTGGATGGCTTGAAACAGGCGATCATGAATGCCGATCTTACCGTGGCGGAGCTAGTAAGCACTGCATGGGCATCGGCATCGACGTATCGTGGCTCAGACATGCGCGGCGGGGCAAACGGGGCGCGCGTACGCCTTGCGCCGCAGAAAGATTGGGATGTGAATACCCCAGCGCAACTGGCGCGCGTGTTGTCGGTGCTGGAAGGCGTTCAGCAGCAATTTAATCAGGGCCGTGCTGATGGCAAACAGGTGTCGTTGGCGGACTTGATTGTGCTGGGCGGGAACGCGGCGGTAGAGTCGGCGGCGGCGCAAGCCGGGGTGACATTGAGCTTGCCATTTGCACCGGGCCGAGTGGATGCAGATCAAGCGCAAACTGATGTCGAGTCGTTTGCGGTGTTGGAGCCAATTTCCGATGGTTTCCGCAACTACCAAAAAGCGCAGTACGCGGTGTCGGCAGAAGAGCTGCTGGTGGATAAAGCCCAGTTGTTAACGCTCACCGCGCCAGAGATGACCGTGCTGGTCGGGGGGATGCGTGTGCTCGGAACTAGCCTGTCGGAAGATGGCGTATTTACGGACAGAGTGGGCGTGCTGAGTAACGACTTTTTCGTTAACTTGCTTGATATGGCAACGGTGTGGCGGCCAATGGATGCCAGCGAGAGCCGGTTTGAAGGTCGGGATCGCCACACAGGCGCGGTGTTGCGCACCGCCAGTCGGGTTGATCTGGTGTTCGGCTCGAACTCGCAATTGCGCGCTATTGCCGAAGTGTATGCTGCCAGCGATGGCCTTGATCGCTTTGTGCATGATTTCGGTGCGGCGTGGACCAAAGTGATGCATTTGGATCGCTTTGATCTGATGTAGCTTCATTCTTGCGGGAGCACAAAAGCCTGCCGGTGCGACTGGCAGGCTTTTTAGTTGATTGTCCTTTTTCCCCTCATGGCGCGGTTGGTTAATTCTCATCGTCATTTCCTTCCCGTTTACCTTTAACTTCTCTCTCTATTCCTCTCTCTATCCTTCTTTATATTTGTCCCTCTCCCTTTTTGTTCTGCCTGCCTGTTGTTTTTAGAGGAGTGTTACATCGCTCGACGTTATGCAGTGATAGTTTCATAAATAGTTGATCTGCGCTGGCGAATGAACAATGCCGCTCTCTCGCCTTGTCGGTTCAAGGTACTATAGCGTTTTCCCTTGATCAGCAGTGGCAAAACGGCATGGGGCCTTGTTTTGTCTGACACAGGATGTGAACGATGAATTTATCCCACAAACTCTTTATTGCGATGACGTTGCCTATCGCGTTATCAGGCTGCGTAAGCACGGATAAGACGGCGGCGAGTTGTTTTAGCGATCAGTTTTATCAAAGCGGCAAAACCTACCACTACACGGATTCAATCACTTCGCCATATTTCGATGAGGTGGAAGATGGGGGCCGGGTTACTTTGCAAGTGGCTGAGCAAGGGGAGGACGAGATAGTTGTTAGCGTTAGCCAATTTCTCCCTAGTGGAGGCGAACGTCATTATGACTCAACTTATCATTTAGACACTGATAACGGGCAGTTTGGTCTGATATCGAATCACAATGCGGTATATGAGCAGTTTTACGACGAACTTTGGCTGTTAGCTGACCTCAATGCACAGGTTGGTGAGTCTACATCTCATCACCTCACTCGCCGAAAGGTGATGAAAGAGACTGGCGCAGTAGAGAGTCAATCTGTTGAATCGACGGTTACATTCAAAGAGATTAGCACGCAAGAATGGCCATTGGGCGAGTTTGAGGCCTGTGTCTTTCAGACAAAAGTCGAGGACGTGGTGAGCACTGAATGGTATCGCCGCAGTGATGGGCTGTTATTACAGAGTGAGATCGTCATGAGTGATATGAAGTTTCATCATGTGCTGACGGCCATTGAGCCGCTTGAAAACATGCAGTGAGCCGTCATTATTTGGTACATAAGGAGATGAAATGAAATGCAATAAATCTGTGTTGGCCAGTATTGCGCTGCCCGTGTTGCTCAGTGGTTGTGTCACCACGGAAAATGCAAACAGCACCGCCGCGAGTTGCTTTGGCGATGAGCTGTACCAAAGCGATAAAACCTACCGTTACACCGAACGGGTTGGTGACGGAGATATAGACTTTTATGGGGCTGACCTCATTTTAAGGGTGAAAGAGCAGGGTGTGATGACGGTGTTGGCCATTGAACTCTATAGCGTTGAACCTCCTTTGCAAAGGCTCGGTAACGTAGAGCAGGTATATCGTTTTGATAAAGCACAAAATCAATTTGGCTTTTTCTCCGGTAATGCGCCTCTAACCGTCACAACGTACGATCAAATTGAAGTCGTTGCCGATTTTAATGCCCAACTCGGTGAGTCGACGGTTTTCCCTGTGAGTTTCCGATCTGTGAATAAAGAGACCGGCGAGGTGGAGACGCGTGCGTATAACTCAACGGTAACGTTTAAGGCGATAACGCCGTTGGCAACCGCGCTCGGCGAGTTTGAAACGTGCGTGTTTGTTCACGAATCCGATAGGTTCACCATGACACATTGGTATCGTCGCGGCGATGGATTATTGCTAAAGACCCACAGCTTAGGCGGTCAAACGGTCTACACTAAAGAGTTGATCGCTATAGAGTCTATGTAATTTTGCCGACAGCAGGAGTGCTTCGAGTAAAGACGTTTAAAAAGCCTGTGCGACTGGTGCAGGCTTTTTATTTGATTGTCGGTACGTTTTCGTATCATCGATGCGCAGATATCGTTGCAGTGATGGCTTATTACTCAAGAAGCAAGAAACTTATCATGATGTTAATGTGATGATGCTAATGTGATAGTCACGCGGGTCTTGGCCGCGATTGAGCCGCTTGAAAACATGCAGTGAACCGTCATTATTTGGGACATAAGGAGATGAAATGGAATTCAATAAATCCCTATTAGCCAGCATTGCGCTGCCCGTGTTGCTCAGTGGTTGTGCCGTTGCACAAAATACAGGGAATACAGACAACACCGCTGCGAGTTGCTTTGGTGATCAGCTGTTCCAAAGCGGTAAAACCTATCGCTACAGTGAACGGCTTTTCGAGGGCGATACAGCGCTTTCGGAGATTGGGCGCACTGTGCAGGTAAAAGAGCAGGGTGTGATGACCGTATTGGCCGTCGACTTCTATCGCGTTGGCTCTCGTGAATCAATAACCCAAAGCGGCGAGCAAGTGTATCGTTTTGATAAAGCGCAAAATCAATTTGGCTTTTTCTCCGGTAATGGGCCTCGAACCGTCACAACGTACGATCAAATTGAAGTCGTTGCCGATTTTAATGCCCAACTCGGTGAGTCGACGGTTTTCCCTGTGAGTTTTCGATCTGTGAATAAAGAGACCGGTGAGGTGAAGACAGGTTCGTATAGCTCAACGGTAACGTTTAAGGCGATAACGCCGTTGGCAACCGCGCTCGGCGAGTTTGAAACGTGCGTGTTTGTTAACGAATCCGATAATCTCTCCGTGACACATTGGTATCGTCGCGGCGATGGATTATTGTTAAAGCGCGAAAGCGCAGCAGGTCAAACGCGCTATACCCAAGACTTGGTCGCTATCGAGTCTATATGATTTTCTAGCGGCAGCGATGGCCGTTCGAATAAAGAGGTTGAATGAATGCCTGTGCGACTGACGCAGGCTTTTTACTTGATTGTCGGTACGTTTTCGTATCATCGATGCGCAGATATCGTCGCAGCCATGGCTTATTACTCAAGCAGCAAGAAACTTATCATGATGCTAATGTGATGATGCTAATGTGGATAGTAACGCGGGTCTTGGCCGCGATTGAGCCGATTGAAAATATGCAGTGAACCGTCATTATTTGGTACATAAGGAGATGAAATGGAATTCAATAAATCCCTATTAGCCAGCATTGCGCTGCCCGTGTTGTTGAGCGCTTGTTCCACCCCCGACAACACGGCCGCGAGTTGTTTTGACGATGAGCTTTTCCAAAGCGGTAAAACTTACCACTACACCGACCAATATGTAATGGAGATGTTCGATACTTATGGTGTGGATGTGGCCGTTCGGGTGAAAGAGCAGGGTGCGATAACCGTGTTGGATGTTGAGTATCATAGCCGAACCTCTCATCCGGGAACGGGGACAAACGATGAGTTCGTGTATCGATTTGATAAAGCGCGAAATCAGTTTGGCTTTATATCGAGAGAGAACGAGCGCTCTAAAACAACGGCAGACCCCATCAATGTGATTGTTGATTTTACTGCCCAAGTTGGAGAGTCGACAGCGTTTTCTGTGACTCATCAATTTGTGGATAAAGAGACCGGTGAGGTGCGTCCTACATCGTTTGACGCGACGGTGACGTTTCAGGAGATCGCCCCCTTGAGCACTGCGCTCGGGGAATTTGAAAGCTGCGTGTTTGTGCATGAGTCCGAGCTTGCCACCTCGACGTATTGGTATCGTCGCGACGATGGAGTGTTGCTCAAGCGCCAAAATGTCGGTAATGGAATGACGGCGGTGAGAGTGCTAACGGCTATCGAGTCGACCTAGTTGTTCAATCGAGCTGAGCACTGCTGTAAAGCCATTGAGAAAGACATTGAGAAAGCCTGCGCGACTGACGCAGGCTTTTTTCGTTCAGCCTCTGGACCGCCTCACTTGGCGTTATAGCACCTGAGCAGATGGCACGAGCGCGACACGGGTCGACGCTGCATTTAAGGCGATATTGTGGATCATCTCATCGACCGTGGTGCAGAGATCGGCCAAGATGCTGACATCGTATTTCTCCGCCGCTTTCGATATCGCGGTGTGTGTGACACAGTTCTGGGTCATCATGCCCGCCACGTAAAGTGTATCGACGCCAAGCTGTTGCAGGGTTTCTTCGAGTTGGGTTTGGTGAAAGCCATCGGCAAACGCTTTGATGACCACCGGCGCATCGGGGGCGGCGGCTAAAATACGTGGGTGGATGTCGGCACCTTCTGTTCCTTCATTGAAAAACGGCGCGATCCCGAGCGAACTATCGGCGATGTGCTGGATGTGGACAACAGGGATCCCCTTCGCTTTGGCTTTCGTTATCGCGATTTCGGTGGCCGCTAAGATCGCATCCGTGTTCCATAAAGCGAATTTCCCGCCGGGGAAATAGTCGTTTTGCAAATCGATCAGGAGTAGGGCTGGCTTGGTCATAATAGGCTCTCATCGTTGGGACTTGTGGCAAGTATGGTTGAGAACACGAAAAGACGTGAGTGGCGCAAAGGCTAAACATCGTTAAGATTGGGCCAATCTGCTAAGCTGCCCAGATAACAGATAACAGATAACAGATAACAGATAACAGATAACAGATAACAGATAACAGATAACATGAGTATCAAGGTTGCCGTATTGGCGTTTGATGGCATCAGCCCCTTTCACTTGTCTATTCCGTGTGTTGCCTTTGGTGATGGGGTCGCCGATCCCGATTTGTATGACGTCACCGTGTTTGCTGAGCAGGCGACGACGTTAAGCACATCGGCAGGTTTTGGCGTTGTGATCACCCGCGGGGTGGAGGTGCTCGATCAGGCTGACGTTGTGATCATTCCAAGCTGGCCGGATATCACCCAACTGCCGTCACAGACGTTATGTGCGGCACTGTGTCGTGCCTATCAGCGCGGCGCTACGCTGGTGGGGTTGTGTCTTGGTGCGTTTGCGATTGCGGCGACGGGGTTGTTGAATGGGAAAACCGCCACCACCCATTGGGCTTATGCCGATGCGATGGCGGCACAATTTCCTGCCGTGGATGTACAACCCGATCCGCTTTACTTGGTGCACCCGGGCTTGATCACCTCAGCGGGAACAGCGGCGGCACTCGACTGCTGTTTAGATATTTTACGCCAACATTATGGCAGCGAGCTGACCAATCAGGTGGCGAGAAAATTGGTCTCGCCGCCGTATCGTAGTGGTGGCCAGCAGCAGTATGTATCGCTGCCTGTACCGGCGTCGGCAGGGGATAAACGCATCAATGATTTGCTCGCCTATCTGCAAGAAAATTTAGCCCAATCCCACAATATTGATGGCTTGGCTCAACGCTGTTTGATGAGTCGACGCAGTTTCACCCGTCATTTTAAGCGGGCAACGGGCAGCGGCGTGGGTGAGTGGTTACTTCAGCGCAGGCTGGCTTATAGTCAGAGTTTGTTAGAGAGCACCGCCCATTCGATTGCAGAAATCGCTAAGTTGGCAGGGTTTGGTAGCGAAGTCACTTTGCGTCATCATTTCCGCCAGCGTTTTTCGACTACACCTTCCCAATGGCGACGTTTGTTTGTCCGCGCGTGATCAGGAATATTTCCGCGACCGTGTCATTGTTGCGAAAGGTCAAATCCAGACAATTACCTTCCTAAAAACAAACACGTGCATTGCATAGCTCCTTACCTGCGAGTAGGTAACTGACTGAGCATAAACAAATTCGTGCTTTGGTCATGGCAGCGCCGTCATTTCAAGCTAGCTTTATAAGTAGTAATGATGGGAGTTGCATATGAAAACGACTCAGTTAGTGTGGCGTGATAATAGCTGGTGTGGTGAGCAAGCGATTGATGAGGCGTTTTATTCGCAGCGCTGTTTGATTTTGGTGTTTGGTTTGACCGACGATGCGCCGATAGCCATCCAGCAATTGACCAGTCGCTTTGTGCAGGCGGAGATTGTCGGCTGCTCCACGGCGGGAGAGATCACCCGAGATGAGGTGCTCGATCTCAGCTTGGTGGCAACCGTGGTGCTGTTTGAAAAAGGCCACTTTTTCTGTGCCTATGCCCGATTAGAAGATTACGCCCACGATGGCTTTCAGGCGGGGGCGGCACTCACCGCACAATTGCATCAGCGTCGCGAGGATCTCAGCCATATTTTTATCTTGAGCGATGGCTTGAATGTGAATGGCGCGGAGCTAGTGAGAGGTGCTCGCAGCGAATTACCGCAAGGCGTGCAGATCACCGGTGGGCTGGCTGGGGATCGCCAAGCCTTTGTTAAAACGTATGCGCTGTGGCAAGGCGATTATCACTCAGAAGTGGTGGTCGCGATTGGCTTTTACGGTGCGCAGTTAAAGATGGGCTATGGCTCACGCGGCGGCTGGACTGCCTTCGGAATGAAGCGAAAAATCACGCGCGCGACCGATAATGTGTTGTATGAATTAGACGATCAGAACGCATTGGAAGTGTACAAAAGCTACCTTGGCGAGTTGTCGAACGAGTTGCCCGCATCCGGTTTACGTTTTCCCTTGGAGTTAGAGATCCGAGGCAAAGACACCAAATTAGTGCGTACCTTGTTAGCCATTGACGAACAGGTCGGCAGCATTACGTTTGCCGGTGATGTGCCGACAGGGGCGAGTGCGCGTTTGATGCGCGCTAATGTGGATTCGCTGATTGATGGCGCGCAGGAAGCGGGCGACATAGCAGTGAGCCCGCCTCCACAAAGCAAAGCATTGTCGATTTTGGTGAGCTGCTTAGGGCGTAAATTGCTGTTAAAGCAGTTGGCCGAGGAAGAAGTGATGGCGGTGGCCGATAGTCTGCCGGCGCAAACCACACTGTGCGGTTTTTATTCCTATGGTGAAATTGCGCCGTGGGAGATCAACTGTGATGCTGAGCTGCACAATCAAACCATGACCATTACCACCTTGTGGGAAGAGTAGGCCATGAAGCGCTTACTGACTCGCCAGTTAAGAAAAGCGTTTCCGGACGGCGCGCCAGAGGATGCGCAGTTTGCCTTGTTTATCGATTTGGTCGAGCAAGCCTATGACTCTTTTAACGAGCAGGCGCAAATTACCGAACGCTCATTGGATTTAAGCTGTGAAGAGTTAAACCAGCGCAATCACACCTTGGAGATGATCCTCGATTCACTGCCAGACACCAGTTTGTGGATTGATGCTCACGGTAAGGTGAAAGATATTCGCGCAGGCAGCATCACCCCCGCGATTGTGAGCGCAGACGATAACTTTAGCTCGCTGTTTGATTTGCCTATCGTTATCCAATCTCCGGCGCTGCGCAATTTTCTCACCGATTTTCACACCAAGCGCCATCAATTGGCGGAGATAGAAATCTGCGCTAATCAACGCCGCTATTACGTTAGCGCATCGCTAACTATGGTGAGCCAAAGCCGCTGGTTATTGGTGCTGCAAGATATTTCCTCGCGCAAAGAGCTGGATGCGTTGCAGCAGCTGCGGGTGCAGGAACTAGAGCGCTCGAAGCGTCAGCTACAAGAGCTCGTCAACTCCGCGCCGATCGGTATTTTGATCTGCAGGCCAGATCTCGAAGTGGTGATGATCAACGATTTCCTACCGCACTTGTTGGGCTATAGCTATCAGGAATTATTTGAGACCAATCCGGTGTCGTTGATCACCGCTGCGGATCAACCGGCATTTTTGCACGAAGTTGCCAATGCATTAAACGAGCCTCAGGGCGAGGTGGCGCGGCGCTGTGATGTGGCGATGCTGTATCGAAAATCGGCAACCAAACAAGTGGAGCTAAGCCTAAGCTCGATTGTGTTTGATGGCCGCCAGCTGTTGATCGTGTCGATCAATGATATTAGCGAGCGCAAAGAGCTAGAGCGCCGTTTACGGATGTTAGCGGAAACGGATCCTTTGACCAAAGCGCTGAATCGGCGCAGTTATTACCAGAAGAACGAGCAGGTGATGCGCCAATGCCAGAGGCATCAGTGGCCGTTTTCGTTGATTTTGCTCGATGTCGATTACTTTAAAAAAGTGAATGATAACTTTGGCCATCCGGTCGGGGATGAGGTGCTAGTGCGCTTGGCGGACACGGTGCGCGGGTTATTAGCGGAGGACTTTGTTTTTGCCCGTTTGGGGGGGGAAGAGTTTGCGATCAGTTGCCCGAATACCTCGCTTGAGCGCGCCGTGAGATTTGCAGAGCAATTACGCACCGCGATTGAAGCGATCAACATAGAGGTTCAAGCGCAGCGAGTGCCACTAACCATCAGTTTAGGGGTGGTGGGCTCAAGTACCATGGGCTCGGATCTCGACAGCTTTGTTAAGTTGTATAAACGCGCAGATGAATGCGTTTATAAGGCCAAAAGTGGCGGTCGTAATCGGGTGGTGTGTGAGTAGTTTCCAGCCCTAGCGAATTGTCTGTGTCTGCATTTCTTATTCTTTCTCTCGTGTCTTTCGTGTCTTTCGTGTCTTTCGTGTGAGTCAGTGTATGGCGACGGAGTGAACGCGCCACAATTTTGCCATGATTGGTCAGATTTGATCATTTTGTCTCCCTTGGACGGCCCGATTGATTTGGTTTACTGAGGATCAACAACGCCGATGTTGGCCAGCCTATCAGGAGAGACAAAATGAACGTCCTTACACGCTCTTTGCGCGCGGTTGTATCTCACCGAGTCGTTTTGGCAGAGCAGACATGCTCAACCGTGTTACTGCGCAGCTTGCGTTGGCGGGTGCGTCAACGTCGCAAGATGTGTGTGTGGATGGTACGCAGCGCCCACTGGGTGATGCCAATGGTGATGGTGTTTTCGCTGAGCTTATCGTTGTTTGTTTAACCCAAAGAGAGAAGATGGTGTGTTTAAGCTGCGACATAAAAGGAGATACCCGAGAAAATCACACTTGTGTATATACTGAACGGGAGAGGTGTGTTCTGGAGGTTGGTATGTCGCAAGAGCAACTCTACCAGCGTTATCTGCCCGCAATGCTACAGGCAAAACATGAGGCTGAGAAGCAGCAGCTTTGGCAACGCGCCGGGCCTGAAGTGCGCTACTACATTGATAGCGAAGTGCAGAAAAGGTGCGGTGAAGGGGCGGATAAGTTAACCATGAACTCACACGCGACATTGCAGCCGATCACTTGGCCGGATCTACTGACGATGGATGTGGCGTATTGGCAACAACGGCAGTGGCGGCCTCAACAGCAACCGGCGGCGTCACGCGAACAATTATCGCCATTAACGTCATCTTCAACATCAACATCAACTTCAACATCGCAATCGCGTTTGCTGGCGTCGGTGCCGCCGGATTATATCAATCTGTATGTTGGTGAGCCGATCCGGCTTTTCTACCATTCCCGTTTGGTCTACGGACACTTGTACAGCGCGTTGCATTATATAGTGTTACACGCCGAGCACATGGTGCAGCGCTGGAGCCAAGCTCATTTCCCTTATCAATGGCCGCATGAATTTTATGCCGCGCCAACCGAGCGCGTACCGCCGACGGTGTCATTGTCTGATGGACACGATTGGATTAAACCGTATTTTCTGGCGCACTGTGAGCAGTGGCTGCAAACGCAGCATTTTGATTGGCTGCTTGAGTTAAATCAGGCCTTGAATCAGCAAACGGCAGCGGCTTATGTGATTGAGTATCAAGACGACAAGGGCTTTCCTTGGGTTGATTTTGTTTGCAAGAACGAAGACGCCTTGCGCTTAGTGCGGCCAGATCATTTTGCCGAGGACATTGATCATATTGCCGCCTCGCCAGACTACCTTAGCCACCATGTACAGCAGTTTGCGGCGCAGCTGGAAAAGCAGTGTCGTGATGTCGGGTGGTAAATGTTTCTCTATCCCATCTAAAAACAGGCAGCGAAGGCTGCCTGTTAGGTGAGGATGAAGAACGTGAATCCGTTCAATGTTCGCGCTGGTTTTATTTGTCGCCTTTCGCTTCGTCTAAAAGCCGTTTGAACTCTTGAGGTAAATCAGGCTCTGCGTCGGGGAACTTGGCAATAAGGGCTTCTATCTCTTGCAACGCTGTATCGGTCTCCCCGTTGGCGAGCAAAATATAGATAGCGTTAGTGCGGCCGATGATCTCGGCGTTGATTAGCTCTTGCTCAGTGCGCTCTGGCATATTGATTGATTCTGCGATCTCGTTGGGCATCGCGTTCACGACCGGCGCGTTAAACTCTGCGACGGGCGCTGATTGGGCTTTGCTGCGAAGCTCTTGCGGGGCCGCGTCATCTGCCAGTATCTCGCTTGTTTCTACAACAGGTACAGGAGCTGTGGGCGCAGAAAAAATGACATCGGATTCCACCTCCATGCTGTCGAACGGATCAACCCAGCGCCAAGGTGCAAGCAATGTCACCATTGCGACACTGGCCGCCAACCCTACCACAGGCCACCACACTTTACGTTGGGTCACTGTCGGTTTGGCATGCAACGGGATCGGCGCGTTAGCGGCTTGATTTTTGGTGGCAAGTGCAGTTTGAGCGTAATTGAGGATCGCGGCATCTACCGTTTTTGCTGGCTGCTCGGTTGCGCTGGCTTTGTATAGCGCGATGATAGCGTCGTCATTGTAACCTTGTGTCATTGGCGATCTCCCAGTTTCAACGTTAGACATTGACGAAGTTGATTCATGGCATAGCGCAAACGGGTTTTCAGCGTTTCGGCTTTCGCTTCAATAATGTCGCAGATCTGCTGTTGACTCAGCCCCCCTTCATGTTTGAGCAAAAACGCTTCGCGCTGCTGTGCCGGCAGGGCGGCAACACAGTGCTGGATCGCCTGTTTTTCTCGCTCTGCCAATGGCACTTCCGTTGGCAGGCTTGGCGTGTGATCGCATTGGCTCTGTTGATAGCTCTGCTCGGATTGGGCTTTGCGGTATGCATCGATCAACAAGTGATGCGCCAAGGTGTAGAGCCAAGTGGTGAACTTGGCGCTAACTTGGTAGTGCTCACGTTTATCGACAACCCGAAACCACACGTCTTGGAAGATCTCTTCCGCCTGTGCGGCATGCGGTTGGCCCAGTTGGCGAACACAATAACGCAACAACGGCCCTTTATGACGTTGATAGAGCGTAGTGAAGGCTTGGTGACAGCCTTCACTAAACTGCAACATCAACTGCTCGTCCGTTGGATCATCTGCGCTTATCTCGGGGGGCGTTGTTTGCATGGTGGCCATGATTTACTTCGTTCTAATGGAGGCTTTCGGCTAGTTGCACCAGTTTTACAAACTCTCCACGGTAATTAAAGGGATCGTCGCCACGATTATTGTTTGCAATCTCAGCAATTTGCGCATAATCCAGGGTTTCAACGTAACTGTTGTCTTTCAGTTTTTGCGCAAAGGCGGCACTCGCGGCGGCAAATTGGAACGACTCACTGGCTTTATTAAAGCTGGTCAGTAGTGCATCGCGCGCAACGATAGTGGTGAGCAGTTCGCTGTTGTCGTCTTCCGGCAGCTTATAACGTACCTTCACTTGCGCCAGTTCGTTGTTAAACGTGCTGCCCTGTTTTGCGTCATCTGAACTAGCGTCTTCGTTTTGGTAACGACGCTCGTCAATCTGGCCTTGATCGCCCACTAAGGTGATTTCATACAGCGCGGTAACAGAGTGGCCTGCGCCAATTTCACCGGCATCCACCGCATCGTTGTTGAAGTCTTCATCGTTAAGAAGACGGTTTTGATAACCAATCAAACGGTATTCTTTCACTGTGTTGGGGTTAAATTCGACTTGAATTTTGACGTCGCGGGCGATGGTTTGCAGGGTGCCGCTCATTTGGCGAACCAGCACTTTTTGTGCTTCATGCAAGCTATCAATATAGGCGTGGTTGCCATCACCCACATCAGCAAGTTGCTCCATCAGATGGTCATTGTAACCGCCGCGACCAAAGCCAATTGTGGTGAGGGAAATGCCGTTATCACGTTCATCGGCAATCAGGGCTTTTAGCGCGTCGATATCGGTCATGCCTACATTGAAATCACCGTCGGTGGCGAGCAGTACGCGGTTGGTGCCGCCGTCGATAAAGTGGGTTTTGGCTTGTTGATATGCCATTTTGATCCCGCCTTGACCATTGGTGCTGCCGCCTGAAGTCAATTGCTGCAGCGCGGCCAAAATGGTCTCGGTTTGATCCCCTTTCGTGGCAGGCAGAACCACTTGTGAGCTGCCCGCGTATGTCACAATGCTCACGCTATCATTTTCGTTTAGGTTTTTCGCCAGCATTTGCAGGCTTTGCACCAGAAGCGGTAGACGGTTGGGATCGGACATGGAGCCCGATACATCAACAAGGAAAACCAAGTTTGACGGCTGACGCTCTTCAAGGGTGAGATCGTAGCCCTGTAAGCCAATTCGCAGCAGTTGACGATCTTCATGCCAAGGGGCTGGCGCGATTTCAGTGTGCACGGCGAAAGGTTGAGACGGGGTGGTCGGCAGCGGGTAATCGTACGGGAAGTAGTTGACGAAAGCCTCTTCACGGATCGCGTCGGCAGGCGGTTGCTCGCCCATGCTTAAATACTGTCGTACATTGGCATAGCTGCCGGTATCGACATCAACTGAGAAGGTCGACAGCGGTACTTGCGCTGCTTGCTGAACCCCGTTGCTAGGATTGTCTTGATAATTATCGGCTACGGGGGCGTCGAGTGTCACGACGGCGCCGGTGAGCAGCATAGACTCGACGGGCGGCGTGGACAACATCACACTGTTTTCGGCGATGGGGTGACGTTTGACTTGCTCATGGGAGGTGATATCCGCTTCAACGGCAGGTTGCTCAGCGACGACCAAAGGTTTCTCGGTGTGTGTGTGTTGGCGAGCGGCATCTCTATCTGAGCATCCGGCGATAACGCCCACAATCAGCGCGGCGAGTAGGGTGATTTTCGGCTGGTTCAATCGTGGTTGTTGCATGAGTGTCATCCTTATCAGTTTGCAATTACAGCTATAAACGGATGACATTCAAAAAGGGGTGAAATTTTTTTAAAAAAAGAAAAGGCCTCGAAAGAGGCCTTTGTGGTTTCTGGATAACTGGAACAGCGATATCGCGCTATAGCTCATCACTGGTGCGTTGGCGTAAGTAGTCGATACGCTCCCAGTAGTAGCGAGCGTAGCCTGCCAGCACCCAAAGCACCAACATGGAGGCGATAAAGACTTCCGCTTGACCCATATAGCCAAGCCATGCCCAGTCAGGGAAGCTGACCGCCAGCCAAGCCGAAAGGCGCTCCGTCGCCACCGCACCAATGACGGATGGGAAGGTAATGGCAGCGATTGAGGGATGAAACGGCAACCGCATTAAATAGGGGTAACACAAGTAGGTAAACACCGTCATGGTGTACGCAATACCTGCTAATGCGCCGGTTAGGATTGGATCTGGCTGGTGGAAGTTTTGCAGATACGCCGCCAGTGCAAGATTAACCGGCGCAGCCATAATCGCTAATGTTGGGCGTGCGGGTTTGGGTAAGCGACCCGCAAAGCACAAGCGATATAGGATGATAGGCAAAATAATAAAATAAGCCCCAATACAGATCAGTGCCATGGTCAGGGCAAACTCGGTATAACCTAACTGTGGGCCAGCTAAGGTGCCGCTGATCGCACCCACTGGATAGAGGAACCAGCTTGGGTAGATATTGGTGAGTTTAAACCGGCGAAATTGGAAATAGAAAAAGGTGACGCCCATACATACATGTAGGGTCATGGCCGGATACCACAGCAGACGCGCATGCGTGCCGTAGACGCTGGATAAGTAGTCACTCATTACGAGCATCGACATACTAAGTGGTGGTAGCAGACTACCATAAAGCGGGTGACGGAGATCTTGCAGTAAATAGCTAGGGTTAAGCAGGTATTTCAATAGCACAGGTAGCAGGAAGAGTGCGCCCATTGAGGTGAAAAAAGGACGGAGCACATCTTCTTGCTCGGGCCAAAATTGAGCCCAGGCAAGGCCAACACCCATGGTGCCAAGGGCAAGGCCCGCTTGCGCAGTTGGTACGCGGCGAATTAAGTGAGCGAGATGAGAAAAGAACGCCATTGTCATCGAAATTTTCTTTGGGTTTAGAGGGTTAGGAACAGGCGCTTATGCTATCAGAAATCTGCTGCGATCGCGCAGGAATATCGGCGGACACCACAAGCTTAGCCAAGCTTACATTTGCCACTCTCAAAAACAAGAAATGTGTGATTTGTGCTTCAAAAAGGGCGCACTTGAGTTGCGGGATCGGCAAGTAGGGTCCACTATTAAATCGTAACTTAAATGAGCTATAAGCACATTCAAGCTTGCGGAGGTTAAGCGTTTTCATCGTACATTGTTACAGGCTCACGGTAAGTTACCTTAACAATTTGGATTACGAAACAACATTTGAAATTTAGCGATCCATAAGCACAGCGCAACCCTCGACATGGGCTAGACAACGGCATACTCAACGTAATGAGTCGGATCGCAAACCATTTCCATAAACGTTCAACCAAAGCCGCACGTTCAGTGCGGCTTTTCTGTTTCTGACATCAGCGATCTTGCTGATGCTCCTATATCGATACTTTCTCACGGCGGGTTAGCGCCAAATATCGCTGCTTAAAATGAAGTTGCATGCACTATCTTGCGGCGATTCAGAAGGGAAAACGCCTCTTTTTACGACGCTTTGCTGATTTTCTGAGCCAACGATGCATTTTGAGTAAAAAAAGGGTTTACAGATTTGTCTAGTCTCACTATTATGCCCGCACACCACGGAGAGATGGCTGAGTGGTTGAAAGCACCGGTCTTGAAAACCGGCGTACGTTAATAGCGTACCTAGGGTTCAAATCCCTATCTCTCCGCCACATTCGAAAGCCCCAGCAAAAATGCTGGGGCTTTTCTCGTTTTAGCGCTCAGCCCCGCTCTTTGCGTTTGTGGTCCCGGTCCGGGATTTCAAATCCCTCCATACCTTGTTCTGGCTCCGCCACAATCGAACCCCTTGCAGTATGATCGGGCTGTATTCGTTTTTGCGTTGCAGCAGTACGGGACTTTGATTGTTTCACTGGATCTATCGGCATGCGCTGTCTTTACTGATTGCGCGCTTTGAACGTACGAGAGGGAAAGTCTCAATGGACTGGTTGCGTGTCTGATCACGCAGCGATGACTTATCTACTGCCTTCTGTAGCTTTCGTACTACGTTCGATAACTTGGCGTGAACAGCTAATATTGGGAAATTGACGCACAAAAAAGCCCCTGCGAGAGGGGCTTAGAGTGGCTAAATTGTTAGCAGAATAAACTCGGCAGAGATTACAGCTGAGTCCACGCATCTTGCCAGTATAGGCTGTCACCCGGTGCATAAGAATCGCTTGCACACCAACCGGTGTAAGGCCATGGCTTACATTCGTATAGGTTGTTGTCAGCGCCTAGCACAATGTCACCGGCTTGGTAGTTGGTACCCGCTGCATACGGAGGGTAGTCGCCAGGAGGTGGAGTGACTGTACCTTGCTCCTTTAGCGTGAACGGAGCAGTAAACAGCGCCATTTCGCCATCTTCCGCAGTGCCAACCACATCAAGGGTGTAGCGGCCTTCTGTGGCAAAGAAGATATCCAGTGTAATCGACTTGCTATTAACCAAATTTACACGCGCTTGGCTCACGACAGTACCCGTGCTGTCTGCGACCATTGCCGTGACGTCTAGCGGTTTATTCGCTGTTAGGTTCAGTGCAAGGCGGACTTCACCGTTGTCGATAGCATATTCTGACGCTAGGCCAGAAACAGTAAGCTCTGCGCCAGTTTCTGGATCTGGGGTTTCGCCACCGCAATCGCTGTCAGCGACTTTCTTCCATACGCCCCACTCGCCGGTTGTGCCTGGCTCATCGCCACGGGTCCACCAACCTGCTTCCCAAGTCGCGCCGTTGTGAGAGACTTGATCGCCCTCTACATAGGTTTCTGATTTGTCCCATGCATTCACACAGCTGCTGCCGTCAGTGACAAGTACATTACGCTCTGCGCGCACGGTTTGGAACGCACTGTCGGTGACAGAGTAAGTCAGGGTGTAGTTGCCTGCCGCTGATGTATTCACACGGCCATCAACTTGGATATCAGCGGTCAAATCGCCATCTTCTGCATCGGTTGCGCTAACGCCTGCCAGTTGGTTGAACTGTGCACCAATCAATACGGTGGTGTCTGCCACACCCGCGAAAACCGGTTTTTGGCTGTACACTTCGACGCTACGTGCTTGTACGGTTTCGTTACCGTCAAAGTCTTGCACGCGGTAGGTCAGTACGTAAGTGCCGATGCGGTTAGTATCAACCATGCCATCAACCACAATTGATGAGGTGAGATCGCCATCTTCTTTATCTGCAGCCGATACACCTGCCAGTTCGTTGAAAGTGCTGCCGTGCAGTACACGGGCATTGCTCAGGCCACTAAAGACAGGCTCGCCTTCGACCGGTGGCGGTGGGGTTTGACCGTGAATAAATGGACCGTAGTCTTTGATAAATTGTTCGTTGTACGCTTGACCTGCTGCGTTAGTGCCCATGTCCCAGTTTACTGACCAGGTCATTACGCCACGCAGTGGCTGGCCTTGATCGCTCAAACGGTTAAAAGCGTCGTACAGATCTTGCGGGTTTTTCACAAAACCCGATGCCGCCGCGTCGATGTTGGTTGGAATACCAAAGACCAGCTTGTCGTGAGGGATCTGGTGGAAGCCACGAGTACCGTTCGCCAGTGAGTCTGAGATGTAGTAGATGAATTTTTCTTTCATCGCATCACTGTTTTGGGTGATCCATGCGTTTTCTTCATCAACCCAGATCCCGTCGCCACCTTGGTTGTAGAACTGTGGGTTAATCCAGTCGTAGTAGCCTGCTAGGTTTTCGATGTACGGAACGTACTTGTCGCCTTGTTTTAGGTAAGGGAACTCTGGCGCCATAGTGATCAGGAAGTTCTTGCCTTGGGCGCGGTAGTGATCTTTGACGATACGCAATGCCGCCGGGATCACCGTTTGGTTGTTTGCGGCAGTGACCGCAGCTTGCTCCAAGTCGATATCAAGACCATCGAAACCGTAACGTTCAGTAACGCGAATGATCTCATCAGCGAACGCTTGCTCGTCGCCCGTTTTCAGCTCGATGTGTGCATCCGCACCACCCAGTGCGATGAGTACTGAACGGCCTTGGCGGTTTAGTTCACTGATTTGATCGGTAAACTCTTGCTCAGAA
Source organism: Thaumasiovibrio occultus (assembly GCA_019703815.1). GTDB lineage: Bacteria > Pseudomonadota > Gammaproteobacteria > Enterobacterales > Vibrionaceae > Thaumasiovibrio > Thaumasiovibrio occultus. Next base: position 1,309,660 of record AP023053.1, on the reverse strand, counting down.
AGCCCAATGGCAGGGTCAAGACGGAAAGTCGGAATACGGCCTTCAGCCACATCGAATACTTTCATAAACGAGACATTAACGATGTTATACATCGGGTTAACTTCTTCCAGAGTCACACAAGGTGCGTTACCGCGCTGGTAACCGGCACCATCACACCAGTTATGCCAGTAACCGACCACAACGCCCGCATCCGGGTTTACCATATCAGCGCCGTTTGCGTAAGCGGTGCCTGAGGCTGCCGCGATACCCATCGATATTGCTAGTTGAAGTGCATTACGTTTTAACATTCTCTACATCCACAAAATGCGCTGTGGTCATCACAGCTTTGGAACTTATTGTAGATAGCAAAATTAGTTTTCAGATATTGAAAATTTCGCAAAAACAAGGCTTTTTGTTTGAAATGTGATTCTCTGTCACGATATTTCGCTAGGAATAGATTTTTTTATTGACATGAAAGTTAATTGACATGTTTAAGTTTCTGATTTGTGAGGGAATAGTAGCCAAAAGGGATGCGAAATTATCCGATATTTTTGTCTTCAGGTACTCAACTAGATGCAAAGGTGTGCAATCTGAAGTCTGATCTTCTCGATTGAGTTCAAGGCAGCAGCAACCGTTTTGATAATAACAAGAGAATTGCTTACAAGATGTAGTGTTTTCTAGATCTTTTTGTCAGTTAATTCAAATAAAGCGATTTATATTTCAAAGGAGTGAGTATGAAAAGGATCCTTTCACTGGTGTTTCTGGCCTTATTGGCGGGGTGTAGCAGTACGCCAAAAGAGACTTACCTTGGCTATGAAGTTGTTGAACTGCCTATTGTGATCAAAGGTGGTGAAGTGTTACCGATGCGCGTGACGAATGCCGGCCCAATTCCGGCTAGTGCCAACGGGTACAAAATGCAGTTTGCCGGCTTTTCGGTAAAAGCCAAAGACGCGCAGCCTGATCAAGCAGAAATTACTTGGGGTATTGCGTTTGATACTGAAAACAGTGAAGAAATTGCCTACATCAAGGTTGAAGATCTATCTGACCCTGCGGCACTGAACGAGACGGTAACTATTGAAAATCCAGAAGTGATTAATGGTTACTGGAAGCATAACTTTGTGCCACAGGAAGCCAGCCAAGCGGCCACGCCATGGATTTTCAGCGGTAAGGCGAGCTTTTTTGTTTTCCGTATTACGATAGTTAACACTGCGGGCCAAGAAACGGTGCTAGAGCAGCTAATGTGGATGTCAAAGCAGGTATTAGCTAACTACGCTCGTCAGATCACGTTAATAGAAAAGAGCTAATCAAGGCTAGCGTCAGACTGAAGCTCTGACGCTAGCGCTTGTGATCTACCGTTAGGCTTTCTTGATCGCCTTTTTGATTTTCTTCACTTTCGCTTTGGCTTTCTTCAGTGATTTTTTCAACGCTTTCTTCGATTTTGCCATTTCCCTATTTCCTTCTGTTGGCTTAAAACGTGGTATCCAGTACTGCGGTTACTGAATGGTTTGCTTACATGTGATGTATATACAATGTAGTTACACTAACAAATAAAGTCGAGGTGACAGCAAGTCAAAGGCGAAAGTCGGGTGCGGGTTCCAAAACTCTTTTTGTATATACATTCTGAGCTGGAGAATCGGAAGATAGCTCGCTTTTCACGGAGTAAATTACGAAGGAGGCATCAACAAATAGAGTGTGTAAAGATCCTGTGCTGGTTTATCACGGCGCTTGCCTGTCTTAGTTAATGGGAAATCAATCTCTGATCGCCGGAAAATTTGAAGACGTGAACCGTTCTGCGCAAGAAAACATGGTTGCAGAAGACATGGCAGTAGATCACTTGGGCAAGAAAACGTGGCCGGACAGAGAAGGCGCTCGAAAATAACATCGGCGGCAGTGAACGCGACTTAAATCGCTTGCGGTGAGCGTTTATGATGAAAAGGACGTTAACGATGGCTTCCTTTTTTATATGTACAGGACGTAGGATGAATAGCAAGGTCAGAGATGTATCTCACTTGGCATTACCACTGCATGACGGAATGCACGAAGATAATGCTTGTTTGAGCCTCACCTGTTGCCAATGTGGCGCTGTTTTGAAAACGGGCTTGCTGGCGGGGATAGCACAGGGCAAGCATTGGTATCACGCGCTGCCGACAACGGAGCAGCAAGGGCTGGTAACTGCATTTGGGTATCAATTGAGCTTACTGGGCAACATCCCAATGGTGAAATTACCCAGTGGGCGCAACGCCTATTTTGTTTTGCTTGATTGTGCCTGCAATGAGCGTTGGTTAGCGGTGGTTGAGTACTATGAGTATCAACCTGCGCGTTATAAAGCCACGCTGGTGGCAACCGCTAGGTTTGAAAACGCGGCTACTTAAACAATACAAACGCTTAATCTCATTGCCGCCCGCCTATGGCGGGGGATTAATGGGTAGTGGCATTTTGCCAATTTGGTACAACAAATAGATATTGTGTTCGTTTATTGCCATGACACATCTTTTACCGAATGTCGGTGCCGCGACCTACTCACGTGCCCAGTGACGACAAATCTGTTTGTGCTAGATCGCAATCTGACAGTTGTTGAGTATCGGGTTAATTGACTCAGCGCTATGCCCCTATCATCATATGAGGATCTGGCTTGCCGCTTTTGCTGGTGGTAGCCACTGCGTTGCGAAATATTCGTAGCGCAATATGAGTATTTCCCAAAGAACAATAACGGTAACAATGCACGGAGGCAGGCTTGCGGTATTCAAAAGGTTTTACCCTGATCGAGTTGGTCGCCTGTATCGTTATCATCGCGGTGCTGGCGGTTACCGCGTACCCCCGCATGGTCGGCATGCAAAAAGAGGCAAGGATTGCCGTGCTGTTGGGCGCGCGTGAAGCACTGCGAACGGTTAACGATCAAGTTTACATCAAAGCAGTTTTACAGTCTGAAGATAAAGTAAAGAGAGTTGGGAAAAATATTGATCTTGATGGTGATGGCCACAGTGATATTGCCGGTTACTTTGGGTATATAAATTACGTTACAGACGCTGAGAAGCTTGCTGGGTTCGATCCTCTTAAGCTGAAAATTAGGACTGGGTCTGGATTTAGTCCGTCAGATGAAAATGCAGATCCAGATGGACCTTATTTCCGCATTGGCTTCAAGGACAAGCCCGTTGCATCTAACCTTTGCTATGTCGAAGTCTATTATCCGAAGCAGCCGGGTGATCCTGTTACATATGGTATTCAAACGCGAGACTGCTAATTTACATCAATAATTAATACAAGTATATCTGAAGCCATAAACCGCGCATGCCTAAACTTTCTTTGATATACATAAAAATTTAATAATGCCTATTTAAAGAATGAGATATTGGGACCTTTGGATTAATACACTTAATTATATTAACTAGAAGTAAGGTGCGAAGTGAGTAAAGTGAATGATAAGTATTATGCCGATACAGCGTGGCGGGGAGAGTTGCCCAGAAATAGAGAAATTGTTGATGATAATAAACATGTTTCATTGAAAAGGATAATCCATCGTATATTGGGGTTTGTTTGTCTTTACTTAACTGTTCTTCTGTATGTGGTGGCGTTTTTAACAATTATGACTTTTACTGACCGTGCAGTTGGGGCTTTAAAGAAATTGCACTTAGTTGGTTGTTTTTACTTCAGTTAGTTGTGTTGTTGCTAATGCTGTTCTTTGGTTCTGGGTTAAAGATTTTGAATTTATTAAACCTGTATCTGATTTCATTCCGGAAGATACGGAATATTTAGGTTTTGATAGTGAATTTGACTTAATCCCAAAAAGAATCTTGGTTTGAAAAAAATAAAGCCAAGTATGTTTGAATGGGATCAAAGCCACGAATATACAATAAAACATCGTTGTAGTATTGATGAAAGCAAATTGATTTTATATGTAAGGGAAGAAAGCGTATTTTATGATGTATTATTAAAGTTGAACTGTTTTACATGCCCTGTGACACTGTATCTATTGTTAGCTCTCTTTTTTACCAATTGGGATAACGCACCTGAAATATTGTTCCATATCTCAGCATGTATAATTGGTATTGTTTGTTTTTCTTTATGTTTCATCGAACATAAAAAATCCGGAAAAATTGTTCCTGATCTTATTTTTGAACGTAGAATTGGTATGGTCACGAAGTTGTCCAAAGGTAAACCAGAGTGGACTTTACCATTTACCGATATATGCGCATTTCAGTATCCTGTTGTAACGTGGAGTAATGGTGGGTCTTATTTGCATCGCTATAACACTGCGTTGGTTCCCCGCGAACCAATCAATATGACGAGAACGCCAATTACGCTTACTTACCAATCTGGATACGACGGTTATTATTCGGATATTTGGAAGGTAATTCAGATTTTTATGAATGTTAATTGTCCTTTGCCAATTATTTTGCCGCTGGTGAAAGTCCTACGTAACGATCCCACCACATTGGCCTTGTATAAGGATGAGTATGCGTTACGAATGATAAATAGGATGAAGTCGTTCACAGACGAAGAGTATGAGAAATTTGTTGATCCTCGGTCTAGAGAGCCAGAATTAGGAATGTACTGGTCGGCAGAAAGAATAGGAGAAGTAGAATATTCACCACGAAAATATTGAAATTAAATTTGACTTACGCAGACATAGCTTGTTTAGAAAAGTATAAGCTCTTGTTTTCTAACTTAACTATTTGCGATTTATATCAATAAATGTTCAGCGCTTGTTTCGCTTTTCCACATTCGCTTTCATCACATTTCCCAAATCGTTAAAAATGTACTCATATTATTCATGGCTTGAATGAATATCGGCGTATAACAACGGGGTATTATTGAACCGCCATAGGCTTGTCATGTATCTGCCCCGTTTTCTTTCTCTATTGTTAATGCTTTTCTGCCACTCGGCATCACCAAGCGAATTAGTGCGTTTTGATGGCTCGTCGATGGACGCCGGTGAGAATTCACACCTTGCTTTAATAACTTCGCTGGCAGCACAACCCGATCTTTTAAACGAGTTTAATAGTGTTATGGCGGTGATCATGATGGCGCCGGTGCTCGTTGATCCGCCTGTGGATGAAGCGCAAATGCAACGCCTTTACTTAAATGCGCTTGATGGCAAAACCGCACAAGACATCGTGGACGGTAAAGATCTGATCATTGAAGCGATCACGGGCAATAGATTGGGGCATGAGTACCATCTGGCACTGGATGGTTCGAGCCAAGCAGCCTTTGATGCATCGGTCGAGAAAATCGCGATGCATTTTTTTGTGTGGCATGGCGGTGAACGCGATGAATTTCAGCGGGCATTAGCGCAAATCGCCACTGTTGCGAAGGGCAGTAGCCGAGAAGAGCGGATGTACGCGTTACTGGATGGGAAGACGGTGACGTACGTCATTAAACAAAAAGAGACGGTGATTGCAGCGCTGTTGGAGTAAGCGCTTGTAACGCATTTATTACCGTGATTTATCATATGAGCTTTCTGCCACTGCAGGCGAAGTTCGATTCGGGCAGGAAATACGCCAAGGAGGCGAACGTGGGACGATTTTTCTTCCATCTTATCTTTTCTATCGTTGGCGTCGTGGCGCTGTCGGCGGGAATTAACCAACTTTTGCATGCGCACGCGAGTAAACAGTGGACCTCTACCTCTGCCGTGGTAACGCACTCCTATGTCGATCAATATCGTGATTCTGAAGGCGCGGTGTATTACACCCCGTTTATCCGATATGACTACAAAGTCGGGGATCGGATTAAGGTGGGATCTCAGATCAAAATTGGCAGCGTCGATACCAATATGGTCTCCCTTGTCGAAGAGGCGATCCGCCCTTACCCCGTAGGTCGTGCAATGACGGTGTTTTATAACCCAGACAACACCGACGAAGTGGTGATTGAGCCGGGCATTTATGCGGGCGCATGGTTTATGCCAGGGCTTGGGCTGCCGTTCTTGCTGATCGGGATCTTCCCGTTGCTAAGGCTTCTGTTTCGACGCAACGCCGAGTAAGCGCGGGTGTAACATCGCATAGACACGCTGATCTTACCCTGTGGTTTATTCGTAGCACTGAGTGCGACGTGTGGGGTGAAAACAACCCAACATCTTAATTTTTATTAAGTGATCTCGGTTGCGGTTATGGCAAGTCTGACGTGATTCAGCACCTTATGCTGGTGGGTAGATGCTAGGCTTTAAGCGTAACCAGAGACTTAATTATAGGGAGATAAACTATGAGAATGCGCAATTGGCTGTCTGTCACCGTACTGGCGTTTGCAGGGTTCGCAGCGCAAGCAAGCGAAGAGTGCCAAGTCACAATTGAAGGTAACGACATGATGAAGTTTTCCACCGACGTCATCAGTGTGCCGGCAACCTGTGAAGAAGTGTCAATCACCCTAAAGCACACAGGGAATCTGCCAGCAGCATCGATGGGTCATAATGTGGTGATCGCAGACAGCGCCAATGTGCAGCCTATCGGTATCGATGGTACCAGTGCAGGGATTGACAATAGCTTTATTAAACCCGGTGATGATCGCGTCTATGCGTTCTCTGAAGTGATTGGTGGCGGTGAAGAAACCACATTGACGTTCAGCACCGCAGCGTTGAAAGCGGGCGGCGACTACGCATTCTTCTGCTCATTCCCGGGCCACTGGGCGGTGATGAAAGGCAAGTTTGAATTCAAGTAAGTGCTTACTTGTGAAAAGGCCTCACTTCAGTAGTGAGGCCTTTTTTTATGTGCGCAGCGCGTCAGCGAGAAAGTCGATCAGTAACCGCACTTTGGGCGATAAGTTGCGGTTTTGCGGATACAGCGCCCAAATGCCTTCACGATCGGCGCGATAATCGGATAACACTTCGACGAGCTCACCATTATCTAACGCCTCTTGCACGTAATAATCGGGCAGTTGCACCAAGCCTAAACCGCGTTTAGCACCATCCACGAGGGCAAAGCCACTGTTACAGCGTACGCGGCCAGCGACTCGCAGCGACCGCTCGCGGCTCTTTTCAGTAAAATGCCAATAATCAACCGTACCGGATAAGCACTGATGGCGGCTGAGCTCCGACAGCGTATGCGGTTCGCCGTGACGATCTAAATAGGCCGGGCTGGCGCAGACATAAAGTTGGCGCGAAGCGAGACGTTTGGCAATTAAGCTCGAGTCTTGTAAGCGGCCAAGGCGGATCGCCAAATCGACCCCTTGTTCAATCAAATCCAATTTCTGGTTGGTGAGGATCAAATCCAGCGTGACTTGCGGGTAGAGCTCCAAAAACTGATGCAGCAACGGGGCGAGGTTCATTTCGCCGTAAGTCACGGGGGCTGTCACTTTTATCTGCCCTTTGGGCTCGGCTTGCATTTGGGTAACGGCAAGCTCGGCTTGCTCTAACCCTTCCACCAAGAGTTTGCATTGTTGGTAATAAAGCAGGCCAGCTTCTGTGGTTGACACCTTTCGAGTGGTGCGATGGAGCAGTTTGACCGCGAGGCGATCTTCCAGCGCCGCGACGCGTCGGCTGATCTGTGCCACCGAAGTATTGAGTTTGTTGGCCGCGCTGGTAAAGCTTTGTGTTTCGGCCACGGCGACAAATTCGCTGACGCCTTCCCAATTTGCCATTAAGGATGTCCTGTGTTGAGTTGAAGATAATGCACTTGGCTGTTCACTCGGTTTTCGTTTGCTAATTTACGTGTTGCACTGCTCGTCAGGCAGCAGGGCGAGATCGGTATAGCTCGCGTTTAGCTCGATATTGAAGTGACGTTTGAGCGCGTCAAGATAGCTTTGGTTGTCGTCGAGCGTAAGGACTTTCACCTCGTCGTCGTGACGGATTTTCAGCGTGTAATTGGCAAGGGTGATGATCCCACTTGAGGTGGGAAGTGCCGCGACACGTGAGGTGGTGAAATGCGATGCAGGACTTGCAGAGGTAAAGAAGTTGCCACAAACGATATCGGCTTCTTGCACCGGCGAAAAATCGAGGCTGTAAAGATCGAGCCATTGTTCGTCTGCAGGATCGGTGAGTAGTTGCAGCAGATGACCAAACTCAGGGTGTCGCACAAAACGCAGGGTTTGCGTGTCCGTTGTGATCTGAGCGTTTGTGGTAAAGGGGATCGGCGATCTTGGTGTATTGGAGCCAAAACCTGCATCCACAATCCATACCTGCCCCTCTAAATTCACCGCCACGACCTGATGGGTTCGGGCACTCGGCGTTCCCGACAAATGCACTCTTGCGAGCAAAGGTTTTGCATCAAAACCCACGTTTTGCAGCGCCATCAGCAATAAGCCATTTAATTCGAAACAGTAGCCGCCACGCTCGTTGTAAATCAACTTTTCAACGATTGCGCTAGGATCGGTTGAGATCCCTTTTCCTAATGCGATATCAGAGTTTTCAAACGGCAACCGTCGGTGCTGCGCTTGGTGGATGCGATGCAAGGTGGCCAGATCGGCGGTGAGCTTATCATCCGATAAACCCAGTTTGGCTTTATATGCGTCAAAGTCATTGGTCTGCATTGTTTTTTCCTGTTGAGCGTGCGTGAGACGACGGTGTATGCCCGTTAGTGCGAGCTTATCATCATTCTAATTTTGAACCGTCGCCGCTATCCCTGTGTGGCCGCGCATTATAGCTGAGCTAGTACAATTACCATTATTACTCATTTGTAATAATGAATTGCAAATTAGCTAGATTATCAAATTTTGTAAAGCGCCTACAATGCACGTCATCAACCAGGAGGCGAAACATATCAGCGTTAACTACGCTTAAAGTCTCGGCTGGAACATCGCAAATTACATAAGTATTTAGGAATATCCGATGGCACTCGAAATCAAACCAGGTCAAACCCACATTAAATCAAAAGCTATGGTGGCATGGGCGGCAGGCGAGCCGCTGAAACTGGAAGAAGTGGATGTCCAACTACCGAAAAAAGGTGAAGTCTTAGTTCGTATCGTTGCAACCGGTGTTTGTCACACTGACGCATTTACCCTGTCGGGCGATGATCCAGAAGGCATTTTCCCATCGATCTTAGGTCATGAAGGTGGCGGTATTGTTGAGATGGTTGGCGAAGGCGTGACTAGCGTTGAAGTGGGCGATCATGTGATCCCGCTATACACCGCTGAGTGTGGCGAATGTAAGTTCTGTAAATCCGGCAAAACTAACCTGTGCCAAGCGGTACGCGAAACGCAAGGTAAAGGCTTAATGCCGGACGGCACTAGCCGCTTCTCAATCAACGGCGAAACTATTTTCCACTACATGGGATGCTCAACGTTTTCTGAGTACACAGTATTACCAGAAATTTCACTGGCGAAAGTCAATAAAGATGCGCCATTGGAAGAAGTTTGTCTATTAGGCTGTGGCGTAACCACGGGTATGGGCGCGGTACTTAACACTGCGAAAGTAGAAAAAGGCGACAACGTTGCGGTATTCGGTTTAGGCGGTATTGGTCTGTCTGCCATCATCGGCGCACGTATAGCGGGAGCTAACCGCATCATCGGTGTTGACATTAACGAGAGCAAATTTGAACTCGCTAAACAACTGGGCGCAACTGACTGCATCAACCCAATGAAATTCGATAAGCCAATTCAAGACGTGATTGTTGAGATGACGGATGGCGGGGTTGAATACTCATTTGAGTGTATCGGTAACGTCAACGTAATGCGTCAAGCACTAGAGTGTTGCCACAAAGGTTGGGGTGAGTCGGTGATCATCGGTGTTGCCGGTGCAGGTCAAGAGATTTCAACTCGTCCATTCCAGCTGGTGACGGGGCGCGTATGGCGTGGTAGTGCGTTCGGTGGCGTAAAAGGTCGCTCTGAGCTGCCTGAAATCGTGAACCGTTACATGGCCGGTGAGTTTGGCTTACAAGAGTTCATTACTCACACCATGGGCTTGCAAGATGTGAACGAAGCGTTCGAGCTGATGCACAAAGGCGAGTCCATTCGTACTGTCCTTCACATGAACCGATAAGCCGGTCAATGAATGATAGAAAGGCTCTCAGTCGAGAGCCTTTTTACTTACTTGTCCTTGCTAAATCGCCCCTGCTAAATGACATCGGTCAGATAGCGAAAACGATTTTGAAAACCTTGCTGAGAAATCTAATGACAATTGAAAACATTAGCCAAACTAAAACGTTTGGCGGCTGGCATAAGCAGTATGTTCATACCTCAAACGTGCTTGATTGCGCCATGCGCTTCGCGATTTTCCTGCCACCGAATGCCAGCAAATCCCAGCCCGTTCCTGTGCTTTATTGGTTGTCTGGTCTTACTTGCACCGATGAAAACTTTATGCAAAAAGCCGGTGCATTTCGTATGGCGGCAGAGCTCAACATCGCCATTGTCGCGCCTGATACCAGCCCGCGTGGCGAGGGCGTAGCAGATGACGACGCCTACGATTTAGGTCAAGGTGCGGGATTTTATGTGAACGCGACGCAAGCGCCTTGGGCGTCGCATTATCAAATGTATGACTACATCACTAAAGAGCTTCCAGCCCTCATCGAAAGCCACTTTCCGGTTACCGCTGTTAAGTCGATTGCCGGTCATAGCATGGGTGGGCACGGCGCGTTGGTAATTGGACTGCGTAACCAAGAAAGCTACCGAGCTATTTCTGCATTTAGCCCAATCAGTAATCCAATGAATTGCCCGTGGGGGCAAAAGGCGTTTACCGCTTATTTGGGTTCGGACAAAGCGAACTGGCGCCAATATGATGCAACCGTGTTATTAGCAGAGCGGGATGCCAACTTGCCAATATTGGTGGATCAAGGCGATGCGGATAACTTTTTGGCAGAGCAACTTAAGCCTGAATTATTAGTATCAGTCGCTAATAAAAACAACCATGAATTAAACTTGAGAATGCATGCAGGGTACGATCATAGCTATTACTTCATATCGAGCTTTATTGCAGATCATTTAGTTTTTCATGCTGAAAATCTTTATAAATAAACCATTGTTACATTTTTTACACTTATTTATCCGTTAACATCGACAGTGTCGTTTGCCTAGGCAGGATGAGCTATTAGGCCCATGGTTTACTGTGGGCCTAACATTGAAAGCGTTTTATTAGTCACGTTATTAATATACCTAGAGTCAATATTAGCGGTAAATCCAGCCTTGTCATTACTCACCTGACAGTCACTTCTTTTCCTTCTACTTTCCTCTCTATTAATTGAGAATTCTTTACATTATCATTATCACTCAATAAAATGCGCAGCGAAGATAATTAATAACTGGTCATTTCCCCCGGCGCTGATTATTCATCGCGCACCGTTGGCCAATATTAGTTGGGTATATTGTTCTCTTTGTACGAGCACATGCCGAAATAGCAGTTGTCGTTTTTTATTTCGTGGTGACGGATTCGCATAAATAGTTGTGCGGGTACTGTCTCTTGCTGTGTGAGGGAATTGTTGAGGACGCGAATGTATTTACATTAAGGAGAGTTAGAGATGGGACTAGGAAGCCCTGCGCCAAGGAATGTGGCGTTTCGACTGCACACCGTGTCAGCGGCTGTCATTGGATTGCTGGCGAGCGGTTATGCTGTGGCGGAAACTGAAGACGCTGCGCCAGTTTATGTGGTGATTGGCGAAAAGACTGAGCGCAGTATTTTTGATACCGGCTCCAGTGTGCAAGTGTATGACGAAGAAACCATCAATAGCTTGCCTGGAGCAACGGAAATTGACGACTTGTTGCAGCTAGCACCGAACGTTGTCGACTCAGGCCAAGGCAACGATATTCCGACCATTCGTGGTATTGATGGCTCTGGCCCATCTGTTGGCGGCCTTGCCAGTTTTGCAGGCTCTGCGCCGCGCCTTAATTTATCGATTGATGGTCGTTCATTAACCTACTCTGAGCTGGCGTTTGGTCCTCGCTCTTTGTGGGATATGCAACAAGCAGAAATTTATCTAGGTCCGCAAAGTTATATTCAAGGTCGTAGCTCTTCAGCGGGTGCGATTATTCTCAAATCTAATGATCCTACCTATCACTTTGAAAGCGCGGTCAAAGGTGGTGTCGCAGAGCTTGGCTATACCCAAACTGCGGCGATGATTTCTGGTCCAATTTTAGACAATCAGGTGGCATTTCGTTTGAGCGCGGATCAACAAAAACGCGACAGTCATGTTGAGTTTACAGCGTTCCGCCCGGAAGGCGATCCGAACGAGGTTGAGATGACCAGTGTCCGCGGTAAGATCCTGATTGAGCCGGCCGCGTTACCTGATCTTAGCACTATGATTGCGATTTCTCATATGGGATCGAAGTCGCCACAAACCGAATACCTCAACACGGTGGGCACAGAAGCTTTCCGTCCGTTTTACCACACCGATACTACTAGCGTGACCTGGGATGTGTCATGGCTATTGACCGATACCCTCACGTTTGAAAATAACTTGGTTTATTCGGATTATTCAGTAGACCGTTATACTTATCAGAACCCGCGTCAGGGTGACTTTACCATTGATGGTAAAGACTTCCACATTGAGCCACTAATGCGTTATCAATCGCTGAATGGCGCTGTGCAAGGCCTGTTTGGTTTAAGGTATTTCAAGTCATCACAAGATGAAGCATATATTGGCTATACCGCAACAGATCCAATGTCGGGTAGCACCGAAACGGCGTCTGTCTTTGCCGAAGTTACGTATGCAGTGACACCCATTATTGACCTTACATTTGCCGGACGTTACGACAAAGAGCGAGTTAAACGTCAAGCGGAAATTGCGTCGTACCGTTTTGACTTAGACCATAAAGAAACGCTCAGTGTGTTCTTGCCGAAATTTGAAATTGCGCTTAAGCCAAGTGCCAATAACACGCTAGGCTTCAGAATTGGTAAAGGTTACAACTCAGATGGTGCCGGATTGAGTTTCAACTCGAATCAGTTTACGGGCTTTACACCCTACACGTATGACGAAGAATATGTGTGGAACTATGAGCTGTTTGCTCGTAGCCGCCAAGGGAACGTCGATTTGATTGCCAACGCTTTCTATAACGATTTTGATGGCTTGCAAATTATGCAGGTGCTGCCGGATGGCGAAGTGATGATTGCCAATGTTGACCAAGCAAAAACCTACGGCGCTGAGTTGGGGGTTCATTGGTACGCAACCACCGATCTAATGCTGTTTACTAACATCGGTGTATTGGAAACCGAATTTACCGAGCCGGGCGGGCAAAAGCGTGACTTGCCGCGTGCACCTGCCTCTACCGTATCGGTCGGCGGGACGTATACCTTCTTCGATAATTTCGAGCTGAGTGCCAACACCTCGTACACGGGGGGTTACTATACAGATCGTGATAACACGGCAGCGGGTGAAGTGGGCGCGTACACTGTGACTAATGCACAACTGGCTTATGTGTTTAATAACGGTCGAGTCAACGTCTACGCGACAAACCTGTTTGATGCTGACAACACGACGATGTGGTACCCAGGTGGGGAAGATGATCGTTTGATCTTAGTGCCTCGCCAAGTCGGTGCATCATTACAGTTGGACTTCTAAACTGGTTTATCAGTGAAATGACTAACGCCTCCATAGGGAGGCGTTTTTTATGCGACATTATGGCTCGATGGTGTTTTTGATATCAGCGATCATCCGCTCTGTCGCGTTGTTGTGCTGCTGTAGTGCAGTAAACTCTTTGCCGAGCGTGGCGATTTTTGCACAAATTGTCGACTTATTGCGCGAACGCGCTTTTTTGTCGAAAAAAGGGTTTACACCAAGGCGGCGCCCCTCTATTATGCACGCACACCACGGAGAGATGGCTGAGTGGTTGAAAGCACCGGTCTTGAAAACCGGCGTACGTTAATAGCGTACCTAGGGTTCAAATCCCTATCTCTCCGCCACATTCGAAAGCCCCAGCAGAAATGCTGGGGCTTTTCTCGTTTTGGCGCTCAGCTCTCGTTTTTTGCGTTTGTGGTCCCAGTCCGGGATTTCAAATCCCGCTATACCTTGTTTGGGGTTTTGTTCTGGCTCTGACGTATTTGAAGACCGAGCAGTAGTACATGTGTAGCGTACTGATATCATTCAGCGTTCTGGTTACTGTAAAAAAGAAACCGCCATCGCGGCGGCTTCGTTAATTTGATCAAAAGCGTAGACGACTACAGCGATACGCGCTCAATTGCTCCTTTGACGGCCCGAGATTTGTCTTTAGTTAGCGGCGCGATAAGCTGCGCGGCATCATCTGCTTGGCTCAATATGTGCGGTAATTGAGCGCGTCTTTCAGCGTGTAAATACTTCAGCGTCTGCATAAAATCGCCATATTGGCCGCGTGCATGCGCATGGATGAACTCGCAACACGCCTCAAAGTCGGTGTTTTTAATACACAGCAGGGTGAGGTGGGCAGGATTTATTTCCAGCTCACACAACCAGTGCAATAAAAACGCCATCCCTTCTTCGGTGGTCTCTTCCTCACGCTCTTGGGCTACATAGTTGTCAAAGTCGATAACGCCCTCGCTCAGTTGGTGGAGCAACCACGCTTTGCCATGATGCCGTTCGATAACCTTAAAGCCACGATAATCGTGATTGAACAGCAGTTTGGCTAAGCGTTCGCGTTGTGGTGTATCCAGCATCCAGATGAACTGGCTGAGCGAATAAAGCCGATATTCATCGGCGCTAGCGCTGAAGTCTTCCGTCGCCAGTTGCGCCCGATAAAGCGAGGCAATGGTGGCATAATCAACTTCTCCGGCAAGATACGCCAAAGTCTGTTCGACTATCTGTTCAATACGCTTGGTTTTGTGTTGCAACTCTATTGCACGCGACACCACCGCTTGGCGATCGACATGCTGATCGAGGATCACAAGCAGCCCTCGCGGTAATCCCCCTTGATACTCTTCCAGCGGAAAATCATGGTCGGCCATGACGATTGCGTAGTGCTCCTCGCCGGTTTGGCTCACGCTAGATTGAACAAGGGTGCTTTGCATCCAGCTCATACCATCCATGTGGCAGGGCTTGTTACTCACCGAGTGCTCATTGGCGATGATCGCTTTACGCAGCTTTTTGGGCACTTTATCGCCATCACCGATATACAAACACGACGCGCCAAATTCGTGGGCGAGGGCATACTCCCACGACGTTATGTTGAGCTCGATGACAATCTTCAGGGCGCGTTTTAAATCATGCGCGATATCAACACTAATGTCGGGATACTTGAGCGAGGCGTGATGCAAGAACGTCACCTTATCGCTCTCGTTAATGTACTTGAGACCGTTGTGCAGGGCTTGTGCCTTTTTGCGATCTAGGCTGGCAAACATGCTGGTGGCGGTATTGGTGATCTCGCTGTAGCGCTCAAGCGACTGGGCATAGCGTTCCTCATGGTAGCGATTACGGCTCATCTCATACGCCGCAAGGACGCCTTCATCGATACCGGCTTTTGTTAGTTGCTCGGTAATTTCAATGCCCGCCAGCACGCTGTTAAATTCAATCTCCCATGGTTCATCGGAATGGGCGCGCAGTACGTTTCTCGCCACACGCACAGGGGCGAGGGCGATAAGAAATTGCCACAGGCGATCGGCTTGAATACGCAGTGGCAGCGGCAATTGTCGTAGCCAAAATGCGATTAGAGTGAAGCGTTGAAAGTCTTCATCGTGATCGCGTAAAAATTTGTAGCCCGGCTGGTATTCGCTGTACTGGTTGATGCAGAGCGTGCCGCGATAATAATCATTGCGGTATAGCTGCGGTTCTAACAATGCGATGAGGCTGGCTTGATCTTCTGTCGGTTGCTCACTGGTGAAGTAATCACGTACGCGAGTGATATCGTCGTCGGTTAAGCCTTGATCTTCAGGGCAGTAGTGATCGCGTTTGCGCATACACGATTTAAGCAATTGGCTAACGGCCTGATCCCAGATGTTTTGCTCGGTCAGGTAGTCAAACAGCGCCTGTGTGATCTCATCGCCTACTTGCTGATGAAAATCGCGATAAAGGTGATAACTAGCCAGCGCCAATAATCCCATGTGCAGCTTGGTAAAATGTTGCGGATGACACAACTCGCGCGACGTGCGAAGTAAGGTATCGACACGTTGGAAGTGCTTACTGACCAGAATGGTATCGTTGTCGGTAAAGGTGTTGATGAGCGATTGGATATCCCGGGTGAGGGCGACATCGTCGTCTTCGGTTTGCGGCTCAGGTAGCTGACTGTAACGGCGGTAATAATCTTGATGGGATAGCAGAGGCTCATCGTCTTCTGTCAGAGACGCCTGCATATATTCGCTAAATTCGGGTTTGCCAAGGGCGTGATAGAAGACATCAACCACACGCAGATACTGTTGACGTCGGGCTTCCAGTAGCGGTACATCACTGTCTGGCGTCACAGTGAGTGTGGTGATCAGGCCATTGGGATGCTCGATGCTGGTTTCATTACTGAAGTGATCGGTAAGTAAGTCACCGCTCACTAATCGGAGTATATCTTCGAGCTCTTCAGCGACGCCTCGGTTGTCGTATTGCCAGCTATGGAGGTGATCATCCATATGCGTTGCCATTTCAGGAGCGTGTTGCTTTGCCAGTGAGATGACGTCCACTTCTGGTAGTGCGTGGAGCGCATGGCTGTCGGAGCCTTGTTCAATATAGCGCCATAAACTTTCGCCTTGTGGCATGGCAAGGATCAGTGGTTTCAGCACATTGCAGCCATAATTAAGCTCAAACCGACGCTCATCACGCTCAAGATACGCTAGATACTGCGCCTGCTTTTCTAGCGCCTGCTCGGAATACTTAACGAGCTCACCCGTCACTTGGCTTTGGATATGGCGCTGCAGATCATAAGCTTCATCTTCTAGCGTGCTTGCCATAAAGGGTTGCTGCATAAAGGCATCGTGAGCATCGTCATCGTCGTCAAAATGCGGGTGAGCAAAGAGTGTCTCGTAAAGCCAAACCACAGGCGTGCAGTGTTCAAGCTCGAGCTCGTCTTCAATTTCGTTGCTGCTCAGCAGTACGGGTTCGGTCTGAAAACGGGCCTGCACCATGTGTTTGAAGTTCACGTACTGATCGGGGTTTTGTTGCAGAAAATCGCCCAACGGCTGGTAAGTGGTCGCGTTGCTGTAAGGATCATTCATAAACATACCTAAGCGAAAGCTTGGGTTGTCACACCAAATAAAGGCTTTGATGATTTCCGGATGCCAGCCGTGATCATGGAGAAATTCTGACAGGTATTCGTTGTACTGCGTGGCATGTTCATCGTCCCAATACGGGATAAAAAACTGCCCCACGAGGTAAGCGTATTGCAGATCGGTTTTCGCCAGCATGTACACCGCTTCGATGCCATAAACGCGCATATCATCCAGCCACATATCGTCAGTATCATTGACGCGACGCGCATAGGCGACGATCGCTTTGGCGGTATCGACGACAGTCTCTTTGATGTCTGGGTACTGCAATGCGGCGGCAAAGACAATCACTTCCGAAATATAGATTTCGCTGTTGTCGGTGATCTGTCGGTCATAGTAGTGGCTGCCGCCTTCTTGGCCTAAATTGAGCGCGGCTTTTAAGAGCGGTAGGTTTTCGCCCGCGTCACTGGGTTGTAAACGGCGTACATCGCCAGCGGTTTGTTGTTTGAACTCAACATCAAAATGTTCTTTGTTGAACGCGATGCCGCTGAGCAGCATGGCTTGATACTGACGCAGGGCGGCGGCAATTTGCGCGGGATCGGTGATATCGAAGAAGATGATTTGGCGTTTATCGAATTGGTTCATTGGAGGAAAATCTTATTATTATTAAATTTTCCAGTACGTTAGTTTCTTTGCTGATACTTTAAAAGCGGTATCTATACCCAAGTGACGTCAAGGTGCTGGATTCAGAGCCGAATCACAAATCCAAGTTCAAGGAAATCGACGCCGTGGAATAGTCGGCTATTTCCAAGTCGTTTGACGCTGAAATTGGGGTTGTGAATAGCTCCCGAAGGGCGAGTTGCCTTGACTCCCAGTCTTTGTCAGCGTTTCTTGATTTAGAACCACTAAATCTTCAAACCCCTTCCGCGGCTGATAATCAAGTCATTCTCGCTGAACTAAGCACCTTGAGGTTACTTGGGTATAATGCTTTGGGCGCTAGATCTAAAACATATTGGGGGCGGGCGCGAAATGTTCTTCGGCAATTGACAAAGCGGTGGTATCGCAGGGTGTCTTAGAACTGCGAATTGGTTCTAATCTATTGAGTAATAAAGCGTAACGGGTTGAAGCCTCGCCATATCAAAGGGCATAGTAGTGTCAGCTCTGTCAATATGACTGAGGTGTGTGAGTAAAAGTCTGGCGTTTTTCGATAAGGATGTTGCAGTGATAAAACTGTTGAAGAAACTGTTTTTTTCTTTGGTGTGGTTATATTGGGGCGCAACGGTTGTGATCCTCGTTGCTATGGCATTGTCGCACCCGAATTGGGATGAGATGCCAGAATGGCTCAATATCGCCGCCATTGGCCCAGTGTTGGCGATTGGACTCATTGCAACGCTATTGCCGTCTTGGCTTGCAAAAAGGCGCGCTGAAAAGAACGCTTCGCCGCTGTCTGAGTTGATTGGTAAGAAATAGCATCAGCGCGACATACGCAAGAATAAAAATCCCGCCAAGTGAGGCGGGATTTGTGTTTTCGTATCACTGATTTCTATTGCTACGACTTAGTAAGTGACATGGTAAGTGAGGGTATAGTTACGACCTCGGCCACGATAGTCGTAGGCGTCGGCAGCATAGTGACGGGCATAGAGGATCTGTGCGCGTTGGCCCCAAACGGTGGTGTAATCGTTATCGAGCAGGTTTTGAATACCAAAGCCTAAGTGACCGACTGGCAATTGGTAACTACCCATCAGATCAACCACGGTATAACCATCGAGTTTATTGTCCGCATCATCGGTGTAGCTGAACATACTCTGGCTTTGCAGTTTCGCGGTTAAGTTTTGCCCTTGCCAACCCAACCATGCGGTCGCTTTCGATGTACTCGCTTGTCCGGCACTGATCTTCTCCCAGCCCTCATCGGTTTCGACTTCCGATACCACATAGTGTCCGGCTAGACCGACATTAAGTGATGGGGTAAACCAATAAGATGCGAGACCTTCCAAGCCATAGATACGTTGCTCATCATCGAGTTTCTCGATGAGCAAGGTGCTTCGATTGTACTTGATGGAGTTATCAGACTCAGAATAGTACGCCGCAGATTGCAGGCTCAGATCATCCAACTCGGTTCTGAAACCGATTTCGACACTACTGGTTTTAATGCCTTCCATTCGTGAAGAACCCACATTAATGCTGTTAATGAGATTCCAGTGACCGTTGGCACCTGGTGCGCTGTCGTAGGTTCCTTGACCGTAATATTTGGCCGGATCAGCCAATTCAAAGCCCTGTGAATAATTTACCCACACTTGGCTGGTGTCGCTTAGTTCATACAGGGTGCCGATGTTAAATAAGCTAATGTTGTAGCTGGTTTCGCCGCCCGGTACTGCATCGGCTGAGCTGCCTTGACCTGCTGCGATTTTCTTTTGAATGCTGTAAGCGACAAAATCATCGATAGCGTTATTCATCGTTTGATAGCGGAAACCACCATCGATAGACCAACGATCGGTTATCGCGTAGTCGGCCTGAATAAAGCCCGCTAATGAGCTGACCTCAACACCGGGATAACGACCGACTTGGGCATAGGTTTGGTTAATGAGATTGCCCGAGTTATTGGCAGTCGTTGGGTCAAATAACGCTTGATTGCTGTCGAGTTTGTCGCGGTAGGCATCTAAGCCGTAAACGAGATTCAGCTTACCCACTGACTTTGAAAGGAGTGCTTTGGCGTTGATCACGTCGGTGGTCTGCTGAGACGCGCCTTGATAATACGGGGTGAAGGTTTGGTCTTCGCGTCGGTAGGAAACTTCGGCAAGTAGCTGATGGCCGCCAATAAAGGCATGATCGTTGTAGGCCGCGCTTAGCATGATGCGCTCTGTGCCATGCTGCCTATCAGACTCGAAACCTTTTCTGACATCAATAAAATCCCTGCCGACAATATAAAGCCCGTAAGGGGAGTCTTGTTGGCTGTCGTAATATTGGCCAAGCAAGTTGATGGTTTGGCTATCAGAAAGCGTAATCGATGCGGTCGTCAATACATCCAAAGTGTCGTTGTATTGCAATGAACCTTGTGAAATATCGGGGGTTACGATCTCGCCATTGGCATCGTAGAAGGCTTGCGTTTGTTGATACACGACTGCTGCGCGCGCTTGAATGGTTTCGTTACCGCCGGCGATAGATTGGGCGATTTGGATGTCGCCATCTTCGCTGTTATTAAATCCTGAAGTTGCCCCGACTAAGGTTTCGAATTCCGTTTCTTCTTGATTTGCCTTCTTGGTAATGATGTTGATCACCCCACCTGACGCGCCTGCGCCATAGATGGCGGACGCGCCGGACAACACCTCAATTCTTTCGATATTGAATGGGTTGATAGCGTCGAGTTGTCGGCTGATCGGACGAGACGATTGCAGCGAAATGCCGTCGATCATCACGAGCATTTTCCGCCCGCGTACATTTTGCCCGTAATTAGTTCGCGCGCCGGTGCTGATATCGAGCGAGGGAATGTTGGCCGCAAGGATTTCAGACAGGTGGCTGCCACCCTGAGTGGCAAGCTCAATATCATCGGCGTCAATGTACCAAACCGTACCGGGGATGTCGCTGATCGCTTTCGGTACTCGGTTAGAGACAACCACCATGATTTCAGTGTTGGTGGTGTCGTCGGCCATTAGGGGCAATGCGGTCGTGATGGTTAGCATTAGGCTAGACAATACGCACGTGGAGCGCCTAACGGGTGAGGCTGGGAAACATCCTTTGTTAAGTTTCATTTCTCTCTCTTTATCAAATGAAGAGCGTGCAAAATCAGGAAGGGCTAATAAGGCGCCGTTCACTGATGACGCTCAATGGGTTTAAAAAGCGCGTTTGGGACGCGTCTAAAAAGTGATTTATTGCTGAGCGACTCCAGTTTGTCGCGCTAGTCAGCTCTGTATTTTGTGTGTTTCGAAGCGCATCGCTTTTTTAAGTTCACGCTAGCGTTGGGTTAACCGCTGTTTCGGCAGTGAGCATTTACGCATTAATTTCGGAAATGATAACGATTATCAATATTAAAAGAAATGGCATTGTTAATAAAATGGCAAATAAAATAGTTTCTATTGTTGGGCTTTATGGGCAGCGACTAAACCCTAAGGCAAAAACGATGCTTTGGATCTTGCAGCGAGTGCATTTTTCATCTGCGATGTATCTCGCAGTGGAGGGTTATTAATTTGGGCAAGATTTGGTTAGCCTAGATGTCAGAAAATGGGCAATTTATGGATGGGTTATGTACACCAATCAAGATCTTGAAGATGCAATACAGCAAGGGATTTTTGACTCTGCCGCCGTGATGCAGTTTCGTGATTTTGTCGCAAAACAGCGAAACACGCGCGGGGTTGATGAGGAAAGCTTTCGCCTCGTTACCAGTTTCAACGACATCTTTGTGGTGATTGCCATTGCACTATTGTTGATTTCAACTTCGGCGCTCACCGACGTTTATGGCGAGGCGATAGCCGCATTTTCGGTGAGTGTGATGTCGTGGGGCTTGTCGGAGTTTTTTGTCTTAAAGCGGCGCATGGCATTGCCGGCGATTGTATTGCTGGTGACGTATACGGGATCGCTATTTATCGGGATCCCCTTCTTTTTTGACGCATTTGGGATGGCGTACGAATGGCGCTTTCTATTTGCCGCCTTAATTACGGCATTTGGAGCATGGTTGCACTGGAAGCGTTTTCAAGTTCCTATCACCGTTGCGGCTGGAGCACTGGCGATAGTGGCTGCAGTCATCGCATTGGTGATGGCGATTTTCCCGAAGATGGCCGAATTTGTGTCTATTATCACTTTTTTGGGCGGGGTTGGCATATTCATGGTCGCCATGTATTGGGATACGTCAGATCCCCAGCGTAAGACGTTGCGCTCTGATGTGGCTTTCTGGCTTCATCTTTCTGCCTCGCCGTTGATTGTTCATACGGTGTTTTCTTGGCTGGATGTATTCCGAGTCGAGCAGAGTGTGAGCTCTTTGGTAGGGATCATCGCGTTGTATTTCGTGCTATCGGTTATTTCGTTGGCGGTGGATCGCCGCGCCTTTATGGTGTCGTCGCTGGTGTATGTACTGTATGCGCTAGCGCAGTTATTGGATAACTATGGACTGGCGGGGAATAGCTTTGCTTATGTCGGAGCGGTGATTGGCCTCTCGTTGCTATTGCTCTCTGCGTTTTGGCACGCCGCACGTGAAGCGATAGTTAGTTGTTTTCCGGCAGCCTTGCGCGCTGTTTTGCCGGCTACCCGCTAACAGCATGTAAAAGACCCCGCCTGAGTGCGCGATCTTTCGCTGTAAAATGGATGAAATCGGCATACTAGCTAAGCTGTTCAACGGCCATGTAGTGGAAGACATCTGATGTTTTGATACTAAAACGTTCAAGATTGATCCGTTGTTGGAAATGTGGCCCGTTGATCACCATGGTGTGGTATTCGCCTTGCTCGCCACACAGATCGATGCCGTTGCGTAGTGTTTTTAATGCGTCAATGGCGCCTTGATCAAGCGTGCGACCTACCCAGTCGCTGGTAAGCCAACGGCTGTGGACACAGGTAAAAAGCACCTCAAAGCCGCCCGCAATCAAATCCAGCAATAAGGCTTCGCGCTCGCCGTCCCAGAGGGGAGTAAAAACGTCCAAACCAATCGGTTGGCAACGATCACGGATCCAGTTGGAGCTGCCGTGTACTAATGCAATATCGCCGGTGATCACACAGTCAATATTGAACTCATCGCGCAACCAGGTGAGGTTGTCTTCGTAGCTCTTGTCAAAAGGGGCTTCAATCGTACGTAAGTAGTGCGGCAAACCCAGTGAGGCGGCTTGTAATTTCATTAGCTCGAGTGAATGAGCGAGAAACTGCGGATCTTTGGGGGCAAAAGTCACCAAGCATTGGATGTGATAGCCCTGCGCTATCGCTTTATGAAGCGCTAATGCGGAGTCTTTTCCTCCGGTCCACAGTACAGCGGCGTTTGTCATTTCTTGCATCCTTGTTTCGGATTGGGTCAGTGCTCCGCTAGCATATCTCAATCTTAAGCAGACGTTAACGCAAGGCGCTTGTACTGGTAACTCGGTGGGAAACAACAGTTATTGCGCGGTGTGAGAATTGTGAATGCCATTTGTTAACACGAGAAATAGCTACCATGCTAATCCTACAGAGATTAAAGCTAAAAATAATCACTTATTAATTATATGGTTATGTGGGGCTGTACTTTTGATTGACGTATAACGGTGCGGCGAGGCATGTTTTTTGAGCACAATCACAATTTAATAGAATGTTACCAGGAAGTGAATGGTGTTTTGATCTTTGTATGCTACTGTCTTTTGCGAAAATCCTTGATTTTGGTTTTTGTTACCCTTAAAAAGCCGGCAAACGCCGGCTTTCTTTTTATCTTTCGCAAAATTTTTCTGATTAATTTTCGTGACTTATCGCTTTCATCCTTGCATCAGCTTTGAAAATGCACTGACCTTTTCAATGCCCTATTGAGGGATGAACTCGCGCCGCTTCTATCCATCTCTTAACATTAATATTGTTAATTAACGGTTGTTCTCGCTCACTTTGGCTTTATGGGCTCTGCGCATGTGCCGCGCTTCGACTTGGGTAATGAATGCCACTGAGGCGATGATCAAAAATGCGCCAAGCCACAATCTGCCCGGCGGTACCCAACCGAAGACCAGCCAGCCAAGAAACACGTTAAGTGGGAGTTTGGCATGGTCGAATGGCTGTACGAAAGAGGCATCAGCAACGGCATAGGCTTTGGCAATCGCCCATTGCGCCATCGCAGTGAGGATCCCCATCAGTACTAATAACAACCACGCTTCAGTGCCACTTGGCATCGTAAATTGCGGGATGGCGAGCAATAAGTTAAATGGGGTAATTAACACGAACAAATACACTACGATGGTTGACGGTGCATCATGGTGTGAGAGTCGTTTGACCATCAAAGAGTAAGTTGCCCAAAAGAATGCCGCGCCGACAGGAAGTAGCGTCGCGAGAGTAAAGTCGTCACTCCACGGCTCCAAAATGATCATCGCACCACTAAAGCCGACAAGCGTCGCAATCCAGCGCGATGGGCTGACGTTCTCTTTCAAAAACAGGCCAGAGCCGATAGTGGCAAATAGCGGTGAGGTCATTAATAGCGCAATGCCTTGCCAGATGGGGATAGGATACGCCAATGCCCACATCCAGAGTTGGATCCCAATGACCGAAAGAAAAACACGCAGCAAATGCGTGGCGAAGTGATCGGTTCGCAGCGCGTTGCGCAGCCCTAAGTGCGACAAATACGGCAGCATGACAATCAGTGCAATCGCGTATTGGAACAGGGTGAGGGTCGTTGAAGGAAGACCGAAGGTCATGCTGGTGTGCTGAACGATGGTGTTAACGAGAGCGAACGCCAGTCCAGAGCCGAGCATCCAACTGGCACCTTGAACAGGATGGTGTGACATAGGATTCTCACATGAGTCGCCTCTGATACGGTGGCGACCCAAACAGGGTAATTAACGAATGGCGGAGCGCTGGGAACCGCCATCGCGGGTGTTACATGTTAGTTTTCAGACTAGGCGATATAGGCTTGTGTCGTGTTTGTTTCATCGGCTAAACGGTACTGGACAATATCTTCAATCGTTAAAACCGGCATATTGTGCAGTTGGGCAAATGTGACGATTTCCGGCGTTTTTGCCATCGTGCCGTCTTCATTTTGTACTTCGCACAAGATCCCTGCAGGTGACAAACCGGCTAATTGCATCAAATCAATCGTACCTTCGGTGTGACCACGGCGGGTCAAGACGCCACCTTGTTTTGCTCGTAGAGGGAAAACGTGGCCCGGACGCGCGATATCGACAGCGGTCGCAGTTGGATTACACGCGGTTTTAATCGTTGTTACGCGATCGGCAGCAGAAACACCGGTGGTTACGCCAACTTTCGCTTCAATAGAGACGGTAAACGCAGTTTGGTTGGCACTCTCGTTGTTGCTCACCATCGGTGGCAGATCAAGAAGTTGAGCGCGCTCATCCGTCAGGCACAGGCAAACAATACCGCTGCATTCGCGGATCATCAGTGCCATCTGCTTATCAGTTAAGTGATCGACGGAATAGATCAAATCCCCTTCGTTTTCACGATCTTCATCGTCAAGAAGCAATACGCCGTGACCTTGTTGCAGCGCTTTAATTGCGGCTTCAACGCGTGCCAACGGTTCGCCATAAGGGGCAAGTAGTGATGTCTGATTCATGGTAAGTGACTCCAGAAAAACAAAAATTAACCAGAATCAGGGCAATAGGGAGGTCGCCGGTGAAAACACCAGCTATAAAGACGCACGGACACACCAGACGGATCGCTGGTGTACCTTGTTTCATTGTTATCCTCTTCCATCCGGACTCTAACCGTCGGCTTTGGCATCTCACCAAATCTGCTGACCTCAACAATCATGTTGAGCGCTCGCGGGCTCGTCATTTCTGACATACCGCCGGTGGGGAATTTCACCCCGCCCTGAGAACAATATCCTGCTGTAGCGCAAGATAAACGTATGTTACTGGCAAATCAGCACACTGCTCAAGCTATTTTGACTAAGTCGTTTCCGTTAGCGATAAAAAACGGGCCAGAAGGCCCGTTATATTTAGAAGTGACAGCAATCTGTGTTGAAGTTGTTGTCAGTAATTGATGTGATGGCGCAATTAGAAACGTGCGTTGATCAATGGGAATACAGGCAAGTCTTTGCTGACGAAAGTACCAGACGCATCGTAGTTGATCAGACCGATTTGAATACCTTGCTCGATACGGTCAGTACCGTTGATGAAGCCTAGTTGTAGACCGTTTAGACGACCTGCGTAGTTCAATGCTCCCCATTGAAGGCCAGTGAATTGACCGCCAGTGTAGTTTGCAAAGCCGATATCAGCACCAGTCGCGTTGTTATCGTTCCAGTTTGCGATACCTAGTTTCAAACCTAGCGATTCGTTAGTCACACGGTTTGCACCCAAGAAATCCAGGCTCAAACCTTGGAAATTTTGTGATTCAGACAGACCGAAGATTGATACGTTCAAACCGGTTACGTTAGTGGTTTTACCGTAAAGTACTGTAGCGCGAAGACCGTACACATCACCTGCTGGTAGGTTGTTACCAGGAAGAGACAGCTGAACAGGTTGAGTCGCGAAGGCAGGCGCCACAAGTGCCGCTGAAAGAACAAGTCCTGTTAGTAGATTTTTCATAGTATGCCACTTTTTCCTTTAGATATGTGATCAATGCACTATACCGCAATTTGTTACTAAAGCAGTAGGATTTATAAGCAATTAGGAACAGGAATTGGAAAAGCTTTTGTCGATATTGGGATAATTACATCCAAAAATTTAACCTTCAGCGCAAGCGTTTGCGTATTTTGCTGGGTTTATGCTCAGTCGCACTGCTTTGCTTTGCATTAAATTGCACATTGGGGCACAATGATTTTTGTTTTGAACCTGATTTTAAGTCCTATTTTGCCTCTCTTACGGCCGTTGTGCTGAGTAGGAGTCAAAGTGGTGAAAAACGCGGCGATAATCACTCGGAAAAGTGTGATGTGGCCAGTGTAAGTAGCGGATATGTTTGACTTACTTGGCAAGGGTTGCCAATTATAAATTATGGAAATTGACTTCGATTTCGAGTCATCCAGTTAGTCAGCCAGTGAAGGCACTCGTCTCGCTCACAGTTTCACTGTGTAAAAGAGAGCGAATACGATAGACTAGCGTATCATTAACAATAAGCTGACCCTCTTCATAGGGTGCAGAACCGACTCAGTTTGGAGATACAGTTTGATCAATGTATTCCTCGTAGATGATCACGAACTGGTTCGCACAGGGATTCGACGTATTTTAGAAGACGTCCGTGGTATCAAAGTGGTAGGGGAAGCCGACAGTGGTGAAACAGCCGTCAAGTGGTGTCGCAGTCAACATGCTGACATTATTTTGATGGATATGAACATGCCGGGTATCGGCGGTTTGGAAGCGACGCGTAAGATCTTACGTTTCAATCCAGACATGAAAATTATCGTGTTAACGATTCATACTGAAAATCCATTTCCAACCAAAGTCATGCAAGCGGGTGCTGCGGGTTACTTAACCAAAGGTGCAGGCCCAGATGAGATGGTGAATGCTATTCGAGCGGTGCATTCTGGGCAGCGTTATATCTCGCCAGAAATCGCACAGCAGATGGCACTCAGTCAATTTGCCACTAACGCAGAAAACCCGTTTAAGGAGCTTTCTGAGCGTGAGTTGCAAATCATGATGATGATCACCAAAGGCCAAAAAGTAACTGATATTTCAGAGCAGTTGAATCTAAGTCCGAAGACAGTCAATAGTTATCGCTACCGTCTGTTTAGTAAGCTAGATATTAATGGTGACGTTGAATTAACCCACCTTGCTATCCGTTACGGCATGTTAGACACCGAAACTCTTTGATGTAGCGACACCCGTTATGACAGTGTCTAACAATTCAGGGGAAGAGGGTTCGATTAACGATCATGCGATCGCTTCGAACCCTGAAACCACCTTTGACGCCAAAGCCTTCCTCCGTACTGTAACTCATCAGCCTGGCGTGTACCGCATGTACAACGCGGCTGAAGAAGTTATTTATGTCGGCAAAGCTAAAGATCTAAAAAAACGCCTTTCTAGCTATTTTCGCACCAATGTGAATAGCGAAAAGACTCGGGCACTTGTCAGTAATATTGTGCAGGTTGAGGTCACCGTTACTCATACTGAGACGGAAGCACTGATCCTTGAGCATAATCTTATCAAGCAATATTTGCCACGCTATAACGTGCTGTTGCGTGATGATAAATCCTATCCCTATATCTTCTTAAGCCAACACGATCATCCTCGATTATCTATCCATCGTGGCGCGAAAAAGCGAAAAGGCGAGTATTTTGGCCCTTATCCTGATTCGGGTGCAGTGCGCGAAAGCTTGCACTTGATCCAGCGAATTTTCCCTATTCGTCAGTGTGAAGATTCGGTTTACGCTAATCGCAGTCGCCCCTGTTTGATGTACCAAATTGGCCGCTGTAATGGCCCGTGTGTCAAAGGGTTGATTTCAGATGAAGCCTACCAAGAGCAAGTGAATTTTGTGCGCTTGTTTTTGACCGGGAAAGATCGCCAAGTGATCGCGTCACTGGTCGCCAAAATGGAAGAGGCGAGCGCTAAATTGGCGTTCGAAGATGCCGCGAAGTACCGCGATCAAATCCAAGCGTTGCGCCGCGTGCAAGAGCAGCAGTTTGTGGCGAGCAATTCTGAAGACGACATTGATGTGATTGGCATTGCGCACGAAAATGGCGTGGCCTGCGTGCATGTCCTGCTGATCCGCCAAGGAAAAATCTTGGGCAGTCGTAGCTACTTCCCGAAAATGCCAGCCGCTACTGAGTTGCCGGAAGTGCTGCACAGTTTTATGAGTCAGTACTATTTAAGCCAAGCCGAAGGGCGGGTCGTGCCGTCGCTGATCATTACCTCGTCGTTGTTTGAAGAAGAAGTTACCGAGTTTATGTCGGTGCTCAGTGAGATCGCAGGACGTAAAGTCACGGTTCAAACTAAGCCTCGTGCGGATAAAGCGCGCTTTTTGAAGCTGGCGCAAACCAATGCCCTGAGCGCGCTCACCAGCAAAATCAACCATAAGATGACGATTCAACAACGGGTGATTGCCCTTGAAGACACTCTTGGCGTTGAGCGTATTCAACGGATGGAATGTTTCGATATCAGTCACACCATGGGCGAGAAAACTGTGGCTTCGTGTGTGGTGTTCAACCGCGAAGGGCCAAGCCGACAAGAGTATCGCCGGTTCAATATTGAAGGGATCACCGGAGGCGATGATTATGCGGCGATGGGGCAAGCCTTGCAGCGTCGTTACGCGAAACAGCAAGATATTGACAAGATCCCCGATGTGCTAGTGATTGATGGTGGTAAAGGTCAGCTTAATCGTGCGAATGAAACCATGACCCCTATCATGGCAGACTGGCCAAAACGCCCGTTATTATTGGGTGTCGCGAAAGGCACGACCCGTAAACCGGGACTAGAAACCCTGATCTTGGTATCGGGAGAAGAATTTGCGCTTGATAGCGACGCGCCAGCGCTGCACTTGATTCAACATATTCGTGACGAAAGCCATAACCATGCGATTGCTGGACACCGTGCTCAGCGAGGCAAAGCGCGCAAACGCAGTGTGTTAGAAGATATTGAAGGAATGGGGCCGAAGCGGCGTCAAGCGGTACTTAAGCATTTAGGAGGATTACAGGAGCTAAAACGAGCCAGTGTCGAAGAAATCGCCAAAGTGCCAGGGATCAGCCAAGCAATGGCTGAGAAAATTTTTCATGCGTTGCAACAGTCATAAATATGCGGCAAGATAACGCAACAATTTTAGAAGAAACATCACCATGCGCCTGACAATTCCTAATATTCTCAGTTTTATCCGACTCTTACTCATTCCGGTATTTGTCATCGTTTTTTACCTGCCTTATGAATGGTCGAGCTTTGTCTCTGCGTTGGTGTTTGTGATCGCCGCCCTGACCGATTGGCTAGATGGCTTTTTGGCGCGTCGTTTGAATCAAACGACCCGTTTTGGCGCTTTCATTGATCCGGTTGCCGACAAAGTGATGGTGGCGACTGCGCTGGTTTTGATGGTAGAAAGCTACGAAAGTATTTGGGTGACTATCCCAGCGATCACTATGATTGGTCGTGAAATTATTATTTCGGCGCTGCGTGAGTGGATGGCGGAAATTGGTAAGCGAAGCAGCGTTGCCGTGTCGTGGGTGGGTAAAGTGAAAACCACTGCGCAAATGGCCGCTTTGGTGATTTTGATTTGGCAGCCAAGCATCCAATATGTCGATATTCTTGGCTACATTGCGTTGTACGCCGCTACCGCGCTAACGTATTGGTCGATGTACCTCTACCTTGCTGCGGCAAAAGACGATTTGCTTAACTCAGAAGATTAATCGCTTTCCGGCAAAATTGATAAACCCCGAACCTTGTGTCGGGGTTTTTTGTATCTGTGGTTTTATCGCCAGTTATCAGTTACCTGTTGCTTCGGAGTAAGTGCAGTGACTGACGTTATCTTGGTGCCACTCAAAGCATACACGGTCAAGTTTGTGTGGTTGAGTGCAATAGTTGGGTGGTCTCGTGATCCATTTTGCAATTAGATTGGCCGTTGCGAAGGGGTAACTGGGGGGATGGAAGCCCCACTTTTTAATAACTATCTTATTGAGTTGCCTGCAATATAAGATAAAAAACAGCCAAAACGATCAAAACAAACGCGCTTTGCTCGAAAAAGAGGCAAACAAACGTTTTGTGAATATTTTCTTGTTGACTCAGATTCACTATTCCGTAAAATGCCATCCCGTAGCCAAGAGGAACTCCTCTTACTAACAACGGCGCGTTGGCAGAGTGGCTATGCAGCGGATTGCAAATCCGTGGACCTCGGTTCGACTCCGGGACGCGCCTCCATTCTCGCTTGAGAGAATCTATGCGACACTAGCTCAGCTGGTAGAGCGCAACCTTGCCAAGGTTGAGGTCACGAGTTCGAACCTCGTGTGTCGCTCCAAATTGCGTTATTGGCATTACGCGGATAACAGTACCTTCGGGTACAAAGATGGTGTCTAATCCATCGCAAAGAAATTTGCGTGCCCTGGTGGTGAAATTGGTAGACACAAGGGATTTAAAATCCCTCGGCGTTCGCGCTGTGCCGGTTCAAGTCCGGCCCGGGGCACCATCTCATTCAGTCTTGTAAAAAGACGATGCGACACTAGCTCAGCTGGTAGAGCGCAACCTTGCCAAGGTTGAGGTCACGAGTTCGAACCTCGTGTGTCGCTCCAAATCGAAAGCCCGGTCTTTGACCGGGCTTTTTCGTATCTGCCGCTTGTAGAATCGTTCTTTTGTCCATCCGCGAAGATTATGTAGCGCGATCACTCAATCGTGATGTCGCCGCTATGCAGCCCTTGATTAATCCCTATAATGAAGCCTTCTTTTGCCTCGAACACAGCGTTGTAAAATGAGCGTGAGCCATTGTCTTCTCTGTCGCGTGGCCTTCTTTTGATGTCATAGGAAAATCATGCAGTTTAAAGCCGCCGTTTTCGATATGGACGGATTGTTGCTCGATACTGAGCGCGTCTGTTTCGATATTTTTGAGCAAGCGTGTCACGCACAAAACGTTCCGTTCTTGTCAGATGTCTACCTTTCGTGCATTGGGTGTAACTCTGTCGGTGTCGAGCGCATCATGCGTGCCGGTTATGGCCCCGACCTGGACTATCGTGCCCTCAACGACGAGTGGCGTCAGCGCTACACCGTAGTGGTGATGAACGAAGCGATCCCGATGAAATCTGGTGTGATTGCGATGCTCGAATGGCTGAAAGCCAACGGGATCCCCGCTGCAGTTGCCACCTCTACTCAACGCGAAGTGGCAGAAGCAAAATTGCGCCTTTCGGGTTTGATGCCGTATTTTCAAAGTGTCACTACCGGTTGTGAAGTCGAGCAAGGCAAACCGCATCCGGAAATCTACTTGTTAGCTGCGTCGCGTTTGGGCGTTGAACCAACCGACTGTATCGCGTTTGAAGACTCGAACAACGGGGTGAAATCAGCGGTAGCGGCGAATATGACCACTTTCCAAATCCCAGATCTCGTCGCACCGAGTGATGAAGTAAAAGCGCTTGGTCACCATATTCATCCGTCGATGGATGATGTGCTACAGGTGCTGCAACAAAACGCGCGAGTGAAAGCGTAACACCACCTTTCGATATCCCTATCACTTTGCTAGGCTCTGAACTCGTTGATGGCAAAATCACGATGACACAAGGAGTGGACATGCAGATAGGGATATTGATTTACGATGATGCCGAGGTGCTCGATTTCTCGGGCCCGTTTGAAGTTTTCTCTACCGCCCGGCGTCTTCAGCCTGAGCTGGATTGGCAGGTAGCATTAATCGCTCCCACCCCTGATCGCGTTCAAGCGCGAGGCGGCTTTCCGGTCATGCCTCATTTTTCGATAACGGATCACCCGCCGATAGACCTGCTTTGTGTTGTGGGTGGTGTTCACCACCAAGCGATGGCCAACCCCGACCTTATCCATTGGATCGCAGAAACGGCGTCTAAGGCGAGATGGGTCACATCGGTGTGCACGGGCGCGTTCTTATTGGCGAAAGCTGGCGTACTGACCTCTGGCAAAGTGACGACACATTGGGAAGATGTGGCAGAGCTACAAGCCTTGTTTCCCGCCCTTGATGTTATTGATAAAGGGCGCTGGGTCAAACAAGGCACGATTGTTACCTCAGCAGGGATTTCGGCAGGGATCGATATGAGCTTAATGTTAGTGGCCGAACTGGCTTCGACAGCGTTGGCCGTCCAAACCGCCCGTCAAATGGACTATACGTGGTCGCCAGACACGGATGCGTGCCAAGGTGAGGCGCAATAACCTTTTCTTTATTTACGTTCAGTGCTTAGCGCTTTAAACAGCAGTTGCAGTGGGGCTGTCATCCCGTCAATCGTAGGCGCTGAATGGTTGCTACATTGGATTGCCAAGGCGTAACCATGCAGATAGTCCACCAACAGATGCAGCAAAGGCTCAAGCTCGGCCTCTGAGCATTTCAACGCATGCGTCGCGGTGTGAAAACGCTCAACGAAGATCTCGGCAGGCCCATGAGTCGTCATCCCCAGTAAGATCTCTAACAGCCCCGGATAGCGTGCCAGCATCGCTACATAGCTTTGGCTTAGCTGGGTGAGCTCAAATTGCCAATTGTCATTTGCATCGGGCAGATAGATCTCATCGACTAACGAGCAGGTTAGTGCTTCGAGTAGCGCCTGTTTGTTGTTGAAGTAGTGATAGATCGCCATTGCATCAATCTCTAACGCTTGTGCTAAGGCTCTGATGCTCGGGATCTTCCCTTGCTGGCGTAGCAGCGCTTTGGCGACGGTAATGATCTGCGTTGCACTGAGGTTTTTTGCAGTTTGTGCTGGTCGACCCCGCTTTTTTGATACTAGGGGAGCGGGTATTGGGTCAGCAGATGGTTTTACGTTGACAGTCATTCGATAAGATCGCATGCTATTAATTCTACAATGTAGAATATTTTAGAGGAAAAGCGGCGGCGTAGCTATGTGAAAATCTCGCTATCGCGTATGTAGCGAGCTGCAAATGCAGCTTTTTGTCAATGCAGCTTTCCGCAGTCGACCTCATTAACCGAGCAGTAGTAGGTAAATTCCATGAGTAATACGGTATACATCGCAACCAGCCTAGATGGTTATATTGCAGATAAAGACGGCAAGGTAGATTGGCTCCATGCCATTCCGAATCCAACAGGCAGCGATATGGGGTTTGCTGATTTTATGGCGCGAATAGACGCGATTGTTATGGGGCGCAATACCTTTGAAACCGTGGTCGGTTTCGATGTGCCTTGGCCTTATGACAAACCTGTGTTTGTGCTATCGAATACGTTGAAAACTGTGCCAGATGCACTTGCTGATAAAGTACAGCTTATCGCGGGTGAGTTGGATGCGGTGGTGAGTGAGCTCAACGCACAGGGTTATCAGCATCTATATATTGATGGCGGCAAAACAGTCCAATCGTTTTTGCGCCAAGATAGGATTGATGAGCTTATCATCGCTACGCTTCCTGTGGTATTGGGCGGCGGGATCCCGCTGTTTTCGGCCTTGCCGGCACCGCTGCACTTTAAGTTGGTGAAAACCCAAACCCATCTCGATGCGATTGTGCAGAGTTTCTATCAGCGCGCGACGGACTAACCTATTGCGATGTATCGGCGGCTTCGGTGATGAGCCGTCGATTGATTTTACTCTCTCTATTTGTTCCTTCGCTCGATACTTATCCCTTCGCTTGACGAGTTCCTAATCGCTTTCCTTCTTTTTAGACCTTCGCACTCGTTGCGTGCATGTTTGCCTAAATCCTTAATAAAAGTGTTGTCTAAATGTAACCTCGTATTGATTGTTAACCAGTTGTTTTGACTTGATCTCTGTAAATGTCAGGTGAGTGCATTTACCACGGCGACATATCGATTAACAATTCGTTGATGTCAGGCCGCAGCCTCGTATGTTAGAACTGCAACCAAACTGGAAACGTAACGCTGAGTAACGAGCAGGCGTCAGACTAGGTGCCGATGGTTTAAAGGCCACGTGAGAGGCTTTGGCGCGTCAGGCGCAGTAAGCAAAGGACGGAGAAGGTTGGGTCGATGGAAGTGAACAAAAGCCAATTGCTGGGTGCGCTAACCTTAGGTTGCAGCTTGCTATGGTCGCCAGTGGCCTTGGCAGAATGCCGCGACGCACTGACCGCCTTTGCGGCGCAAGATCGCGCTGAGTTGACTTACAACGCGTCACTGAGTCAGTGTCAGTCGTTAGCGCATGGTTCGTTTGCCAAAGGCGCAGTCATGTTGGCCCCGGTGTATGAGCTGGCATCGCAAGATAATACCGCTGCGCGCCATCTGGTCGATTTGATCATCGTGGAGCAGGGCAAGGTACACCGCCGTCTACCGCAGCCGTTGTTATTTGCGCCCGAAGCGCATGTTTTGTCTAACGTAGAGCTCGACGCGATTCAAAATTGGCAAGGTTTGCATACGGGGAGCGATTCGCAGATCTTAGGCTTGCGTACCTCTGTGCAAGTGGGAGAGGCGGGTGTGAGCGAAGAGCAGAAAACTTTGCATCTGTTCTTACTGCAAGAAGCGTCGCTCAGACCGATATTGCTCAATATGCCGATGGAGCGCCATTTTAGGCGCACTGAAAATGTGGCCAATAGCGAAAGCACACGAGGTTTTGGCAGCGAAATCCGGACGATTTTTAGCATTCAGCCCACCCAGCACCACGATTTTGCTGATATTGGGGTGATGCGCAGTGTGGTGTATGGCGATCTTGTTGATGGCGAATGGGCTGTGGTTATAGAAGATCGCGCCACTATGGAGTTGCATTACGACGGCAACCGTTACGTTCCTCAAGATCTTTACGATTTCAATGAGCAATGGCGCGCGGAAGTGCGTGCGACTTTGTCTCAACCTTAATCCCTCGAACGCGCTCCTCCTTCGGTTTATTAGCAGTACCAAGGAGGAGTTTCGTTCATCTTAATTACCAACCCGTTAACTTGTTGTCGGGCGACGTTTACCCACCACGATTCAGTGTGCTGGTTATCACGTTCAACTAAGCCGCATTCTTCTCTTTTATGGGATGAGCCCTTCGAGGTATTTCCCTGCACGATAAGCGCATCTGGGCGCATGATTTAACGGAAAGTTGATACATTTCACAGAAACGCTTGCACTTGGCATCGTATCTCGATAGGCTCATGCGCTTTTACAATTCTCACTCACTAGCTAAATAGGTATCGCCGTGCTTACCACTGCAAATATCACCCAACAGTTTGGTGCTAAACCACTGTTTGAAAACATCTCCGTTAAATTTGGTGAAGGCAACCGTTACGGTCTGATCGGCGCGAATGGCTGCGGTAAATCCACGTTTATGAAAATCCTAAGCGGTGAGCTAGAGCCTACCAGTGGTAACGTGTCGAAAGATCCTAACGAGCGCATCGCGAAGCTGAATCAGGATCAGTTTGCTTACGAAGAGTTCTCGGTTGTGGACACCGTGATCATGGGCCACAAAGAGCTGTGGGCAGTAAAACAAGAGCGTGACCGTATCTACTCTTTGCCTGAAATGAGCGAAGAAGACGGTATGCGTGTTGCCGATCTGGAAACCGAATTTGCCGAGATGGACGGTTACACCGCTGAGTCTCGCGCCGGTGAATTGCTACTGTCGGTGGGTATTCCGGTTGAGCAACATTTTGGCTTGATGAGTGCCGTCGCACCGGGTTGGAAACTGCGTGTGCTATTGGCGCAGGTGTTGTTTGCCGATCCAGATATCATGCTACTCGACGAACCGACGAACAACTTGGACATTGACACCATTCGTTGGTTGGGTGACACGCTAAACAGCCGTGATTGCACCATGATCATCATCTCGCACGACCGTCACTTCCTAAACTCTGTGTGTACTCACATGGCGGACTTGGATTACGGTGAGCTTCGCCTGTACCCAGGTAACTACGACGAGTACATGACGGCAGCATCACAAGCGCGTGAGCGTCTGCTAGCAGACAACGCGAAGAAGAAAGCGCAGATCTCTGAGCTACAAACCTTCGTTGCGCGTTTCTCTGCCAACGCCTCGAAAGCAAAACAAGCGACTTCTCGTGCCAAGCAAATCGATAAGATCCAGCTAGAAGAAGTGAAGGCATCGAGCCGTCAAAACCCATTCATCCGTTTTGAGCAGTCTAAAGAGCTATTCCGTAACGCATTGGAAGTGGAAAACCTATCACAAGGTTTCGATGACGAAGCGCTATGGTCAGGTTTCAACGGTCTGTTTGAAGTGGGTGAGCGCGTGGCGATCATCGGTGAGAACGGCGTGGGTAAAACCACACTGCTTAACACCCTAGCAGGCGTTATGGCACCGAAGACTGGTGAGTTCAAGTGGTCTGAAAACAGTAACATCGGTTACTACGCGCAAGATCACGCCCACGATTTCGAAGAAGACATCAACCTGTTTGATTGGATGTCGCAGTGGAAAAACGAAGGTGACGACGAGCAAGTGGTACGTGGTTTCCTTGGTCGTCTGTTGTTCTCGCAAGATGACATCAAAAAGAAAGTCGGCGTATTGTCGGGTGGTGAGCAAGGCCGTATGTTGCTTGGCAAGCTGATGATGAACAAGCCAAACATGTTGTTGATGGACGAACCAACCAACCACATGGATATGGAATCGATTGAATCGTTGAACAACGCGCTTGAGCTTTACAAAGGTACTTTGTTCTTCGTTTCGCACGACCGTATTTTCGTTGAATCGCTTGCGACCCGTATTTTGGAAATCAAAGATGGCAAGATCAAAGATTTCCGAGGCGGCTATGCTGATTTCTTAAAATCTCGCGGCGTAGAATAAACCGTCTTGAGATAAGCAAAAGCCTGCGTTTTTACGCAGGCTTTTTTGATCGCGCCATTGGGATATTTACACTGTAAACAGCGTGGTAAAGCGGCGGAATGGGCAATTGCTTAGTGCGGGGATAACCGGCCTCGATGGGTGATAAGTTGGCAAAGATAGCGTTCAAAAGCGGTGAAAAAGGCCGGAAAGTGGGGATCATTCTCGTCATCTAGTTCATCGAGATAATAGTCGTGATAAAGCAGGAAAAATTGCTGCGGCTGTGAAAAACCAAACCCGAAGACCAAGCTTTCTTGCAGGCTATTGTCGATACCAATCGGCAGAAACTTATCAAATAACCACTCTTCAGGTTGAGCAAAGCAGTCGGCGTATAGCGCAAAGATCTCATCGAGCGGGTAGAAGGTGATCGCGCGATGTGAGCCTTGAAAGGAAAAGACTTCACATGCCCCTATTCGCAGCAAAAAGTCGCGATAAGCCGCAGGTAAACGCAGTGAATGGGCTTCCTCAAAAGCAGTGAGTTCGGCGTCAGAATAGGCTTTGAGTTGGGTAAAGGAGCAGGGCGCTTCAGCGCCAATCTCAATAAACTGGCCTTGGGATTGCGCCAGCAAACGCTCTAGTGTGGTGATGTCTTTTTCAAACTGCGAACTGTCCATCGAGACTGTGACTTCCTGTGGGGTTAATGGCCGTTGTTTAGCCTTTGCCTAGTGTTTACTGGGGGGCCGAGTGTCTGGGTTTAGCTTTGCGGATCGGTGATCGCAAACTCCCCGGATTGTTCAAGGCACGCAGCGAGCGCGGCCATCGTGGTGGCGCTTTTACTAAACAGCGTCACGCCGGGAAACTCATCGAAAGTGCGAGAGAGATAAATCACGCCTTGCTTTGTGATGATGGTATGGCATGTCTCAGCTGGCGCGATTGAAATGATCTCCAAAGAGACGACTTTCACCCCTAATGGTTGGATCGCCGCAAGAAAAATCTCGACCTCGAAACCGCTGTCAGCATCTGCCCATAGCGTGAAGTTATCGGTATTTTTATACTGTTTTAATAATTTTAGCGACATGATAGCTGAGTGATCGTCCTTAATCGTTACATTAGCGTTGAGCAGTACATCAACGTCGATGCGCTCTACTATAGTGAGCTTAAATCGGCCGATCCAATCAATCGTCGCCAGATAGCCCCGCCTCTTCCCATCTTGCGATCTGTTTCGAGGAAACAACGCGCGAGGTCGCCAAAAAATGCAGCAAAGCCTGCATACGAGCCCTCAATTGGCAAGAAAAGTGTGTTGCAAAGGTAAATGGAGGCGAAAAAGTAAATGAGGCGGCGAAAAGTCACCGCGATGCAGCGACAGTGCGCTACATCGCAAGAGACAGTGCCAACGAGGCTTACTGGTTTTCAAGTCGCAACCTGGCACCTTGATCGGAAACGCCGCGTGTTTGTGAATCACTAGTGGCTGGTGCTAGCTGCGGTTGCGCGATATGGTTAAGTGGTACATCACGCGGGTGCGCCGCATGCTGTGACTGATGCGCCACAACGCAATCAATCAATTTTTCTTCCATCGCATTGCTGTGCTGCGTGATGGCGAGCGCGGTGTGGTTGATACCGGCGATCACTAACTGCTGGCGCTGGTACATTGCCTCTAAATGTTGCGCTTGGCTGCTCAGCTGGTTTTCAATTAAATCGCTGATCCGTTTTTCAAACAGGCGGTGAGAAGCCGAGTCTGGCGGGAAGGATGCCAGTTTCTCTAACAATGCAGGAAGACGAACATCGTCGAAATCGCGGTCATCTTGTTGCATCTTGGTCTCAATGGTAGCGTAAAAGGCCTCAACGTCTTTTACGACCTCTAGCGTGGCGTTGTTGATGATCTCTATTCTCAGTCGGGCGACGTCGGTAACTCGCTCACGCATTCTCTCGACCATCAGCGCGGTTTGCTCTAAGCCATGCAGACGCGCCTGTTCAATAGCGAGTTGGAAATTTCCTTCTTCGCGGATCAGCGCGATCTTGGCTTGGGTCATCAGCTCAATACGTTCAGCTTCTTTGTCTGCCAATTGCAGTTGCGTATCGCGCTCAATTTCGGCGATGCGCAGCTTGTCGGGCTCGTAGCTGGTGATGGGTGCATTGCTTTCGACAGACGAAAGTGAACTTGCGCCATTCGCGATGGTATTAATATAGCCAATCGCTTTCTCGCCCCAGCTGACTAATGTGTCTATAAGTTTCATACCTTGTCCTTACTGCTCAATAGGTTAATGGTTGGCTAATGCTTCAAGTTCTTGTTCCATTTTGAACATCAAAGAAACAAAGTGTTTATCTCGCTGTTTCAGCATCTGCTCTAGTTGTTCGGCGTCTTTGACCATTTCGTTCAATGCGTTGATCCTCATGCTGCCTAGCTGACCAATAAGGTTGGAAGAAAGAACGCCGGAATGGGCGGTAAGCTGTTGTAGCGATGCTAAGTTTTGATTTGCCCAGTCCTGGAGCCACTGCGTTAGGTCGTCTGGAATTGGACGTGAGAAGATTTCTTGCATTTTCGCACTAACACGTTCAAAGCATTGCTGAAGTAACTGTGTATGGAGCTGAAATTGCAGTTTGTCGTAAGAGAGCTGTTCAAACACTTCCGCGTTTTTTGTACCAAAATATTTCTGATAACTGTAAATTACTTCATGTAAAAAGTGCTCTTCGAGTGCCTTGATATGAGCGGTGACCTGCTCAATGACGATAGGTGCGAAGTACCAGCCTTCAACCGTAGGCAGTGAGAAGGCGAGCAGAACGTTCACTTTCTCTAAGCTTGTTATAAGCGCTTGTTGCCAGCATGTTTGCCAACGTTGGCAAGGCACGGCGCCGATTTTTTCTTCATGGCACAGTGCTTCAAATTGCCTCATGTTTTCAAACGAGTTATATACCGCACTGTTTAACTGGTTAAGTGCTTTCTGCAGCGCTTCAACGGTATCGCCGCGCTCTATTACACGTTCAGCAACGTTAACTTGAAATTCAATTTGCTCGGCAAGAACGTGGGCCAGCAGGGGAATCGAAGGACGCTGGATCTGCTCACAATGAGTTAGGTCCGCGAGCGTCGTTGAAGGGACATAGAGCGAACTAAGCTGAGTTTGAGTCTGCTTAATGAGTTCGGGTAATTGGTTAATTACTTTGTGGTTTTCCAGCGGAATAATTTGGGTATAGCGAGCGTAATATTCACGCTGTGTTTCTTGCAGTTCACTTACCTTAGCGCAGGTTTCTACCGAGTGATCCTCGGTCAGCGGGAATAGCCCTGTTGCAAGGCCAAGGAGTTGCTGGTTGTTAGCACAGCACTGCTTTACTTGAAAATCTAACGCTTCTAGGGTGTGGAGATACTCCATCGTTGATGCGGGTATGTAGCTGGCAAAATTGCTGTTGAAATCACGCAGTTTTAGCTTGGCTAGGTTAGTGCTCAAGAACTGATATTTTTCATCGAAGTTGTCGGTGACATAGACTTTTTGCCATTCAAGATAATTATCAATGGTTTTGCTGTCTTGGTACCACAGTAACCAATTCCGGGTGAGCAGGCTGTAAGCTCTAGAAAAAGGTGTACCGTATTTTAGGTGATCGGGTATCTCTGTTGGCCATAACTGAGTAAAGAGCTGGGAGAGTTCATTCAGTTGTTCAGTGATGCTTTCGTTTCCGCCACCAAGCTTGGTCACCACAGGGTTGGAATATTCAAAATCTAGCTCAAAGTTGGCTGCTTTTAATGCGTCATTAAGCGATTTTAAATCCTCAATGAATTTGATGCTGGAATCGAAGTTTTCGTCGCTGATATGTTGCTTTAATTGGTGAACGGCCTCCATGGCCGCTATCTGGCTTTCTACAAAAGGTCTTGTTAGCAGTATTTCGGTATTGTACGAGCCGTAAGACTCTGCGAAATCGACGATGTTGCCCCTATCAATCAGTCCTTGCTGGCTGGGAATAACGGCACTACTTAATTGTTCTCTCAATACCGGGACCTGATTGGCGTCCCAGGCTTGCTCGAATTGGGCTATAAATTGGCTCAGGTCGGCATTGTTTGGGAGCGTCCAACCGGTTTCCATCGCCATGGTTAGGGTTGGAAGATCGGCTTCAATTTGATCAACACTCTTGTAATGACGGGGTGCTGAATCTTGAACGCCCCACAGAGTGACATCGTCCAACTTAAGATAAAAAGAGCGACTATCTGATGTGTGTTTAAGTGGTAGGAGCTGGAATTGGCGTAAAGCGTGAATAAATCGGTCTACAAGACCGTTGTCATTTATGAGAGAAATCTTGTCTTTAAGTATCTTTGACTGCTTTTTTGCGTGTTCT
Organism: Thaumasiovibrio occultus; assembly: GCA_019703815.1. Taxonomy (GTDB): domain Bacteria; phylum Pseudomonadota; class Gammaproteobacteria; order Enterobacterales; family Vibrionaceae; genus Thaumasiovibrio; species Thaumasiovibrio occultus. Next base: position 1,268,558 of record AP023053.1, on the reverse strand, counting down.
AAATTGTAGTGTTCAATCTTGTTCATGTCGGATCAACTGCGCGTTTCTAAATTGATGACATTATCGATAATTTTAGTAATAAAACAGTGAGATAGAGCAGTAAACTCGCTAATGACGAACTGAATTTGTGGTCATCAATTAGGCTGTTAGTTGTCGATGCCTAAAGGGGCTTTGGTTAGAAAAGCCGATGACTTCGATAAATGTAATCACATTATCTCAAGCTATTTGTAGTTAATTTGTGGTTAATGCTCTGTAAATAATCTATCTCTTTGTTTTTATTTGAATGGCTTGTTTTTGTTTTGTTGTAAGATCTGGTGTGGAGATATTATCTATCTACATCGCTAAGCTAGAAAATATGAGAGCGTTTATTCCTTCCTTTTCATCATAAAAGTAATTTTTATTAATCAGAACACGCATTGTCTAATTTTATTGTCGTTTATATATTGTTTTGGGTTTATTCTCCTATTAAACATATCTGTGATCTTGGTTAGACAAAATATCTTTCCCAAACTTCTAAAATAGATCCCCGTCACCCATTTGTTTATTTGACGACATTTAAAAACTTTTTTGTGAAATCAATCACTGTTGCTGATAACTCTATCAAATACTATGCATTCACAACCTGTACATACAGAAATAAATCAGACTGTACAGGTCACGTTTTTCTAAGAGAGGTAGTAATGATCGGTATCATCGTCACTGGGCACATCAACTTTGCATCAGGTATTAAAAGCGCAGTCACTGCAATTGTGGGTGAGCAGCAAGATGTTGAATATGTGGACTTTATTGAAGGGACTTCACGCGAAGATCTGGAAGAGTTACTACTGGCCGCATACGACAAAGTGGATCAAGGCCACGGCGTGCTGTTCTGTACTGACGTACCATCAGGAACGCCTTTCCAAGTGTCTGCACAGATCTGTACAGACAGAAAACCAACAGCTGCACTGACAGGTTCAAACATCAGTTTGGTCACCGAAGCGGTCATGGAGCGCACAGAATTTAGCGATGTGGGTCAACTAGCGGCACACGTTACTGAAGTCGGAAAATCAGCAATTCAAAGCATTTCATTCTAATAAATATTTAGAGGCAATCATGATTAAACATTTACGAATTGACCATCGCTTACTGCATGGTCAAGTAGTTTACTCTTGGCTTAAGACTATCGATTGTAATGCCGTTCTTATTGCAAACGATGTTGCTGCAGCAGATGAAACCCGTCAGAAATTATTAATGATGTCGGCGCCATCAGATAAAAAAACCATTGTGCGTACCGTTGAAAAAGCGGCAAGCATTTTAAATGACGAGCGCAATCAGAAAGTGAAATTCTTTGTGATTGTGGAAACGTTAGACGATGCGAAATTTATTGCTGATGCGGTTCCTGCGGTTACCAGTATCAACGTGGGTTCAATTCGTAAAACTGAAGGTGCGGTGCAAGTGAATAATGCCGTGTTCCTGAATGATAATCACCGCGCAATGATCGCCGAGCTATCGGGTCGTGGCGTTGAAATGGAAGCGCGTCAGGTTGCTGATGACGTGAAGATTGATCTAACTAAACATCTGTAGAGGTTATACATGGAAACGTTACCACTTTGGTCCGCCTTTCTCGTTTCTCTAGTTACTCTGTTCGGTTACATGGACTATATGTTCGGTTCACCGATGATTAACCGCCCAATCGTTCTTGCGCCACTGGTTGGCTTGGCGTTGGGTGATATGGAAACCGGTATCGTCATGGGTGCAGCGCTTGAGTTGGTATTCATGGGCGTTGTAACTATCGGCTCGGCAACACCACCAGACACAGTGACTGGCTCAGTAATGGGTACCGCACTGGCAATGATGACTGGTCAAGGCGTAGAGATCGCACTGGCGCTGGCTCTGCCAATCGCGATGCTAACTCAGTCGCTAAAAATCACCGTGAACACCGTTCGTGCAACTCGTATGCCTAAGGCGATGGAGCTAGCACAAAAAGGCGATCACAAAGCGATGGCGCGTCTGCACTGGTTCTTATTCTCTTGGATGGCAATTCCAATGATGCTGGTGACCTTCCTATCGGTATTGATGGGTGTGGACGCGGTTGAAGCGGCGATTGCTATGATCCCGAAAGTGGTACTGGATGGTATCGCGGTATCAGCGAAGATCCTGCCTGCAGTTGGTTTCGCATTGTTGCTTAAACTGCTGTGGAACAAAGATATCAAGGTGTTCTTCTACCTAGGTTTCTTGATTGCGACTCTGTTCAAACTGTCGATTCTGGGTATCGCACTATTGGGTGCCATTATCGCCATCGTTCTAACTGAACGCTCTAGCTCAAACAACACAAGCAACCATAACGACAGCCAAGAAGACGACGGTGAGGTAGTGATTTATGAGTAACATGAACGTAGCTCAGCCAGTACAAAAAGCTGACGCCATTGACCAATTAGATAAGCAAGTTCTACGTGACATCTTCATGCGCTCTAACACGCTAGAGTTGTCATTCAACTACGAAAAAATGCAGGCACTGGGTTTTTGTTACTCCATCACCCCTGCACTGAAAGCCTACTACGGTGAAGACGATCCACGCTTTACCGACGCTCTAGAGCGTAACATGGCGCTGTTTAACATTACGCCAGCTATGTCACCGTTCGTATTGGGTGTGGCCGCATCGCTAGAGAAAGAAGCGAGCAAAAACCCAGAGATGGAAAACACCATCGTCAACAACATCAAGTCATCACTGATGGCGCCGTTGTCAGGGATTGGTGACTCATTCTTCTGGGGTACCTTCCGCATCATCGCTGGTGGTATCGGTATCAGTATGGCGCAGCAAGGCTCCATCATGGGTATGTTGATGTTCCTATTGCTGTTCAACATTCCTAACTTTGTGACGCGCTGGTTCGGTCTCAACCTGGGTTTCAAACTGGGTACCAAGCTGATTGACCAAATGGCCTCTGGCAACGTGATGGATCGCATCAACAAGATCTTCGGTATCGTCGGTTTGATGTGTGTCGGTGGTATGACCGCCACCATGGTGAAACTGAACCTGGCCACTGAGATTGAAATCTCAGGTGCGGTAGTGAACTTCCAAAACATTTTGGATCAAATCCTACCTAACCTACTACCACTGGGTGCAACGCTACTGTGTTACCGCTTGATCCAGAAAGGTTACTCAGTGAACAAGATCTTGGTCGGCATCATCCTATTCGGTATTGCTGGTAAAGCTATCGGTCTGCTGTAAGAACGTTAAGGAAGAACAATGAACACTATGATGACCTATATCGAGCAGCAACCAGCGATGTTTGCCGAGCTCACTTCAGGTAAGTTTGATGAAGCCATGCTGGCCGCCGTTGAAAAAGTGATGCCAGCAGACAAGAGCAAGATGCAAGTGGTGATCGTGGCATCGGGTACCTCACTGAACGCTGCACGTGTGGCTGCAAGCCGCATGGAATGCCCAGTAGAGTGTTTCTACCCATACGACTTCACCGTGTACCACGACTTGAGCAAATATGATGAAAACACCCTGTTTATTTTCATCTCTCAAGGCGGCTCTAGCCTCTCGACGTACAACGCGCTACAACGCGTGAAAGGGCAATACCGCACGCTCGCATTGGTGGGTGATTTAACCAAACCGATCGCGACTGAAGCGGATGCGGCGATTGAATTCGGCTGTGGTGTGGAAAGCGTTATCTACCGCACCAAAGGCTACACCTCTTCAGCATTGATGCTATGTAAAGTGGCCGACATTCTGAACGGTAAGCCAGGCGCGACCGATTATGCGAAAGACGTGGCGGCATTTGGTGAGTTTGTCGCTGCATCAAAAGCGTTCGTTGAGCATCACTTAGCGGAAATGGCGCCATCAAGTGCATGGATGGTTTCAGGCTCGGGTATCAACAACGTTACCGCCGTTGAAGGCGCGTTAAAGCTGATTGAAACCGTGCGTGTACCGGCGATGTCGTTTGATCTTGAAGAGTTCATCCACGGCGCGCAAAACTCGATTGTTGATACAACCCGTATCGTGGTGGTTGAGAACTTCGATGACGCCGAAGACAAAGCATACAACCTGTTCCGCGCTCTGCGTAAGATTGGTAAAGAAGCGTACCTGATTGGCGTGAAACCACGCAGCGAATTCAACAACTATGTGTTGGTTCGTCCAGAATCTGCGTTTGATGAACTGATGGCCGTCGTTCCAATGCAGTACATGAGCTACTTCGTGTCGCAAGAAAAAGGTGTCGATCTGACCAAGTCTGGCTTGCCAGAGCTCAGTGAACACTTAGCAAAATCCCTATAACACATCCCCCTGTGTTTAACCTAAGTCAAAGGAGCCAAACGGCTCCTTTTTTTATGGGTGCAAATAGGGCTACCGGTGTAACGGAATTACCTGATTGGCTCAATAAAAAAGAAGATGACGTACCTATTCCGGCCACTCGCAATACCCTAGCCCCTCAGGCTCTCCTCCCTTAGGCGCATGGTTATACACTTCGCCAATGTATTTCGCTATCGCCGCCCGTTCTGAATCGACCCTGATGTGACTACCCACCCCGGCCCCAAACCATTTCCCATTGACATTACACAGACCAATAAAAACTAGCCCCGGAGTAGGCTCATCAACCTGTGTATCATCTGCAGCAATAAAGTACTTAAATTCTTGATTCGGCTCCAAGGATTTCCCAGCAATTGGCGTAATCACGTTCACCGTCGCCTCCACAAGCCACCCATCATTCGATTTGGTTTCAGGCAACAGTCGGTAACTTATCTCCTCTGCAACAAAACTTAAGTCCGTTTGCGTTATCACATCATCCAAATTATTGAGAAATGGAGCTGCAATTGGCGCAAGTGTGCCAACCCTAGCTTCGCTCGCCACTGCTGTACCCATACAGCCCAAGAAAAGCATCAATAGCATTGCTGTCTTTTTCATTATTACCGTTCCTTTTTTTCATGAATTCACTGCTATAGCTTGGGAGTATTTGTATCGGATTATCATATTCTTTGGGTGCGACGAAAGTATGGTATTCATTAATCTTTTTCTTAAATTTGTATGTATGTCTTAGGAAATCCCTGTTCCATCCTTCACTAAATTGCAGCAATAATTGTTCGTGAAGTTAGTGTGACATTGTTTAACTGCCGAAACAAAATAAGGTGTTGTGCCTTAGATCAATTTGCGAGGAGTGACTGCATTATGGAATGCAAACAAAGACCTAAATTCGGTCTCTAACACGTTTTTTTATTGCCCAATAAATGTTTAAGAAATGTGTTGCCGAAAATTGAAAGGGATTTCGAAAAATATAAAATCAAATGGGAAAGTAAGCCGATAATATAAACAGAGATAAAAAGGAGCGAAACGCTCCTTTTTGGGGTAACAGTGGAATTATTTAAACCATTTTTTTCTGCGCTCATACTCACCAACGGCGAGGTTTTCTGCCTCCAGTGCTCCATGCCCTTTGTTCATTAGCTCTTTGGTTCGGCTGGCCACTGAGACGGAATCAAAGAAGTCTTTGGCAAACTGCCACGGGTTATTTCTGATGGCGTTTGACATCGACACAAGAATAACTATTGGAATGGAAAGGCCAATAATGAGCGAGATCTCCATAGTGTAGTTGTTCCACAGATATGTCACAGTGCAACCGAAGGCGATATAAGACACCATCATGGTAAACCAGTTACGCATGATGGTTTTCGAAACGATAACCCGAATGCCATAGAGGATCGACTGAATAACGAACCAGACGAGGGAGAGCGCTAACATAACGCCGATAGCCACCGCGAAGTTCTTGGCATGGACAAGGGCAAAATCGATAAAAGGGTCAACGCGAAACAGGGCCATTCCCAAAAACATGCCCAATACCACGAAAATCGGCCCAATAATGAATGACCACAGTGTTGCCAAAAGGCCGGCGAAAGTGATCCCTAAAAATAGGCAGCCAATAACCGGAACGGCGTTGCTGATTTCCCTTGGCATGTGAGTGTAATAACTGATGACGATAAGCACTGCCATGGGCAATATCGCCTTTAACGCATCTAGAAAACCGCGCATGTTTTGCCTTTCCTCTTACTCTCTCGTTTAACGTATATACCCAAGTAACCTCAAGGCGCTTGGTTCCGCGAGAATGACTTGATTTTCAGCGCGGAAGGGCTTTGAAGAACTAGTGGTTCTAAATCAAGAATCGCTAACAAAAGCTGGGAGTTAAGGCAACTCGCCCTTCGGGAGCCATTCACAACCCCAATTTCAGCGAAAAACGACTTGGAAATAGCTTACTATTCCGCTGCGTCGATTTCCTTGAACTTGGATTTGTGCTTTGGCTCTGAATCCAGCATCTTGAAGTCACTTGGATATATGCGAACTATCGTTAGTTTAACATTTTGTATTTTCTCGTTATTAACAAATCAAGCGATATAAATGTGCGATAACTCAAATTTCTTTTATTGCAAATGCGCCGAGCGTCAAGTCATTGACGAAAAAGGTGGATAACGAAAAGCTGATCGATGGCGAAGGCGATGGAAGGAAAAGACGGTTGACAAAAAGTGACGAAGGGCCGGGAAATTAAACACTGCAGGAGCAAACGAAAGGGTAGATGGGAAGGTAACCGGAAAATAGAAAGGCAAAGATGACGACGACAAAAAAGCGTAAACCCCACCAGTATGGTACGAGCGGGGTTTATTGTAGCGCGATGTATTATTGGTTTGCGTTACGGGCTTTTCGTGCCGATAGACCGAAACCCAATAGCCCCAAACTAAGGAAGGCGAGAGAGGCCGGTTCAGGGATGGGGGTTGAGTCTAGGGTTAGGGTGTCGATTTGGAACGAATAGCCGGTGGTGATCTCAGCGCCAAATCCGGTGAAAACGACAGAGCTGAGGCCGTTAAAGCCGGAAAGTTCGAAAAACTCAAAGTCGTTGGCTGAATCGTTCAGCGCCATAAAATCAAAATCGATTTGCTCGACAATGCTGCCACCAGCACTGAAAAAGCCTTCGACCGTGACCCCTGCCGAGGCGAAATTAGAAAAGAAACCGGTATCGTTGTTGCGGCCTTCTGCGCCCCAAAAGCTTTGTAGGCTAAAGTCATCGCCATTGGTTTTACTTAGCGTGATGGAGGCAGGACTCCCCCCATTGACTAACAGCGCCGGTGCATCAAACGCATCGGGTACGTTATCGTTATCAAACGCGCTCAATGTGCCACTGTTTGGGGTAATGTCAAAGCCATCTTCAGAATATGACGTTTGACCTAACGCGGTTGACATCCCAGTGAAATCAATAATCGTGGCAGAGGCTGAGCCAGTAAATAACAATACCAAAAGGCCAGTGATCGCTTTCATCTTTTTTCTCCTAAAAAGGTCGCGGAGTTAATTATATGCAACAAGTGGACCATATTTTAAGGCATTGATTTTGTGAGGTTTTATGAAGTGGCGATATTGAAGGTGTAAGAGAAGCTGACAAATAAAAAGCCAGTCATTCATGACTGGCTTGGGTTTATCTCAGTGCGTTTAACAAAACGCGACATCATGCCGACTACAGCTTATCAAAGCGGATCTTGATGATCGCTTTGGTAACGGGGTGGTCGGTGTCATTAAAATCGCACAGCGGTTTATGCACTTCTTGCGGGAAGAAGATCGCGAATTGACCAGCGGTGAGAGTGACGCAATCTTCGTTCTCCAGTGGGCCGAAATAGAGGTCGATATCCGCGCGGCTGTCGTCGGTGATCGTGAGCGGCAGGTTGGAGTAACCAATTTGATCTTGGCCTGCTAACACCAAATGCACGTCGATATTGTGCTGGTGGATCTCAGCAGGTTTGCCGACAGGCGAGGTGCAGTTCGCATCAATAATGCTGTAACTCAGCAGCTCGTCAATGAGGGTGACATCGCCGATCTGCGGGTTGGCTTTAATTGCAGCAAACGCGGTTTGGATGTGACCAAGCAGCGTGGCAGATAAGTAACGTGCGTCGGGGAGATGATCTCGGTGTCCGGTAAACATAGCTTTCTCTTTAAAAAGCCCACAGTCGCTGTGGGCTCGTCATACTCAATAGCGGCTTAAGAGACCAAGGCAACAGCTTGCTTGGTGTTCTCAGTCACTTGTGCCCAGTCGATATCGGTTTCGCCCGCTTTAGGCAGCATCCACGTACCGCCCACCGTTGCGACACAGTTTAGCGCAACATAGTCTTTGACGTTGGCAGGAGAAATGCCACCGGTTGGACAGAAACGAATTTGCGGCAGTGGCGCGGCAATCGCAGCCAGTGACTTCACGCCGCCGTTTGCTTCTGCGGGGAAGAATTTTAGATGAGTAAAGCCTTGTGCCAGCGCGGTCATCACTTCTGAAGGGGTCGCGACACCTGGGATCAAGGGGGCGGTGCTTTGTTTGGCGTGGGCGATCAGCTCTGGGGTCATTCCCGGGGAGATAATAAATTGCGCGCCAGCGTCTACTGCGGCGTCGTATTGCTCAGGGTTCAATACGGTGCCAGCGCCGACGTAAACGTCTGGGTAGGCCGTGGCAATGGCGCGGATCGCATCCAGCGCTGCTGCTGTGCGCAGAGTGATTTCGAATACTGAAATACCGCCATCGAGTAGCGCTTTGGCCATTGGCAGCGCATCGTCGAGGTTTTCAATGACCATCACCGGCACGATAGGCGACGCGGCGAATACATCAGCAGGATTGACTTTCCAATTGTTCATTTTTAGATCCTATAGCAATCAGTAAAAGTTAAAAATGGTGGCACCCATGTCGGCGCTCGACACTTGGCTGCGCATGGTCGCGAACAGCTCGCGTCCCCAACCGTGGTAATTATTGGCGCGGCTTGATCCCGCTTTGTCTGTGTTCAGTGTCGCACGAATAGCCAGCTCGGCATGGCAAACAAAGTGGTTTTGTTCGAGATCGATCTCGATGATATCGCCATCGTGGATCTGATCAATCGCGCCGCCTCGGCATGCTTCAGGGCTGACGTGAATAATAGACGGTACTTTACCGGATGCGCCGGATAGGCGTCCATCGGTGAGCAGTGCCACACTGTGACCGCGTTTTTGCAGCGCGGCTAACAGTGGCATCAATTTGTGCAGCTCTGGCATGCCGTTGGCGGCAGGGCCGTTATTCTTGACGACAACCACCACATCTTGGTTGAGTTCGTCGCGATGAAAGGCCTTTTCAACGTCGTCTTGGTGAGTAAACACTTTCGCTGGGGCGGTGAGGGTGCGGTGCTCCTCGGCAATGGCGGAGATCTTCACCACGCCTGTGCCGATATTGCCCCGCACAATGCGCAGGCCGCCGTTTTCGGAGAACGGTTGGTTGCGCGGCGCGATCACCTCAGGATTCAGGGTGTCGTCGATGGCGCGCCAAACGAGAGCGTCATTTTCGACTTGTGGATCAAGTTGCGGCGCGAGGAAGTAGTCTTCAAGGCGACCAATCGCCGGAACAGCATCGAGGCTAAGAAGTTGGCGCTGCGCCAAACGCTGCATTAACACTGCCATGCCACCGGCGGCTTGGAAGGCGTTAATATCTTCACTGCCGTTCGGGTACATTTTGACCAGCAGTGGCACGATGTCAGACAGCTCGTGAATATCTTGCCAAGTGAGCTGGATCCCCGCGCAACGGGCAATCGCCACCATGTGCAAGGTGTGATTGGTGCTGCCGCCCGAAGCGAGCAAAGCGACCACGCCATTGAGCAGCGACTTCACACTAAACACCTCATACAGCGGGCGGAATTGGCTGCTGCCGTGGGTGTGGCTTGCCAGCATCAGGGCGGCATGTTTGGTTAGCGCGTCACGCAGCGGCGATGTTGGCGGGACAAACGCCGCTCCCGGTAGCATTAAGCCCATCGCTTCAAACACCAATTGGTTGGTGTTGGCGGTGCCGTAGAAGGTGCAGGTGCCAGCCGAATGGTACGAGCTGCACTCCATTTGTAGCAGATCAGCCGTGCTGGCTTGACCTTCTGCATACTGGCGGCGCACCGTGGTTTTGTGCTCGTTGCTGACGCCTGTCGCCATTGGACCGGTAGGAATAAACAGTGTTGGCAGATGGCCGTAGCTTAAAGCGCCCATCAGTTGCCCCGGCGCGACTTTGTCACACACGCTCATCAGCAAGGTCGCATCAAACATATTGTGGCTAAGCGACAGTGCGGTGGCTTGGGCGATCAGATCGCGCGAGAACAGCGACATCTCCATGCCCGACTGACCCTGCGTTACGCCGTCACACATTGCCGGTGTGCTACCCGCCACTTGGGCGGTGTGGCCGTGCTCGGCGAGCGCGGTTTTGATCAAGCGAGGGTAGTATTCATACGGCTGATGCGCGCTGAGTAAATCGTTGTAGCCAGAGATGATTGCCAAGTTGGCGGTGGTCATATCGATCAAGCGCGCTTTGTCTTGGCTGGAGCAGGCGGCAATCGCATGGGCAAGGTTGCCACAAGAGGCTTTACGGCGGCCTTTACCTTGCTGCTCTTGCAGTTTCATTTGTGCTTTCCACGCATTGTGGCTAATGATGCTGCGCGCTTCAATGCGTTGGATAATCGCGGACAAACGAGGGTCTAACATGGTGCTGCTCCTAGCGAGAGATCGCGCTGGTGGTTGGTTGTTGCATGTCAGCGGATTCTTGGTTCGCCAATGAGTCTGTCGATAATGCGGCGAGTTCACGCCCGTTGGCGCAGTTCACCGAGAGATCCCCTTTGAGCGCGGCGATGATGTTATCCACTGCGCAGGTCACCATGCCCAATCGGGTTTCGTGAGTGGCTGAGCCGATATGTGGAAATAGCGTCGCGTTGTTCAAGCCACACAATGGTGACGTTGCTGGCAGCGGCTCGACTTCAAACACGTCTAAGCCAGCGGCCAAAATCTGCTGGGTTTCGAGGGCGTGGATCAGTGCTTGCTCATCGACAATTTTACCGCGTGAGCCGTTAATGAAGATGGTGGACGGCTTCATCATCGCGAACTGCTCGGCGCCGATCAGCTTTTCAGTCTCAGCGGTGAGCGGCAAAACCACCACGACAAAATCTGACGTTTTCAGAACCTCTTCCAGCGACATTTGGGTCGCGTTCAAATCGCGATCCGCTTGCTCGTGCGCGGCAAGGTTGAAATAGTTCACTGGCATATCAAAGCCAAGGTGAGCGCGTTTGGCCACCGCGTAGCCAATGCGTCCCATCCCAATCACGCCGAGGGTTTTGCCGTAAACGTTGACCCCATAATGCTCGCTACCAATGCTACGTTGCCAACGGCCTTCGCGCACCATGGTCGACAATTCAACGGTGCGACGCGCGGTGCTCATCAGCAAGGTGAAAATGGTATCAGCGGTGGTCTCGGTTAGCACCGATGGAGTGTGCATCAACGCGATGCCGCGCTGGTTGAGATAGTCCACATCAAACTGATCTAAACCGACCGAAATGGTCGAGCAGGCTTTGAGGTTCGGTGCGTGTTTGAGCACGTTTTCTTTCATTGGCTTGCTGGCACCGAGTAGGCCATCTGCCTGCGCCAGCGCTTCGATAAACGCAGCGTAATTGTCTTCACTGATGCCATCAAAGTAGCTAACCTCGAAGTGACGCTCTAGACGCGCCAGTTCAGCATCGGGGATCTGTTTGTAGAGAACCACTTTTTGTTTCATGGGGTGTTCCTGTACCGGCGCACAACGGCCGGATGAAATCGACAGAGTAAAGGCGATGGAATTAGGCCGTCAGTGCATTCAGTGCTGCGCGGGTTGGCAAGCCTTCGCTATCACCCAATACTTGTACCGCCAGTGCGCCAAGTAGGCAGCCGCGCGCCACACACTGCGCCAATGGCAATGCTTCGAGCCACGCTGAAACTACGCCAACGGCAAAGCTGTCGCCTGCGCCCACGGTATCAATCACTTTCTCGACAGGGGAGGCGGCAACATAGCCTGCTTCGCCTTCTGCTGTTTTGTAGTACGCGCCTTCACCGCCAAGTTTAACCACAACGATCGCGACGCCTTGGCTAAGGTAGAAATCGGCGATCTGCTCTGGCTGATCTGAGCCTGTGAGAATTTTTCCCTCTGACACGCCCGGCAACACGATATCGGCTTTAAACGCGATGGCGTTGATTTCGCGCACCATCTCTTCTTCGCTCGCCCATAAAGTCGGACGCAAGTTAGGATCGAACGATACGCTGTTGCCGTGGGCTTTGGCGTTATCGAGCGCTTTATGGCACAGGCCGCGAATACTTGGTGACACTGCTGAAGCGACGCCGGTTAAATGCAGGTGGTGCGGCTGGGCAAACACGCTGGCGTCGTAATCGTCCGCAGCCATGGTGCTGGCGGCTGAATTTTTGCGGAAATATTCCACTACAGGATCGTCGCCGTGTAGCTCACGGGATTTCAATTGGAACGCGGTTGGGCGCTCGCTTGAGTAGGTAAAGAGCGAAGTATCGATGCCTTCCGCTTGCAAGGATGCTTCCACATAGCGGCCAAAGCTGTCTTGACCCAGCTTGGTGATGTAGGTCGAGGCGTAGCCTAGACGCGCCATGCCGATCGCCACGTTCATTTCTGCGCCTGCCAGACGTTTGGTAAAGGTGTTTGCGTGGGCCAAATCACCGGCTTCGTTGGCTGTGAACATCGCCATTGGCTCGCCAATCGTGATGAACTTCTTATAGAGTGAGGTGTTCATGTTTCAAAGTCTTCTTATTTAAGTTGCCTCTGGAATCGGTTCCAGAGGCAGTTAAAAAAATAGGGTGATGACGACTAGATAAAGTGAGCACCCTCTTACCGAGAGGCTCGCGCTTTACTAGCAGGGTTGCGGGTTAATTCGCTGTCGTTGTCTCGCTTGTTATCCGCGATGTGTCGCGATCATAAGCAAGCGGACAATTTTCGGCTAATCAACCTGTTAGGCAACCAACAAAATGGCAGGAACAAACATCACCGCCAGCAGTACCAATCCAATCACTGAGATATAAGGGATAACTGCTTTGAACGATTTATCCAACGACAAATCACCGATCACGCTGGAGATCAGCAGACACAAGCCGTAAGGCGGCGTCACTAAGCCAATCGACAGAGTAACAATAATGATAATACCTAGCTGGATAGGATCAACGCCCAGTGACAAGGCTACAGGGTAGATCACAGGAACGAACAGTACCATCGCAGGAATTGCATCCATAAAGGTACCGATGAACAGGAAGAACAGCACGATGATAAACAGGAACAAGAACTTGCTGCTGCCTAGACCGTTAAAGAACTCTGCCACCATCGCATTGATTTGGAAGTAACCCAAGAACTCACCCAGTGCTGATGCCGCAGCGAGTGCAAAGAGCGATAGGCAGCTGAGTTTTAGCGTTTCAACGAAGATTTGTGGTAAGTCTTTGTAGCTGATGGTTTTGTAGTAAAACGCACTGATCAAGTAAGCGTAAATGGCGGAGAACGCTGCCGCTTCGGTTGGAGTAAACACACCGAAAACGATACCACCGATGATGATCAGCGGGGTGATCATCGCTGGGATAGAGTCTTTCAGTAGGGCGATAAACTCGGCACGCGATACGCGCTCCATCACTGGTAGGTTGTCGCGTTTGGCGTAGTAGCTGACTACCGCCATCATTCCGAAACCGATCAACAGACCCGGAACGATACCACCGATAAACAGCGAGCCCACCGAGGTGTTGGTCAAACCGCCGTAGATCACCATAGTGATACTCGGTGGAATGATACTGCCGATAGTTGACGACGCCGCCGTTACACCCACCGACATTTCGCGGCTGTAGCCTTTCTCAATCATATTCGGGATCAAGATTTTACCAACGCCTGCGGTATCTGCGGTTGATGAACCACTCACACCAGCAAATAGCATAGATACGATAACGTTGGCATGCCCTAAACCGCCCGGTTTACGCCCAGCTAGCGCGACGGAAAAGTCGATCAGCTTACGGGAGATATTACCTTGGTTCATGATGTTCGCGGTTAATACAAACAGCGGCACGGCCAAGAGAACGTAAGAGTTTAAGCCGTAGAACATCTTCATTGGGATCATGGTGTTAGGTACACCGCTGATGCTCGCGATACCCGCAAGAGAGGCAACACCAATAGAGAATGCGATTGGCACGCCAAGGACGATTAAACCCAAGAAGAGGATGGTGATTAAGATCAGTTCCATGAGTAGCCCTTAAACCAGTAGAACTTTTTTAGTTCGTCGTAGATATTTTCAAGCAGATACAGGCTTGAGCTGATGAAGGTAACTGGCAGCGCCAACCAGACATAACCTTGCTTGAAGCCAGGAATGCTGATCCATTTCGAGTTCCAGAATACGTCGGTGATTTCGATGCTGTAGATAGAGCAAAGGATGCAGAACACCAGCATGATGACGTTTTGCACGATAACCAAAATCGACTTTTTCACGCCGGTCAGTTTGTCGGTCAGGACGCCGAAGCTGAAGTGTTGCTTCTCGCGCACCATCACGGCTGCACCTAAGAACATGGCCCAGATGAAGGCGTTGACGGCCACTTCTTCTGTCCACAGCATGGAGATCCCCAAGTAGCGGGAAATGACTTGCACTAACGTCGCTAGCACGAACACAACCAAGCAGATTGAGCCGAGCGCTAGCTGCGCTTTAGCGAGATATTGAGTTAGCTTTTTCATCGCAGATTCCTTGCCCCCACGGCGAGTGCAGTGGGGGCGATGAGGGATTACTTGGTATTGTGGATAGTGTTTAGCACGTCAGTTAGGCCAACAGACGCTGCCCACTCGGTTTGAATTTCTTGTGCTACTTCGATGAACGGGGCGCGGTCTAGGGTGTTAACCGTTGCGCCATCGTTGATTGCTTGTTGCTTGTACTGATCTTCTTCGGCGTACAGCGCTTGACGCTCAGCCGCCGTTGCTTCGGTTACCGCTTTCACGAACGCTTCGCGCTCTTGGTCAGTAAAGTCAGTCCAAACGCTGTTGCGCACTAGCAGTAGGCGTGTGGTGTAGTCGTGACCGGTTTCAGAAATGAACTTACCGTTGTCTGTTTTGTGATGCTCCATTGGCACCAAGTATGGGTAGGCGTTTTCAGAGCCATCAACCACGTTGCTTGATAGCGCTTGGTATAGCTCAGCCCACGCCACAGAGGTAGGAACTGCGCCGATCTCTTGCCAGTACTTAGAAACAACACCAGAAGTTTGGGTACGGATACGCATGCCTTCTGCATCCGCGATAGTGTTAATAGGTTGCTTGCCGTACCAGTGACGCACGCCCGCTGTCCAGTAGTCGATCACGCGGTATTTTTCGCCTGACTTGGTGAAAATAAGATCCGCGATTTGGTCGCCCACTTCGCCGTCTACCACTTTCTCCCAGTGATCGTAATCTTCAAATAGGTACAGTAGTGAGAACAGGTCGACTTCGTCGATACCCGCTGACGTCATAAAGCCCGGTGATACCAACACCACGTCTGCGCCGCCAAGAACCAATTTTTCAACCAGTTCGTTTTCGTTCGTACCGATAGTGCCCGCGTGCACTTCAACGTTGAAAAAGCCCGATTGCTCAGCCACTTCTTTTAGCTTCAACATACCGGTTTGGTAAGGGCTAGAAATGTTGGTTTGGTTATGAGCCGCAACGATTTTAATAGCTTGGTTTTCGTCAGACTCACTACCACAGCCAGTCAGGGCTGCTGCGATCAATAGGGCCAGTGCTTTTTTCATTTTTATTCTCCAATAGGATGTTCACGTTATGTGCGAAAAGTACATTGGAATCGGTTCCATGAAAAGCGGGCCCGTGGCAAAAGTGTGATCGCTAAGCTGATGTTTTTATCAATAGTGAGAGTTTGCTGGCACTTATTTCGGATTTAGTTGGCGGTCGAATGACGTACGATCAGTTCGGCGGCCATTTTGACGTGAACAGGGGCGGCATTATCGCCTTCGATCCGGTTGATCAGCAATTGGCAGGCGGTGTGGCCGATCTCGTTGGTAGGCTGGCGTAGTGCGGAGATCCCGCCTTCAACCAACTCGACCCAATCGGGATCATCGACACTGAGTAAGCCGATTTGCGAGCCAAGGTGAATATTGAGCGCTTTTAATGCTTTGGCGGCAGCCATTGTGGCAACACCGTTGGTGGAAATGATCGCTTTCTTCAGGCCGCGGTTGTCTCGCAGGAAGTGTTCAATCGCCTCGGTAAGACTGCTCTCACTGGCACCGATTTCAAACGCTTCACAGCGCATGCCTTGGTTGCGCGCCACAAAGTCATTGATCGCATTAAGGCGCTCTATCCGTGGGGCAATCGTCAGGGGTTGCGAGACCACCAGGAGCGATTCGTAATTTTGGCTTAGCAAATGCTTACAGCCAGTTTCGATGGCGTCGAAGTTGTTGAGCGCGACACTGTCGGCATTGAGATGATGACTGGTACGGTCGACCAACACGATAGGGCAGTCGATATCGACGAAGTTGTCCATTTGCTCGTCGGCAACGCCTAGCATGTTGATGATAATGCCATCAACGCGATAGTCGCGCAGTAAGTCAAGATAGCGGCTTTGCTGCTCGATTTGGTTATCGGTATTGCACACCATTAGCATATAGCCAGCTTGCTTACACATGCGCTCGATGCCTTGCATCACGCCAATGGAGTAGGGGTTGCTGATGTCGGCCAGCAGTAAGCCGATCATTTTCGATTGGCCTGCTTTGAGCATGCGCGCTGATTGACTTGGGCGGTAATTGAGCGCGTCAATTGCTGCGGCGATGCGTTTGCGCAGATCTTTGGATAGCTTGTCTTGCTCGCCGTTGAGGTAGCGCGAGACACTGGTTTTCCCTACCTTGGCTAATTTCGCGACATCCGCGATGGTCGCGAATCCGGTTTTCTGTTTTGGTCGCAAAATACTCTCCATTATGTAATTGCTCGGTAACTGCTGTGAGTAAAATACCTCAATCTTTGGTTATTGGGAGCAAAAAATCACGTTATGACGGGGTAAATCGGCTGTTAGCGCAAAGATTAATCGACATCGTAAACCGACGGGGCGGCTTACGATGCAGAAATTGCACAAACGTTGACGGTGGGATCAGCGGGTCGCGACTTGGTGGATTTCGACCAGTTTGGAGTTTGAAATCGAGGTGTTCACCTCAAACGGGGTATCGTCGTCTAAAAAGCCGACTTCCCTGACACACATGACCGGTTGGTTATGATCTAAGTGCAACAACTCGATGGTTTGTGGATCGTCGACAATCACCGGGCGCAGGGTTTGCACACTCTTTTGTACCCGCTTGTCTGTTACGCTTTCGACGTAGTTATATTTTGACTTTTCGATGGTCGAGACATTGAGGTTTGGGAAGCGCTCGACGGGCATAAAGAAGCTTTCCAGCGTGATCGGCGTATCGTCAAAGCTCATCAAACGCACGATATGGTAGACATAATCGGAGGTTTTGATTTTTAGATCGCTTGCAACAGCTTGGTCGGGGTTGACGATATTAATCGAAATCACTTTACGGATCGCCGTCATCCCACGCGCACGGGCACGCTCATCGAACGAGCTGAGTTGATGGTAGTGCATCTGCTCGACCAGTTTCGGCTCACCCACATAGAGCCCTGAGCCATTCAGGCGATAGACTTGGCCGCGTTCAATCAGATCGCGGGTTGCTTCTCGCACTGTGGTTCGGCTAATGCCAAATTGCTTAGCCAGCCCGGCTTCTGAGCCGAGTTTGTCGCCTTTAACCAATCCGTTAGTTTTGATGTAACCCACGATGTGATCACACACTTCCTGTTTTTTTGTTTTTGCCACTTTGTTGTCACTAAAGTTACGGGTGTACCTGTATGTACAGATTATCAGTGGTGAGTTTGATGTCAATAGATAGTTATCGCGTTGTGGCGCTTATCTTGGGGTAAGACGGTTATTTCTTGCTATTCCGCTTGTTAGCGAGCGCTAACTTTTTTGCGGGTGGCGGACGTTTCTTAGAGTTGTGTCGTAACTCCGCCGCTACCCAGTAGGGTGCCGGGCTGAGCGCGTTTATGATCGGCGCATCATTGGGGCTTGAAACACGGAAACCGGGGGAATCAGCGTGAGGAAAATAGTCAGTGGCTTGGTGATGACAATGTTATTCATCGGCAGTGCAATAGCCAATAGCGACAATATGGATTTAAGTATTCAGGTGATCAGCGAGCAAGAATATCAACAGTTGCTCGCTCAGGCGCCCGCGGTTATCGAGCCTGAATTAGAGGTCGTTGTGAGCTTGGAGCAGGCTCAAGCTATGCTGGGTGGGCGGTTTATTTTCCGCGAAGATACGCTTTGGATCACCTATGAAAGCGGAAAAGAGTTGCACCATATCGACTATCAACATGAATTTCAGTTTGTCGCCTATTTCCCTCAGGAGCAGTTGCTGTTGTTCGACGGTTATCATGATCTGATCTTATCGCTCGACACCGGTGAATCGATAACCGATAACCCATTAAATCGACAGTATAACGCGACCGGTGATTGGCGCATGATCAGTTACTACAACAGCCAGTTCATTGAGTATCAAATCCAACGCGACGTGGCTGGGGAGTGGCAAGAAACGCAAACGCGGTTCGGATCGTTTATCGAACCTTACAATGAGATTGTTGAATTTCATTGGCTTGATGACAATCGCTTTATTTACACCGAAACGGTTGTTACACCAGAAGAGGCTGAACCAAGACGGGTGCTCGGCACGTTGCAATAAAGATTTGGTGCAGCGAACAGTGTAGGTTCGTTACTATTCAATCACTTCGCTATTCTGGCCATCAAGCGGGCTGGCGCTCTCTATACTTAAAGCGGGTCCAGAGTAGCGGAGGTGTTTATGACTATTGCAACTCGACTTGATCACTACCTTCAAACCGAACATATCCCTTTTCAAACTGTGCCTCATGTGCAAAGCCATAGCTCATTGCAAAGTGGGGTCGCGGCAGGGATCCCGCTTGCCTGCTTAGCCAAAGGGGTGGTGTTGGAAGATCACCAAGGCCATCATGTGATGGCGGTTCTGCCCGCCAATAACAAGATCAGTTTGTCGCGATTAAATGACGAGCTCAATGCTTCTTTGCATTTAGTGAAGGAAGCCGAGGTGTATCAGATGTTCACCGATTGTACGCATGGCGCAGTGCCGCCAGTGGGAAGCCCGTATCATATGACGACGGTGTGCGATGAAGCGCTGACCAAGCACGACAGTGTCTACATTGAGGCCGGCGATCACCAAACCTTGTTAAAGCTGAGCAAACCAGCTTTCGCGCAATTGATGGATCAAAGCAAAGTGGTTCGCTTTAGCAGCCAAGTGTTTCACTAAGGCCTTCCGCCGAGTTTTGACCCGTGCTGTTTGATCTCTTATCTTTCAACTGGGCACGGTGAGATAAAGGGGCGTTCGGTATTACGCTCTTGCTGGGGTTACTAATGGAAGTGTTGCTAATGAAGGTGTTAACAATGAAAAAGCCTCGATGATCCGAGGCTTTCAAAGGAGAGACCGTACTTAGGTTACTGCTTTTTAGCGCGTCGTGACCAGCCTAGCCCCGCCAGTCCCAGTGCGATGAGTCCAGCCGAGAAGGGCTCTGGAACAGGAAGCGGCTCACCAATCTGGAAGGTAAGATATTCGCCGGTGTTGGCATCTGACACTGTATACGTGCCGGTGCTTAAACCGAGAGAGGCAAACGACTCGCCAGAAAACGTCCAATCGACATCGGCCGTCCAAATCCCCGCAACCAAATCACTATTGATTACGCTTAGGCCCGGCAGATAGGGAGACGGCGAAAGGTAGGTGGCAAAGGAAGTGGTGGTATTGTTGCTGTCTGGACCGAAATTGATGCCGGTAAACGCGCCAGAAGCGATATGCCAATCACTAAAGTCCGTGCCTGCGCTGAAACCAAACGACATGTCGACACTGCCATTAGTGGTATCGCCCATCATCGCATAGTTACCGAAATTACCAAACCCAGCTCCACCCCAGCCGGAAACGGATCCCTGTGCAACGAGCAAATTGGTATCGATAGAGCCTGATGAGGTGACTTTGATATCGCCTGCACTCTCTTCAAAAGAGAAGATGACGCCGGCATTCGCTGTTAGCGGAGCAACACTAAGCAACAAAACCATCAGAGATTTATTGAACTTCATTTTTGTATCCTTGTGTAGTTAGCCTATGACGCAAAATGCTATACGCAATGAGCATGCCAACGTGTTTGGTATATTTAAAAACAGAAGCTTAACTGTTGGGTTGAGTATGATAGGGGCGTGAGTCGTAAAGTTATCTGACACACGCCGATCTCAGTGCTGCGAAGTGGCGTCTTGCGATAGCGAAGTTGGTTTGAGTAAAACGATCCGGCGAGTCGTGGTGAGCTAATTGTATGTGGCGTAGAAATGGTCGCTATTTACAATGTAAATCAGTGTGTTGGCTTTGGCGGGTGAAATATTGAATTTGCAATCTCAAATAATTGTGATCAAGTTCATGTTCGGTTCATCTTCGGCGCTCTAGGATGACGTTATTGAAGCTAATCTCGAAGAGGTGTTACATGGCTCGTTATTTTCAAATTGCATTGGCTGCCGCGATTGGTGTGTTTACCCTGATTGGGTCTTTTCTCCTAGCTGTGCCACTGTTTCTTTTTAGCTTGGTGGCCGGTGGTGTACTTAGTCACAAAATCCGTAAGACGGTAGCCCAAGCAAAACAGGCGCAAGAAGCGCAAAATGGTCGCGTTATTGAAGGTGAGTTCCACGAAGTCGGCCGCTAAAGAGAGTGAATTTTCCCCAACAGAGCCTGACAGTGTCAGGCTTTTTTTCTTTTTTTCTATCTTTCGTTTTTTACTGTTTACCACAGCAATTTTCTCGCTAGCGTTAATTTTCTAGTGGCAGTGACGCTGCGCTTTCTTGCTATTCAAACCCTTCTAAAACAATTTTTCCCTTGGTGCTATGGGCCTCTAAGCGTTGATGGGCGCGGCGTAGGTTTTCAGCATTGATGGTGCCAAGATGCTCGCCCACTGTGGTTTTTAGCTCGCCGCTGTCGATCAAGCTGGCGATCTCGTTAAGCAACTGATGTTGGGCGCGCATGTCTTTGGTGTGAAACATCGAGCGGGTGAACATAAATTCCCAATGGATCGAAACGCTTTTGCTTTTGAACGGCATGATGTTGAAGATTTCGGGATCGTCAATTAGCCCCACTTTACCTTGCGGTTTAACCACCTGCGCAATGTCGGTTTGATGCTTTTCGGTGTGGTTCAGACTTACCACGTAATCCACATGGGGGAGTTCGTACTGATCGAACTCTTTGCTGAGCGGGCAATGGTGATTAAGAATGTGATCAGCCCCGAGCGCTTCCAGCCAGATCTGAGTTTCAGGGCGGGAGGCGGTGGCAACAATGGTGAGTTGAGTCAGGGTTTTTATCAGCTGCACCATGATCGAGCCAACGCCGCCAGCGGCACCGATGATCAGAATGCTCTTGGTGGCATCGTTACGATCAACATCTAAGCGGTCAAACAGCATTTCCCACGCTGTAATACTGGTGAGCGGCATCGCCGCTGCTTGGGCGAACGAGAGTGTATGGGGCATAAAGCCGACAATCCGTTCATCGACCAATTGAAATTCAGCATTACTGCCGGGGCGAGTGAGATCGCCGGCGTACCATACCTTATCACCCGGTTTAAATAAGGTGACGTCTTCACCCACAGCTTGCACGGTTCCTGCCGCATCAAAGCCCAATACTCGCCATTCACCTTCTGGTACTTGCATGCCTGTGCGCACTTTGTAATCGACGGGGTTGGCCGATACCGCGCGGACTTTTACCAGTATGTCATGCCCTTTGGCAGTAGGCGCATCCAACTCAATATCTTGTAAAGAAAGGGGATTATCAATGGGCAGGTTTTGCTGGTATCCGATGGCTTTCATAGGCGCTCTCTCTACACATCTTGGTCGAGGCGCTCAAGTGAGATCGTGATGAGTGGGATTTGCCGACTGGTGCAACGATTGTAATCGTAACTTGTTGTTAGTACGTAGTAAGCAAATGCATCGCTGAAACACGGGTGTATATAAGGTTGCTGACACTTAAACGCTGTCTCTGAGTATGGATGAAATAAATCATGATGAAGTGAGAAAGCGGCACAATTCGTTATTGCTTATAGTGGTGATTCAAAAAAGTAACACTTTCATCATCAGGGGATTTCGGGGTTTGGGGATATGCTGAAATTTATCTATGCTTCTAGCATTAAATAAGAAAGAGCGGTAGGTATGGCAGTCGTTTTTAGTATTATTATTCTCATTTTTGCAATTGCCTATGGTGTGCTTCATTACTTCGATACCGAAGTCGAAGACTTACAACCGGAGAAAGTCGATACCCTGCATGGCAGTTTAGCGTTATTAAACAAAGGGCACGTTTATTACAGTTTAAACGGCGATCACGATGCGCCCTTGGTGGTGCTGATCCACGGCTTCTCCTTTCCGTCTTTTGCGTGGGAGCGCAATGTCGATGCCTTGGTGTCAGCCGGCTATTGCGTACTGACCTACGATGTTTACGGGCGCGGTTTCTCTGCGCGGCCTGATATCGCTTATGACCGCACGTCGTTTGTGAGTCAACTTAATGAGCTGCTGGAATACCTCGATTTACAACACAAACCGCTGCATATCGTGGGCTTGTCGATGGGTGGCGTGATTGGTGCGGCCTATGCGACGGACTACCCGGAACAAGTGTGCTCACTGACCATGGTAGCCCCTTTCTACCAGCCCATTCCGATTGGTTTGCTCAAATGGCCCGTCGTGGGCGATTATCTCGCGCGGGTGTTTTATATTCCCAAGCTCGCCAGTATGCAGTTAGATGATTTGGGCGAGTCAGATCGTATCCTAGATGTGGCGCACCGTTATGAAGTGCAGATGCGTTACAAAGGATTTTCGCGTGCGTTGGTGCGCTCTGCACAACGTTTCTTGCAAACGGAGCCGTCGCATGATTTTGTGCAACTACGCGATCGCCAGTTGCCGAGCCTGTTGCTGTGGGGCGACAGAGATACGATTTTCCCTGTTGAGCAAGCATCGACGGTGCAAGCCTTTATGGGCGAAACCTGTGAGCTAAAAGTGTTTGAAGGGGCTGGGCATGCGCTGCCATTCGAATATGCTGAGCAAACCAATCAGGCCTTGATCCAGTTTTTGGCAGGCGTGCCGCTGAGTTCGGATGTGTCGCCTGCGCGGGCGTAAATTTTCCTGCCAATAACTCAGCCCTGAGTGGCTTTATTCGGGGGTCAGGATCTTTACCTGTTTGACCCACAATATTTCGATGGTGCGGTCAGGAAACGACAGTGATGTTTGCCACGACTTACCGTCTTCTTCTTTGATATTGATGAGCGATCCGGAAAGTTCAATGATTTCTCCTGTGCGTACTTTACTGAGTTGACGTTTGATCGCGCTATTTTCTGGCACGATATAGACAGTCGCCATATTGGCCGATATTTCGTCGGGCGAAATAGGCGACGAAAGTTCGGCTTGCCAACCAACGCTACGATTTACGGTTTTCATCCTCACATGTTTTATGATCGCTTCATCTGACATCCATTTCCAACCGAGAGTCAAATTCAGCGGCGAGTATCTAGACAGAGCATCAAAGCTGTAATCTGCACGCAATAGCACTTTGCCTTGAAGAGAAAACGTCGCCATTTCAGTAAACGTATATCCATCGAATTGATGGACAATGGGCGTTGGGTACATTTGTTGTACCGGATCGCTACGCACCATTATTCCAGGGCCTAGCGTCACCGTGCCGGGTGTCGTCCACACTTGCCAAAGCGCAGCGATAACAAGTAGAGCGAGTAATCCTTTTTTAATCATATGACCATTATCAATTATCGAATGTATACCCAATTTCAAGGGCTAGGTATTTCATCTCTATCGTTGAGATAACGTGCCGAGATACGTATGGGTTCTAAAATAGAGCTGCGTAAATAGACCACGGCAATCGTCCCCGTTCATAAAGTCCTGTAAATCGAGCAGCGTAACAGACAAGAGGGAGCACAGAAGGATAAACAGTGCAATGCCGTGCATCGAATGGAAATTCAAATATTGCGAAATAGATGGGTAATTTTATTTGCTGTTGCAAGGGCCGAATAAATAACATTGGAAGGTGCGTGGCAGGTTGGTTGTTTCAGCGCCAAGCCAATAAGTAAATAATCACCAAATTGCGTAAAGTTATACTCTGCTATTGCGGCTAACAAAAATAACGGTGACAGAGCAATAACAGACGGCGGAAAAAACGCGAGAGTGACAAGGTGGAAGAGATAAGTGAAATTAGGTGAATGAGGTAACGCAACAGAGATAAAAGAATGAGACTCGGTGAGTGAAATAAGGCGAATGAAATAGATGAAGTAAATGAATGAACAAGACGAATAAAATAGCAACGAGGAGCACATGATGGATGAGCAATTTGCGCAGAAGGTAAAAACGGATGTTGAGCGCGAGGTTAATGATCTTCTGACTGAGGTTCACTCACAAGTAACAACGATCAAGCGCTCACTAGAGCAAGAATGTGCAGATCAGGTAAAGCGTAATGTCGATGTACCGAAAGCGCGGCGTCAGCAGTTATGGGCGTTGGGGATCGTAACCCTAGCGGTGGCGTTAGGCGTACTGCTTTTCTGGCCCGCGATCTTGGCGCTGTTGTCATAACGCTTTCGTTTTCAGGAAACGACAAAGATTAAGAGCGTGACGACGCCACGCTTATCCTTCAATACTTAACCTACTTTGAGTCGAGTGTTGGTTTTACTACTCGGGGGTATTCGTCGCTTTTACCTTGAGTTGGTTGCGATTGTCGCGGCTACGGCGGATTAATTCATCACCCACTTCCATCGCGTCTGATTTGGCTAGGCGATCATAAAGCAATACATTCACACTCGCTGCCAGATTCATACAGCCCACGGTGGGCACGTACACCACATGATCAGCTTTGTTTGCGACCGCTTGGTCAATCGAACCATCTTCAGGGCCAAAAATATAAATCGCGTTGTCAGGATGCACGAAGTGCGGCAGCGGCGTCGCGCCTTCGGCTAGTTCGACACAGACAATCTTGGTCCCTGCCGGAAGATCGTCAATTAAGCTATGTACACCATTTAACGGGATAGAGCTTGCCGCACTTTGAGTGTCGGTATAGAACTTTGCCGCGCGATCATAGCGCTGACCGGTATACCTCACTTCATCAGCTTGATAGCACCCTGCCGCACGCATGACAGCCCCGACGTTCTCTGGGCTTTTCGGATTGGTTAAGCCAATGATGATTTGAGTTGGTTTCATAGCATGTCGTATTGGTTGTAGAGCTGCGAGGGCAGTAAAGGGGCCGCATTCTAACAAAATAAAACGTAAACACAATGTGACCTAAATCTCGCGCAGTTTGTGTAGTTGTGATGGGCGTGTGTTTCGGCTTCTCGTTAGAAAATAGAACAAGTATTTAGTAGTGATATCTCTCCAAACTTGACGCGCAAAGAATGCAATTTCTGGCGCGATCACTGCATGGAGTACTAAATTTATGCTATTTATTTCTGCATAAAATACATATCGTGGGTTTAGGCTATGAAAAACGGAATTATCGCGGCAATCGTTGTCGGAACAGGGTTGATCGGCTTTTTTGTTGGGCGACAAGCCATACCGCTGGGGCCCACCGAGGGCGACGTAGTGGCACAAAACCAGGTGACGGCGCCGGTATTGAGCACACTGCAAGATAAGTTATTACAAGCCGCCGATGAAGTCCGCTTGCAACTCCCTATGATGTTAGATGAAGACACTAAATTGTATGCGGTTGATGGTGCTGATATGAAGTTTCGTTATTCATATGAATTGGTCAATATCCCGTCTGCTGATCTTAGCGACAATGAACTGCGCTCTAAACTCGCGCCAATGATCCGCCAAGCGGTGTGTAATAACGACGATATGGCGGTGTTTCGTAACAACAATATTCCGGTGATCCACCAATATTACGGCAACGATAAAGCCCTGATCAGCAGTATTATTACCACGACCGAGCACTGCTCTTAATCACCATCAGGCCGCGCGCTTGGCGTGGTCTAAAGAATGCAACGAAAAACGACCCAAGGTTGGGTCGTTTTTTGTTGCCGCGATAAACCCTCATCAATCTATCTTTCTTGCAGCGAGATGTTGACGGTCATTTTTCACTGACAACTATTGCTAGCGTCTCTGTACTTAGCCCTCTAGTGGTACACGAAAGCCACTTAAGGTGATCCCATCTGGGCAAGTAAACGCCATCTCAGTTTCGTCTTCCGGTTTCGTGGCGAACAGCGCCAGCACATCAGCTTTATCTTGAGCGGCGACACGGTAGAAGATTTGGTCGTAGTGCATCACAATCGAGCCATCAAGATGGCGCAAGAACACTTGGTTGTCTGAGCCTTCCTCGCCAGTGCCTTCGCGAATTTGAAGGCAGTAACCCACCGCGTTTGCCAAGCCATCGCCACAACTACTGTAAGCGGTCAGCAATAGATCGTGGCGCTCGACGCCTTTTAGAGAAAGATCAATCTTTTCACGGTTGCTAACGACACGTTGGTAAAGGGTTTTCATGTCCATAGTTTTGTCCTTTTAATCTAGGGAAAGGGGTATTCCGTGATTATAAATTTGTTATTAAGTTGCTGGTACAAAACGCATTTAGCTTGATGCTTTATTGCTTGGCACTACGGGAAATCCAAATTATCTAATTGATAATGTTGTTATAAAGTGCTTATGAATTCATCCGTGGTCGCCAGTTGCGCTAGCGAACTAATTTCAGCAAGAGCCACTTTGTGCACGGTTGCCGCGTCGATGACTTCATCGCCAAACGGCAGCGCGGTTGTCGCACATGCATCGCTGATCACCGTTGCTTGAATCCCTAGTTCAAGGGTCGCTCGGGTTGTGGCGCTGACGCACATATGGGTCATCATGCCAACAATCACCACTTGTTTGATGCCATTGAGCTGTTCGAGCAAGGTGGTGGCACAAAACGCGTTAGGGTAGTGCTTTATCACAACCGGCTCATCGGCTTGCGGTGCGACCAGCGGATGAATTTTCTGACCTTCGGTGTTGGGCAGCAGAAAACCAAGCTCAGGCGCTGCCGCTGAATGTTGCACATGAATAACCGGCAATTGGTGCTGACGATACGCGGCTAATACTTTTGCGGCGTTGTTGGCAGCCTTGTCGGCATCAGGTAATGTCATGGCGCCGCCTGTGAAATAGTCTTGTTGGATGTCGATAATGATCAGTGCGGTTTCTTTCATTGGTGTTGTCATATGTCTCTCCTTGCGGCCAGCAGTTAGTTAGGTGAATCTCTGTCTGAAAATAAATTTGTCCCTGTTGACGGTTTAAATAGTGCCACTTAGGATGGGGTTATTTAATGTCTTAAATGGACAAATTAAGGTTCAAATCGGACAGGTAAAGACGAGCTTATGAAGATAGCTATTTTGAATTTACCGTGGAACTTAGCCTCTGCGGTTCATGGCATGCAGGACATCCTCACGATTGCTAACCTGCAGGCGGGTGAGACGCTGTTTACCTTGACGCTGATCTCGGATCTCGATAACGCCGAGCCCTGTCCAGATACCTTGCTCTTAATCCCACCCGGGCGTGCCGATCACTTCCCTGAATATCAAAATACTGCGTTGCTTGATTTTGCACAGCGTTGGCATCAGCAAGGGGGAATGATTGGCGCATGTTGTGCATCGGTGTTTGTGCTGGCCGCAGCGGGGATATTGGATGGATTGAGCTACACCACCCACTGGCAGCTGGGCGATCGGATCCGGCAAGAGTTTCCGGCACTGGGTCGCGCGCAGCTGCATCAGGTGTGGGTCGATGAAGATAAGGTGCTTACCGCCGCAGGCTTATACGCGTTTCAAGATCTGCTACTACATCTGATTGCTCGCTTTGCGGGGGTCGATGTCGCCAGACAAGTGGCCGATTTTTGTTTGCTTGATTTTAGTGGTCGCCAACAGAGTTATTATCAGCGTTTTTTGCCCAGCTTTACTCATGGCGACGAGCTGGTGTTGAAAGCGCAGCGTTATCTGACCGAGCAATTGACGCACTCACCGTCGGTGACAGAGCTGGCGCAGTATTGCGGTACCAGCGAACGAAACTTATCACGTCGCTTTACCAAGGTGCTCGCCATGTCGCCGAGCCAATATCAATTGGCGCTAAAAATGGACAAAGCCAAAACCCGTTTGCCCCATGCCAGTGTGGATCAAGTGGCATTTGAACTGGGTTATCAAGATACTAGTAACTTCTCCAAAGCGTTCAAGCGCATTGTCGGCGTCGCGCCGGGGGATTTTCGAACCCGCCTGACGATGGAATAGTAACACAGTAAAGAGGTCTCACTCTGCAGGCCACACTGTGCAGCATCTGAACTCGCCGTTGATTTGGAATTCGAGATCGCTTCATGGTGGCAACGGCAGCCGATATACGAATATGACGAGTAATTTTAGTGTGCAAACTTCTAGCTCTTCACTGACCCGTTGCGAGGAGTAAACATTGCTTTCCTGGGTGGAAGTAGCGCCAATATTTTCTATATAGATAGGAAGTAGCACATTATAATTGTGTTATTTGCAACAATCTAAGCTTGTTTTTGCCATCGAGATATACACAAATGCGCACCAAATCCGAAGATTTAGAAATCCTCATTACTGTTGTTGATACTGGTGGATTTACTGCTGCGGCTGATGTGCTAGATCTGCAGGTCGCACGCGTATCAAGAGCAGTCAGTAAAGTTGAAGCTCAGCTGGGTGTAACGATATTAAACCGGACCACAAGAAGGATGGAACTGACTGATGAGGGGCGCCAATTCGTTGAGAATGTACGGGTCGGCTTGAACCAGTTGCAACAAGCAGAAGATGATCTCATATCGAGAGGGGATTTACCCAAAGGACGCCTGCGCGTCGATGCGGTAAGTCCGTTTGTGTTTCATCAGCTAATCCCGCTCGTCCCAGAGTTTAAACAAGCTTACCCTGACATTGAGTTAGAGCTCACCTCAAACGAGGGGTTTGTTGATTTATTAGAGAAGAAGACAGATATAGCCATCCGTATTGGTACACTCAACGATTCAACACTGCACGCACGGCCTCTGGGTAAAAGTATCTTATATATCGTTGCCTCTCCTGAGTATCTATCAAAACGAGGTTTCCCAAGCAAAACGAGCGATCTCCGTCAGCATGACACTATCGGTTTTTCATCGCCTAAGGTGCTCAATGAATGGCCATTAAAAGGCTTTGACCGTATTACGCCGTCTTTGACGTCGAGTAATGGCGAAACAATTAGACAACTTGCTATAACGGGAAATGGCATTGCTTGCTTATCGGGATTTATGGTGAAAAAAGACATTAAAGAGGGACGATTAATTTCTTTATTGGAAAGTGAAAAAATCAGTCATTCAGGCAGGGAGCAAGTCAACGCGGTCTACTATAAGTCCTCATCTCTTGCCAAAAGGATCACTGCTTTCGTAGATTTTATTCAATCTAAGCTCGAACTGTAGCGATGGCCTCCGTGGTTGTGTAGCGCACCTTACGCAGCCACTTATCAATACCTATCCTCAGCAAATACCACCGTAGTCTTGCTCCTTGATTGTATTTTTGCATTTGGAGCAAATGTTTTTTGTCTTTGTTGCTCTAAGTGCAAAACGCTTTATTTGTTAATCTTGCCTCCATTAATTTGGAGGGCACACAATGACAACATCTCTATTTCAGCCGACACAACTCGGGCCTTTGACTCTCAATAACCGAATTTCGATGGCACCGATGACTCGTTCACGAACCACACAGCCGGGTGATACCCCAAATGAAATGATGGCGACGTATTACCGCCAGCGGGCTAGTGCTGGTTTGATTGTCACCGAAGGTGCTCCAATTTCAGCTGTTGGTCGGGGTTATTCGATGACACCCGGTATATACACCGAAGAACATATCAAAGGCTGGAAAAAAGTCACTGACGCGGTGCATGAGCAAGGAGGCGCGATATTTGTTCAACTTTGGCATGTGGGACGCCGGAGCCATTCTTCGATTTCAGGCGAGCAGCCATTAGCACCCTCAGCCATCAAAGTCCCTGATCAAGTATTTGGTCCGCTTCCTGAAGGTGGTTTTGGCATGATTGAAACAGAAACACCGAGAGAAATGACGCTAACCGATATCGAAAATACGATTTATGACTTTGTGAAAGCGGCTAAGAATGCAATTGAAGCAGGATTTGATGGCGTTGAAATCCATGCTGCCCATGGCTATCTATTTGATACATTCATGCGTTTAGAAAGCAACCAGCGAGAAGATGAGTATGGCGGCAGTCAAGAAAACCGTATTCGGTTTCTGGTCGAGACTTTACAGGCAGTGGTGAATGCAATTGGTGGCGATAAAGTTGCAGTGCGACTGTCCCCGCACGTCATTGAAGGATTTGCTAATGAAGACGCTGAAATCGTTGAAGTTTCGCTGAAAGCTTTGAAAGCAATGGAACCCATGAACCTCGCATATGTTCATTTTTCAGAGCGTATCTCGCGCTATGTTGAGGTACCAGAGTCTTTTCGATATCAAGTACGTTCCGTCTATCGTAACCGTATAATGATTGCAGGCAAACTGACCAAAAAGTCAGCTCAACACTTAATCGACAATGACTACGCTGATCTTGTGGCATTTGGTACTCCATTTGTGACTAACCCTGACTTAGTCGGTCGATTAGCAGAGGATTTGCCGTTAGCGGAGTTTGATGCCGATGCGCGTTTAACATTATATGGTGGTGGGGAAGCTGGCTATATCGATTATCCTACTTATCAGCCGTAGTTGAGAAAGCACCAGGATAAACCTGGTGCTAACTGTAACCTCGTAGGCGGTTACATCATTCCATTAAATTGATGCGCTCTCGCACAAACCGCCCTTACATCCCTGATTGCTCAGGCAGTACGCTTTTGCAATTGGGTTGTGAGTGCAGCGAACCGGACCAAAAATTCGCGCTCTGCTTTTGCAGGCGTCCAGATCTCGATGGTGAACGCGTAGGGCTCATAATTGGGGAAATGCTCAAGAGGAAGACCAAAGGATCGCGCCTCGGTAAGCAACATGCGCTTATCGACAACGCTAATGTCGGTATGATGCGTATTAACACGGTACAACGCATCGATTTGATCGTGATAAAACGACTCCAGCGTTTTTCGCTTACTAGCTTTGCTGTTGTTTAATCGCGGATGCCAATTCGAAGGCTTTGGCGCGAAGTTCACTAAAGTAAGCGTTTTTATCGGCTTGCTCTTTCAGGACAACGTCCTCGAAAGGGTGGCTGCCGCCGCCGTAGGCGCTAAGGATTTTTTCTACGCCATCGCTGTTGGGCAAGCGCATCCAGCGCCGCGCTTTTATCATCCACGTTGCCCAGCTTTGATAGCCTTCGTTCTCCAGCAGTGGGATCAGTTGTTCTAATACTTTAACGAGCTCATCTTCTTGGGTCATGGTTGGTGCCTTTACTTTTTGTTGCTTAACTCTATGGCTGGCTGATTAGCCAAATGAAAATCAAAACCGCCAGTCTATCCATGCGTTGGCGTCAAATCGAACCGCAAAAATAGGTGTGTTCACCTCATTGATGGTGATGGTCCAGCGGCCGTTGCGGGTGAGCGCGAGATCATCCAAGCTGATCGCTAACTCATCGAGTTTGGCCGACCAACGTTTATCCTGCTCCTCTTCGCTTAACTCAAGCTCGCTAACTTCATCATCAAAGGTGGCAAAGTTTGATACCGCCGCCAAGGTGGTGAGCAGGGAGGCATCGAGAAACTCAACCTTACCGCTCGCCCATGGCGTTTCGTAGTGGTAGCTCACCAGCGTTGCAACGGTAATGCCATCGAGTTGTAATTCAGTGGGCGTTTTCATGGCGCAATCTTCTTTTTTGTGTGCTGGCTGAGTACTACACCCACATGTTCTCGTGGACGTGATAATGATTGACGTGTCTGTCAGGCTTGAGCTGGTATTGCGCGTCTTCTGGATAGAGCTTGGCGACACCAATATCTTCACCCGCAAACGCTTTAATACACTCAAGATCTTGCCAGTAGGTGATCAAGGTGATTTCTGCCTCTTCGCCAGCAACGTCGCGGTTAAAGATCTGCGCGCCCAGAAAACCGGGGGTAGCGGAGGTTTCTTTGATCCCGGTTTGGTACAAGTAGGCGATAAAACCTTGCTCGTGCGCCTTTGGACAGGTTGCTTTCCATTCCCTTGCTATCATGGTTTCTCCTAGTTCAATCAGCCGCCGCCAGCAAGCAAGGTGTTTAATATCGCTTGGTCAATCGCTGGTAGCTGTACTGTGCCCAGTGAACGATAATTACTGGCTAGTCAATAATGCCTGAACTCTTGCTGCTTTCCTTGGGATTTTCGGCAATAACATTGATTACCCCAAGAGAAAGCGACGCAGTGCACAAAATATCAAATCGACGTCGCGATGTTGTTTAGGTGATGGGGAAGGAATGCGCGCTCTGAGTGAGGTCATAAGGCTAAATCGAGCCTAATTTGTAAACCAATGAACGGATTAAATCGGCGCGAATCGATAATAAAAAGGCCAGCATCTGTGCTGGCCTTGAGAAGTGGGCTTGGCGATTGAGCGCCTGCTTTGCCTGATCTGTCAGGGTTAGTTCGGCACTATCGGCGCGAGGTGGCTTTTATCGTGATTATCACGAGTGCCAATGGCCGCTATCGCCGCTTGTAGCGCTTCTTTTTCTTTCGCGCCATCGCCGGTTTCTGGGCTATAGAAAGCCGCGAGATAGGCGTTAAGCTCATTTTTGGTAGCGTCGCGAACCTCGGGATCTAAGCGGTTCCACGCCTTCTGGATTTCCACAGGATTATTCCCCGCCAATGCTTGCGACAAACTCGTTTGCGGCGCTTTGGTCGCGGCCGGTTGCGCTGCTTGCTGCGCTTGGCGCTGGCGACGAAGCGCGCTGACGAAATAGCCGGTTGTGGCGAGCCAGAGCACGGTGACGATGGCGGTAAGCCAAGGCCAGAAGCCCGGATCGGACACTTCAATCACTTCTGGTTCAACCCGTGGCTGCGCGACCGCGACGGGCACGGTGCTGGCGTTCGGATCGGCCTTCACGTTGACCACTAAACTCTCCAACTGGGTCGTTTCTGTGGTTTTGCTGTAAGTGTTGTACCAAGATACCGCCAGCCCCGGCAACGTGATGCTACCCGCTTCGCGTGGGATGATCACTTGGCGCAAGGTTAGCGTGGCATCGTCGAACTGCTGCACGATTTGCGGGTTATCTTCATGCACGCTGACCGAGTCAGGGTAGGCAAGCTTGATTTCTGGCATCAAGCTAGAGCGGTAATCATCGATTTTTAGCGTGATCACACGGGTGATCGGCTCGCCAACAACAATATCGCCATCGGTGCCGGTCCAGGTTTGGCTCAACGTTAGGCGCGGGGTCGCGATCCACGGGCCGGTGTGGCCTTTGGGCGCACGTAAGGCAGTGATATTGATGTCGTCGGTGGTGAGTTCAATACGCTCGCCGCCAATGCGGCCGTAAAGACTGGCTCCTTCAAGCAGGTGATCGCCAAACTCGTCCATCGAGATGGTAAATTCCGCCTCAAGAATACGGCGCTGTTGGCCGTCCACCATCTCAATGGATTCATTCGGTCCATCAGCGAGTTCGACATACAGACCCGACTGGTTCTGCGGGCGGTAGATCTCAAAGTTACCAAACCCGTGCAAGCTCTCAACCCGCATCTTATAGGTTGCGGTGCTGCCCGGATAAAGCTCAGTGGTGGAGATCTCGCCAGCTATCGAAATGCCGAATCGTTCCATTTGCGCGTCGGGATCCATCAGGTCTTTCGAAGTGGCACTTTGATCGCCCGCGCTCTGGTTGCGTGCTGCACCGCCGTTTGCGCCACTGTTGTTGGCGGTGGCGTTCACTGTGACCGGGATCGGCTGGGTTTGCTCTGGCCCAATCGTGATTGGCGGAATTTCAGTGAGCTGGGGCGATTTTGGCATCAGCTGCAACGTACGAATAACGCGGGTGGTGCGCTTACCGTTAATGTTAAACGCGCGCTCCATGTTGCTGTCGCCGATCAGATAAAAATCGACCATCAGCGGGGTCAGCTCCATGTGTGGCAGCGGGCTTTCCCCTTCCGCTTTAACGGTCAAGGTGAACGGTTTACCCACTTCCAACGCGGTGGTAGAGACGCTTGCTTCGACACTGAGATCGCTGGCCCATACGGAGAAAGCCAGGCACCAGCTTGTGAGGAGTAAGGAGAGATTCTTGCGCATGCTGTTTACCACTCAATGTTCTGTTGGTTGGGTGTACGTTGCTTGATGGCTTGCAATCGCAACTGATTGCGAAGCAATAAATCGCGATGATCGGGTAACTGGTTCAGTTTGTTGAGCACCGGATCGGTCTCTTCCACGTCGCCACTTTGGCTCATCGCCTCATTTTGTTGTTCGGTCTGCTCGTCGGTTTCTTCAGCGCTTTGCTGGTCACTGGAAGTTTCGGCGTCTTGTTCCGTCTGCTCATCTTGCGCTTCGCCGTCTTGGCTTTCATCCTGCTCGGCTTGTTGCTCTTCACGTTGCGTGGCCTCGTCTTGTGACGATTGGCTTTGCTGTGACTGGCCTTGCTGTGATTGATCTTGCTGCGACTGACTCTGATCTTGGCTCTGCTGATCTTGCTGCTCGCTCGATTGGCCTTGATCGCTCTGCTGATTTTGACCGTCTTGTTGATCACCTGATTGCGACTCATCGCCTTCTTGACCTTGCTGCTCGCTGTTTTGCTTTTCTTGCTCTTCTTTCAGCGCTTCAACCGTGGCGAGGTTTTGCTTGGCATTGGCGTGGTCAGGGTGACGTTCAAGGAACTCGCGGTATTTCTCAATCGCCTCTTCAAATTGCTGGTTTTGCGCTAAGGCGTTGGCAAGGTTGTAATCGGCCGAGCCATCTTTGATGGTGGAATAGGCGTCAATCGCACCTTGATAATCACCGGCTTCATAGGCCGCTGCGCCTTTCCATGCAGGATCTTCAAAGTGCGCAGCCGCACTGGTGAAGTCTTGCTCTTGGTATTGGCGGTAGGCTTTGACCTCGTTGTTTTCCCACAGTTGGCCTTGCAACGGATTGATGGTTGGTGCGGGTAGCTCCAGCTCCTCGCTCGCGTGCAGGGGTTCGCCAATGGTGAGCGTTGTGACCAAAACCAGAGACACAATGACGCCGCGACGGAAGGCAAACAGCGCCAGTAGGGCGATTGGCCATAACAACCAGTAGCCATCGTTGATCACCATGGAAGAGGTTTTGTTGTCGTCACTTTCAATCGATTCCGTGGTCAGCGTTTCGTTGAGCATCGGCAGTAGGCTATCAATGTCGGCGTTGCTCGCTTGGTAGGCGGTGAAGATCCCGTCGTGACTCGCGGCAAGTTGGCTTAAGCGGCTCGGCACTAAACGCGAAAATACCGGATGACCGTTTTGGTCCGTCAGCATGCTGCCGTCGGGGCGGGTCAAAGTGCTGCCTTCGGTGGTGCTCATTGCATAAGTGGAGAGCGAATAAGGCGTTTGACGAATAATTTGGTCAATTTTCGCCGCTTCTTTCTCGCTCACCCCTGACGTCACCAGCACGATTTGGCCGTGGTTAAACTGCGATTGTTGCAGCAGCTCGATGGCGCTTTCTATCCCAGTGGCCGCATCTTTACCAAAGGTGGGCATCAGGGTAGGCGACAGCTGCGGTAAGTGGTTGAGAATGCTAACCGTATCGTGAGTCATTGGGCTGACGACATAGCCTGCATTGGTGTACGCCACCAACGCGGTGTAGCCGCCATCTAAGCCTTTGATCAGGTCAGTCATTTTATAGATCGCTTGCTGATTGCGGCTTGGTTTGAGATCGGTCCCCGTCATCGACAACGACATATCGAGCACAAACACCCGGGCTTGATCGATACGCAGCAGAGGTACTTCTTGCTGGCGCCAGTTAGGCCCCGATAGCGCAATCACCGCCAAGCTCCATGCGATGGCGGGAACAATGCCAGCATAACGGCGAGTGGCCGTCGCACCTTGTTGTAAGTGGGGCGCGATTAACACTTGCTGTTGCGCCTTGCGAAACACCAACACAATCAATGGGCTAATAAGCAAACCCAGCAACCAATAAGGGGAGATAAAACTAACCATGACGTCTCCGATAATTTGCTAGCACTAGGCCAAACAGCATCGCGGCAAAGAGCGGGTATTGGAACAGATCGGTACGCGGACGCCACGCTTCATCGGATTGGGAAATCGCTTCCAGCTCGTTGATCACGTCATAGATCTGCGCTAACTCTTCACGGCTGCGCGCACGGAAATAACGGCCATTGGCGATTTCAGCCACTTTACTGAGCGTGTGCTCATCGAGATCTTTCGATGGGTTCATCAGTTGGCGGCCAAACAAGGTATCGACATAAGCGGTGTCTGCGCCCATCCCGATGGTGTACACGGTCACGTCGCGCTTGGCGGCTAATTCAGCCGCTTCGATGGGATTGATATGGCCGACGTTGTTTTCACCGTCACTGAGCAAGATGATCACCCGTTGCGGTGCGTCGTTATCAATAAAGGTTTTGGTCGCGACCGCTAACCCTTCACCAATCGCAGTTTTACTGCCGACAAGACCCAGCAGCAGCTGTTTGATTTGGCCTGACAAGCTGTCGATATCGCGGGTGAGTGGGGTATGCAAATAGGCGTGATCGGCAAATACCACCATCCCGAGGCGATCGCCTTCGCGTTGCTCGACAAACTCTTGCAATACCAGTTTTACCGCTTCTAAGCGATTGATCGCGTTGCCTTGTTTGTCTTTCATGTCATCGATTTCCATCGAGCCAGACAAGTCGACCACTAACATTACATCGCGGTGTTCAGAA
This sequence comes from Thaumasiovibrio occultus, assembly GCA_019703815.1. Classification (GTDB taxonomy): domain Bacteria; phylum Pseudomonadota; class Gammaproteobacteria; order Enterobacterales; family Vibrionaceae; genus Thaumasiovibrio; species Thaumasiovibrio occultus. The sequence continues at coordinate 1,231,942 of AP023053.1, read as the reverse complement.
GGCAGGGTAACTGGCTCACCGAGCCAAATAGGGCGCGCCAGTGCGGTAACGAGGCTGATCCACAGCAGCACGAGCAGCACGAGCGGCAGGCGACTGACACTGCGAATATCGTTTAAGCCTGTCGGTAGGCTTGGCAAACGAAGAGTCGCAGCGGGTTGGACGATCGGCAGTAACGCTCTGGCGATCAGGGGCAGTGGCAATAACAGCAGTGCCCAAAGGTGTTCAAATTCAATCACCGCGAAGACCTCACATTACGGATCCAGTGTTGGGCAGCGGCGCTGGCTTGAGCCCATTCTTGTTCAGTCGGTTGATAGCCTTGGTATAAGGCGCTGTCCCACCACGAGCTCATCGGCTGAAACTGCGGGCTCGCCAGTTGGCTATCGAGCCAATCGAGCCAGACTTTACCAGTGAGGTTGGCGACTTGCGGTCGAGAGAATGCGCTGAGCGCGACGCGGCGAAGTAAGCGGTTGAGCTCAACCATGTTAGGTTGTGATGACAGTTGCTTGAGTAACTGCAGCGCTTCGTGGCGATAGCGGTTTTTTTGGTAATGACGTACCCACGCCCAAGTGATCGCGGCGATCACCACAATAAACAGCGCCAGTGTTAGCCATGCCATAGGCGGTAAAGGCCACAAGCTTGGCGCGACAGGCAGATCAAGCGGGGCGAGATCCAGCGGTTTATCCACGACGGCCTCCTAGTTGATCGAGCAACTCCTGTCCCGCAGAGAGAGAATAGATCGGTGCGCGGACTTTGGTCGCGAGCTGTTTAAGCGTGTCTTGATGTTGACGATAGTGGCTCGACAGCGCATCACGCGTGGAGGCTTGACCAAAACTGACTTGCACGGTTTGTTTGAAATCGCTGAGCCAACTGCGGCCACGAAAAGCGGTTTCGCCGAGCTCAAGCGGATCGTAAATGTTCACCAAACGCAGACGGTTGTGCTGCGCCAGCTGTTTAAGGCGTTTCTCGACTTGCGGGCTGAGGTGGTAGAAATCGCTGATGATCACGATGTCACTGCCTTTCGGACACAGTTGATGTAATTGGCCGATCGCTTTGGAAAACACTTCTTTGCCTTCACGCAGCAGCGCGTCAGGGTTTTCGGCAAGCTGTTGTTGCGTCTGCTTTTGCACCTGTTGCATCACATTAAAAATGCGCAGCGGCCCTTGGTGGTGGCCGGTCGGTGGGCAATCGCGCACGCTATCGCCGCCAATTACCACCGCACCAATGCGGTCGCGATTTTCGATCGCCAGCCAGCACAACAGGCTCGCCATGTGTGCCGCTTGTACCGATTTGTACAGCAACTGGGTACCAAATTGCATCCCCGCCGACAGATCAATCGCCAACATCACCGGATATTCACGCTCTTCAGTAAACAGTTTGGTGTGAGGCTTACCGGTGCGCGCCGTGATGCGCCAATCAATGGTGCGAATATCATCGCCCTGTTGATAGGGACGGACTTCGGTAAAATCCATCCCTCGGCCTTTCATGCGGCTGACATGCTGGCCACTCAAGTGTGACCAGATGCTTTTAGCCGGTGGCACCCAGCGGACGGATTGTTGTTGATAATGGACCAACTCTGCCAGTGACAAAGTAATGCCGTCACTGTGCGCAGGCAGGATCATGCGCATGTTACCCACTCTAACAAGTTATCAATGATCTGATCGCTTTGAATGCCTTCTGCTTGTGCTTCATAGCTGCGCAGCAAACGGTGGCGCAATACGGGATGAGCCATCGCCATGACATCGGCCGGCGTTACGAAATCACGGCCATCAAGCCATGCGTATGCGCGGGCACAGCGATCCAGCGCCAAGGTTGCACGCGGACTCACGCCCATTTGTAGCCAGCTGGCAAGGGATGGATCGTAGCGCTCAGGCTGGCGGGTCGCCATCACTAAACGGATGATGTACTGCTCCACTTCTTCCGACATGTGCATTTCGAGCACTTGTTTACGCGCAGCGAAAATATCGTTTTCGGTAAGACGCGCGGGCTCTTCACTTTGCACGCCGAGCGCTTCACCACGGTTGAGGCGTAAGATCTCCAGCTCACTGTTCGCATCTGGGTAATCGACCTTCAGTTGCAACAAGAAACGGTCGAGCTGCGCTTCAGGCAGCGGGTAGGTGCCTTCTTGTTCGATCGGGTTTTGCGTTGCCATCACCAAGAACAAGTCCGGCAGGGTATAGGTGGTCTTGCCTACGGTGATCTGCTTTTCCGCCATGGCTTCAAGCATTGCCGATTGCACTTTTGCCGGTGCACGGTTGATTTCATCGGCCAAAATTAGCGAGTGGAAAATCGGTCCGGCTTGGAATTCGAAACTGCCGTTTTCTGGGCGATACACATCCGTACCAGTCAAATCGGCAGGAAGCAGATCGGGCGTGAATTGCAGGCGGTGGAAACTGCCTTCAATGCAGCTAGCGAGAATTTTCACAGCACGGGTTTTTGCCAGCCCCGGTGGACCTTCGACCAGAATGTGACCATCGGCCAGCAAAGCAATTAAAAGCTGTTTTACTAAATCTGGTTGACCAACAACTTGCGATTCCAGATAACGACTGAGTGTTTGAAAAATGCTAGATAGCGCATTGTCTTGCATGGTGGTTTACCTTCATAAGTGCGTTCACTTCGACCCGAATTGTGAAGAGGTCTCTATGGGAAGTCATATGCAATAGAATTTTAAGTGAACTTTATTCAAATTTTTTCCGTGCCTCAACGAACTTACAAAGAGGACTTTACGTGCTAATTCCCAAAAATTTAATGAAATCCAATGAGAGAACTGTTCGACATCGGTGACGGGGAATTGTTCACTCCCCCCATTAAGGGAAATCGTGTTTCCATAGATTCTATTTATATAATCCTTAATAAACATTGAATTTGTTGATTTGGGAGATGCACATAACAGTTTTTGCCATTATCCTGACTGCTTGGTGTTGGCTGCACCGGTTTGATGTTCTATCGCTACGGTAAACCTCGCAGCCAAGGCGAATAACAAACTCATCAATACAACGATTTGGAACTGATAACAGTCATGATGAACGAACTTAAAAACGTAATGGTTGTCGGTGTGGCGGGTAACTTTGCTGGTCACTTAAAACAAGCGGGTGAAGAAGCCGATTTCGCGCAACACGCGCAGGGCGACATCAATGTACCGCAAGCGGTATTTCCGATTTATGTCCCGAACAAAACCGATACCTTTATCGGCCACTTTCCATTGAGCCACGATGAAACTCGTTTACCGGCAGAAATTCAAAACCTGCAAATTGAGCCGGAAATGGCGATGTTGTGTGATGTGACATACGACAACGGTCAAGTGGTGGGTCTTACCCCAGTGAAATTTGGCGCGTTTAACGACTGCTCAATTCGTCGCCCAAATGCCAACAAGATCAGTGAAAAGAAAAACTGGGGCGATGCTTCAAAAGGGTTAGCAAACCAGCTGATCGATATTGAACGCTTTGCGCGTGGTGAAGCAATTGACCGTTTCCATATCGCAAGTTTCCATAAGCGTGGTGATGAGCTGCACACCTATGGCGAAGACAGCCCGGTCTCTGAGTACACCTACTTCTACGACACCTTGCTAGATTGGGTGATGGATCGTTTGAACAACCAAGAAGATGTTGGCCCGAAAGAGAACATTAGCGCCCTGATCAAACAAGCCGGTTACCCTGCGCAAATCTTGATGGCGGTTGGCGCTACCCGTTACACCCCGTACGGTGAAACGCATTTCTTAGAGCGCGGCGACACCAGCATGGTAGTGGTGTATGACAGCGCGCTGTACACCCCAGAGCAAATTCGCACGTTTGCCGAAGCCGACAACCTGAAACAAGCCGGTATGTCGAGCACCATTCAGTTGGTGAAATAACATCGCACTATCGGTTTGCCAAGCCCTCCAAGTGAGGGCTTTTTTGTGCGCGTGAATCTATTTTTTTCTCGTTCCCCACTACTCTCACCGCTCACTCTTACTGTCTCGCGGTGTTCTGCTCTTGGTTAGCGTTCACTCACTTGAGTTTGCCCATTCCTTTTATTGATACCTTTTTTGAATTACCGGAAAAGCAATTCTGCGCGCTCGCCGCCGGTGCTAGTTTCTTCTCATCAAGTGAACGCGCCTTATTACAGGGTGAAGGAGAGAAAACATGAAACAAAGAGAGTTAGCGACAGGCTTAAGCGTAAGTGAAATTGGTTATGGCGCGATGGGATTGAGCGAGTTTTACGGCGAGACGGATGACAAACAGTCGTTGGCGCTATTAGAGCAGCTGTTAGAGCTGGGTGTGAATTTCATCGACACCGCAGATCTGTACGGTCGCGGTCACAACGAAGCCTTGATTGGCCGTTATTTATCGAAATTGTCCAGCACCCAACGCCAGCAAGTGAAAGTGGCGACCAAGTGCGGCATTGTACGCGCGGCTGATCAAGCTTACGCCCGCAGTATCGATAATACGCCTGCGTATATTCGACAATCATGCGACAACGCGCTTGCACGTTTAGAAGTTGAGCAGATTGATCTATTTTATCTGCACCGCGTTGTGGCCGAGGATATCGAGCAGAGCATGGCATGTTTGGCCGATTTGGTGAAAGAAGGGAAGATTGCCCATGTGGGATTGTGTGAAGTGTCGGCCGCGACCTTAACGCGAGCGCACGCGGTGTTTCCCGTATCGGCGCTGCAAACCGAATATTCGCTCTGGACGCGCGATATAGAGCGCAGCATTTTACCAACGTTAAAACAGCTTGGCATTGGGCTGGTGGCATACTCGCCGCTCGGAAGAGGCTTTCTAACGGGAAAACTGCAAAGCAACAGTGAGTTTGCCGATAACGACTTTCGCAAAACCAACGAGCGATTCAGTGACGAGAGCATCAATCACAATCGTCAGTTGCTCTCGCTGCTTGAGCCCATCGCCGCAAAATACGGCGCGACCTTGGGGCAATTGTCGTTGGCGTGGTTGTTGGCGCAGTATGATCAGTTGATCCCAATCCCCGGCACCAAAAATCTACGTTATCTGCGTGAAAATAGCGCTGCGAGTGCAATTTCCTTGGCGGCAGACGACATACAAATGTTAACCGACTTGCCGCAACACTTTTCGGTAAAAGGTGAACGCTATTCTCAAGAAGGCATGAAAGGGGTGAATGTGTAACGGGCAACCAAGATGTTACGTTACCGGCGCTGCTTGCACTGCGCTGCTTGAATGACAGAGCTGTACTGTGATGATTAACAATCCATGCGCAATATGTTTCAATCTCTCTCGGTATTTTGGCTGTGAGGCGATTTGGGATGAGTAATGGACGCGATCTGCTGACCGCAAGGTTACCTACGGTAAAGCAACTACAATGTTTTTTAGCCGTGGCAAAAGCGCTTAACTTTCGCAAGGCGGCAGAGGCCTTGAATATGACTCAGCCGCCGTTGACCCGCCAAATTCGCAGCCTGGAAGAGCAGCTGGGTTATCTGCTGTTTCATCGCAATACCCATCAGGTGCATTTAACCGCGCAAGGAAAGCAACTCGAGCGACAAGCCGAAGATCTTCTGCGATCACTGCAGCAACTCACCACGCCGATGAAACAATCCCTGCGTATCGGGGTCACCAAAACTCTCCATATCGAGAATATCGATGCGCTCTGTGCGCCGCTTAGCGAGCATGTCGATTTTAATGCAGATGTGCTCCAAGTAATGGCATCGGTGCCCCTGCTTCAAAGTTTAAAAAAGGGCGAGTTAGATTTAGCGCTGGTGGGGGAGCGAGCGGATCGCAGCGATGAGGCGATTCAATATCATTGGATTTACCAAGAGCCGCTAATGCTCGCTTTGCCTAGCAACCACAGCGCCAGCCAGAATGCTCAAGTTTCACTCACGGCGTTGCGCGACTTACCCTTGTATTGGTTCTCGCGCTCAGAAAATCCGGCTTTTTTTGATAAGTGTGAGGCTGTGTTTCAGCGTTTGCCGTTTGCGCTTCAACGCCAGCAAGAGCCTGAAGATTCTATTGTTATGCTGTCGAAAGTGGCGAAAGGGCAGGGAATGGCGTTGCTTCCGCGCTCCATGTGCCGTTTTCAATGTGAAGGTTTGTGCTATCGCGAGCTGGCATCGCCTGAACGTGACACGCTTAATGTCGATATTTATGCCGCGATGTTGCGTGGTGCTGACAGCGCCAAGCTCGCGCCACTGCTAACCTCGCTTTGCCAGCCTCGCGACTGATCGGCGGTTTTCTCGCGCCCAATCGGGTCTGGTTTATCGTCCCGTTTAAGATGACAACCCAAACGCGAGGGTCAAAAGGATCGGTAGGGTAAACAGGCAGAAAAAATTGCTGAACAAGACGATCGCCGCGACCTTGTTAGGCTCGATATTAAACCGCTCGGCAAATAGAAAGTTCATCACGGCAGGCGGGAGCATGGCAAAGAGCAACATCATTTGTAGGTGCAGAGTCGACAGCGGGATCAGCAGCCAAATCAAGCCAAACGCAATCGCGCCCGTCAGCAGAGATTGCAACGTGGCGACCACGCCTATGGCTAAGCCATCAAATCTCAAATTGACCATTTGCGCGCCAAGCGCGACCAGCATTACCGGAACGGCGGGTTCGCCCAGCAACGTTGCGGCTTCGAGCGCGGGCGGCCAAACCTGAATGCCCGCCAAGTTCAACCCCAGCGCAATAAGCGCCGCCCAAAACACGGGCATCGAGCACATCAGTCGCAGCGGATTGCCTTTGCTGAGCATCCCCAAGCCAACCGTAATATGAACAATGGCGGAAAGCACGAACAGCAGTACGGCCGCTGCCGTTGCCGAGCTGCCAAAGGTGTAATAGAACAAAGGGATCGCTAGGTTGCCGCTATTGCGAAACATATGGGGTGGTGTCCACGTTTTATACGCGAACTTGAACACACGGCAAATGGGCAGCATAAGCAGCGCCGGTAGCAAGATGGCAATTAATCCTGCCGCAATAAGAGGCAGTTGGTTGACGTTGAGATCCATATCGACCAGCGACGAAAACACCAGTGCGGAGACGAACACATCCATATTAAGGCGGTTGATCGGTTTGAAATCGATCCGCAAAGTGAGGGCAATAAAAAAGCCGACCCCGGCTAGGGCGAACATCGGAAATAAGATTGCAAGAATTTGAGATGCCATAAGCCTAGAAAAGTGTGCAAAAAATCCACGTTAGCAAGGAAACTCGGTGGCGTCATCCTCAAATATGAACGATTTGAGTACAAATTGACGAGAAGCTGCGCAAACGGTGCGGACTGCGTGAATTTTTGATTTACAACCTCGACCGCACTCGGTATTATTCGCCGCACTTACGGAGAGATGGCTGAGTGGTTGAAAGCACCGGTCTTGAAAACCGGCGTACGTTAATAGCGTACCTAGGGTTCAAATCCCTATCTCTCCGCCACATTCGAAAGCCCCAGCAGAAATGCTGGGGCTTTTTTCGTTTTAGCGCTCAGCGCTCGCTCTTTGCGTTTGCTGATTCATCCCAATGTTTCAAATTCCCCTATATCTTGTTTTGGACCTTGTACTGGCACCGCTTCGTTTGAAGGTTCAGCGCAAGATGGATTCATTCGTTTTATTTTTAGCGCAGACTTATTAGATGGCACCTGTTTTATGGCCACAGAGTTGGCGAACTATTTTCTTCGCGGTAATATTCCAGAAGCTCATTATCTGCAGTAGGAGAAATTGAGTGGAGAAAATAATGCGTTTCGTGTTTTGTATTTATCTGGGAATTACAGAGTGTTTCACTGATAATTAGAACAATGATTTTGTTGGCGAGGTAGTGATAATGAATATAGCAGATTCGTTCGTGTCTAATTATGCCTGGATTTTTGCTGTGTTACCTATAATAGCTTGGCTCCTATCATTTCGCCGTCGTGTTGACCAGGATGACAGAGATCATGAAGCGCTTACCAACATTCATCGAGAAATGAAAAAAATCAAATTAGTGCGTGAGACTAGCTACGCGATTTTTTTCATTCCCTCGATTCTGGTTGTGTGGGGGGGACTTTCTCTTTTTTCATCTGTTTTCAATGCATTCACTGAACTAGAAGGGGTGTATGTTTTCCGGACTAATATAGTATTTCTGGCTGTTCCTTCTATTTTTCTGGGAGTATTCTTGGCGATGCTCCCTGCTAGGATACTCTCGATATACCGGCTTGGTGATGGCATCTATCGCGATTATGAACGTCTAGAAAGTAAAAGCAGATTCAATGCCAAGCGTTTTGGTTGGCTACTTTTCATCATCTACGGAATCCCAACTTTATTTTTAGCGCTGTCGTCATTTAACACTTATGTACGGATAACACCAGACGAATTTATTTTTAATGATGTTCTTGGGTTTGGTGAGAAATCCTACCGATTTGACCAAATTTCGGAAGTGAACATATGGGACTCTTGTGTTCGCCAGAATGGTAAGCGAACAAATGCAAGAAGCGTTATTGTTTTTGATGATGGTTACGAATATCGATTTATCAATTCTACTGCAAAAATTGATTTCTTATACCAAAAGCACATTATTGAATATATGACCAGAGATAACAGTTCGACTATTGATTTCAATATTAGAAATGGTTGTTAATTTGGGTGTTTTGTCTCTCTAAGTCATCTTCATGCCGGGTTTTCATTGGCGGTCTATATCTATTGTTTTTTTGAAAAGCTTAAGTAGCTGAACGCGGCTCTTACCCACTTTGATTTACTCTGAGCTTTTGCTTCAACTAAAAACTCATACTGTCTTCGAGTTTTGTCGCGAATCAGTTGAAAAATGGGGCGTTTCGTGGCTTGATTGGCGGCTGAAAATTGAGAGGAAATCCGCTACAGTTGTGATGGTAAGCGGCAACCGAAATGCCATCGCGGCAAAGTATTGCAATGGAAGCAACGAGAGCAGAGGGATAGGGTATGGATGCAGTTCGCGCAGCGCTGATGGAGCATGCGAACATTATCTTTGGCGTGCCATTTTTTATGCTGTTTGTCACCGTGTGGTGGTCGAGCCGCCGTGACAAAAATGCACCGTGGGATAAAGCCAAATATCAACACATCGAGGCTAATGCCTCCAGAATTGAACTGTACGCATCCAGCAGTTTTATGCTGTTTTCCTGCCTGATTGGGGTGATGCTGTGGGCGGCGCTCAAGTTCACTTCTGATTTACTCATGCTGCGGGTTGAAGACAGCGTGTTTGTTTTCCCGCCTAGCGCCGCCGTCTGGTTTTTACCCGCGATTTTTGCGGCGATGTTTTTGTCGGTGCTACCGTCTCGCTGGCTAGTTTCACGCGTGTGCGGCAAAAACAGCTACAATGATTACTACGCCTATTTAGGCTACAAGCACGGCATGGATTACACACGTTTTATGAAGCGCCTAAGTGTGCTGTGTGCCGTACCGATTGTCACGTTTACCCTTGCAGCGTTCGATTCCTATATTCGGGTGACTCACGATACCTTTGTGGTGAATGATTTATTCAGTATTGGTGAGCGCCATTACTCGTTTCAAGATATCCGCTCGGTGTACGTGAAAGAAGCGTATACCGACGAAGATGGCACCAGTTACAAACCCAACACCAAGATCAGTTTTAAAGACGGCTACGTGTATAACTTCCATGTGTCGATGACACAGGTTGATTTTGAACAACAACGCAAGATTGCTCATCACATTACGACCAACCTACTGCCAGTGGGGAATGTCTTTTAGTTACCCTGTCACTATCGTGGCAAGCAGCAACTTTATCATTACCAGAACTTCATAAGGATGTTGAAATGAAAAAACTGGGATTAACCATATTGTCGGCGGCAATGGCGCTATGTTCGGTGCAAGCGGCAGCAGTGCCGGTGTCGGTGAGCAAAATCGAGACGTATCTTATCAACGAGCAGTTGGTGCGCGTGATCCAGCATAATATGGAAGTCAATTCGGTATTGGAGATCGAAATACTTTCTCGCCCGATAGAAAAAGTTTTACAACATCGCGCGATCACCGAAGTGACCGTCGGTGAAGAGACATTGCGTTTCGCCGATTCTGCCGGCACCTTTGTCGAAGCGTTCGGCGCCACTGACGACAGTGTGACGTTTACCCTCGACTACTTCTATCGCCGTGGTGGCAATTACCTCATTGATTGCGTTGTCAGCGTTGACAGCGCCGCGCTTAACCCGCCAGTTTGCCAGTTTCGCGACTAAGGCTAGTTGACTGCTGAGTCACAGACTCCACACGTTAGCTTTCTTGGCGCTGCTTTTGCTGATTGAATGAGCGGCTAACTTAGTGAGTGCTCATTCATTCGGCGTCTAAGTCGCGTCATCGTCCAACACCAGATGCTCACCTAAATAGCGCCACACGGCGTCAACGGCGCGGCTTCGCGTGTGATGTCCTAAGCACACCAAATGCAACGGCAAGCGCTCTGGGCAAGGCCAATCACTCAACACGGGCACCAGTTGCCCGTTTGCCAGTTCGTGTTGCACCGAATCAATCGCCACTCTCACAATGCCCACCCCTTGTGCTGCCAAATCTAACACCGTCCGGCCACTGTTGACGGTGACAGAAGGTTTGAGCGCCACAGTTTGAATACTGCCATCGCGTTGTTCAAAGCGCCAATTGGTCATGCTGCCTTTGTTATTGCTAAACACCACGCAGTGATGGGAAAGCAAGTCAGACGGGGCTTGTGGCATGCCACAGCGTGCAAGGTAGCTCGGGCTAGCAAAGCAACCCAAGCGTTTGGTCGCAATGCGTTTCGCGACCAAGGACGAATCGGGCAGCTCACCGGTGCGAATGGCGATATCGACCCCGCTGGAGAGCAAATCCACCACGTTGTCTTCTAGTTTGATATTGAGGGTAACTTGCGGCAATACGCGGCGAAGATCGTTGATCATCGGTAGCAGGCAGAGTTGACCTATCAATGATGAGGTGCTGACTGACACCGTACCGACAGGCTCCGCTTGTTTCGCCATTAGCAGCGACTTAGTGCTGTCGATCAGTTGCGCTAGTCCTGCAGTGGTTTGTAACAGTGCCAAGCCGTCTTCGGTGAGCCGCAGCTGGCGAGTGCTACGTTGCAGCAAGCGTTGTTGCAGATAACTTTCCAGCTGCGCGATCTTTTTACTGACCGATGAGCGCGGCAGCCCCAATTGATTGGCTGCGGCTTGAAAGCTGCCCAACTCGGCAACCAACCTGAAGATATAGACATTAGGAAGCTGTTGATGTAGCTGTTCAATCACAATGCTGCTACCTCTTTCTCATGGCGGTTGTGCCAACCGATGGGTTATTGTTTCTATAGTGGAAACAAAGAGATTCAATATTAGTGACTAAATCTTATCCAAGCTAGCCGTTACCCTTTTAACCAGTTCGCACAAATGGAGAATAATCGAATGAAAAAGGGTGCAGTGTTAATTACCGGTGGTACGGCAGGGATTGGTTTGGCAGCGGCGAAAGCCTTGGTTGCATCGGGACATCGCGTTTTGATCACCGGTCGCAACGAAGACAAGTTAACACAAGTGAAAAGTACGCTAGATGTCGACACGTTTCGCTGTGACAGTGCCAATATTGAAGATATTCACGCACTAACCGAGCAGCTAAAAGCCCAAGACATTGTCTTGGATGGGCTGGTGCTAAACGCGGGCGTGTTCTTTCCTGAGCGCATTGAGGGGATCAGTGCAGAAAACCTCGCGCAAACCCTGAACACTAACTTCGTTGGCCCCACTTTCATGGTGCAATCACTGCTGCCGCTATTGAATAACCCTTCGAGCGTGGTGCTGGTATCGAGTGTGGTGATAGAAAAAGCCTTTGAAGGCGCGGGAATTTACTCGGCCAGCAAAGCGGCGTTGGAAGCCTTGGGTCGGGTGCTCAATGTGGAGCTCGCCGCCAAAGGTGTGCGGATCAACTCAGTGCGTCCGGGAGTAACCCTGACTGAAATTCAAAGCAAAGCGGGCATGAGCGATGAGCAAATCGCGGCGCTGTCTGAGCAGATGAAACACACTCCTATGCAGCGTATTTTGACGCCAGATGACATCGTTCCGGCGATCACTTTCTTATTATCAGAAGGCTCGCTGGGCATGCGCAACACACCGATCACGGTAGATGGCGGCTTGGCGTTGTAATTCATGTATTGTGTTGGTGTCTTTGATGCCTGGATGAACGCGTAGGCGAAGGCTTAGGTGAACACTTAGTTGAACGTGTAGCCGAATGCGTGGCCCGGAGTGTGATCAAACGTTTGATTAGATGTTTGATCCGGTGCCACGCATTATTTTAGCGGCGTGTTGCTGGTGGAAACGCCTCCGAAGGCGATAGCGGAAAATGTGAGTGTTTACTTACTGGTGGAATTGAACGGCGCGCTATGTGGCGAATGTTTCGCTGTACCCAGCCCAGCCGTCGAGCGGCAAATCCACCCGTTGAGAGAGTATCGCGCAAATATGCAACGCGCAGCATCGAAAACCGAATATCTACGTAATCGATTGCTTATCATTGAGATAAACGCCTGCTAGTTGAATGTTTTTTGTTCTTTTGTTTTGATTTTTTTATCAAAACAAGTGTTGACAACGGTGAGCTAGGTCACTAGAATTCTGCGCCAATGAGTGAGCGACAGCAAGTTAATCACTTGTTTTACAATATGTTACGAGCATAAGTTCAGCTGATCTCGGTCAGTTGTCTTTCTATTTTTTAAAGATAGAGACACAACAATTTTGAGATATCGGCATGACTACACAAACTACTACCGCTCCGATTCAAAGCGACCTTTCTTGGCAAAAGAAAGCGATCCTTAGCGTTGCATTCCTAATGGCGACAACCTCTGTCGGCCCAGGCTTCCTGACGCAAACCGCTGTTTTCACCAACATCTACAAAATTGACATGGCGTTCCCAGTCTTCGCATCCATGTTTATCACCTTTGGTATCGTGATGAACTTGTGGCGAATTGTTGGCGTATCTGGCCTTCGCATTCAAGACATCGCCAACCGCGTTGCACCGGGCATGGGCTACGTTGTCGGCGTACTGCTGGCGCTGGGCGCCGTCGCGTTTAACTTCGGTAACGTAAGTGGCGCTGCACTGGGTATTGAAGTGCTAACCGGCGTCGATACGACGTGGGGCGCACTGTTTACTGGTGTGATTGGTAGCCTACTGTTTGTGGTACACAACGCGTCAAAGCGCATGGACCAAATGGCGCGCTACCTGGGTTTCTTCATGATTGTGCTGATTGCCTACGTGGCGATGACCAGCCTACCGCCAATGGGCGCAACCATGGTGGCAGCCGTTGCACCTAGCGATATGGGCAGCTTGCTTCTACCTACACTGACCATCGTCGGCGGCGCGGTAGGCGGTTACTACACCGGCGCGCAGCGTCTGGTGGACATCGGCCTACAAGGAAAAACCAACATTCCATCGATTAAAACCGCAGCATGGGCTGGTATCTCCATCGCCGTCGTGATCCGTATCCTGTTGTTCCTAGCGGTGTTCGGTGTGATTTCTGCAGGCGCTGTGCTGGATGCGAAAAACCCAGCAGCAGATGCCTTCCGTCAAGGCGCGGGTGAGCTTGGCTACTTTATCTTTGGCTTGGTACTGTTCGTTGCATCTATCACGTCAGTGGTTGGTAACTCTTACATGGCTATCTCACTGATTAAAACCCTGTTCCCAGTGGTAGCACGTAACGAGAAAGCGTGGTGTGTAGCGTTCATTATCGTCACTAGCCTAGGCACCGTGACCATGAACATGCCAATTCTACTGCTGATGCTGGCAGGTTTGGTTAACAGCATTATCCTACCAATCGTTTTGGGTATGGTGCTGATGGCAACGCGTCGCAAAGACATTATTGGTGAGTACAAACACCCAGCGTACCTAACGGCAATTGGTGTTGCGATTGTTGTGATTATGGCAGCATCAAGTGTGACTAACATCGGTAACTTTGTCGCGAAGTTCGTAGGTTAATCGCCGAAAATAAAACAAATTAACAAGAAACGCCTGATGGAAACATCAGGCGTTTTTTTATGTCTCGCATTTGCCCCTCGCTTTTTCATCAGAGTTTTAATTGTTTCTGATGATGAACTGCCGGCGTCGGTATCGGTGGTGATTGATGAAGGCGTGATCCTAGAGCGAGTTGCCCCGTTGAATGAGTAAACCCCGCGATTGCTCATGCCGCGATACAACAGACAACCCAGCGCAACGCTGGGTTTGTTGTTTTTGATACAAATCTAACGAAGAACAACTATATGTTGAGAATTCCGTTCGGTGCCTTTTTGATGTATCGGCAAATAGTCCAAAGTGATTAAATCGACAAATCCTATTTCACTCAGGAAGTGCCATTACCTCACATAAGTTCTATCTGAGTTGGCTTCTTTTCCTATGGCATTTCGTTTAATTTCCAAGTTTACACATGCGTTTAATAATGATTGATGATAGAGATGTGTGAATCATCCCTAGAGCTAATGTAATTTATAAAGTCGTATTTATGAATTACAGGTAATGCCTCGTGTAAAATCGATAAAACCAGTGAGTAAATATAATCATTATTATAAGTAAGAGCATGATGATGTTTTCTAATATGGTGAGCATGAACGTTTGTTGGGTGCCGAGCCATACTCGGCTTAAAAATAAACTTTCGAAATAATGTTTAAGGGAAGTAGATGAACAAGACAATATTCGTGTGCATTTTTAGCTTTGGCTTGTCTTTCGCAAGCTATGCATCGGTGAATTTGGACCAAGAGGCTATTTATAATGCAGTTGAGGTTGAGCACCACCGCGGGGAAGCACAAGCTTCGCAAGGGAGTCAAGGAAATGAAACGGCTGAACCAGATTTCGATCCAAGAACGCCAGAATCTATTAGGGGTGTGGACAGTGATGGTGATGGTCTTCGCGATAGTTACAAAGCCGCAGTACTATCAACGTATCAGCGTCCTGAAGTGATAGAGATCGTAATGTTCTTAGGTAGGGAGTACTTAGATATATTTAACATCTCGCTAGATAAATCCATTCAATACTCAGTTGAAGATGCCGCTAGGAAATATAATAATATTAGAGTTCTTGAGAAATGTGTTAACGAATTGCTCCGCGAAGGTGAAATATTAAAGACCCCTTCGCAACTATATGCGAATACTGTTTTTAGGGCGGTTAGGTATAGAATAGGAAAGGATCGTTTGTTTTCTCAAATGAATTCTGACATTAAATTATTTGATCTTCCTGAGAAAACGTGCCCGAATCCGACTTTACAGGCATTGTTAGAATGAAAAATGATTAAATTATTTTGGGCGTAATGCCGCAGGTATACTCGATCTCCTAACTATATATGCATGATTATGAAAAAGTAGATAGATTCCTGCTCGTCGTGAAGCGCAATTTGTTACGCATTAACCAGCCGCCGCTATCAGACTTTTCCCATGAATGCTTGCCGCATCAATCCGTATATCTTTCGGCAGAATGTTAATCGCAGAGCTCAGTTATGGTTGCTTCAACAAGATTAAGTCGGTTTTACTAGAAACTGTCAGTGAGGGCTTGAGTTCAACTGCTGTTATCCATAGAATCGCAGCCCCGCGAACGAGGTAAATGACGATGAACAGAAAAAAGAAAATTAACCAAATCTTGAAAAGCCGCATGAAAAAGGTGAAGCAAAACAGCAATAAGCCTAAGTATATTTCAAAGGCGGAGCGCGAGAAAATGGCTCTGGCAGAGCAAGAAGCGGCGCAAACCGCTGAGCAGTCTGTTGAACAGGCAGCAGAGCAACCAACCCAAGAGCCGGCAGTAGAAGCCGAGAAAACCGAAGCCTAATCGCGTTTTCGCTCATCCATCTTCAAGCAATCGCCATCGACAGACACTGTCGGGCGATTGTTTCGCATCTGCCTGCTCGCTATTTCTTTCTTTGTTTTTCTCTACCTTCCCATTTTTCAATCACCCATATATTGGCGATGTTTTCCCTTTATACCTAAATGACTTCAAGGTGCTGGATTCAGAGCCGAATCACAAATCCAAGTTCAAGGAAATCGACGCCGTGGAATAGTCGGCTATTTCCAAGTCGTTTGACGCTGAAATTGGGGTTATGAATGGCTCCCGAAGGGCGAGTTGCCTTGACTCCCAGTCTTTGTCAGCGTTTCTTGATTTAGAACCACTAAATCTTCAAACCCCTTCCGCGGCTGATAATCAAGTCATTCTCGCTGAACCACGCACCTTGAGGTTACTTGGGTATATATTGAGCGGTGGCTCTGACCTTAATAGTCAATCGTTCAGCGGCGATATTTGGCCTAGAGAAGATGACTGGCACTGCCTCATCCAAACTGCAAGGTTTACATAACGAGATGACCGCACCGAGAGTTTCGTCGACTTGTTCTATATTGCGGCGGATTGATATCGCACCGAAAAGGTAAACTCTTTCAATGCGAATTCGTAAATGGGTAAGTATTACAACGTTGCTCAATAACCCGCTTTTTAAATGGAAAATCAATGAAAACGGGAGCGGTAAAAACGCTCCTAGCGCAGGCAGCGTAAGGTTATAAATACAGGAGTTATGATGACAGTTCAGGATGTGAAAACGCTTTATGCAGGAGAGATCAACATTGAGTATGGGCAGTTCTATATCGATGCTGAAGATGTAGAGTTCGATGATGTTATTGAACCGGCAGAGATCTTTGTCGGCCAAGAAAATGGTTTGTGCGGTGCTGCACAGGCGGGGAAGTTGTTCTTTGTGACAGGCCTTCAAAACGGTGTTATTGACGTTGAGGTGGCGCTTTACGCTGCTGAGCCAGACATCAATGAAGACTACGAAGAGATCGTCGAAGTGGCTTTCCAATGCGGCGAACTCCCCGTTGCGTTGTGTGAGTGGGGTTGGGAAGAGGTTTATCCGCTTGATTTGCCAAAAGGACAATACGGCGTGCGTTATTGTGTGATCGCTATGGATGCCGACTACGATGACGACGACGAAGATGACGCGCCAATCGATGGACAAAAGCACTTGATCCAACTCTGGCCATCGCAAAACACGCAAGAAAAAATCGTGAAAGTGACCTCGGAAATGGCGTCCTACTGGCACCAAGCATGGAGAGCGCTCTAAATCATGGTAAGGAATATAGCAAAAACTGAAAAACGTTTAATGACTAGGAGCTTGGATTTCATTGCGAGAGCCATAACCCCTGGACGTGTATTTGAACGACAAATAACATATTTGGACGAACTTAAAAATTCGAGTGATTCAGATGAAATGCGAATGCTGATTAGCTGTAGACAACTATTGCCAATAACTACCGTGCGAGCTTTACAATTGGGCTTTTTGGAATGGCATGAGCACGGCGGTATGGAGGCGATTGTCTCTTCAGTACTCGCGGGTTACGTTGAGGGGTATACGTCAAAAAACAAACTGTGTTACCCCCATTGGGGTCTAATAAATAACGATTTGGTAAATCATTGGATGTTGGCTATTTATTTTGATCTGCCTGATATTGAGCAACTGTACAGAGAGAAGATTCGTTTTTATTTAGATGACAAAGATGACGAGGTAAGTTGCTTTGCAGTAGACGATTACTATGTTTCTGAAAATGTGACCTTTATACGTAATTTATTAGCCAGTATGGATGCGGGCAAATTGACCTTGGCTTATTCCAATACATGGTATGATAACTTCTTTGACCTAGATAAGCTGCCGAAAGACCCTATTAAAGAAATACATAAGGTGCACTTACAAAGAGCAACGTACAAAGGAAAAGGGTACGAACCGCTTGAAGGTATACCCAGATGTGTGTTCCCTATCGAAAACTTAGCTTGGTACAGGTTGGCTTCTAAAGAGGCAGAACTAACGCTGGGTGATTGCCTGACGAGTCGGTTTATTAGAACGCCATTTACCAACGTCATCAACTACCCAGAATTTGTCAATGTCATCGCGAAGGCAAGCGAGGCGTGTGATTTTGATTTTGTTGAATATGCCTTAGGCAGCGAATATATCGATTATTCAGTCGTAGACGGGTAGCGATCATGGATGAATGCAGAACCTTACTGGGCTTCGCTTGCTTCGTCGTTGGGTGCTATTTTCTTTATCTTTTCTTTTCATTGGGGCTCTCATTTCCCCGGCTGGCAGCCTCGTTGGTGTGCTTTGGTGTTGCCCATTTACTGGTGCCGACTGAGCGTGAAAGGCGAGACGCTGTGTGGGCGCACATAGACTTACTCGAAGTGCTTGTTCACTTACCTTACTTTATAGGCAAAGGGTTGATACGTCTGTTGCTGCGCTTGTTTAGCGCCTAAAGCGATATCGATTTTTAACCGCCAGCGCGTCTCTTTGCTTCCTTGGTTGAATTGAACCGCGTTGCATCCGAGGCCTTGTTGTGTTCACACGCGCTGTCTCGCAAATCAATACAAGATCATTGAGATCCTATTGGTGAGAGATTTGCCAAAAGTTAACTATTAGATAGTATTGTCAATATTGTGTTTGTGGTTTGTTGGGATGTTGAAGGGGGTAACTTGGGGCTTTTTCTAGCATTGGTTACGTGGCTATCTTTCCTATTGGTGGCAATTCCGTTAAATGAAGTAAACAATATTGAACTGGTTATATTACTTACCATTGGTGCCTTCTCCTCAGTGTTGACAAAGAGTGCATTTTTTAATGATTTAAGAGGGGTGAGCCTGTCTAGCTGGCAAGTTACCACTCAAGGCCGCAGAGGGCTGTTGTTGTTTGTGGGTGCAGCTTGTGGCCTTAGTAATTACGCCTCACTGCTAATCGTTGCTAAATTCTTAGATGAATTACAGGGCCACTGGTTGTTCTTGGGATATGGTTTGCTAGTTATCTTGCCAAGCGCGTTGTGTGGCTATTACTTTGAGCGCGTGTTCGTGTGGGGTAAAAATATCTTTAATAAGTAAGTCGAGGCTCTTGTATGACTATTGCTTTGTCAGACGTTTAGTGGCATTTGGCATGGTATAAGGGCCAAAAGTAAGCGGCTGGTATTAGTCGTAGGGATGAAAATGTTGATGACACAATGTATCTCGAGATTCCAATTTAGGTTATTGGCACAGTAAAGCAAAGATCACGCAACCGAGAAGGTGACTTTTGCTCAAGCGAGCCAGTGGCGACTCTCCCTCCGCTGCAAACAGAATAAAATTGATTTTCCGTTTGCTTAAATTATGTCTATTTGACCTTCAATAATCCCGCCGCATCCAGCATGGCGTCTTTGGTGCTGACATCAAGGGTTTTGCTGTTAGCAAAGCGCTCTGGCTCTTTGATCGCGACATCATGGGCAAGGATCACCAGTCGCGCATGCGCAACATCATAAGGGTTGATTTTGTTGATAATCCCGTTCGCCCCTTGAGTTTCGACTTTGATTTTCACGCCAAGTTGAGCGGCGGCTTTTTCCAATGATTTGGCGGCCAAAAAGGTGTGCGCGACGCCTGACGGGCAGGATGTCACCGCTAAGATCTCGGCATAGCCATCCACACTTGGCGGCGGCGCAACCGTGAGGGTAGGCGCTGGCATATCGGTGACGTTTTTCTTCAGTGCAATCGCGATAGCGGCGGTGGTAAAGCTACCAGCAAGAATACCAAGCACATAACCCAATTTACCTTCCACTACCGGCAGTACAATCCAGCCGCCCCACGGGGCGTGGCAAGCAACATGGAAGATAAAGCCCAACACGTTACCGAGAATCCCACCGATGATCACCGCAGGCAGTACCCGCGCCGGATCGGCAACCGCGAAGGGGATCGCTCCTTCGCTGATCCCTATCATGCCCATAATGCCCGCTGCTTTACCGGCTTCACGTTCATCTTGGCTAAACTTTTTCGGCGCGAGCACGGTGGCTAGCGCCATTCCTAGCGGCGGGGTACAAATCGCGATCCCGACACCCCCCATCAGCCAAGGCTGCGTGTTGATTTGGGCTTGAGCAAACAAGGTGGCGACTTTATTGATTGGCCCGCCCATATCAAAGGCGGTCATTGCGCCAAGCACAGTGCCCAGCACGATTTTGCCCGAATCCGCGAGGCCAGCCAGCCCGTTATTGAGGGCTGACATCGCATCGGCCATTGGCGCGCCGATCAGCCACATGACCGCGCCGCAGGTGATAAAGGTGCCCATTAAGGGGTAGATGAAAATCGCGCTCAGGGAGCTCATGCTTTCAGGTAAGCGGATTTTTTTCAGGGCACTGACGGTTAAACCGGCGATAAACCCAACCACAATGGCACCTAAAAAGCCGGTGTTATAGTGGCTTTCAGCGATCCAAGCGCCAATCATCCCCGGTGCAAGTCCCGGCTTATCGGCGATGGAATACGCAATGTAGCCGCCCAGTACCAAAGTGAATAAGGTCAGCCCAGCCACCCCCATGGCCGCGATGTCGGCCAGTAGGCCGGTTCGCGGGATCGCCCCTTGGCCTGAGATCATGATTGACAGTGACAACAACACACCGCCCGCGACAATAAACGGGATCATATGGGAGGTGCCAAACAGCAGGTGCTGTTTCATGCTCACCAGCCGTTGGGTGAGAGGAGAGATCGGTTGAGGCTCTGCTATTGGCGGCGTGGGTTCAACCGGCGCTTCAATGGCAGCGAGCAAGGCAAGGACGTGCTCGACACTATCGGCAGCTTTGAGTTGGGCGATAAAATCTTCTTCGATCAGTTTGGCCGAGAGCTGCGCCAGCACTTCAATGTGGTGATGATCGTTGTCATTTGGCGAGGCGAGCATGAAAAACACCTGCGATAGCTCATCATCTTCTGCGCCGTAATCGATCCCTTTTCGACTGATCCCAATCGCCACCGCCGGTTTCGCTACCGCGCTGCTTTTGGCGTGGGGGATCGCAACACCGTCTTCAAAGCCAGTATTACCGATCTGCTCGCGCTTCCATATATCGCGCAGAAAGGCGTCTTTATCGGCCAGCTTGTTCGCTTGCGCTAGCATCTCGACGAGCTCGGCTAGCACTTGCTCTTTGGTGTGGGCGTGAAGATCGATACAGATGGTGTCGCCATCAATCAGGGAGGTGATATTCATAACGGTTCGAACTCATTTAGTGACGCTGCATAGTGAGTGGTTTCTCGCTATGCGCCAAGGGAATTTTGCGGCGCTGTGCTGTGGCGATAATAAACTGTGATAGAACTCTTACCTTTGTCGGTCATTGTTCAGTTGTTTAACCTGCTTTTGTGTTAGTATCCAGCGAAAAATATAAGCAGAGAATCGCAATGAAAGTTGTCGCTGTGACGGCGTGCCCAACCGGGATCGCGCATACTTATATGGCTGCCGATGCCTTGGTGAAAGCGGCGCCAAAATTGAATATCCAAATTAAAGTGGAAACCCAAGGGGCAATGGGCATAGAGAACCAATTGACTCCCCATGACATTGCCCATGCTGATAAGGTACTGATCGTCTCTGACATCGAAATCGAGTTGGCGGCGCGTTTTGACGGCCTAAACAAGGTGCAAGTTCCGATTGAAGATGTGCTGTTAAACGTGGACAAAGTGCTGCTGGTGCACTGTCGCTAGCCTCGTTTTTTAGCGGTAAATAGACGCCATGAACGAATACCAGATCACCTTTCTTGTTGATGATATCTGCGGCAGTGCCTACGTGGCGCAGCCGCTGTGTCGTTTGGCGAAAAAGTTTAAGAGCACGCTGCAGATCCTGAATATCACCCAAAATCGCAGCGCCGATCTGAGTCGCTCATCGGCGATGTTAACCGCAGGCTTATTGAGTGGAGATTTGTGCCAGATCACCGCGATTGGCATCGATGCTGAGCTGGCGTGCTTTGTGATCAAAGATATTATTGCTGAGCACTTTGTGCTGGTGGGCGCTCAGATCAACACGCAGTTTTCCAGCGAGTTAGCCGCGCGTTTACCGCAGATCTCCCCGCCTTGTGAAATTCAATGGCACTATGCCAAAGCCCAAACTGAGCTGACGAAATTCGAATGTTTGAATGGGTTGGCAAAATTGATCCATCCGACCCATCCTGACGAATTGATTTTGGCGTTCGTGAAGCGGGAAGAGCGCTCATCGACGTGCGTGACACCGGGGATCGCGCTGCCGCACGTGATGTTTTCCGCGGTGAGCGATATTCATATTGCGGTGATCAGCAACGAGAAAGCGATCGACTGGGCGTCTAAAATGGGGACGGTGAATTTGGCGATTGCCTTGGTATTACCGCAAGCGCCTCATCGTGAGCAGCTTATTGCGGCCACGAACCTTACCCGAAATCTTCTCAGCGGGCAGATGGCTGAGCGCTTGTTGCTCACTCGCAGCAGCGTTGATCTCCAAGCGCTGCTGATGTACGCCATGTCACGCTTATTGGCTTAGCTTATTCTCGCTAGTCTTGCCGCGCGGCAACAATGCAGGACTTGCGCTGGCGGCGATCATTAGATCGAGCCGCGATACTCCGTTGGCGTTCTGCCGGTGCGGGTTTTAAATACCCGACAAAAGTAATTCACGTCTTTAAAGCCACAGCGCGTGGCGACTTCGTTGAGTTTGAAATTGTATTTCTTCAGCATGAATTTCGCCCGATCTACCCGCACCCACGTAATGTAATCGGCCAGCGTCATATGGCCTTGTTGACGAAATAGGCGCGATAAATGGTTGGGTGAAATGCTAAAACGCGCCGCAATGGTGTCGCGGGTAATTTGGCGATGAAAGTTTTCCTGAATGTAGATACAGATCCCCTGATAGAGATCTTGGACTCGGCTTTGCGGCTGCTCGACCGGTTTTTCCAGCATGGTGTTGCAGTATTGCAGCAGTGCTTGCAGCAACAATTCATCCATCGGCTTTTTATGGCTTTCACGGGCAAGGGAGCTGAGCGCTTCCAAAATGTTGTCGATCGCAAAGCCAGAGCGGGTTTGAATACTGTGCTTTTGAATATCGTAAAAGCCGGTATCGCCTTTGCGTTTACTAACAAAACTCAGCCCAAGTTGGCGGCGGCCAAACAGAATACTCAGTACGGAACAGTCGGTATCCCATTGTGGCTTGTTCCAGCAGTTGGGCGGTACAAAGATCGCATCACCGGCTTTAGCGGTAATTTGGGTGACTTTGCGTTCGTGATCTTCAATTTCGTTGATGTATTCCCCGTCCAGCACCAACTCTAAGCGCGGAAAGTTAACTTGATAGCTAAACTTCGGCGGGGTGTGAAAATCCCCTGCAAACCAGATGTGGTGAAACGGCTCACGCTCGGCTAAGACGGAAGAAATCAAATCGTGGAAGATCATACAGCGCTCTCTCAATAACAATGACCAATCACCGCAGGTCACTGGCGCGTAGATATACCTCGGTGTGGCGATAGAGGCTGAGTTGCAGATCACACTTCAAAATCAAGGTTACAAAAATCCAGTGAAGCCATCAAAGATCCAGTGCGGCTTTCCGACAATCGAATAAAAACCAACGACAACGCGCTACATACCGCAAACTTTGCGCAACAACAGGTTGGGTATCGATGTTACATTTTTCTCGGTGACGAAAGGCGAGACTGGGTGCTGTGCTTGTTGAAGGTATTGGAGAGCGTGCTGTTCAATGTGGTGTTAAATGCGCTGTGAATTCCGTTTTGAATGCAGTGCTGAAAGAGCGCCACACAGCGAGGCTAATCGATAACAAGGTTTATCCGCTAAAGGCGGATATTCATAGGTTGAGAGGGCGATATAAAAAAATCCGGCACTCAGGAGAGATGCCGGATTTTAGGGGGAAGCCAATTAACGTTTTATTGGAGCTTTACCGAGCGATTATAGGGTAACTAGTGTTGCCGCGTTACGCATCGCTTCTTTGGTGGTGCACTCTTGAACGTTAGCATTTGCAAAGCGGTCAGCATCTTTTACAGGGATGTCGTGCGCTAGGATAACCAGTTTCGCGTTTGCTACGTCTGCTGCGGTAATACGGTTCTGGATACCGTTTTGACCTTGGGTTTCAACCTTGATCTTAATGCCTGCTTCAGCGCCTGCTTTTTTCAGTGCGTTCGCTGCCATGAAAGTGTGCGCTACGCCTGATGGACAACAAGTAACCGCTACGATGTCGTATTCACCTTCGCCTGCTTCTAGAGCTGCTGGTGCAGGAGTTGCGTTGGTTGCAGTGGTCGCGGCTTGCGCTTCTTCTTCCTTCACAACAGGTTTCCATAGACCCACGATAAGTGCGGTAGTCAATGAGCCAGCTGCGATACCGATGATGTAAGAGATACGACCTTCAACCACTGGGATTACAATCAGACCACCCCAAGGTGCGTGACACAGAACGTTCGCCATAAAGCCGATAACGTTACCAACGATACCACCCGCTACGATTGATGGTAGAACGCGTAGTGGGTCGTTTGCTGCGAATGGGATAGCACCTTCAGAGATACCGATTGAACCCATGATAACCGCAGCTTTACCTGCTTCTTGCTCTTCTTTGGTGAACTTGTTTTTGAATAGGAAAGTTGCAAGCGCTAGACCTAGAGGAGGCGTACAGATTGCGATTGCCACACCACCCATCAACCAAGGTTGGGTATCAACTTGAGTTTGTGCAAACAGGGTCGCTACTTTGTTGATAGGACCGCCCATATCGAACGCAGTCATACCACCCAAAATCGCACCAAGAACCGCTTTAGACGCACCAGCCATTGAATCAAGGAAGGCATTCATCGATGCCATGAACATCTTGATTGGCTCACCGATACCCCAAAGAACGATACCCGCAGAGATCAAGGTGCCGCAAAGTGGGTAGATGAAGTACGCGCCCAGCGCCGTCATGCTGGTTGGCAGCTGGATTTTCTTCAACAGGTGAACCACGCCACCCGCGATGAAGCCCGCTACGATACAGCCCAAGAAGCCGCCGCCCATGTCTGCCATGATGCCAGAGGCGATCATCGCTGGAGCAAGCGCTGGTTTGTCAGCAATGGAGTAGCCAATGTAACCGCCCAGAATAATTGGGAACAGTACCAGACCTTTAATACCGATGTTTGAGATGTCAGCAAGGATACCTTCTGCTGGTACCGCACCTTCACCCGATGCCATTACTGCAAGCGCCAGCAAAACACCACCGGCTACGATGAAAGGTAGCATGTGAGAGGTACCGAAAAGTAGGTGACCTTTCATTGTGCCGAGGAATTTTTTGAAATCAAAACCTTGATTTGTTTGTGTAAGGGTACTCATTTATCCCGCCTTATGAATTAATTAAAGTCTCTAGGATTTGTTGTTCGTTTAGTGCGTTATGGATATTTTCAATAAAGTCTTCGCTGAATTTTCCAAATAATTCTTGAAGAACGTAAATATGATGGTCTGCACCGTTATCTGGTGAGGCAATCATAAAAAATAGGGTCGGTTTAATACCGTCTTCGTCACCGTATTCGATACCTTCACGCTTCACGCCAACTGCGATAGCTGGCTCGATCACCGCTAGGCTTTTGGCGTGAGGGTAAGCGATACCATCGGTTGAGGTTACGCTGACAGATTCACGAGTTTCGATATCACTTAGAAATGCATCCTTGCAGCCAATTCGACCGTTTTCCAATAGCATTTGTGCTAGCTCTTCAAACACTTCTTTTTTATTTGTTGCTTGAAGTTCGTGCTTAATTAGATTGGTGTTAGTTAGTTGCGTAATCATATTTAACTCATGGTGTTTATGTGATGTGGACAAATTAATCCATGAGAAAAAAATCGGAAATAGCAAAAAAAATGCATGAGCTATACTTTTGTAGCAAGCCCGCCCAAGTGTGATAGCCGTCATCTTGTGGCACGAAGAAAAAGGGCGCGTGGGGGAAGGAAATGACCCCGATAAATAACAAAAAAAAGGAAGATCATGACATCGCATCTACAGGGCGCGACGGGCATTAAAAGTCCGTGTCGCGCTAACACCCTTGCTATTGCCAAAGTATTGACAGGAGTGATATTGACTGGGCTGGTATTAACTAGGTTAACGCTATCGCCGGTGAATGCCGCTGAATTACCTGAAAAACAAACCCTACAGCGAACCCCCGCTGCTCAAACGCAGAGTTTGACACTCACAGCAATGGAGTTGCGTCCTGCCGATAAATGGCACCGTGAATTTGGGGTGTGGCAATTGGTGCCCGTCCCTGAGGGCACGATTGAAGCGCATTTTTCAGCCTGGCCTGAAGCTATCCAATATGTGCAAGAGGGCACGTATATTCGTAATGATTTGGGGGTGTCGAACTACTACGTGGTGTGGCGCCCGTCGGCCACGTTGGTTGAGCTACTGAAACAGATGAACGACAAAACGGATAGCGCTTCTGGCGAGCCAGAGGGGCCCCAATTGGTGCTGGCGGATATTCTTGCCGTGTACGGTAAGCAGTTGGAGCAAGACTCAAGTTTGCCAGAAAGCATTGGCGAGTCGTTCCATTTGGCATCGATGCTGGATAAACAGATCGGCGTGCCGCGCGTGACCTTCCATGTGCAAAATCAAACTGAAGCCGCAGTTGTGCTTAAGGGATTGAGTGCTGAGCCGCTTTACTATCTTGATGCCGACTGTGGCTCGTGGCTCGATCCTATTCCATTAACCGATAGCGACCGTAGCATAGAGATCTCATGGCAAAAGCGCAGTGGTTTTCGCTTTGACCCGCTGTTAACGGTGGGCGGCGGTGAAGCGGTAGAGGTGAGCATTGATTTGCACGTGATTGATGATGGCCCCAATACCGGTGAGTGCAGTGGCCCGCTGACTTATAACTTGTTTTTGGATTACTTGTTAGACGACGAGCCGCACCGCAAGCCCTTGGCGACCTTCACCCAAGAAGAGGAAAACGATGGCTTGATGATCTTCGAGTTAGATCCTGAATATTTGTAGCGTAAACAGACCGGTAGCGATACAAGCTTGCCGAAAAGGCCATCGCCAAATGCGCTATACCCCATCGCCAAATGCGATACGCCATTGCAAAAGGCGGTGGCTTTTATGTTTTGGCAGCTTGTTGGATTACAGTCCGCGTCCCGTGGTTAAAAAGTGAACCCAATCTTCTCGGCCGCGTTGCTTGGCCGCATCGACCGCTTTAGCAACGTCATAGCGCACTTTGTGAAACGTAATGTTCCATTGATCGGCGCCGTTTTTCTCTAGCGTGGCATAGGAGGCGAGGGACGAGAAGGTTTCCATTGAGTGCAGCCAAGGCTCGTCGTCGGTGTAGGCTGGCATGCCGACGCTGCCGGGGTTAATCACTAACTGCCCCGTCGATAATTCAACGCAACGGGGTAAATGGGTGTGTCCGCACAACACGATGGGAGCACGAACGCCATCGAGCAGGGTGAGCACCTCGCTATCCGCGCGCAGCTCAGGTTTCCCACTGCGGCTGTCTTCAAGCAAATACACCAGATCGTCATTCGGCGTGCCGTGACAGGCGTAGATCTCCGGTGAAATGTGACAATCAAACGGCAATTGCTTCATCCAATCGAGCGGCGCTTGGCCTAAATCATCAAGAATGAACGCCATGGTGGGGTTTGAGGCAATATCGTCTGCTTGCGCTTCGTGAATTTGGCGATCTTGATTGCCGGAAATCGTAATGGCCCCGAGCGCTTGGAGATAGTCGTACGTCGCGCGCGGTGCAATGGGCCCATAGAGAATATCGCCCAAGTTCACAAAGGTGGTTACCCCTTTCGCTTTTGCATCTGTCACCACGGCATCGAGCGCAAACACGTTACTGTGGATATCAGACAAAATGGCGTACTTTTCCATCACTCCCTCCCTGGGTGTTGCGAATTTTCAGATCTAACGGATCTTTTGCATAGATAGTGATGAATATCACAGTAGGCGTGGGGAGTGCAAATTACGCCCTAGCTGGTCGATAAAAATCGGACTCCAAGCCCTAAAACGCGAGGGTTGTTAGGGCTTGGACTGGTTTGTATCTCAATAGGTCAACCCAACGGAATGGCGGCAACACCTCGCAGGATCAAGCCTGAGCATCGAAGCCCATGAGTTGAACCCAAAGGATCACGACAAATCAGCGTAGTTGCGCTGTTATTGGCTGAGCAAGATCTGACGTGCGTAGATATCTTGTACCGGACGGTTATTGTCGCCCATCACTTGGTGCAACGCGTCGGCTTGTTCTTGCGATAAGTGCTGTGAGTTATTGAGCACTAACCAGCGCACCCCTTCAGAACATGGTGGTGTCGTCAATGAGCCGCTAAAGCGGTAATAGCCGTCAAATTCAGGCAGCATCGATTTTACTGCGAACGGTTGGTCTAGCGCCGTTGTCTCACCAGCGGTCGGCAGCGATTGGCTCAGTTGCGCCACTTGGTTATTTTTATCATCCACTTCATACATCACTGCAACCACTGCAAGGTTGCCGTTTTGGTCGGCGTGCACAAAGTGCGCTTCAAGGGGATAAGATTGGTTGTTGATCAGGTTTTCCGATGGGGTGTGAAAGTGAAATTGCTTCAATTCAAATTCGGTGTCGTCGATGGTCAAAACGTTGTGGCCTTCAACGCCGCCTTGTAATGTGTGGCCGTTGTTTAGGATGTCAACAACTTGACCATGATAAGACAACTCCAGATCGTCAAGATCTGACGCTGCGGCATTTTGGATGTCCACTGGACTTTGGTTTTTGCCGCTCGCACACACTTCCGCAAAATGGCCCCAATGATCAGGCCCATTCTCTTCCCCATAACCCCACTCTGCAGCGTGAGAGATATACGGCAGCGCCGCGATTAGAGCAGTGGCTAATACTTTACGTTTCATCTGGTTTCTCCAGTTATTGGTTATTGGAATCATCTCTAGTGAGAACGAAAAACCATACATTCTTGTAAGGAAAAAGTACAAGCCAAGCTCTAATTGTTTGATTTTGATTCACTATTGTGACAGATGATAGCGACCAATACTGGTAGGGTACTACTTTGAGATCAAAAGGAAGATTCACTGTGGTCGAATTAACGCCAGAGTAGGAGGGCGCATGAGGTCATTTTACATTTCGTTCGCAATCGCATTGGTCATCACCGTCTTTGGCTATTTGATGCTTTACGGCGTTATCGATATCGGGAGAGATCCGGAAGCGTTCATCGTTGACGTGATAGCGTACGCTTCTCTCGCTTTTATGGTGTTTTTTGTCTTCCGTGCGCTGCGTTTTCTTTTTAATGGCAAGGTCAGCAAATGGGGAATGTCGCGCGGTGGCGTCGGATACGGTAGTAGCGATACCCCTAAATACTACAGTGATGGCGGTGATGGGGGTTATAGCGGTGTCGGTGATGATTGCGGATCGTCAGGCGGTGGCGACTCTGGTGGAGGTGGTTGTGAGTAACGCAATATGTTACTTTCCTGTTAATGGAGCTTTCAATTAATACAGCGATGGATACATGAGTGACAAAAGGAGTGTGACATGGAACTCACTATTTACGTGGTTGATGCCTTTAGTAAAG
This sequence comes from Thaumasiovibrio occultus, assembly GCA_019703815.1. GTDB lineage: Bacteria > Pseudomonadota > Gammaproteobacteria > Enterobacterales > Vibrionaceae > Thaumasiovibrio > Thaumasiovibrio occultus. The sequence goes on along the minus strand of AP023053.1, from coordinate 1,202,793 downwards.
ACAGATTTGGTGGCAATTCTGCTGCGGTAGTCCCGTTGAATGAATGGATTTCCCCAGCCTTGATGCAAAAGATAGCCAGCGAGAACAATCTTTCTGAAACCGCCTTTATCAAGCAAGTAGCAGAGAACCGTTATGAGATCCGTTGGTTCTCGCCGTTAACAGAAATTGATTTTTGTGGCCATGCAACGCTCGCCTCAGCGGCGGTGATTTTGAACCAACTGGGTGCGCAAGGTGAGCTGGAATTTGTCACCCAAGAAGTGGGTGAGTTGCAAGTAGTGCAATTGGATGATGGCCGTATTGAAATGAGCTTTCCTAACCAAGCGCCTGAGGTTGAGCATCAAGTGCCGCCAGCGTTGTTGGCAGGTTTGTCGATACCGCCTCAGCAGGTGCTGAAAAACCGCCAAGCCTATTTTGCCGTGTTGGCGAGCGAAGCCGAGGTGAGAGCGGTACAGTACGACTCCGAGCAGTTAAAGCAACTTGCGCCATTTGATGTGGTGGTGACGGCGAAAGCCGACGAAGAGACGGACTACGATTTTGTCTCGCGCTATTTTTGGCCGGCCAACGGGGGCGATGAAGATCCGGTGACAGGGTCCATCCATTCAGGACTTACGCCTTACTGGGCAACGCAACTGGCCAAGTCTGAGCTGGTGGCGCTGCAAGCGTCTAAGCGCACGGGCACCTTATATTGCAAAATCAGCGACGATCGGGTGTTGGTGTCAGGTTACGGCGTGCTTTACTTGGCCGGGAAAGTGTTTGTGTAGACGCACTTGATTAGCGGTAGTTGACTAACCGTGCTTGTTTCGCAGTGCTTTTCTAACAGAATGAGTTTCGATTGGAGCAGAAAGAACATTTGGCAGACACGCAAAGCGCGTGTCTTGCCGTTGAGGGAAGGTGTAACCTTTCCTCAAAATACTTCTTGCGTCCGCATTTACTTGTAGACTTTGGGATTAGGATTTGCCTGAATTAATTGCGTAACTCTCTCACTGAGCTCTGCCTCGGATAACGCTTGCCAACCCGAAACGTGTTTTTCCAAATTCACTACAATGCCGATATCAATGAACGGCACAATAAAGCTCATCCCCGGGCCTATCAACGCATTGATTTTGCCAAAGCGTAACACCACTAAACGTTGATGTTGTTGAATCGAAAAGGTACTCAGCGACAGCATGACACAAGCCAAAAGGATAGGGATCAGAATTAAGACCAGTGGCTCAGACATGGATAGTGCTCCGCGTTGAAGAAAACAGGGTACGTTGAAATCATAGTTAAATGGTTGACGAATAATGGCGTGTTGCCAAGCAAAAAAACAATCGGGTTAGAGCGTACTGAGCTGATTGAGACAGAGATCGCGCTGCAATGAGAATCGTTTGAGAAGGCCGTGCCTGTCCATTGGGTATCTATAGTGCCTTGGTTGTGATTGTGCCTTTAAGGTTGGAGCCGACGAGTCAGCTCACAACCTTAAAGGGCATGGCTAGGCGCTAAATTCTTGCTTAATAAAGTCGACAAATTCGCGTAATCGCTTCGGCTGGTAGCGATCTTTATGAAAAATCGCTGAAAAAGGCACAGAAGCGATTTGCCAGTCGGGCATGATCTCGACCAGGTAACCTTCGCTGATCTCTTGCTCGCAGTACACCCGCGGAACCCGAATGATCCCATTGCCCGCCAGCGCACCAGCCACCAACGAGCGGCCATTTTTAGAGGTAAGTTTACCCTTCACATTCACATCGACGTGGGTGTTGGTTTGCGTCGCGTGGCGGTAATGCCACTTAGTGACCGAGCCCGTTAGCGCGCGATGTTGGCTAAGCTCGCGCGGATGAGTCGGCTCACCATACGTTGCGATATAGCTAGGACTGGCCAAGGTCACCATATCGACCGTCATCAAGTGTTTGGCAATAAATCCGGCATCTTCCAAAGCGCCCATGCGAAAGGCGATGTCGAATTGATCTTCAATTAAATCAATTCGGTGGCTAGAGAAGTCCAAATCAATACGCACATCAGGGTGGCATGTCATGAACTTGGCTACCGCATTGGCGATGAGCTCTTCGCCGAGATAACCGCCGACACAGTTGATGCGGATAAGACCGCGTACCTGCTCGGTGTCATCCACGGCAGCAATCAAGGCTTGGTCAATTTGGTGCAGCGCATGCTCACATTGGCGGTAAAAACGCTCGCCAGCTTGGGTTAAGCGCAGCGTGCGGGTGGTGCGCGTGAGCAGGGTCACGCCCATTTGGTTTTCCAACGCACTGATCTGGCGGGATACATGCGAGCGCGATACGCCCATAGCGTCGGCCGCTTTCGTGAAATTGCCCAGTTGGGAGATCAGCACAAACGCGCGGATGTCGGCGAGATTAATTTGGTTCAGCATAATGTATTGATAGTAGGTAGCATGTTTGAAGTATCGGTCTATTGTTGCTGCTGTGCAACAGTGTTTGAACTTAAGTGCTATATATCAACGACGCATTGCCGACTACACTTCTTCTACACCGTTTGTGTGAGCCTGTCTTTCTGCAGATATTCTTTGAGGATCAAAATGAAGAAGTTAATCGTTATTACTGGTGCAAGCTCGGGTATTGGTGAAGCTATTGCGCGTCGTATGAGTGAAGCGGGACATCCGTTGCTACTGATCGCACGCCGTTTGGAGCGTTTAGAGGCGCTTAACCTGCCAAATACACTGTGTGAAAAAGTGGACGTACTAGATAAAGCGGCATTTGAAGCGGCGATTGCGAAAGCCGAAGCGCAGTTTGGCCCAACAGATTGTATCGTGAACAATGCTGGGGTGATGCTGCTGAGCCAATTGGACGAGCAAGATCCAGCTGAATGGCAACGTATGTTCGATGTGAATGTGATCGGTTTGATGAACGGAATGCAAGCGGTTCTTGCGCCGATGAAAGCGCGCCGTCACGGTACCATTATCAACATTAGTTCCGTTGCGGGTCGTAAAACTTTTCCGAACCACGCAGCGTACTGCGGCACTAAATTTGCCGTCCATGCGATTTCAGAAAACGTGCGTGAAGAAGTGGCCGCATTTGATGTGCGCGTAACCACTATCGCTCCGGGCGCGGTGGAAACTGAGCTGCTTTCACACACCACCAACGATGACATCATTGCCGGTTACGATAGCTGGAAAGATGAGATGGGTGGCGTGTTAGCGGCTGACGATATCGCTCGCGCAGTGGAATTTGCCTACGCCCAACCACAAGGTGTCTGCGTTCGTGAAATCATGCTGGCACCTACTCGTCAGCAGCCGTAATTAGGCAGTTAAAATTGAAGCATGCGTTTAAAGCCATCTTATTAGATGGCTTTTTTGTTTTTGATGTTTAGGGCGTGGTTAATCTTTTACTCTTGCTTGCTGACCAAATAGATTCTTTTCAATATTGAATCACTACCTCTCAGTTAGACAATGTGACTAATAGAGCTGAGTACTTGAGTTGCAAGCGGTATCCAGGGCTACGGGAACATTGCCACGTTCTTCTGCAAGATTGAGAAAACCTGCTTTGGGTTTGATGATTGGATTGTTAGTATGAGCTGCAAGGGTTGAAGTGTCAGATATAGTCGTAACTAATACAGCTAAATTGAAACTGTCGTTATCTCGGTCTAACGGAATCATCAATGTAATGCTTGGCTTGATAAATGATGATCAGTTTTCAGTAGCGTCAGCTGTTTTTTTACTTGGTTATTTATGGTGTTGATTGCTCGTACCAGTGTTTGAGCAAATTCATCAAACGAGCCGCCTTGGCAAACTAGATTGACCCATTTGGGTGTGAGGTCATCATTGTGACCATTTTGGTAAATCAAACTGTCACCTAACCAATAGAAGGCGTCCGTCTTTACTGGCTCTTCACCACGCCCCAATATTTCTATCGCAAATAGTGGTGTATTACTTTGCAGAAGCAATGATACTTTGATGATATCGGGTAAAGTCAGCTCAGTGACTAACTGAGTATCGTCGCTTTGCTTGGTGTAACCATCATCATAACTAAATTGAGTTAGCACTTGATGCTCGTTCGAGCTAAGGTTGAACCCCAGTAGCTCAATACCTTGATAACTTTCGGCGGCTTCCTGCTTAAAAATCACATTAACTTGTTTATACTCAAACATCACGCAACTCCTTTTTCGTTTGATGTCGTTATTGGCGCTTGTGCAATCTAACAATAGGCCAAACATACTCATACAGTTGGTACTCAACTCCTGTCGAGTTACCTGTATGAGGAAGCAATGTGCCATATCCAGCAAAAAGATGATGACTATTTCTTCGCTATCTTCTCACAGAAGGGTAGGGAATTCATAACCGATCGTTAACTAATTTGTTAAGTGCATCAATGCTATTCAACCTGTCGGGGTAGTAAACATCGTTTTATCAACCGAATTGGACCGCTGCGCCTTAACGAGTCCAACTTAGCCAGTGCCAATTGAATACCGCCTTGCGATAAAATGTGGCTTTGTGTGGCATGTAGGGGCGATCATGCTGTTAGGTTTACGCTGACAACAACACGCTCTAGTTTTCAAGACTCTCTTACCCTCGTTGTCAGCCATAACTCGATAGAGAAAGCAAAACAACGTCTTACGCATAGTTTTATCATGTCACTTTACTGGCGATCTTTCTCTGTCTAGTAAGGGGGCGTTCGGCCTTTTGAACCTTTAAACTCACTAAAAGCCACATCAAAATTGGTTTTATTTGTTGTTTTATGTGACTTTTGTTGTGGTTTTTGCCTGCGTATTTGTGGTTTTTCGTGACTTCTATCTTAGTTATTTCTTGAGCTTTATTGTTTAATACTTAGCAGAAAATAAGGAAAGACAAAAATGTTAGCTCAACAAAGAAAATCGATTATTGAAGCCATGGTCAAAGAGAAGGGCTCGCTCAAAGTAGCTGACCTGAGTGACGAATTTAATGTATCGCAAGAAACTATTCGCCGAGATATCGATAAGCTACAAGAAGAATGCACAAGTATTGTTAAGATTCATGGTGGTGTTTGTTATGTGAGTGATAACGGTGTGCCGAGTATAGTTCGCAAAAACTTATTAGTTGAAGAGAAATTAGAATTAGCAAAAAAATCAGTTTCTTTGATTAAAAATGGCGACATTTTATTTTTTGATTGCAGTACTACATCACTTTGCATCGTTCAAGAATTAATAAAGTCAGAAAAGAAAGTAACCATTATTTCAAATTCGTCAATTGTAAATGATTATGTGAAAGGAAGTAATGTAAAGTTAATTATGATTGGTGGTATCTATTGTGATGATAATGATTCATACACTGGCTCTATCGCAATTGACCTGTTAAGTAAGTTTTCTGCCAATAGAGTGTTTATTAGCTGCCCAAGCTTCAACCTAGAAAAGGGGCTTTACGATAATAGTGAAGATGAAGCAATGATTCGTCGTTTGATGATGAAAAATAGCAAGCAAGTAATTTTGGTCGTAGACCACACAAAATTTGATTCATTTAGTTTGATGAAAATATCTGACGTTGACTGTGTTGATGTACTAATAACTGATAAAAAACTGACAGATGACGAACAGCGCATCTGCTCTACTTCTAATATAACTATCCTTTAGGTCGTAATATGGATAATTTTAAGTTCACATGCAAAACCGAAGTTCACTTCGGTAAAGATGAACACCTTAAAGTGGGCGATTACATCAAACCTTTCGGTAAGAAGGTGTTGATTCATTATGATGGTGATCGCATAGAAACCAATGGTTTACTTGATGCTGTTACACACTCATTAAAGTCAAATGGCATTGAGTACGTCACCCTAAATAACGTTGTGCCTAACCCACTTCTCTCTGGGGTAAAAGAAGGCGTACAAATGTGTCGTGAAATCGGTGTTGATTTCATTCTGGCAATTGGTGGCGGCAGCGTTATCGATTCGGCAAAAACTATCGCTATGGGCGTTTTGCACCAAGGGGATGTGTGGGATTTCTTTACCGGTAACGAAACACCAAGCCAAGTGCTACCTGTCGGTGTCATTCTGACTATTTGTGGCTCAGGTTCAGAAATGTCTGAAAGTGCCATCATTACTCACGATGAGCTTAAACTCAAAAAAGGCGTAGACAATTCTCAGCTTTTTCCTCGCTTTGCAATTTTGAACCCAGAGTTAACCTATAGCTTACCAAAACCATTACTCGCATCGGGCATCGCTGATGCTATGTCACACACTCTTGAGCGCTACTTTACCACCACAGAATGTTCACTATTGAACGACTACATGATGGAAGGTCTGCTTAAGATGTTGCTCGACATTTCACCGGCACTGATGGAAGACCACACAAACTACGACTTAATGGCTGAATACATGTGGGCAGCCACTATTTGCCATAATGGCTTGTTTGATACTGGCCGCAGTTCAGACTGGGCATCGCACCGCATTGAGCATGAGATCAGTGGCCTGTATAACATCACACACGGCGCAGGTATGGCGATTATTTTCCCCGCCTGGATGCAGTTCTTAATTGAAAACAACAAGCTTGAGCGTTTAGTTCGTTTGGCAGAAAACGTGTTTGGTGTTCAAGAAGGTAACGCAGAAGAGAAAGCACAAGCAGCCATCAATGGGTTTATTCATGTATTCAAAGCAATGAATCTGTCAACATCATTGACTGAATCAAATATTCCAACCAATGAGTTCGAAAAAGTGGCAAGTCAGGCGTTAAACGGAAACGAAACACTTGGCCGTTATATTCAACTAGCACACAAAGATATTATCCGCGTTCTAGAAATCGCAGCTTAATATTTTCTATAAAATAAATAAATATATAGGCTTCGCTATGATGTTTGAAAAGCAGAGAGAGCTGATCGTTAAATATTGCAATAAAATGATCAGCACAGGCTTAACACGTGGTACTGGTGGTAACATTAGTATTTATTCCCGAGAAGATAAATTAGTAATTATCTCTCCAAGTGGAATTGATTATGAAACTATGACAGCAGAAGATGTTGTTGTTATCGATTTGGAAGGGAATATAGTAGAAGGTAATAACAGACCGTCTTCGGAATATGGTTTACACACGGTTTTCTATAAGAACCGTGATGACATTAATTCCGTAGTTCATGCTCACCCAATTTACTCTTCAACATTGGCCACTTTAGGGATGGAAATTCCATCGGCGTATTATTTAAACGCTGTTTGTGGTGGTCCCAATGTACGCTGCGCTAAATATGCTCTAAATGGAACAGAAGAATTAGCAAATAACGTATTTGAAGCAATGGAAGATCGTTATGTCGTATTAATGGCAAACCACGGTTTAGTCGCTGGTGCTAAAGATGTCGCAAACGCATTTAACAAGGCGGAAGAAATAGAGTTGTCTGCTGAGATTTATTACAAAGCTAAACTGCTTGGTACTCCGAATATTATCAGTGATGAAGGGGTTCAAGAGATGTTAGTTGCGTTTAAACAATATAGTCAAGTGACTACTAAATAGGACTTTAATGATGACTAAGCAAAGCAATTTTTTGGGCTTACTGCCGCTAATTTTCTTCATTGTTATTTACGTATTAACTGGCGTTTACGCTGACAACTTTTCAAGTATGCCATTGCTAGTGGCATTCACTCTTTCTGTGGTTGTGGCGTTAATGATTCAACCTAAAGGCAAGAAAGATACGTTTGAAGAGAAGATGAATATCTTCACTAAAGCTGCGGGTGATAGCGACATCATCATGATGGTGCTTATCTTCCTACTAGCTGGTGCATTCTACTCAGTAACGGACCAAATGGGCGGGGTCAACTCGATTGTTAACTTTGGCCTATCTATCATTCCTTCAAATATGGTTCTAGTCGGCATTTTTGTCATCGGTTGTATTCTATCTTTTGCGATGGGTACCTCTATGGGGGCAATCACTGCGCTAGCACCTATCGGTGTGGGTGTGGCAGAACAAGTGGGTGGTAACCCTGCGCTCATCATGGCAACGGTTGTGGGTGGCGCGATGTTCGGTGACAACTGTTCATTCGTATCAGATACCACGATCGCCGCTTGTCGTACTCAGGGTGTAACGCTAAAAGAGAAATTTAAGTACAACTTCATCACTGTTTTACCCGCAATCATCGGTACGATTGTTCTACTAACAATCATTCCTTTCGGTAATGGTGCTGAAACAACTGTTGGTGAATACTCACTAATAAATATCGCGCCTTACGTACTAATTATCGTTGCTGCTCTTGCGGGTCTGCATGTAATGGGCGTACTCGCACTCGGCGTAGTTGCCGGTATCGTGATTGGGTTCATGAATGGCAGCCTAGACTATCTATCTGCACTTGAATCTGTGCAACGTGGTATGGGTTGGATGCAAAACCTAGGCATGATCGCCATCGTAGTTTCTGGTTTGGTTGGTCTAATGAAGCACTACGGTGGTATCGACTTCCTACTAGAGAAAATTACAGCGCGCTCTAACGGTGCATTTGGTGGTCAAGTAGGTATCGCAACTCTAGTAAGCTTGATCACGCTAGCAACGACCAACAACACTATTGGTATCCTAACTGCAGGTACCATCGCGAAAGACATCTCTGAGAAATACGGTATCGACAAAGTACAAACAGCTTCTCTACTCGATATCTGCGGCTGTGCAATGAATGGTCTAATGCCTTACGCTGGTCAGTTCCTGATGGTTGCAGGCCTAGCTCAAATTTCACCAGTATCAGTAATGCCTTACGCGTTCTACCCAATGCTAATGCTAGTGATGGCTCTAGTCTCAATGGTTTACTTCTCTAAGAAGACCGCCCCAATCGCAGCAACTAAAGCGGCATAGGAAACAGTCATGGAACGTCAAGATTACGAACTCGCGTTTATGATGCAATATGAAAATGTTGCATGGTATGAAGATGGGGTTGTGCGCATTTTGGACCGCCGCGTCTACCCATACAAAAAAGAATTCGTTCGTTGCACTCACTATCAAGAAGTAGCACAAGCCATCACAGATATGGTGACGCAAAGTGCAGGCCCTTACACGGCGGCGGCAATGGGTATGGCACTGGCAGCTGACCAATGCAAAACGTTGCCAGCTGAAGAGCAAATGGCATTTTTAGAGAAAGCGGCCTACGCCCTATCTCACGCTCGACCAACGACGGTAAACCGTATGACTATCGTGGTGAACGGGTGCTTGGAAGTGGCTCGAAATGCGATGCAATCGGGTGAAGTGTTATCACAAGCGATTTTCGAACATGCGATTCATTCACTAAACAAGCGCTATAGCGCCATTGGTGAAGTGGCAAAACACTTGGTCAAACTCATTCCTGACAACGGTAAGATCCTGACTCAGTGCTTTGGTGAGACCATCATCGGCACCATGATCCGTGAAGCGAAACATCAAGGTAAGAACATCGAGTTTTTCTGTGCAGAGACTCGACCATTCTTCCAAGGCGCGCGTTTTACTGCAACAGTGGCGCAGAATCAAGGCATCAAAGTCACCGTGTTGGCTGACAACATGATTGCCTACGCGATGCAGCATCTAGGTATCAACCTATTCACCTCAGCCGCAGACAGCATCACGCTTGACGGTCATGTGGTCAACAAGGTGGGTACTCAACAAATTGCGATTCTGGCTCAACATTTTGGTATTCCTTACTATGTAACGGGCATTCCAGATGTGGATTTAGCCACTATCGATCAAGTTGTGATTGAGCAACGCGATCCTCTAGAAACAATGACGTTAATGGGCCAACGCATCACTGAAGAAGGTGTGGAGTCAATTTACCCATCATTCGATATTACCGGACCAAAACTGGTAAATGGGGTGGTGACTGATATCGGTATCTATAGCCCATTTGATCTGAAATCTTACGCTGAAAATAATAATAAATTCTGGAGCTAAATAGCCATGTACTCTACGCACTTTAAATTAGGTTTCGAAGATATTCCTAACTACATTGAAGATAAACTTCACTTCTTTGGCAAAACAGAAGGGTTGGAAATCAAAGAACTCAGTGACGGTAACATTAACTATGTTTACAAAATCACTGATCAAGAAAACAATCGCTCACTGATCCTGAAACAAGCCGATGTGGTACTGCGTTCAAGCGGAAGACCATTGGATGTAAAACGCAGTGAAATTGAAGCAACCATGCTTCAAATTCAGCATAAGATGGCACCAGAGATGGTCCCTGAAGTGTACCTATATGACCCAGTCATGTCGGTAACGTTTATGGAAGACGTATCGCAATTCAGTAACTTCCGTTACGAAATGATGGAGCGTCAGGTTTTCCCCTCATTCCATAAACAAATTATCAGCTATTTCTCTAAAACGGCATTAGGCACAACCGATCTTATCCTTAATCGCGCAGAGAAAAAGGCAAATGTAGCGAAATTCACTAACGTTGAACTGTGCGATATTTCAGAAGACTTAGTATTCACTGAACCTTTCAATGATTACAAGGGTCGCAACATCATCACTCACGGTAACGAAGAGTATGTGAACGAGCACATCTATTCGAACCACCAGTTAGTATCTGAGGCGATGAAACTGCGTTACAACTTCATGAACAATGCTCAAGCATTGATTCACGGTGACCTCCATTCGGGCTCGATTTTCATCAACCATGATGGCATTAAGGTGCTTGATCCCGAATTCGCTTTCTACGGGCCTATCGGTTATGACATCGGTAACGTGATTGCGCACTTAGTGATGCCAGCAATGGTGTGCCAAGTAACTGATGAAGAGTCAGAAACCAAAGATAACTTCATTAACTGGGTTGCATCTACTGTGCCTGCAATTTTGTACGGTTTTGAACGTGAGTTCAAAAAAGCTTACCTAGCAACGGTGCAAGAAGATGTCGCTAAGAATGAAATGTTTGTTGAATGGTATACGCGCCAAATCGTTGCGGATGCAAAAGGCTACGCTGGCCTTGAAATTATCCGCCGCGTAATTGGTGATACCAAAGTGAAAGAACTTGAAACCATCCAAGATAGCGCGCAGCGTATCGCTGTTGAGCGCAAGCTAATTGAGTTGGCATCAAGCTTGATCATTAACCGCGAAGTGAATGGTCAGGATATGCACTCGCTCCTAAGTGCACTTAATGGTTAATAACTGTTAAAACACATCCCCCTAATAAAAGAACCGCTTTTGCGGTTCTTTTTATCGCAGCGTAAAAATAAACTAATCAAAATCGAGACAAAGCCACACATGTATCACTTGAGGTTTCGTTTTCCGTCTGATTAGTCCGCTCACCCTATTTGTTGATAATGTTGTGGTTCATATGTCTGGTTCAAAAAACGCTAACACAGCCATCGCACCATCAGCGGTCGCACTTTTACCTTTGCTGGTATTTCTCATTCTTTTTATTGGTGTGGGTACATACTTGTCTTTTCAAGGCGTGGATTTCGCATTCTATCAACTGCCAGCCCCGGTCGCAGTATTACCTGCGGTGGTCCTTGCGCTTTTACTAAGCAAAGACAAACTCAACCATTCTATCGAACACTTTATGCGTGGCGTTGGGCATCCTGACATTATTGCAATGTGCCTGATCTATCTACTCGCGGGGGCCTTTGCCGCCGTTGCTAAAGCGTCAGGCGGTGTCGATGCTACAGTTACTCTTGGGTTATCGGCTATTCCGACTAGCCTGATTTTGCCGGGTATTTTCCTCATCTCTGCATTTATCGCTACGGCGATGGGCACATCAATGGGCACCATCGCAGCAGTTGCACCAGTTGCCCTTGGGATTGCACAATCCGCCGGTATGAGCCTTCCATTAACCGCTGGTGTGGTACTTAGCGGTGCAATGTTTGGCGACAACCTTTCCATCATCTCTGACACCACTATCGCCGCAACCCGTTCCCAAGGGTGCGAGATGAAAGATAAGTTCAGAGAAAACATCCGGATTGCGCTTCCCGCCGCCTTTATTGCTCTGGTAATCTTTACTTTCCATAGCTCAGCGACACAAATTCCTGACGTTGGCACCATTGAGTGGCTGAAAGTTATGCCATACGTAACGATTCTCGTGCTTGCCATATTGGGCATGAATGTGTTTGTCGTGCTTACCATTGGCATCGTTCTCGCAGGTAGCGTCAGCTTGTCATCAATCGATAACTACACCCTCACTGCATTTGCTCAAGATATCTACTCGGGTTTTGGCAATATGCAAGAGATCTTCCTGCTGTCATTGCTCATCGGTGGTTTGAGTGAACTGATGCACCGTCAAGGGGGGTTAGCATTCCTAACCAATCTAGTGAGTAGCGTCATTCGTAGCTTTGATTCAAATCATTCGAACGAAGCAAATGGACGCGCGAGTGAGCTTGGGATTGCGGGGTTAGTATCGATGGTCAATATCTGCACCGCGAACAACACGGTTGCTATCATTGTCTCTGGCAGTGTAGCTCGCCAACTCGCAGCGGAGAACAATGTAACGCCACGTCGTGCGGCCAGTTTATTGGATATCTTCGCTTGTGTGATTCAAGGTGTATTACCCTACGGTGCACAAGTTCTACTGTTGGGTTCGGTTTTTAACCTTTCTCCCTTGGACGTCGTAGCCAACTCTTATTACTGTTTTGCATTGCTAATTTCCTCCGTTGTTGCTGTGTTTATAAAGCATCCCTCTCGTCTGTTTACAGCTCAGACGGAAAGCTAAAACTTGATTTGGATATACCATAGCGGGAACTATTTTTATGCCATCCCTATAACGGGTAGAGCTGTACTTAAAGCGGTTCAAAGCCAGACCTAGGTAAGCGCCTAGCTCTGGCTTTGTTGTTTTTGTCTGGCTTAAATGCGGTGTCACTTTCACGATTCTTGAGTGCCATCTGCCTTCATCGCGATAATGATGCCAACGTTGGCCGTGATGACTTGAGCTATTTTTCCCGCCTTGGCTTTTTGTTCAAATCCTGCCTATTTTGATAGTTGCGATGACAATTAGTGAGCGCCTTCTCAATTGTGGCTTTGACTTGTTGCTAGAGAGTGCGCGGCGAGGAGTCGGTATGGGTAAGCAGAGTCGACTGAGCAAAATGGGTATCACGCTGTATCGCGCGGGTGTGATGTGGATGAGTGGTATTGCGCTGCTGATGAGTAGCTGGGTGTTGCAGGCCAGTGAAGCGCCGATAGTGCAAGAGGTGCATTTTCTGATCCCCGGTGGGGCGGGAGGTGGCTGGGATAGCACCGCGCGAGGCATTGGCGAGGCGCTCCATCAAGCCGGCATCGTCGAGCAAGTTTCGTTTGAAAATATGTCAGGCGGCGGTGGCGGTAAGGCGATTGCTTATCTGATGAAAACCGCAGAGCAATCGCAAAACACCTTGATGGTCAATTCCACGCCGATTGTGATCCGCTCTTTATCGAACGTCTTTCCGCAATCATTTCGTGATTTGACCCCAGTAGCTGCCACTATCGGTGACTATGGCGCGTTTGTGGTGGCGATGGACTCGCCGTATACCAGTTTCGCGCAAGTGGTTGATAAGTATCTGGCGAATCCGGCTTCTGTGCCGGTGGCGGGGGGCTCTGCGCGGGGCAGCATGGATCACCTTGTTGCGGCTATGGCGTTTCAAGCAGCGGGAGGCGATCCTCGCCAAGTGAAATACTTAGCCTATGACGCCGGTGGTAAAGCGATGGCTGGCTTATTGTCGGGCGAAGCAGTTATTTTATCGACGGGACTGAGTGAGGCGATTGCCCTCGCTGCTGCTGGTGAGGTACGGATTTTAGCCATGACGGGTGACGAGCGCTCTGACTCGGCGCCTAAGGTGCCAACGTTAAAAGAGCTGGGTTTTGACGCAGTGTTTGTCAACTGGCGCGGATTTTTTGGCCCGCCGGGATTGAGCGTCCAAGAGATCGACCGCTACATTGCGATGTTTGAAGCTATGTATGAAACGCCAGCGTGGAAAGAGGTGCAAGCGCGTTATGGTTGGGTGAAGTTATTTAAGCCCGGTAAAGCGTTTACGGCATTTTTAGAACAACAAGAGCAGCAAATGGGTAATTTAATGAAGGAGTTAGGTTTCCTTAATTAAGTTGTTGTTTGCTTGCGTTAAAAAAACAGGGAGCCGTTGGGCTCCCTGTTGTTAGATGGTGTTATACCAGTTCGTTACCGCTGGTTTCACCTTGGCTAAATAGACGAATGCTATTGAGTGTGGTGTCGGCAATATTACCCAAGGCTTCATCTGTTAGGAAGGCTTGGTGACCGGTGAAAATCACGTTGTGGCAAGCGGATAGGCGGCGGAACACATCATCCACAATCACATCGTTAGACTTGTCTTCAAAGAACAACTCTTTCTCGTTGTCGTACACATCCAAACCAAGCGCACCGATACGGCCTGCTTTTAGTGCGTCAATGGCAGCGGCAGAATCGAGCAGTTCGCCTCGGCTGGTATTGACGATCATCACGCCATCTTTCATTTGAGCAAACGCCACCGCATTGAGCATGTGGTGATTTTCTGGTGACATCGGGCAGTGCAGGGTGATCACATCACTGCGTTGGAACAACTCTTCTTTGCTGACGTACGTCGCGCCAAGCTCAAGGGCGGCGGCGTTTTCATACGGGTCATGACACAACAACGTCATGCCTAAGCCTTTTAAGATACGCATGGTCGCGATACCAATTTTGCCGGTACCGATAATGCCAACGGTTTTCCCAAAGAAGTTAAAGCCGACTAAGCCGTCCAGCGCGAAATTGGCGTCACGAGTACGTTGGTACGCTTTGTGGAAACGACGGTTGAGACACATCATCAATCCCACGGCGTGCTCGGCAACTGACTCTGGTGAGTAAGCCGGTACACGCACGACTTGCATGCCAAGCTTTTTCGCCGCATCGAGATCGATGCGATCAAAACCCGCACAGCGCATGGCGATCAGGCGGACACCTTCTTTGTGTAGGCGCTCTAGTACCGGGGCAGAGAGGTCATCGTTGACAAAGGCACACACCGCTTCGCAACCTTGCGCCATTTTGGCGGTTTTAGCGGTAAGGCGAAAATCGTTGAATTGAAGTTGAAGGCCGTAGTTAGCATTGACGCGTTTGAAAGAGGCTTCGTCATAAGATTTTGAGCTGAATACTGCTACGTTGATCATATCGGGCTCCTTTAACTTTCTGATCTTTTCGTTAAATTTGTTATCTGGATCTAGTTATAACGTGAATTAACCTGATTGGAAACAAAAAAGTTTTTAAAAAATACAGAAAAATTTGAGTCTCCGGTTCGTAACCTTGATGGACTTGCGTTTTTGATGCGTTAAGGGAATCAGATGGCGTGTCAGTGAATCTTTTATCTGCTTTAGGAGTGCTTAGTTGTGATATTGGATTGAAATCAGTGATGAAAATGCAAATAGGTGAAATTGGCTATTTGCACATTTATTGGGCAATATGGTCTTGTTTATCACTCAATTTCTGCAAGCCGTGGATCTGATCAGCGAGGGCCTTAATGAGTCACCATGGATGGGACAGTTTTAAAACCGTTGTGCTCGACGTTTCTGGCAGTATTTTCCGTCACAAAGGATGGCTATTTCTTGCTGTTGTGATACTTGCTTTGGCTGTTGGTGTCAGCGCGGGTGGCTATTGGGTGGTGCAGTATTTGATCGTTTGGCTGTTTGAGTTAATTTTGCTGATATTTAGCCAATTGTTTTTCCTGATCGCCCCTGAGTGGGCGGACAAATGGCACCAAGTAAGCTGGGTGTTTGGCTAATTTTCGATTGTTGTTAGCCAGCCCGTTGTGATCATCGACAGAAACAGAAACAGAAACAGAAACAGAAATAAAAAGGCGAGATCGTTTGATCTCGCCTTTTGCTTTACTGAGGTCACGGCGTGCAAGCCGTAGCCATTAGCAGTTGCTACAAGAGCCGTCTGTTTCCGCTGTGTACTACAGCTGCCATGGTGGTTTGCTCTGCGACACGTTTATGCCGCTTGGCGCTTTTTCTTTTGCTCAAAGAAGGTGCTGTGCAGGGCACAAATCGCTGCTTCGTATTCGTCGTTGTTGACCACGAATTGTACGTTAACGTTACGCATGGATGAGTGAACCGCTACTGGCGCAATGTTCTGACTCATCAGAGAAAGCACCCCTTTGGTCAGGGTTTCATTGGTCTCGATTTGTGAGCCGATCGCCGAGATCAGCGCCACCATACGACCCTTAATCGAGGCGTGTGGGTAGCGTTTTTCTGCTTTGTACAGCACTTGGTTAAGGTTCTCATCTGAGCCCGCAAGGTAATAGGTCATTGAGTTGGCGTTCATCTCTTTACCAATCAAACTAACGTTGGCATCAAAGATGATTTCCATCAGCTCGTAACTGACATTATCAACACGGCCTACCATGGCCTGATCAAACACGTGCAAGGCAAATACCTTGTGCTTACCGGCAATGATTTGCACTTTATTGTCGTCTGGCTGGTAGTTAGAGGAGATCAAGGTGCCGTCGTGCTCTGGCTCGAAGGTGTTTTTGATCTGCAGCTCAATGCCGCTTTCACGCAGGCCTGCTGCGGCATTTGGGTGGATTGCTTCCATCCCCAAGTTGGCAAGCTGATCGGCGACATCATAGTTACTGCAACCGAGTGGCAGCACTTTATCGGTACCCACAACACGCGGATCAGCAGAGCTTAAGTGATACTCTTTGTGGATGATCGCCAAGTCGGCTTTGGTCAGTGACGCGACACGGCTAAAGGTCATCTCACTGTAGCCGCGATCGTAGGTGCTCATCAGGCCTTCTTTACAGTAGGCGTAACCGGTCACGATCGGTAGCTCTTTGGTGACATCTACATCGGCAAAGGCGTTGAGAATGGTTTCGTCTAGCGAGCCACTTTTTGGGTTGTTCCAACCGGAGAGATCAACAAAACGTGCGTTAATATCTAAGGTTTTCAGCTTGAGCACTGTGTTATAGGCGCTGTGCGCTTCACCGATCGACGAGAGAAACTCACGGATTTGCGGCAAGTAGTGGCGCAGTGAAAACTGCCCATAGCGACAGGTTTGCAAAATGCTGCTAATACAGTCTCGCGCTTCTTCGATACGGCTTTGAATAAATTTATCAGCACGGGTGCGATTTAGCGGATCGGCAAAAAGATCTTCATTAGTCAGCATCATGCGCTGTTCAACTTTGGCAAGCGCTTCGAGCCATCTTTCATCACGACGGGCTACGTACTGGTAAACCCCCGGCTCGCTGGTTTTCTTGTTTTCAAGCAGATCGTCGGTCATGCCGCCATAAGCAGAGACAACGAACACGCGATTGTAACGATTTTCTGGGCGCAGAATAATGTTGTCGAGTACAGCATTAAACGCAGACATCGACGTACCGCCGATTTTCTCCACGGTATAAGTCATGGTGTTATCCTTTTCATTCAGTCATAAGAATGGGGCACTCGGCCCCATTGTCATTTATCGACAAACCGCTGATCGATAATGGGTTATCTCAGGGTTAGTCAACGAGAGGGTACACGCCATCTTTGTCGTGCACTTCTTGACCTGTGATTGGCGGATTAAACACACATGCCATCACCATTTCTTTGTCTTTGCTCGCGCGCAGGAAGTGTTCGTCGTGCTTGTCGAGGATATACAGCGTCCCTGGCTTGATTGGGTAGGTTTCGCCACCCACCACTTCGATTTCGCCTTCACCGCTCATGCAGTACACCGACTCAAGGTGGTTTTTGTAGTGAATGTGGGTTTCCGTGTCCGCGAAAATCGTGGTGATGTGGAAAGAAAAACCCATGTTGTCGTCTTTAAGCAACATGCGAACGCTTTCCCACGTTTCCGATACCACGCGACGCTCGCTGTTTTTACACTCTTCCAATGTGCGTACAATCATTATCTTGTCCTTAAGATGCTTTTTTGATCAGTTTTGATGCTACTTTCTCGGTCGCACCTTCAAAGATGTTGAGGCCTTGTGCCAGCTCTTCCGTGCTGATGGTCAGTGGGCAGAAGAACTTCACCACTTCGTCGTTAGGACCTGCTGTTTCAATCACCATACCGTTAGCGAAACAGGTACGCGCGATCTGCTCGGCGATGTCGCCATCGTTGCATTCGATACCGATCATCATGCCGCGGCCTTTGATCTTCACGAACAATTCTGGGAAGCGTTTTAGGCTACGCTCAAGTGTCGCACGCACTTGATCTGAACAGGCGGTAATGTGGGTTTCAAATTGATCGTTTGACCAGTACAGCTCTAGCGCTTTCGCTGCGGTAACGAACGCGTGGTTGTTACCACGGAAGGTACCGTTGTGCTCGCCGGGCTTCCAAGTATCGAGCTCAGGTTTCAGTAGGACCACTGCCATTGGCAGGCCGTAACCACCGATCGATTTTGATAGGGTAACCATATCTGGCTTGATGCCCGCAGGCTCAAAGCTAAAAAAGGTACCGGTACGACCACAACCCGCTTGAATGTCATCGACGATCATCAAAATGTCGTTAGCTTTACAAATCGCTTCCAGACGCACCAACCACTCTTTCGACGCGACGTTCAAACCGCCTTCACCTTGCACGGTTTCAAGCAATACTGCCGCCGGTTTGTCCATGCCGCCCGAGTTGTCGTTGAGCAGGGTTTCGAACAGGCTCAAACCGTCGACGTTGGCATAGCCTTCATAAGGAATACGGGTCACGCCGGTAAGCGGAGTACCTGCGCCTTGGCGGTGGTGTTGGTTACCGGTGGCGGCAAGGGCGCCGGTAGTACAGCCATGGAAACCGTTGGTGAAGGCAACGATGTTGTTGCGACCTTTCACTTTGCGCGCCAGTTTAAGCGCAGCTTCAACGGCGTTAGTGCCTGTTGGGCCGGTGAATTGCACTTTGTAGTCCAAATCGCGTGGCGCCAAAATGTATTGTTGCAGCGCTTCAAGGAAGGTCGCTTTCGCACTTGAGTGCATGTCTAAGCCGTGGGTAATGCCATCAGCTTCAATGTATTCGAGCAACGCTTGTTTCAGTGCGGCGTTGTTGTGACCATAGTTTAGTGAGCCGGCGCCGGCAAGGAAGTCGAGGTAGCGCTCGCCATTTTGGGTTTCTAGCCAGCTGCCTTTAGCTTTTTCAAAGACGACTGGGAAACTGTTTGAGTATGAACGTACGTTTGACTCTTTCTTCTTGAAAATATCCATAAGGGACTATTTCTCACTCCTTTGGGGTTGAGGATGCATAACTGCGCGACTGCCTTTAACTCGGGCAGTGAGACGAAAGGCAAATGCATCAATAAGGGTGTTCTTCAGGAGCTGGCGCACATGGTGTTTGCTTTGCTGCGAACAACGCAAAGCGAACGACGACAACGTGCGGGTCGCCTGAAAAATTCTTAATCGAGGAAGATGGCTGGTTGGTGCAGTTCGGTGTGGAACTAAATTGTCGACGAGGCGCAGAGGGGAGGCTGAAGACGGGCGTAACGTCGTATCTGCGTGTTCGCGAAATACGATTGCCTCGGTAAATTTCAGTCCATGTTCAAGGAACTTCCCTTGTGCCATTTGACTTGCCATCCTTTGGGTTAAATTGATTGTGCACTAAACAATAAATCGTGCATTGTTGTGCAGTTATTCGCCCCTGTTGAGGCGTAATTGGGCAATATTATGCGTTTGCGCATGACGGATGTCAAATTTTTGTAGCTTTTGTAGTCGATTTGTTGGTTCGTAGGCGAAATGAATTCTGTTGGCGTTGTGCGGTAAATGTGTCGAGTGCTAAAGGTTTTTCTGAATGATTTTGTCTGGAATTTTTACAGCAATAGCCTAGCTTCTAGTGCGCCTTTAGTCAGGTTATTTGGCGGCGGTAGAAAAGGCGTGATGAAACCAATCACAGGCTTGCGCTAACACTGAGTTGGCGGTTGGCGTAGATGATGTCGCTAAATAGAATGCTGCGTTGGGGTTGGCGATGCGCGGGCCGCTGGTGGTGAGCAGTTGGGCGTTAAGATGCTGGGTGACAAATTGGGTATGGGTCACCAAGATCCCGAGGCCCAGCGAGACCGCTTGCAATGCTTGGAACGTCGAATCAAAGCTGCGGTTATTGCGCTGCTCGGGTAGCGGTAGCGCCAGTGCTTCACACCAGGTGGGCCAGTCAGGAAGCCGACGAGGGTTGGTAACGAAAATCGCATCGTTATTGGCGAGCAAGGTGTTGATGGATTGGCCTTGTTGATCAGGTCGATGCACTAATACCAGTTCGTCGTGAGCGAGGAAGGTCAGGTTCTGATCTGGCCATTGCTGGGGGAGGCCGTGCACTAAAGCGATGTCGACGTCGTGATCTTTGAGCGAAAATTCACCGATGTGCGAAGACAAACGCATATCGACATTGGTGACATGGCGCTGAAAATCATCAACTCGCGGCAGCCACCAGTGCAAGATCAACGAGTTAGTCATGTTTAACGTGAGCTGCGGCCGCTGCTCGCTGTGGCGCAGTTCGTTGCTGGCATCGATGATCTCTTGCAGCGCGGGATTGACGCGCGCGTAATATTCCCGCCCCTTCGCGGTTAAGGTGACACTGCGCCCTGTGCGCTCAAACAGCTTTAATCCTAATTGTGTTTCGATCGCTTTGATGGCTTGGCTTATTGCAGAGTGGCTGACATGCAGCTTTGCGGCGGCGCTTGTCATCGAGCCGGTATCTGCCACAGCAACAAAACTGTAGAGCGATTTGAGCGGGATATACTGCATGTTGGGCTCCTTTATATGTAAGTTTAACTTACAGCTAATGTCAGGATAACTCGCTTTTTAATAAATGACTAATTAACTAATATTTGCAGTAAAAGGAGGTTGTATGCCCTTGTCTTCTATTGCATTTATGTTGCTCTCAACATTTAGTTTATCTGTTACTAGTTTGTTGGTGAAATTACTGTCAGATACCTTACCGGCCGACATCCTGAACAGTGCGCGTTTCTTCTTTCCCACTTTAGTGATGGTTCCTCTTCTTTTTATGCGTCGTACGGGCTTGCCGCAAGGTAAGCAGTGGTTAGTGATCGCGTTGCGTGGTTGTAGCTTGCTATTTAGTCAAATGTGCTTGTTATATGCGATGCAACACGCCAGTTACTTCGAAGCCGTGGTGCTGTTTAGTACAGGGCCACTGTTTATGGCGTTAATTGAAGCTCTGGTGTTCCGCGCCCGTTTAAGTGGGCTTACGCTATTTAGCTTGTTGCTGGCGTTTTCCGGCGTGGTGATCCAAACCGGTGGCGGTGAGTTCACCTTTAGTGCGGCGCTTGTCGTTGGCCTCGGGGCGGGGTTTTTTAATGCGATTTCGCAGTTGGTGATGCACCGCATGATCCGCGCAGGAATGCCGAATTTAGGCTTGAATGGTTTATCGCTCGCCGCCGCGTGGTTGATTTCGTTGCCAATGATCACCAGTCACAGTGTCACGCTTGCGGCGGATAATTTAACTAGCGTTACCATTATGATGTTACTGGCGATGGGATTGACGATCAGCTCGAGCCAAACGTCGCGGGCGAAAGCCTACCGAACGGCGGAATCGAGCAGTTTATTGTCACCGCTGATCTTTACCAATCTCGTGTTCGCCTTTATTTGGCAATTGATGTTGTTCAATGAAAGCTTTTCGACCACCAAAGTGATGGGCTTGACTATTATTGTCGCCGCGTGTTTGTTACGCAGTCTAGAACCATTGGCGCGGCGGATCACCGTGCAGCGTTTACGAAATTGAATGGCGGATACCTTCGCTCACTGACAGAAGCAGAGCGAAAGAGCCTGCGGAGCGAGCAGATCTGAAACACTAAACGAGGTAGGTGCATACGTCCTAGTTGATAGTGCTGTCACAAGGCATTAATCGCAGTGGAAGATCTAAACAGATCCGCGTTTCGATCTTTATAGATAAAATAAATTCCCTTGAGGAATTTGTCGCGGTTAGTGTTAAGTCTCT
Organism: Thaumasiovibrio occultus; assembly: GCA_019703815.1. GTDB lineage: Bacteria > Pseudomonadota > Gammaproteobacteria > Enterobacterales > Vibrionaceae > Thaumasiovibrio > Thaumasiovibrio occultus. The sequence continues at coordinate 1,181,107 of AP023053.1, read as the reverse complement.
GTCAGGAAAACAGTTTATTTTTTACTGGGATAAACTGCTTTGGCAGAAAGTTGCAATGATTGCGAAATAATATGTTGACTGGATTATCTTATTGAATAAAAAGACAATATCGCCATTATCCACAGAAATGGTGAATAACTTTTGATAGTTTTATGAGAAGAGATCAGCAGATCATCCTAATCCTTGGCCTTTGATATTCACCAGATAAATCCCATTGCTTCAATACATTAGCGTAGCTTAACTAGATATATGCACTTAAGTTGCTATTATGGATCACGGCGTGGGCACAAATGGATTGGCTCCGCCTGACGTACAAGGAAGGACGTGAATGCTGAGGCGCTTTTTTATCATTTTGATGCTGGCCGTGGTGCCCGTGTTGGTGGTCACTGGCTATCAACTGTATATTCAATATGGCCAAGCGGTACAAATACTGAAGGATCAAGCGCGGGTTGCGGTCAAAGAGGTGATCTCAGCGCAGTCACAGCATGTGCGACAAACCGAATCTCTGCTCACTAGCCTCGGCCAGTTTTCTTATTTGCTGACAAGCGGCAGCCAAACCTGTTTCGAATTCCTGTCAAAAATTCATCTCACTTATCCTGAGTATAGCTATCTCGGCATGGCCGATATGGACGGCAATATCTTGTGCAATAGCTTGTCGTGGGAAGTGGAGAACTTGCCCAATGCGAAAAGTTTTGCCTATTTTGATGCCGCGCGTGATGGCGCGTTTTCACTCGGCTCTTACCAATGGAACGAACTTGCCGGCGACTACACCTTCTCGATGGGGGCCCCTGTTTTCTATGATCGCGAGCAAGTGGGCGTGTTGTTTGGTCATCTATCTGTAGATTGGTGGGACGAAGCGGTGAAAACCTTATCGTTGACCGATGAAGATGTGGCGATCATTGTCGATCACAACCGACGAGTGTTAGTCACCAAAGGGCTACTGCCGCTAACGCAAGGGGAGATCATCTATAACTTTGGCATCACGCCCGAGCAATTCGATCAAGGTGGCTTCGTGTACACTGATGTGCGGGGAATTTCACGCGCTTATGTGGTGATCCCGCTGATCAAAGGCCATCCACAGACGCCGTATGCCTTACTGGGTTTGCCCACATCCAGTCTGTTTTCTTCGGCGGTGAATCAGATCTTAACCCAATCTCTGCTCCTTGCGTCGGCGCTTCTTATTTCCTTTGCAACATTAATGGCGATGTTTAAGCGCGTTTTAGCCGATCCGTTGCGTCAGTTAGCGATAGGGGATGATAGCTTGCAACAAACCGGTGATGCGCCGGTCGAAATCAAGCTGATCCAACAGCGTTTACGGGCGAACAACCAGCACATTGAAGCCAAAGATCGGGCGCTGAGCTTTGAGCAATCTCGCGGACGGTTGGTGTTTGATCAAGCGCCATTTGGCATTTTAGACTGGCAAGCCGATTACTCGCTCAAGCGTTATAACGCCAAAATGCAAGAGCTGCTTAACTTGATTGGCGATTGGGATCTGGCTGACTATTGCGAACAGCCGATTGAGATGTGGCCCGAAGCGCTGCGCCAGATATTTCACCCAACACTGGCGGCGTTAAGTGATAGTCCCGATTCACTCAATGCAGTCACCAAGTTTCATCGTGACCACAGCGTCACTAAATTTGAAACGCCAAAAGGGCCAGTATTTTTTAAGTGGCATTGCGTGATGTTGCCAAATGAAGATGTGCGATTGCATAGCGTGATCAGCTTTGTTGAAGATATTACGGCGTCCGTCGTGAACCAAAACCGCTTGGAATATGAAGCCCGTGTGGATGAAACCACCGCGCTGCCGAATCGCCGTGCTGTCGTCGATTCGTTAGAGCAGTTTAACCAAGCCGATGAAGCAATTCATATTGGTTTGATCAGTATTGATGATTTGCGCTATGGCTTGCGCAGCGAAAACTTCGAGCAAGGGGAATACTTGGTCGGTCAGATCGCGCGCACATTAAGCCAGTACCAATCAGAGCAGGTTGTGATTGGGCGCTGGAGTGACAGCGTGTTCATTTTGGTTATGCACAATATGGGGCATGATCGCGCATCGCGTTTGCTATTGGATGTGAGAAAGAGCCTGCTGATCCCGTTTGAATATCGCCAAAAGCAGCGCCGGATCGGGGTCAGTATTGGTGTGTGTAGTTATCCAGAGCAAGCGCCAACGATCAGTAAACTGATTTTCCGTGCCGAGCTTGCTTTGCAACATGCAATGACCGCGAGTAAAGGCGATATCGAACGCTATTCCGTGAGTTACGAAACCGAGCTGGTGGAGCGTCAACAAATCGAGTCAGACTTGCGTACCGCAATCCGTGAAGGGCAGCTGTCATTGCTGTATCAGCCGATCTTCGACGGCAACGGCACCGATGTGGTGAGTTTTGAAGCGCTGCTTCGTTGGGAGCATCCGAAAACGGGCTTGGTGTCACCCAATAAATTTATCCCAATTGCGGAAGAATCGTTGTTGATCAATGAGCTTGGGCTTTGGGTGCTCAGCTCAGTGACGGCGCAACTGGGCATTTGGCAGCGCGAGGGCGTCAATGTAAAGCACGTGGCGGTTAACTTGTCGCCAAAGCAGTTCCGTGATCCTGAGTTGGTATGGCATGTCGAGCATATGTGCCAACTGGCCGAAATTGATCCGGCTTGCCTCACCATTGAAATTACCGAGTATGTGCTCATTGGCCAAAGCGACGTTTGCCTACAGCATATTAATCAGCTCCGCGAACTTGGGGTGCAGGTAGCGCTGGATGACTTCGGTACCGGTTATTCGAGTTTGAGCTATCTATCCCGCTTGAATATCAACTACCTCAAGATCGATCGCGAGTTTATTCAAGGCATTGGCGAAACGAGAAACGACAAAGTGATTGAATTTACGATTGATCTCGCCAACAGTCTTGATTTGCCAGTGGTGGCAGAAGGGGTCGAAACGGCGGCGCAGGTGGCGTATTTGCAATCGCTGGGTTGTGAGTATCTACAAGGCTATTTACTGAGTCTGCCGCTGACTATCGAGGGGGTAAAAGAGTTACTCGGTTGCCCAGAAAATGCGCATTGAGTGAAGTGTTCAATATGCCAATATCACATCCTTTTATCTTGGGTCGGTGATCCCGATTTCGATTTTCACCTTGAGCCATTTTACTGATGAACTTGTCGAGCCAGTTAATGAAAGAAAGGGTGGTAAACTCATTGGGCATAACAATGAAGAGGGAAACCCGGATGGAATACCAATTTGTTCTCAACTTTAAAGTTAGGGATTACGAGTGTGATTTACAGGGCATTGTGAATAACAGTGTGTATCAAAATTATCTCGAACATGCGCGTCACGAATTTTTGCTAGAGCGTGGTGTGGATTTCGCAGCATTGGCCAGAGACAAGATCAATTTGGTAGTAACGCGTGCAGAGCTCGACTATTTAACGTCGCTCACCAGCGGGGATGAGTTTTGGGTTGGCGTGAATGTAGAGCGCGTATCGAAAGTACGTTTTGCTTTCCATCAGCATATCTTCCGTTCACGTGACGATAAGCCAGTGCTACGCGCCGTTGTGACGGGAACATCACTGAATGAGCGCGGGAGACCAACCAGCTTAGATGCTCTGTCACAATTGTTTGATCCTGTATCGTGAATAAAATGCCACAGTCAGTGTGAATGAACTACCCTCAGGTTATGGTTACCGCCTTGGTTGAGAAGAGTATGACCCAGCACACACGCCGTATTGATAGTCAGCTATTGTCCCAGTTGCATGATGATCTTGCTACGTTTGCTGAAGAGCACGATTTAGACGTGATTGATTTAGTGGTGAGCTTAAAACTGACGTTGGATGATCTCGCCGATCGCGCCGGGATTGATTTACTGGGGATCCGTGTTTCTGATCCAGAAGAAGCGCATACCCTGCACTAAAGATGCGTGCAATAGCGCGTTGAGTTAAACATCGCATTGTCTTAAAGACCGCGCTAAACTAGCGCGGTTTTTTGTTTTCTATGTGGTTATCACGATGAACCTATGTCAACTAAGCGATGCCGAGCGCACCGCAATTGAGCTGGATAAGCAAGCTGCCTTTGTGGTGTGGAAAATAAAGCAGGGCAAAGCGGGCAATGATGAAGTGATGCGTCAACTTGACAGTTTGTCGACGCCTGAGCAGAAGGCCCGTTTTCAAGAAGCAGTCGATAAATATCACGCCAGAATTAAAGCTTAGTGGTAATGCAGAGCGGCTAACGACAGGCCGCTCAGTGCCATCATGTCAACGCCTCGCGATTTTTCCACTTCTCCACCTTTATTACTTCTCTAAACTCAACACTGGTTGATTTCAACGCTTCGCCTTTCTATCGAGTTTTTACATCAACCTTTCGCTTGTGATGGTCGGGCTCGCTTGCACTGCTTTTTCGTCTGCTTTTCTAGTCAAACTTTGGGTGCATTCTTTGGCCTTGAAATCGGTGTCTGTTTTCTGTTCATTGTTTGCTTGGACACTAACTGCCTAATTATATAAACATGAATAACAACGAGATCTAAACATTTTGTCCTGTTGGGGTTTTACGTGCTTGTCGTTTTAGTTGTTTAAAACAGTTAGATACTCTATTTGGTTACAGGGTTGTTACCAAATAATGTTTGTAGTTCAATGATTTAATGCTGTTGCTGTGTTACTATTCGTTAGTGTACTAATATTAAATGGGTTATGGATTAGCCAATATAGTCGACACAGGTAGTAGTCATGACAGTAAAACTTGAGGTTCGAGATCTCACTAAAATATTTGGGGATCAGCCAGAAAAAGCGCTGGCGATGCTTAAAGATGGACAGGACAAAAACGCCATTTTTGCCAAAACGGGGAATACCGTTGGGGTCAATCGTGTGTCCTTGACGATCAATGAGGGTGAGATTTTTGTCATCATGGGTTTATCGGGTTCGGGGAAATCAACGTTAGTGCGTTTGTTGAACCGATTGATTGAGCCTACATCAGGCGGTGTTTTCCTTGATGGCAGTGATATAGCCACGATTTCTGATAAAGACTTGCGTGACGTCAGACGCAAGCGCATCAGTATGGTATTTCAAAACTTCGCTTTGATGCCCCACCTTAGCGTGATCGATAACACCGCATTTGGATTGGAGTTGGCCGGTTACGATAAAGCAGAGCGCCATGGGTTAGCGATTAACTCTTTGACTCGCGTTGGCTTGGAGGCGTATGCCGCGTCTTATCCCGATGAGCTTTCCGGCGGGATGAAGCAGCGTGTGGGTTTGGCCCGCGCCCTGACCAACAACCCAGACGTGTTATTAATGGATGAAGCCTTTTCGGCCTTGGATCCGTTGATCCGCACTGAAATGCAAGATGAGTTGCTTCGTCTGCAAAGCGCCGATAACCGCACCATAGTGTTTATTTCCCACGACTTGGATGAAGCCATGCGCATTGGCGATCGCATTGCCATTATGCAAGACGGTGAGCTGGTGCAAGTCGGGACGCCAGATGAAATTTTAAACAACCCTGCCAACGATTACGTGCGTTCGTTCTTCCGTGGCGTAGATATAGCCAACGTCTATTCAGCCCTCGATATTGCGCGTAAAAAACCTGCCACTGTGATCCAAAAATCGCAAACCGACCGCCCAACCACCGCATTGCAACTCTTGGATGATGATGATCGTGATTACGGTATCGTCGTAGATAAGGGCAATCAGTATGTCGGTATGGTGACGGCAGAATCGCTGCGTGAAGCGGAAACCCAAGGTTTGCGTTTGGCTGATGCGATTGTGGATGGTATTGACGTGTTGCTACCGGAAACCCCGGTAGGAGAGCTGATTGGTACTGTGGCGTCTGCGCCTTATTCGGTGCCAGTTGTGTGTAAGAGTGGTCAGTATTTTGGTGTTATCACCAAGGCACGCCTGCTGCATTCTCTGAATAAGGAGGCGCAACAATGAGTGAACAACTAAACCAAGCTGATGCCAATGACGCGACAGCGCAAGCCAGTGCGACAGATACCGCTTTTGAAGGTGGCGCGACCAATATAGAAACGGGAGCGGATGCGTCAGCGTCGAGCAGTGAAACTCTTGCGGCGAACGAGACTGTTTCAACGAACGATCCTTGGGCGGCGACTGAAGCCCCCGTCGACCCATGGGCAAGCAGCGAAACCAGTAGCGATGCCGATCCTTGGTCGACAGGCGCCAGTGATGACGCCGCAGCCAACCCATGGGGAGAAACCCCGGATAGCTCAGTGTCTTGGCTTAGTGATGCAGCACCCGCTGAAGCGCCAACCTCGTTTGATTGGCTCAATCCTTTTTCTGAGGCGCTCATTCCATTGGATGAATGGGCTCGATTTGGACTGGACTGGATTGCCTCCACATTTCGTGTGTTTTTCAAAATGATCAGTGTGCCGATTGAGCTAACACTGGGGAATTTTGAAGCCTGGCTGATGCAAGTGCCTGCGACCATCATGATTGTTATTTTGGGGCTGGTGGCGTGGCAGCTGGCGGGTAAACGACTCGGTCTTGCGACGCTGGTGTCTTGTATCGTTCTCGGCGCGATTGGCGTTTGGGAGCAGTCCATGGTGACGTTTGCTTTGGTACTGACATCGGTGTTTTTCTGTTTGTTCCTCGGGCTCCCCTTGGGAATATTGCTGGCATCGAGTGAAAGAGCCTCTTCGGTGGCACGTCCGATAATGGATGCAATGCAGACCACGCCGGCGTTTGTCTATCTGGTACCGATCGTCATGATGTTCGGGATCGGTAACGTATCAGGCGTGATCGTGACGATTATTTTTGCCTTACCACCGATTGTGCGACTGACCATTTTGGGGATTCGCCAAGTGCCGGTCGAGCTTATCGAAGCGGGTCACGCCTTCGGTGCGGATCGCTTCCAGATGTTGTTTAAAGTCCAGTTGCCGCTTGCGGCGCCAACCATCATGGCAGGGGTTAACCAGACCTTGATGCTCGCGCTATCAATGGTGGTAATTGCCTCGATGATTTCGGTCGGTGGCCTTGGTCAAATGGTACTGCAAGGCATGGGTCGCTTTGATATGGGGATGGCGACCGTCGGTGGTACGGGTATCGTTATCATGGCGATATTGATGGACCGAATTACCCAAGCGATGGGTAAAGCCGATCGCGCGAAACATATTCCGTGGTACAAAACCGGACCACTAGGATTGGTGTCGTCGTTGTTTGAAAGCAAGGGCAACGCTAAGAGTAAACACGCACAAAATCACTAAAAATGCGACAACGCTAAAGGAGAAAGCACTATGAAAGCAAACGGATTAACCTTGTTGAGTGGCATGCTTGCCTGTGCGCTATCGGCATCAGCATTTGCTGATTCATTGCCAGGTGAAGGCATTAGTGTGCAACCTATCCAAAGCTCTGTGGCGGAAGAAACGTTCCAAACGTTGATTGTTAGCCGCGCGCTTGAGGCACTGGGCTATGATGTACAGCCAGTGAAAGAGGTGGATTACAACGTAGGTTATGCAGCGATTGCTAACGGTGAGGGTACCTTCCTTGCAGTTAACTGGGCGCCACTGCACGAAGATAAGTTTGAATCAGCGGGTGGCGATGAAGCTTTCTTCCGCGATGGCCACTACGTCTCTGGTGCCGCGCAAGGTTACTTGATTGATAAAGCAACAGCAGAAGAGTACGGCATTACTAACGTTGGTCAGCTGAAAGATCCTGAAATTGCGAAGCTATTTGATGCCAATGCGGATGGTAAAGCCGATCTAGCGGGTTGTGATCCAGGTTGGGGCTGTGAAAACGTTATTAACCACCAAATCGGTGCGTTTGAACTGTCTGATACTGTGACGCACAACCAAGGCCTTTACAGTGTGATCATCACAGACACCATCGCGCGTTATAACGCGGGCGAGCCAATTCTGTACTACACGTGGACCCCCTACTGGGTGAGTGGCGTATTGGTTCCGGGTAAAGATGTAGTTTGGCTAGAAGTGCCGTTCTCATCACTACCAGGTGCGCGTTCTGAAGTTGATACTACGCTGGCCAACGGTAAAAACTACGGTTTTGAAATGAACAGCATGCGTATCGTGGCGAACCGTGAGTTTGCAGATGCAAACCCGGCAGCGGCATTCTTGTTTGCGAACATGACGTTGGACATCAATGATGTGAGCGCGCAAAACATGATCATGAGCGAAGGGCAAAACAAGCCTGCTGATATCGAGCGTCACGTTGAAAGCTGGATCAAAGCGAACCAATCTGAGTTTGACGGTTGGGTTGCTGCAGCAAAACAAGCAGCGCAATAATCCCTCATTTTTTGAGTAAACTAAAAAGAGACGCCTCGGCGTCTCTTTTTTATGCCTCAGCGTCGTGGTTAGCGCGGGAGTAATTGTTCGAAGTACGCGGTACACTCACGCTGAGCTTGATGGTTTACCGTGACCGTTTCTTGGTCACGTAGCGACAGATACAGAGCAATACAGTGCGCAAATGCTGGCAGCAGTGCGTCTTTGTTCGGTGTTGCGACTGTTTTTTCTAATTCACGTGCAAAATCAGGCAGACGCGACTCGATACGTCGTACTCCTGATGGCGTCAAACCATGCTGGCGAAGTGCTAGCGGCGATAAGATCGCAGAGCGCAAGAAGGAGATGAACTCCATCGCTTCAAAATACTCGCCACGGGCAATTTTCGTTGCACCGTAATGAACCCAAACCCAGAAACGATCTTCTACCCATTGTGGTTCGGGAGAAGGATAGTGAGGGGTTGAGCTTGCGAAGACCGCACTGAGCTGGCCGTCGCGCTCCCAAAGCACTTGGGTATCGTCGACGCGCTGGGCTGCATCAGGCAGAGCAACAAACTTAAAATCGACATGAATCGTGCCCGGTGAGAACAGGGCGATCACTAAGCGTGGTTCACCCACGTGCTCGCCAGTGAATGCCGCTAATTTGCCGTTCAGAGCATCAATGAGCGTGAAGCGCTCGGCCATGACTTGCGCGTAATGCACAGGGTCAACTGCAATCACCAAATCGAGATCGCTGTATTCATCCATACTATTGCTGGCATAGGAGCCGGATGCACCAATACCGACAATTCGAGAGTCTTGACAAAAAACATCGAGAATGTGGCGTAAAAGCTGCTCGTGAGCGGAAGGAAGCGTGCTAGAAAATGTCATATTTTACCTTTGAATAGAATGGGAACTGCTTTGGCGGCAGTTAGTGCGGTAAAATTAGCGCAGCATTACACTATCGCTCTAAATGAGCATTCTCGCAATAGTTTTCATTGCTCGTACGTATCCTATTTTGAGGGGACACGAATCCACGAACTCATTGCGCGGGCTTTGAAAAGGCGGCATCATGGCGTTTCCTATAAAGATAGTTATCCTAAGTAGATAAATTTCAAAGAGTTATATTCGAGGCGTTCGGTTTGGCGAAAAAGAAAAAGCGTTCATTGTGGCAGCGATGCAAAAAGTGGGTACGTAACACTTTCATTGTTCTGTTGGTTCTCCCTATGGTGTTCGTTGCCCTGTTTCGCGTGATTGATCCGCCAATATGGGGATGGCAAATCAGCCGCACCTTCTTCCCGCCCGAAGGTTATCGTGAGCGTCCGCTACATACTTGGGTGGATATTGATGATATTTCGCCCAACATGATATTGGCCGTGATCGCGTCAGAAGATCAAAAGTTCCCTCGTCACTATGGCGTTGATTTACGCGCCTTGTTTAAAGTGCTGATGGACGCCGCTAAAGGTGGTCCTGCCCGTGGTGCCAGTACCATCACGCAACAAACCGCGAAAAACGTGTTTCTGTTTCCGAGTAAAACCTATGTACGCAAAGCGTACGAGCTCTATATTGCGCTGCTGTTAGAGCTAGGCTGGGGCAAAGCGCGGATCATGGAAGTGTATTTGAACGTCGCCGAGTTTGGCCCTGGGATCTATGGCGTTGAAGCGGCAAGCCAGCACTATTTTGGGATCTCAGCTAAGCAGCTAAGTAAGACTCAAGCGGCGCGATTGGCGGTGATCTTACCGAATCCTTATAAGATGCAACCGGTGCCGTTAACCGATTATGTCAGTGAACGCTCACGTTGGGTGCTACGCCAAATGAATAACCTCGGTACGATCAGGCTCAACTAGCGAGCCGCCTCAATAAAATAGCAATCTCAGTTAAATGGTGGTCTTAGTGCAAGACCGCTCCGACCTCAGCGTTTTAAACCACGATGTAGCCTTTGCATGGTTTTGCCATGGCTCTTCGCTGAGCTTTTGTTTGCGCCCCTTCATCGTGCTCTGCTGCGCGTCGCTGTCAATTCCCCTTGGATGGCAAAGCGTTGGCAGAGTCTACAAATTAAGGCAACAGATGCTTGTTTGTTGCCCTAAATAGTCGATATGTCCACCAATCTGCAAGCTACCCAGTAGGTTACACCGTAAGTCGGTGCTAGATTAGCGCGAGTTTAGTACCGCGTTGCAGTGGAGGTAATAATGAAACGCTTGAAACTACTACTCATGGCAGGGCTGGTAAGCCTGAGTGCGATACCGACGTCGTGGGCTTATCTTGATGAGTCGAGCGATTATCAACTGCAAGCAACGCGTTTGGCGCAGCTCGATGGGATCCCTTGGGGCATGGCGTGGTTTGACGATAAGACGTTGCTGATCACTTTGCGTGAAGGTAAGTTGCTACGCGTTGATATTTCTAACGGGCGGATCAGCGAGCTGAGCGGCTTGCCGGCGATTTCAGCAAAAGGCCAAGGTGGTTTACTCGATATCTATGCACTAAAGGTGTCTGATGAAACTGCTAGCACGCGCCCGTTTTTGTTTACTTACACTAAAGCGGTGACGGGCGGCGACACGACCGTTCTCGCACTGGCGTTAGTGGGGGAGAGTGGGATCAGTCGCTGGCAAGATCTGGTGGTGACCGATGCGGTCTCGGACACGGACCGCCACTTTGGTAGCCGGATCAGCCAAGATAGTGAAGGCAACATCTATTTTTCGATTGGCGATCGTGGGGTGCGTGAAAACGGCCAGCGTTTGGATACTATGGCAGCAAAAATCCTGCGCGTGACATCGCTTAATCCATTGAACGTTGAAACCTGGAGCTATGGTCATCGTAACCCACAGGGCTTGGCGTTTGATTCGGAAAACCAAAGGTTATGGGCGATTGAACACGGACCACGCGGCGGAGATGAACTCAACCATATTGAGGTCGGCAATAACTATGGTTGGCCCTTGGCCTCACATGGCAAAGAGTATTGGGGGCCGCTGTCAGTGGGTGAAGAGCATGTGCCGGGCACCGTGGCGCCGCTCAAAGTCTATACCCCTTCCATCGCGCCAAGCAGTCTGCTGTATTACCAAGGCGACGAATTTCCGGCATGGCAGGGTGATTTGCTAGCAGGCTCGCTTAAGTTGACTCACCTTAACCGCATCATTATGGATGAAAATGGTATGCCAACTGATCAAGAAGAGCGTTTGCTCAGTGAGATGAAAGAGCGGATTCGCTCACTATTGATTGATGACGCAGGCAGATTGTACTTTACGACAGATAACGGCAATCTCTATCGCTTAACACGCCAAGAATGGGGTGATATCCAGCAGCCCTGACGAGGTCAAGGATTCAAGGTTGAGCGTTTTTAGTAGCGCTGAGCCCAGTCGCGAAATCTGTTAGCGAAGGCATAAAATTGTAAATGTTTCTCACCTGTTAACACTGTGTTGCTTGGTTTTGGGGTAAACTGGGGCAAAGTACGTTGTTAGGAGAGAGCGCGATGAGTATTTTTGACCTGTTGGCCGAAAACCAGATCCGCGATTACAACCGCCGCAAAGAGCAGGGGTTAGTGGATGAAAACAAAGCGCCACTCAAACGCACCAGTTTTGAGTCTCAATTGTATACCGCGATTGTGGAATATTACGGCCAAATTGCGCGCGTGCTTGATGAGCCAATGAAACGAGCCCAACTGGAGCGCCAAGCGGAAAACCTACGGCTTCAATTGATGATCACGCTTGAGCGAAACGACATGCGCCATACGGCGGGTTTTCTGGCCGATGAATTGGAAAAGCGTCGTCGCGAGTTGGGTATCGTCGCGTCAGAATAGCGCTAAGTAAGCAATTACTTACAGGTAATGAAAAGCCCCGAGGAGCGAACTCTTCGGGGCTTTTTTTATGTTGCGTTATAAGGTGTTAATTTGGCGGGCGATGCTGCTCGCCAGCGTTGAGGCCACCTCGGCTAACGCGTTAACCATGGCAGGATAACCGTCGCCTTTTTGGGTTGGCTGTAAGAAAAAGCGCTGGCTCATCAGAATTTCACCGGTGTCGTTGGTGAGTGTCCACTGACCGCTCGCCACCACAGTGCCAGAAAAATGACCGTTAAATTGGTCAAAACGCACGCTTAACTTGGCGTCTTTTTCTGTCAGGCGCACCCCTTGTTGGTTCACCAATTGATAGTGCGTTAACTGCGGCGCGATCTCCGTACTTAACTTACGCGCGAGTTGCTCGCTAAGGCTTTCTGCCCACGTGTGTTGGTTGGCGGCCACAATTTGGGTGTCGTTGATTTGATACACCAAGCCCGGGCCTGACAAATGATCGGCGGTTTCAACACGGCTTAGCACCAAGTGCGGTGCGTTAGCGGTGATGGTTGTCGCCTCGCCGCGGTTAATCGGCAGAAGGTAGTCGTTAGATGTCGCCTGTGGCGAGCTGCTGCAGCCCGCCAGCACCATGAGTCCGAGTGCGATCAGCCCTTTGGTTATTGTCATTATTGTTCTCCTCCGCGTGGGTATGGATCGTCTGCTTTATCGGCATCAAAAATTAGACTGTTCGGTTGTTCATTTAGCTGGCGGATCACCGGCCTAATTTCCGTCATAACTTGCTCTAGCTGGATCAAAACTTGGTTTAGCTCCTGATAAGGCGCAGAGTTAGAGTTAAAGTCATTCAGGGTTTGCTGGAACGTTTCCAAACTATCACGCATATCACGCGGTAGTTGGTTGAGATCTTGGTTTTCCAACAGCGCCGACATATCACGCATCATTTGTGCGGTCGCGTTCAACGTTCCTTGCGATGTTTGCAGGGTACGGTTGAGGGTGCTCAAGGTGTCTTCGACCGGAAGGTTGTTGATCTTGTTCAAGATGCTGCTGAGCTGAGCTTGAAGTTGTGTACGACCACCTTTCACCGTTGGGAACAGCGGATAGTCATCGAACTCACCGGCCACGTAGCTTGGCGCTTCGTTATGAACCTCTAAATCAATCAACAGTGAGCCAGTCAGCAAATTGCCGGATTTAAGCGCGCCGCGCAGCCCTTTGTGGAACTCGCGTTCAAGCTCGTCGCGCAGATCTGGTAAGGTATCGTAACGGATATGTTGTGCTATGCGGCCCAGCTCAATACGAACCAACACTGGGATCAGTACATCCGAGAAACTTTCACCGCCACTGTCGCGGCTCAATGGGACTTGCTCTACGGTACCGATCCGAATGCCACGAAACTCCACCGGCGCGCCTTTGGCAAGGCCGCGGATCGATTCATCAAACAGCATCACGTATTCGATATAGCGGTCGAAATAGTGCTCTTGCATCTGTGAAACATTGTCATACAGCTTGTATTCGGTCATGTCTTCAGTGATCTGTTTTCCTGACGAGCGCCCTTGTGGTACTTGCATGGTCACCCCGCCCGTGAGCAGAGATTCGAGCGAACCAATTTCGAGATCAACACCGTTTGCTGAGAGCGAAACGTTAACCCCAGAGGTTAGCCAAAATCGCGACCCTTGGAACACTAGGGCATCAAACGGCGCTTGAATAAACAGCTGATAATTGGCTTGGCGCGTTGCGGTATTAAAATCGACTTTCTCAACTCGTCCGACGGTAAAGCCTTCATACAACACAGGATCGCCAATGCCGAGCTTACCGGCTTGATTGCTGGTTAAAATCACTCGCAGGCCTTCTGCATCCGGCGGCGCGACGGGTGGGATATCAAGCAGGGTGAACTTGTCCTCATGATCGTCAGCGTTACCCGGTCGCAACTCGATGTACGATCCAGACAGCAAGGTATTCAAACCCGATACGCCTTCTTTCCCGACACGCGGTTTCACCACCCACATTTGGGTTTCCGAATTGAGCATGCGGCTGGCGTTACTGTCCATTTGCGCGGTGGCGATAATGGCGCTGTAGTCTTTGTTTAGCTCAATGTTGGTGATCACACCTACTTTGACATTCAGCGCGCGAATTTCTGTTTTCCCCGCTTCGATCCCTTCCGCATTTTCCATGTACAAGGTGATGGTTTCGCCTTGTGTGCTGATGTGTTGGTACAACATCCAACCCGCCATCACTAAAGCGAGAATGGGGATGATCCATATCGATGAAATCTGCTTAAGCGATGTAGTTTTTGCATTATTGTGAGGCATTCTTGATACCTTTGGGTTTGTCTGAAACAGGGAGATCAGAATTGCCATAACTGACAATATTGTTCTGATTCCAGAATATACGTGGGTCAAACACCATGGCTGAGAGCATGGTGAGGATCACCACAGCAGCAAATGACAATGCCGCAGGGCCGGGATAAATCGCCATCAGTTTTTGCAGCTGCACTAGCGAGACCAAAATGGCGACCACGAAAATGTCGATCATCGACCAACGCCCGATGAACTCGGTTAGTCGATACAGTTTTAAATTTTGGATCGCCGAACGCGTGCTTTCGCTGGCATCTTTGCGCGCCTGCCAAAACAGCCAAGCGAGCGCGATCATTTTCGCTAGTGGAATTAGCACACTCGCGATAAAGATGATGGCGGCGATCGGGTAGGACTTTAATTGCCATAGCAAGGCCACACCGCCCATGATGGTCGAGCCTGTTGTTTTGCCAAGGCTCAAAGTGTACATCATCGGGTAGAGGTTAGCCGGGATATAACAGATGGCAGAGGCGATCAGCAGCGCGGTCGCTTGTTGCAAACTGCGTTGAGGGTGATAACCATGCAAAGTCATCCCGCAGCGTACACAATGCGCCCCTTCCACCCCTGCGTTAATATAGGTGCAGTGATGGCAGCTAATGTGATGGCGGTGATCTTCCCCAGCATTAATTTCCATGGTTTGTGGCATCGGCATCAGCTGATTCCATAGCCAAGCGCGGTCCACCATGGCAACGGCTTTGACTACCAACACGCTATAGACGCAATAAGCCCAGAAGGAGAGTCCCATGCTGATCTCAGCCAGCGAGGCGATTTTCACTAAGCTCACCAATACGCCAATAAGGAACACATCCACCATCAACCAGGGCTTCACTGTTAGCACGCGCATGACCCAGTAGCGAATAGCGGCGGGAATATGATGCGCTTTACCGCTGCGGATCTGCCAATGGGTGTAGATGATCGTAACCAGATAGATCCCCGGCAGCACTAAGATAGTGAGCAGTAACAGCAAGGCCAGCAAGGTGTTGTGAAATTCACTGAGCATCGACGCCGCATTCATCAAAAAGATCTCTTGTTTTAGACCTTTTACACTAAACGACATAAAGGGGAAGCTAAGGCTTGCCACCAATGCGATCAACGCGGCGATCGCAATCGCTATTGGGCCTTGCACCGGATGAGGATGCAACGTCGTGAGGGAATGTTCGCAACGGGGGCAACTGGCTTTCTGGCCCGGCTCGAGCGGTGCAACCCTGACTATCAGGCCGCATTCTTCGCAGGCGATCAGGGGGGCTTGATTGGATTTCATGCTCGATTCACTTTTGAAACAAAACCCTACAATTATATATCGCACTCATCAGGTTGAACATCACATCTTTCGCTGCATCAAGCTTTGATACAGGGAGTATTCAAAGTAAGAAATCCACGGGTTGTACGTGCTTACGAGTCCGGACGTAATCTGATCGCAGCGCGAACACTGGTGTTACCGCTGGGATGGTGAATCTTCCCTTAATATCGGCGACATTGCTGTTGTTTGTGGTGAAATTGAAGAACTTGGTGGGGGAGAAGGCGACAGTCGCTATGAGTTCATTGTCGCCATGAGTAGAAATAGTGGCTATTCAGGCTGGCTTTTAAGGTTGTTGAACCATTGCACTAGGCTACGATGGCTACATTGCTGAGGCACAAACAGCATCAAGGTTGAGCCGAGCAAAATTGCCGCAAGAATATCTATTTTATGGTGCATACCTAAGTAATAACGGCTGTAACTTACGCCGGTCGCCCACAAAATCAGCAAGGCTGTCATGAGATAGCGCTGCTGAGCAATGAGAAAACCACCCCAGAACACTACACAAACGGCGACAAAAATAGTGTGCCCGGACGGGAACGAGTAGTCGGTTTCGCCTTGCCAATGTTGCAAACGCCACGGACTGACCAGCGTATTCGCTGCTTGCAGCATTTCGCGGCGGGCTTCGTCATTTTGCTGATAAAACTCACCCGGTGTGTGAGTTAACGTGAGTTCAGAGATCAGTTCCGTGTACGGTCTTGGCACTTCGGTCAGTACCTTGAGGCCTGTCTTGAGGGCGAAACTTAAGATCAAAAGAAGTGCGAACTGTGACCACAAAGTAAAGGTTTGTTGCCTTGTACTTTTTAGGGTCAAGGGCAATAGGCACAGTAAGCCTGCGACAATCACAAAGTAAGGCGCGCCGGCAGAGCTGCTTAATGCCCACAGTGTGCTGCCCAGCGTGTTGGAGATATCGCTGGTGAGATCCAATTGTGGCGACAGCCCGAGCAGGGTACCCACGAGGATAAACAGCGCTGCAGCACAGACGAAATGGGGGAATTTATTACTAAAAAACGACACCGATATTCACCATTTCCGAAAAAATTGGTGATTATAACCGAAATAGTTGGGCAAAACGCAAGCGTTGCGCAGAAAGCCTGAGCTATTTATGAACAGTTGTTCGCCGCCCCATTACAGAGAAGACGCGAAAACTGTCTGATTTTTAATACCAATTTTTTCTCGTGATCTGAAAAATGAGTTTGAATGATCACCCCAATTTAATTGCGTCAGGGTAATGTCTTGAAGCAAGGTTACGTGGCGAAAACTTACCGTAACCTTACATCATCTAGTATCACGTACACTGGTGTCTGTATCTGTGATGTGCGCAGAGATGGCGGTTCAGATCGGGGGCGATCTGAACCTGAATTGACGCAAAGGTAAGTGATAGGTGAGTGATAGGGGAGCGATTGTTACTCGGGCTCGATCGGTAGCACACACGCCACATTCGGGTTCAGTGTATTACACGGGCTATTCGCCTTGGCTTCTTCGTAAGCTTTGATGAAAGCTTCACGTCGTGCTTCGCGACGCTCTTCGTTTTCGTTGACGGCTTCTAAATCTAACAGGATCCCAATCTGAGATTGTGGGCGATAAACGGTAAAGACTTTGCCTTTAGGATCTTCATTCGTGTCGATGATGGTGAAGAAGTTCTGTTTAAAACCACTTTCCCATTCGGCGTAGCACATGCCGACATCGAGTTTGCCATTAGTTTGGATCCGATCTTTATCGATCAGGACAATAGTTGGGGTCCAGCCTTTAAATTCACCATCACAATACACTTTGGCCGCTTGGGGAGCACTGTCGTATTGCACAGGGTAGTGAGTGAAACTGGCACAGCCTTGCGTGATCAGTACGGTGAGAGCTAAAACAACGATGCGCACTTTGATCTTCCTTGGTTTGAGTCACGCGCACAGGGCTGACGTGAAAGAGTTGAGAATAAAGTTAACGCCTCCAAAAACTTGTAATGCGTGAGGCGATTGTGTTTACCCAAATGACCACGGTTAGCATGACTTGCTGGTTATATTGGAAATTTTGGTAGTTATGAAATTTATCGATAATTATCGCCGAGTATACTCGGCTTTCGCGATCCGGTATTTCGAGCGCGATCTCATTCTGATCTTTCCCTGTTTGGTTGTTGTGGATTATTTACCTATCACGGTGACTCCCGCAGATTTTCACTGATGGTATCGGGCGTCATCACGCCAACTAATGCACAAAAATAGCGGGTGACGAGAGCAATAAGCTTGTCGTTGAAGTCATATTGCGTGTTGTGGCAGGGATGGTGATGCTCGTTGCCATCGTCCGCGCCAATCAGCGCAAACGCGCCGGGAATGTGTTGCAGGTAATAGCTAAAATCTTCTGATGCCATTAGTGGCATAGCCACAGTGCGTTGCTCGGCGTCGCCGAACAGGGATTGCCAGGTTTTTCGCGCGGCAGCGGCGCAAGCTGGGTGATTAATTGTGGCGTCATAACGGCCTTGAACATTGACCGTACAGCTCACCTCACTGGCTTGGGCGATCCCCTGACAGATGGCCTCAATTCGTTGATTGAGTCGGGTGCGGGTATCATTGTTCGGCACGCGAATGCTACCGCCAAATTTGGCGACATCGGGTACGGTCGTTGGGTTACTGCTGGCGTCAAACCAGGTGACGGCCACGACCGCCGCCGATTGCGGGGCGAGGTTTTGGCTGATGATTTGCTGCAACGCTACGCGCATTGTGCAGGCAGCAAGGATCGGATCGCGCAATATCTCGGGTTGGCTCGCGTGACCGCCGGTTCCTGATACCGTGACATCAAATGTACCGTTGCCGCTCATCACAATGCCATCAGGGCAAGCGATTTCGCCAAACGGAATGGCTGGCCAATTATGCCAACCGTAAATTTTATCAATCCCGGTTAGTGCGCCGTCTTCAATCATTTTCGCGGCGCCGTGTCCGCCTTCCTCTGCGGGTTGGAAAAGGAAAGTGACAGTGCCACAGATGTTAGATTGATGATGCTTTAGCCATGCTGCGGTAGCAAGAAGCGTAGCCGTGTGACCATCGTGGCCGCAGGCATGCATTACGCCATCATTAACCGAGCAATAGGCTTTTCCGGCGGGTTCATCTAGAGCCAGTGCGTCCATATCGGCACGCAACGCAATATGCTCGCCCGGTTGCCCACCTTCTAACGTGGCTAAGGTGCCAAAGGTTGCACAGGTACGCCAAGGGATCTCAAGCCGTGTCAGCTCTTGGCGGATCACCTCGGCAGTGCGATGTTCATGCCAACCGAGTTCGGGATAGGTATGAAGATCGCGGCGAAGTTCGACCGCGCGTTGCATTATCTGTGTCCAGAGATCTGGCATGGGCAACTCCTAACAGGCGCGCTAAAGCGATGCGTTTGGTCATTAAATAGTAGCTTGTACGATGGTTAAATAGCACAGGTGCAATTTGTGCCCTGATATACAGAACGCAACGAGACAATCGGCTTTAGCATTGAATACGAAGACGTTAAGGATTTAACGTCTTCATTTTAATAGAGAAGAAAGAGTGGTGCAGGAGAATAAACGAAGTGCTCTAACTTTTGCTCGCGGGCGTTTGGCTTGCCAAATAAACGACGCTTTCACCAAGAATACAGTTGATGATGTGCTCGTCGCCAAAACTGTCTTGGCATAGCTGTTTTAACCGTAGCAAACCTTGATAGGCCGCTTCGGGGGTGTCTGTCATCACGCAACTCTCAAGGAGCAAGGTGATCACACCGCGGAAAATGTTGTTATGAGCTAATGCGTGCATCCAACTGTCACGGAAACTTTTCTCTGATTCAAAGTTAAGCTCAGATAAAAAATGCGGGAACACTTTACCAGTCAAGGCATTACCTAGATCACGTCTCGTTGGATAATAGCCTTGCAGGGTACTCATTCGGGTCCCTGTTTCTTGCGCCAAGCGGGTAAGAGTGACGGCTTCCCAGCCTTCTAGCAGAAAAATATTTAAGACAAGTGCGTCAAATCGCTGTTTGTTAGCTTCGCGTTCAGCACGGCTTATTTTGGCCATTAGGTTGTTGCTCTATATATTGAAGATCGTGTTTAGGAAAATGCCTTATATCCCTAGTTTAAGTCCATGTAATCCTGCAATCTATCCTCACTTCGTGGCAAAAGATCCCAAACTCGGGTAAATGTCGAACATTATTTACATTACGAGCTTGGACTAATCTTAATTTATGTCTTTAAGGCTTGACAACAAAGTCACCAAATTCTAGCGCCTTGTTAGACGATAATCGCCGGTTAGCGGGTGCCACTGGTAGACATCATCACCCAGACGTAAGGTATCTACTATAATCCGCTCAAAGCCACGATCGCCCACCGCTTTTCCGGTACATACCATGTGTACTTTGCGGCGATTACCCACCACAAAGTGGCCGCGGCTCACGAATTCTTCTCTACCGGGTAAGGCGACGGAATCTTCATCACGTAAGTGAGAGACTTGGTTAAAGTCTTCTTGCAATAACAGGCGGGCGTCTTGGCGGCATTGCTGTTTGGCATCGCGCCAACTGCCATCGATTAAGGATGAGGTTTCCAGTGCAAGGCTCGGTGTGGCAATCAGCGCCAGTAAAACTAGTGTGTGTCGCATCGCTTTTCTCCCTGTGTTTCGACCATTCTTTAATCAATTAATGCGTACATTAACGCAATAAGCCTTGCCTCGGCCTGAACAAGGTTGAAATGTAGTCAGTTGTGTCTACTTTTCTGTTTTGATGTGTTTTAGGCGGTGAGTTCGAATCACGGTAACTTGGCTGTTTAACCTTTGGGTATGAGCTGTCGAGTTGTCGGCGAGATCAACAATGGAGCGCGTTTTAGATGCCTTATGTGTTATTTGGGCAGATAATGCGAAGTGAATTCGTGGTTTAGTGCGCGGATGGCTTTACGACGCTAACCCGGCGTGGAGCGAGAGTTTCGTATCGTCGACTTTATTCAATCGGGGATGAAAATGGTTGAATACAATGAAAAATTGATAAACGTGTTGCGCTTAACAGCCCAAGATTGGGAAGTGACTGACTATCAGCTGGCGGGAATGGGCTGGGCGGCGGTGCTGGCTTACCGTGAGCATCTCGTTACACTGCATTGCGATCGCGGTTGGGTTGATATTTATCGAGGGCCCTATCAGGAGCAGCAGTTGCTGGGCAGTAAAAAGCGCGAAGAGGATATCGTCGCGCTTATCAATCAGCTGAGCTGAGTTTTCACCACCGACGTTTATCGGTGGTGAAGAGGTAGCAAGAAAAGCAGAATAAGCAGCTGTCGCCTTAATCAATCAAAATGAGTGAGTCTAAAATCCCTTTGCCGCTGTGGATCCCGCCTTCGTTTTCACGCGCGGGTTTGCTGCGGATCAAGTAGCCGGCGTAACCGTCAAAGTCGGTGACAGGCTCGCCGTTGAAATGTGCGGTAAACAGACCAATCTCGCTAACTAAATCATCGACTTGGCTGGTGCTGGCGTCACGCACTGCCACCGTGGCGGTGTCACGCTCATGCGGGTACAAGCGTTGCATCAACGCCCATGCGTCGTATTCCTTCGCAGGCAGCGCTTCTAGCGTGGGTAAGATATCGTCGGCGAAAATGCAGTGACCACCGCCTTCACCTTGGTTTTTTAGCACCCACTCGTTGATATTGGCAGCGTTTTTAAACCACGTAATGCTCTGGGCATTAACTGGCTTCATTTCCGCCAGCACGCTTTTCACTAACTGGGCTTCTTCTAAGGTTAAGCCCCAACGCTGATACTCTTCTGCTGGCATTAGCGTGAGGATCATTTGCATTGATTTGCTGGTCGCCAGTTGTTGGCTCAAGGTGGCGTTAACCGCTACGCGGTGCTGCTCGATAAACAAACGGGTCAGGCTTAAGGTGCGACAACAATTGGCGCTGGCAGCATCCCCTTCTCCGTCAAGCTCTGGGGCGCAGTAGTCCGCCAGCTGATAGCCTGCACGTAGATACACCACATCGACACCACCGAGTTCTTGCAGCATTAAGCGTTGGTCTTCCCCGCTTGAGAGCTGAGCGTAGAGTTGATCGAAGGTGCGACGGACGGTTTTGATGCCTAAACGTTGCAGCTCAACTTCCAACAAGTGCTGATCGTAGACATTGTCTTCATGCTTTTGCACCACCATCACAAACAGCGGTTGGCCATCTTCGTTAAAATCGGCTTTGATTTTCCGCGCGGCGGTGGCGATCCCCAGCGCCAATTGCTCCAGCCCTTTGTTGGCGGCTGGCTGCGCGGTGGTATCTTCAACCCATTGGTTATACACCGATGGCCATTGCTCACGCACATAGTTGTGCAGCTCGGCGGCGCGTTGGCCAAACGGTCCCATACCTGCCGCGATACCATTAAACTCGATCACTTTGGCACCATCGCGGCGGTCGTCCATATAGTCGGTGCGCATCAATAGCAGTGGCTCGCGGGCCGGTTTTTCGCCACCGGCACAATGGGCCTGATGGTGCAATTCCATTAGACGGTCGAAAAAGGGATCGGCATCGGCCATTTTACGCAGTGACGCTTGCAGGTAGTCATGATCTTCCGACACCGCACTAACGAGTTTGCTGATCAGCGGGGTGACGGTTAGCAGATGTTGGTAGACATCGCGCTCGATGGTCATTGGCGCAACGCTGAACGGGCAGTGGCGTGCAGTGTTGTTAGGGTTTTTGATTGCCACGCCATGCATAATGGCCCATTCACACAGATCTTCGACCACATGTTGGGGAATCAACGGCATTGTTTGAGTGTTCATACTTCTTTCACTTCTAAAGGTGTTCAGCGCCTGCGTACTGAGCCAGCTTTCGCGGCTGATACACAGGCACTGGCGTTATGCAATTGCGTCAGTTAAGCCTAGCTCGCTCTGCGCGACGTCATCATCGTGTTGGGCTTTTTGCGCCAGATAGAGCTCGCGATAGTCACCCTTCTGCGCCACTAATTGATCATGGGTACCGCGCTGGACAATCTTTCCTTGGTTCATCACCAAGATTTGATCGGCGTGCTGCACCGTGGATAAGCGGTGGGCGACAGCGATCACTGTGCTACCGCCTTGAATATTGGCAATCGCCGCTTTGACCGCTTCTTCGGTATCGCTATCAATGTTGGCAGTGGCTTCATCGAGCAGCACAATGGCGGGCTGATGGGCGACGACACGAGCAAGGGCGATCAATTGACGCTCACCCACCGAGAACGTCGCGCCACCGTTAACCGGTTGATGCTCGTACCCGTCGGGTAGCCGCGAAATAAACTTGGCTGCACTGACTTGCTCGGCCGCACTGATCACCGTGTCGGTATCCGGCTCACTCGCAGTGAGATGGATATTGTCTGCAATGGTGCCACTGAAAATGGTCGGGTCTTGTGAAACCAAGCCAAACAGTTGGCGCAGCTGACGTTCGGGCAGCTGAGCCAGCGGTTGTTCACCGATCAAGATCTCGCCATTTTGCGGCTGATAAAAACGCATCAAGAGGTTAATGATCGAGCTTTTTCCGCTTCCGGTATGGCCGACAATTGCGGTGAAGCTGCCTGCTTTTGCGGTGAAGTCGATCGATTTCAATACGGTTTGCGCATCGCTCGGCGTGTCGGTGTCGTGGTAACTGAAACTGACATTTTTGAACGCAATATCGTGGTGTTTGAGTGCCGTCGGCGCTACATGCTCATCGGCGGTTGCTAACGCTGGCGCTTCATCCAGCAAACTGAAGATCCGCTTAGAGGCGACGGTCGCGACTTGCAGTTTGCGCAGCTCCATCGATAGTTGGCGGAACGGGTCGATAAAACGCTCGATATAGCTCAAAAAGGCGTACAAGGTACCAATTTCGACTGCGCTCTCCAGTGAGCCCGTTGCAAACCAAGCGACAACGCCCAATGTGGCGCAGGCGGACACCAAGCGAGTGAACGGTGCCAGCAACAAACTATCAATGGCGATAGAGCGAGTGCGAAACGCAAACCAGCGCTGGTTCTCTTGTTCAAACTTGGCCTGAAAATGCTTTTCTTGGTTGAACGCTTGGATCAGGCTGATCCCTTGTAAGGTCTCATTGATACTGCCGGTGATATGGCTGACTTGGGTACGAATGCCATCAAATACGGTCATCGAGATCTTGCGATACAGATGCATGGTCAGCAGCAGAGTGGGGATCAGCACTAAGCTCATCAACATCAATCGCCAATCCAGCAGCGCCATTGCGGTAAAGATCGCGCCGATCCGCAGTGCGCCTTGCAAGATGGTCGGCACGGTTGAGACATACATTTCACGCAGCGATTCGGTGTCGTTGGTAACGTAAGAAACTAACTTACCCGCCGGATTGTTATCAAAGGTACGGATCGGAAAATGCAACAAGTGACGGAACAGTTGATGGCGCACATCACGCACCACCAAAAGGGCGCCGTGGCGAAACGCGATGGCTTGGCGATACGTCAGCATGGATGACAGCAGATACAGGCCAATCACCAAGGTCGATAGCGATAACAAGCGTTGCCACGAGTAGGTGTCACTGGTGACGACGGTATCTATGATGGTTTTCACCGTCCACGGGATCGCCATTTCTGCGCTGACGGCGAGGGCCAACAGAGCAAATGCGAACAGAAAACGGGTTTTATGCGGCAGGGAATAAGCAAACAGGCGGCGGAACAAAAAGCGATCGCTGTGCTGCGCTTGATCCAAATCGACGTCTTGGCTTTTAGTAGCGTGTGTTTTCGACATAATTACTCCGACGCGATTGGGGTTGATGATGAATGAGCGTCGCGATCCGCCGCGCTTGCGGCTTGGCGTTGGTAAACCGTGTGATACCACGCTTGGTTGCGCATTAGCTCGGTGTGATTGCCGTGCTCGCTGATCTCGCCGTCGTCTAGCACGATGATTTGATCGGCATCGGTGAGGTTTTCGAGGCGCTGGGTGATCAACAACACGGTTTTACCGCCGCTTGCGGTATGGCAGTAGCGTTTTAAGTTACGGCGCACCAAGCTTTCGGTTTTCATATCTAACGCACTGAAAGGATCGTCGAGAAGCAAAATTGGCGCATCGGCGAGCAACGCGCGGGCGATCGCTACACGTTGTTTTTGTCCTCCCGACAAGTTAGCGCCGTTTTCGGTTAGCTGTGTCTGGAAACCTTCTGGCATGGCTTCAATTTCACTGCGGATACCCGCTATATCGGCCATTTTAACGATCTCATCTAGGCTAGCATCTGGTTTGGCGAGCGCGATGTTCTCGGCAATCGAGCCAGAAAACAGCAACGGCTTTTGTGGCACCCACGCGATCTGTTGACGCAGCGACGCAAAGGTCAGGGCATCAATCGCCATACCGTTAAGGTGAATTTGGTTGCCGTTCTGCGCGAACTGATCAGCTTCTTGCGCTGGGAGATTCAACGCATATTGGCGCAGCAGCAACTGCAACAAGGTGGATTTACCGCTACCCGTAGGGCCAGTGATCCCAAGAACGCTACCCGCCGGGATGGTCAGATGAATGTCCTTTAGCGCGGGACGCGTGCCGCTTGGGTACTGAAACGCGCCAATATTGACCGTGACATCCATCGATGTGCTAGGAGGCAGTGTTTGATCGCCTTCGATCACGGTTGGCGTTTGGGAAAACAGACGCTCCAAACGTTGCCAAGAGGTGCGGCCACGCTGGAAAATATTAAATTGCCACCCAAATTGCAGGAACGGCCCGAGCAATTGCGCAAGGTAGAGCGTAAAGGTGGTAAAGAGGCCAACGCTTAGCTCGCCGTTGTGGATCATCCACGCACCAAACCCAACAGAAATTGCGAACGATACGCCGTACACCAGTTGGATGGTTGGCGCAAAAGCGGCGTCAACTTTGGCGACATCAAGGTTCGCTGCCATCGCGTTGTTGGCGCTATCGACAAACCGCTGCTCTTGTCGCGTATGAATGCCGTGTGAGCGTACCGCACGGATCCCAGACACGGTTTCACGGGTCTCTTCGCTCAAGTGAGAGAACATCGCCTGAGCATGGTGAAAGCGCTGGTGGAGTTTTTTGCCATAGCGATGGGTGATCATCACCAACAGCGGGAAGGGCAGCAGTGCGACCGCCGTTAATTTGCCGTTGACCACCAAGATCATGCCGCCAATCACGGTGAGACCGGCGATCAGTGAGTCCACCATGGTCATCACGCCGATGCCGGAGGCTTCTTCGACGGCGTTCAAATCGTTGGTGGCATGGGCCATTAAATCGCCCGTGCTATGCCGCTCGTAAAACGACGCCGATAGGGTGGTGAACTTAGCAAACAACTCACTACGCAAGGTGCGGGAGATCCCGACCGCTGCGCCATAAAGTTGGCTTTGCCACACATACCGTAAGCCATACATGCTGATGGCGGCAGCGAAAATCCCAGCCAAATAGATCAACAATTGGCGCTGAGTTAAGGTGCCGCTGGAAATTGCGTCGACAATTCGCCCGACCAACCATGACGGGGTCAGGTTTAACAGCGCGACAATTTGCAGCACCACAATCGCGACGGCGTATTGGCGCCAAAAGAGCTTGAGATAACGGCGCAGTTGCCAAAGTAAAATCACGGTTCACCCCGCCTGTTGTAATGGTTCGCAGCCGCAATCAAGCTGGTACTTTTGCGCGAAGAACTGCTCAAAGCTAGGTTGAGGCTCGTTCTCTAGCGCCGTTTGATTTGCTAGCGATTCCGTCGCGAGTTGCTCGAAGTAATCGGCCGATTCTGGCGTTAAACCTTGCTGGTGATAATGGGCGAGATGTGCGCGTGACAGTGCGGTCAGCTTTGCAACGTGGCCCACGTTTTCCGCTTTCATCTCGGTCAGCAATTGTGCCGACGGCGTCAGTTCGCTGTCGGCAAATTTATCTGCTTGATGCTGCAAACTTAATTGGTAGCCAGCTGTACCATAGGCGCTATCGAGCGCGGCGGCGATCGGCTGCATCGCGGTGGTCAGCGCTAACCCCAGTGTTTGCAACGCCATGTCACCTTCCAGTGTAGGCAGGTGCAAATTAGGCTGACGGCCTTGGCGCGATACAATCTCTTGGCGCGTGGCGATGATCTGGCGCTCTTCATCGCTGATTTCCGGGCTTGGCATCAGCGCGCAGAACGTCAGGAATGCATCGAGGAAGTTGCCTTGGTGTTGGTCGATACCATAAGCCAAGTACGGATTGTTATCGACACTACGCAGTTCCACGTACTGAACGCCGTGACGCTGCATCGCCACAATCGGGCGCAGTTCGGCATTGACAATTTTCGGGCGAATAGAGCCGTAGAGCTCGTTTTCTAGCTGCAATACCGCACCGTTAAGTTGTTGTTCGGTATCGAGGTGGGTATAGCGCTCACTAGGCTGTTTTAACACCCGGCATAGATCGGCCAGATAGGTCTGGCGGCTATCAAAACGAAGCGGGTAACGCGATTGCTCTGCACTGCTGTAACCCAAATTGCTGGTGCGCAGCGAGGTCGCCCACGGCCCGTAAATGGTGGAGTCGTCCCAAGGTAAGATCCCGTCAGGGAGCGCGTGTTGATTGGCCAAATAGCTCGCGTCAGCGGTTGGGGATGCGCCAAACAAGTAAGGCATGATCCAGCCATAACGCAATACGTTGCGGATCAAATGAAAGTAACGCTCTGAGGTGAACTCTTCCAAGGTTAATGGACGTTGCTCAAAGGCATGTAGCGCTTGCCAAAATGCGGTCGGTAACGAGAAGTTATAGTGGATGCCAGAGATCATCTGCATTCGCTTGCCGTAGCGGTTCGCCAAGCCTTCACGATAACGACGCTTTAGGCTGCCAGCATTCGAGCTGCCGTAATCACCAATGCGGATCGCCTCTTCGCTTGGCAGGGCCGGCGGCATGCTGGCACTCCAGACTAACTCGGCGTTTTCGAGCTGACGCGCCACGGCATGGTGAAGCGTCGCCAGAGTTTGGTACAACTCATCGCGATCGGTGGTCGCTGGGGTGACAAGCTCAAGCTGACTTTCGGCGAAATCCGTTGTGATGTACGGGTGGGTCAGCGCCGAGCCTAGGCCATGTGGGTGCGATGAATCTGCTAAAGCGCCGTGTGGCGTCGTACGTAGCATTTCGCGCTCAATACCACGACGGATCTGTGGCAATGCGTGTTGAACCTCGGCACTGTCTAGGAAAGCGATCAGCGAGTTATCTAGTGATTTTTGGAACATCGAATTCATGGATTACTTCATTTGTGATGCGTTAACCCTAAGAAGACGACACCCACTGCAAAAAGATGCAAATAGATGCGAAAAATAACGAAAAAAGTGTGATGGAAATATCGTTTGCCTGTTTTGTGTGCAGTTCGGGCGTTTAGATGAGTGAGCTTTGAAGCGCAGCGTATGTAGGTGGCACAGCAGCTGCGGTGAGAAACAGGATAAACGGATGGGAAATAGGAGATCTGATGAGAAACGGACAAACCGAAGAGTGATGAGATAAAGATGGCTGAGATAGCTTTGGCCGAGATAGAACAAGAGGAATGATCTACAGCAAGAAGAGCAAGATGACGAAAAGCGATAGACGCTCGCAAATTCACTCACAGGTTAGGCGTATCATCCAAGCGATTGCCATTAAAGGCTGAGCGGTTTCAGGCTGACGGTTGTCAGTGAACGGAAAAACAGGGGCAGTGAAAGGAAAACGCCGTGGTTAAGGTTTTATGGATTAAAGATAATGAGATCACCTTGTTTACGAAAAACAAGGCAGAGCTAGCGCCGCTGGCCGAGCGAGGAATTACGGTTTACGAAAAAAACGTGGCAGGCTTTACAGGCCCAAGCCCTGACTACGCCTACCTGCATTTTCACTCCGATGTGCCGTATTCGACTGGCGCCTATCTCTTTCCCGACAACCCAGCACTGGAAGCATTGTGTATGGTGCTAAATGAGCTGGGTTTCGTGTTCTGGGACACCTTTAAAACGGAGATCTCGCCGTTTGATTTTATGTACCATCTGCAATTGACAGGCAAACTTACCGCCCCCTTTCATTACGTCGAAGCCGGCGTAGATAAAGTGCTGCTGCAATTGCCAGAAAGTAAACGATAAAAACGCGGCATTGTTATTTCTCACTCAATGTTATTTTCACAACAAAAATAACACTGAGTATCGATAATTCTCAAAAAGTGACTTTCGTTACGTTGAGTTTGTATTTTATAAACTCAGTAAAATTGGCGTGTTCATTTTTAGAGCAATTTAACTCAATTAATTCAGACAAAATGTCATTAATAACTAAGCAGTAAGTGATTTGCTTCGATGTTGCCTGTTACGGTTGTCTTTACCTTATATTTTTGCACTGCTATTCACTGTAGAATACTACGCAAATAATAATATTACACAAAAGCACCATTCAGGCACTGTGAACGCTAACTAGAGATGACCTCATTTTAGCGAATTGATGCTTGTAAAGTATTTAAAGTTAACTCTTCTTTTCATTTGTTTCGTTATTTGGTTCTTCAATGGTTAGAAAAATAAATATATTACTTTTCATTATAGGCTTACTGAGTTGTTTTGTTTTTTCGTCGTTTTCATATCTCAACATGAAAGCGGATAGAGACAGTTTAATCGTGCAGGCGAACCGTGAGAACGTGAGCGCGCTGACCGAGCAGTACACGGCATCAATAGAGAATTATCGCAACTTAATGGATACCGTATCGACGCTGATGTCGGTGCGTCTATATGAAGTAAAGCAAGGCGCAGAGCATGAACTGCTGAATGATATCCATCATTTAGCCAATGCGTATAATCTAAAAGAAGTTATTGTGTCTGATGCCAACGGTAATTCATACGGTAATCTAGACATACATCAACAGCAAAATCCGAAGCAATTAATGAGACCGTGGTACACCGATATTATGCAGCGCGGCGAGTCTTTTTATATGTCTGCCGTCTATCAATCTATCGCGACCGGTGATTTTGTTATTACGTTATCGGTGCCGATCTCACACAATAATCAGCGTATTGGTGTGTTGTTATTTGATATGGATCCGGGGCGATTTATTACCAATAGCGCCGATGAGTTTTTGATCACCAATGACAAAGGGGACGTGTTCGCGACAGACTCAACGAATACCGCTTCGATCTCGCAGAACTTATTTGACTTAAGGCCAGCCTTTAAAGATGTCGGTACTGAACCCTTGGTCTATCAAAACCCGGCGCAAGATTGGTTTTCAGTGACACGCAATCAGTTAGCGGATGGGAAGCATTTATGGGCAATTACCCCGCTTGATAACGAAATTAACAGCACGCGGGCTCAGCTCGTTACGCAAGTGATTTTGCTGCTGAGTTTAACCGTCATTTTGATGTTCGTCGTTGCCTTGATTGTGCGACGTGAATTACGCAATCTTGGCAAAATTAACCGCTGGATATTGGATATGTCCAAAGGTGTGTTTTCGCAAAATGAGCGTATCGAGCGATCAAACAATGAATTTGATGACATTGTGGATGGGTTAGACACGTTGCACCGTAATATCGCATCGATTGTGTCGTCATCTCATGCGTCAATGACTAGCTTGTCGGGTTATCAATCACGTATCTCTGACGCGATTGGTGCTAGCTTGAATAACGCTGAAGATGAAATGGGCAAAGTGATAGCGGTTGCGGGCGCGGCAACGAACTTATCGGAAACGTCTTCGGAGGTCGCACGCAGCGCGCAGCAGGCAGATACCGCAACGCATGCGGCAATCAATGCGCTGGAGGATGCGATTAGCACCTTACGCCAATCTGAATCGACATCGAGCAGTATGATCACCGCGATCACTGAGTCGTCGCAGAAGATTTCAGAGTTGAAAGTCCATTCAGAGAAAATCAGCTCAGTGGTTGAAGTGATTGATAGTATTTCAGATCAAATCAACCTGTTGGCACTTAATGCGGCGATTGAAGCGGCGCGAGCGGGTGAGTATGGTCGGGGTTTTGCCGTTGTGGCGGATGAAGTGCGCTCTCTAGCCGCGAAAACACAACAAGCGACCGTAGGCGTTCAGCATGAAATTCAGGTGTTGCAGCAACAATCGCAAGACGCCGATGAAATCATGCAAAGTAATGTCGCCATGGTGACGGAGTCACAAGAGCTAATGGGACGCTTTGCCAAATTGTTTGGTGAAATTGGCAATAAAGTGAAAGAGATTTCCATCATCAATACCAATGTCGGCACGGCAGCTGAAGATCAGCTTGGGCTGGCTAACACGGTGTCGTCGAACCTAACCGATATCCAAGAGATTGTGGCGAGCAATGTTTCGGGGTATCAGCAAGTTGAAAAGGTGAATGAGACCATTACGGTGTTGACGAAAGATCTCACCACAGAGTTAGAGTTCTTTCATATTGAAAACCGTGATAATCGCTAATTATTCCTGTTAAAACGCACGTCATTTACAGGCCGTCAATCGACGGCCTTTCTTTGTACCCTAGATATCAATCCGATCGTTTGCAGGTGGTTTGTTTGGGGTTGCGCGGCGTAAAACCGGTGATGCCGTTGCGGCTCACTTCGATATCACAGCACTCTAATAACTGTTCGCGAAACTTAGCACGGCCACGCTGGACGCGGCTTTTGACACCCGACAGGGACAGCCCCAGTTTATCGGCGATAGCCTGTTGCGATATGCCTTCAAGCTCTGCCATTTGCAGGGGCTCGCGGTATTTGTCGGGCAACTCTTCAAACAGCGGGCGCAAACATTCCGCTAATTCTTGGACCGCTTGCTCGCCTTGATCGGCTTCCTCTTCGATCAAGTCGACGGGCAACTCTTCATAAGGCTGACGCTGGCGATAGAAGTCCATAATGGTGTTGTGGGCGATACGGTAAAGCCAACCTTTCAAGCTCCCTCTCGATTTGAGCTGATGTAAGTTAGTGCTCGCTTTGATGTAGACCTCTTGCAAGATGTCATCGACCATATCGATATCATTGACGCGCTTTTGAATATAACGACGCAGTTGCGTTTTATGACGTTGCCATTCAGACAGCATGGTGGCAAAAAAACCTCGGTGAGAGAGAACAAGATGGCGGACTATACCGCTAAGTGTAGCGAGAGTCACCTAGTGGTGGCATCTTGAGGTTACTTGGGTATATAACTTGCGCGTTTATACCTTGTTGAGAAAAATGGACCTGATTTAGACCTGTTTCCGCAATTTTTGATTCTAATTTCCTGACTTTAGGCTATGATGCCGCGCCCATGGATTCGGGGCGGGATCTGCGCTGTATTGTTGATGTTATTACGTCTAGCAATCATGGCGGGATGACGGTCGGATTGTATGGAATTTTTAAACTTTTGACCTGACACCGAGCCGGACGGACATTTGTCCTCATGCTTCTGATCTCGCCAGCGGTATCCTCGCGCCAACTTATTCATACAACGATAATTTCCGCTTAATCACAGCAGCTCCTTGCCGGCGGTGGCGGAAACCCAAAGCACCATCACGATAGGTTAGTGTTATGAACGTCCTGGTTATTAATGGTCACCCGAACTTAGCGAACTCGTTCGCTAATGCCGAGATCTTGAAGTTATTGGCGCAACAGACCGAGTGGCAAATCGCTCATGCTGCCGATTTCTCTGGTGATATCGCCACAGAGCAACAGCGTTTGCTGGCAGCGGATCTGATCGTCGTGCAATTTCCCCTGTACTGGAGCACTTTCCCGTCAGTGATGAAAGAGTGGATTGATCAAGTCTTTACCTATGGTTTTGCGTTTGGTCCAGAGGGCAGTCAGCTTAAGGGGAAAAAGCTATTGTTCTCGATCACCGCAGGTGCAACGGCAGCGTCTTACTCAGAAAGTGGCTTTAATTTCATGCCACTGGAAAACTATCAACGTTCATTTGAACACGCCTTTAAAGCGGCGGAAATGGAGATCCTCGACACAGTCGTGACGTTCGAAATGAATGCGATCCCTGAAGAAGGTGGCGATGTGGTGAAAACCCTCGCACTGGCGCAGGAACACACTCAACAAATCATTAATGTAGTTAACGCTCACATCGGATAAATCTCTATGTTTCAATCTCTAATTGGTATCGCCGCCCTGCTCGGCGTGGGCTTCCTCTGCTCTGAAAATCGCAGCCAAATCAGCTGGCGTGCGGTTGTGGGTGCGTTTGGCATTATTTTGGTCGTTGCAGGCTTTGTATTGGCAACCGACGTGGGCGCGGGCGTGCTTTTGGCCGTGTCTAACGGTGTCGGTAAAGTGTTTAGCTACGGTACGGAAGGGATCAAGTTTGCCTTTGGCAGCTTGGCGAACTTCACGGTGGAAGGCATCGGTTTTGTTTGGGCAATTCAAGTGTTGCCACAAATCGTGTTCACCGCATCACTGACGTCACTGCTGTACTACTTGGGGATCATGCAGTGGTTTGTGCGTATCATCGGTGGCGGTTTGCAACGTGTCTTGGGCACGTCGCGCGCGGAATCGATGAATGCAGCAGGTAACATTGTATTGGGTCAAACGGAAGCGCCGTTGCTGGTGAAGCCTTACCACCGCGTACTGACGCGCGCCCAGATCTTCGCCATCATGGTAGGTGGTCTGTCGTCGATTGCCGGTTCGATTTTGGCGGGCCTAGCGGGTATGGGCGTAGATCTGAATTATCTGATCATGGCGTGTTTCATGTCAGCGCCAGCCGGTTTGATGTTCGCGAAATTGATCATCCCTGAAACGGAAACCACCATTGATGAAGTGCCTGAGTTGCCAGACGATGAAAAGCCAACCAGCTTTATCGATGCGGTAGCGAAAGGGGCGATTGCCGGTACGCAAATCGCGATTATCGTTGGTGCAGTGATCATCTCTTGTATCGGTTTGATGGCGTTGCTAAACGGCGCGCTGGGCGCTGTGGGTGCACAGTTCGGCATCGAGAAACTGACCATCGACGTAATTTTGGGCTTCTTCTTCTCGCCAGTGGCATGGCTTATTGGTGTGCCGTGGAACGAAGCGATGGACGCAGGTTCATTCTTGGGTCAGAAAATTGCCCTAAACGAGTTCGTGGCGTTTGCCAGCATGAACGAGGCCGTACTGAGCGATCGTACCACCGCGATCATGACCATCGCCTTGTGTGGCTTTGCTAACATCGGTTCCGTTGCCATGGTCGTGGGCGCACTAAGCAGCATGATCCCAGAGCGTGCCGGTGTGATCGGCCAGCTTGGCATGAAAGTACTGCTTGCAGCGACACTTGCCAACCTCATGAATGCGGCGATTGTGGGTCTGTTCGTTTAATTGACGAGCACAAAGCCAGCTCAGCAGGCTTTGGTAGCAACGCATTGCTTGGAAAGCCCTGCGACTGCTGAGACAATCGTAACAAGGAAAAACGCCACCGTGTCGGTGGCGTTTTTGTTTTCAGAGCGAGTCATTTTTTTGGCTAAAGGCGCACAGTGACTGGGCTTAACCACAGTCAGTGATGACTGAGGTATTGCTTATTCGTAGGTGTCGAGAAAGGTTTTCAGCGCCGCTTCGTCGACAATTTCTAAACCGTCTTCTCCTTTGCGGATCAGGTTTTTGTCGAGCAAGGTTTTCAAGGCGCGCCGATAAACCCGCCCTGATGTACCAAACCGCTCGGCCTCTTGGTTCACCTTGTCAAACCCGTTTAACGATGGCGTGGATTGCTGCTGCATGAGCAAATCATAGGCGATGTTGTACGTGATGGGGTGCAACAAGCGGTTGGTGTAGATATCGAGTGAGTCTTGATAGTCGTCAGCCAGTGCCGACGCAAAGAAAAACAGCATTTCAGGGTGTTGCTGTAAGCGCTCACTCAGTTGCTTGGTGCAGAGAATATCGACATGCATTTTTTCATCCGCCACCACGCTCCACTGGCAAGGGGTGTGGGTGAAGAACTCCATTTCGCCGAAGATATGATCGTCGCAGTTGGCTTCACCAAGCTGAAAACGGCGGCCATTTGCAGCCAGAATACTCATCGAGACGCGACCTGCGGGCACCACGTAAAGATAATCGAGCGCCTCGCCTTGGGTTAAGATCGCGTCGCCAGCACTGAAGTAGCGGCTACCTACTTGGCATTGATAGATGAACTCTCGAAATAAGGTGCTTTTTTGCTCGAGCAGGGTTTTGAAACGGCCTTGAGCGTAAGGTTTGATCCGCATGGTGTTCTCTCATCGGGAGTCGGTGATCACCAGGCCGCATCGTGGCCGGGATGATCCCTATCGATATCACTCACACATCCCAGTGAAAGTTGTCTATCACAACGATTTTATTCGGGTTTTGCCGGACAAAAGTCCTCCTGTTTGTCAGGCCAATCCCCGTAAGATTGCCCTAGTTTAAACCCATTGTGGTAGGACTGCGATAGCGCCGTCGTTGATTGTTGGCTTACGTCATAGCCAATCGTTTGCGGCGGGCTTTGTGGTGTCTGTCATTTGAAATAAAAGGACCGCCAAATGTCAAAGCAACCCCATATCGGTGTTGATGAAACCCAAGTAGCGCCATTTGTGATTGTGTGTGGCGAGCCCGATCGCGCTGATCGCATCGCCGCATTGTTTGATCGCGCGGAAAAAGTCGCTGAAAACCGAGAATATCGCGTGTTTACCGGGCTATATAAAGGCGTGCCCGTGTCGGTGTGCAGCACGGGCATTGGTGCGCCGTCGATGATCATTGCGATTGAAGAACTGAAACAGTGTGGGGTAAGCCATATTGTGCGGGTGGGCTCAGCCGGTGCAATGCAAGCGGGTATTGGATTGGGCGAGTTGATCCTAGCAGAAGGGGCTGTGCGTGATGAAGGTGGCTCAAAAGCCTATGTCGATGCAGCGTATCCGGCGTATGCGAGTTTTTCGCTGCTAAAAGCGCTGCATGAGTATTTGTCTGAGCAAGAAACCACCTATCACAGCGGCGTCGTGCGTTCGCACGACAGTTTTTATACTGATGATGAAGAAGCCATTTGCCGCTTTTGGAACAAAAAGGGCATCTTAGGCGCTGATATGGAAACCTCGGCCTTGTTTACCGTCGGCCGTTTGCGTGGCCTGCAAGTGGCGTCTGTATTGAATAACGTGGTGTTGTTTGAGCAAGATGTCAAAGAAGGGGTAGATCAGTACGTCAATGAAGCCTATGTCATGATGCAAGGGGAAAAGTTGGCGTCGCGCGCCGCGCTTGAGGCTTTGGTGGCTCAACTCTGATTTACCGGCAATGATTTTCCGGCTCTGATTTCTCAGCGCTGACTGCCTGCTCAAACTACCAGCGCTGACAAGGCAGACGATCAACAATAATGCACTGGCTTTGTGAATCATTTCGATAAACGCGCGTTTGCCAAATAAAGTCAGTTGTTCGCCTTTTTAGGGTTCGCTAGAGTGGAACGTCTTCGCAAAACATCTTTGCCAAGAAAAAAGGGGAGATAGCCGCTTGTTCCAGCTCTACTATTATCCTAACAACGCCAGTCTAGCGCCGCATTTTCTGCTTCACCATCTGCAAGCGCCTTATGAATTGGTGCTGGTGGACAGAAAAGCCAACGCGCATAAATCAGACGATTATTTGCGCCTCAATCCGATGGGGCGTATTCCTGCGTTGGTTGATGGCGAATTGACGTTATTTGAAAGCGCTGCCATCTGCGTGCATCTGTGCGAGCGCTATCCGCAATCAGGTCTGTTGCCGCCGGTTGGTAGCCACGAGCGGGCACACGTGTTCCAGTGGCTGATGTTTCTCACCAATACCCTGCAAAGCCAACTGATGGCGCGCTATTACCCCAGTCGGCAAACGGATGATGTCGAAGGCGTGACAAGCGTGATCGCAGCGCAAGATCGGCGCATTGAAGAGAGCTTGGCAATCCTCGATGCTCAATTGGCGACATCGGCATATCTCGTCGATGCGCAATTGACTGCCTGTGATTACTATCTCTTTATGTTGGCTTGCTGGTGTCTCCCGCTAGAGCGATCACCGGCGCGCTATCCCCATCTCTCACGCTATATCCGCTTACTGTGCGATGATCTCAGTATTAAGGCAGTCTGTGCTCTTGAAGGCATTGATCTGTCGCGCTTTACTTTAGTCGGAATATGAGCGTAATTACCTAAGTAACGTTACTGCAGTTTGGAGCAGGAGAGTATCCAATGAGCGTTAAAGAAAGTCACATTGAAAAAACAGACAAGACCCGAGCTGATGTGTTGGTCAACCGACAACAATTGCTCGCGACGCTGGCGCAACTCACGCATGAAGAGTTAGATGAAATATTGGATGCCCGTGACGGTGGCGAATTTGATGTGGCTTGGCAGGTAGCGTATGAAACTGTGGCTCTCCTGTTGAAGGCGCATTGTGCACCGATCCCGGTATTTGATAGTAAAGATCTGTTTATCGCGCTGTCTAACGCTACCCAGTGCCATGAGATCTGCTCGTACATCGCAGATGATTTGGCTCTGATCCACAATGCCAAATGGGTGGAATATCACCACGAACTCTTAGTGCAAATGCGCGAATGCTATGGGAAAGGCGCGATACCGGGGCATCGCGCTGAGTGCGGCGTTTAGGTTGGGGAAAGCTGAGTGAACGCGGATTATCCGCAGCAACGTTTGAATTTTTTGCCGCTGCCACAGAGACACGGATCGTTGCGTCCGACGCTGTGACCGGTTTTCTGCCCCTTGCTCGCCGCCTTGTTTGAGGTGGTATGGGCAGCGGCGCGTTTAGCTTGGGCGCGCATCGCATCTTGTTGGCGCACCATCATCATCACTTCCGTTGCCGGGCGTCCCTGATTGAGTAAATCGCGCATCGCAGCCATGTATGGCGCAGTGTGGGTAAAGAAGTGGTGGTAGCCTTGGCAAAAGTAGTTGTGGTTAGGCTGGCCACTTTTCGCGATGGCGAAGCGATGTTTCGGACAACCGCCGTTACACGCGGGTTTGAACTCACAATGAACACAATCTTGGCTGAGGGTGGTTTTCTTTGCTTGCCCAAAGGCGATGGCCATGTCGCTTTCGTTCATCGCTTTGATCGTGGTGTCGTGGATGTTGCCCAGTTTGTGCTCGGGATAGACATAGTGATCGCAGTTGTACAGATCGCCGTTGGCTTCTAACGCAAACGCATGACCACAGGTTTCTGAATAGACACACAGCCCCGGCGGATGTCCGCACCACGCACTCAACGTGCTATCGAACATATTGACAAATACTCGCCCCACATCGCGGCGCACCCAGTAGTCGAAAATCCGATTGAGAAATTCACCGTATTGCCATGAAGGCACTGACCATTCAGTCACTTTGGCCAGTGATTCGCCCGGCAGTACCAGTTTCAGCTCGCTCTCGTCATGGCAATGAGCTTCGCGCTCGACCAGTGGAATAAATTGCAAGTAGCTGGAGCCAATGTCAGTCAAAAACTGATACACCCGCTCGGGATGCTTAGCGTTTTCTTTATTCACCACCGTTAAGGTGTTGAATTCCACTTGATGCTGTTTAAGTAGGGCAATCGCCGCCATCACCTTGGCGTGGGTAGGTTTCCCTGAGCGGGTAACACGATAGTGATCGTGCAGATCCGCTGGGCCATCAATGGAAACGCCAACGAGTATGTTATGTCGCTTGAAAAACGCGCACCACTCATCGTTAATCAAAATGCCATTGGTTTGAAAAGCATGCTCAATGGTTTTGCCGTTGCGATACTTTTCACAAAGCGCCATCACGTTTTCGAAAAACGCTAGCCCCATTAGAGTCGGCTCACCGCCTTGCCATGCAAATTGCACATAATTGCCCGCTTGCGCGGCGATATGTTGCTCGATATAGCGCTCAAGGGTGTCGTCCGACATACGCCAATTGTGGTTGCGATCCGGATAGAGCTTTTCTTTTTCAAGGTAGAAGCAGTATTGGCAATCGATATTACAAATGGAGCCGGTCGGTTTTGCCATTACATGGCAGTGAGAAGGCGTGGTGTTCTGGGGTAAAGCGTGGGTTTGTAGGGTCATGGTGATGCTTGTGTCGTTATTCTGTGAAGGAGTGTACCTGAGAAACCTAAGGGTGCGAATTGGAATACTGATGAGTTTGTTAATGCTTTGAGCTGGATCGCCTTTCGTGTTCGCACTTATGTTGCTAAGAGAGGATTTCATCGCTTAACGTGGGTCAAACCAATGGCTATTGATTCAGAACACTTAAGAAAAAATGGCCCAAGATGAAGGGGGATCATCTTAGGCCATTCAGGAGAACCTATTTAGTGAGTGTCAGGATCAAACTAATACTAATGATCACCAGCGTAAGCAGGTAGATCTGGGCATCGCTGGTGCGCTTGAGGAGCCGAACAGCAATCGGTACACCGACGAACGCGCCAACGGACATCAAGATGGCGGCCATCACATCGCTCTGTCCACCACGGCTATAGCTCAGGGCGGTGAGCGAGGATAGAACCAGTGCTACCACGACTGAAGAGCCAATGGATTTTTTAATATCGACGCCCATTACTGAGTTAAAGGCAGGCAATAACATCACCCCGCCACCGACGCCGGTGGAGCCTAAAATCGAGCCGCACGCCATACCGGAAAATACCGCCGTTGAATTGGAGCGAATAATCGTCGGCGCGGCTTGTTCACATTGACGGTACTTTTTGTACAAGGTGTACAGCGCAAACAGCATGATCGCGATAATCGTGGTTTCCACCGCCACGCCAACCATAGGACCAATCACTGGGTGAGCATTCAATTTGATGATGGCGGTAGTGGTAAACA
This sequence comes from Thaumasiovibrio occultus, assembly GCA_019703815.1. GTDB lineage: Bacteria > Pseudomonadota > Gammaproteobacteria > Enterobacterales > Vibrionaceae > Thaumasiovibrio > Thaumasiovibrio occultus. The sequence goes on along the minus strand of AP023053.1, from coordinate 1,141,984 downwards.
GTGTCATTGGGATGGCACCGACCAACATCCACAGCAACGGTTTCCACTCAACGTTACCCGCTTTTACATGGGCAAAGCCCGCGTTCACTTTGACCACCGATGAAATGATGCTCGCGGTACCGACGGCCATGATGGTCTGCATGTCGAAAATGGCGGTCAGAATTGGGATGATCAAGACGCCGCCACCCACGCCTGTCATGCCTAAGCACATGCCAATCAGTGCGCCGAAGCCCAGCTTGAGTAAAGAGTCGAAGGTGAATAAAAGTTCGATTGTTTCCATGTGCCACCTACCTGAGTGATATACCCAAGTAACCTCAAGGTGCTTGGTTCAGCGAGAATGACTTGATTATCAGCCGCGGAAGGGGTTTGAAGATTTAGTGGTTCTAAATCAAGAAACCCTGACAAAGACTGAGAGTCAAGGCAACTCGCCCTTCGGGAGTCATTCACAACCCCAATTTCAGCGTCAAACGACTTGGAAATAGCCCACTATTCCACGGCGTCGATTTCCTTGAACTTGGATTTGTGATTCGACTCTGAATCCAGCATCTTGAAGTCACTTGGGTATATGTGGCCATTTTACGTTGAGGGTCAGGAAGTTATTTATGTCACAGGACATAATCGAAACAGGGAATTTTATGTCCTAGAACATAAATCTTCGCTAGCCGATATAACCAAATTCAGGTATTGTCGATTCAGCATTTTCTCCTTGGATTTCGCATGTTACCTGACGCAATCTACTGTCATCCACTTGCTATTAAAAAGAAGCAAGTGATTTACCGTGCGAATCAATCCGCCAATGGGGTCTATTTCGTCGAAGAAGGTTTAATTGGCCTGTACCGCATTACCGAAACCGGCCAAGAGCAGTTGGTTCGGGTATATGGGCGAGGCGATTACTTTGGTTATCGCAGCCTGTTTAGCTCGCAACGCTATCACCTCACCACCCGCAGTTTATTGCCGTCAAAGCTCAAACATATCCACATTCAAAGCTTGAATGAGCTGCACTTGCTCGCGCCGGAATTACTTAAACACTTAATGACATCGGTATGCCAAGAGCTAGGTGAAGCGGAAAGTCGCCTTGCCGATATTGCGACGCATACGGCTTCTGTGCGGATCGTGGATGCGATTTTGCATCTGTTCCAATCGTTTGATTACTATCCGTGGACTAGCCGCGAGATTGCCGAATACAGTGGCACGCAAACCCAAACGGTGATCCGGCTGTGCCGCGATTTGAAATTGCGAAAACTGCTCGATCCGGCGAGCCGAAAGATCGCACCGCTAGATTTTCATGGTTTAAAAAGCTACCGCGCCGTGTTGGTGGGAGAGAGCTAGTTTGGCAATGCCTTAAGATTGACAGGCAAGATCTGTGCATAAGGCGGCAAAAGAAAATTCACGGGCAGGGGGGCTACCCGTGAACAGTATTTATTGCGTGCTGGTACACGTACCTGGAACGGCGAGGCTGGCAAATTTGACTTGCTCTTGGCCGATCGCGCTCTCTACTTTGCGCAGGTTTGCGCCACCCACAAAGACACCCATTTTGATGTATTGCTCTAGGTAGTAAAGCTCGTTCGCTTCGGTGTAGAGAGTGAGTTCGTTGGGTGAAAACTCAGACTCGGTCGAGAAAACGTGCTCTTGATCGCCAGCCACTTCAGTGTAGAAGAAGACGCCTGTCGCGGTTTCACCTAAGCAGTCACCATTGACGTAAAGATCTTTTTTCAGTGCAGCGCCGAGTGCAGAAGTTCGGTAAATATAAACCCCTGCCATCCCTTCGGTTGGCGCACCAAATTCAATCGCTTTATTGTTATCTTCATTTGATGCCATTGGAACAGAAGCACAGCCAGCCAGCATGGTTAGTGCAAGACCACAAACTAACGTTTTTGTATTCATCATTATTTCCTTTTTATTGTGAGAGCGTACTCTCTCTTGTTATTTGTGTTATTAAAAGTGCAAGTGATAATTTTGCGGCTTATATCTTTTGCTCGTGAAACCCGATGAAAATCTCATGCGCCATAAATGTTGATTTAATTTAATCTCACGCTGAAAAAACTGAGTTGTATATGTCGGTGAACTTCTTTTCTTGTGGTGAGTATTAAGTTGGCTGGTGTCCGTTGAACCAATATCTTAAATGCGAACTATTACGAATGAGGGTTGAAACTCATCGACGAGGCTATCTATTACGTTTTTATTTCGTAAGTTACCAAGGTTAATTTTAGTGAGTAAATTAATTTCTCGTAATATTTATGTAATCTAACAATAGGTAGAATTAGATAACTCAGCGCTATGAATTCCGTTGGAAAATAATCCAGACAAATAATCTCATGGATTAAGGTGCGCAGGGATGCTTTATGCTGATAGGGCATCCAGTATTTCTCGGCTTCTGACGGCTATTTCAGGTTCGAGTAGTTCAACAAGTTTGTACGTGTTTGTGATGCTGAGTTATTAGCGAGCTTTATCTAAAAGCTTGTTATTGGAAATAAAGATAAGAAATCCTGGTTGTATGCTTTTTATACGGGTGCAAAGTGTGGTGATTTGATGGGTTAGCTATATTAAATAAAGATGTATTGGTTGTTTTTTTTGTTTATTAGTTTGATATAGGTCTAGTGATTGAGTGTTATTTCATTTCATTCATCATTCGAAGTTTGCCATCGGCAGAGGTTTTGACTTCTTCTGACTTGAGCCTGACTGTACATTTATGGTGCATCGGGTAACATGCCCTAGGTCTTATTTCAGGTTGTAAGTGATGCATTATTCGCCGCTGCATTCTTAAGTGAAACTGATTATTCGTAGTGAATTTTTTACTGGTGAGTTTAACTTTGGCGTAATTCACGCGAAATAGACGACACGTTTACGGAGTGACAACAAATATTCGCGTTTGTTGGGGACATTGAAGCGTAAATAGAAAGGAGCGGGATCTTTTGATTAAGCGTATTCCAGCAATAGACTCAATTCGGGGTCTACTTTTGGTAATGATGACTCTCTATAACTTTTTATGGATGAGTACGGAAACGAGCACGTTATTGGATTTTACACTTCCTGCTGTCGGCTTAATCGGTGGGGTCGAAGCTTTTGTTCTGTTGTCGGGTCTATTGGGTGGCATCGTCTATCGCGACACCCCTAAAGGGTTTAAAGAGTTACGTGCCAAGTCATGGTGGCGCGCTTTTTCCATTCTTCGCTACCACCTGATCAGTTTACTGATCGTTTACGCGTGGTTTGGTATTTGTCACGCGTTCCTACCGGCGGTGAGTGACATCATGCAGCCGAACATCAGCAGTTTATCGAAAAGCCCTGAAGCAGCGATTTTCCTCAGCCTGATGCTGATCAACAAACCGATATTTTTCGATATCTTGCCTTTATTTATTCTCTTTATGTTGGCATTGCCCTTTTTGATCGCTGCGTACCGCCGTGGTTGGATGTGGTGGGTGATCGTCACTAGCTTCGTGCTTTGGTTTGGCAGCAATGTCTTTGCGACCACGCAGACCATGGCACAGTTATTGCGCTTTTTTAGTGAGCACGCGTTGCAATTGGGTACCTTTAGTCCCTTGTCTTGGCAGTTACTGTTTGTGATTGGCTCTGCGATTGGTTTCTCGACCCGACAAGATAACTTCTTCTGGCACTCGAAAGCTGTTGCTGCGCTGTGCGTGGCAGTCATTGCCGCGATTTTAACGATCCACGATGGCGTGCTCATTGAGCCGAACTCCAACTTGAGCGGACTGTATTTGCAAGCCGAGCAATCAACATTGTCTTGGTTTCGGGTGGTTAACTGTTTAGCGTGGGCTTATTTGGTCACCTTTGTTTGGCGGATGCGTGCTTCATGGCTGGAATTTCGCGTTCTGAGCTATATTGGTCGCCATTCACTGCTGGTGTTTTCATGGCATGTCGTCATGCTCTACTGGTTAACCCCGCTGATCATGCTGTTTCGCGCTACGCCTTATTTTGATCTCCTCTGTTTAGGCGCACTACTGAGCAACTGGCTGGTGGTGTGGTGTAAAACGACGCTCGGCAATTTGCAGATGATCCACCGTTTAAACCTCTATGCCGGCTTGATCATTGCGGGCACGATCAGTTTGGCGGTGATGGTGATGCCAAGTGAAGAGCGGGTGTCTCCTTCCTTTCGCGAAGATATCGTGCCGTTAACGGTGGTGGTGGAAGGGATCAAGGCGTCGGGTGATATTATGCTGCTCGTCTTTGATGAAAGCGACAACCTAATGGGAGTCCCGAGCGTGCTGATACGCAGTTACAGTGTCGCGGAGGCGCGAGAAGGAATTAAACTGCCGCATATTCCTGCGGGCAATTATGGGGTGATGGCGTATCAAGACTCTGATGGCGACAGTCGTTTAACCATGGGAGTCGGTGGGCGACCGAAAGAAGGATTGGGCTATTCTAATAATCCTAATGTTCATGGTGTTCCCGGTATGGAGCAGGTAATGTTCCCGCATCCGGAAGCGTCGCAACAGGTGATCCAGCTACGTTATTTCTAATTCAGCCTAGCGTCTGTTAAAGACAATCGTTGATTCAGTGACGGCGATCATCTTCGGTGCACAATCGGTCAGATCCGGTGAGAGAAATTAACGCAGACTAGCGCTGTTGTTAATTTCACAAAGGATCTGATAATGCAGCGCATTCCTGCTTTAGACTCTATTCGGGGTCTCTTTTTAGTCATGATGACACTTAACCACCTCATTTGGATCAGCGGTGGTCAGTCGTTTTTAATGTCGGTATCTCAACAGCCCTTAGGCCAATTCGGCGCCGCTGCGGGCTTTATTCTGTTATCCGGTTTTCTTGCTGGCGCGGTGTATGGCAAAAAAGCCCTGCCATGCAATGAATTAGTAGGTAAGGCGTGGGGCCGCGCGTTTAGCATCTATCGTCACCATCTCTTTTGCCTTGGGGTGATATTCGCGTGGCTGGCGTTGAGTTATCTCGCTCTGCCATTGGTGTTTAATGTGCTTGTGAACAATATGCCAAACTTGATTGACGCGCCGTTGTCATCGGTATTGTTGAGCGCCTTATTGATCAATAAGCCAAATTACCTCGATATTTTGCCGCTCTACGTCATGTTTATGTTGCTACTCCCATTTTGTGTTTATGCCTATCAAAAGGGCGCAATGTGGCTGGTGCTTTTGATCAGCGGCGCGGTTTGGGCGGGCAGTGGTTATATTCACGAAGGGCAATTGCAGGCGGTATTGGCTCTGTTGCCGTTTGAATTAAAGTATCAAGTGGGTTATTTCGACCCGTTTGCCTGGCAGTTCTTGTTTATTGCAGGCTCTGCATGTGGGTATCTTGCTCACAAGCCAGATCTTCGTTGGTATAACCCCGTAGTAGCAATTGTTGTGGCAATCGTGACGGCCGTCCTTTTTGTCATGCACCATGGCGCGTTTTTAGCGTGGGGCATACATCCCGGCGTACTGTATGCGTTGGGTGATAAGCCGGAACTGGGCTGGCTTCGTCTATTGAACGTGGGAGTGTGGGCGTATTTGGTCGCGGTTGTGATCCACCTGCGCCCGACGTGGCTCGATATCAAACCGCTTAGCTACATTGGCCGCCATTCTCTGCAAGTGTTTACTTGGCACATAGTGTTGATTTATCTCGCCGCGCCGCTGCTGTTTACCAACCGGTTTGCGTCGTACTACAACCTGCTCGTATTGGTTTGCTTAGCGTCTATTTGGATCCCGGCATGGGTGCGTGAGCAGCCAGACAAAACCCAACGGATCAAACGCTGGGCTGGCGGTTGCGGTTTTGCGATGGTGGCGATGGTGGTATTAACCCTCGCTATTAAGCCGGGGCAGAAGGAAGAAGTGGTGGCCGATGCCCAAGGGCTTGCCCCACTGAGCGTGGAGGTGAAAAACTTACGAGGCAGTGCGCCGGTGTTGGTCATGGTCTATGCAGAAAACGACGATCTGATGGGCATGCCGAGCGCGCACGTGCAGAGTTATTCGGTTGAAGAAGCCACTGATGGGATCACCATCAATGGGTTAGAAGTGGGCAAGTACGCGATTTTTGCCTACCAAGATGCCGATAATAATCACCAGTTCACTATGGGGCCAGGCGGTATGCCACAAGAAGCCTTTGGTTATTCCAATAACCCCGCGATTCAAGGAATGCCATCTATGGCTCAAATCCAGTTTTCTCACCCAGAGAAAGCCCACCAAGTGATCCAGTTCATTTACTTGTAATTGTGTCGCTGATCAGAGCCTGTCTGCTCCAATGGGGCAGACAGGTTTTTTTACGCCACTGCCGTCTGCGTTCAATCACCCACTAGCCCACTCACTTCGATGCCAATCTCGCGGATGATAGTTTGGTTTTTCTCGGCTTGCTGCCTTTTTGACTATCGATAGGGGTGAGCAGGGTAAAGTGAATGACGCCATGCTCCACGCGAAGATCTTCAATGAGCTCAGGTGCTGCGCGGTAGTGGTACTGGGTGCTCTGCATTAAGTGAAAATAGAAGGCTTCGATGGCATTTTCGAGCTGCCATGGGTTGTCCCCAGACCAACGCGTTTGCAGGTAATCGCCATTGCAGTTAATAGTAGGAAGCGCGGGATCTGCCAAGGCGCGATCCGCAGCGACGAAAAACTGATATTGGCTCTCTTTTGTCAATGAAGGGCAGTTGAACATCACAGTGACGGGGTCACTATGCCAAGAGGATAGCTCGGGTTGCAATAGGCTCAGCAAGGTGGTGAGGCGGCGGCTCCCAGCCCGTTTTGTTTTCGGGAGCCAATGTGACGTTTGGCAATGTAAATTGCGCTCAAGCTGAACAATCGCGCTAAGGCGTTGCCATGAAGGGGCTTGTTCGATGTGGTCGAGTGAGTCGGCAATATACTGATAACGCAGCTCACCGGTCGCATGGTTAAAGCGCCAAAATGACGGGAAATCTGAAAAATAGAGCCCGTGCTTTTTTGTCGCGCGGTTAAACACATTGAAAAATACGGCAGGGACAAAGCTGGGATCGGGCAGAGTGATGGTAATGCGCGTTGACGCGGGCAAACGGAGCTCTAACAAGCCAGCCGGGATTGCATCATCTTCTTTGAGCAAAACGCCAATAGACAGCGGAAAAGTGCTGCTGGCAAATTGATAATGTTCATTGAACTCGATGAGCTCAACATGGCTTAAGTCGAGCGTTTGGGCAAACGGCTCGGCAAATAGCTGATCAAAGGCGTTATCGATTGATTGACGTGTAATATCGGCGTTGCGCGAGGAGGAATCGACCGAAAACGTGTAGCAGCCCCAACGTTGAGCGGGCACGTGTTCTACCGTGATAGGTTGACCATTTAGCCGGATCAACTGGCTAAGAATGTGGTGATCTAAACGCCGCAACGAGAGACGCTCCGCCCACATCAATTGCTGTTTTAGTCGCGAAGGCGGCACCATCGAATATTTGCGAAACGCCCGGGCGAACGCTTCTTGAGATTCGAAGCCGAACTCAATCGCTACATCTAAAATGCGCGAATCATCTTGCGCCAAACGCTGCGCTGCCAAGCTGAGTAGACGACAGCGTTGATAGTAGTTGATCGACATCCCTGTGGCGGCTTTAAATTGATGTTGAATGTAAGATCGGCTGAAGCCACATTCCGCCGCGAGTTCGTCAATCGACATTAGGGTCGGCAGTTTAGCTTCAATCGTATCTACAATGGCGAGGATTAATGACGGTTCCATAAGTCACGCAGCAGTCGGAAATTACCGTGATAGCCTACTGGCAAACGATAAGGGGTTAAAACGCTGAAAGCCTTGCGAAAGCGAGGATGCGAGCGAACTCTCTTTCTTTATTTTTCAAGCTATCAATTACCTGCGCCGCCGTTGCGAAGTTGCTATTTGCAAAGTGCCCTTCACAAAAGTGCCCTTCACAAGAGCGCCCTTCACAAGATTGTCAATCACAGGGTAAGTTAAGCTATACTCAGCGCCCAGTGGTTTTCGCTGAGCGAGTGAGCTTGCCTTAGCGTATTGGCATGAGCGGCGAAATTTGAAATACCCATCAAAGAGAAAGAGAAGTTCCCATGAACAATGATCCTAGCATTATCGACAACTTGGCTGATCTGGAGCAATTCCTACTGGCGGTTGAGAAGGGTGGTTTTGGTCTGCAAAATGCGGCAGGTGTGGCGATGGCAACCAGCAATGTGGACGGTCGTCGATTTGTTGCGGTGCTGGACGACAAACATCAACTGCTGTTGTCGCGTTGGGTAACCGAGGAAGTCTTCCAAACCGGTCAAGATTTAGTGCGCAAAGGTGTTCGCAAACACTGATCGTATTACCACAGCAGCTGATGGTTGCTGTGGTTTGCCTTTCTTTTCGCTGCCGTGTTAGAGCGCAGCGCCATTAATCTGCACCACCGGCAACCGCTCGATATCTATCCCTTGAATACAGCGTACATTGATAGCCCAGCCTTCGAAAGGTTGGATGCCAGCCGCACGTTCTTTTTCTGTCGGTTGACTGGGTTTTCGAAATGGCAAGATACCGCAATGCGGACAAAAATAGTCTTTGGCGGTCATTGATCCCCATTGATACAGGCGCAACTGGTTGAGCGGTGTGTGGATCTCGATTTGCTCTGGTGTGACACGAAAATTTAAGGTGCCACGGGTGGTGCAAATAGAGCAATTGCAAACACGAACATGATCTATCTCGGTGCACACCTCAAATGTGACGAAACCACAATGGCAAGCGCCTTGGTAAACTGCTGTCACGTATGATCCCTCTTTTCATATTGAGCCAATGGCCCACATGTTTGGCGATAAAATCGCGCTTAACTGTTTTGTGTCGCCACTAATAAGCGAAGGCCAAATACGCCAAACAAACCCGCCGAGAGACGCAGCAAGACTTTGCGCAGGGTCTGGTTAACTTTCAATTTTTGGCTGATCGTTGACGATACAAAAGCAATGATATGTGCCCAAATCATCGCATTAATATTGAACACTAAACCGAGGACGATAAACGCCAACGCTTTGTTGTCGCTAGATGCTGAAATAAATTGCGGTACAAAAGCGAGGAAGAAAATCGCTACTTTGGGATTGAACACGTTAGTGATAAAGCCCTCTGCATAAATGCGTTTGAGCATCGCTCTTTTTGGGGCAATGCTGGCAGTGGCAGGACTAGTGCTGTCGCGATACATGCCTACCGCCATATAAATCAGATAGGCGCCACCAATCCATTTTACTACGGTAAACGCGGTGGCTGAGGTGGCGAGAATAGCCGATAAGCCTAATGCTGCCGCAAAAATATGAATAAGGGTGCCAGTACCGATGCCAAGCGCAGCGACAGAGCCTGCTTTAAAGCCTTGCGATGCGCCGCGTCCTGCGATTAATAGCGAATCGGGCCCGGGGATCAGATTCAGGGTGATCCCCGAAATGACAAATAGCCAAAAGTTCTCAATACCTAACATCACGCACTCCCTGTGTGGTTCTTGATTGACTTAGCTTAGTAGACGCAGCCATTAAATTCGATCCGTGGACTGGCAGCTAACTCGGCGTCCGTTAGCGGCTTTATCATACCACCCCGATAAATAAATTCAGCCCAGCACTGTTTCGGCGTGTCGTAAAAGTAAATCGGTGTATTAAGAGGACGGTAGCCCGCAGCGTGATAGATCTCCGGTTGATAGGCAAACAAAAAAGCATGATCAGCGCCCTGTTCAACCGCAAGCGCATCAATCGCGGCCATGATGGCTTTACTTACACCTTGGCCTTGATAGTTGGGGTGTACGGCAATTCCGCCAATGATCGCCGCCAAAAACCGGTTTTCGCCTTGCAGCATGGTGCGTTGGTACATAAAGCCGCAACCAATGATGTCGCTCTGATTACGCACGATAACCCCCGCCGCCAGTTCACTATTGAGTGCGAACGTCACTGGCGCATTGAATGCTCGGCTGAGCAAGGCGTTGAGCGCGTCTTGCTGCATGATAAGTTGCTGTGGGGTGAACCGTTGAATGTGCAAGATCTCAGCTCCGCTTGGAAAAATTTCAAGCGGTTACCATAACAGTAAAGATTGGGGAGGCGATATGAGAGAGCGCTGCTCTCTTGACTCAAATCACTTGAAGCAAATCCCTTGGAGGAAGCCTCTTGAAAGAAAAAGCGTGAGAGAAAATCGGTTTTTTAAAGGGTTCCCCTGTTGTTGAGCGATATGCGCTAACAATGATTAGCGCCAGTCGGTTTCTGGCTTTTTCCAGTTCATGGCATAGTAAATCCCTGCGCCAACTAGCCCAGAATAGAGACACACTTTGTGCAACGCTGAGACCGAAATCCATCGCAAAAAGGGGTTATCGAGAGTGATTGGAAAAAAGGGCTGCACATCTCCGTGCATGACGGCATCTAATAGCACATGACTGTAACTGCCGATAAACGCGCTGAGAAAAACGACCCACCAAGCGATTGGCACCGTTATTAACGGTCGCATTCGAAACATCCACAGCCCCAACTGCGCCAAATATTTACCAGTCAATGCTGCAACAATCGCCAGTAGCGTGGCACCAACAAAAGTGTGGGAGAACCCATGAAGATGGCCTTCGCCTGAGATCATTACGATCAGCGGTTGAATATCCATCACGATTTGCGTCCAGCCAAAGATCATCAAGCTAAAACTGCTGCGCATCAATGCTTTAAACATTAAACCCGGGCCCATGTGAACGGGGGTGAATGGCATGGCGACTCCTTGGCTGAATATGGCGTTTGATGAGCCGATAGAACATCACCTACCGCAGAGCAGTACAAGCATGACGCAGAAACTTTGGGGCATGGTTCTAAACACCGCCTTAACGTTGTTGCTTCGTTCAATTTGGAGCGCAATGCGGGTGGCTCAAACTGGCATCAGTGGCGAGCGTCGTCCTTTTCGCTCGGTTAACGCACTAAGCTAACGAGGTGACCGATCAATGGTGAGCTCTCTGTGCGTACCAATATGAGGAGGGGAGATGAAAGCGAGTACGATTAAAACTGGTTTTATTGCGGCGGCAGTGATGAACTTCGCAGGGGTGTTAATTTTATCGCGGGGATTTACCAATTCTGCCATCAATCTACTTGATCCGGTAGTGATGTCGAACTTTGGCCTATTGATGATCGTGGTGTGGGGACTGGCTTTTCTTGGCGCTGCAATGATTGAAGCGAACCTGAAATGGCTAGCTGCAGCCTTTGTGGTGGAAAAGTTGGTGTATGTGATCAGCTGGTGGCGTTGGTTCTCCGTCGATAAGATCGCGTTGGCCTATGAATTGGATATGTTCGCAGGGGGTTTCTATACCATCTACGGTTTGAACGATCTTATTTTTATGCTGTTCTTTGCGTGGGTATTTGTGTGTCAGTATGCAGACGCTCAGTAAGCGGCCGGAGGATATGAGTTGTTGGATCTTTGCAGGTTAGCGTGGCAAAGATCCTTTGGACTTGTGTGCGCTGGTAATGGGCTAGCTTAACTGCGACGCGTCAGTTTGTATTGCAAGCTGGTTTTTACCGCTGACCATTCAGACTCAACAATGGAAAACACCACGGTATCGCGGTAAGAGCCGTTAGGCATGATCTGGTGGTTACGCAACACGCCATCTTGCTTGGCACCCAAGCGTGCAATCGCTTGGCGAGACTGTTGATTATGCCAATGAGTGCGAAATTCCACCGCGATGGTGTGTAAACTTTCGAAAGCGTGAGTCAGTAGAAGGAGTTTACATTCGGTATTGACCGACGAACGATGATAACTTTGCGCATACCAAGTGTGGCCGATTTCCAAGCGACGGTTGGCGTGATCGACATTAAACAACCGGGTAGTTCCAATGATTTTATTCGTCGCTTTTTCTACCACGGTAAAGGGCAGGGCTACGCCTCTGTCTTGATCTGACAGCGCGTGTTGTAAATAGCCGTCAATAGCATCGCGGTTCGGTACCGAGGTGTACCACAACTCCCATAAATTGCCGTCGCTGGCGGCGTCAAGCAGGGCGTCTTTGTGTTCGAGGCGAAGCGGAATAAGGCGAACGGTAGCAGATTCCAATTCAATTTCATTTAATTGCATGCGACTTCCTTTATCGGTGAGCCTAAGGGAGGAATTAGGCGGAAAAATAGCGGTTCACAAATCGCTAGAGCGAATGACTTTACGTGCTAGAGGGTACACATGCAATAGGATTTATTGTCGGTGGTACAAGTCATAACCACGATGAGCGAATCTTGCTGATAAAGCAGCATTACCGTCTTCGTTAGTCTTATATTGCAAGAATAAATGTCGCTGTATAGCAATGACTTAGCAGTATAATCACCTTTCGTGATAGTTAAGGTTACGATAGTCACTTATGTTTAGTTTTTTTAAAAGAAAACCCGTTTTAGCGGGTGAAGATCTCCAGTTTCAAATTGAAACCTACCAATGGCTGCTGAAGTATTTTGGTGGCGACGATTTTTATACTCACACCCAACTGGTACTGCCTACCGATCAGTATTTCCCCGCACAAGTCTCGTCCCCGACGGAAGCCGTGATCGCCACATTCTCGCAGGTCAAACACTATGCCGGAATGAGTGACTGGCCGTGCAATTTGCGTATTCAAGAGGCCGATGCCGAGACGCATCTTGGTCATACCTTGCTGATCAAAGAAGCGCCTAGCACTGCTAACGGTACCTATTTTAAGCAGGATGGCGAAGTGAACATCTCGTTCAATCCGGTGTTAGCGAAGAACCCGCCGCGTTTGGTGGCGACGTTTGCCCATGAATTGGGCCACTACCTGACTGACAGTCTGCCTGAGCCACCACCGGGCGGTTGGGATAACTGGGAGTTTGCTACCGATCTGACTGCTGTTTTCCTCGGCTTTGGGATTTTCTCAGCCAATACTGCCTTTAGCTTTCAGCAGTTTACCGGCAGCGGAACACAGGGCTGGAGCTCGCAACGCAGTGGCTACCTGTCTGATACCGAGTTACTGTTTGGCTTGGCGATTTTCTGCCATTTGAAAGACATCGCTCCTGATGACGTCGCCAAATTCATTAAACCGGCGCTAAGAAAGCTCTTTCGTCGTTGCTACCAGCAGATCGCGCGTACAGAGGGTCTTATTGCCGATCTTCGCGCCGTTGAATACATCGGTATAACAACTCACAAATTGCCACGGTTTGTGGCGTCATAGTTGGCGCACGCGCTTGCTGGTTAATATTCAAAAAGGGCAGAAAATGCCCTTTTTTCGTAATAGCCCTTTTTCGTAATAGCACTGTCTCGTCCTGAAATAACGTCACCAACAGCGCGTAATGAAATGTAGACCGTTCAGGTCGCTCTCTTCCTCACTTGCCCAATATAACTTTATGAGATGCCCAGAAATTGTGGTGATTTGCGTCGAGTCGTTCTATTTAGCTGCGGGATTACGAAGAACGCACAAGGTAGAATTGTTTTCAGTATTGAGCGTTGTCTATAGAGAGGATAGATGAGCATTTACGATGAAGAAAACAACTTATTTAGCTGTTGGCGCGGTCAGCGAGAAGGCTTTGTCGCCGATGGGATAGTGTCCGAAGAACACTATATTAACTCTCCGCTGAAGCTCTGTTTTGTTCTTAAGGAAGTTAACGATAAAGCTGGCGGAGGTTGGGACCTCAGGCAGTTTATTCGCAACGGCGCGCGTTGGCAGACTTGGGATAACATTTCTCGCTGGGTCAAGTGTGTTTCGAAATTTGATAAAGATGTTAGCTGGTCTGAACTGGCTAATATCTCAGAAGATGATCGAAAGGATACGTTAAGATCAATTTGTGCCATGAACCTCAAAAAATCTCCGGGTGGTCATACAACTATAAAAGCCAGTTTCAACAAAGTTGTAGATGAAGATAAAGAGTACATACAAAAGCAATACTCATTATATAACCCCGACATAACAGTGTGCTGTGGTACAGGGTGGGACTTTCGTCGGGCTTCAGGCCTCGATAAAGCGGAAGTGTACGAAACAAGTAGGGGAATCAGTTGGTTTTTAAATAGTAAAGGAAAGGCTGTAGTCATGTTTGCCCATCCATCGGCAAGAGTTCAAGACTCATTGTTAGTCTATGGCTTAGCTGATGCTGTGCGTGAAATTATGCGTAACAAACGACTACTGCGTCCATAGCTAAATTTTGCGATATTGGCATCCATATAATGTCGTCGGCAACATGGAATTTGTGATAACCACTTTTCCGCATTGTCTTACCGCAATCAATTAAGCGCCTGTCTAGGATAGAAGGCGAGCATATTATCCGTCATATACCTTCGGAGAAAAGAATGAATAAGGGTTTAATTATCTTATTAACGGGTCTGTCGTTTGGCGCATTTGCGGCGAAAGATCACGTTGATTGTAATAATGCGATGACCACGATTGAGATAAACCAATGCGCAGCTATTGAGTTAGCATCGGCGCAAACGCAATTAGATCACTATCTGGCGATGAGCCTTGAGCAAAAGGCGCACGATCCAGAATTAGTCGCCGCTATTAAGGTTGCTCAACAGGATTGGCAGGCATATATGACTTCTCACTGTGATTCGGTCTATACGCAGTGGCGTAATGGAACGATTCGCGGCGTAATGGCGATCTCGTGCAAAACCAAATTGACCAAACAGCGAACGCACACCTTGTGGCAGAGCTTCTTAACGTACATGGACAGTACGCCGCCAGTGTTACCTGAACCCAGTTTGGACTAGGTTTTCACCGCGCAGTTGTGCTGTTTTGGCATAGCGTAAGGTCTGAATTAGTACAATTGAGGCCATCAAACCCACTTCGTATATCGGGGCAGCTGAGCCAAGGATAAGATATAAAATGAAAATCGTGCTCCTTCCCGGGCTTGATGGAACTGGTGATCTGTTCGCTGATCTACTGAACGCGTTACCATCGACGTTAGATGTTGATGTTGTCTCTTATTCGTCGATTTCCGCGTTATCGTACAGCGAACAAGCGCAAGAAATCGCAGCGCGTTATCAGGACGAGGAAGTCTTGCTGGTTGGCGAGTCATATTCGGGGCGAGTCGCTTATGAGCTTTGCCATTTACTTGGCGAACGCGTCAAAGGCGTGGTGTTTTTAGCGAGCTTTATTTCAAGGCCATCCCTGTATTCGCGTTTTGCCGCCTTTGTTCCCCTTTGCTTTTTGCGCTCCAACCTTCTCGCTAAATGGCTGCTCTATATGGTTGGCTTTAATATGATCGGCGGTATTGGGCGCGTCGAGCCTGTTTTTCGCTCACTTGAGAAGGCTGATCAAAACAAGCTGAAAGCGCGCCTCAAGAACATCGCGCGCTTAGACAAGCCGACGAAAACAGTGGCTTGCCCTGTAACTTACATTAGTCCAAGTAACGATCGTCTCATTGCTAAGCGTTCGGTGCAGTACCTTTCGTCGTTATGCTCAGACTTCACAAACATCGAGGTTGTCGGCGGTCATTTTATCGCACAATCAAACCCTGTCGAATGTGCCAAAGTCATTGCTGATGTGGCTAAGCACTCGATAAACGATGAGGGCGTCAACACGCCCCAGTTCGATTGATCAATTTCTTGTTTGATTAATGGTATGGAGTGGTAGTTAGGCGATGGAAAGGTCGGTGCCATTGGCGACAAACGAAAGAGGAACAATGACCAAAATCTATTTCATCTGTGGCTTTATTGGCTCAGGTAAAACGACCTATTCTAAAGCCCTTGCTGAGCAACATGGCGCTTTTCGCTTCTCCATTGATGAGTGGATGATCCCTTTATATGGCGAGCATATGGATCGTGACGTTTTTGACTCCCGCTTGGCCACGCTGCAAACGTTATTTAAGGATGCCGCGCTACAACTGTTTTCTCTCGGTGTGCCGGTTATTTTCGATTTTGGTTTCTGGCGCAAAGCGGATCGCGATACTTTTACGGATTGGGCGTCGAAACTGGGTGTCGAAAGTGAAGTTCATTTCCTCGACGTGTCTTTTGAGATATGTCAGCAGCGAGCATTGGCGCGCAACTCGGCGTTGAATGGGCAGTCGTACGAAATGACACCGGAAATGTTAGCGTTGTTCTGGTCTTGGTTTGAAGTTCCGGCTTTAAGCGAGAATGTCGAGCGTATCAGTATGCCGCCTGTGATGGGTGGATGAACGTCATGGAGGATATGATGAAAAAAGCGATAGTGCCTGAGGAATTTAAGCACTACTTTGATGATTGGCATTTTTCACCCGTGATCGACGCGGATGGCACGGTTTATTTGTCTGGCGTCACCGCTGCACGTAAGGACAAGCCAATAAGCACAAACCCAGAAGAGCAGTTTCATGATGCATTTTACAAGCTTGGTGTTTATCTAAACGCTGCGGGGTTAACGTACGACGACATTTTAGAAATGACGACCTTCCATATTGACTTAAAAAAACACATCGATGTGTTTTCAAAAGTGAAAGATGAATATGTGAAAAAACCTTATCCAGCGTGGTCAGCCATTGGGGTATCAGAGTTTATTCCTGCGAACGCGCTCGTTGAAATGAGAATTGTGGCGAAGCGTTAGGGCACTCAAGCGCGAAGTGTTCTTGCTCGCAATTTCAACGCTTGCGTGTCTCTGGAATAAGATTCGACCAAGTAAACGAAAACTATCCCGTTTAGTTTCTTTTGCGGCTAAGTGAATATTGGCATCTATTCATGGTCACCAAAATAAAGAAACTAAGGATGGATCTTATGTGGGCGAGAACCTGCGCACTGTTGTTGTGTTGCGTCTCTTTTGCCGCTTTCGCGCAGCAGACTGAAAGTCGTGTCGTCGATGTCGAGAACACACTCTCAGAGTGCGTGCTGGTTGAGCGTAGCGATAGCTATGATCACAACAACCTAACGCTGGTCGATTTCACGCTAACGCTAGAGCAAAATATTGGCCTGTGTGGGTGCAAGTCGGCAATGGCGCATATCACGCTGGATAGCGGCAGCTCAAGTGTTGCGTTTGCGTTGGATCGGACTCGCACTATCTCGGTGCCTTTAGTGCACGATAATACGCTGGTAAATGTCAGCAGCATCACAGGTGCGTTGACCTGTGGGGATTGAGCGTTCAACGCTTGGTCGCTATGTGCTCAATTAAAGACTAACCGCCTAAATTTTCACTATATTGTTCGCTATCATTAAGACACTCGCGGTAAAATTGGCACTTCCTTAGTTGTCATCGAAATAGCGTTAAAATGAGCAGTAAAGCAACGTCCTTTCATAAATTTTTGAAATCCTGCTGGCAGGTATTGGCTTACCTTGGGGTAGCGGCTGCTCTGTGGGTATCCGCTCTGTCTATCTTAAGGTTCTTATACATTTCAGCATTGTTTCTTTTCGCAAAAGAGTACGATGCAGAAACCATTCAGATGGCGTTTACCGCGTTGATTGCGGTGGGTGTTTTCGGCTATTCATGCAGAACAGAAGCAAGCAAAAAAAATGAGAAGCGCGGGAAAATAATTAAGTTCATCATCATGAGTCTGGGACTTGTCTGTGCCGTGCTGACAAGTGTTTTAGTGTAAGGTGAGGCTTAGCCTCAAATCGGCGCTTACTTTTATAACCGCCCGCGATTAAATGTCAGTATCACAGATGCCCATTATCTGATTGTTATCCATCGGCAGGGTGGTACAAAGGCCTATTTATCAGTGCAAAGGGAAACGGACGATATGGAGCTCGAACTCAGAAGTATTAATGCCGACAATTTCTATGAGATTTGCCTGTTAGAAGTGTCATCAAATCAGTTAAACCATGTCGATAGCAATGCTATCTCATTGGCTGAAGTAAACTTCATGACTTTTCCTTGGTTCAAGGGTATTTACGTCGCTAACAGGCCGGTTGGCTTTATCTTAGTAAACGCAGATACAGTAACAGGTAAATTTGAGCTTTGGCGGTTCATGTTAGATAAATCACAGCAGTCAAAGGGTTATGGTCGTATTGCTGTTGATTTGTTGATATCGGCTTTAGTTGATGAGTTCGGAATATCGGCGTTGTACACGAGTGTTGTCGCGGGCTCAGACAGCCCACAAGGTTTCTACGAAAATTGTGGCTTTGTGCCAACCGGGAATTTAATTGAAGACCGCGAAATTGAGTTGTGCCGATATCTCTAGTGCTAAATGAAACGACGTGTTGAGTTCACTAAACCGCAGGGAGCAAACCTTCTCTCGCAAAGGGCAGTATTTTTTAGCATTTTGACAATATGAACACCCCATCATCCATTAAGAGGGATCGTGAAATGGTCGATGAAGTCAGACAAATCATTCTAGATTACGCCGAAGATTATCCCTGCATGGGGGTGAGCGAAGGCGTGCCCAGCGATATGAGAGATGGCGAGGTAAATGCCGAAGGCTGGGTGGTTTGGAAAGCCATACCCAGCCATGTCTCAAAGGAGGACTTAGCCGCCATTGAAACGCAATACGGTTTTGCCTTTCCGCCATACTTTGCTGCTTATCTTCAAGCTTGTTGTCAGCTATTAGAGCAAGTGCCTAGCCATCAATATGATGGCAACCACATATTGATGCCATATTGCCCTTCAGATAATCCTCTTGGTCCATTGAAAAATACGATGAACGCGTGGCGACCGTTATTCGCGGCGGGATACGTACCGTTTGCACAATGGAACGATGGGTGGGGCCCTATGTGCTTAGATCTCAACGCCCCTGCGATTGACGGCGATGATCCTGCTGGTGATTTTGCCGCGGATTTTGAAATAGTATGGTTTGATCATGACGAGCTCATTCCGCTTGGAGCAGAGGCGTGCTCGCAAAGAGAGCAAATAGAAAAATATGCCAAGCCACTCTACCGCTCTTTCAAAGCGCTATTTCTTGATGTGTTCGCGCAATAACCCGTAACGTTTTCAAGCCGTCAGTCTTGGGACAACGGTGTATTGGCTGGTGGTTTGTCTCGCAAATCCTCGCCGTCGCAGTGATATCACTTTTACCTTTTATGGATTAAGACGTAACGTATTTGCCGATCGAATTAGGTTTTGTTGCTATGAAATGCACACAGTAAAGCCGCATTTTAAATAGGCGAGATGTCAGGCTGAGCTTATCTCAAGTATTACACGTTTTGGAGATATTATGGCGCAAGGTGATTACGCAATAACACCTGAAGAGTTTGTGAATGAGTTGGTCGAATTAAAGCGCGGTCTTCTAGAAGGTTACTTTTCAGAGCAATCAGAACTCTCACGCTTAGGGCTGTTAATTGAAGCAGGGATGAATCCGGCGTAAATATCGCTAGTCAAAAACCTGTTGGATGACTCGTTAACGGATGCGCTTTATACCATTTTACTGGGGTTAGAAGGCAGCGCATCAATTAGCCAACACCAGATTGTTTACAAGTTGCAAGATGAAGAAGGCAATGAGTTGACGGGTGATTTAGCGAGCTTGGCTTTTGAAGCCTTTCACGAAGTAGAGACGTAATCGGTGATCTGAAAGACGGTCAAATCACCATCATGAGTCCTGACGAGCGGTCATATCACAACGGCGTGTCATAAATTGCCGACTCTGAGCGGCGGTTCTATCGGAGTTTTTATGCTAAAGATCAAGCTGACCAGAGACAGTGTATCCATGGGCGATGATTGCGCTGCGCCTCACGCACTTAATATGGCATTGCCGGTAGCGGCAACCCTCCAACAACTCGCTGATGCCATTGCTTCTCGCGCTTATTTGGCGCGCGTTGCGGGGTGTGATCATTCATGGTTATTGCTGGTTAACGGTCAACAAGTCGCGACGTTAAGAGCCAATCGCATGACCGTCGCTGAAAACGGCGGTGCCCGTCTTATAGATTTAGCATTGAATGGCGTCGTCAGAGTGCACTTCCAATACATCAGTTCATCCCAAGAGTAACAGTAGCTTTCGCTGCCATGGATGAGTGTTATTTCTGACTGAATTTGAATCGCTACAGGGTGAATTTGATGATGGCGGAATAACTTCGAATAGCCCGCATCACCGATATTCGCAATGACAGGTAATCTTGGCATGTTGAAAGGCCAAATAACGCATCTGAGAAACCCGCAACGTATCTTGGCCGATTGTGATTGAGTTCGATAATTCGTTGTATCACTGAGGAGTATGCATGGTTAAAACATTCGCTTGGCTGATTGCTGCGTCGTTAATGGTGATGTTCTATATCGGTTTTCATGCTTTATCGGGCTCGTTTTATATTCACCAAACCGTGTTTTGGTTGCTCTTTTTTGCGTCGTATTTTCCTCTCTCTACGTTATTTATTGCCAAAGACATCCAATCGCATCAGCGGCTGAAAGCGGAAAGAGTGGCGGCGCAATCAAATTACCCCGCGACGATGAACGCCGACTCGCTGTCTTACGGTTCACACACCGCTAGTGGCGTGCTTTCTAAAGCACTGCTGGCGTCATTCTTCGCAGCAGCACTGTTTGGCTCTGTTTTGTTCGTTGCGCTGTATGGCGTTGCCTCGACGCTGCATGCAAATGACGTTGGTAACGTTGAATACCAAACAGAGACGTTCACGTTATCTGCTTTTGAATGCGATGCAGCTACTGCAATGTCGTCTATCTGCAGTGCTGACATCAAACCTTCGTTTTCAGGCGACAATCGGGTTTACCTTTCAGAAATCGCCAGCCACCATGTAGTTGATGCGCACTACCGTTTGAATATCAAAAGGACCTGGTGGGGAACGTCGATAGCAGGTATTGACGGGCACCCCTAAGAACGGCCACACATCATTGGCGTATTCTGTCACTGCACTTCACTATCATGGCTGCGTTCTGATATTGGAGAGTGCGGGCTTCGTGTTACTGTAGCGATTGATTCCAAAATGCGCATTGCGCTGCATACAAAGTGAAGTGGCGGTAGGACGAAAATCAATCATAAAAACAAGGAGTGTGAGGATGTCAGAAACAATCGGTCTTAATCATCTTGGGTTGTCGGTAGATAACTTAGAAGCGAGTAAAAACTTTTTCGTTGAGGTGCTGGGCTGGCAAGAATCGGGGTATGACCCGTCCTATCCAAGAACGGCAGTATCAGACGGAAAACTGCGTTTAACCCTGTGGCAGGTGGATACAAGCCTTAACGGGGCGCAATTTGATCGCAAGAAGAATGTCGGTTTGCACCACTTGGCAATACAGGTGGAGTCTGAGTCCAAACTGGCTGAGCTGTACCAAAAGATCAAGGCGCATCCGCTGTGCACCATTGAGTTTGCGCCTGAGTTGTTAGCGGGTGGGCCTCGTCAACATATGATGTTCAATGAGCCATCAGGGCTAAGACTTGAACTCATCTGGCAAGGTGAATAGCCATCAATCGCGTTTCGATGGAACGTGTTATTTAAGGGCGGGGCTTTGATCTATTTACTGGCGTTAGTGTTGTCTCTCATTAGTCTCTATTTTTCTTGTGCGGCAACCATGTTGCGATATGAGCTAGCGCGACGAAAGACCAAAAGCGAGATACGTAAAACGATCAGCCTTTTCCCCGTCTTCCCCATAACATCGGTGTGTTATTTGGTGAGTTTGCATGTTCTCAACATGCTTCACGATAACTTAGGCACGTATCTGGTGTGCGGTTATGGGGGAGTGGTGTCTCTTTTCCATATAGGCGCTGTTATTTATTACACCCGTCAATATCGTCAGTTGATTAGCCATAGTTAGGTACAAGGGTGTTTTCCTTGCGGCGTTACTCGCATTTTTAATCTATCGTCGCGGACGTAAAATGGGATAAATTAACCACGCTGTGCCTCGTTTGGCTCATTTCGTATTTGTCTGTTTCAGTCTTTTCCCCTAGGAGTTTGTGCGTGGTTTTAGAAGGCTTTCATCATGTGGCGATCATTTGCTCTGACTATCAAAAATCAAAGGCGTTTTACACCGAGATCTTAGGCTTAAGAGTGATCGCCGAAACCTATCGTGCCGAGCGGCAGTCGTATAAGTTGGATTTAGAACTGCCCAATGGTCATCAAATTGAACTGTTTTCTTTTCCAACTCCTCCTCAGCGCGTGTCTAACCCTGAAGCGCGAGGGCTGAGGCATTTGGCGTTTGTTGTCGAATCTGTGGCGGCATCGGCCGATTATCTGCAAGGTTTGGGCGTTGACGTTGAGCCGATCCGCATCGATGAGCTGACAGGAAAGCCCTTCACGTTTTTTCAAGATCCCGATGGCTTGCCGTTAGAGCTTTACCAAAAGTAAAGCGATTTTGCCAACAACGGCTGAAGAAGCGCAAAGGATTGAGCCATGGTGAGTGATATCGCTATTAGAGTCAGTCGATCATTTGAAGTAAATTGGAGCTATGCAATGAATGAAGCAGAAAAATACCTGCTTGATCTAATCAAAGGTTGGGTTTGGTCGGGATTTTATAATCCTATCGAAATTCGTGAAATGCTCTGTGATGTGATCGAGGAAGAGTGCAATGAAGCGATGTTGTTGGCGTCGATTCAGCCTGAGTTTGACCAAAAGCGCCTCGCTGAAAAAACATGGCCCGAAGTGACCGATTTTGATCGTCTTCACGCTGTATTTTACAAGTTGCATGAAGACGGTATTTGCGCGCTGCATAATGCGGGATACACCCTGTCGGATGGTTTTGAGGATGTCACTGAAGTCGTTCATCACGCGCCGGTAGGGCATTATCACAGTTTCTGTTTTTATCATGGGCAAGATGTTACCGGAGCGCTGGATGGTCGAGGCTTAAGGATCGCATTTGGTGCGCTGAAAAACGATGCGGAAAAAAGCCAGCAAGTGGGGCGCTACGTTTGCGAATGTTTAACACAAGCGGGCTTTAAGGTTGATTGGGATGGGTCGATTGACTCCCGACTATACCTGCCGGAAATGGAATGGAAAAAGCGCTCAGCATAACCCTTAGAGGAAATGAAAAGCGCGACGTATTTCGAGAGGCTTGGATATGAATGTTGAGCAGTTAGTGGCGCTGTGTATTCTTAAATTCAAAGACAGTAGCGACATACCGAATTTTGGAGTTTTGGAAAGTGAAGCGGCTCAGTTGCTCATGACGTTGTTGAAGGAGTTTGACTACGTAAACAGTATTCAATTCCAGCGCGAGATTGAGGGTAAGTCTCACGCCTATATTGCTAGGCGTTTACAGGCGGAACAATCTGCGGTTAACCAGCGTAAACGGCAGGAAGCGCTGTTTGATGCGCTTCGTCAAATCGCAACATGCCAACAAATAGACGGATTTTTCCCTGCAGATAGCGCCGAAAAAATTCAACGTATTCGAACACTTCTGTCTACACCTACCGACGTTTAGTTTAGAGTCTATCGCTGATGCCGCTAGTGTCGACAGCGAAGAACGCGCTAGAAAAAGAACCTTATTATCTGCTGCGTTGGAAAGGAATGAGCACGCAAAGAAATAGGCTCGCAGAGAAATAGACACGCAAAGAGATGAAGGATTAATGAAAGTCGTTATTACCAGCACACCTAACGCCGCTGAGCCGTCATACCAAAACCTAGAGCCAATCTTGCGCTATTTGTTGGACTTGGGAAATGCGATTGCGACCGATTATCGCTGGGGCCAAGATAGGACGGGGTATTTCTGCACCCTTACCTACCGAATCGATAAAGCCGCAGTGCTTAGCAAGTTTACGCTGCCGAGCGATGTGTACTTTAGTGATAGTGGCGCACTGTGGTGCGGGGCCACCGGTTGCAGGATACAGTTCAAATCATCATCATGCGAGTAGAGGGAATACTGACTAAGGAATGGTTGAAATATGTTTATCCGAGTTGTTTATCTATTACTGTGTTTTTCAGCGTCTGCGGCGGCGAATTCCATGTACGGTTATTACTCGAATGTCGACGTGGTTGACGGCGAGCCATCGGGCATGGAAATACTGCTGCTCAACAATGGACGCGCTGGTGAGTGCGATGAGTCTATACTCTTGCAACGCTTTGAAGGCTGGCCTCAGGCACCGGAGCTCGTCGAGTGCTGTGCCTGTACGGCGGAGACGCTGAATTTCGTCTCATCGGAATTAGGCGCTTTTAACGGGAAAATCGAAGACAACACGTTAACCGGTGACTTTGTTGATCTCGGGCTTAAGGTTCACTTAGTTAAAGGCCCTAGCGTTTGGCAACAGTAAGATCGTTGCCTTGCCTGTGGAGAGTTCAATTTGCCCGCAGAGAGTCTTTCAATTGGGTATTTGTTTTCCCATTTGGTTCTCTTTTTCCATCGAAAATACATTGCATTGCCTCGCAATTTCTCACTGATCCTAAAAGTCACAGGTTTTGGTTTGATAAGGTTCGTCTTGCTCGCTAGAGACAAACCCACATCATTAAGGCCTGACAATGCGAAAACTCAACCTTTGGTGCGCCGCTGTTTTTATACTCTCGGCGGGACTTATCTATTATCCGCACGGCATTGTTGCCCTTATTTTGCTCGGTCTCATCAATATATTACAGGGCTTTGAACCGCAGCTAAGTGAAGCGAAAGAGCGCAACTATAGCGGCCGTCACACAATGTTGTTAGTGGTACTCATCGTAGCTATCGTGCTAATGGCGTTGGCTTTCCTTGGCTATGTGGAGCGCCATGTCGGTTTTGATATTGGAATGCGAGTGATGGGGGGAATTTATCTTTTACTAACGGTGTATATCTATTTTCAGGGCGTTAAGGCAACAAAATTAAGGTAACCTCCCACGGCGCGACAGGACGCTGATAGTCGGGAGACCGGCCGGAAATAGGCAGGAAATAGTCTGGAAACAGACAGGGAATAGTTTGGATATAGTCGGGCTGCTTGAATTATTGATAAGGAAATGGGCATGTTTATCAAAGAAGCATCGGAATTGTCAGGGGCAACGCAACGAGCTATTCGGCTCTATGAATCTTTAGGTTTGCTCACTGTTGCGCGTGCGGGGAAGTATCGCGTGTACACCGAAACCAATATCAACTTAATCAAAATCATCAAAGAAGGCCAAACTCTCGGCATCCATTTATCAGAGATGGTGAAACTGAAAGACGGCCAAGAAGACTTCGACTGGCAAACCGTCAGGGACTTTCTGATCGACAAGCAGCGAGACGTTGAACGCCAAATTCAGCAACTCGAATTACAACGGGATCGCATCGAGCAATATCGCGCCTCGATCACGATGTGCGTGGAAGGGGTTGACTCTGACCTATAGGTGAGACCGTAGACTGGGCTTTTCTCAACAAGGATAAACCTGCAATGAAAAAAGTACTGGTCATCAACGCCAACCCAAAAAGTGAAAGCCTGTGCAAGTCTTTGGCAGATCACTACGCCCTGACGGCGGCATTAAACAATGAAGTAGAACAACTCCACCTAAGTGACATGCACTTTGCGATCAGTTTAGATCAGGGCTATGACAGCAAAGTCGAACTAGAGCCTGACTTACTGCGGTTTCAAGAACTTGTACTGTGGGCCGAGCATATCGTGGTGGTGTCGCCCGTGTGGTGGGGTACAGTGCCAGCAAAATTTAAAGGTTTGGTCGATAGAGTCTTCTTGCCTAACTTCGCGTTTAAGTACACCGAAGGGGCTATTTTGCCGAAGAAGTTACTCACAGGGCGCAGTTCAGAGCTGTTTATTACCCTAGATACCCCGCCATTTATCTATAAGTACTTCAAAGGCAATGTGATTTATCGGCAGCTCAAACGGTCCATCTTGGATTTTTCAGGCATTAAAAACCGATCGGCTACTTACTTTGGTCCGGTGATGAACACCACCGCCAATAAAAGACAGCGCTGGCTCGATACCGTCGCCAAAGCAGCAAGCCGGATAATTTGATTCAACCATTCAACAGCGATGAAAAGCAAATGACCCAAATGAAATACACCATAGATTGCGCTCAGGTAATGACGTTTGCTGATTTTATTGAGGCACTTAATGAGGGCTTTGTGCGCTCGGTGGGCGGCGAGTGGAATGGCAATCTGGATGCGTTAAATGATTATTTGTTTTGGCCTGAGGTGTTGCCTTATACCCTAGAGCTGCTAGGTGCCAGCCAGTGCCGCGCGGCCTTGGGCTATCAGGCAACCGTTCAGTGGTTGGAGTGCTTGCTCACAACGTGTCACCCCAGTAATCAATCTCGCATTAAGATAAGATTGCGAGAAGCGAAAGCAAGTATTGGTGCGACGCTATGGGATGAAATCGAACAGATATTCGAGAGTAAGCAATGGCTGAAGGTGGTTTATTAATAGCGGTTCGAGCAAGAGCACGTGTTGTTCGTCTTGCGCCGCACATTCCGTTGCAGCGAGGTGGCACCGCGCAGGAAGTGGCTGAAGCGATCGCGTGGTTGCTTTCAGACGCAGCGTCTTATGTGACGGGTTCGTTCATTGATATTGCGGGTGGCAAATAGCGTGCTCGCCATCGAAGCGCGCTAAACCAAATAACAAATAAATACAGCACAGGAAGGAAGTGAAATGACAATGCTAAAAGGATCGTGTCTTTGTCGCAAAGTGCAGATTGAAGTGCCGGATGATTTTGAATACATGGGTAACTGTCATTGTTCAGAATGCCGCAAATTTACCGGCGCTGATTACTCCTCGGTGGGCGGGCTAAGTTCGGACAAGTTCCGTTTTACCGCTGGTGAAGAGTTCGTTGCGGTTTATCGCAAAAGTGAGGATACCGAACTGGCTTTTTGTCAGTGTTGTGGCTCAAGCCTGTTTTCTCGCAAGCTCAAAACGCACAAGCACAATATCCGCCTTGGCATTCTTGATAGCCCCCCAACGCATGCGCCGAGCTTTCATATTTTCGTTGCCTCAAAAGCGCCTTGGAATGACATTGCCGATGGTTTACCGCAGTTTGCGCAAGGGCCGGTGAAACAAAAATAAGGCGTGATCAGGTCAGCGCAGTTATTGAGTTAGTTCATAGTTTTCATCGGTGTCTTGTGATTAGATATGCCTGATTTTGCACACAATCAATGCATAATTTTCCGATGATATTGCCAACCAAGGACGGACTATGGGCTATCTCTATCTGACTATTGCGATTATTGCTGAGGTGATCGCGACGGGCGCG
This sequence comes from Thaumasiovibrio occultus, assembly GCA_019703815.1. GTDB lineage: Bacteria > Pseudomonadota > Gammaproteobacteria > Enterobacterales > Vibrionaceae > Thaumasiovibrio > Thaumasiovibrio occultus. Next base: position 1,115,219 of record AP023053.1, on the reverse strand, counting down.
CTGAAAGCGTCACAAGGTTTTTCCAATCTGATGCCAAGCATTGTGGTGGTGATAGGTTACAGTGTGGCGTTCTATTTTCTCTCTCTGGTTCTAAAAACCATCCCGGTAGGCATTGCGTACGCGATTTGGTCGGGATTGGGCGTGGTGCTGATTTCTATTGTCGGCGCGGTGTTGTTTAAACAAAAACTCGATTTACCGGCCATTTTTGGTTTGGCGCTGATTGTCAGTGGCGTGTTTGTGATCAACGTTTTCTCAAACGTGTCAGGTCACTGATGCCTCGCCTGAGTGAATGCGAGCGGCATTCACTCGTTTTCTCAATTCTTATTATCGGCCCATTTGATCTGCGCTTTCTCTAGGGAAGTGAGTCAATCGCCAATGCCGCGAGGTTGGCTTGCCAGCGTTGCTCAAAGCCTTGCTCGCTCACTTTTGCAAAGCAGTCTCGTCCTGAAATGTCTCACAGTGAGATCACCCCAAATAACATGGTTTTCAGTATTCGCAGCCGAATTCGTATTCTGAGAGTTTATAAAACGTCACCGTATCAACGTTATGAGCGTTGAAGATATCAACGATTTTTTGGTGGACGAATATTTCAGCTCGATCAGGGCCGTAGGCGCGAAATATCAGACGTTCTTCCTCATCAAGCGCGTTCATTACCGGTTCGCTTAAACAGTAGCGTTTGAAATCATGGCGTTCGTCGCCTGGGTCAAAGTCGTCGATGTCACTGTTGGCATAGTCTAACGCAGGCAAGCGATCGTAACAGTTTAAATACCAGTAACCTTCATGGAATTTGTCTTCATTGTCGACGATCACGGTGGGAAAAAGCTGAAAATAGCGGATTTCGAAATCGACCAAATCCATGAAAATGTCTTTGTTCACCACAAGGTTACCGATATGCAAATGCGCTTTTTCTGGCACATTGTTGATACCGGCAGCGATGAACTCTTCACGGAATGCATCTTCTAAAAACAGGGGCTCTCCGCCTAACGCAAGCTCTTCGTCACCGGGGGAAAGTAACCAGCTTCGATCCGTTTGGCGTAAGTAAAGGGTTACTGGGTCGACGCCTTTGGGCCCGCGTACGACATAATACTGATCGTTAAAATCGTGCATGAGTGACTCCTTGTCGTGGTGCGACTGATCTAAATGCCCTCGATTTTTAGCGGAAAATGCTGGAATGAATATTGTTGATCTCAATAATTTGGAGATCTTTCGAAAAATCAAAGATTCATTGTCTGTCCGCGTTGCTGCCCGCGCAATAATAAGGCGCCGAGTGAGAAGCAAAACCGAGGAGAAACAAGGTGTACGAAATTATATGGCCAGTCGCGTCTGATCCCCAGCATCGGGTGCTGTGGTTTATCGAACATTGGTATCAGCAGTGGCAGGAGATGACTGATCTCGATGTAGAAGAAGAGGGCGCTGAAGGATTCGATTTCGTACGCTGGCGCGAGCTGATTGCCGAGGTTGATCAAATGCATTTTGTTGCCGGGGAAGGGTGCGGCTCGCAAAACTCTTTTTCTAGCACCGCCCCCTTTAATCCTGAGCTGGAGACGATCACCGAATGCCGCGAGTCCGGTACAACCGCGCAGGTGTTCACGACCTTGAGTGAGGATGATTGCTCTAAGTATCACGTGTATGACTTGGTGCTGGTGGATGAGAAAGACTGGAGAATAGCATCGGTGATGACACTGTTTTATCCACCCAACGACGCAGTGGTCGCGCCGGAAAAGCATGCCGATATTCTAGCATTAAGCCACATTGACGCGCCGCTCTTGCCACACGATGAGGTACTGCAGCTGAATGAGAACACCTTGTTTCACGCCGATCGAGAAGTTCAGCTGAATGATTTAGATCCTGCAATGACGGTTGTTAGCGAGATCGGAAAGCTCCACGTAACCAGTGGGGTGCTCGGTATTTTGGACTTTGGCTACGACATTTACGATTTCGAGCCGTTGGAAAGACGCGTTAAACCGGGAGAATATCGAGTTGAAGCGGTGACGTTCCATGATTGGGTCGCCGGGATCCGGGTGCGATTAAATGACACCGATACTGCCGTGCGTTGGTTTGCGGCAAGTACACCAAACGGCGATGGCGCGTACGGTGTGGATGCCGGCAATCTGGCGATTGTGGATGTCGAAAACCTGTTAACGCTGACCAATGCCAAGAAAGAGTCGCTGTTTTCTCGTTGGTGCCAAGACTATCAACCGCAGCTGTTGTCAATGACGATGACCAACGATGCGGTGATCACCAGCACGGGCACGGGGGATGGCACTTATCCGGCTTTCTGGGGAGTGAATGAAGCGGGGGAAGTGGTTTCGCTCTACATCGACTTTATGATCTTGACCGAGGAAGGTGAGAACGGGGTTTACACCTCGATATAGTGATAAGGTGCCCTGCAGTAAGGTGACAAAGCCGCAAGATGACAGACCGCGTCCAGAGCCGAATTTCTCGCTGCACAAGGTTTATGATTGCGATGTCACGGTTCTGCGTACGTTTGCTTAAGCTCAAAGCCCCTTGAAGGGGCTTTCTTGCGTCCTACCACCATAATTAGGAGGAGGTTGGACGCAATAAATCTGAACGAAGGGCTTAATCTTGGTCAAAGTTCGACCAGTGAATATTGATTAGGATGTATGTTATAAGCGCAGCTCTAGCTTGGCGTTGAAATCAGTAGTGCATAACAAGAGGTTACGATGGAAAGGAATTCATCACTCGGTTACAAGCGGTATGCTGAATGTCTTAATGATTTAATGGACTATTTCATTTTGGCTGATATTGAACTGCTCACTCAGTTCCAGCAAACCCACGATCTTTCTTATGATTTGTTAACCGAATTCACCACCACGGACAGCGGTGATACGGCGGTGAGAGACGGTGTGATATTGCCGTTAGCGGGGATCGAAAACCACCCTTATACCGTCTATTTTACCTTGGACGCCGCATCGGTATTTGATAGCGAAATAAAACAGAGTGATTTACAGCGCCATCAGTCCGGTTACTTGGTTCAAGTGATCAGTCAGCGTTTGTATCTATTTACCATGCCGATATTGCGCCGTTGGCCTAACTTTATGACGGTGGTGACCGCGCACAAACCGTTTATTGACGTCGATAATGGCTGGTATCAAGTGACGGTTAGGGCAGGGGAAACCTTGCAAGAGTCTGGCTGGGAGCCGACGATTGAGTTCCACCTTTGCCCGCAAGACACCAAACCTGAATTGCTCGCCGATACGAGCTATCGTTTTCAGATCACGCGTGCTTAGATCAGTGTTTTTAGATCATGGGTTTTAGGTTAAGCACGAGCAGAGGCGCAGTGAGAAGCACACAAGATAAAATAAACTCATTGATATTATGAATATGTTACAACTCAGTCATTGACGCTGTTGTGTTGTTCATGTGATAACAGCCCTAACGCACTGACAAAGGAATGTGAGTAATGTTGGCATATCATCCGATCAGCGATCTGCGCTTTAAGTTTGACCGACTTGAGAGCCAGTACCATAAAGATCCTGTGCCCGCAGTCAACGAGCGTAAGCGTCTTCTTGGCCTATTGCGTAGCGAGTTGGTGAAACACCAAACCGAGCTACTGGCGGCGTTATCGGATGACTATGGCCACCGCAGCGAATACGATTCTCTGTTAGGCGATATTCTCTCTGCCGTCGAGCAAATCGATCATAACCTCACCTATTTTCCCCGCTGGATGAAACCGCAGCGACGCCGTGCTGGCCTGTTGTTGTGGCCATCACGTGTTCACGTAGAATCACGCCCGGTTGGCATTGTCGGAATCATGGTGCCTTGGAATTTCCCGATCTCCCTCGCGGTTGGGCCGTTATCGGCGGCACTGGCAGCAGGCAATCGGGTGATGCTCAAAATGAGCGAGCTGACCCCTCAAACCAACAAAGTGCTTGCGAAGGTGTTGCTGCCTTTTAATGATCATGTGGCGTTGGTGGAAGGTGATGTGGCCGTCGCGCGCACGTTTGCCGAGCTGCCGTTTGGCCATTTGTTGTTTACCGGTTCAACCCAAGTCGGGCGATTAGTCGCCGAGGCGTGTGCGAAGAATCTAACCCCAACCACGTTAGAATTAGGGGGGAAATCACCGGTATTTGTTGATAAAAGTGCCGATTTAGATAAAGCGATTGATGCCATTATCTTTGGTAAAACCTTAAACGCCGGCCAGATCTGTATTGCGCCTGACTATGTGATGCTGCCTCGCACGTGGACCGACAGGTTTTGCCAGCGTTTTGTTGCGCGTTGTCGTGAGCTTGATGAGCAAGGGGCACTGCTCAGCCACTATTCATCGATTATCAATGCCGAGCATTTTTCGAGGCTGCAGAGTCTTATCGACGATGCCAAGAGCAAAGGGGCGAAAGTGATCGAGATAACGGCCAGCCCAAAACCGGCCGCCAATAGCGATGAGGCCAATCTCGACAATATCAACGTGATCCGCCCCGCCAGCGAGGTAGAAAACACTCGCCCTCGGATCATGCTACCGAAACTCATCATCAACCCAACCCCTGCCATGCGAGTATGCCAAGAAGAGATCTTCGGCCCGCTGTTGCCGATCATCGAATATCACTCTACGGATGCGGCGATTGATTACATCAACCACAATCCTAAACCGCTTGCGCTGTATATTATGTCGGGCGAAAAACACGCCACGCGTTATCTGCTTAATCATATTACCAGTGGCGGGGTGTGCGTGAATGATACCTTGATGCACATCAGCGCGGTCTCCGCCCCCTTTGGCGGCGTTGGCGCGTCAGGTTGGGGCCGTTATCACGGCAAAGAAGGTTTCTTGGCGTTTAGCCATCAGCGAACCCAGCTTCATACCCCGAAATGGCTACCGCGCGCAGGCTGGGTATTAGGTTATCGCAACGCTTTTATCAATGTGGTGAAGCGCTGGTTTATATAGTTGCTGCTGTGTGCTTTGACGAGAGGCTATTCGACGCTCTGCGTTTCCATCGCGGCATGAAATAGCTGTAAATGAATGGGCACCAAATCTTGGTGCTGACTGCGATAGCCGCCACCGACCACACACGCAATGGGAACCGCTTTTTGTTTGGCAAGCTGCAACATAAAGCGATCGCGTTGCAATATCGCCTCAGTGGAAATATTGAAATAGCCCAGTTCGTCGTCACAATGAATGTCGACGCCCGCATCATACAAAATCAAATCCGGTTGGTAGCAATTAACCGCCATGCTGACTACAGACTCAAAGGCCGAAAGAAAACTGACGTTGTCTAATTCACGCGGAAAGGGAATATCAATATCTGAGTCGGGTTTGCGGGCTGGAAAATTCTTGTCGCAATGAAACGATAGGGTGATGATATCGTCGTTGCCATCGCACAAGGTAGCGGTGCCGTCGCCGTGGTGAACATCGCTATCGATGATCAGCACCCGATCTATTCCCGGCTGATTCAGCGCACGCTTTGCTGCCAGCACTAAATCGTTAAACAGACAAAATCCACTGCCGAAATCAGCATGTGCATGGTGGTAGCCGCCACTTAAATGCAGCGCGATCTCATGTTTGATGGCCAGTTCTGCGGTCAAACACGTGCCCCCCGCAGACGTCAAGGTACGGGTAATCAAACACTCACTCCAAGGAAAACCGATCCGGCGCATTTTTGCAGCCGGAAGCGAGCCACTGATTAGCGCATCAACATAGTCGGGGTGATGGGTTTGCTTGAGCTCATCTATCGCCAGTGGCGTGGGCTGAAAGAAGGAAAAGCCGCGTTGCCAGAGTGGATTGTTTTGCTGCTGGTGAACGATCGCTTGATAGAGCAAACGGTATTTGTGGATCGGATAACGATGCTCGGGCGGTAGCGGCAGTTCGGAATAAATGGAGTGATAAACCAACGGGATCATAGCAAGCGTCCGAGCAAAACAGAGGCCTGATGGTAACAAAGTGGCTGGAAAAGTTATACCCAAGTGACTTCAAGGTGCAGGGTTCAGAGCCGAATCACAAATCCAAGTTCAAGGAAATAGACGCCGTGGAATAGTCGGCTATTTCCAAGTCGTTTGACGCTGAAATTGGGGTTGTGAATGGCTCCCGAAGGGCGAGTTGCCTTGACTCCCAGTCTTTGTCAGGGTTTCTTGATTTAGAGCGACTAAATCTTCAAACCCCTTCCGCGGCTGATAATCAAGCCATTCTCGCTGAACCAAGCATCTTGAGGTTACTTGGGTATAATTTGGTCTAGTTTTTGGCTGGTGTGGAGCAGATAGGGCCGATGTTTCGATAAGCAAAATCACTAATGATAATATTATTTATTGTTGCTGTTGTTATGCTCCTGTACACTTATGCTCTTTATAAAATAATCGGATAAGAGAATGACTCGTTTTACTGAATACAAAGTAGTGCATATTGCTGAAGGTGGTTGTGGTACGGTCTTTTTAGGTGCTAGTGGCCTTCCGCTACAAAAAATCGAAGCTGAGCTAAACAAGCATGCGCAAGATGGCTGGCAAGTGGTGTTCCAAGTGCTAGAGAAAAAGCGTTACATGCTGTTCTGGAGCCGTGAAGCGGCGATCATCACGCTGGGCCGATAAGCGCGTCTTGTTTAAGATCCTATCGCTCAAGTTGATCCACCACTATCAGCAACGTGGTGGATCACGTCGGTTGCTAAATACCGAATGCAATTTCACTCCGACCTGCTCGGAATATACCAAGCAGTGCATTATTAAATATGGTGCAGTAAAAGGGTGGAAGTTGGGTTTGGCAAGAATTCGTCGTTGCACCAACCCAGATTTGGTGGAAGTGATCCGAGATGATGTGCCATGAAGAAGTGGTTTGAACCGATTGAGGTTCTCGAAGAAAAAGAAGAGCAACTGCGCCAAAAAGTGAATGCGTTGCCAAGTGACGCTAAAAAGCAGTATTACCAACTACAAGGTAAACAGCTTAAAGACCCCGATACCTACGCCGCGTTAAACTGGCTATTTTTGGGTGGCGCTCACCATCTTTATCTGGGCAAGTACCTTATTTTCGCAATTGAATTTTCGCTACTGATCGTGAGCATAACGCTTGCGTTTGCCGGTCATCTTGAAGCGTTATTTATTCTGGTAGGCTTATCGATTTACGAAGCGCCGCAACTGTTTTTCTCGCAACGTATTGCAAGAGCGCACAATTATCAGTTGTGCTGTCAGCTGTATGAGCAGCTGCGAACCGACCGCTTGTCCTCGTGACCCAAGATTGACGATACAAAAAACAGCGCACCTTTCGGTAGCGCTGTTTTTTTATGCGCAGTAACGGCTGTCGCGAGGGCAATATTGTCAGTCGCCTTGATAGCCGATTAGCTTGTCGTGCTGGCGAAACGGCGCATCAGTTTTGGCCCGAACAGATTAATCAATGCGCCCGTGATGATCAGCATACCGCCCGCCACACTCCATACTGGAGGAAGCTCATTGAAGAAAATAATCCCCAGTACCAGTGAGAACACGATCTGCACATAAGAATACGCCGACGCGGTTCCTGCGGTTTGGGTCTTCATCGCCATCGTTAAGCCATATTGGCCTATTTGGGTGAAAATCCCGACCAAAATCAACATACCTAAAACATTAAGATCCGGCATAACAAAACTATCACCCATTAGCAAAAGCGACACAGGGAGCGCGACGAGTGGGAAGTAGAAGATAATCACCGAGCTGTCTTCAGTTTGGCTGAGCTTGCGCACAATCACATAGGCAATCGAGCTGCCAAAAGCGCCCAGCAGCGCAATCCCTACCGCAGGCAGTGACAGGGTACTCACGCGCGTTGCTGACAGTGACGGGAACACCATTGCAAATACCCCCAGTAAACACAGCAAAATACAGACTGTCGTCCACGGCTGAACACGCTCTTTAAGGAAAAATACGGCAAGCAACGCGGTAAACACCGGATGGACATACTGTAGAACTGTCGCTTCAGCGAGCGGAATGACGGTAAGCGCATAGTAAACACAGATCAACCCCAAGGTGCCGACGGTACCGCGAGCCAATAGCAGTTTTCGATTATGTCCCCACACCGAAATGCCTTTGCGTTTCACATCAAGGAAGCTGATCACCAGTGACACAAAGGCACGCGCTGCCACGATTTCAAAAACGGGGATACCGTGTTGGCTCACGTATTTCACGCAGGCCGACATTAAGGCAAAACCAAGCGCTGAGAGCAGCATAAAGCGCACGCCCACAGGAAGATGAGAAGAGATAGAACTGGACATAAGAGCCTTAACGAATTGGGAAAGGCGAACCTTAGCATTTTTTGCCACTGGCGGTAACTCCTGATGGGAATAACCCATGTGCTGAACTTGCCTGTCTGGGTAGAAGATTGGGCATTCCGCAGTCAATCTTCGATGTCGCTCGGAGATTTAACCGGGAAAATCCTGCGTGCGGCAAGGGTGTGGTTAACTTTGCGTTGGGTTTGGGCTGTGGTTAGTAAATCGCGGTTAGCGGTATATCCTCACAACGGAGAGAGCATGTTCGTCGCGTTATATGAGTTCAAAGTAAAACCGGGGAAAACGGAAGCCTTTAGGCAGCATTGGTTAGAGACAACCAAAGGTATTTACCAAGAGTTTGGTAGCAAGGGCTCTCGCCTTCATTCCACCAATGATCCTCTTGTTTATGTCGGCTATGCGCAATGGCCAGACCGACAGGCCTGGGCGGAAGAAAAACGTTTTCGTAACCAGAAATTCGCTACGGAAAGAGAAAAAATGTGGGGATGTTTGGAATCATCATACACCATTTATGAAATGGAAGTGACGGATGATTATCTACAACCAACACCCTATTCATGAGTGGGGTAAATCGACGCTAACACGGGCTTTCACAAGGACAACTCGGGTGGGCGTCTGGGCTTTTTCGCTTGGACTCTCTTTCTAGCGACATGAGCCTTCAGGTTATGTGTATCATGAAGTTCGACGAATATTACATTGCAGAGCAATATGGACTTTCTTACCCCAAGGAGTATGAACACTATATATCTTCACAGGATGGAGAGTTTGGTGATTTCCGCTGGTGGTTTATCGGTTCATCGTGAGATCTATTTGAGGTGGCGTACAATTGGGTAAACGAAGATCTTGGCTCTAAGATTCAGCTATTTCCATTTGCTAAAAGCAGTGAAACACATGCGTTAGCCTGCCCAGATATATCTGGTACGGTTTACGTTGTCATTGGTACCTCAACACTTGAGAATGCCGATTGGTCAAAAAGGCTCACAGCACCAGATATAGCGGCGTGGTATCAAGGTGTGTTGAATGGAGACTTTTAGTCACACATGACAAGTTTAGGCAGCAATCACGTACATCAAATATGTGCGTTAGGTGACGATGCCAGCTTACAATAAGAGCTCAAATATGAAGGCACACCACGTCGGTGTGCCTTCAATATGTCGGTGATAGAGAAACGTCGTGATTATTGCTTTGTCGACTCGCCCGGCTCGGCAATTTGATAGAGGCGATGGCTATCGCAGGTGGTTTCGCAATCACAGACCTTATCAACACCGACCTGATTAAGCCCACCACAACTGCCTTGGATCGATTTGCGTCCGAAGATGACGCCGACTGCCATCAAAACACCGACGAGCAAGAAAACGCCAAATGTGATCAATAGGGTCGTCATATTAGTGCTCTCCCTTTTTCACAGGTTTATTAAGGTTAAATCCCTTTAGTGTCATTGTCGCGCCGGGCTTTTGCATCGGCATCGACGGTGCGGTTTGCGCTGATGGAGCTGAGTGTGACGCCGTTTTGGTGAACGAAGTAACTGGCGTTGTTTTCCGCATTGCACCCTTAGCAGAGTTTAGTCCAGATAGCGGCGCTGCAGCTCGCAAAGGCGTTGTTCGCATTGATGTAGAAAGCAACGGAGAAGACTGCCGTGCCGACGCATCTTTTGGGCTTAATCGTGAAACAGTTTGGCGGCTCTTTTGAATGGGCTGCTTCATCGCCTTATTCACTTGCTTTGACGGTCGACCTTGTGACACGCAAGTGAGCTCTTCCAGTTTATCTAGCGTCACTGCTGTCGGCGCCACCATGCGCTCTTTGAGGCGAAAAACGCGAATATTGGCGGCGAACAAACTTTGCATCATGTTTTGGCCAATGTTTCGCACCACTACGGCCTCGATTTCAGCGTCTTGAAACAGTTGTAGCAACTGTTTTTTTCCACTGCACAAGCCGCCGGTACCGGCCGGATTGTCGATCACCGTCTGCGCGTCACCATTCAGGAAAAGGTATTGCGCGGATTTAGAAAAATGGCCGGCAATGGCACCGTTTTGATAAGGCATCACCATTTTCATTGTGTGTTCTCCTGAGTTGGTTTCTCTTGGGCGGAGGTGTTTAGCATCAGTGCTTGCCCTTGCACTAGGCACAGAGCCACTTTATGTCGCGCCTGCTTAACAATATTGCCAAAGGTCTGGCGGGAAATATTCATCTGCGCGGCGGCATCAAGCTGGCTTAGCCCTTCGACATCAGCAAGGCGCAGCGCTTCTAACTCGTCAGGCAGCAGGCTAACTTGGTCTAACTCCCCGAGCGGGATCCCGTTGGGTTTAAAACAGTGAAAGGGCGCGCAGCCACAGATGTGACGATCTTTTTTTGGTCTAACCATGGTGAGTGACATCGTTACAGGAAATTGGCCGCAGTATAGAAAAGTTATTGGCATATGCCAATAACTAAAAATGGAAAGTCGAACCGCGCAAACTGCAAACAAAACGGCGAAATAGACTGAGCAAGATCACCAAGAAAAAGGCAAGGGGATAACCAACAACAACCGTAAGACGTGAAGCGCCGGGGCATTGATAAAAAGAATGTTAGAGATGATTCGCAGAACTGACGGAACTGCTAGAGTAGGGGGGATTTTACGCCGATGATAAGCGCATTTGCGCGTGCCATCTAACCAAGGATCGAGACATGACAATTTCAAGCCATATTGAGCATTTTTACGGTCTGCCTATCGAGCAGTATGACGAAGAAAAAGGGATCCAAAATAGCGATGCGGCGCTTCGCGTATCGGTGGATTTCGACAGTGAGGTAACGCTACTGGCTTTGCTAGAAAAAATGCGTTACGACCCCCGCGCTGCGCAAATCAAAGCGATCGTGATTGGTGAGTGGGAAGAAGCTTATGAAGCGGATAGCCAAGAGTACCTCGATTTTCTGATCAAGCATGCGGCGAGCTTTCCGAGCTTAAAAGCAATCTTTATTGGTGAGATGACCTACGAAGAGAATGAGATCTCTTGGATTGTCCAAGGCAATTATGAACTGCTGTGGGGCGCTTACCCAGAGCTGGAAGAGCTGACCATCCGTGGTGGCTTGGAGCTAAAGCTGGGCGATACCATCAGTCATGCCAATCTGAAGAAACTGGTGATCCAAACCGGCGGTTTAGAGGCGGCTATCCTGGACCAACTGGCTAAAGCGAGTTTTCCTGCGCTAGAGCATTTGGAAGTGTGGCTGGGCTCAGATGATTATGGCTGGGATGGCAACATTAGCGACGTCTTGCCGCTGCTTTCTGCCGCGCACTTTCCTAAGCTGACCTATCTGGGGATCAAAAACAGTTTGATCCAAGATGACATCTTAAAAGCCGCACTAAGAAGCGACATTTTGGCGCAGCTCCATACCCTTGATATGTCGATGGGAGTCTTGGCTGATGACAGCGCGGCCGAGATCATTACTTATCAAGATAAGCTTCAAGGCAAAACCCTCGATGTGTCGCAAAACTATCTGTCCGATGAGATGGTGGCGACATTGCAGCAAACCGGTTTAACCATCGATGTGTCAGAGCAAGACAGCGGCGATGATCCAGATGATCGCTACGTGTCTGTGTCTGAGTAATGCAAGCGCCAGTTAGGCTCTGGATATTAATCTGTAATCCAGAGAATCGTCGGCACGACTATTTTGCAGATGCCGTGCCGATCGGTGAACCGTTAGTGGTGATGAGCTATATCGAATTGCTCACCACGCCAGATCTAAGGGCGCTGCTGCACCAGCGCCTCTTGCCGTTCATATCACCTTGCGATGTGAGGAACGCTGCTCAAGATGGTTTTAACCTGCGGTGTCGAGCAGAACAGTGCCAAATCAAACCGCAGCAAATAAACCCCCAGCAAATCAAACAATGGCAAATAAAAATCGACTCCGCCGGTGAAAACTTCGACGTCGAGAAAGCCTTACTGTGTCGCAGCGCTTCGCAGTATCACAACTTGAGTGAAGATCGCGGCCATTTTTATGGTTTAGATCACTGGTTCGCTGGATTTCGCGATTTTCTGGGCGAGCTTGATAGCGCCTTGCAATCCTTAGCGAAAGCGCAGCAGGCGACGGTGAATTATCTCAACACCCCCGAGGCCATCATCGCGATGACCGATAAATGGCATTGCCAACAGGCGCTTGCTCAGCAGGGGATCGCGGTACCAGCGTTATATCCGCAATCGCTCACCGCTGCAGACCGCTTTGAAACGCTGCGCCGATGGATGCTGAGTGAAAAGCGTTATCAAGTGTTTATTAAGCCCCGTTTTGGCTCGTCGGCTTCTGGCGTGGTGGCGCTGCGTCTGCATCCTGATGGCGAGCGGATGATCGCCAGAACCAGCTTGGAAATAGACGCGGGAGGAAAGTTCTATAACTCACTGAAAATTAGAGCTTATCAGGCGCGCGCACAGATTGAGTCTCTGTTTGACGCTATAGTGGCGCAACAAGGGTATGTCGAAACCTGGCTGCCCAAACCGACATTAAATGGTTTCAGCTTTGATTTGCGAATGGTAGTGATCAAAGGGGTGGCCGCGCACTATGTCACCCGCTGTAGCCGATCGCCAATGACCAACTTACACCTAGGTAATCAACGCGGCGATATTCTGGCTCACCCGAAGGGTGAGATTTGGCTAGCACAAGCGCGAGCGATCGCTGAGCGCGCCGCAAAGGCAATAGATGGCGCAGGCTGTGTCGGCGCAGACATTCTGGTCGGTCCCGCTGGTTGCTACGTGCTGGAACTGAATGCGTTTGGTGATTTGCTGCCACGCATCGAGCACCAAGGCCAGACGAGCTACCAAAGGCAAGTCACTGCAATGATGAGAAGTAGTAGTAATGATACATGATATGAATGCGATCGTTGGCAGTCACGATATTGTTTTGCTAACCCTCGATACCTTGCGTTTTGATGTGGCACAGCAAGAGCTAGCCGCCGGACGCTTACCCAACTTGGCGCGATTTATCTCCCAATGGGAGCCGCGCCATACGCCGGGCAGTTTTACCTATGCGGCGCATCACGCTATGTTTGCCGGTTTTTTCCCCACCCCGGTGAGCGATCCGCTTGCGCCTAGATTGATGGCGGTGGACTTTCACGGCAGCCGCTCGATCAGCGCGCAAACCAAATGTTTTTCTAAGGCGACCATTGTCGAAGGGTTAGCTGAGGCGGGCTATCACACTGTTTGTATTGGTGGCGTGGGTTTTTTCAATCAACAGACCGAGCTCGGTTGCACCTTGCCGAGCCTGTTTCAAACCCGTTATTGGGGTGAAGAAACGGGCGTCACAGATCCGAAGTCGACCCAACATCAAATCGAGCAAGCCAAAGCGATTTTAGGCTCGCGCGAGCGCGATGAAGTGGCGTTTTTGTTTATCAATATCTCGGCAATCCATCAGCCGAATTACTTTTACGCTGACGACGCCGCGACAAATAACCCAACCCGGCAAGATTCACTGGCGACTCATGCCGCTGCGCTGCGGTATGTCGATAGCCAATTGGGCAGCTTGTTTGACTACTTTGCCACGCGGCGAGATACCTTGTTTATTTTGACCTCGGATCACGGCACCTGTTACGGCGATGATGGCTTTGAAGGCCATCGTCTAGCCCATGAGGTGGTCTGGACGGTGCCTTACGCAGATTTCGTGCAGGAGGCGCGCCAGTGATTGCAAAAGAGCCAATGATAGCAACAGGTCAAGTGACGGCATCGGAGCAAGTTAAGGCAACAGATCACGTTAAAGCAACAGAGCAGCGCCAGCCAGCCACGATGGATCAACGCCAGCGCTTTGAGCAGATGCTCAGCGGCCCCGCTTACCAAGCGTACGCCTATTCCTACCCGCACAAAACCGCGTATCGCCCGCTCGATGAGAAAGTCTCTCTGACCGCATTGTGGGAGCAGGAAAAACGCGACGCCCTGTTTTTGTATGTGCATGTGCCGTTTTGTCGGATGCGTTGTGGCTTTTGTAACTTGTTTACCTTGGTAAAGCCGGATGCATCATTGCCAGATCGGTATCTTGATGCGCTAGAGCGTCAAATTACGGCGTTGCGATCTGTGGTGGATAGCGCCACGTTTGCCCGCTTCGCCATTGGCGGAGGCACGCCAACATTTCTTGATGAGCGCCAGCTTGAGCGCTTGTTTACCCTGACCGACTTTGCCGGGATAGGCGCGCAAACCCCAATTGGGATTGAGTGTTCACCGGAAACCATTACTGCAGAGAAAGTGAAGTTGCTGGCGGTGCGTGGGGTGAGCCGGATCAGTATGGGCGTGCAGTCGTTTACCGAGCTGGAAGTGAAAAACTTGGCGCGGCCGCAGTCAAATCAGGGCGTGCTGACGGCCATCGACACTATCCGTCAGCACAGCGCTGCAGTGCTGAATCTGGATTTGATTTACGGCATCGCTGGGCAAACGGTGGCGTCGTGGCTCGATTCGTTAAAACAGGCGCTTACCTACGCGCCGGAAGAGTTGTACCTGTATCCCTTGTATGTTCGTGACGCCACTGGGCTTGGCAAAATCAAACAAAAGGCGAAGGCCGTGACCGATTTGGGCGATGTCGACCGCGTTATCTTGTATCGCGCGGGACGCGACTATTTGCTTAGCCAAGGTTACGAGCAAGTCTCTTTGCGAATGTTCCGGCGTTGCGATGTGAACACGCCCGACATGCCGCTCTATTCGTGCCAACAAGATGGCATGCTAGGGCTAGGGGCGGGCGCTCGTTCTTACACCCAAAGCCTGCATTATTCGTCAGAGTATGCGGTGGGGCGTCATGGCGTCAAAGCGATTATTGAGCACTACAACGAGCAAACCCACAACGATTTTTCTTATGCTCACTACGGTATTGCGCTGAATGCCAACGAGCAACAACGCCGCTTTGTGATCCAATCACTGCTGATCGCCGACGGCTTGTCGTTGCTCGGGTATCAACAACGTTTTGGGCACGATTGCTTTACGGCGTTTCCTGAACTAAGCCTGCTGCTAGAGAATCAGCTTGCGTTTATTCAAAGCGGACAGATGCTGCTAACCGCAGAAGGTTTTGAACGCGCTGACAGTATTGGCCCGTGGTTTACCTCAAGTACTGTGCGCGCGGCGATGCGTGACTACGAGCTGCTGTAACCCATGCTGATTGATCTCACTTATCGCGGTCCGCTCGCCAGTTGTAACTACGATTGCGACTATTGCCCGTTCGCCAAAACGGTCGACGATGCCAATACTCGCCACGCCGATAAAGCGGCTATCGAGCGGTTTTGCGATTGGGTGGCCTCGAGAGAAGGGCGCGATGAGTTTCGCATCCTGATCACCCCGTGGGGCGAAGTGCTGGTGCGTTCGTGGTATCGCGAGGCGTTGGTGCGTTTATCCCATATGCCGCATGTAAGAAAAGTGGTGGTTCAAACCAATCTCAGCGTGGCAACGGCGTGGTTAGCTCAAGCAAATCGTGACGTTTTGAGTCTATGGACGACGTTTCACCCTTCGCAGATCGCACTGACTGCATTCGTTGCTAAAACCGCGCAGCTGGACGCAATGGGTGTACGCTACACCGTGGGTATTGTCGGCAGTATTGAACACAAGCCTTTAGCCACGGCGCTTCGAGAGCAACTGCCGCAGCATGTTTATTTGTGGGTGAATGCGTTTAAAGATGAAAACGATCAACCGATCGCCTACCGTGAAGCAGACATCGCGCATTATCGCGAGATAGATCCATGGTTTGATATTGAGTTGGCGAGCCATCAAAGCCAAGGTCAACCGTGCCACTCGGCGGTGACGGCGATTTCAGTTGATGGCGAAGGTAATGTGTCGCCTTGTCATTTTGTTAAACAGCGCTTGGGCAATCTTTATCAACGCGATCTCCATGCGTTGCTTCAGCCTGATTTCACGTGCCCTAATCACAGTTGTGATTGCTATATCGGTTATATCCACCTCAATCCATCACCGGCCGATGCGGTTTTCGGCGCTGATAAGTTTGAGCGGATCCCGGTAAGCACTGTTTAACGCTTTGCTCGCCAGTTAGCTGATATAACACGGAAAAGAGTCATTGCGACAAGAGGAGTTTAAATGGAAGTGATAGATGAAGCGCCGGGCCTTTGGCATTTCTTAAAGCACCATGGGCAATATTTTCTTAGCGCGCGCTGTGACTATAGCTACGCAACGTACAGTTTTGCGGTGCGGTTAACCCGAGAGGAAGCGCTGAACTATCGCCGCGAAGGACCTAGTGTGATTGATGAGCTGGCCAAAAGTATCCACTACAGCACGCCCGGCTTGGCCAATCGCCAGTCGCGATTTGATAAGCGCAAACTGCGAGCAGAATACCAAACGATGATCGCCGAGGCGATTGCGGTGTGGAATAGCGACGAAAAACGAGCGCGGAAGTTGAAACGGGCTCGGGTTGATGCGCCAGTACAAGAGAGTGAATGGCCAATTGAATTAACCACCGCGCCCGCGCCAGAGCAGCTTGTCGAGCTTGAAACGCCCTTTTCGGTGGCAGATGCACAGTATCCGGTGATATCGCAAAAGAGCGGCACGCTGCGCGTAGAGTATGTCGATTGGCAAGAGATCTGCGTGGTGATTGTGTTTCATGACTGTGAGGCGTTTCGTTGGCAGGGGCTGGTGGCGTTACAGCAAGATGAACATGACGATCGCTGTTATCAGATCCAAAACTCGCACTGGCTAGATCAGCATGTTCGCGCAAAACTTATCGTCGAAGAAGATGCCTTTACGCATTTTCGTTTCAACTTCAACGAAAATGGCAGTTTAGAGGTGATAGCGCAAAGCTATACGGTCGATTTCAAGCTTAGTGAGCATCAAAACTAACCACGAAGCCCGTTTAGCGCTGCGGGATAACTGTTGCTAGTTAACTGTCGATAATAGGCGCGCAGCAGCGCGCCAGTAGGTAATGGCGTTATTCCACCAGATCTTTGATTAAACGATCGAACAAACGCAAGTCGAGCGAGGCAATGTTGTCGATATCGGCATAGTGCTGGTAATCGTTACCGACTACATTGAAGTTAAGCAATTCCAAGGCTTCTTGATCGTACTCGGGATGCGTCGAGGAAAGCAGCCAACGGCCTTTACCGTACTGACCACTCACGATGGCGGCGGGTTGCCCCGGTAGGTCACTGAACGTGGCTAACACGTTGTAACCACTGATGGCTTTAGGCTGAAAGATACAGCCTCCGAGATAGAGCGAAGGAACCCTTGTTCCCTCCACATCCAAAGTGACGATATGGGCATTGGTGCCATTGAAATTGTCGCCACGGCCATACGCTTCGATAGGGCCAACCGCGTCACCGGGGAAGAAACGCAGCTCGTTGTGCGCGACAATTTCGAACGGCTCACCCTTGGCCCAGTAGGTGGTTTCACACCCCATGTAGCCGCCCGCGCAAATGCCCAAGTAACGTCCGCCATTCGCAACGTATTGTTTGATCAACTGATTGGCCTCACCGTTGAGCTTGGCCGATTTGTAACGACTGGCGCCACCGGGCATCACGAACAGATCGATTTTCTCCGACAGCGCACCGCCCAAAATCTCGTTGGCATTGACAAAATAAACGCTATTTTTTCCGCGAAGTTTGCCCAGCGCATAATAAAGAATATGGTTGGCTGAGACGTTATCGGTATAAATTAAGATATTCATGACGTTTCTCGCGGCAATGGCTAATTGGTTACGCTCGGGATAACAGGCTTGCAGGGCGTGCCTTCGCAATAGCAGAGGTGAGCACACCGGCAATAATGGCTTTGACTATGTCGCCCGGCACAAAGGCGGCGACCAGTGCAGCCGACTCCAAGAAGGTTTTCTTTAGGACGATCGCCATGCCGGTGATACCGAACAGGTACATCACCACAATGCCACCAATGACTGAAGCGACGGCAGCGATGACAGCAAGAGAGCCACGACGCCATTTTTCGACAATCAAACCAGTGACAAACGCGGCAACCGGCCAGCCAAATAAAAAGCCTGCCGATGCGGTGGTAAAGGCACCCAAGCCACCACTGCCGCCAGAAAGCAGCGGTAAGCCTAACGCCACGAGCAACAAGAACAACAACACGGCTAACCCGCCGCGTTTCGCGCCCAAAATCGTACCACACAGCATGACCCCAAGGCTTTGTGCCGTAATAGGCACCCCAAACGCGAGGGTGATTTTAGGCACCATACCCAGTGCGGCGATCAGCGCAGCGAAAAGCGCGGTGTAGGCAACATTCTTTTCCATGTTAATCGTTCTCCAAATTCATAGTGCCGCCTCGGGCTTTAAGGGCCTCGGCGACGTGGTCGGCATCGTCAAGTGCGACAACGGTAAACGGTAAAATGATCCGCCAGCCGGAGCGACGGTTTGAGCGGGCTTTCCATGCCCAAGAGAGGTTTTGGCCTTTGGTGACTAACACCGGCGTCATGCGGATCACCAAGGCGATGGCCAGCTCCAACGCTTTGGTGTTGAGCCCTAAATAAGTGAATGGATGAGCGAGGTAGCGAACCACATCAATCATGTCGGACAGTCGCGTGGTCATCGTCACCAAATTGGCCAGCGCCACCGCAGACATCAATCTAAGGATGATGGTGAGCCCCAACGCAATTTCATCCGTCCAGACATGCCACAGGGCGACGATCAAAATAAACGGCCAAACCGCAGTTAAATAACGTAAACCTGAGGTAAAAAAGGCTTTACCGGGCAGGGCATACAACGCTAATACCAACAAGAAAAACAGGCTGTGGAAAACCAAGTTGTTGATGAAAAACAGCACCAAGGTGGTTACGCACAGCGCGCCCAGTTTAAGCCCTGCTCGCCAGTGATGGGCGCGGGTTTCAATGGGCGAGGATAGAGATATCATCACTGTCTCCGATGCGGTGCATTTCAGCCAGATATTGCGGCAAAACGTCGTCTTTAGTGCCAAAAGCGGCGACCTTTCCGCCTTCGAGCCAAAGCAGTTGGTGATAGTTGTCTAAATCATTCGGGTCATGGCTGATGTGAATCAAGCTACCTGGGAAGGTATCAAGGTAGCGTTGCAGCTGTTTTTTGGTCGGGATATCGAGCCCCGCGAACGGTTCATCAAGAATGATCAAATTGGGCTTCATCGCCACAATGGCCATTAAACACACCAAGTGTTTTTGCCCTTGAGAGAGTGCTGAGGTATGCACATCTTGCCAATGCGCTTTGCCGAAAGTTGTCAGCGTTTCGAGGGCGTTTTGCTCTGCTTGTGCTTTCTTTTGCCCTAATTGGCGCAGGCCAAACACCACTTCTTCCAACACGGTCGGGAAGATGATCTGATGATCGGGGTTTTGAAACAGCAGGCCAATTTCGCGGATCGCCGATTTGCGATCATGAAACGGATCAAAGCCTGCCACGCTAAGCTCGCCCGCACTGATCTCAATAAGCCCCGACAGCACGCGCGACAAGGTCGATTTCCCCGAACCATTTCGGCCAATAATGCCGAGCCGCTTGGTTTGGACGTTAACGCTAAGGTTATCTAAAACGCGCTTTCCTTGAATATCGAGACAAACCTGATCCAATTGGACAGACGTGATGTTTTGCGCGGTTGGAGATGAAGTCGGGGTTGTGTTGTTCATAGTGTTGTCGTGCAAGCTGAAACTTGAACCAATTCCTAAACTAAAGTTCGCCATAGTAAACGAAATGGTGGTCGGTTACTGAGACTCACCACGGATAAATATTTGCTTAGTCAGTCACTTATCGCGCTACCGTTGGGCGCTGTAATGAATAACTGGTGCAGTTAGTTAATGCTGCCCCAAGGCATGCTGAACAGCATTATCTTCGTCTCAGGGGTGCCCGCATAGTAACAACTTGAAAATGTGCGGTAAACCATATCGCAACTCAGGGGATGCTATTCGCTGGAAGCTTGTGCGACAAGGCAGTAGCACAAGCTCTATCACCCACGTACAGGTGTGCCAAAGGAAATCCGCCGCATAAATCGCAGTAAGTGTGAGAATTACGTTGGTTTGTTAATGATTCGATTATTAATAATGATACGCGCGAAGATCGCTAAAAACTCAAACACTCAATGTCGGGCTTTGATGTTTTTCAGTTTGAAGTAAAAGGAGAACGATATGGTGTTTAAGAAGGTATTTCTCACCCTGATTTTGGGCGCGTTTGCATTTGCGGTATCGGCGCACGACGGACTCGACGTTGAGATCATGGCGGAGGCCGATGGTGCATGGGTCAAAGTAATGCACAATGGTGAGCTAGTGCCAGAGGCCGTGATCACCACAGACAAAACCGGCGATGAAGAATTTGTGACCGACAAATATGGCCGCGCTTATGTCTATGTCGATGACAACCATGCGGAAACCGTCGAGTTTACCGTGGTGGATTCGGAAGGCAACATGGCGACCAAAGCACATCTGGTCAGCGGCGATAAATAGCGCAATTGATAATGTGATAGCGTAACGCAGAACCCTGTGGCTGCGTTACGCTTCTGTGTGTTGTTTTCGCGTAAGAACGCGCGTTCAGTGTCCTTTTCCTATTTTTTAGCCTGTCTTTTTATGCATTAATTGCGTTCTGCTGCACGTAAATTAGGCATTTCGTCTATTTACACTGTAAACCTGTGTCGCAACAATTTTTCGCTTTTTGCAGTGTTACATCCCGTTGGGAGATGTTTCTCAAACCCTTATGTTGGCGATGAAACCGCTTTTCGGTCGTGCCTGAAATGTGTCTAATGAGGTCAAATTTAGACAAATAAGGCAAGGCTATGGAAAACAATCGCTTCTTTCGTTCGGTAAACCGGTTCAACGCAGTCAGTATCATGCTGGTATTTATCGGCGTCGTGGTACTCGGCATTTACTTGCTGTTAGGAGTTACGCGCGGCAATCCTGCGCAATCGGTCGCGGTAGATACGAACACCGCCGAGAACATTGCCACCACGATGAAAGTGGGCGAATTGCGTGAGGTCAACGGGCACAACGTACACTGGTCACGTTTGGTTACTGAGGCTGAATCAAACTTAAACGTCAGCAAGTACTTTGCAAATCAGACACGTAATGTGGTGTTTTGGGTCGGCGTTGATATGACGCCAAGCTGGGTTTTCGACACTAACGAGTATCTGGTTAGCTCGTTCAGACCCGTAGAAATCAAGCCCGCGTTTGAGACGAAAAACCATACGGCGGCGTTTATTGTGGAATCAATCCAAGCCGATACCAATAACGATGGGATATTGTCTGCCGATGATGACCACACGCTTGCCTTTGTCCGCCCTGATGGTAGCAGCTATACCCAAGTCTATCAGGGGCCACAGCGCCTAATTGATACATCGGTGGTTGCCGCTGAAAATACGGTGATTGTGATGCAGAGTCATGCCGACAGTACGGTGGTGCGTAAGTACGATCTGGCAGACTTCAGCTTGAAGGCAGAGCAAAGTACCCAGCCGCCTCAACGCTAATCCAATCGATATGGTTTGTCGAAGGGGTAGGCAATAACATATAGCCAAATACTGCAATGAAACCCTTGAAAAGCCGACGCGCTAAGGCCAGGTTATACAGAGGCAACTCACTTCACTTACATGGAGATAAGTAAAGATGGCAAACCAATATATCCCACCGACAGTGTGGCAAAACGATAGCGACAATGGCGGCGCGTGGGCGAGTATCAATCGTCCTGATTCTGGTGCGAGACACGAGCAGGCATTACCGGTCGGCGCTCATCCGTTGCAGGTGTACTCCATGGGGACGCCGAATGGTCAGAAAGTGACGATCATGCTCGAAGAGTTGCTCGCCGCTGGGGTGAAAGAGGCCGAATACGATGCGTATTTGATCCGCATTGGCGAAGGCGATCAGTTTGGCTCCGGCTTTGTTGCGGTCAATCCTAACTCTAAAATTCCAGCGCTGGTGGATCGCAGCGGAGATACACCGATCAATGTGTTTGAATCCGGTAATATTTTGCTCTATTTGGCAGAGAAATTTGGTCATTTCTTGCCAACCGAACTGGCCGCGCGCACCGAAGTGATGAACTGGCTCTTTTGGTTGCAAGGCTCAGCACCGTATCTTGGTGGCGGTTTTGGTCACTTTTATGCGTATGCGCCAGAGAAGTTTGAATACCCCATCAACCGTTTCACCATGGAAGCGAAGCGTCAGTTGGATGTATTAGACAAACGCCTTGCCAACAATACCTATTTAGGCGGCGAGACGTACTCGATTGCTGATATCGCAACCTGGCCTTGGTATGGCAATGTGGTGTTGGGTCGTGCCTATGACGCAGCGGAGTTTCTTGATGTGCAAAGCTACCCAAATGTAATGCGTTGGGCCAAAGCGATTGATGAGCGAGTCGCCGTGCAGCGTGGTCGAATTGTTAATCGCACCATGGGCGAAGAGTGGGAGCACCTTGCCGAGCGTCACAGCGCAGCAGATATCGATGCGGTGCTCAGCAAAAAGCCGTAACTGTTCGCCGTAAGTTAGAATCACGCCCCGCTACCATCGCGGGGCTTTTTGTTGCTCGTTTTTGTTATTGCTTGTTTTGTTACTCGCTGATTGCCGCGAGCGATCGACGAGTAATCGCGGTTTATGCGGTGACAGGCTCATTCACTGGCTTGTCGTTGATCGGTAAATGGATCAAGGCCGCCAAAAACGCCAGTATCACGGTAGACCACCAAATTGGCTCGTATGAGCCGTAGTAGTCATAAATGCGACCACCCATCCAAGCGCCGAGGAAACTGCCGATCTGGTGGGTGAAAAACACTAAGCCGTACAGCGTCGACATGTAACGCGCGCCGAAGATCTGACGCACTAAACCCGAGGTGAGTGGCACAGTGCCAAGCCAGCAAAAACCGATCGCCGCGCCAAAAATGCCCGCAGTGCTATTGGTGATCGGCAACGTCACGAAGCCTGCGATCACGATAGTACGCACGATGTAAAGCACCGACATCACATGGCGTTTACTGAAGTTATCACCCATCAAGCCCCAGAAGTAAGAGCCGAAAATATTGAAGATCCCAACGTAGGCTAGAGCCATCGCGGCGGATGATGCTGGTAGGCCTTTATCCGCGAGGTAGCTTGGCAAGTGTGTTGCGATAAACATGACGTGGAAACCGCACACGAAAAAGCCCAAATGGATCAGCCAATAGCCTTTGTGACGAAAGGCTTGCGCCAACGCCTGCTTCAGGGTTTGCTCTGGGATTGACGTTTGCCCACCGGTCGCGGCCGGATTGTTGCTCTTCATAAAGAAAGAGAAGCCGAGCATCACAAAACACGCAATGGCAAAGACTTGCATCGCTGCTTGCCAATCAAAGTGAGTCAGCAGTGATTGCGCGCCGGGGATCACCGCGAACATGCCAAATGAGCCTGCAGCTGTGGTTAAGCCGAACGCTTTGGCAGTGTGTTGTGGCGGCACCACTTTTGAAATCGCGCCAAGCACAATCACGTAACTGGTGGAGCTAAGCCCCAAGCCAACCAACATGCCCAGTGACACGTAAAGCATTGAAGCGTTGTCTGAAATCGACGTTAGATACAAACCCAATGCATAAGCCAGCGCACCAAAACTGATGATGCGCTTGGCACCAAAGCGGTCGGCCGCCATGCCGACAAACGGCTGGAACGCGCCAAATAGCAGGTTTTGCAGGGCGATAGTCAGGCTGAAAAATTCACGCCCGGTCGTAAAGTGTTCAGAGATCGGCATCATAAAAATACCGAACGATTGGCGAATACCCAAGCTGATGATCAAGGTACCAATACCTAGCCATACCATTAGGGGAAAGCGGAAAATACTCATGGTGTTGTTTTACTCGTTATGTGAATGGTGATGTTCCATCGAGTGGCAACCACTCGACATGGCTTGTTCGGCCAACGCATCCAGCAAAGGCTGGCAATGGTGAACAGCGACCAAGGTCACCACCAAGAGTAAAAGCATGCGACAAAGTTGTGCGCTAAGAGTTTGGTTAAACATGCTTTATGGTCCAGTGGTTAAAAGGACGCGCAGTGTAGTCGTAACTTTTCTATGCGGCTAGTGAAGAATATGCAGGTATGTCATGCATGTTGTGCATGACCAACGGACTGGCTGACTAAAATGCGCCGTCAGTCTCGCTTGGTATTCTGAACTAAGCGCGACGCTTGATCGCAGTAACGGCTACTTGATCAAGGCGTCTTCCCAATACGGCTGTTCGCCAAAATGGTGGCTAAAGTAGTCAATAAATGCACGTACTTTGGGCGCGAGTTGGCGCGAGCTTGGGTACAAGGCCCATACTGCGGTATCAGTACGTAGAGGATGGGTCTCTAACACTTGGACCAGTTCGCCAGACAGCAAATGTTGGTAGGCAGTCCAAGTTGAAAGCATCGCAATCCCCAAGCCATTCACGCAAGCATCGCGCATCGCCTCGCCGTTATCTAAGCGCAATCGGCCTTTAGGTTTGAACGACTCCTCTGTGCTGTGACCGGCAAAATACCAATGATCGTTTGCATGTAAGGTTAAGCACTGATGTAAGGCGAGCTCAGCCGGACGGCTCGGTGCGCCAAATGTTGCTAAATAGGCAGGAGATGCACATAAATGCGGCGATCTTTGGCTAACTTCCGTGCGATGAGGCCGGAATCTTTTAACTCAGCATTGCGGATCGCTATATCAAAACCGCCTTCAACGAGATCGAGAATGCTGTCAGATAGACGAAAATCAAGCCGTAATTCTGGGTAAGTGGCCATAAATCCGGCCAACGCCGGCACAATATGCATACGGCCAAAAGAGGCAGGTGCGGTGATCCGCAAGGTGCCGCGCGGGGAACTCTCGCCTCCGCTGACTGCTGCGCGTGCATTTTCCGCACTCGCTAAGACATCTTCGGCGAACGGTAAAAAAGTACGTCCTTCTTCGGTGAGCGACACTTTACGGGTGGTGCGGTGGATCAAGCGCACACCCAATGATTGCTCTAGCTTGTTTAAGTGGACACTGGCAACGGCGGGCGATAGCCCAAGTTGTTGACCAGCTTGGCTTATATTCTGGGTGTGTGCCAAACGCACGAAAAGTTCAAGGTGCTCTAGATTCATTTTTAACGTTTTATTGAAACTGTTAGTTCAGATCTCTTTATTATCAATGCAGGAAGAATAATTACAATACGTCTATACCTAAACAACGCCGCTGTAACCATGCTAGCCGTGTAACAGTGAGTTCAAGTGACGTAATGAGGGAATGACGATGAAAGCGATGCTCCTGAATAATTTTGGTGAACCAGATCTCTTTGAACTGGCAGAGATAGATAACCCGCAGGTGATGGCCGATCAGGTATTAGTGAAAATTGCCGCCACCAGTGTTAACACCGTCGATATGATGATCCGCCAAATGGGACCTGATTTACCGCTTTCCCCGCCAGCGCCTGCGTTGTTAGGCATGGATTTCGCTGGGACGGTAGAAGCCGTCGGCACCGATGTCAGTGACTTTGCCGTGGGCGATGAGGTGTATGGATGTGCCGGCGGACTGGCTGACTTACCTGGCACCCTAACGGAATATATCGCGGCAGATGCGCGTTTGGTTGCCAAAAAACCGCGTAATCTAAGTATGCGAGAGGCCGCTGCTATTCCTTTAGTCGGGATCACTGCCTATGAAGGCTTGCAACGAGCGAATGTTCAAGCGGGGCAAAAAGTACTGGTGCATGGCGGCTCGGGTGGGGTAGGACATATTGCGGTGCAACTCGCCAAGTATTTGGGTGCAGAGGTCTTTTCGACCGGAGGCGGTGAGGCACAACTGGCACTGATCTCACAACTTGGCGGTACACCGATTAATTACAAAACCCAACCTGTGGCAGAGTATGTAGATATGCATACTTCAGGCGCTGGCTTCGATGTGGTTTTTGACTCGGTCGGCGGGGCAAACATGCTGAACTCATTCAGTGCCGCTAAGCTCAATGGTCAAGTCGTCTCGACAGTGGCGCTCGGTGAATTTGATTTAACGCAAGCGCATTTTAAGGGCTTGTCATTACATGTGGTGTTTATGTTGATCCCCATGCTTCACAACCACGGACGTGAGCAACATGGCGCTATTTTGGCGGAATTGACCAAGATCTGTGAGTCAGGCGGCATGAAGCCGGTACTTGACGAGAACCATTACTCGCTTGAACGCGTTGGCGCGGCGCATGAACGCTTAGCCAGTGGACAAGGCATGGGCAAAGTCGTGATAGATATCCTCTGACATAAAGATCTACTGACGTAAGGTGAGAAGAAACGAACACGGTGGCGTCGCGTGTCACCCTTAACAATTTATGTGTGCCAATCCAGTAAGCGAAGGTTTCCCTGTTCGGCACAAGACACTCAACAAGGAAAATGGCATGCAAAAAGTAGTTTTGATCACCGGTGCAACGGATGGCATCGGGCTAGCAACGGCACAGTTATATTTTAAAGCCGGATTTAAAGTACTGCTACACGGCCGCAGTAGCGACAAACTGGCGGCAGCGGTGGGCACGTTAACGGCGGACAACCCTGGGGGTGATGCGGCACTCATCGAGACCTATCAAGCCGATCTGAGTGATTTTTCTCAGCTTGATCAGATGATCGCTGATATCAACCGTCAGCAAACGCGGATTGATGTGCTGATCAATAACGCTGGTGTATTTAAGATCCCGCAGCCTATCGCCGAGAATGGTCTGGATCTGCGCTTTGTCGTCAATATTCTTGCGCCAATTCGTCTAACGCAAGGATTAAGCGGATTGTTTAGCAACGAAACGCGAGTGATCAATTTGTCGTCTGCCGCTCAGGCTCCCGTCGAACTGGCGGCGCTAAACGGACAAAAACAGTTGGCTGACGACTTTGAAGCGTATGCACAGAGCAAATTGGCACTGACGGTGTGGACCCGCTACATGGCAGACCAACATCCTGAAGGACCGGTATTTATCGCGGTGAACCCAGGCTCTTTGCTTGCCAGTAAGATGGTGAAGCAAGGTTTTGGCGTGGAGGGGAAAGATCTCTCTATTGGCGCAAAAATCTTGCTGCAAGCTGGCGTCGATGCGGGGTTTGCATCGGTCAGCGGCTTGTATTTCGATAATGATGTGGGTCAGTTTAGTCGCCCGCACCCCGCTGCGGAAAATCAGCAAGCGTGCAGTGAACTGCTGGCTGAGCTAAATCGTGTATTAACGCAGTATTACCCCAAACCGTAATGTCTTTCCGTCGGAATACTGGTGAGCCGCTAGTACAATCCTGCTAGCGGCTAATTTTCTTCAACCAATCCATTTCTGCTAAACCCTTGCCTTGATGGTCATCATTCGAGCCACTATCACGAGATGATAGGCGTCATCGTCCCCCTATCTTTTACTAAGCTAATTGTCATTACCAATAAAATGAGCAATGACTATGAGCAACCCGATAATCGCTGATAACAAACCCGTCAAAGTCGTTCTAGAGCAAGGCAAAGAGTATTACTTCTGCGCGTGCGGCCGCTCGGCTAATCAGCCTTGGTGTGACGGCTCTCATGCGGGGACGGGAATGACCCCAAAGGCGTTTACCGCCAAAGACAGCGGTGACGCGTACTTGTGCCAGTGTAAGCAAACGGTAGATGCGCCCTATTGTGATGGTACCCACCAGCAATTTAGCGCAGAGCAAGTGGGGCAAGAAGCGACGGTTGCAGCCATTAATGTACAACCCCATGCTGCGCCAACAGCGAAGCGTACCGTCGAAGAGCCAACAGTGGAGTTTATTCATCAGTTGGCTCGCGAAGGGTTGTCATCGCTGGGCCATCACGGCCCAATGACATCGATGGGCGTGCCGCGACATCTTTTACCGCATTGGGACGATTTACAACTGATGGTCGCGCAAATGGCCAATAAGCCGTTGATGGATGATACGCCTGTTGATACACAGCTCGTCATTGGTCCCAACGCAGACAAACCTTTGGTGCTTGATATACCTCTGTTTGTGTCTGATATGAGCTTCGGCGCGCTGTCGGAAGAAGCTAAAACGGCGCTAGCAAAAGGGGCGGAGCTCGCTGGAACGGGGATTTGCTCTGGCGAAGGCGGGATGCTGCCGGAGGAGCAAGCGGCAAATACGCGCTATTTTTATGAGCTAGCCAGTGCCAAGTTTGGTTACCAAGAATCTCTGCTTAAGCAAGTGCAAGCGTTTCACTTTAAAGGCGGGCAGGGCGCGAAAACCGGCACCGGAGGTCATCTACCTGGGAACAAGAACATCGGTAAGATCTCGCAAGTACGAGGGATCCCGGAAGGCCAGCCTGCTGTATCGCCACCAACATTTAGCGATCTCGTCACCTTGGATGACTTCCAACGTTTTGCTGACAGAGTGCGGCATGTGAGCGGCGGGATCCCGATTGGGTTTAAGCTCAGTGCCAATCATATTGAAGAAGATATCCAATTTGCGTTGGATGCGGGGGCAGACTACATCATTCTCGATGGACGCGGTGGCGGTACAGGGGCCGCGCCGGTGATTTTCCGCGATCATATCAGTGTGCCGACCATCCCTGCGCTTGCAAGGGCGCGACGCTATTTGGACGACAACCCTAAAGGTGACGGCGTCACTCTAATTATCACGGGCGGCTTGCGCGTACCGACCGATTTCGCCAAGGCGATGGCGTTAGGCGCAGATGGCGTGGCGCTCGCCAACAGTGCAATGCAATCCATTGGCTGTGTGGCGGCGAGAATGTGTAATACCAACAACTGTCCTGCAGGGATCGCGACGCAAAACGCAGACTTACGGCAACGACTGCATGTAGAAAAATCCGCGCAACAGTTGGCGAATTACTTACAAGCGTCGGTTGCGTTGATGCAAGTCTTGGCGCGGGCGTGTGGTCATGCGCGCTTGGCTGATTTCGCCCATCGCGATCTCGCAACATGGCATCGTGAAATCGCGCTGCTCAGCGGGGTACGTTATGCTGGCGTAACGCCGTTGGGTTGATTTATCTGCCCCTCAAAGTCAGCCGTGATTGGGCTGGCTTGTCGATTTAGGTGGGCGCTCTCGAAGGTCAAATGTAAGCCGATGAGACAAGCAACGCGCGCACTTTTAGCGTCTCCGCAGTTTTGTTGAATCGGCATTGGTGAGTGATCTATTTCGTGTCAATATGAGGCAGGAGCGCCGATTTTTTATCAAGGAGTAGACAATGGCAGTGGATTTTCGCTCAGACACGGTCACCAAGCCAAACTTAGCGATGCGCAAATGGATGTTGAACGCCCCCGTTGGCGATGATGTCTATGGTGACGATCCCACAGTGAATGCATTGGAAGTGCGTGCCGCCGCTCAGCATGGTTTCGATGCTGGGCTATTTTGCAGCTCTGGCACCCAGGCCAACTTAATTGCCTTGATGACCCACTGCCAACGCGGCGATGAGTATTTGTGTGGCCAACAAGCGCACAATTACAAGTTTGAAGCCGGTGGCGCTGCGGTATTGGGCTCTATCCAACCGCAGCCGATTGAAAACGAAAAAGACGGCACCTTGTGTTTTAACAAACTGGCTGCCGCCATCAAACCGGACGACTCCCACTTCGCACGTACCCGTTTACTGAGCCTTGAAAACACGATTAATGGCAAAGTGTTATCACTGAGCTACATGCGCCAAGCAAGGCTGTTTGCCGACCAACACCGTTTAGCTCTCCACCTTGATGGCGCGCGTGCACATAACGCGGCCGTTGCGTTGGGCGTCGATATCAAAGAGGTGTGCGCGCCGTTTGATTCGGTCAGCATTTGTCTCTCTAAAGGATTGGGCGCGCCAGTCGGTTCGCTGCTGTTTGGCTCCAAAACCTTTATTCAGCAAGCGCGTCGCTGGCGGAAAATGTTAGGTGGCGGTATGCGCCAAGCCGGTATTCTGGCTGCCGCAGGCCACTATGCGTTGCAGCACAACATTGCGCGTCTTGCTGAAGATCACGCCAATGCGCAGCGTCTAGCCGATGGGCTAGCGAATTTTCCTAACTGCCACGTGTCGCCAGTGAACACCAACCTTGTCTTTGTACGCTGGGAAGATACGGTTTACCAAAGCGCGATGGTCAGAGCCATGGCTGAGAAAGGCTTTATTATCAATGCCGGTAAACCCATGCGTCTTGTCACCCACCTCAATATTACCAGTGACGATATCGACCGTTTCCTCGCTGAGTTAGATAACTTCTTCGCGAAGAAGTAGCTCTTAAAAGATACACATAGAAGGCACTTAGTCATGTTCACAGATTGGGTGCCTTTTTGAATTAGTCGCTGGCAATACAGCGCCGCTTCTGAAATCACGGCAAATAACCCATGTCTCTCCGGCGACTCAAATTCCTTTCTTTGGTTTTCTTAGTGTCGGATCACTCGCAAATAGTTAGGACATTATTGCGTTCGCATCGCGCTTTGGTAGCTTAGTGAGTGAATTAACACTATGCGCAATTTTTGGCCATGGAATTGTTGATGATTGCAGCATTCGCCGCGCCGTCAGAAAAGCGCTCGCCGTAGAAATCTAGCTGTTAAAAGGACGTGTCATGAAATATACCCTTCTCCCGTTGCTTTTTTTGTCATTTTCCGTCAGTGCAGAATCTACAGTTAGGGATCTACTTTCTGACTTGGTGCGCGCGCATTATGAGCAGGTGGGGGCAGATACGACAAAAAGAGAGATACAGAACCTTGATGTGCTATCGAAAGTGAACGATGCGCTGGAGGCAGGCGATATCGAGGCGGCGCAACAACTTTTATTGGTCGACATGGCGAAATCTGCGTACGTGATCAGTGAATCTGGGCACTTTTTAACGGTGGAAGGCGGGAAAAATGAAGCGCAATACGCTTTACATCGATTCGAGCTCTATATGTCAACCAGTCCGTTATTTGTCAACCATCCTGACGCGAACGAGCATATAAGAGCTCTCGTTCAATTCCCAGAAACGATCCCCGCAGGAACGGGGCGCGATCCCGAATTTCATAAACGTTTTGGCGACATTGCGTTTGCACTGTTTGATGAACTGGAGTAGCCGTGAAGTGAAATAGGCGTGACCTGAAACCTTCTTGCCATGTAGCGCTGATATGCAGACAGATGACAAAATAGAAAGTAGAAGAGAGGAAGCATTGATGGAGCTCTTGAATAAACTGCACCCCTCCGATGAGCAGATGGCGACGCTAACGTCAGCGCCAAATACGGGGGAGATCCATTTGCTTAATCTGTTCAAGTTTCGTGAAAAAGCCGTTTATGCAGATGGCCGCGATACCAACCTAACTGGTAG
Organism: Thaumasiovibrio occultus; assembly: GCA_019703815.1. GTDB lineage: Bacteria > Pseudomonadota > Gammaproteobacteria > Enterobacterales > Vibrionaceae > Thaumasiovibrio > Thaumasiovibrio occultus. The sequence continues at coordinate 1,083,976 of AP023053.1, read as the reverse complement.
AGAAGCGTACGATCTGTACGGCCGTCCCATGCTGGATGTGCTGGAAAAATACGGCGCAGAAGTGGTCTTCTATTCAGCAGTGACTGAGCTGCTTATTGGTCACGTTGATGAGCTGTGGGATGCGTTTGTGATCGTTAAATACCCGTCACGCCAAACTTTGTTGGATATGACAGCGAGCGAAGAATTTAAAGCATTGCGTGTGCACCGCGAAGCTGGCCTCGAAGGGCAGCTCAATATTGAAACCCAAGTCCCCAAATAGCGGTAAACCTGCAGCTATGACATCGTGCTAGGAGCACACATGAGAGTCTATTATCGCTCTGACCGCCTTTGCGGTAAGAAAAATGGCAACGGTAAGCGGATCCCGTTTTTAAAAGGGGTGTTGTATTCACTGGCCGATGAACCGGATCTCCAGCCCTTTTCGATGGCGGATATTCAGTCGGTACTGTTTAATAAACACCACTCGATTGGCTGCTCGATTAAGGCGCCGTTCAAAACGGTGAGCTGGCAAAGCCAATCACAGTGGTACGAAGTCGAGAAAGGGCACAAGGCGTTTTTGCCGCAATGTATCTGTTTTACAGATGGCCTGATGTCGTACTCGATTGTGGTGATCGGCGATCAATACGAGTTGCGGGCGTGGCGTGATAGTCATCGTTTCGACAGGACGCTAGACATGTGGTTTTCCCATGAGCCGATCGTCTACGACAAAAAGCTCAATCCCCTCAAAGAAAGTTTTGCGGTACTACTTGAGCACATTCAGCGCCAAGATGCGCTAGCTACCAAACAGTCACCCCAGCTATAACCGAACTGAGCAGTAGATGGATGGCAGATGGATGAAAGCGATCTTTATCAAAACCCAAGGGGATTATCTTGAAGCCACGTTGCTAATTGATGGGCAACCGCTGGTGGTGATGGATGAGTTTGGCGGCAGCGATTTAACCGCAGGCGACACCGTTGATATTTGTTTATCGGCGGGGCTTTGTGGTGATGGTGAAGATCAAAACGCGATGCTTGTGAACAACTCAGAGCGCGAGCGCAAGCTAGTACAGCTGAACGGTTGGTCTTATCGCGCCTTTGGCGTCGTGGTTGATATTGAAGATGAAACGCTGGTTGATGTGGGCGTGAGTCTGCTAGAGGCGCCTTTCGATACCCGTATCACAGGTGAATATATTGCCTTTACTGTTGAGCGGCTAGATGCGCACTTAATGCCGTAATATTTCAGAAAATCATGAATGAAAAAACGCCACAGTTGTAGCGTTTTGTGTTTATCACGTTTTGTGTTTATCGAAAGCGTGAAACGATCAGCCTTGTGGCAGCAGCAGGGATTTGATCACGGTTAATACGCCGTTCTCATCATTGCTTGGGGCGCGGAAGCGTGCGTGCGTTTTGACCTCTTCGTGCGCATTTTCCATCGCGTATGAGTGATAGCTCGCTTGTAGCATTTCCACGTCGTTAAAGTAGTCGCCAAAGCTCATGGTTTGTTCAAAACTAAAGCCCAGCGTTTGCTGTAGATGCTCAATTGCCGCACCTTTAGACGCCTGCATGTTCATCACATCTAACCAGACAGGCGAGCCACCAACAACCTGATAGTCTTTGCCGAACTTGGCCTTCATCGGTGGCTGGAGATATTCGAGCGCACCACCAAAGTGCAAAATGGCCAGCTTGATAAACTCATCTTCGACCGCCAACAGATCATCGACGATTTCGCAGCGGTGGTAGTACTTTTTGATCTCTTTGTACGCATCAGGATCGCGGGTTTCGATATAGGCCGATTTCTTACCGCACAAGACGATGAACGCGCCGTCGATTTGACGAGCTTCGGCAATGATGTTGTGTGTCGCTTCGCGATCAAGGGTGCAGCTATACACTTCCTCCCCTTTGTACATCACAAAGGTGCCGTTCTCGGCAATGAACATCATCTCGTCACGCACGGGGGCGAACAGCTCGGCCAGTTGGTAATACTGACGGCCAGATGCGGCGGCAAAGATGATGTCGTTCTGTGCGAACAGCGGAAACAGCTCATAAAACTCAGGTGATAACTGACCTTGATGATTGAGTAGGGTGCCGTCCATATCGGTGGCGATAAATTTGATGTTATTGGCAGACATGAGTAGGACTTCAGACTCTTGGTTATTGATCTTAGGGGAGTGGCTCACTGGCCGATGCGAAATCTTAGAATTGCGTCGACCTAAATGCAAGAAATCAATAATTGGCATTAGGTCTATATCCAAGCACCTTGAGGTCACTTGGGTATAAGGCTTAGAGGAATTTTTCGCTTAACGCTGTGTTGCCAAATGAATAGCGTTCAGGTGTTGGAGCAGCGTCTCGGCACTCATTGTCGGATCGTTGAAGTACTGGTATAGCTCACTTGATACGGCGTTTTGGATCACCGGACTGACCGCCATCGAATCAATCAGACTTGGCATGGTGGTTTTACGCGCGCTCGCGGCAATGAAATCATCGAACGATTGCTGCTGGCAGCGCGACAGGCTGGAAACATCAATGTTACTGCGCACCGGAATGGATCCTTTGTCTTGGTTAAACGCGAGCATAAAGTCGGGCGAGGCGAGGGTAGCTGCCATGGTAAATACATCATCGCTATCGCTGGTGGCGGTGTTAAAGAAGGCAAAGCTGTCAGCGTTATAAATAAAGCCAGACTCCGTCGAGGGGAACGGGGCGCAGCCGATATGCGCTGGCATCCGGTTGGCGTGGCTCGCACTGGTTTCTGCGCTGAGCATCTCACCCAATGCCCAGTCGCCGGTAAACTGAAACGCATATTGCCCGTCTAACATCGCTTGGGTGGCTTCATCCCAACTCATTGTCGGTAGCGGCTTGCCAACAATCTGGCTAATGTCACGAAAGCGCTTTAACGCTTCGAGGGTGTTGTCGCTATTGAGCGCATTTCCATCAAGCTCAACAAACGCACGGTGATAATATTGCGCGCCGCCAACCCCAAAGGCGATGTTCTCGAAAATCTGCACCACTTGCCACGGCTCACGCCCCAGTGCGAGCGGCGTGATGTCGTTGTCTTTGAGTAAGGTGAGCGCAGCCATCAGTGCGTCCCAATCTTTGGGCGGCGTAATATCGTGTGCGGAAAGTATATCGAGATTCATCCACATCCAATTGAGGCGATGGATATTGATCGGCACCGCGACATAATGGCCGTTGTATTGGTGGATCGCTTGAATTTCAGGGAACAGGTATTGGTCCCACTGATAAACACGCGCAACCTCATCGAGCGGATGGAGAAAGCCCAGCATGGCCCAAGATTGGATTGCGGGGCCTTCAATTTGGGCGATGTCGGGTGGGTTGCCTGCAATGGCGCGCGCTTGCAAGATAGATTTCGCGGGTGCGCCGCCGCCACCGGCTATCGCTTCACTTTTCAGCTGTAGCGGTAAATGGGAAAACTGGGTTTCCACGTGGGAAAAAGCCCGTCGCTCACCTTTGGCCGTCCACCAATGAAGCAATTCTACCGATCCGTCGGCATACGCTGAGGTTGAATATACTGACGTGGTGATGTGTACTCCAGAGGCGAGCACCAGCAATGCGCTATTAATCCATGATTTCATATCGTTCCTGTGTTGTTACGCGCTAGCACCGAGAAAAGTTAGTGCATATTCATTAAGACCATCTCAACCCGCAAACCGCCACCGGCGTCATTGATCAGTTTGATGTCACCACCGTGGCTACGCGCGATACTGCGCGCTATCGAAAGGCCAAGCCCAGAGCCTTCCACCCCGTGTGAGGCATTCGTGTTGGCGCGAAAATAGGGCTCAAACACTTTCTCTAGCATGATGTCATCAATACCGGGGCCACTATCTCGTAGCGATAGATATAAAGCGTCACACTGCGCGCTAACCTCGAGTGACACGTGATCGCCATATTTCACCCCGTTGTCGACCAAGTTGAAAATGCAGCGTTTGATAGCGAGGGGTTTGCCGTAAAACTGGATCGGTGGCAGCGGTGCGAGTGTCACCCGCGGCTGGTGCCGGTTATGGACTGCCGCACATTGCTCCAGCAGTTCGTTGATATCAATCCATTCCGCTTCTTCGTGGATGTCGTTGTCGCGCATACATTGCAGCGCGCCTTTGAGCATCATTTCCACTTCGTTGAGCAGCTTTTCAAAACGCTGACGGGTCATGTCATCATCGAGCATTTCGGTGCGCAGTTTAAGGCACGCCAACGGGGTTTTGATGTCGTGGGAGATGGCATTGAACAAGCTTTCGCGATCCAGCAGGTAAGCTTTGATCCGTCGATTCATTTTATTAAACGCATGAATGGCCGCGCGGGTTTCGGTACTGCCTTCTTCTTTGATCGCTTCAACTTGCATTTGGCTGCCCATCAAGGTTGCTGAACGAGCCAAGGAGCGGAACGGGCGAACTTCGTTTCGTAGTAAGAGGTAGCAGGCCACCATCAACAGCGCGGTGATCAAGCTCAAAAACAGTAACTGACGACTGTCGATGAAGGGGTTATCGAGCGCATTAAACGACAGCGGCATCACGGTGGCGAGGTAAAACCACTCGTTGTCGGAAATCGCTATTTGGATCACCAAAATGGGTAAGTCGAGCTCACCGAGCACCAAGCTGTAATCTTTCCACAGGGCCGGTAACTCGTCGATTCTGATCCCCGAGTTAAACAAACGCAGATTGTCGCGGTTGGTTAGCGTAACTTGGATCTCGTGCGGGGTGGTGATTTTCGCGTCAAGCTCTTGCAGCGCCGATGCTTCCATTTCGGGCACCAAGCTATAGCGCTCTAAGGATTCAATAGCGAGCGCTTGGTTATTGATCGAGATAAAAAAGCGGGTCCCGCCAATATCGCGCAGCTGATTGAGCACCAAATGGCGATAGTTGATGGGCAGCTCGGTAAAATAGGTAAAGGTGTCGCCCGCCGCTGAGGTGATGGCGCTCACCGCATGTTGGGCAGATTCGCGCTTCGTCGCTGAAGTGGTATTAAACCAAATCACGCCCGCGAGGACTTCTGCCAGCACGGTAACGGTGACCATAGCAACGGTGACTCGAAATAACATGGAGTTCGGCAGCTTCATCGGAGGTTAACCTGCATGAAGATCCGCCAGCGTATCAATCACCAGCATATAGCCACGATTTCGCACCGTCATGATCAGGCTGCGCTCGTCGTCGCGTAGGTGTTTGCGTAACCGGCTGATCTGCACATCGATGCCGCGCTCGTAAGGATCGGCATCTCGCCCCCATAAGGCTTGGGCGATGTCATCGCGGCTGAGCAGCTTATTGGGGCGGTTGAGCATTAAAGTGAGTAAAGAATAATCAGCGCCTGAGAGCGGGATCACTGCGCCATCGTCGTGTTGCAATTGACGTTTGAGCGTGTCGAAGCGCCATTCAAGAAAGCGCAATTTGCGCTCCATTTGCTCGTTACCGGTAAATTGGGTGCGTCGAAACAGCGCTTTGATCCGTGCCAATAGTTCGCGAGGATTAAACGACTTGGTGATGTAGTCGTCCGCGCCGATCTCTAAGCCAGCGATGCGATCGGCATCGTCAGTCACAGCGGTGAGCATAATGATAGGAACGTGGGAGTTGTAGCGAATTTTGCGGCACAAGGTCAGGCCGTCATCGCCGGGCAGCATGATATCTAGAATGATCAAGTCTGGCTGGTGGTTGCTGAGCAGCGGCCACATTTCATCGCCACAGTGAGCGGTGAGCACTGAAAAGCCGGCGCTACCGAGATATTCACTTAATGCATCGAGGATTTCCTGACTGTCGTCCACGATCAGGATGGTTCTATTGTCCACTGCCACGTCCTGTGTTTAGCGCTGTGCTCTGTCTTGAAACTTGACTTACTTTGGCTAAATTGGCGGTACATTTCAACTGTTATCCCTGCATTATGAGGCGGTTAACCCTTTTGTAAGCAGCCCCTTACAAATGACTACGCAAGTGTAACCCCGCGACGAAAATCGCTGTGTAAGGTGAAGGTGAGCACAAAAACAGAAGGATATAACCATGCTTACCTCTACATTTGGATTATTACAACGGATAGGACGCTCGCTCATGCTGCCCGTGGCAGTGTTGCCCATTGCGGGCTTGCTGCTGGGGATAGGCTCAGCGGGGTTTAGTTTTATTCCCGAAGCGGTGTCGACCATTATGGCGCAGTCGGGTGGGGCGGTGTTTGGTAACTTACCGTTGATTTTCGCCATTGGTGTGGCGCTGGGTTTAAGTAACAACGACGGTGCCGCGGGTTTAGCGGCGGTGGTCGGCTTTGCGATATTACTTGCCACCATGGGCGTGATGGCGCAACTGCGCGGCCTTGAAACCGAAGCCGTCATGGGGATCGAATCGATCAATACCGGGGTGTTTGGCGGGATCATCATTGGTGGGATTGCGGCGAGCCTGTTTGATCGCTTCCACAACATTAAGCTGCCTGAATACCTTGGTTTTTTTGCCGGTAAACGCTTTGTACCTATCATCACAGGTTTAACTGCGATCGGCTTGGGCGTGCTGATGAGTGTGGTTTGGCCGCCAGTGGGCCAAGCGATCGATGCGTTTTCGCATTGGGCGGCGTACCAAAGTCCGGTTACCGCGTTTGGTATCTATGGCTTGGTGGAGCGTTCTCTTATCCCGTTTGGTCTACACCATATCTGGAACGTGCCGTTCTTCTTTGAAGTGGGTGAATATGTGAACCCGCAAACGGGCGAAGTGGTAAAAGGTGAGCTTCAACGCTACCTTGCCGGTGACCCAACTGCAGGCAACCTGGCGGGTGGTTACATGTACTCGATGTGGGCGCTGCCTGCCGTTGGTTTGGCGATTTATCATGCAGCCAAGCCAGAGAAGAAAGCCATGGTCGCCGGTATTATGGTCTCTGCTGCGCTGACCTCGTGGTTGACCGGTATTACTGAGCCAATGGAGTTCTCGTTCTTGTTCGCGGCACCGGTGTTGTATGTGGTTCACTGTATCCTGACTGGGATCGGTTTTGCGATTGTCAGCGCGCTGGATATTCACCACAGTGTGTCGTTTGCCCACGGCGCGATTGATTTTCTGATTTACTACCCGCTGTCGAGCAACGCGTGGCTATTTATCGTGATTGGCCCGATGTGGTTTGCGCTTTACTACACCGTGTTCCGCGTGTTGATCAGCAAGCTTAACCTGCCAACGCCGGGACGTGAATCTGACGAAGCGGCAGTATCTCAGGTGCAGCAAATTGATGGTGAGTTAGCGCGTGAGGTGATTACTGCGCTGGGTACCCAAGCGAACATCAAAAATGTTGATGCCTGTATTACCCGTTTACGTGTGACGGTGCATGAGATCAATAAAGTGAATGTGGATCAGCTGAAGCGTCTCGGCGCACGTGAAGTGCTGGTGATTGGCGACAATCTGCAAGCTATCTTTGGCACCAAATCGGACAATATTAAAACGGAAATTAACCAATTACTGTTGGCGTCTAGCTAGGTTTGACGCTCGTCTCCCCCCTTCAGACAGCCCGAGCGGGCTGTCTGCTTTTTCGATTACCGCGAGTCTAGGCTGTGACGAGGAAGAATTTCCACCAGACAAACACCGCAAGGAAACCAAACAGGTAAACCAAGCCAATGATGGATAGCGCTTTGAGCTTCGCCCCTGATTTCAGTGCTGCTGGCAGGTCGGTTTTTGAGACCAGTAAGTAGTTCAGCAACGCGAAAACAGGCGTGGTGACAAAGGCCATGATCATCGCAAAGTCGAGCAGTGCCATTACTCTGTCGATAAAGAAATGCACGATCACAATCGCACCTGTAGAAATCGCGAAGATCCACACGGTCTGCCAGACCGGAGACTGGGTGTCTTTTTTGCTTAGCAGACGTTGCGACTCCACAATGGCGCGCGCATAGCCATCCACCACCGTAATGGTACTACCGAAAATACAGAAAAAGGCAATCACCGCAATAAGGTGGCGCGACCACTCACCGATGTTTGATGAATACATGCTCACTAACTGATGAGAGAACTTGATCCCTGATTTCGATATTTCGGTATCCGAGCCATACAGAACCAGTGCGCCAAGTGACAGAAACACAATCGCTAAAACTGCGGTGGCGATATAACCCACATTGAAATCAACCAAGGCTGATTCTGGCGTAACATCTTGCTTTTCTTTCTGGCTTTTTAACCACAGAGAGGTAAGGCAGGAAATTTCAATCGGTGCAGGCATCCAACCCATGGTGATGACGATAAAACCAATCGAGGCCAGCGTCCAAGGGGATGGGCCAACAAAGTCCGCCGGTGCTGCGCCACCTTTGCTGGCCGCAATGACCACCGCACTCACGGTACAGATGATCAACGCCGCCATAATGAATTTCGAGATGCTGTCTAAGGCGCGGTAGTGGCCGGCCAGCAATATCGCGATACAGGTGCCGAGCACGATCAACGCAAGTTGGGTCATCGACAGATCAAACGGCAAGAACAGACCAAGCAAACTGGCACTGAATAGCGCCAATGCCGCCGTATTAATAAACGCGGACACCACACTGAGGAAGGTAAATACACAAAGGTAACCAAAGCCCATGGTGGCATAGCCTTGCACTAGGCTTTTGCCGGTTCCCATAGTGTATTGCACGCCTGCGCGGAAAAAAGGGTATTTTAAAAGGTTAACCAGCAGGATCAGTGCCGCGAGTTGCCAGCCAAAGAAAGCGCCAGCTTTTGTCGATGCCACCAAGTGCGAGCCGCCGACGGCGGCAGTCGCCATCATAATACCGGGGCCGAGTGATGCGATAAAACGCCCCAATTTCGATCCCGATGGGGAAGCGATAGTGTTGTCCATAACATGTTTTCCGTTGTGTTTGTAGTTAGGCACTTGTCTGGTTGTGTTTTTGTACCTAGCAAGTGACGTAAGTGTAAATTTTTTATTACTTTTGCCTTTCTACCTGATTTGAGATTTTTTTCAACCGTGAGTTGACAACTTGTTGGTTTTTGGTTTCGAAAATAAGGGTGAAAGTTGTAACTAGGTATGACGCTTGATGCTTATCTGGGTTTGGGTACGCTCCTGTTAAATGGCGATTGAACAGTCGCAGAGAAAGGAAGCGAGAGCAAAGTGAGGGAACACCTAGATAGCAGAGATGTAAATAGATAACAGAGAGGTAAATAGATAACAGGGATGTAAATAGATAACAGAGAGGTAACGGTAAGATGAGATTGAGTGCCGTCTTTCCGAACCTGCAGGGCGGTTAAAAAAGCGCGACGCCGACGTGAGCGCGTAGGAGAGCCGGGATTGGCGTCGCGGGGAGTGAAATTGTTGCCGATGTTAGTGGTAATGTGACGCTTTCATGGTGTGTCCGAGTCGCTCGACCCAAGCGTCAATCGCATCTTTGGGATCGTCGAGCGAGTCCACCATAGTGCCGATATCTTTATTACCGGCTTCGCGATCAATGACCGCAAACAACGGACGCTCTGTCATCGCATCGCTGACCAACAGTTCAATGGTTGCTGAGCCCACGTTGGTATGCTCGCCCGTCGTCACTTTCGAGATGGCGGAGATCCCCAAGCCAAACGGCAGCACGCTGCTAGTGACGGCGAGTACGGGGTTAGGGGTTTCGACATTACTGATGGCGATACTCATCCGCAGGCTGTTTTCACGCGGGGTATCGACAATGGTTTTATATGGCGAGACTTTCTGCCTCAAGCGCATTTGCAGATAAGCCAGCAGCTCATCGACGTCCTGTTGATCGAGCGTTTGCGCTTCATCCATCACCACCACTATGCGGTCGAACACAATGCTGTCGTACGTGGCGAGTTTTTCATAGAGACGCTCATGATCACGCAAACCAAAGCGCGCCCAAACCAGATCCACGCCGCCTTTTGGGCCGGGCTGGAAATCGTCGTAAGAGCTAAAGTGAGACACTGAGCGACGGGGTGTGGCGCAGCCTATTAATAAAGCTGAAAGCACGAATGCACCAATGAATGTTTTAAGCATGCCAGATCTCTGCGGTGAAGAATTTGGCTGCCAATAATAGGGCGGCCAGTTTAATTTTCGACCTTCGATTTGATGAGTTATGACGGGGATCGTAATTAATGCGTTTTAATACGTAAAAAGGAAAAGCCACTACGGAATAGGCAGTAAAAGTTAATGTGAACTAGCGCGATGTTTGCAACATAGATCAATCTTGTTTCTGCTCTGTAGCGGCATGTTTGCAATGTTGTATTAGTGATACAAATGCTAACGATAAGTAACTTAGTTTGTCGTCAGGTTGAGTTAAGGAGAACATGAACTATCAATAATTTACACAAAGGATAGTGTTTTGATTAGCGCAAAATTACGGTTTGATTTGATCGACAAACCGACCTTTCTTGGCGCACTGGGGATGTTGATCTCCGTGGTGATCCCTTTACTTCTTTTCCCAGAGGCGGGCGCGCACTGGATTGCTGTCGCAAAAACCTTTATGACCGATAAACTCGGTTTTCTTTATCTTGCTCTTGGCTTTGCAGCTTTCTTCTTCATGATTTACATCGTTTTTTCTGATATCGGCCAGATCAAGTTGGGCGATCCAGATGAGAAGCCAGAGTTTGCGACCGCGTCTTGGGCGGCGATGTTGTTCTGTGGCGGTATCGGTGCCAGTATCCTTTACTGGGGTGCGATTGAGTGGGCGTATTACTATCAAGCGCCGCCATTCCAGTTAGAGCCAGGCAGTGAAGAAGCGGTCCGTTGGGCAGCGACTTACGGTATCTTCCACTGGGGCCCGATTGCGTGGGCGATCTATTTGGTGCCAGCACTACCTATTGCGTATTTCTTCTATGTTCGTAAACAACCGGTACTGAAGGTATCTGCAGCGTTAATGCCTGTGATCGGTGAAGCGCGCAGCCAAGGCTGGGTCGGTAAGTTGGTAGACGTGCTGTTCATCTTTGGTCTGCTGGGCGGTGGTGCTACTACCTTAGGTTTGGCCGCGCCGCTGATCACCGAAGGGGCGAATTACCTGTTGGGTGTACCGAAAAATACCGGTACGCAAATTATCGTACTGTTTATCTGTACCTCGATTTTCGCCTATTCGGCCTATGCAGGGATGGAAAAAGGGATCAAGTTCCTCAGTAATATCAACTTCTGGGGCGCACTGGGTCTGCTGGCGTTCATCTTGGTATGCGGTCCAACCATCTTTATGTTGGAAACGGGCTTGGACTCGCTGGGCCGTATGTTGTCGAACTTCTTTGTGATGGCAACGTGGGCTGAGCCGTTCGGTGGCTACGGCACGTTTGAAGATACCCACTTCCCACAAGATTGGACCATTTTCTACTGGGCGTGGTGGTTAGTGTTCGCGCCAAGCATGGGTCTGTTTGTAGCGCGTATTTCACGCGGCCGTACCATCAAACAAATGGTTACCGGCTCAATTTTCTTTGGCTCGATGGGCTGTTTCTTGTTCTTCATGGTGCTAGGCAACTACGGTTTATCGTTGCAGTTGTCAGGCAGCTTGGACGTTGTCGGCATTTTGAATGCGGAAGGCGCCACCAAAGCGATCTTCTCAATTCTTGAGCAGCTGCCGTTCAGCACGATTGTGATCACTGCGTTCACCATTTTGTGTCTGATCTTTACCGCAACGACATTTGACTCTATCTCGTACATTTTGGCCTCGGTGGTTCAAAACAACGTGACAGACGAGCCCATGCGTTGGAACCGCTTGTTCTGGGCATTTGCGCTATCGTTTATGCCATCAACGCTGCTGTTTATGGGTAACTTAGCTACCTTGCAAACCGCTGCGATTGTGGGTGGTTTGCCGCTGTTGGTGATTGCCGTGATGCTGATGGTGTCGATTGTACGCGCGGCGACGCTCGACTTGGCGCACCAAGAAGGTTACGAAGATCCCGTCATTAACATCGAAGATCTACCGGACGTTGACCCATGGTCAGTCGAAGGGATGGCCTTGGCTAAATTTGAGCAGTTGAAAGACAGCGCCATGGAAGCGGCCGATGCTGAACGCGAAGCAATGAAAGCTATCTGGCAGGTGAAACGTCAGATCCGCCAAGAAGCATTGTCGCGCCGTGAGCACGATGAAGAGCTGGGTGACGTGCCGCAAGAGTTGCAAGATGAATTGCAGCGTTGCATGGATTTGGCTTCAGCGGCGAAAGAAGCGAAAGAGTTGGCTTCGGTCGCGGCACAAGAAGCGCGTGTGCTGTTTAACGACTTAATGTTGACGCGTGAGATACCTGAAGAGGTTGAACAGCCAGCATAACGCTGAGCCAATGCAAACAGTCAACGCCAACAAAAACAGGAAGCCAAGGCTTCCTGTTTTTTTATCCCCAAGCATCGCGAGGTGATGAGCTGACTTGCCGTCATCGCGATTGAATGCGCGCGATGAAAAAGCGGTTCGCGGATGATCAGCGATTAAACATATCCATCACCATTGGAACTGCAACATTCCAAATTGTCAGGCCAATGCCGAGCACAACACAAAGCCAGAACAGATTAATCAACCAGCTGATCTTGGTGTGGTGACGCGATGGATCTGGCTCTCCACAGCTAGGGCAAGCGTGAGCGCGTTTAGAAACTTGGTGTTCACAAACTGGGCATGAAATCAGTGGCATCTCTCTCTTCCTGAGTCTTTTTCATTGGTGTCGAATTTTAGTATGTTTATAGCAACTATTCTACGGGGAGGCCGCGTAAATAGGGGCGAAAAGTTGGGAGATGTTTCATAGGAAATTAATTAAGTCGCTTATTTGCCTTACATTCTCTTGCCAGTAGGTTTCTAGCGGTATGGCATGCCCCGTTTGGGTGAAAAAATGGGGTGTGGTTTGATAGGCGGACGCTGTCTGATTAACCAGACTGGTCGATACCAGCTTATCGTGGCTCGCCCCCATCACGAACACCGGCAGCGCCGAACAAAACTGGGTGTCAACTTCATGCGGTTGAAGGTAGAGCGACAGATCGTCATATTGGACGCTTTCAAATAGCGCGTCGATTTGTGCCAGTGACGGCGGCTGATAGAACAGCGAATTGATCAAACCTTTACGAATATAGGGGTTGGTCGCGGCAAAGTGCGGTAGTGTCATGGCTTGGCCTAACAAAAAGGCTACCAATGGCTCGCGCAATAACATGTCTTGATTGAGCCTCACAAACCCTTGCGGCGGTACTGAAGCGAGTAGACCTAACGCGGCGAGCTTTGAGGTTTGGCCGCGCACATGCAGGGCTGCTGCTGTGTGCTGGGCGATCAAGCCCCCCAAGGAGTAGCCAATTAAAATCGGTATCTGGCCTTGTGTGCAGCGAATATGATCGACCATCGCGATAACATCGTTCACATGGGTTTGCATTTCCGTGGCGCGATTGGCCGACAATGTTTTACTTTCGCCAAACCCTCGCAAGCTCATGGCATAAGTGGGGTGACCCAACGCTGCAAGTCCGGGTAGGTAGTGATGGGTGAAGATGCGGCCAGAGCTTAAAATACCGTGAAGGAATAACAAAGGCGTACGGTGTTCTACGGGGATCGGCGGGTGGTAAAAATATTCAATTTGTCCACCAGAAACGGCGAGCCGATGTTGGATTAAGTCAGACATGCCGATCTCCTTTGACGGTGTAGGGCGCTGTTGTGGTGCTTTTTTTATCCAGCAGAGTCAACTTTAGTATGGCAACAACCCAGAAAACCTTGGCAGATTAATGTTGGCTTTGTTGAATCGATCGCGTTATCTGCTGGAGGTGTTGACCAAGTGTGCCATCGCGCAGGTGTGACTTATCGCAAGTAACCCGCTTGTAGCACCCATTGGCTGTGGTTCGCGGTTGACAGTAAGGCTTGGCGACGGCTAGTCTGGGCGCAGATGTAAATAGGAAGTAATAATAAGACGGTGAAGTTGAATGCGAATGTTCAATCCAGTCGCCGCGACGCCATGATTGTTGTTAAAGATGGCACCTGAGTATAGAGACCATAACAATGAAACAGAAAATGGAACCCACGGTATTGTCAGTGGTGTCGAGCACGCCGCTATCGGCGAGCTATCAACGTGTTGTATTTCGTCCGCAAGATCCTGCCCGATTCCCGCCTAACAGCGCGGGTGATTATTTCAAGCTCATGTTTTCTTCCCAAGGTTTGCCGCTCGAACGTGCAGAGCAAGCCGCTGAGGGAAAGCTTTTTCTTCGCACTTACACCATCCGCCATGTCGATCCGAACACCCATGATTTAACCGTTGATTTTGTTAACCATCGCGCCGAGTCAGAAAACCAAACCGACGCGGCAGATTTGATCAGTTTGGCCAGCCGATGGGCCTTAGATGCTCGCCCTGGCGATACCATTTTGGTCCGTGGGCCTGCGCCTATCCAAGGCATCGATACTCAAGCCGACTTTCTGCTATATGTGGCCGATATGACGGCGCTACCTGCACTTTCGGTGAAGTTAGCCAATTTGGCTGACGACGCGGTCGGCTTAGCCTTGGTGCAAGTCGCGGATAAAGCAGATATCCAGACGCTAGTAAAACCTGCGGGTATCGAAGTGCGTTGGCTAGCGGGGGACGCTACCATGCCGCTACTGGAACAAGCCGTGCTAGCACTGCCTGTGCCATCAACACATTCAGCGGTGTGGTGTGCGTGTGAGTTTGGTCAGATGCGAACGATCCGTCGCCACATCACCGATCAATGGCAAACCAGTCGCGAAAGCCGTTATTTCAGCAGCTATTGGAAGGCTGGCGTGACGGAAGATGGACATAAGATTTTAAAACAACAAGACACTGTCGAGTTTAATCAACAATAAGCTCCCAGTGGAACCTGTGGTTCGTTTTAACGTAAGGAAAGCATAATGAGCAGTACTAAGTTACCTATTCACGCCCAATTTCCAACCGCGAGTCAAATCGTATACGGCTGCATGGGATTGGGTGGCAGCTGGGATGATCAGCCCTACCAAGCTAACCATGTGGCACAAGCACAGCAAGTGATTGAAACCGCGCTAGAGAGTGGCATCACTATCTTTGATCACGCCGATATCTATACCCGTGGCAAGGCAGAAAAAGTGTTTGGTGAAGTGTTAAAGCAGCAACCGTCACTGCGCGATGGCATGATCATTCAATCGAAGTGCGGCATTCGCTTTATGGATGAGACCAACCCAGGCCGTTATGACTTTTCCAAAGAATGGGTAACACATTCGGTAGAGGGGATCTTGCAACGCTTGAATATCGAACATTTAGATATGTTGCTGCTGCATCGCCCCGATCCGCTGATCGATCTTGAAGAGTTAACTCAGACCCTAAACCAGCTCCAAGCGTCTGGCAAAGTTGGTCATTTTGGTGTTTCTAACATGAACTTGCACCAAATGGCGTATTTGCAGCAAGGGCTAAATAGCCCGATTTTGGTCAATCAGTTAGAAATGAGTCTGGGTAAGCTGGATTTCCTTAATAGTGGCGTCATGGTGGGTACTCAAGGTGATGAGCGTAATGACTTCACCAGCGGCACACTGGAATACTGCCAAACCAATAAAGTGCAGTTGCAAGCGTGGGGTTGCTTGGCACAAGGCCGTTTTGCTGAGCAAGGGTTGCAGTCAAGCGATGATGCGGTTCGTGCGACCTCTGAGTATGTGGCGCAACTGGCTGCGGATTACGGGGTATCGAGTGAAGCTATTGTGCTGGGCTTTTTGAAGCGCCATCCGGCGAACATTCAACCGGTGATTGGCACCACTAATCTTGATCGTATTCGTGCTTGTGCGCAGATGAACCACGTCGACTTAACCCGTGAGCAATGGTACAAGCTGTTTGTGCTGTCACGCGGTGTTGCGTTGCCATAGTCATTCGCCATATTGAATGGAAAAAGAGAGCACGATGCTCTAATGCCGTTCACTTAAGGTGAGCGGCATTGTTTTTTCTAGGGTATCGGCTTGGCTTTTTCTTAACGACTCTAGGGAAGGATCTTTCTCGCCTAGGTTCAAGTATTAAGCTCCCACTCATTGAGTAGAAGTTTTGGAGTTGCCTCGGGATGGCTCCTGGTGACGAGTATGGAAGTCCCACTATCAGACGCATGATGTGAGCGAGTGCTCCATTGAAGCTAAGTTGATACGGCAAGTAGTCTCCATTCAACGTATTACACATCTGGACCATTTGATACCTGCCCAAGTTATATGTCAGTAGTATTCCCCAGAGTTCTTGCTTCACTAATTCAGGGAGTCGACTTCGAAGCGTGAGTCGGTTACCAAGCATGTACTGTTTTTGCTCACGATATCCGAGTTCAATTTCCCAACGATAGCCATATAAGCCTACGATATCTGACTTTGGGTAGAGCATAGGGTCAAGCATTGAGGTGAGAACATCGTATTGCTTACCATCTTTGACTCTCGTGATTAAACGTACAACCACTTCTTGTTCTAGCTCTGGCCACTTTTTACGTGCTTGCGGATTACTCTTCAGTTTTATCAGTTTATCTTGGCGGCCAAGAGACTGAACGACGTCATAAGTGAGTCCTTTTTTCATAGGGATAAGCCAATGTCGATTTATGCCTTGCGAGCTCCATGCTTGAAGTAGACCAAGGGAGTAAAAGCCTTTATCAAAAAGGGTTAAGCTATTATCAGGTGTCGTCTCTATCAGTTGTTCTGCTAACTTCATTTCATTGACGCTATAGCAGTCAAAGGCACTACCTGTGATTAAATGGCTGCTCAATTCCATCTGACATACCATGCGTACTTGTGGGTACTGTGTTTCTTTACCGTCACGGTTGGTAGGCTTGGCAAACGCTGCAGCGTTCTCTTTTGAGTCCTCAGTTCGCCATAAGACACCATCAACGCCAAGAAGAGTGAGCCCGTTCCAGTTGGGTAAATTAGCCCGCTTAAACCAATGACTTTGGGTACACTCAAAAAGAGCTTTAGCCGCTGACTCACCGAGGTTTTTTCTTCGCTGTGTTAATGCACTTGGAGCAACAAATGGTTTACCTGTGCGGTCAACAATATCGAGCATATTTACAATGTCAGCCATGGATTTATCGTTATAGATTGCCATTCCAACCAGTAACCATGCCATCGACTCTAAAGTTAGCTTTCGTTTTCTTAGCGTAACAGTATCAGTCAGTTCGTAAGCACTATTGATGAGTTCAATGGGTAGGAGGTCAGCGAGTGTTTCAACTTGATTGGGTTTATAACTGTTGATGATGTCGAGGGCTTGAGAAACGTGCATAAAAAAATCCGATAAACAGGGTCTATCGGATTTTTACATACAGGTAGGATCATTCAACTGATCTGCCGATTAAAGTCTTAACTGATCGGCATTAGAGCACGATGCTCTCTTTTTTGTTCTCCGTGTGAGAGCCGACAGGTGGTTTGGTGGCATGCGGTTGTTAAGCCGTTTCAGCGTTTTAGGTTAAATGTGCTAACGGGAAGTTTGTTTTTTATATAAAACTCTAAATGATGAAAATCAGCGGTTATGTCAGTTAAACAGATTTCATATTTGGTAAATTTATGAACGGTTTAACTGAAGGGGACGGCTAAATGACTCACTTATCAAAATACCGTGCGTTGGCACTGAGTCTTGATAAATCCGTGTTTCGCGATGGTGATACGATTGATCCCGCACTCGTCAAAGTGGTTCGCGGTATTAATGCGCGCATTCCTGTGATCCTGGTGACCGAACAGCACCACACCGAAATTGCCCCCTTGTATGATATGTTAGGGCTGAGCTCTCCGCTGGTGTGCTGTTATGGCGCTTATGCCTATCATCCGGCAACAAACGGTTTTTCTCGAGAAAGTGCGATGGACCGTCAAGCTGCGCTTACCCTGATTGATCAATCGCGAGAGCTTGAGCTGGCTTCCACTCTGTATATTAATCATGCGCTTACCTCGACTGAATCCGCTAACTTGGAATTGGCGGTGACCAAGTCTACATTGGCAAGTAGAACCTCAACTCAAGAGCAGTATGCGGTGGTTAGCGCCAAGAGTAGTGATGATGCACGGCTGTTGCTGCCCGCGAAAAGTGCAGTAGCGAAGCTTCGTTTAACAGGCGAAAGCGATGCGTTGCAAACCTTGGTAAGCGATCCTTGGGTGAAGCGTACGTTTGCCGTCGAGCCGATATCGGCGACCGAATATGACGTTGTGCGTTTCGGCTGCAGTAAGGGCTTGGGCTTAGCTTACTATCTCAGTGCACAAAACATTGGCTTGAGTGAGACCGTTGCGGTGGGTGAACTGCCTTGCGATGTGTCGATGCTAAAAGCAGCAGGTCTCGCGGTGGTAACGCACGATGCCGGTTGGGAAGTGAAAAAGCACGCGGATCACTTAGCTACGCTAGATGGCGCTGACAGTGGATTGGCGATGTTGTTGGCGTCATTGTTTTAGAAAGCCGCGACGTTGGCGAAGCAACCGCTGAGCAGCAATAGGGATGAACTAGCGTTGATCCACCCGTGAATTAACCGCCGTTTGGATAAGAAGAGGTGAAAGCACAGATGCGCATGCTAAGACTGTTTAAACGCGATTTGGCCCACGAAATGCTGCAATGGCGTGATGAAAGCCTGATCAGCCCAGCGCAGTTTTCCCAATTGTGCGCTCGCTATGATATCGATCCCGATGAGATAACCCAGAGCCCATTGGGCTACCGCTTACTGATCTTTTTAGGCTATTTGTTTATCGGCCTGTCACTGATCACCCTAATTGGTGCGAATTGGCAAGAGATCCCTCGTGGAATGCGGCTCGTCGGCTTAGTGCTGCTCACTTCGGGGACGCATGCCTGGGGTATTCGGTATTTTCTGAAGGATGCCAAATTTGAATCGCGCGCGTTATTTTTCCTTGGCAACCTCTTTTTTGGCGCATCGATTGTGCTCATCGCGCAAATGTACCATTTGGGCGAGCACATGCCCGATGGGGTGTTTTGGTGGGCAATGGGGAGCCTGCCGTTTGCGCTGCTGACACGCTCTAGCGGCTTGATGCTGCAAAGTATGTTCTTAGCGTTGATCTGGTTTTTTATCGAAGTCTTTAACGGGTATTTCCCTGTCTCACTTGCGCTCTTTATTGCGGCGGCGGTGTACGTGTTGACGGTAGCGAAAGCCAATATTCCGCTCTGCTTGCTGGTGATATCAGCGATTATTTTCTGGCTTCAAGCACTCCTTGGCTGGTGGTGGTACGACGATTTCTATTTTGTGGAATACGATGTCGATATGGCGCTGGCGACCTTGTATTTCTTCGTGCTGGTTTATACCGCCGGACAGTGGCTTGGGCGTCAGGCAGACGGCAAGGCGGTGCAGTATAGCGTGATCATCAAACTCTGGATGTTGCGATTTGCTGTGATCTCTTTGCTGTTGTTCACCGGCGAAGGCGTGTGGGAAGCGCTGATTGAATACGACTGGCCGAACTTGCCGTCGGTACTACTCATCGCCGTGTTCACCATGGCGGTGGCGCTGCTCTCATCCAAAGGTACAGAGAAATTTCGCCCAATGGTGGCTACCTGTGCGGCCGTTGTGGTGCTGCCGTTACTTACACTTTTCGTGTCCAATGCTGAGTATGCCGTGTGGTTTCAGGTGCTTGCCAATATCATTGCGGTGGTGGCCGGTATTATGCTCATTATGCGCGGGATCAGCTCAGGTGTGTCGCACTATTACTTTAGTGGGATCATCACCTTGCTGCTGATTGCACTGATCCGTTACTTTGATTTGGTCGGCGATTATGTCACAGGGGCGGCGCTATTTTTGTGTTTTGCGCTGATTGTATTGGGCGCAGCGCGAGTATGGAAAACCGTCTTGCAACAACAAGGAGAAGCGGATGAATAGGGCCAAAACAGTGCGTTGGCTTGTTGTTGCGGTGGCGGCGCAGTTGGTGGTTATTGCGGCGATGTTTGTTAATGCAAACCTGCCATTGTTAACGGGGACGAAAATCCAAGTGGAGACCGTGCCGGTTGATCCGCGATCGCTGTTTCGCGGCAACTACGCGCTGCTGAGCTATCCGTTCTCACGACCTTCGGCCTTTTGGTACCAAGATTTACCGACCACCCGCGAAGGTGAATATATTTATGTGGTGCTAGAGCCTGATGAAGACAATGTCTACCAAATGACAGCCTTAACATTGGATAAACCGAAAACCGGCCTGTTTATTCGTGGCCGCGCATCGCGCGTTGTGCCGAGCGAAATCGAGTTTGGGATAGAAGCGTATTTTGCCCCCGTTGAGCAAGCCTTGGCCTTAGAAAAAACCTTAGCCAGCGGTGCGTACGCCACCTTGTATGTCGCATCCTCGGGTAAAGCGGCCCTGTCGGCAATTACCGAAACGCCGCTGACCGATGCGGAAAGTGAGCCGCATTAGCGCAGAAAACCAACGTTAACAAGGGTGCGCTTCTCGCGAGTGGCTCGCCTTGTTCCATCACCGCTGAATCCAATCGCTGTTTTGTCTCGCCCCAGCAATGACGCCTGGGCGTGGCACAGACGCTTTGCCTATCGAAAACCATAGACGCGCCACAAAACACGTGACGTCTGGTCGCTATTTTCCTGTCGCAACAACAAAAGTGCTTTTACAGGCATCGCTAACTTTTCATGTGCAGCTGTCCAATTTAAATTTGCAAAGTGACAAAGTAGAGTAATTGCTCTTTCATTTTGCAATGAATATGCACTTGATGGATTAGCATGCCGATGAGCTTTGGCTGCTAACGCGCTGTAATCATTAGACTCATGTAATTCGTTGATCAAGTGGCATTGCACTTGCTGCTAGGAGTTAAGATTTTACAAGGAGCAACGTGATGAAAACATTCCCCCTCGTGATGGGTGGTCTCGCATTGTGGTCCGGCGCAGCCTTCGCTGCCCCGTTTGAGACATGTCCAAGTAAAGCGTTCTTATTTCAAGGCCGACCTGTTTCGATTTACGGCATTAACTTAGTGACGGGTAGCAGCGAACTATTGGCTGACGACACCGGTACTAACGGCAATATCAACGGTGTCGGGTTCAACTTCACTGATCGCTATATTTACGGTTTTGATACGACTAACTTTCAAGTGGTTCGGGTAGGCGGTGACTACCAACGCGAAGTGCTGAATGTGAGTGGCTTACCTTCGGGTAAAACTATTTTCGTCGGTGACGTTTATAACCATCACTATTACCTATATCGCAAAGGGTCGGGCTTTTACAAAATTGATTTATCGCCCCTTGATAGCGATCCCAATGCCGCGTTGGTTGCTGAGCGCATCACCAGTACCACTCAAGTGAGCCTTACTGACTTTGCGGTGAACCCTGTCGACGGCAAGATGTACGGGGTCGATAACAGCAGCGGTAAGTTGTACCAATTCGATCTAGATAATGGCACCACCACAGAGATCGGTTTTACCGGTGAAACGGGCACCTTCGGCGCGGGCTA
The DNA here is from genome assembly GCA_019703815.1 of Thaumasiovibrio occultus. Lineage (GTDB taxonomy): Bacteria > Pseudomonadota > Gammaproteobacteria > Enterobacterales > Vibrionaceae > Thaumasiovibrio > Thaumasiovibrio occultus. The sequence continues at coordinate 1,062,786 of AP023053.1, read as the reverse complement.
TTTTGATGTCAACGGCTACTACTATGTGGCGCGTAACCAAGATGGGCAGATTTACCGAATTGATCTCGGTAACGCCGACAATATTTTGCTGGGCTTAGTCACCGCAGAAAAGTTTGCCGATGGTCCCTACTCGAACCAAAACGACGGTGCCCGTTGTGCCAATGCACCGGTGATTGATGAAGACTCCAACATCGATTTTGGTGATGCCCCCGACAGCTATAAAACCACCTTGGCCAGTAACGGCCCTCGACATGAGTTAGATGGCATGACATGGCTTGGCAATATTGAACCGGATGGCGAAGCCGACGCCGCGCAATCACCAAACGATGATGGGTCACTCGGTATTGATGACGAAGACGGGGTTGGGTTTGTCACTTCGTTTGAAACTGGCCTTGATAGCGTGATTAACATTAATGCATCGACCTCGGGCTACTTGTCTGCATGGATCGACTGGAACCGTGACGGTGATTTTGATGACGTCGATGAGCAGGTCATCGCTGATGACTCGATGTCAGCGGGCAATAATACCGTGGTGTTAACGGTTCCGCTGGACGCACAAGAGGGTGAGACGTGGAGCCGATTTCGTTTCAGTCAGCAAACCGGTTTAGGCTACAGCGGCGGTTCAACGTCGGGTGAGGTTGAGGATCACACGTTGAATGTCGCGGTATCGGATGTGATTTATCGCCACTTCCCATCGGAAAATGGGTACGTGACCTTGGCCTACGAAGATCGCTGGCCGCAAAGTGGCGACTACGACATGAACGATGTGGTGGTGCAGTATCGCATTACGGAAACCATTGTTGCCCCAGACATCGTTAAAACGGTGATCAGTGGCCGATTGATGGCGGTAGGCGCGAGCTACCACAGTGGGTTTGCGGTGCATCTACCGGGTATTGATGCAACGAACGTAGATACGAGCCGTACTTCCCTACGTATCAATGGGGTGCTGCAAGAAAGTAGTGGTTTAGAGTTGGGCATGACCAACGCCAGCTTCATGCTAATTGACGATGTAATTGAAGCGGCTGCAAGCCAGTGTGATTACTACCGCACTGATGCAGAATGTCGTGAAGATGTCACCACCGAGTTCGAGCTGAGTGTGACTTTCAACACGCCGGTGTATGTCAGAGATATGCCGAGCATGCCATACGATCCGTTTGTGACCGCAACACCGGGTTACTACCACGGACCGTTGTTTAACGGGCAACCTGGCCGCGGGTTAGAGATCCACCTGCCGGATATGGCGCCGACCAGTAAATTCGACACCAGTTTCTACAACCTAGCGGGTGACGATGACAGTAATCCGTCTGAAGGCAAATACTTCAAAACCGAGAACAACTTGCCATTCGCGCTGTTGATTTACTCGGAGTGGGAATGGCCACGTGAAGCGGTCGATTTGCTGGAAGCTTATCCGTTGTTTGAAGGCTACACCGAGAGTGGTGGTGATGATTACAACGACTGGTACAAAGCCGACAACGGCGTCATTCAGAAACTGTATCGCTAGGGAGTGAATACCATGAAAAATCTATTCTATACCATGATGGGAGTAGCGTTGGTTGGCTGTGGCGGCGGTGACGGCGACTCGCCGCAAGGTGGTGGCGGTCCATCGCCTACACCAACAGTCACAGTGACCCAAACCGAAGATCTCGTTGCCCCCGAGGGTTTTAGCTATAACGCGACTCAAGCGAAAGTGCTGCAGGTTGATGTGTCGTCACAAGCGAGTGGACGCGCCCATCTGTCGGTGTACAGTGCTTACACGCAAAATAGCGCAGGCGATAGGGTGCCGGACTATAACAGCCGCTTGGTCTCACTGCCGTTAAGCAATGGGCAAGCTGAAGTAGAGCTAACGGTCGCGAACGTCACCAACGACTACCTTGCCGAGATCTGGTTTTACGATGGCTCGCCACCAATGCAGATGATATTGAGCAGTGATGACAGCGAATGGCGTTGGTGAGCCCCACAGAGTTCGCCTAGCGTTAAACAGACAGATTGTTCCCACCCTCAAAAGCCAGCACTCGCTGGCTTTTTCATGTTCGCTTGCAGATTTTCGCGTGACACATCGAGAAAGTCAGCCATGCGGTTTTTCCTATCGATAAATCAATTACTATAAGCGTCAACTATGTTGTAGACGCGCTTGCTAGGCGGCGCAGATATTGAATCGATAATGATAAAAATAGAGAAAGGATTCGAGCATGAATAAAGGGATATTGGTATTTGCAGCGATGGTATTGCTGCAAGGTTGTGCGCAGCCCGCGTTACGTTATCAGCCGCCCGAGGGAGCCGGCGAGAAGTACTATGCGAATGTAGTCTTCGAAATGGAAACAAACACTTCAGAGAGTCGGGGCGTATTGATCTCACAATTGAGAGTCTTGCCTCATGCATCAGGTGCCCAGCCCAGTTTGCGCGTCAACTTAGAGCGTCTTCAGTTTGAGATGACGGACGGTGAGGATAAGGTAATACGATTTAATTCGTTGACAGACGAGGAGCAGATTCTCGCGAAGTACCAAGAGACGATCACGGAATTTACCCAGCGTCCAGATGGCGGTCATGACGTCGTCTCGAACAGTCATTTCCCTATAGATACATCGCCTTTTACCGTTGTGAGCCCGGTTGTCGATGAGTTGAGCTTTTCTGAGTTGGTCGCACTCCTTCCTCCAACGATTGACCTCAAATTGGGGGCAATGTTGAGTGTGCAGCAAGGTGATCTGCAGTTTCACTATGAGGTAATAGGTTTAACCTCTGAGCGAGCAACCTTGCGTGCACAGGCAAGCTTAGTTACCGAGTTAGATAAACCGGTGTTAACGGGGAGACTGGAGTACGAGGTATCGACAGGGGTGTTGAAAGAAGCGTTGATATACTATCGTTTTAATCTCGATATGGAAGCTCACGTGGAAGTACTCATAGCGTTAAATCAACGCAATGATACTTTGCCAACTAACGTTGAGTACACTCATAGACTATTTAGATCGTTCGCTGATCCTGAACTCATATACTGGCGAGAGTTTACAAGGGGTGTCGTTAATCAACCGAAAAATTTTTGGCCTTTGTATGAAGCGACGAGTTCAACAGTAACAAGGGTGGTCGAAGATATTCCGGAGGTCCGTGTATTCAACACGGATGACCCCTTGGCACCTATTCAAGTGAGATTTTATGATTCGCGGTCAGGTCTGCCGAGGTTAACCAAACTCCATGAGGTATCGATAGACGATATACAAGGAAGTCAAGTGACCCCTCTTAAGTATTCTGAATACATATATACGTCACAGGATGAGTGGGGGATTTATAAAGCGCTTGATTTACATCCGGGAGAATCCTTTGATAAGGGGGTGATAAACCTCACCTACACGACCATACGAGACAAGGAGGTTAAGCTGATTGATATACCGTTGAGTGCGGGAGAAGGGTTTTATCAAGAAAAAGAGTTCCAGGTTATTGCCGAACAGGTAGGTGAACGCACTTGGCAGGTGCACGTCACTAAGGAATCTAACGCAATGAAAGAGAGGCTCGAACCTCATTTACTTTGGGGGTTTAATTACGCAGATGAGCATATTGAGAGCCTGAAATATTTATATCCATCCGAACCAACAATGTTTGAGGTGGATGGTATTCCCCCCGATGTGGTTTATCGTCTAAATAGAGACTTTAGTTTTTCGATGGAAGTGACTTTTACCCAAGAAATAACCCAAGAATTAAGCTTGTATCTAGAGTATTACATTCCTACGGAGCTTCACTATCGGATACCCACTGAAGCGTTAATCGGGAGTGTGGCTGACTACCCACCAATGGAGCGCTTGGTGGAGGGAAACTATATGGCTAAAGAAACCCCATTTACTCCATTAATTAGTACAGAACTGTTCGATAGTCTTTCCATATATATTCCTAGGATGCTTGATGCCGAGTGCGATCTTAAAGAGCTAGCTATCTCTAATGTTAGTGCGAGGGGCTGGCTTGGCGGATCAACGTGGCAAGCCCAGGGGTTGAATCACCGGGTATATAGGAGCAATGCGAATAAATCAGTTTGGCGAGTTAATGACGAAGAGTTCGATGTGGATGTACATTGCCCTGAATATCGAGCTACAGAGCTAGTTCCACAACAAGATTATATTCAAGAAAAACCGTGGCTGATTACACTTACCAGTGAGTTTGCTGCCTTGCCGGCAAGTCAAATGCTCGAAGAGCTGAGAGTGTTTAACGAAGAAGGTAGAGAAATCCATTGGGTGATCCCAGAGCACGACGCTGATTTTAGCTTTCCAACCATGAAGGCGTGGGGCTCGATTGCCAGCATTGTACACGTCACAAAAACTGGCGAGGAGGTAATCTATCGTCATCGACCTGACTTTACTGAAGACATGCATCCGATGGAGCGTAAGTAACGAAGAACCTCAAAAGCCAGCACACGCTGGCTTTTTTCATGTCAGCTTGCAGATTTTCGCGTGATATATCGAGAAAGTCAGCCATGCGGTTTTTCCTATCGATAAATCAATTACTATGAGGGCTAACGTTTGTCGTAGGCGCACATTTTAGGCGGCGCAGGCATTGAATCGATAATGAAAAGCCAGAAAGGATTCGACCATGATTAAAGAGATATTTGCATTTGCTGCCATGGTATTGCTGCAAGGTTGTGCGCAGCCTACGTTACGTTATCAGCCCCCAGAAGGGACGACTGAGAAGTACTATGCGAATGTGGCCCTCCACATAGCAGCAGACACAGAAGATAATGGCTTTAAGCGTGGTGTATTGACCTCACAATTGACAGTGTCACCTGAGGCATCGTCTTCCCTGCCCAGTCTGCGCGTTAATCTTGAACGTCTTCAGTTTGATATGACCGACAGTGAATATAACGTAAGCCAATTTGATTCGTTGACAGATGAGGAGCAGATTCTTGTTGATCACCAACAAACGGGCACGGTATTGTCCCAGCGTGCAGACGGTGGCCATGATGTCGTCTCTAACAGCCATTTCCCTTTAGATAAACCGCCTTTCACCGTTGTGAGCCAGATTCTTGATAAACTTAACCCCTATGAATTGGTCGCACTCCTCCCCCCAAAGATTGAGCTTAAATCAGGGGCAATGCTGAATGTGCAACAAGGTAGGCTTCAACTTCAATATGAGGTGATTGCTTTAACCTCTGAGCGAGTTACCTTGAGCGTAAAATCAAGCTTTCTTACAGGGTTAGTAGCGGGGTGGGTGGAGTACGATGTATCGACAGGGGTGCTGAAAGATGCGCGTATATTCTATCGTTTTTATCGAGGAACGCACGTGAAGGCATTTATAGCGTTACATCAACACAATGATGCTTTGCCAACCTACGTTTACTACAAGGATGAGTTTTTAAAATTGTTCCTTGATACTGAAATGAATTACTTGGAACAATTTTCCGAAGGCGATGTTAATGTTTGGGAGCAGCATTGGCCTATATATGAAAAGATGAATCGAAGTTCAACACGGGTACTCGAAAATGCGAATGAAGAGGATCTAGATATTAAGGTATTTAATACGGACGACCCTTTGTTTCCTATCCAAGTGAGAATTTATGATGAATCATTAAGGCCGAAGTTAGCCAAACTCCATGAGGTATCGATAGACGATATGCAAGGGAATCGAGTTAACTCATTGGAGTATTCTGAATCTGTATATGCGTCACGGGATGAGTGGGGAAGTTATACAGCGCTTAATCTACACCTGGATGAGCCTTTTGATAAGGGGATGGTAAACCTCACCTATACGGCCATACGAGACAGAGAGGTTAAATTTGTTAATGTACCGTTGAATGCGGGGGCAGGGTTTTATCAGGAAGACGGGTTCCAGATTTCTGTCGAGCAGGTGGCTGAACGCACTTGGCAACTGCATGTAAATAAGGAATCTAATGCATTGAAAGCGAGGCTCGAACCTCAGTTACGTTGGGGGGTGAACTACCCAGTCGAGCATATTGAGAGCGTGAGATATGTATATCCATCCGAACCAATAACATTTGAAGCGGATGGTATTCCTAGCAGTGTGGCTTATAGCCTAAATAGAGACTTTAGCTCTTTGGTGGAAGTGACCTTTACCGAAGAAATAACCCAAGACATAAACTTGTACCTAGAGTATTTCATTCCTACGGAGCTTCATTATCGGATGCCCACAGAAGCGCTAGTCGGGAGTGTAGCTGAGTACCCTCCTGTGGAGCGCTTGGTGGGGGGGAAGCATAGTATGGCTAAGGAAAACCCATTTACTCCCCTGGTTAACGCCAGATTGAGCTATATTGTTGTCGATATTCCTAGGATCCTTAATGGTGAGTGCGATATTAAAAATATATCCATTTCTGATGTTGGTGCATGGGGCTGGGCTCTATCAGAAGTGCAGCGACCCGGTAAGTTGAATCATATTTCGTATATGAGTAATGCGGATTATTCAACTTGGGAAGGTCATAGTGATGAGATCGAAGTGGAAGTGCATTGCCCTGAATATCGAGCTACTGAGCTAGTCCCTCAGCAAGATTATATCCAGCTAAAACCGTGGTTGATCACGCTTACCGGTGAGTTGGCTTCTTTATCGGCAAATCAAATGCTCGAAGAGCTGAGAGTATTTAACGAGGAAGGAAAGGAAATCCATTGGGTGATCCCTGAGCCAGATGCCGATTTCAGCTTTCCAACCATGAAAGCGTGGGGCTCGATTGCCAGGATTGTACATATCAGTAAAACTGGTGAGGAGGTAATCTATCGCCATCGACCTGACTTTACTGAATACATGCATCCGATGGAGCGTAAGTAACGAAGAACGCCAAAAGCCAGCACACGCTGGCTTTTTTCATGTTCGCTTGCAGATTTTCGCGTGACACATCGAGAAAGTCAGCCATGCGGTTTTTCCTATCGACAAATCAATTACTATAAGCGTCAACTATGTTGTAGACGCGCTTGCTAGGCGGCGCAGACATTGAATCGATAATGATAAAAAGAGAGAAAGGATTCGAGCATGAATAAAGGGATATTGGCATTTGTAGCGGTGGTCTTGCTGCAAGGTTGTACTCCGCCGCTCACATTGCGTTACCAGCCGCCAGAAGGCTCCTCCGAAAATTACTATGCGCGTGCCGTCATTCAGGTGAAAGCGGATCGCGGGAGTGATATGGAAGGGGTCCTTACAACCCAATTGAACGTGCAGCCAGAGTCATCGGATACCACCCTAGGTTTGCGCGTGCGTTTTGATCATGTTCAATGGGAAGAAGGTGCTCGGCGGCAACAAAAGTTTGATAGCTTTACCTGGATGACCGAAGAGCAGCAAGCGCTAACCGACCATCTTAAAGCGGGTTTTGTTGTTACCCAAGCCGATGATGGGGGGCACGAGGCGAGCTCGTTAAGTGATATCCCACTAAATAACACGCCATTTAAACCGCTTGCAGAGATCGCTGACAAATTACAGTTTCAACATTTGTTCGCCCTTTTACCGCCACAAATCGCACTGAGAGAGGGGGCAACGTTAGACGTGCAGCAAGGTGAATTTCAGCTTGAATATAAAGTGATTAGCTTAACGCCAGAGCGAGTTACCGTCAGTGTCAATGCAAATGAGGCAGACCGTGGATTAAATGAGCCCACAGTGATGGGATGGATAGAGTATGACGCTCTAACGGGCGTGGTGCGTGATGGGAGAATACTCTATCGCTTTGCTTTTGAAAATGATGCGAATTCAGGGCAAGTTGAAACCGTTATTTCTGTTCATCAACGCTTTGATGCCTTTATTCACCCCTTAGAGAGTTTCAGTGAGTTACCTGAACCTCGCAGTGGGAAGGGGACTTGGTCATTGTATGAACGTTCTCGTGACACCATACCGATGGTGTTTGCCGATACGCATAACCGTGATCCTGATATTAAGGTGTTCAATCTCAATGACGAGGACTACCCCATTGCACCTATTCAACTCAAGGTTTATCAAAATCCGAGCGGTAGGCTCAGTAACTATGAAATGCATTCAGCGACGCTCGAAGATCTTAATGGCAATAGTATTGCCCCTTTAGTGATCACTGCGCCGTTTGAACGCAGTATGGGCGCTGATAAATGGGGTGAATTTAGAGGATTTGATTTACATCCGAGTTTTCCGGTTACGCAGGGCGTGATTAACGTAACGCTGACGGCGGAACGCGATTTTACTGAAGAATTTGTTTCTCTTCCGATTAACAATGGAAAAGCTGCCTATGAGGGGCCGCACTATACAATTGACGCTCGACAGATTGACGAACGTCGGTGGATTATAGAGTGGACACAACCGAGTCATGCGGTACGTGCACATCTACAACCTAGACCTAAGATAATGCCTAACTATACCGACGCGCAAATAGAAGGTATCTGGTTCCATCGGTCGCCAGATGTGGCTAAATTTATCATGGATGGAACGGCGGGGACGAACCTAAGTCACTTGGGTAGGACAGATTCCGTAAAAATGGAAGTGCATTTTGCCGAAGAGATAGAACAAACCATCGATTTTTACATCGTGAAAATCCTTTCCCATGAACTGAATTACCGTATCCCAACAGAAGCTCTCGTTGGTAGTGTTGCTGACCAAGCGCCACCATCTCGAACCGTAGGAGGGGAGCCGTTGAGTCTTAGTGAAATGCTCTCCGCTCCACCTAGGGTGACGAGCAGACCTAAGAGCATGGAAATGTTCATCCCTCAATTCGTTGATGAGGATTGTCGTTTATCTGATGTCATTATTTCTGAACATGCTGCGCCGTTAAGTTGGAAAAATGTGGAGAGGCTACACATTGGAGGGTTGGACTACCAACGATATAAAGTGGATTGGTATGGATTAGATGGCTATGAGAATGGATCCAATGTTGATATCGAACTTGAGATCGGTTGCCCTGAATATGCGGCAACAGCGTTAATCCCTCAGCAAGATTACATTCAAGAAAAACCCTGGCTGATCACGCTTACTGGTGAGCTTGCAGCGCTGCCACAAAGTCAAATACTCAAAGAGTTGAAGGTCTATAACGAGGAAGGCCAAGAGATCCATTGGGTGATCCCTGAACCAGAGGCTGACTTTAGCTTCCCAACAATGAAAGCGTGGGGCACGATCGCCAAGGTAGTCTGGCTTGAACAGACAGGCGAAGAGCGTGTCTATCGCCATCGGACCCAGGCTTATGATTCGTGGGAACCGATGGCGTATTAGCGTTAAACCAATAATTCAGCACTAATAAACATCAAAAGCCAGCACACGCTGGCTTTTTTCATTTTCCAACCTTAAACCACCTTCTTTAGAAGGTGGTGATCGTTCTTTTGGGCTTTGCCCGAAGGACGCTCATGTTCAATATGTCCTCGTTTGTAACCAGCAAATCAAGGAGATAGAGAACATGAGCAGATATGAATCCGCCTCACATGTGTATTACAGATGCCAGTATCATATAGTGTGGACTCCGAAGTATCGCCTGAAAATACTCAAGGGTAATTTAGGTAAGGAGTTATACAGAAGCATCTACGTATACAGCAATATGAAGAAATGTAAGGTTGTAGAGTTGAACGTTCAAATCGACCATGTTCATTTGGTCGTGAGACTACCACCGAGCCTGAGTATTTCAAGCTATATGGGTTTTATTAAAGGCCGTACAGCGATTAGGTTATTCAATAAATTTCCGTATTTGAGAAAGAAAAAGCTTTGGGGTAACAAGTTCTGGCAGCGAGGTTACTTCGTTGATTCGGTAGGAATGAACGAGGAAATTATTCGCAGATATGTCAGGCATCAAGATCGAGTGGGGAAGGAAGAAGAGGAGCGCCAAATGAAGCTAGGTATAGAGAATTAACAGTGAGCCCCCTTATAGGGGGCCATTCAAAGCCACCTGCTTTGCAGGTGGATCTTTACTTCCGCTTGCAGATTTTCGCGTGACACATCGAGAAAGTTAGCCATGCGGTTTTTCCTATCGATAAATCAATTACTATGAGGGCGTTTTCCCAAGGTGATGCGCGCTGGCTAGGCGTCGTTGGGGTTGAGTCGACAATGATAAAGAGAGAAAGGATTCAGTAATGAGAAGAGGAATATTCGCCATAGTGGCAGCGCTGCTATTGCAAGGTTGTATATCACTGCCGACATTGCGTTACCAGCCACCAGAGGGGGCGACAGAGCAGTATTATGCCCGTGCCGTGATTAACGCTAAAGCGTATAGCGGCTATAACATTAAAGGTGTCCTTACTGCACAATTGAGTGTGGCACCAGAGCACTCTGCTGCGCAAGTCAGCTTACATGCCTCCCTTGCCAGCCTTCAGTTTGAGTTTCTGGACTGCGAGGATTGGCCTAGTAAACGAAGTCATTTCAATTCACTAACGGATGAACAGCACACGCTAAACGACTACCGACAGGACGGCGTCGTTTTCACTCAAAGTCGCGAAGGGGGCCATGAGGCGGTATCGGTAAGTGACTTCCCCATAAACCAAACGCCATTCAACGTCGCGAGTTCGGTTACCGATAAACTGAACTTCTATGATTTGGTCGCACTCCTTCCCCCCAAAATTGAACTCAAACAGGGAGCGATGTTGGACGTGCGACAAGGTGACTTTCATTTTCAGTATGAAGTCATTGGTTTAACGCCTACGCGAGTCACGCTGAGGGCGAAAGCAAGCATTGATTCTGGATTAGATGAACCAATGTTGACAGGATGGCTAGATTACGATGTATCTACCGGGGTCTTGAAAGATGCACGCATTCTCTATCTTTTTGAGTATCAGGACGAGGGTGAACACTACCAAGTTGATGTGCTGATATCTCTTCATCAACGCTATGATAGTTTGTACTCTCCTATCGTATATTGGGGGTCTGTATTGCCGCAGACACAACGAGAAGATGTGTTAAACGTTCGAGCCGATAACTGGCCTTTACACCATGAACCTGACGAATATTCAGTTCGGTGGGAGCAGGCAATTGAAGGATGGATACCTGAGATCCAAGTCTTTAGTACTGATGATCGCGATGCCCCGATCCAGTTGAGGGTCTATTCTAATGGGCCGCAGCCTTATGGAATTAGAGATATCTCTTTTGATGACATGGACGGTAATGCAGTGACACCGCTTTATATGTCTGAGCCCCTGACCGATAGGAAATATTGTCTGTTTGGTGATGATTTTTATCAAGAGTATCGTGCTATTAACCTCCGCCCAGACTCGCTGTCAACTAAAGGAATGATTAACACCACGTTGACGGTAGTGCAAAACAGAGAAGTTGAATTCATTTCGGTTCCCGTAAATTCTGGTAAGGGCGTTTATCGGTTGCAGGGATCCCAAATTACGGTTAGCGAGGTTGGAGACCGCATTTGGCAAATCCAAATTTCTAATCCAGTAAACGTATTGCTAGGGAGCCTAGATCATCGTCTAAGCTGGGGACTCAACTATACGGCCGAGCAGATTGAAAAGGTGAGCTACCTCTATTCGCTTGATTCTCCTGAGTTTGAGCTGAAGGGGGCTGACGAGAGCTTATTGGCTGCCTTAGCGAGAGAGGAGGTTATGACCATGGAAGTGACCTTTGCTGAAGAGGTAGATCAATACATTCATCTTGCCGTCACCCGTTTCATTCCAGCAGAGTACGAATACCGTATACCGACGGAAGTCCTTGTTGGTAGTGTTGCGGAGCAACCACCGGTACCTCGAATAGCCTGGGAAATGGATACGGCTGAAGTATTGATGCTGGCGCCAAAAATCATGACTCATAACCAAATACAAGCTGAAATTTTGGTGCCGCTGTATATTGATGATGACTGCAGTATACAAGATTTATCCTTATCGAATGACAGTTACCCTAAAGGCTGGAAGCGTGAGGAATGGCCGGAAACTTGGAATGATGAGGTTGACTACATTCGATATCGTAGTGCTGCCAGAGGATTGCGTTGGGCAAATGATGGTGAAGATATTGAAGTGGAAATTCATTGCCCTAGCTATCAAGTAACGGAATTGCGCCCGCAGCAAGATTATATCCAAGAAAAACCGTGGCTGATTACGCTAGCCGGCGACCTTGCCGCATTACCAGCCAGTCAGATGTTCGAAGAGCTGAAAGTGTATAACGAGCAAGGGGAGGAAATATATTGGGTGACGCCTGAGCCTGATGCTGACTTTAGCTTCCCAACCATGAAAGCGTGGGGCACGATTGCCAGGGTTGAGCGAGTTAGCCGACAAGCTGAACCGCAGATTTATCGCGAAACGCTACGTTTCAACTAGTCTATATTGAATTGATTAGCAATGTAGAGAATCATAAAGCCAGCACACGCTGGCTTTTTTCATTTCCGCTTGCAGATTTTCGCGTGACACATCGAGAAAGTCAGCCGTGCGGTTTTTCCTATCGATAAATCAATTACTATGAGGGCGTTTCCCAAGGTGATGCGCGCTGGCTAGGCGGCGTTGGGGTTGAGTCGACAATGATAAAGAGAGAAAGGATTCAGTAATGAGAACAGGAATATTCGCCATAGTGGCAGCGCTGCTATTGCAAGGCTGTACTTCACAGCCGACATTGCGTTACCAGCCGCCAGAGGGGGCGACAGAGCAGTATTATGCTCGCGCCTTGATCAATGTGAACGGCGCGTTTGAAGTAGAAGGAAGCCTCACAACCCAATTGAGCGTGCAACCAGAGTCGTCAGGGACAACACCCAGTTTGCGAGTGCGTTTTGACCATCTCCAATGGGAAGAAGGTGACCGACGGCGACACAGGTTTAATAGCTTTACGTGGATGACCGAAGAGCAGCAGGCGTTAACCGACCATCTTAAAGCGGGGTTCGTTGTTACTCAAACCGGTGAAGGGGGGCACGAGGCGATCTCGTTAAGTGACACCCCATTAAACAGTGAACCTTTTATACCGCTTACAGAAATCACTGACAAATTACAGTTTCAACATTTATTCGCCCTTTTGCCGCCACAAATCGAGCTTAGGGAGGGGGCAACGTTAAATGTGCAGCAAGGTGACTTTCGGCTTGAATATAAAGTGATTAGCCTCACGCCAGAGCGAGTTACCATCAGTGTCACTGCTGATGGCCGTGAACTTGATAGCGGATTGCATGAGCCCACAATGATAGAATGGTCAGAGTCTGGCCCTATGCCTGATTGGACAGAGTATGACGCATTAACGGGATGGATAGAGTATGACGCTCTAACAGGCGTGATGCGTGATGGGCGAGTTTTCTATCGCTCTGTGTATGAAAGCGATGCGGGCTTAGGGATGGTTGAAACCGTTATTTCCGTTCACCAACGTTTTGATGCATTGATTAGGCCCTTAGATAGTTTCCGTTATTTACCCGTACCTAAAGTAGAGAGTGCCATACCCCGACTTTGGCCTTTATATGAACGTTTTAAGGATGAATGGGAAAGTTGGTTTGCAATGGCGCATCACTATGACCCTGACATTAAGGTGTTCAATATTAATGACGAGAATTATTCCATTGCGCCGGTTCAACTCAGGATCTATGACGAGGTGCCAGGGACACACCATACCATTCACTCTGCGACACTCGAAGACCTCAATGGGAATGTTATTTCGCCTGTCATGATAACGGCACCGGATGAACTCCGTAATGAGTATGATAAGTGGGGAAGGTATAGAGGGATTAATTTATATCCGAGTTTTCCGGTTACGCAGGGCGTGATTAACGTAACGCTGACGGCAGAGCGCGATTTTACTGAAGAATTCATATCTCTCCCGATCAACAATGGAAAAGCTGTCTATCAGGGGCAGAACTATACTATCGACGCACGGCAGATTGGCGAACGTCGGTGGATTATCGAATGGACACAACCGAGTTACGCCGTACAAACACATCTGCAGCCTGCATTTGCAGTGAAGCTTAACTACACCGAAGCGCAGATAGAACGTATTTGGGACCATCATTCGCCAGATGTGGCTAAATTTGTCATGGAAGGAACGTGGGGGACGAACCTCAGTCACTTGAATCGAACCGCTTCAAGGAAAATAGAAGTGTTATTTGCTGAAGAGATAGAGCAAACCATCGATTTTTACGTCGCGAAAGTCTTTTCCCATGAACTGAATTACCGTATCCCAACAGAAGCTCTCGTCGGCAGTGTTGCTGACCAAGCGCCGCCAAATCGAACAGTAAGGGGGGATCCGTTGAGTCTTAATGAAATGTTCTCCGTTCCGGCTAGGGTGGATACCATGCCTAAGAGGCTGGAACTATTTGAAATGATCTCCGCTCCGGCTAGGGTGGATACCATGCCTAAGAGGCTGGAAGTATTCATCCCTCAAATTACTGATGAGAATTGTCGTTTAGCAGATGTCATTATTTCTGAACATGCTGAGCCGTTAAATTGGGAACATGTGCAGATGCAACACATTAAAGGGTTGGACTACCAACAATATCGAGTTGATTGGCATTGGTTATATGACTTTGAGAATAAATCCCATGTTGGGATCGATCTAGAGATCGCTTGCCCTGAACATGCAGCAACAGAATTAATCTCGCAGCAAGATTATGTCCAAGAGAAACCTTGGCTGATCACGCTTAGCGGTGAGCTTGCAGCGCTGCCACAAAGCCAAATGCTCAAAGAGTTGAAGGTCTATAACGAGGAAGGACAAGAGATCCATTGGGTGATCCCTGAATCAGAGGCTGATTTTAGCTTCCCAACCATGAAAGCATGGGGCACGATTGCCAAGGTAATTTGGCTTGAAAAGACAGGTGAAGAGCGTGTCTATCGCCATCGAACCGGCGGTTATGGTGAGTGGGAGCCGATGACGTATTAGCGTTAAACCCATAATTAGTGACTAATAAATATCAAAAGCCAGCTCATGCTGGCTTTTTTAGTGTCTTAGAAAGTGAGTATTTATCATGGGGAAATATTTGGTATCGATGGCTACTTGACGAACCGGTGCGGTTGCTGAATGAAATCGCGATGTTGACCCCGTTGAATTTCATCGTAAAACGCGAAATGAGTCAGAATTGGGTACAACGCTAAGTCAGATTACAAGCAGAGCTAAAGATGGCTCACGATTAGTTCTCTTGCTGCGAGAGCGGTGTCTCACTCTTGCGCAAAATCGCACACGGAAAATGTAACTATTCGTAAACTGTCATCATAGTCATTGAAAGAGGGCTTTCTATGAACAAGATGATTTTAGTAATGATTTGTATGGCGTCATTGATTGGATGTGGTGGCGAGTCAGATGCAGGCGTGTCGAGTGACGATATCGGAGGGCTAACAGTGGCTCAACGTACGGAGTCGCCAACCACGTTGCTAGTGAGTGGTTTGTTGATGGAAAGCGGTTTAGGGGTGCATGATCATGTCGTGACTGAAGAGAATGACGCGATGCAAATTACCTTAGAAACCGGTAAACCAGACGCAACTAAGCGCGCGAAGTTTTCGTTCATTGTGGATGTGCCTGACAACGTGACGGTAGTAACGTTTGGGACAGACAGTCGCATTGTATGGGCTCGTTAAGGCACGCAAGCGTGAAAAAGAAAACCCCCGGCTAATTTGCTGGGGGTTTTTCTTTTGGCGGCGTACTATCTTATGAGTTGAACTGTCGCCAGTCGCCCGAAAATATCGGCTCCGGTACTGCGGCGATACCTTCAATTGTGATGTCTTCAATGATGAATATCTTACCTTTTTCTTCTTCTTGTTGTGCAGCTGAGGTGATCACCATTTGTTTACCGTCAGGGCCACCAAGCGCTACCATGGTTGGATTCGTCACCGGCACGCTGAGCTGGTGGGTCACTTCTCCTTGCGAATTTAACCGCAGTACCTGCGCGCCGCCGTACATCGCAACCCAATAGCCGCCTTGGTTATCAAGGGCTGCGCCGTCGGGGCGACCGGCGTACTCACGGAGATCGGCAAAAAGTGAGTGCGTGCTAACTTCGCCGCTGTTAATGTCATAAGTTGCACGATAAATGGCTTCGCTGCCTGTATCTGCCCAATACAGCCGCGCGCGTGGCTGATCAAACGCAAGCCCATTACAGGTCCAAGCGTAAAAGGGCAATGGTTCGACGCTGCCATCTCTATGGAGCTGATAAAACTGCCCTTTATCGCCTTGTTTTGCTCCATTGCGGGTGCCTGCCAAAAATCGCCCGCCGGGAGCGCTGCGGCCGTCGTTAAATCGCATACGAGGAAAATCACTGACTAGCGGGTAAAGCAGGTGGCGTTGTTGGCTTTGCGCGTCTAAAGCGTAAATGCCAGATTTAAACGCCAGAATGAAATCGCGCTCGCCAGCCATCGCAACGCAACCCAGCGGTTCATCCCATGCTAAATAGGTCTGCGTATTCTCGTGTTGGAAATAGAGGCGGCCTTTGGCGATATCAACCCACATCCAACGTTGGTAGCGCCAATCCCATACCGGTGATTCTGCCAGTGAAAACTCTGCTGAGGTGAGTAATTGGATGGAAGGAGTAAGAGGGATCATAGTGCGCTCAATCGTTAGTTAGTGGTTGACCAATGGCGTTAGCGAAAAAGTCAGAAGGAAGCGAAATGCAAAAGGGGCGAGTGAAAAACACTTGGCTTTTGCGCAAAGAGCCATCACAACGAAAACGCGGCTCACAATCAAATTTGCCTACAGAAATTGTGATTCTTGTATGCCAGCTTGAGCTAATTGAGTGATATCGAAGGTCGAAAAGTCCAAAAAAGATGCGGTGTGCTGTATATTTGCGCGCTTGAGCAGAAAGTTGCAATTAAGCCTTTACAGTTAATAGGGTTATGATTATTATGCGCGTCACCACGGAGAGATGGCTGAGTGGTTGAAAGCACCGGTCTTGAAAACCGGCGTACGTTAATAGCGTACCTAGGGTTCAAATCCCTATCTCTCCGCCACATTCGAAAGCCCCAGCAGAAATGCTGGGGCTTTTCTCGTTTTGGGCGCCGTAACATGGCTTAGGGCTTAGGGCTTAGGGCTTAGGGCTTAGGGCTTAGGGCTTAGGGCTCACGGCTGAACGTAAGGTGCCTATAAAACGCAAGAGGGGGGTATCACCCTTGAGTCTCTGAATGCACATTATTAGCGCCATTTTCGTATCGCGACAATGACTCATTGTGCTACATCACAGGCAGCGAATAGGCTAAGATGCACGCCATTATTTTAGCTAGAGCCTTTATTGCCCAATGACTACTGCCACCATGTCGACCACTTTTACCGAACTTGCCCTGATCCAGCCGTTGTTAGCTCGACTAACTGAGATGGAATATCGGCAGCCTACGCCGATACAGGCGCAAGTTATTCCTTATGTGTTAGCCGGTCGTGATCTCATCGCGGGCGCCAATACGGGGTCGGGTAAAACGGCGGCATTTGCGCTGCCAATGCTGCAATCTATTTTGGCGCAGAAAGACGCTGAATACACCAAAGACAGAAAAGGCAACTACGTGACAGGGCTGATCCTTGTCCCTACCCGTGAACTGGCTAAGCAGGTTGCCGACAGTATTAAATCCTACGCTACGCATCTGAATGGCGCGATCAAGACCGTCGCGGTGTTTGGTGGCGTGTCTGCCAATACACAGATGCTGGCGCTGCGTGGTGGTACCGATATTTTGGTCGCGACGCCGGGTCGACTGCTTGATTTGGTCTCAAGCAATGCCATTAAGCTTGATCGTGTTAAAACCTTAGTGCTTGATGAAGCCGACCGAATGCTAAGTCTTGGCTTTACGGAAGAGTTGACCGAGGTATTAGCAAAATTACCGCAGCAAAAGCAAACGCTGCTGTTTTCGGCAACGTTTCCTGAGCAAGTACAGGCGCTAACTCAAGAATTGCTTCACGATCCGATTGAAATTCAACTTCAAAGTGATGATGCGAGTACGGTTGTTCAACGTGTTTTTAACGTTAATAAGGGCGAAAAGACGGCGGTGCTGGCGCATTTGATTAAAGCGCATCAATGGCGCCAAGCGCTGATTTTCGTGAATGCGAAGAACAGCTGTGAGCATTTGGCTGATAAGCTATTTAAGCGTGGCATTGAAGCGGAAGTGTTTCATGGTGATAAGGGACAAGGTTATCGTACTCGTATCCTTGATGCGTTTAAGTCAGGTGAGATTGATGTCTTGATCGCAACGGACATTGCCGCTCGTGGTTTAGATATCGAAAAACTGCCAGTGGTGATCAACTTTGATCTACCACGAAGCCCTTCTGATTACATGCACCGCATTGGCCGAAGCGGACGTGCGGGCGAAGTCGGTCTCGCCTTATCCTTGATTGACTATGAAGACTTTCATCACTTCAGCGTTATCGAGAAAAAGAACAAAATCCGCCTAGAGCGCGAGCAGGTTGAGGGCTTCGAAGTCGATGACAATATTACCCAAGCGATGCTAGACGCGAACAAGCCGATGGCAAAACCTGCTGGCACGGGGAAGAAAAAGCGCAAGAAGAATGCGCAGGTTAACGCTGATGTCTGGCTACGAAATTCTTAAGTAAATCGGCGATAGCATCCCCAAGTGGCCCAAGGTTACTTGGGGATGTCACATCAAGAACGAAAATATTCAAAGGCTTATAACAGTAGGGTTGTAATAATGAGTGGAACTATTCGTGATGATATTCGCATTGGTGCAAGTGTGAAAATTGTCCTTAAAAAGGATCAACGAAGCGGAATATTAACGTCTGGTATCGTAAAAGACATATTAACTAAATCGCCAAACCATCCGCACGGTATTAAAGTTCGTTTACAAAGTGGTGACGTAGGGCGAGTGAAAGTCATCGACTAAACATCATCGAAAGCATGACGCGAATTAGTTAAATAATAAAAATGTCCAAATTGATGTATTGATAGCATCGCGCTAATGGATTTTCTAATAAAGAGCCAAGACCGTGTAATGTCTTGGCTCAAGAAGAAAAATAAGATGTCCTGTATGCGTTAATCGCTAGTAATTAAACGGACTCGGTTACAGTCTATCGAAAGCCCTTCTCAGGCCGTAGTCACGAATGCTACAGTTATCAGGTTTTTGATCTTTGAGTGACGCTAAGAATGAACTCATTTCGTCACCTTCTAGGGCATTGGCTTTGTTAATTTCTGCATTGAAGTCTTTGCATAGCTGGGCCAGTCTTGCCTTTTCTGCGATTAAGTTCTCTTGCTCTGTACGCCACGCTAGTGCTTCTTCTTCCGTGATTCGTTGCGCTTCGGCGCCAAGAATATTGATAGCCGACTCGTCTTCAGAAAGCCAAATAATCGCCGGTGTACCAACGAGTTGAAGTCCCTCATCTACAACCGTAAGAGGTCGAGATTTATCACTTTCCATAATGTCTATTACAAGCCAGTATTTTTCACCATCATATTTAATTTGACTAATATCTGTTCTATCAGTAAACGAGCTGTGTCTTTTGTAGTAACCAATGAACTCATCTTTCTCGCCACCGCCGCAGCCTGAGAGAAAAAGGGCAGACAATGCAAATAAAATCCATTTTTTCATATTTAATTCCAACTGTTAAAAGGTCTATTGAAAGGTGTAGTTATAGTGATTGTCTATCATATCATCGGCGAATAGGCGGTGTGCTTAGCGTTTTATTTGTCCGATTGGATTAACGGAATAAATGAAATTACTGCAATTGATATACTTAACAATATTCTTTCTGGTGGTCATTCTTGTTATCGCATGCGCGACTACGATATGCAGAATGTTTTTCATTCTATTCCCAAGTAGCTTGAGGTTACTCAGTTACTCAGTTACTCAGTTACTCAGTTACTCGGCTACAAGCTTCAACGTCGTTTTTGTAAGGCTTCGAAATTTCTCGCCGTAGAACAAAAAAACGCCGCCTGCGGGTGATGGGGGGATCACCTACAGAGCGGCGCGTTGTTGGTGCTAAATGTAGCTTAAACGATCATATCGCTTAGAAGGTCGCGTTCACTGAGAACTTAAAGCGACGCTCGTCACCGAAGTGAACATCGGTAACCACATCATCACTGGTGCCACCGCCCGTACCGGCAACGTATTCAGTATCAAACACGTTTTCAATATTGAAGCGGAAATCCCATGTTACGTAATCGCTGGTGATCGCGTGCGACGCACCGGCATCGAAACGAGCATAATCATCGAGTTCAACGGTGTTGGCGTTGTCAGCCCAGCGCTCGCCTTGATAGAACAAGCCAAGGTTGAATGCCGTTGCATCGGTCATTGAGTAGCGAGCCCATACCGCGCCCGACAGCTCAGGGACGTTGGCTGGCGCTTTATCTTGGTACTTGTCGTGGTTATCGTAGTTGGCATCGAGATACATAGCAGAAGCCATCACAAACCATTGATCCGAGATCTGGCCTTGTGCGCTCGCTTCGGCCCCCACATGGCGTTGGCTACCATTTTGAGTGGTGATGCCGTTTTCGGTGATGCTGATATTTTCTTTTTCGATATCAAACACCGCTGCGGTTAACAGCAAGCTGCTATCCATCAACTCCACTTTGGTGCCTAACTCGTATTGGCGGCTTTCTTCCGGCACACGTTCAGTTACCGAGCCGTCGTCGTTAACAACGTTACTTACTGGGTTAAAGCTGCCAGAGTAGTTGGCGTAGATGCTGCTGTTGTAGTTAGGGTGATAGATAATGCCCACTTTTGGCGTGAACGATTCACTGTCATTGGCCCCTTCAACTACGACATCATTACCGGTTTTACCATCGGCAAAGTACATGTCATAACGGCCACCGACCAGCGCTTGCCATTGGTCGTTAATGGTGACTAGATCTTGTAGATAGAAACCATAGTAGTGACGATCACTTTTATACGTTGAAGTGTCATTGTTGTAGTCAAGACCTGGGTTTGCAGGGTGCTCGCCTGGCGCGACATTGATAGTACTGCCTTTAACGCGAAGCTGTTGATAATCGTAGAATTGCCCATTGGTCCCGACAAGAACTTGATGATCCATGCCTGCCGCACTGAACTCACCGTGAAGATCAGCATGGAACGCTTTCGTTTCCCAGGTATCGTGACGGTCGAACGGTTTCAAGATGTAGCTACCATCGACAATGGTTTGCGCCGTGGTGCGTGGTAGCGAATCGTAGCGGTGACGAAGCATCTTTTGCGAGTTATAGCTCAGGTTAGCGTGCCATGCGCTGTTGATGTAAAGATCGAGGTTCGCACCCCAGTTTTCCACATCGTTATCAATGAACGACCAGCGTGCGTCGCGGATGGTGTCGCGATCGCCAAGCACATTGCCGTCCAAGTCTAACCATGCGCCTGAATCAATCGGCGCGACATCGTTGGTTTTTTCGTAGTTCAGTGACAGCATACCCCAATCAGACAGGTCAGCTTCAATGGTACCGAAGCCCAAGAAGCGCTCACGCTCTCTTTCATCACCGGTCGCGTATTCACGGGTTTCTACTGAGTCTTGCTTAACGAAAACCGTGCGGCCACGCAGGGTACCTGATTCGTTAAGTTTACCCGCAGCATCAATATGGTAGTGCGTGCTGCCTAGGTGATCGAAATTGGCGCCAACGTTAACTTGAGGATCAACCGTTGGGCGTTTTGAAACCATGTTGATCAAGCCGCCCGGTGCCGCACGCCCATAGAGCAAGCTTGATGGGCCTTTGATCACTTCGATGCCTTCTAGGGTTTCGATAGGCAACATGTAGTGAGTGAAAAGGGCATGGCCATTTCGAAGATAACCGTTAGACGACGAGAGTTCGAAGCCACGAAGGTAGAACACTTCACGGTTCCATTTTTGCGTGCCGGCGTTAACACTCGCATCGTTTTGCAGCGCTTCGCCTAACGTGGTCGCAAGTTGCTCTTCCAACACAATGTCGGGGATCACATTGATCGATTGTGGCGTTTCTAGCATGGTGGTGTCGGCGCGCATGGCACCGGTGGCGCTATCTACTTTGTAGCCGTTAAAGCTTTGTCCTTTAACGACCAGCGTTTCATCGGCAGTCGATCCATCGGCGATGACGGGGGCGGTATTGAGCGCAAGGATGACTGCGCTGCAAACGGTTGTGGCTTGGAATTTCATTCTACGGTTTCCTTACTCGTGACTTTCGAGCCAACACGGAGTTTATCGTTTTAAAAAGAGATACTTATTTTTACGAGTGGGAATATAAATGATAACTATTGCTATTTTCAATAAAAAAACAAAATTTTACGTTATGTTAACTTTTCGTTCTGTAAGGAAATGTTTTTTAAGTAGAGTGAGGCGATATTTTTGCTTAAGGGAGTGCAGGTGACTGTGGATGCGGGGTTTGTCGCGCTCAAGTGTGGAAAAGTGATATCTTCTCCATTTTTCTTCCCAACTGGATGATTATCCCTATGGGGTATTTTATTTGTGGGAAGGGTACTTCTGGGGAAAGTAGAAAACTAAAAAACCGCCGTTGAGGGCGGTTTCTTTGGCTGGATAAGCCGTGTTCATCACGGCTTTAGCAATATGCCTACCTGTTACGATGCAATCGTGACTTTCTCAATCACCACATCGGTGATTGGCACGTCTTCATGGCCGAAACGGGTAAATGTGGTCAGTTTGGCAATCGCATTCACTACATCCATCCCTGCGGTTACTGTGCCGAAAACCGCATAGCCCCAACCGTGATTGGTCTTGTTGGTGTGGTCGAGAAAATCGTTGTTTTCTAAGTTGATGAAAAATTGCGAGGTCGCAGAATGCGGCGCATCGGTTCTTGCCATTGCAATCGAACCGGTGACATTTTTCAGGCCGTTATACGCTTCATTAGCGATCGGCGCATAGGTTCTTTTCTCTACCATGTTGACGCAAAAACCGTCGTCACGCAGCTCATACCCGCCACCTTGGATCATAAAACCGTCAATGACGCGATGGAACAGAGTGTCGGTGTAAAAGCCGTCTTTGCAATAACGCAGGAAGTTTTGGCAGGTTTCTGGCGCGTTTTTTTCATCCAGTGTGATTTGAATATCGCCGTGGTTGGTGGTGAGAATAATCATGGTGCAATCTGCTGTTGAAATGGGGCTCGAAGTATAGGGAAATTATGCTGTAAAAAGAACACACGTCTGTTCAATGAATGCGAAAACGCGAACTAGATAGAGCCAATACCATCGATAATTGCTTGCATTACAGCCAGTTAAACTATGCGGCGTCAAATAAAATGAGATATTGAGCCAAGCATCATTAAGAAGGGAATTATTGCTCCAAATGATTGAATTATCATTTACAGCGCATTCTCACTCTGCAAGAAATTCGAAAGGCGCATGTTAGTCGACGCCTTCTTTTATGCAGAGTTTCTTCGAAGTTATTCCTATCTAACTAAGGATTTATTGATGATGAATAAAACGCTATTGGCGACGCTATTGGCGTCGTTGTTGGTGACGCCAGTTTGCGCGCAAGAGTTGCGTCGAGATTATACCTTAACGGGAAAAGTGGGCTCTTATCTTGATACGATGCAGCTAGAGCCGTACGAGATTAAAGTGGTTGGTTTTGAGGCCAATGGTGGCGGTAACTATCTATCTAGCGCCTTTGATGCACAACCGTCTTCACAGTGGAGAAGTGACAAGCAAAACAGCACATCCTTCACCAACGCCGTGACGGTCACCTTTGGTAAAACAGAAACGGTTGGCCGCATACTTTACGATCGCAAAGAAAATCACAGTGGCCAAGCAGAAAAGTTCAGTATCTATGCGTCACTGTCAGAGCAGGGCGACGATTTTCAGCTCGTTGCCACCGGTAGCGCCGTGCCGCATGCGCCACGCTTAGCGGACTTGTCATTCCAGCCTGTTCACGCTAAACGGATCAAAATCGTTTTCGATGAAGCTCTGGATGATTATGCGAGCGCTGCAGATTTCTATTTCTACATGCCGTCGCCGTTCTCAACCGTGGAAAATTGGTTTACTGACGGCACCTATTCTGAGCTGCGTGTTGATTCCCTCACGTTTGAGCAAATCGAGCAGGTGAAACGCCAGATTGATGAATATCAACACGAAGACGATTATGTCGGGGTCGATAAAGCGCCGTATTACACCTATTTAGATATCGCGAAAGAGTTAGTTGTCGACCCAGACAAATACCTCAATGACGTGGTTACCATCGAAGACGAAAAGCGCGACGCCAATAATGAGCAATATACCGTGCGCTTTTCGTCAGATAGCTTAGTGACAGGCTTTGCGGCGCGACCGCATACCGAGATCGAACTGTTCATTGATGCGGGCAACAACCCGCATGGCAAAGTACCGATACAGTTCTCGCAAGTGGCGGGGTTTGGTCAGAACGATACCTTTGAAACGATAGAGGTGTATCCGGGCTATCGTAGGATCACGGTACCTAACCCACTTAGTGGTAATAACATTGCCGAAGGTGTGCGTTTTGGTGGCCCTATTTATGTGAAGTATCCGGATGACTACAACGGTTCACCGATCAAAATTCGCATTAAAGGCGGACAACGTTACCCGATTTACCGTGCTGGTGACGATCAAGCGCAGTTTAAGCAAGAGCTGCGCGATTACTACCAAGCCTATCAGCGTGACCCAAATATTATTGGGGTGTATGAATTAGAGTTTGAACATCTGTTCTTTACTGACTTATTGGAAAATGGCGTACGCGCCTTCCTTGACAGTGATATTGATTTGGACCGACTTCATACCGAGTGGGATGAAAAAACACGCGTACTTTTGGAGTTCTTTGGTTTACCCGAGTACTACATCGACAATGCAAAGACCCATATGGCAATTGATGCCGGAAGAACCTTTATTGCTCATGCAACTCACGGCGTGACCTTCTATCCAAGGACGATTCACTTTAATCAAATACAGCAGTCTGGTGACTCGGCCATCTTCTTCCATGAGTGGACCCACTTGCTAGAGCACTGGGATTTCACCGAATCTGAAGTCACTACCAATGTGCCGCCACATGTATTGACTTACCGTTACGACAAAGTCGATGTGATGACCCATGAAATGACGGATTACGTTTACGGCTATTTTAGCTCGCGCTACGAGTTGATGTTTAAGCAGCTGTTTGAAAACGTGACGTTTGATGTGATGCGTGACAGTGGCAAAACAATGATGTTCGTCCAACTTGAGATCTTGCATCCGGGCTTGTGGGCTGAGCTAAACCAGCGCTATCGCCAAAATGATTTCCCGAAAGACGATCGCGAATTCTTCGTCACTCAAGTGTCGGAAATTATGGGCTTTGATATGTCATCGCACTTTAAGCGCTTTGGCTACATCAACCGTGATTTAGTGATTGATGACGTTCAGCACTTGGAAGCGTGGGATAAACCGAGTTGGTATCTCACCACTTTCGGCGCCCTGGATTATGAAGGCGATGGCTTCACCGCTTCACCGAATGCAGATGTGTCGCGTGTAAATCGTAAAGATGTGTTTATCAGCTTCGATGAATCGCAGCGCGAGCACTTGTTAGGTTTTGAAGTGTACCGTGATGGGAAGCTAGTGGGCTTTACTCACACCACAGTGTTTGTTGATCGCGCCATTGCTAGTGCAGCTGATCATGAGTATGAAATCAGAGCCGTTGATAAGCGTTTGAATATCGATACGGGTATCAACACCGCCCCTGAGCTAACCGCCTACCCAAGTCGCAATGTGCTGATTGGCAGTGCTTTTAATCCTCACGATCACGTCTCCGCCTTTGATGAACAAGAGGGGGATTTAACGGCGCAGATCACGTACCAAGGGCATGTCGATACCACCAAAGAAGGTCGTTATACCGTGACCTATGAGGTTGTCGACCAAGGTGGATTAAGTGCATCAACCACCCAATCTATCTTTACCGTGTTCCCAGAAGAAGTCGCAAAGCCGGATGAAGTGGCAAAGCTGGCGGCAATTACTAAAGAAGCGGAAAAGTGGTTAGCGCATGGCCAAGGTAGCTGTGAAGCCTATGTGTACACCAATATGGTTGAGATGGTCGCCATGGGATATGAAGTGCTCGACGATCCTAACCATACGCATGGTAACGTGTTCTCAACGTACTTGATGCTGCAACTGGACTTGGAAGACTACAAAGCCTGCGCAACGGCGCAATAGCGTTACTTTACCAATGAAAGTTAAGACAACAGCAGCAGCCGATGGGCAGCTGCTGTTTTGTCTTCGATGGTAATTGAACGTGGAATTAGAACGAAAACAGTCGATGGAGAGGCCCACCGATCCAGTCGTACCAGAGCTCAAACGGAGCGCATCATACCCCTGACTGATTGGAAGTAAAGGGTATGAAATCAACGGCTATCTGACGGATGTAAAGACAGAATGACTGTTGGGCTAGTTAATATAATCAAAAGCGCGTTGGTATAACGGCTCTTTTTCTTCGACAGGGGCGGTGTCTGAAAGGTGAGTGTGTTTATCCACTTGTGAATTACCGAGGCGCTGTCGTGCTACTTCTAGCGCTTGGGCATACGCTACATCAAAATTTTTGAGGGTAAAGGTTTCCCCTTCGATTGTCACACTGTCGGCGTTTTCGAAGTGAGAGATGAGTTCATCGCTCGCATAAAACCCTTTACTTTGATAAGCGCTACAACCGCGAAAGGCTGGGTAGTACTCATTGTTAGCGCAAACGACTGCTGGTTCAAATCGTGAGCTATCTGTGCAGGGTTTTGTGGTATCAAAAACCCCAACAGCGTATTGCCACTCTGATGTACTGCCTTGGGATAAGATGTTGACTGTAATCATGAGGTCGCTGTCATTATCACGTATTGTCGCATGTCCGCGAGGTGTTAATTCCCACCCATTTTCGGCTAAAAGTTGCTTGTCTTCGGTTGCGTGTGCGGCAACGGATAGGAGTGATAGTAATGCGTAAAGCGGGTATTTCAGTTTCATTGTTGCTCAAAAGTTCCTTTTTCCTGACAACGCAGGAGAGCTAAATAAAAAGCGCACAAAGCGCGGTTAATGCGACCGTTCAAAAATAAAGTGCTTTCAGTAACGACAAAAAAGACGTGTTAAAACGAGGTCGAGAAAGAGCGAGAGGGCAGACTCACCGAAACGTATGTTCGAACATTGATGAGCTTTAGCGTTGAGATAAGTGTCGAGATAACATTTCAACGCAATTCCGGCGTGAATTATACTGCAATTGATAGCAAGCAACGATTTAAATGCCTAATCGAAAGCATTGAGGCCATTGTTTGTTTCGGCTTTTATTACTCTTCGTTCAGAGTAACGATACATTCCTCTGCTAATGCGATGTAGCGTTGTTGCATTTGATGCAGGAAATCATCGGCGTTATCGAATTGATAAATGGGTTGGCCCAGCACGACATCGCAGTTAAACGGCACAAACATCGCTGTTCCTTTTGGCAGGGAGCGCCCCAAGCCGCGCATCACGACGGGGATCACCGGGCAGCCCTCGCGCTCTTTCACCAGATGATAAATGCCTTTTTTAATGTCGCTCATCACCTCTGGCGCGCCGCGGCTCCCTTCGGGAAAAATAATCAAAATGTCGCCATTATTCAGCGCTTTATGGCATTCATCGAAAATCGCGTCGCGTTCACTCTCGCTCGGTTGACGGCGAATAGGGATGATCCCAAGCACGTTGAGGGATAACCAACTGGAAAGTTTGTTTTTCAAAAAGTAATCCGCTGCCGCCACCGGGCGCACCTTGTGCACCATGCTGATAGGAAACAGCGCCAGCAGCACCAAAGTATCTAAATGACTGTTGTGATTAGCGGCCACGACCACTGGGCCATTAAGCGGCAAGTGCTGGCGGTGGATAAGGTTGATCCCCAAACCAATAAATACCAGAGGTTTTACGAAAAAGAGGACAAACAGAAATTTTAGAACGTACATGTCGCCCTCTTAATAGTACAAGTAGTAGATATAGTGAAAAAACAGCGGCGCAGTGAACATTAGGCTGTCGATGCGATCCAATATCCCACCGTGCCCCGGAATAAACTGGCTGGTATCTTTGATTTTTAAATCGCGTTTTACCGATGAAATCACCAAATCACCAATAAACCCACTGAACGAAATAATGATCCCGGCAACCAGTCCTTGGTTCGCCGTTAGTGGCGTTAGGTAGGGCGCGGCAAAATAGCTCACCGCAATAATGGTCAGAGCGCCGCCAATAAAGCCTTCCCAGGTTTTATTCGGGCTCACTTTCGGCACGATTTTTCGCTTGCCGAGCATCTTGCCCCACACGTACTGGCACACGTCGTTAAACTGAGTGAACACTAACAAGAATAAGAGCATTCCCATCGCTCCCGCATCCGGATTCTTACTCGGCAGTACTAACAAATAAGCCATGTGGCTGACACAGAAGACGGTCAGCATCAGCGCCCAGTGGATGATCCCAATTGAGCGGATAAAGCCTTTGGTATCGCCGATCAAAACCGCCACCATTGGCAAATACAAGAACATGTAGACCGGAATAAAGATGATATACATGCCGTACCATTCAATGGCCAAGAAGTAGTAATGGAACGGGATAGAGAGGTAAGCCCAAAAGATGATCCGGCGATCAGCGTGGCGAGTGGGCACGATAGACAAAAACTCTTTCAGTGCCATAAAGCTCAAAAAGCCGACGAAAATCAGCGTGTATTTGGTGGGCAAATACAGGGCGACAAACACAATGGCGATCATCCACCACCAAGAGCGGATGCGCAGTTTGAGCTCTAAATAGTCACGCTCGGGGTGGCGGCGCGAGAGAAACAGATAGCAAAAGGTGCCAAATACCAAAACGGCTAAGATCGCCATCATCATATGCAGCGAATGAACGGGGATGTTAGCCATTACTTACCTCTGCGGTGTTGTCGTTAAGTTGCTGTGTGCCATGGGCGGTTTGTTGTGTATCGTTGATGGTTTGCTGTGTGGCCTTGATGGATTGCGGCGGATCTTTATCGCGGTTGAGAGCGGGGTGACTCGCCGCAGCGCAGCTTAGGTAAATCGCGCGTAGGCGACGCCAGCAGGTAACAAGGCTGCCCAGCAGCATAAGCACAAGGGCGAAATCCATTAAATACACGCCAAACGTCGGTAGCAACGCAAAGGCGCGATCGATCGACATGATAACGGCAGTAACGGTGAGCAGCGCCATGCGATGCTGTTTAGCCATTGGGCCGCGAAAATCTGCCGCGCACCCCATGCTGGTGCCGAGAACGCGAATGTAAGCCGTCATTATCGCAAGAAAACTGACGATGACAGCCAGAGCGATCCCCAATGCAGAGGCGGTAAATAGGCTCGCCGCGACGATGAACAGTGGGTCGGAAATGCGATCTGGCAGATCGTTAAATAATTCACCGCCTGGGGTCTGTTTGCCACCTTCGACTGCAATCATGCCATCGAATAAATTACACAGCAGGCGACCTTGAATCGCCAACGCAAACAGTAACAACCACGCCGCAGAAGGCCATACGTGATAACCCAGCGCAAATACCCCCCCTAACAGCGCAAACCCCATGCTGAGCAGCGACACTTGGTTAGGGGTAATATTTTTGTCTGCCAGTGTGCTGGCGATCCGCTTGATTAGCGAAAGGCGACGCACCGCGAGTGGACGACGCTGAGAGCTGTGTTCCATGGAAATCCTTCCTAGCTTTAATTGCGCTCATTATAGAAACTGTCTCCACTTTTTCAAAAGAGAAGCGAATTCAAATACCTAATATTATTGAATTTAGTGACCTAGGCAGGCTTGAAATGCAAGCGGATAACGTCATCGGCGCGAATTGCGACACAAAACGCTAATAGGGCAACAATAACCCGATAGTATTAGGGCGTAATTCAACAACGCTGCGCTTTTTGATCAGCGATAGAGTAAGGAAATAGCAATGAAGATAGCCCTAGTAGGACTAGGCGATATTGCGGCAAAAGCGTATTTGCCCGTGATCACTCAGATGCCGGGGATTGAGCTGGTGTTTTGTACACGTAATGCAAACACCTTAGCGAGCTTGGCCTCTCAATACCGGATCACTGACACTTGCACTGATTATCAACAGGTGATGGCATTTAAACCTGATGCGGTAATGATCCATTCTGCCACCGCCGTGCACTATGAAATGGCCGCGTTTTTCCTCTCGCAAGGCGTGCCAACGTTTGTCGACAAACCTCTGGCCAGCACGGCGCAACAAGTCGAGACACTGTACGAGCAAGCCACCAAAGCGCAGTTACCTTTGTATGTTGGGTTTAACCGACGTCATATTCCACTGTATAACCAGTATCTTACTGGAGTGCAGCAAGGTGCGTTGGACGGTTTGCGCTCGCTGCGTTGGGAAAAACATCGTCACCAACTGCCGGGTGAGTTAAACACCTTTATCTTTGATGATTTCATTCACCCGCTAGATAGCATCAATGTCAGCGCCAACGCTTCGCTTGATGATGTTCATATTACTTATCAAACCGAAGGCTCGCAGTTAGCCAGACTCGATGTGCAGTGGCAGGTCGGCCAAACGCTGCTGCACGCTTCAATGAATCGTCAATTTGGCGTGACGCAAGAGCGAGTACAGGCCAGTTACTGCAACGAGGTGTTTGAATTTGACTCTTTTACCAGCGGCACCCATTGGATTGAAGGTAAAGCGCAGCAGATTGCACAACCGGATTGGACTCCAATGCTGGCCAGCAAAGGCTTTCACGCCATGCTGCAAGACTGGGTTGCGGTGGTCGACGCGGGCAAGCTAGCAGTTGAAACGGTGAATCGCAACATCGCGAGTCATCAACTTACCGAGCGTCTTTACCAACAAGTGCGCAAGCAAATCAGGAATGCGTAACATTTCTCAAAATATTCTCCTTATTCGCACTTGGCAGGCAGAAAACCCCTAAACTTGCGGCGGGTGCTGATAAGGAGATTATAATGAGCACGGCCGCAATTAAGCAGATCATTGAGGGTTTCATCGAGCACTTTGTGCCGCTCGCGGACAAGGTGATTTTTGCGTTGGCGTTGCAACCGCATCCCCGCGTTTCCCACTTGGCTTGCATTAAGGATCGGGTGGTTGACGATGTCGCCATTCGCCCAGAGATGGAACAACACCTCGCGTTGCTGGCACAGATCCAGTACCAAACGTTACTTGCCGAGAGCAACGATGGCAGCGTCCCTCTTGCGGTTTATATCGGCGCTTCTCAACATAGCCAATCAACGCGATACGTTTACCGCGAGGCACAATATCGCTCCATTGCGAAAGCGGATGTGGGCATGGCGTGCTCGTATTATGATGATCGCCAGGTGATCTTACCTGATGCAATCACCGAGCAACGCAAGCAGGCTTTTGCAGGTAACAAAGCGATTGACAGTGTATGGCGATTGGAACAATTTGGTAAAACATCGCGCCAGCTCTCAAGCCACAGCGCTGATACAGAGGTAACGAGTGCACAAGCGTGGCTACAACAGCCTTCACAAGCGATTCAAACCATAGAAACCGTCAAGATGTCTGGGTTACAGCTGATCTTCTACCGCGATGGCAGTTTTTACGATGAGGCGATAGACAAAGGGTTAAACATTGATTGGATCAATGATGATGGTGAACTTGATGCTTACCATTCTTCCATTTGCGGACAGCAACACGCCTGGCAACAGCAAACCTTTTTATTGCTAACGGATCAGGATATCGGTGAGCCACCGTACCTGCGTTACGACGACGGCGATACCTTGGTGGCCGACGTGTGCGTTGTTGTTGGTGATCAACTCTACCGCACCGTGAATGTGGTCACCGATGGGGTCTATTTAGACCGATTTGTGTATGTTTACCAGCGTCAGAGTTTACCTGAGCCAGCGTTAAACGATTAATAGCTAAGTGAGAGAGAAGGATGATGCAAACAATCTTGGATGGATTGCTCACTGGGTTGGTGATTTTTATTCTGCTGGTGGGGTTGCCAGCGGTTGTTATTGGCGGGTTTCGTTATCGCCTCCAACAGAAAAACAAGGCCTTTTTCGCGCGCTATACCGCCTTTCTTCAAGCGCACGAAGGCGTGACTTTTTTCTGCTATACCAGCCGGAAAAAACTCAGCAGTTTCATCGAACAGCACGTGTTGCCGACGCTGCCAAGTGATGTTCAGGTGATTAAATTGCAAGGTAAGCGACCGCAAACCGCGCTGGACATCGAATGCATTTCGTACGCACTTTATCAGCTCAAACAGCGTGGTTTCCCTAACGTGATGAAGGTGGTTGATGGAAAAATGGTCGATCAGTCACTGCATAACGATATTTATAATGCGATTAATCAAAATCGACTAAATTCAGTGCAAGACATTGTAAATAAATCACTTTTGTCTATTTAACTGTATTTTCAGGCTCGGCGGGTTAACGCCGCTATTTGACGCGTTTTTCACGCCAATACGGTATTGCAAGCAGGTGATAACATATTGAAAATGCTCAAGTTGACATAATTGATTCAGAGTTATCAATTTTATTGATAGCAACGTCGCAATTTCTACATACTGTGCCATAAAACCTCACTAGTTGTGCATTCCGTTCTAGCGAAAGCAGGCGTACAATCCTGCTAGTTTGTTGATTTATCATGGTGTGAAAATGAAGCAGAAAGGATTTACGCTAATAGAAGTAGTGGTGGTTATCGTAATTCTTGGCATTTTGGCCGCCGTGGCCCTGCCGAGATATCTCAACCTATCTAAAGACGCTAACGATGCCGCGTTGTCCGGTTTAGAAGGCGCAATGAATTCCGGCATACAGATGGGATACACCAAGATGGCCGTCGCTGGACTAGCTGAGCGTCCATTTGCATCCAATCAAAACGATCCCAATCACGCTCCCGTAGATCTTCCGTTTGATGGTTGTGAGATTGGCGGCAGCAAGAGCTGTGCTTTCTCTTACGGTTATCCATACGCGACGGAACCATCGCTTGCGTTGCTCATTAATCACTTAAATGATGGCAAAAACTGGGTAACCGTACGAGGAAAAGCGAAGCGGGACCCAAGT
Organism: Thaumasiovibrio occultus; assembly: GCA_019703815.1. Lineage (GTDB taxonomy): Bacteria > Pseudomonadota > Gammaproteobacteria > Enterobacterales > Vibrionaceae > Thaumasiovibrio > Thaumasiovibrio occultus. The sequence goes on along the minus strand of AP023053.1, from coordinate 1,030,156 downwards.
GATAGTTACGAGCGTGATGTGCTTCATATCACCTTCCCCTGGAATGTAGTAGCGGGCAGCGATGGAAATAACCAAGCTCTAAAAGAGCCACACTGCTATGTGACGTATTTTCACCCTGACAACAAGTACCACTATGGTGAAGTGATCAAAACCGATTGTCTCTAGCCGCAGTATTTACTTCTCCTTAGCTATCCAAATTTGGCTACTCTGCGTGTGTGAGTAGCCAACTTCTTCGTTTGGCGATCACTTGCTGAACACAGCGTTAATAGTGGCGTATCTTCGCTTGACCCGTCTACTACTTCATAGTTTATAGTGCGCTAAAATCAGCGGGAGTCAGACTGCTCGCTATATTGTTTACTCTCCACCTACTCGGTTATTTGAAGAGGTTTCCTCATGCCTAATTCCACCCCAACATTGTCGCAACTGGGTTGGCGACCGTTCTTTCAACAACAATTGAGCCTAGAGGAATACACCGATTTCCATTTGGGGCGTGTGATCGAGCAACACCGCAGTAATGTGGTGGTGATGAGTGAGCAAGGCCAGCTGAGCCTGATCTTGCCGCCCAATAGCGAGCGGGTGTGCGTTGGTGACTGGGTGCTGTTTGATGACGAAAACCGCTTATCTCGGCCGCTGGAGCGCCAATCCTTGTTTCAACGTAAAGCGGCGGGCAGCAAAGTGGATAGCCAATTTATTGCTGCTAATGTCGATACTGTCTTTATCGTATGCTCGCTTAATCACGATTTTAACTTGAGCCGCATTGAACGTTATTTGGCGTTAGCGAAAGAAGCAGATGTTGAGCCAGTGATTGTGCTAACCAAAGCCGATCAGTGCGAACAGGTTGATGAGCTGCGAGCGCAAGTACAACGGCTAGATCCTCTACTCATGGTGCATGCCTTGAACGCGTTAAGTGGCGACGAAGTGGCAGCGCTTTCGGGCTATTGCCGTGAAGGAAAAACCTTAGCGCTGCTGGGTTCATCGGGCGTGGGTAAATCCACCTTAGTGAACGCGCTATTAGGTGAGCAAAGCATGCAAACCGGTGGCATTCGCGAAAGCGACAGCAAAGGCCGCCACACTACCACTTACCGCGCGATAAAATGGCTGGCGCAAGGTGGTTTGCTGATGGACACCCCGGGAATGCGCGAACTGCAATTGAGTGACTGTGAGCAGGGCGTGAGCGAGACCTTCAGTGAAATTACCGCACTTGCCGAGCAATGCCGGTTTCATGATTGTAGCCACCACAATGAGCCAGGCTGTGCGATCCAACAGGCGCTCAACAGCGGAGAGCTGGCACAACGCCGCTTTGACAGCTACCAAAAGCTGATGCGCGAGCAGGCATTTAATAGCGCCACCCTTGCCGAGAAACGTGCCAAAGACAAAGCGTTTGGTAAGATGATCCACACCATTCAAAACGAGTCACGCCAGCGCAAGAAAGGGCGCTAGAGCGCGGTAAGGAGCTTTGATGCAAGAGAGCAACGTTGAATTATGCGTGGTAGATAGTCACCAAGTGCCAATGGCGCTGTTGCTTGAAGCCGATCCCGATCGCGCCAGCATCGCGCGTTATCTTGATGGGGCGTGGTGTTTTGTGGCGAAAAAAGGCGGCAAAGTGGTTGGGGTTTGTGTGGCAAACACTACGCAGTTTGACTGTTGCGCCGAGATCTACAATGTTGCGGTTGATCCCAAGTGTCAACAACAAGGGATCGGCTCAGCCTTGCTGCGTTATTGCTTAGTGGCGTTAAGCCACAAAGGCATACAGCGGGTCGAACTGGGCACCGGCACCTTTGGGTATCAACTTACCTATTATCAACGCCTCGGTTTTCGGGTGGAAACAGTGGTGAAGAACTACTTTCTCGACAATTACCCTGAACCGATTTTCGAGCAGGGGATCCAACATAAAGATATGTTGCGCTTAAGTATTGATCTCACGCAGAGCGTGCACTCGTCATAACGTGCCATTCCAACTGCGCCGCTCGAATAGGCTATTTCGGGCGGGTCGTTTCAGCGGTTTAATCTAGCGGGTTTCATCGCGCATGCTCTCAAACCACTCACTGGCCGATATTCACGTATTTCTCTCTCAGTGCCGCTGATAATCCAGTCTTTCTTATTGCACCCAGCACCTTGAAGTGACTTGGCTATATGTCTCTTATCTTGCTTTCTACTGCAAGAGTAGGTCTAAATTTCCGGTCAGTTAGCGTACTAATACCTTACACATTTCAGGGGTGATTAATGCTGGCGTCTGCCGTTTCTTTCTTGTAATCTAAATGTTAATTATTAGCATTTGCATTTATTTGGATTCACAGTGGACGAGTGGAAACAGTTAACCCTTGAGGCGAAACGCTGCTATCAAGCGAAAACGTACGCAGACGCCATCGCACTCCATCATCAGGCGATGGGGCATGTCTTCGCTGAGTTTGACGAGCTGTTTCAACAATCCCCACAAGATTTTGTCGCTGCCATTATGGTGAGCTATTTCAACTTGATTGATAACCATGAAGCGTTAAACGACCACGTCAGCTGTGAACGCCTGTTCGAAAAATCTCTTCATTTCCTCACTGAATCTAAACTTACTCCTAAGCGCAATGCGACAGGTCGTGGTGATAGGTCGATGTCTGCACCTTGTCTTGAGGGGCTTAGCGATGAGGAAGTGTCGCCCGATGAAACATCCAGTGCTTTGATAGACGGCAACGAGCAAGACATCAAAGAGGCTCAACAAACGCAACAAGACGCACTGTTAGGTGGCCTGCGAATGTGGCGCAAGGAGCGCTGTGACTATTTGCGCCGCACCCAAAGCCATTAACAGTGTTGGAAAGTTAATTCATACATTTAGGAGATAAACGTGAAGCATATAATCACAATGTTGATGATGTTGTTCCCCGCAATTGCTGCGGCGCACCCTGGCCACGAGCATGATCACTGGAGCAGCATGCTGATCCACGCAGGCTGGGCGGGTTCATTGGTCGCGGTTGCCGTGGCAATTGGTTACTACATTAAAAAGCGTAACGCGAGCAAAGAGGACTAATTCATGCTGCATAAACTCGTTTCACAACTTGACCGTATCGTGACCTTGCCAACGGCGTCGGCGCACTGTGACATCCCATGTAAGATCTACGATCCAATCAGTGCGCAACTTTCAGCGCTAACGATTATTCGTATGTGTGACCTGATTGCAGAGTTGGACGGCAAAGAGAGCCTCACCTTGGCACAGCAAGCGCAGTTAGGCCGCCTTGTTGCGCAGAAAGAGCAACATGGTCTTGAGCTAAAACAGCAAGTGACGGTGATTTGGGGTGACTACTTCAAGCAGCCTCAGTTTGATCAAATTGCCGGCGTGCATGAGCTTGTCCACAGCATTATGTTGCAAGCATCAAAGGCGAAACAGCACCTAGATCGTGATTACGCGCTAGAGTTGCTAGAGCTGGTAAATCAGTTTGCTGAAGCGTTCTGGACAACCAAAGGTGTGGCAACGTACCGCGCGGTATGTCCGTACCCACCAGAGCAAGTAGTGGTGTATCCAAAACTCGATCCTGCGGGCTAATCGAGCGCAAAATGGCATTTGGCCTCGCGCGACTCGTTTCGCTGCATAAAGTAGAAGGAAGCAGTATGCTTCCTTCTTTGCGTTGTGGCGATTTCGTATTGTTAGCGTGTTGGAAAACACGGTTGCTTGTCGGTGATGATGTGGTGGTTGAACATCCCCACTATGGGCGGATTGTTAAACGTATTGCCAGCGTTGACGGCGAACAAGTGACGCTCACCGGTACCCATGCTTCTAGCGTGTCTAGCGCCCAAATGGGGGCGATCGCCCGCAGTGCGATTGTCGGCAAAGTGGTTTATCGCATTACGCGCAGCTAAGCGGTCTTTCCGTTACTTTCGCTGCCTTCTAATTTTTTCCGCCTTCTTATCCTCACCGCTTTCTTATTCTCACCGATGATCTATTCCTGCGAGCTTCTTATTCACCGTCGGTACGGCATTTTTCTTTCCATATCGCCATCATCGCGGCGTAGCTTACGAGCGGTGACGCTTGGCGACTAAGGTAAACTTGTAATCGCTCGATTTGAGGTAATTGCGGCTGTACTCAAACACGGTGTCATCGGCCAAGTGGCCGCGCGTGCGCTTTTCGATGATCGGTTGCTTAGGATCGATATCGAGCAGAGCCGCAATGTCTTCCGGCGGCAGGATAGGGACGATCTCTTGCTCACTGCGGTCAATTACCATGCCTTTTTGCTTTTCGATAAAGTCGTATTTCGAGCCTTGCATCACCTGATAAGACAAATCGGGGAACATTTCGGTCGGCAACCAGGTTTCTTCTACCGTGATCGGATTGTCATCGACATAACGGACACGCTTCACGTAAAAAATCTTATCGCCTTCGGCAATATTGAGGTTTTCCGCCATGGTGAGCGAGGCGGGTTTGATCTCAAACGCAATCACATCACTGCGGGTCACTGAGTTTAAGTGGGCCCACTTTTCGGCAAAACTACTCTGCTGGTAGATATCGTAATTGACCTTGTTCTCTTTGAGCGTGAAGCCCAAGGACCAACGGCACTGGGCGAAGGACTTGCCGTACCGCACGGTAAGACTGACGCGGTAAAAGAAGCCGCTTTTGCTGTGGCCACGCTTAAACGCGATCTGAAATGGCAAGGTATCGATGAAGAAGAAGATGTTAATCTGATCTTCTTGATTGCGATCCCAAATGCCGAAGCGGGTTCGACCCATCTGCATTTGCTGACCGAGCTGACGACCACGCTGGTGGATGATGACGTGCGCGAAGCGGTATTAAATGCCACCAGCGCAGAAGAATTGCTGGCGCTGTTTGATCGTCCTGATGAAGCAGAAGAAAAACAAGACAACTCAGATACAAGTGCGCCGACCATTGTGTGTGTCACTGCGTGCCCTGCGGGTATCGCGCACACCTATATGGCGGCCGAGTACCTGGAAAAAGCCGGTAAAAAGCTCGGTATCAACGTGCATGTTGAAAAACAAGGTGCGAATGGTATTGAAGATCGCTTAACGGCGGAGCAACTCAACAAAGCCGATGCTTGTGTCTTTGCCGCCGAAGTGGCGATCAAAGAGCTTGAGCGTTTTAACGGCATTCCTCGCGTTGACGTGCCAGTGGCTGAGCCGATCAAACATGCTGAGCGCATTTTAAACGATGCACTGGCGGCGGCGAAAAATGGCTCAGGTGCGGATCGCGCTGTGGCAACCGATGCGCCGCAAAAACGCAATGCTTGGAAAACCGATGTAAAACAAGCATTGCTTTCCGGTATTTCGTTTGCGGTGCCGCTGATAGTTGCGGGGGGCACCGTGCTGGCGATTGCGGTGCTGCTGTCGCGCATCAACCCAGAAATGCTGGCGCTGTATAACGAAGCGGGCAGCTGGTTGAACATGTACCGTAAGCTTGGTGGCGGTCTACTTGGCACGCTAATGGTGCCGGTGCTAGCGGCATACACCGCGTATTCATTGGCGGATAAACCAGCATTAGGTCCGGGCTTTGCAGCCGGTTTAGCGGCGAACCTTATCGGCGCAGGCTTCCTCGGTGGTGTCGCCGGTGGTTTGCTAGCCGGTTACTTTATGCGTTGGGTGAAAGAAAACGTTCGCGTTGGCCCTGCATTTAACGGCTTTTTGACCTTCTATCTCTACCCCGTACTTGGCACCTTGGTGATTGGTTCACTGATGCTGTTCGTGGTGGGTAAACCGGTGGCGTGGCTTAACCAAGGCTTGACCGATTTCCTTAACGGTCTATCGGGCACCAACGCCATTATCTTGGGTGCAGTGATTGGTCTGTTCGTTTCAGCGGATCTCGGTGGCCCAATCAACAAAGCGGCGTACCTGTTCTGTGTAGGCGCCATGGCGAACGGTAACTACGCGCCGTATGCAATATTCGCTTCAGTGAAAATGGTATCGGCATTCACCGTAACGTTCTCAACCATGCTACGTCCACGTCTATTTAAAGACTTCGAGATTGAAACCGGCAAATCAACCTGGCTCCTTGGCCTTGCGGGGATTACCGAAGGTGCGATCCCAATGGCGATTGAAGATCCGCTGCGCGTTATCGGTTCATTCCTTGTTGGCTCTGCGGTGTGTGGTGCCATCGTGGGTGCGGCGGGGATCGGTCTACAAGCACCGGGTGCAGGTATCGTATCGCTCTTCCTGTTGGATTACAGCCCAGCGCTAGGTCCATTCGGTGCCGGTGCAATCTGGTTAGGTGCGGCATTGATTGGTACGGCCATCTCGACCGCTATCTTGATTGCATGGCGTGCCCACGCCATCAAAAAGGGACAGTTTGACGCGACAGTCGCGACTAACTAATTCCCAAACAAATCCTCGCTAAGCGAGGGGAGGCTGAGCACGACAAGGTGTTCAGCCTCAGTAACCGAATTTAAATTGCCGCGCTGACGCGCCTCAGAAACACAACTTGGCTGGAAACTAAAGCAAACCGGCTTCAGTCACGCAAGTTAACAGCATCTAAATCCCAAATATTCGTTTTTCGAGCAGTTATGCTCAATAGGTAACAGTTATGACTACATCACGCGTTCATATTACTCCACACATGCACTGGGATCGTGAATGGTATTTCACTACGGAAGAGTCACGCATTCTTCTTATCAACAACATGGAAGAAATCATGCAGCGTCTGGAAACCGATCCTGCATACAAACACTATGTGTTGGACGGTCAAACCGCCGTATTGGAAGACTACTTTGCGATCAAGCCTGAGAATAGAGAACGTGTGAAAGCGCTCGTTGAGGCGGGCAAATTGATCATTGGCCCGTGGTATTCGCAAACCGACACGATGCAAGTATCGGGTGAGTCTATTGTGCGTAACATGCTGTACGGCATGCGCGATTGCCTTGCGTTTGGCGAGCCGATGAAAATTGGTTACTTGCCAGATTCATTCTCGATGAGCTCGCAGCTACCGATGATTTACAACGGCTTTGGTATTGACCGTGCGATGTTCTGGCGTGGGTGCTCAGAGCGTCACGGTACCGATAAAACCGAATTTTTGTGGCAGTCAAACGACGGCAGTGAAGTCACCGCGCAAGTGTTGCCGCTGGGCTACGCGATTGGTAAATACCTGCCGTTAGACGAAAAAGGCCTGCGTGATCGCCTCGATAAGTACTTCCCAGTACTGGAAAAACCATCTGTCACCAAAGATATTTTGTTGCCGAACGGTCACGATCAGATGCCAATTCAAAACAACATCTTTGAAGTGATGGACAAGCTGCGCGAGATCTATCCCGACCGCGAGTTCGTGATGAGCCGTTACGAAGAAGTGTTTGAACGTATTGAAGCGATGCGCGATCAACTAGATACCGTGAAAGGCGAATTCAACGACGGTAAATACATGCGTGTTCACCGCACGATTTCCTCAACCCGTATGGATATCAAATTGATCCACGCAGAAGTGGAAAACAAGATCGTCAACATTCTTGAGCCGCTAGCGTCTATCGCGTGGAGCCTAGGGTTTGAGTATCACCACGGTTTGATCGAGAAAATGTGGAAAGAGAGCATGAAGAACCACGCTCACGACTCGATTGGCTGTTGCTGCTCAGACAAAGTGCATGCTGAAATTCTCAACCGCTACATCCTTGCCGATGATATGGCGACCAACTTGATCAACTTCTACAAGCGTAAGATTGTTGACCATATGCCAGCCCGTGAAGGCTGTGACAAGCTTGCGTTGTTTAACCTATCTCCATATGCGCGTGAAGAGGTGATCAATACCACGATTACTCTACGTGCTAATGAATTTAATCTGTTTGATGATAACGGCAATGCGATTGAGTACTTCATTCAAGACCAACGCGTGATTGACCCAGGTAAGATTGACCGCCAGATCGTTCACTACGGTAACTACGATCCGTTCATCGAATACGACATTCAGTTCAAATTGCGCGTGCCAGCGATGGGTTACACCACACTGCATATTGAAGCGCACAGCAAAGGGACGCAAAAAGTGGCAGAGCAGGGTGACAACCTGCTAGAGAACGAGTTCTATCGCATCAATGTGAATGACAACGGCACCTTGACCATTTTTGATAAAGAGACGCTGCACACTTACGATCAAGCGCTGCGCATCGAAGATGGCTCTGATGATGGTGATGAGTACGACTACTCGCCATCGCGTAAAGAATGGTTGCTGTACTCAGACGAGTTTGGCGCGCAAACCGAGATCAAACATGAAGGCTTCCAGTCGGTCGCGAATATCAAGCTGCGCATGGCGCTGCCTGCCAATCTGCAAGAGCGTGAAGAGCGTAGCGGTCAAAATGGCTTCCTAGATGTCGATTGCCAAGTGGTGCTCAAGCAAGGCAGCCGCCGCATTGAAGTGCGTATGGAGCTGGATAACCAAGCCGATGATCACCGTGTTCGAGTGCTCATTCCAACGCCATTTGTCTCTGAAACTGTGGTGGCCGATAACCAGTTTGGTTTGATCACGCGCCCAACCAACGATCCGGCGATGGACGTGTGGGAGCAAGAAGGCTGGAAAGAAGCGCCAGTGCCAGTTTACCAGCTGATGAACTTTGCTGCGGTTGAGAACGCGGCTGGGGGTATGGCGCTGATGACCAATGGTCTGCGTGAGTTTGAAATCATTTCAAGCCAAGACACTGTTGTTGATGGTAAAGAGCAGCGCGATACGTTTTCACTAACCCTGCTACGTAGTGTGGGCACACTGGGTAAAGAAGAGCTGCTGCTGCGCCCGGGTCGCCCTTCAGGCATTAAGATCCCAACACCAGACTCGCAAACACGTGGCAAGCTCGTGTGCCAGTTCGCTATGTTTGGCTACCAAGGCGATCATATTAGCGCGAACGTGATGGCAGAGTCTCGTGACAACGTCACTCCGATTCAGTGCTACAACAAGATCCCATACAACGCGATGAAGCTAAACGTGGGCGAGCAAGACAAGCCGCTGACGTACAGCTTGCTCGAAAAAGAGCAACGCGGCGCGGTATTGAGTGTGCTCAAGAAAGCCGAAGATGAGCAAGGCCTAGTGATCCGTGTCTACAACCCGGCAGAAACGGGTGAGTTAGAGGATGGTGTTCGCTTCACTCACGCGGTGAGCGCGTGGCAAGAGGTGAGCATGGATGAGAAGCCGCTAGCGCCATCTCAAGCTGAGACCCACTTTGGTACGCTGAAATCATGCCAAGCGAAATCCTTCCTTGTGAAGTTCTAACGGCCAAATAAGGTGTCAGTCGCTTAATAAGAGGCTGACACCTAATGAACAACTTAACCGCTCTTTGGGTAAAAATGGCCGAGAGCGGGCTAGAGCATTTGATCTGCTTGGGAAATTACTTCCCTGAGAACGCTGTATTCACATGTCCATCACTCGCGTTAAATCATTAAGAGTAAAAACTCTAATAGTTTGTTTTGCCTAGTCATTGCACCGCAAACTATCGATTTTCCCGCTCTGTGATGCGAATTTAGGTCATTCCCCGTGGGATTCGGGAAACGTAGATTTTGGACCACCCGCCATTCGGCGGGTTTTTTTATGCCTAAAATTGAGCCTAAATCCGCGCTTGTTATGTGAGCGATCTGTGTTTCTCTCTATATTGATCTTGAAGGGTTGCATTGATGTTGTTCATCTGGTGTTTATCGGTAAATATGGCGGGAGAAAAGACAATTTTGTTGAGGGCAGAGGCGGATCTCATGACATCCCGGCTGTTTCACTCTGTGAGTTGTGCGAAAGGTTTGGAAGCTAAATCACCGTGTTGTTATTTGTGGTGGTTACTGTATTTATTTGCGAAACTAGTTGTTGGTAATTGTTTTCGATATTGCGTTGTTTTGGTTGCCTTTGTTGCAGTTGCTACGACAGTGGTGAATTTGCTGGCATTTTGAGTGCGAGGTGAGCGATTTGTGGTGATGTTCCACCCGAATGTGTTAAATCCTGCCCGTTGTTAAATACCTGAGAGACATTATCTTTGGTAAAGAAGCACGTCTTTTTTGTCAACGGTTATTGATACAAAAAACTAACAAGCATTATTTTACGCAATAAAGTATTTAATTCATTAACACGCGGAGGAAAAAAAACGAATTAAACGTGCCTCTATTAATAATTTTGTGAACAGTAGCACTTTTCTAATTAGAAAAAGAGGGTATTTTTCTAGCACAGGAATTAGAAGTTGTATTCCAACTATTATTATAAAAGGATTTACCCGTGCCACTGCTACGCCAACCATCTTTTCAAGGTAACTATCGTCGTCTGAACTTCGATTCAGTGACCTAACACTCCCTTTTGTTAATTATCCAATTAACACACATTTAAAACCTACAAGCTAACTACGCCCTAAATGTATTCCTAATTCGAGGAAATACTACGTACTCGCTTGTCTGAAAATTAAATCAAACTTTTATCTATTTACTTATACGAGCCTATAAGAGGTTATTATTATGTCCGCAAAACTATGGGGCGGTAGATTTGATCTGCCTACAAATAAACTTGTTGAAGAATTCAATGCCACTATCCTAATCGAGAAGCGTCTTTTCCCGGTTGATATCAAAGGCAGTATTGCTCACGCGACAATGTTGGCGAAGCAAGAAATCATCACCAAAGAAGAAGCAGAACTTATCATTTCAGGCTTGCAAGCAGTAGCGAAAGAAGTCGAAGAAGGTACGTTTGTTTACGATACGGCTGACGAAGACGTTCACATGTCTATCGAAAAACGTATGACTGAAATCATCGGTCCAGTGGGCGGTAAACTGCACACTGCACGTAGCCGTAACGACCAAACTACGCTTGATTCAAAAATGCACATGCGTGGCGTTATTCAAGAGAACCTAACGCTGATCCGCAACATGCAAAAAGTGATTGTAGAGCGTGCTAAAGGCGAAATGAACGTCATCATGCCGGGCTACACTCACCTTCAAACTGGTCAGCCAATCCTATTCTCACACTGGATCATGGCGTACTTCTGGATGCTAGAGCGTGACTACTCACGCTTCGAAGATCTGTACAAGCGCATGGGTCTTTGCCCACTAGGTTCAGCGGCGCTAGCGGGTACGACGTTCGATATCGACCGTTTCTGCACCGCAGAGCTACTAGGCTTTGACGCTCCAACACCAAACAGTATCGACTCTGTGAGTGATCGCGACCACATGGTTGAGTTCAACGCAGCTGCGGCAATGTGTTTCATGCACCTAAGCCGTCTGTCTGAAGAATTGGTTCTGTTCTCAAGCCAAGACTTTAAGTTCATTGAGCTATCTGACGACTTCTGTACTGGTTCAAGCATTATGCCTCAGAAGAAGAACCCAGATATCGCAGAGAAAATCCGTGGTAAGACCGGTCGTATGTACGGCAACCTAATGGCAATTTTGACCACCATGAAAGGTCTGCCACTAGCGTACAACACCGACATGAGTGAAGACAAAGAAGCGGTATACGATTCAATGGATACCCTACAACTGTCTCTACAAGTGATGACGCCAATGCTAGAGAAAATGGTGGTGCTAGAAGCGAACACGCGCGACGCCGCTGACCGTGGTTTCTCTGTAGCAACCGACATGGCTGACTACCTAGTTCGTAAAGGTATTCCGTTCCGTGAAGCGCACCACGTTGTGGGCTCTACCGTGAACTACTGCATCAAGCACGACAAGAAACTGAACGAGCTGAGCCTAGAAGAGTTCCGTACTTTCCACGAGTCTATCGAAGACGATATCTACCAAGACATCACGCTAGAAGCGTGTGTATCTTCTCGTAACTCTTACGGCGGTACTTCACCAACAGCAGTTGCAGCGCAGCTTGAGCACGCTGAAAAAATCATTGCTGAGTAAGTAATCCCCAATGCCAGCCCATGAAGGGCTGGCATTTTTCAGTATTGTTAATCGATTAACTAATACGTTAGGACGTATAAGTAGGAGTTATTCATGAGCATCGAGTTTTGGCTACAGCTTGCTGTAGTATTGGGCTGTATCGGCTTTGGCGGCCGTTTTGGTGGTGTAGGTCTAGGTGCGGCAGGCGGCCTAGGTGTGTGTTTGCTAGTATTGGGCTTTGGTCTCCAACCAGCATCACCGCCAGTTACCGTTCTTTTGATCATCATCGCGGTAATCGCGTGTACCAGTGTTCTTCAAGGTGCGGGCGGTCTTGATTACTTGGTTCGTATCGCAGAAAAATTACTGCGTAAAAAGCCAAGCGCAATCACTTTCTTGGGTCCATTGATTTCATCAATGTTCGTTGTGTTCTGTGGTACTTCATACGTAGCTTTTGCGGTTTACCCTGTTATTGCTGAAGTTGCTGCAGAAGCAAAAATCCGTCCTGAGCGCCCAATGTCGATGGCGGTTATCGCTTCTGGTATCGCTATCACAGCGAGCCCTATGAGTGCGGCAACAGCGGGTATGATTGCGACGCTATCTATTTATGATGTGGCGTTCTGGCAGATCCTAGCAGTGAGCATGCCGGCATTCTTGGTTGGTACATTGGCGGGCTGTGCATTCGTTTACAAGCGTGGCGTAGAGCTAGAGCAAGACCCTGAATTCCAACGTCGTGTTGCATCGGGTCAATACCAACTTCTACATAAAGAAGAAGCAGCGAAAGAAGAGTATGTTGCGCCTAAGCCTGTAAAACTAAGCGTGCTTATCTTCGGTCTTGGTGTGGCGACGGTTATCCTGTTCGGCTCAGTGAAATCACTGCTACCTTCATGGGATATCGACGGTAAAACGGTTGTACTATCGACGCCAATGCTAATCCAAATGGTGATGCTAGCGACTGCACTGTTCATCATCGTATTTGCGAAAGTACCAAGTGATAAGTTTGCATCAGGCTCAGTATTCCGCTCTGGTTTGATCGGTGTTGTGGGTGTATTCGGTATCTCTTGGATGACCAGCACCTTCTTCGACGCGTACAAAGTGTTCTTCTCAACCACGTTTGAAGGCATGGTTGCGACAGCGCCAATGGCGTTCGGTCTGATCCTATTCTGCTTCTCGGCAGTTATCTTCAGCCCATCAGCAACCGTATCAGCGCTGATGCCGTTGGGCGCCGCAATGGGTATCCCACCGGGTCTACTTGTTGCGCTATACCCAGCAACCTGTGGTGACTTTATCGTTCCGGGTGCAGGCCAAATCGGTTGTACGTCATTCGACCGTACCGGTACGACTCGCCTAGGTACTTACGTCATTAACCATAGTTACTTGCTACCAGGTTTCGTGATGGTGACGTCGGCGGTAACCGCAGGCTACTTTATTTCTAAGATTGTTTTCTAAGTTAGCGTTAACCCAACAAGCGCTACTGATATATAGAAAACGGAAAGTTTTATTTATCTAAACAAGTTTATTTACACGGTTCACCGTGGGGGTGCTATCGCGTAAAGGCTATAGCTTGAATAGAAAAATAGAAAGTGGTTAAACCTTAAAGCCAAAGACCCTGCTTATTTTTAAGTAGGGTCTTTTTTTTGCGCGGTGGAAATGATGATTAAAAAACTATTTTATCTGAATGTAAAGTCGAGAACATAAGGTTATATTTAGGATGAGTGATTTTCATTGACTGTGAATTCGTGAAATTAGAATGTCTATTAACGTTCAAACGAGAAAATGGGGTGTAGAGGGTTGAATTGAGTCAAATTGATTTTCGAAATAAAACTTAGACGAAATTGCCGTGAAATATAATTATTAAATCGCGCCTAAAATTGAACGTAGACGCGGTATCGATTTTTCCCAAAGCTCAATTTTTATGCCATAGCTAGCTTGATTCCGTCATTGCAAGCTTGACGCCCATTAGCGCAAAACTGGCGCTAAAGATTTTCTGCATCACGGTACTGGCGGACTCGGACTGCAGCAGCAATGCGCGAAAGGCATGTGCCATGCAGCCGTAGATCACAAAGACAACAAAGGTCATCAGCATAAACACCATACCGAGCACCAGCATGTAGGTGAGGGGTGAGGCGGCATCAGGCGCGATAAATTGGGGCAAAAAGGCGAGGAAGAACAGGGATAGCTTGGGATTCAAGATGTTGATCAAAAACCCTTTAAGCGCAACCGACCAAAACTGTTGTTGATTGGATTGTGTTGACTCATCGTCATCAGTTAACGTGCTCTGCGAGTCAATCGCTAGCGGTGAAGCTGAACGCCACATGCCCCATGCCAGATACAGCAGATAGCAAACCCCCACATACTTCACCACTTGATAAGCTAACGCGCTGGTGTGAAACAGGGCAGCAAGGCCAAAAACGCTGGCAAGTAGCGACGGCACTATCCCTAAAGTGCAGCCGAACGCGGCAAACATGGCCGCTTTTTTAGAGCGGAACAAGCCAGTCGCGAGGGTGTAGAGCACACCTGTTCCGGGGATCAACACGACGACCAAGGACGTGATAAGAAACTCGACACTAATCATTTTGCCTCCTGCAGGATATGTTGGGTTTTCGCCACTCGCGGTATGTGCTTATCCCAAAGCCAATAACTGCGATGTTTAACAACAGTTAGACTACCGTAATAAAGTCACGAAATGCAGTTTATTTTGGTCAAATGTGTAGGGTTATCTTAAGGAAAACAGCAAAGGTCATCATGTAGTAGGGCATAGATAGATCACACCGCGATGCGAGATTGATAAGCGACAATGAAAGCCAACACAGCAGGCTCCGTAGCAAAAAGCGCTAGAGAAGGCTTTGAGATAACCCTCAGGAAATCAGGCGCAGAGATGCGATGGACCTGCAAGTAAACTCAGTTTACTCAGGGCTTAGCGCGTTGCGTTGGCGGTTTCGCCATTGCTGTCCTGCTTAGTCAGATTATTGAGCCACTTTCCGCTACGCACTCGCCAAAGCACAAACAACGACTTGAGCGAATCTTCACTGAGCATCGCCAGCACCACGAAGCGAATGTCGAGCTGCAACACCACAATACAGTAATAAGTGAGCGGCAAGCTGATCCCCCATAAGCACAGCACATTCACCATCATTGAAAATTTCACATCGCCACCGCTGTTAAGCACGCCGCCAATCGCAATCATGTTGAATACCTTCACGCTTAGGCAAAACGCGACGAAGTAGGTCGCCGTCATCGCGTGATCAATGCGCTTAAACTCCGAATAGCGATAGACGTTTTCTATCAACGGGCTGGCGAGCCACACTAGCACACTGGCGGTGATCGCCAACGCAACAGGGATCACCAGTAAAGGAAGAGCGCGAGCTCGGGCTTGCGCTATTTGATCTGCACCGAGGCTTTGGCCAAGCAGGGTCGATGCTGCCATCGAAAAGCCAAAGAAAAAGCCGACTAATATACTTTCAGCCGGATGGATCAAGCCAAACAGGGCGATTTCCTCAACCCCCATTTGCCCCAATAAAATGGTAAACATGACCAGCCCCGTACTCCACGCAAGGCTTTGTGCCAATACCGGCAACGTGAGGGTGAGGTACTGCTTTAGTCCTTTTAGGGGCTCGAAAGACAAGATCTGGTTGAGTGGTGGTAGCAAGCGATAGTGACTTTTCCTTACCAGTACCAGCAGCATCGTGGCTTGCACGCCGCGCGCGATCACTGTGCCTAGCGCGACACCAGCCACGCCCATTTGCGGCAAACCCAACAACCCGTTCAAAAAGATGTAATTCAGCGCCATATTGAGGAAGATTGCCCCAACAGCAAGGATACTGATAGCCCGTGTTTTGCCATAAGCACGCAGATTGATCTCGATGGGAAACACGATGGCAGAGAAGAGCAAACTGAACACCGAGATCTGCAAATAACTGGAGGCATGGGCGACGAAGGCGGGATCGCTGTTGGCAAGCTCGATAATAGACGCAGTAAAGTGCAAGTAAAACAGCACCAATCCACTGACCATTGATAACAGG
Organism: Thaumasiovibrio occultus; assembly: GCA_019703815.1. Classification (GTDB taxonomy): domain Bacteria; phylum Pseudomonadota; class Gammaproteobacteria; order Enterobacterales; family Vibrionaceae; genus Thaumasiovibrio; species Thaumasiovibrio occultus. Next base: position 1,014,401 of record AP023053.1, on the reverse strand, counting down.
ATATAAAAAGCGAGCAAGGTGGTTTGCTGTAAACGGCGGGTGCTGGCTGCGCCCACTAACTGCGGCGCCAAGATAGTCAGTGCACCACACCAGCCCATCGCAAAAAAGTACGAGAAAAACATGATGCGTGAGCCGTAACTCACTGCGGCAATCGCATCTTGCCCTAGCTCGGTCACCATCGCGACATCCACCACACCCAGCAGCGAAAATGCCATTGAACTGAGTGACACTGGTAGGCCAATATCGACTACTTTGCGCCAGAACGCGCGGTCGTGAAACAGTAACTTGCGAGAAAGCGACATAGTGAGCCTCATCAATAGAGCGTTCTATCTTGGGTGGCTCAGCCTTGTTGAGCAAGTGATAGTTTGTAACTTTAGATTGAGTTCAAAGAGTTACTCATTCTACGAGCTGGCGATGCACTTTGGCTAAACCTCCTGCGTACTTGACACCTTGAGCAACCGAGGATGCGCTCCCCGATGAAATTTTTCTGGCGTAGGCCTGTCTTTTTATCTAATTGAGTGTGAAGACAGTTACCTTTCGTTCGGGTTGGCCCGCACGGAACGAAAAAGGAGAGGATGATGCAAACAGGAATGTTAAAGTCGGTATTAATGGCGTTTAGCCTCATGTTTTCAGCGATAGCGTTAAGCCCTGCTGCCTTGGCGATAGAGCCTGTCTACAGTGATTATTTTGGTTACGGCAAAGCGATCAAGGGCTACGATCCGGTGGCGTATTTTACTCAAGGCAAGCCTGTCGAAGGCAGCAGTGACTATCAGTATGAATGGATGGGCGCCGATTGGCAGTTTGCGAGTGCTGAGCATCGGGACTTGTTTGTGGCGAACCCCGAAAAATACGCGCCGCAATATGGCGGGTACTGTGCATGGGCGGTGAGCGAAGGGTATACCGCCGCGATAGACCCAAATGCATGGTATATCTACCAAGACAAGCTCTATCTGAACTACAGCCGCTCAGTTCAAAATACCTGGCAGCGCGATGTGCCGGGCAATATTGCCAGAGGCGATCAAAACTGGCCTAAGCTGTTAGCAGAGTAAAATTGCTATTTGTTACTGTAAAGTCGGTTAGCATGTTGTATTTTCGTCTGATGTTGCGCTAACCAATGTCGCAGCATCGCTTGACGCACCTTCTGTCACTGACTTTCTCGTGAGGCAAAAGTATAAAGGGGAGGGCGAACGCTCCCCCCGAAGATACGCTTCACTTACAAAGCTTTATGACCGATGAGCACGGCCATCTCATCATTGGGTGCGAAGGGGGCACCGCAGAGATCGCTATACTTGGCGCGAATTTCTAAGCCTTGAGCAGCAAGCTCGTGTTGCAGCATTTCAAGTGTGAAGTGTTGTAGCCAATTGTAAACTTCCCACTGACGATCTGTCTGGCTTATCACATATCTATCCAGCGTGACTAACTCGGCGGTATAGTTGAATGCGCTTTGAATACACCAGTAATCTTGTTCACTCCAAAACCCATTCATGGCATTTTTTGCCAGTGTTGTGCTTTCCGTTTGTTTGTCGAATCGACTTTGCGTGTACACATCTAACGCAATAACGCCGTCTGGTGCGAGCAAGGTTTTGAACTTACTCAGCAAGGTGGCACGTTGAGATGGGTTAAGGGCACAAAAATCGCACATGATCAGGCTGATCAGATCAAACTGACGAGTGTCGTGGTAGTCAAGGTAATTTCCCAAGTGATACTCGATGTCCAACTGAGCTAGCTGGGCTTGCTGTGATGCGTAGTTTAGTGAGTTCTTTGAAAAATCAAGACCTACCACAGTACCAATGCCTTTGGCTTTTAAGCGTTGGGTATAGAGCCCCGGGCCGCAGCCAAAATCGATGGTTTGAGAACGACTGTCGAGTCCTAACTCAGATACTAGCCAATCCACAGAAGCGTCGACAAATGCGAAGGAGCGTGAGGCTAAACCTACCTCTGGATTAAGGTGAAACGCTAACATTTGCTGTGCTATGTGGTTATCTGCCCACAAGATCTCGGCGGTGTATGAGGACCAAACAGGTGGTTTGGTGGTTGCAGTGGTAAGCGCGTTAAACATGTGTGATTCCAACAAAAGCGATGACTACCTGCTGAAGACGTTGCGATGGCAAGGATCACTCAGCCGATAAAAGCGTAAACAGGTAACAATGCCCGTGAATATCGCCTGTTCAGGGCGCAGAAACAAGCAAAATGTCATCGATTATTGAACGACGAAGTGTTTATGGGCTCGACTATTTGAGTGCGCTTTTCTAGCGTGAATAGCTGTAAAGAGACCAAGTGATAAGGCGAAGAGAGGCAATCACGTTTGGGTAGTTTTCGCTGATAACGAGCACGCGATGTGGCTGATGGACTTGATCCGTTTTACTGGACACGCAATGACGACCTAAGGAGGTCATCATGCCAGCCTATAAAACGGGTAAAAAGACTGCGGAATATTCACTAGACTTCAAATTGAAAGCGGTGGAATGGAGCTTTGAGACGCATCGAACGGTTAAGTCGGTGGCTGAAGCTCTCGATATTCATCCATTTATGCTTTCTAAGTGGCGAAAATCTTATCGTGACGGGGAGTTTGGTGTGATTAGAGCGCAGAAGAATAATGGTAAGCGTGACAAAGCGACTGACGAAGTTTCTAAATTGAAACAACGCATTAGTGAGCTTGAAGAGGAAAACGATATTCTAAAAAAGTGGCAACGCTTTCAAGCAGAACAAAAGCGCAAGCCTACCGATTCATAAAACGTTATTTTGGTGTCTATCCAGTTATAACGCTATGTCGCTACGTTGGCGTATCGCGAAGTGGTTATTACGATTGGCTGCATCGTTCTTGGTCACAGCACGCGAGAACTGACAGTGAGTTAGGGACTGAAATTGCGTTGATTTTCAAACAAAGCAAAGGCCGCTACGGCAGCCCCAAAGTCCATGCGGTACTGAAGTCGAAAGGTTATGCTGTGAGCAAAAAACGTGTAGCTCGATTAATGCGCGAGGCAGGATTAAAAGCCAGAGTTGACCGTGTTTATCGTCGCCAGAAAAAGAGCCGCGTGTTTTTTAGAGGGCTCGCGAATCGCCGTCTAGAGAGAGATAAAACAAGTAAAATCAATGAACAATGGTCAGCTGATGTCACTTACATCAAAGTGGGTAATCGTTGGGGATTTCTCGCAGTTGTCATCGATATATTTTCGAAGAAGGTCATCAGTTGGGGGCTAAGTGACAAGCTCAATACCGACCTAACCGCCATGACGATTGCCAAAGCGATAGCGAGTCGCAAGCCGAGTCCGGGCCTGCTGTTTCATACAGATAGAGGACGTGAATTCTGCGCAGACAGAGTGCGTAATCTGCTGAGTAAACATGGTATCGAACAAAGTATGAATCGGCCGGGGAAATGCACAGATAACGCTGAAGTGGAGTCGTTTTTTAAAACGTTAAAGGGTGAGCTAATAAAGGATGCAGCGTTAGCTGACTTGAGACATTTAAAAGAAAAGCTGCGAAAGTACATTCAGTACTTTTACAATAGAGTACGGCTACACAGTAGCATTGGTTACATGTCACCAATAGCCTTTGAAAAACAACAAAATTAACTAATGTTGTGTCCGTTAAAGTGGGTCAACATCATGACGTTAGAAAATCCACATAAGAAGGGTGATCACGGCGATATTATTTATCAGGCACCAGACTGCGATGGTCGAGTAAAAGCATGGATTGCTATGCCGTACATTTTTCTCATCGACAGTGGCTAATGCTGCTGTGCTGCTCTCTCGTGTATTGACGTATAAATCTGAAATACCCCGAGAAAAGCGGTGTAATCCTATTAAAGGGTGGTTACTTTATCTAATTTAGAGGTAAAGGCTGATGAATATCAGCCTTTATATTTACCGCATTATGTCTGGTTTTATTTTCCTAGGTTAATAAAGCCGTGTGCGATGTTATAAGCGTCGAAGGTTTGCTTAATGGAGGCATAGTTGCTTTCATTGCCGGCGTAAATAAGGAAAAGCTCAGCAGGAACGCTGTCTAAGTTTTCTAATGCGCCTTCAAGGTGAGCCAGTGGTAGTTTCGGGTTCTTACTGGTTAGGATTAATGTGCCAGCCCCTTTTTGACCGATCTGCTGCATTACTGCACTGAGCTGATCGGCTGCACCGCCGCCATTTGTCGAGATAGAAGCCGCATCTGCGATAGCGCCGCGACTCGGGATGTTCCATAAGCTGATGTTCTTGGTTGGCGAAATGTCTAGCGCTTGTGCTAGTAACTCCATCTCATTAATAGGTTGGGTTGTGGTTGCACAGCCGGTCGCCAACACCATTGCAAATAGGGCAGAAAGTAGCTTTTTCATTGTTATTCCTTATATCTTATTCCGTGTGTTTGTTGTCGTTTAATTTGCAAAAACAATATAAGTAAATTCCCACAAAGTAAAAGCATTGAAAACATTGTTCATTATCTTAATTAACTGCGTCTTATTATTTGAAAAATAGGGTTGATTTTTATTTTGTCTGGTCCGTCCACTTTAGTTTTGTCGATTTTATTTAAAATCAACTAACAAAGCAGAACAAAATATAACAAGACATCGGATCAGTGGGATATTTGACAATAGGGCTGATTTATTTGAAGTCACTTGGCTATCGCTGCCACAGCGAATTTCGAAGAGATAAAAACAAGGCGTCGATAGCGGAAAAGTCGCTTGAGAGCCAACATTGAAAGCCAAAAAGTACACAAAGTCTCCCAACTCGAGAAAGCGTCTCTCGTCGAGAAAACACCGCAAATAGAGCAAGTAGCTCAATAGACAAAGCACCTCGAATAGATCAGCACTTGTGCAGCAGATGAGAGCTAAGGCGAGATCAAAAACGCCCATGGCGCTTTGCCACGGGCGTCAATTCCAACCAAATAAGCGATTCGCTTACTTTTGCGGTGCCGGTTTAGGAGGATTACGCGGACGATCAAGATTGATTTTCTTCAATCTTCTTTGGCGTTGCCACAGCGCAACCGGGATCATCAGCAAGAAATTGAGCACCAGACCAAGCCCAGCACCAAAGGCCAAGCCTTCCGCAGTGAGGGGAATGCCAACGGTAAAGTTCTCGAGTGTGGTTTCGAGATAGTCAATCCGGCTTGGATGGAACATATAGGCGGTTTGTTTAAACAAATTGCGCGACTGGAAAATCTCCATCCCTTCGCCGAGCTTGTTGTACAAGGCCAAGGTTTCGAGTTTTTGCATCGCATCGGCTTTGACGCTTGGCGACTCGTTACGCAGATGATCGACGATCATATCATCCACCGTTGCGTAATCATGCTCGCGCGCGGTCTCGGCATAGCCATCCACCTGCCACTGAGTCGATTCATACAAACCTGATAAAAACTGCTGATAATGATCCGCCAATTGCGGAATTTGCAATGCCACAAGCAGCGCTGCGCCAAAGATCAGTTTGTCGATGAGTCTTGCAATCAAGTCCGTTACTCCTCACGTGTGAATCCATTCTTACCGCGCAGCATTGCCTTGCTGAGAAACCACCTTACTGGAAAGGCGGCTTCTGTTTTTGATAAACGCAGTGATAGCGTTTGTTCGCCAGCAACCCTGAGTGCGCCTTGTACCCAGCCTCTGCACATTCGGTGCTAGCCTGCCTAAAACCGCGGCTTGGAGCAAGTCAGCGCCCCTATCTTTGACATTTCACTCACTTAAACGTGGTGATATATCGCGTTCCATTTCATCTATTACCTCGCTTACATTGGGTTCTGTGTGATTAAGCGCAACTATAGCCAAGCACCTAGAGGTTACTTGGGTGTATGCCACCAACGCGAGATAAATCGTGCGATGGGTCAACCTTACAAAAATGTATAGTTGCGGCAAGCTTGATGAAAATCGTGGGAAGTAAAGTGAACACATCGACAGGGAACACACCTTGTCAGTTTGAAACCGACTACGAGGAATTGATGATGAAAAAGTCTACTGTATTTAAGCCTGCTGCTGTTGCCCTAGTGTTTGGTATGACCGCGTTCGCGTCTTACGCAGAAGAAGCGCCAACATCACTAGATCAAGATGCGATTTCGCTGACCCAAGCGGTGAGCATTGCTAAGCAAAGCACGGGTGCGACCCCGATGGAAGCCGAGCGTGATGTTGAAATGGGTCAGGCTATCTATGAGATTGACCTGATCAACCAAAACGGTGAAGAAGTTCATGCGGTAGTGCATGCGAAAACCGGCGAAGTGATCTTAACTCAACAGCGTCGCGGTGGTGATGAGGGCGACGATGAAGGTCATGATGACGGCGATGATGATCAACTCGAAAACGCGCTGTGGTTGTCAGGCGTTAACAAGGGTGACGTATTGTCGCTAGAGCAAGCAGTTGCGAAAGCCGAAGCACAAATGGGCGGCAAGGCGTGGAGCGTTGAGCTAGAAGATGAAGACGATGCGCTGCTTTACGACATCGAACTACTGAATGCCAACGGCAAACATGTCGAAACGCAAATTAGTGCAAGCCCGGCTAAATCATAAAAAAACTCGGTAGGCAGATGCGTATTGCACCTGCCTACCGCTTGCAGACGATAGGTTTTTGAAAGGATAAAGTTATGAATCAAACGAAAACAACATCAGGTTTTTCAACCGCATTTCTTCGCAAGCTTGCCGCCAATGCGAAGGCGTTAGCAATGAAATTTAACGCCGCCGATCTGGCGAAAAACGGCGCTCGAATTGTTGTAGGGTTGATCACCTGTTCACTATTTTTCGTCACCGGATTGATTACACTGGGTGCTTGTATGCTGGCAGGAGTGGCCGCAGTGATCATGGCGAAATGGCATTTGCGTCAAACGCCCAATGATGTGGCTAACCCAGTGAGCGGTCATCAAAACGACGATCCCGTGGTGGTTGTGTGATTCGGCTCTGAATCCAGCACCTTGAAGTCACTTGGGTATAGTGGCATGAAAATCGAGCCTGTGGTTCAGGCTCGGCTAACCTTACCGAGAGTGTAAAAAGGAGAGCCGAAAAGCAACTCACTTCCGGCCACCACGTCGTTATTGGTAATATGCCAAAGCAGCCAGTAATTTGTTGCTCGAGCGCCAAGCATCTTGAGCCTAATAGTTGGCACCCAACGCCTTGTCAGCCCCATATAAAAAGAGAGAAAAATGCATGCGAGTATTACTGGTTGAAGATGATAGCAGTCTCAGCAGTTTTGTAGAAAAGGGGTTGCGCGAAGCCGGGCACCAAGTGGAAGTGACCGACAACGGCAAATTTGCGCTCTCTTTGTGTATGAGCGAAAACTATGATGTGGCGATAGTCGATCGTATGCTGCCGGGCTTAGATGGTTTATCACTGGTGAAAGCACTACGCGCGGCGCAAATTGTTACCCCAATTTTGTTTCTGACCTCGCTGGGCGGGGTTGATGATCGCGTTGAAGGGTTGGAAGCAGGTGGTGATGACTACTTAACCAAACCGTTCGCGTTTTCAGAATTGCTTGCGCGTGTCACGGCGTTGTCGCGTCGCTCCGTGCTCAAAACCACCGAGATGAGCCCAGAGCTGGCCTACGGCGATGTAGTGGTGAACCTGTTTGAACATAGCGCCATGCGTCAAGGGATCGCGCTCGATCTCCAACCGAAAGAATTTCGTATTTTAGAGCTGTTTTTGCGCCACCCTGGCCGAGTGATCACCCGTACCATGCTGTTAGAGCACGTCTGGGATATTCATTTTGATCCCCAAACCAGCGTGGTTGAAACCCATATTAGTCGCTTGAGAAACAAGCTTGAAAAGCCGTTTGGCGATACCTTGATCCAAACCGTGCGAGGCGCGGGATATAAACTCGAGCACAAAAACGGGCTTGAGCCAAAAAGTGGAGATCCGCAATGAAGGCGGCGTTTTCGCGTTGGCGCGCCAGTATCTTTAATGCAGTGACCGCCCCACAGTGGCGACACCGCTTACCCGCTTGGCTGAAAAGCTCCGCGTTGCAGCAAGGGTTGATGTTTGGTGCGGTGTCTATTTTCAGTTTGTTGTTAATGGCGTCAGTCACGCTATTGTATGTCGACCATGAGTTGGGTAGCCAAAATCGAGAAATCGTCAAAGAGTCCCGTGAACTTGTCCAAGGGCAAACTACCCATATCGATGATGATCCGATCGAAGACGATGAAATTATGGCGGTGTTAACCAGCGGCTTTGTCCTAGCTGGGGTATTGGTGTCGATTTTTACCAGCTTGATTGTGGTGGCGTTAAGCCGACATAGCCAAAAGCGTATTTCCCGTATCGAAACGGTGCTGAGTGCGGTCGCGGATGGCGATCTTTCTGCGCGCACCGGTGAAAAACAGTCTTACAACGACTTAGCGCGTATCTCGGTGTCGCTAGATGAAATGTTGTCGCGCTTAGAAGGCTCAGTGGCCGCGATGAGCGACATCTCCGCCAATATCGCCCATGAATTGAAAACCCCGATCACCCGACTTCGCCACAACTTGCTCACGCTGCGCGATGAAGCAGATAGCCGGCCGCAATCGGACGCGTTTTTGAATGAGCTGGACAATGCCTTGGTGGACTCGCAGCGTTTGGCCTCAATTTTTGATGCTCTGTTACGGATCTCTCAAATTGAATCCGGTGCACGCCGTAGCCGATTCGCTGCGCTCGATCTTACGCAAGTGATCGACACTGTCGCTGAAATTTACGTGGATGTGGCAGAAGATGCCGAGATGATCTTGAATGTCGATATGCCTTCACAGCCCGTAATGATGCAAGGCGATCGCGAATTGCTGATCCAGCAAGTGGCCAATCTTATCGAGAATGCGTTGAAGTATTGCCCGGCGGGCAGTGAGATCCAACTGCGTTGTGGTCAAGATGGCGAAAATGCGTGGATTTGTGTTGAAGATAATGGGCCGGGCATTGCTGATAGCGAAAAAGCGCGGGTATTTGAGCGTCTCTATCGGATTGATAAAAGCCGCACTAAAGGCGGGTTAGGGCTTGGCTTATCGTTAGCCAAAGCCGTCGCGGGTCTACACCACGGCACCATCAGCTTGCTTGATTGTCATCCCGGTTTGGGCGTGATGGTCATCTTACCGAGACAATCTGTGTAGTTTCAGCGCGTTGGAATTGCAGGTAGCAGCGATATGGACGAGTTCAACAAGACACGTTCATCCGCTGCTATTTTCGACTTGCTTCTTGTGTTTGCCCATCTTCGCGATGTTTTCTTGGCGCGCGTTAACTGAGACTGATTACTGTAGCGGTCACAAACAATATAAAACTGATGAAGCCAAACGCTAACCCATAGTAGGGTAAATAGGCGTAGAGTTTATTTGACCATGGTAGTCTTCTTGCAATCGCATTACTCGAAAATCCAACCGCAGTGAAGACACACGCCATGACGAACGTGGGAAAGTAGTGGCTTGTGAACGGGGTCTTTGCGTTTGGCGGCACTTGAAAGCCAGGGACAAGAAAATAGAACGCGCCAATGAGAGAAATGACCGCAATGAGCGCGAAAATGGCGTAGTTACGCTTGCGGTGCCGCGCCACTCGGTTCAATTTGAAAAACGCCAGCCCTGACACTAACAGTGCCCCACAAATTTGTAGCTCAGTCATAGTCATCCTTTTCTCGCCATCAAACGCACTTTAGTTATGTGTGCTTAGGTTTGAGCATCCATGTAATCATCCCTATTGTGCCATCGAATAGGGGAGTGAGCTGTTTACAAAATGCGACGCTGTGAAAATTATTGAGCTAAGACGGTAACTTAAGCGAATTTTGTCTCGATTTAGTCCAGCACCTAGCCTTACAGTGTGGCGTGTCAATCAGTCGCTGGAGCTCGGTATGAAAACCTGCCCACATTGTTTTAAGCGTGGCGTTTCCCTACGTTGTGTCGCGTGTGGTTACGATCGGCACACAGGTCAAGCCGTCATCGCGAAAGAGAAGCTTGGCGAGTTACTTCATTCCCAACCAGTGGTCGATATTTGGGTCGGTCAGGCGCACAGTGAAGATCAATTCGAAGAGTTCATGACGCCGATCTTTGGCGACGATGAGGTTATCCCTTCTCGTTTTTGTAAAACGCAAGGTGTCGATCACCTTGATGACGATGCCTTGCTGGTGGAGTTTGCTGACGAGTCTATCGATCCTAAGCAATTGATCGCCGAGGAATTCGCACTGGACGATTACGCCAACACCATGATCGAAGCGCTGCAACGGCAAGGTGCGTTTAACGTGGTGGTGATGCATTTTGATGCGCCCGCTGCGCCGTCACATTCCGCACCGCCACATTCCGCATCCCACTATGAGGCCGGGCTATCGCTACGCTATGTCGGCCGTTTTGATTATCTTGATTTTGCAGAGTGAGAGAGATTTACAGAGATGGGCTATGCAGCCAAACATGATGCGCCCAAACGTTGATGTGCCGGCTAATCAGCAATCGCATTGACGGTGCAGTTTGCAATCGAGAATTGTGCCAGAACCTTGTAGGCCGCTTCAGAAACGACCAGCAGGTTATCTGCATTCAGTGAAAAATCGTCGGCGCTATCGCCGATGATCTTTAGCCACTTAAACGCGGGTAAGTTTGTATTGGGGTGTCGCTGTGAAAAGCTGGGCGAAGTCGAAATCATCACCTCGGATAGCACCACACCACTGAGTGCCATCTGTTCAATTTTTTGTGCCAAGGCTGCTGTTACGAGAAAGCATGGAAAACACTCCAATAAATCATCGCCTAACCAACCTTCAAATTGATGATGCAGGGTTGAAACGAGGGGAGGAAACTGCGTGGTATCCACGACCGTGTGTTCGCCTAGCTCGCCCGCCACTTCTGGCTCTAATTCAAACGTCATAACCACCTTGTTATATAACTGCCCTTTGAACACGTCCGCTTGCGGTATGCCTACCACACGCTTCAGTGCGACGTGTTCACAAGCCAATGAATCCTCAAATTTATACGCGAGATGTTCGCTTCCATCAAGATACTCGCCGAACTAATGGTGGCTAACGAAACAGTATTATCGAGCAGTAGGTTTAGCTTCTTTGGCAGTAGACGAATGCGTGGATTTCTCTGTATCGATCTGCAAGTTGAATACAGCTAGTAAGCTGACTACCGGCGTAAGCGAGCCGTTGAGGATTAGTGGGGAGTGACTGGCGATGTGGTTAGTGGGGCGGTTTGGAGTCTAAACCCACTAGGCGGATAAACCGCCCAGTGGATTTTATGGCGTTATTTTTTCACGCACGCGAAGAACGCATTGCCTGCGTTGCTGCCGACAGGGAGGATTTTTTCGTAGTCGTGCTCGAAGACCGTTACCTCAAAGTAAGGTTCAAGCAGGGCGGTCATTTCTTCAAAACTCACCGCGACCATTGGGTGCTCGTCGTGCCAAATAAGGGTGTCGAGACCAGCGCGTTTTTCGATGCTCAGTTTCAATGATTGCTTTTCGCCTTCGCCGTTGTAATGCCAGCCCGACGCAAACATGAAGTCGCCATCGCTATGTTTTGCGCCATGGCGGACAAACAAGCGGTTATCAATCTTGTTTTTCTCTACCACGTTAAAGCAGAACATCCCGCCCGGAGCTAGCGCCGCATGGGCACTTTCAATACAGGCTTTCAGGTTGGCAATGGTGCCGCTGTAGTGAATTGAGTAAAGAAAGCAGGTGATCACATCGACTGGTGCTGCCACGCTAAACGCACACATATCATCGAGGATAAAGTCCGCTTCTGGGCAACGCAGCTTGGCGCGATCGAGCATCGGTTGGTTGAGATCTAATCCCTGACATTGGAAGCCGCTGTCGACGAAGTGACGAATGTGCGGACCGGTGCCACAGGCTAAATCCAGATGAGATGTGCCACCATTACCAAACAGTTGATGTAGTCGACGAACAAAGTGGCTCTGCGCCTGATAATCGATATCGGCACACATCAAATCGTAATAGCCTGAAAGGTCGGTGTACAAGGCGTTGGAAGAAGTCGTAATCAAGGGATGATCACCAAACAAAAAAAGGTGACGAATACTAATGCAGGATATTTAATTTGCCAAGGTTATTGTTAGGTTTATTTATATGCGATTCATATACCATTGATAGCGTTGAAATCCTAGGGCAGATCCTTGTAAACAGCGTCGGAGAATACCAACGCCATGCCGATAGCGATAAGCAAATTCCAGCACCTCTCTATGCGGCCGTAATAACGCGAACTGAGAAAAAGATTCCAGAATCCATCGATGGTAGAGCCGCTTTGATAGGTGCTCCATCTCCCTGATAGTAATATTAATTACACTTTGTGCGGCGCCTTTTAGAACGGGAAGGGTGCCCGGGTCTGGATGAAAAAGCGAGACGCTAAAGGATGCCAGCATGATGGAAATGTCGACCATGACTGTGGTGGAGTTGCCCGGCTTTGCGCCGTCGCCAACCCAACAGATCACACAAACGACGATGGGCGAGCATCGCTGGTTGCATTTGGGCTCGGCGGATCAGAGCGAATTGTACTGCGTGATCAATTACGACACAGCGGCGCAAACCGTGGTGGGGATTTACGATGAACCCGCCGCGAGCAAGGTTATCCATGCGGTGCAGGCGTTTAAAATTGCGGCATTGGCAGCGATTTTGCGTGAGCAGGCCGTTGTGATCACGACGCATCATCAAGAAGAAGCGCGGGCATTTTGGTTTGCGCGGCTATCGCAAGCGTTACGAGATCCTGCCGAGTCTGTTTTGCATTATCCGGCGGTGGTTGATCTGACGGTTCCCATGGTGACGCCCGCGCAGCTGTTTGTCCGTTTTAAGCGCTCGCAAGCGCAGCGCGGACACTTTGTGCTTTCCAGATATACAACGTCGACAATTTAAGGGGATTGCTATGAATCAACGCCAACAGTTTTTCGTTGATCGCTATTTAATTCAGTTATCGGATGCAGAGCGTAAGGCGGTGCCGAAGATCAGCGCTGAATATTTTTATGCCGATGATTTCAACACCAACGAATGTGCACGCTTGGTTGATGCTGGGGTGAAAACCGCATCGTCACATCTCAAAGCGGTGTACGACAAAAATGCAACGCCGCTGCCGGTTGAAGGTGAGTTGGTGATTATTTTGAACTGGTTTAAAGAGCCGGTCTGCGTCGTGAAAGTCACCGATGTCGCGAGTGCAACGTTTGCAGAGGTGAGCGAAGAGTTTGCGCAAGCAGAAGGTGAGGGTAACGGTAATTATCAATGGTGGCATGATGCGCACGCCCATTTCTTTGCCGAGCAAGCCAAAGAGTGCGGCGTGGGATTTGATCCTTCCTCACCGTTGATCCTCAAACGTTTTGAGAAAGTCTTCCCGTTTCCGGCGTGATGCTGGCCTTGCTGCTAATCTCGGCCGCGTAGATGGCGCTGTTTTCGCGTTACCGATTGAGCCTGAATGATTTCAGGCTCACTGTGCGCGTTGTGTCGCGCAGTATCTCTATTTGTCGGTATATCGCAATTACGCGGGAATGCGATTGTTGCGCACCAATCCACGTTTAACGTTGGTACACAGTTTACCGAAGCGGCGAATATCATCGAAGTTGGGTGAAACGCCGCGTTCAATGGTGCTTTCCCAATAGCTCACCTCAGATTCCACTAATTCCATCAGTTTCTTCGGGCAGCCAATACAGTTGTTGTCAGGCCCACACACAAAGGTGTCTTCATCATACAGTGGCAGCTCTTGTTTCACCTGCTCGATGATGGCGCGCATTGCGCTAATGCGATCGGGCTTGCGGGAGGTAGTAGACATTGAAAATACCTTAAACCAATGGCGAAAGGCTGTGATTGTATGCGGGTGAGTTCGCTTGTACAGAGAGGAATTCGCTTTATCTTGTTTTCTTGTTGGCAGTAAAAGTTGACGAGGTGTGGAAATAAGCGACTTCTCAGCGGTTTATCTTGATAAGGTTGCAGTCAGAGCGCGAGGTGGTTTTTAGATTTCACATTTGCACTGGCGTTTGCGCTGACTTTTATGCTGCTGCGTTTCTCAACACCCAACACCCATATTTCGCCCTACGAAACAGAAGAAACAGGTTGACCTGTCTATAGCTTCATAGTTTATGGTGAGCCACATTACACTATGGATAAACGCCAGTGGTGAACAGATGTATCGAATTTCTGAATTAGCAGAGCGAGTCGGGCTGTCGCGCTCGACGTTGCTCTACTACGAAAAGCAAGGTTTGATTAACGGTCAGCGACTTGCCAACGGTTATCGTACCTACAGTGAGCGCGATTTGCAGCGGCTGCGCCTGATCCAAAAACTCCAAGCGGGTGGTTTGTCGCTTAAAGAGTGCATGGCCTGTTTAGATGCCAAAGTGGATCGTCAGCTGCTACAAAATCGGCTGGCACACCTAGATGCCGAGATCGCGCAAAAGCAGCAATCACGCGAATTGCTCGCAGCCTTGTTGGGTGAAGGCCCCTTAAAGCAATGGCATGAATCGGTCGACCAAGTCGCGCCCGATGCCCATTTTGATTGGTTAGTAAAGCAGGGCTTTGATGAGAAACAAGCGCTGCACTTAAAGTGGTTATCTAAAGATATGAACGAACATGACGCCTACATGGCGGACTTTTTTAAAGTGTATGAGGGGCTGGAATATTGGGGTCCGGGCGAAGCACAAGACAGCGAAAAAGCGCTAACCTTGCTGCCCACACCGCCTACGCAAGTGCTCGAAATCGGGTGTGGCAATGGGGTGGCAACGCAAGTGCTGTTGCAGCAGACCAACGCGCACGTCACCGCCATTGATAATGATCAGCCTGCGCTAGAGAGGTTGCAAGCGAAGCTAAGCGGGTTTGGGCCGCAACTCACCACGCAATGCGCCAGCATGACGGATTTGCCGTTTGCTGATAGTTCTTTCGATCTCATCTGGTCTGAAGGTAGCGCCTACATCATGGGGTTTGAGCAAGCGCTAACCGCATGGAAGCCGCTGCTACAACGTGACGGCGTATTGGTGGTGAGCGATCTTGTCTGGCGCAGTGAAGCAACAACCGAGCAATCTCGCGAGTTCTGGCAAAACGGGTATCCGGATCTAACCACGGCGCAAGAGCGTGTTCGCCAAGCGCACGCTTTGGGATATACGCTGGTGGATCAGTTTGCACTCAGTAACGCGGCGTGGGAAAACTACTATCTGCCGTTGGAGCAACGTGTCGCTGAAATGCAAGACACACTGGCCGGCTCACCTGCCTTAGCCGACATACGCGCTGAGCTGGCGGTTTGGTCTCTGCACAACCAAGAATTTGCCTATCAAATGTTTATTTTTCAAAAAGCTGAATAACTCGGCCTGATATTAGGAAAAGAAAGTGGATTACACCTTTCAGCAATTAACTCAATCTGACGAACTCAGCCAACTACCCGCGTTGTTTGCCGCGACCTTCACTGATTCAGAAGGCGAAGCCGAAGGGGAGATGCTGCGTGCGTTGTCGAGCGATTTACTGTCAACGACTGGCGCAGAAGAGTTGCGTATTTTTGTCGCCAAACACGCGGATCAACTGGTGGGGTGCGTGTTGTTTAGCGCGCTGAACTTTGAACCAGCATCGACGCGCGCAATGTTGTTGTCGCCAATGGCGATCAGCACCGCTCATCAAGGCAAAGGCGCAGGGCAAGGCTTGATCCGTTTTGGCTTAGCACAGCTGCGCAGTGAAAGCGTGGAGTTAGTGTTGACTTACGGTGACCCACAGTTCTATTCGCGAGTCGGCTTTGCCCAAATTACTGAAGAGCAAGCCGCCGCGCCTCAGCCATTAAGTTACCCGCACGGCTGGTTGGGCTTGACGTTAAACGGCGGCGCATTTCCTCACGTTGAAGGGCCGTCGCGTTGTGTTGCCGCGCTAGATAAACCCGATTTTTGGTAAGCCGATAGCCTTTATCGCTTAATGCTCGCCCCGCACTTTTCGTTCGAGTGTGGGGCCATTTATGCCTATTGACGCACTGTGCTGGCTAGAAATCCATCAAGGAATGCCGTATTTGGTCAAAGTTTCTATACATGCATAATTGCAATGAAATTTATCGCAATAAAATTCGTTTTTAGCTTTGTGTTTTTCCGCTTATTGCTCCATTATTGCCGCCCAAATTTGACCAGAAGGCACATCGGACGTGGTTGGTAGCTCTAATTTCTCATTTATATGCACTTCCTTGTGTAGCTTTTCTTTACTGGCTCTACTTCAATCCACCCTGATCACCGAGTGACATTGCAATAGTTCTGCGCGTGACCGTGCCATCCTAATGCCGACGAAACAAGGCAACACTAGAGCATGATCACATGAGTTTGCATTCATAGATTGAAGTGACAAGTAAACCTTCTTTTCGGTCAATATCATCGAATTAACTAACTCGGTAGTAGTAGTGACAAAAAGCGAAAAACACAGTGTACAAGAAAAGCTCAAAGCGGCAGTAGAGCGTTTTGTACACCAGATAAATACCGTATACCACGCCCAGCTCAATCCTGAGTCGACGGTGACACTCGCCAGTGCGGCGCCGTGGCAACTTTTGCCGGTGCAACTGAAAACCGAATTCATCGACAAAGCCGTCAATGGCGACAATGCCTCGGCGGAAAAGAGTAGTTGGCTGCCTGCGGTTCAATGCACTGATAGCCGTCACAGCATGCAGCGTTCGATCTCTTATCGAGGTAAGCAGGATATCGCGTGGGCGGTCGATAAAGTCGATTGGGAAGCGGGTTTAGAGCTCGGCACGCTGCCCCAGCAAGTGGTGTGGGATGAGAACAACATCGCTGAGCAGTCACACCCAGACACCGGCAAAACCGTCGCAATGCAATGTCTTGGCTACTTGCCAGTGGGGCAGGTGAGTTTGTCGATCGAAGCGTCGCATATTACGGTCGATGTTTGCTGTATTCGTGATGATGCGGAGCAATACACGCTTGTACCGCGTGAAGCGGTGGCGTATGCCGATCAAGTGTTACTCGATTGGTCGACGAAATTGGCGCAGGCGACAGCCGAGTTCAAGCAAACGGACGATACCGCGCCGATAAGTGGCGTGCTTGAAGGCACGGCGCTATTTAAGGTGATGTTCGATGCATTGGGCAAAAGAAGCCCATTGCTTGAGCATCGTCAGATCCAATATAAAACCGAAAAACAGGTGATGCATACAATGGGCTTGTGTGCCGATGCACTGCGCGAGGTGATCTTTAGTAAGCTCTCTGCCACCCAAGTGCTTAAAACTGCATTTCATTTTTCGGCATTGTTTGCAGCGCTGTTTATGGCTTTGTCATGGGCAGTGCCTAACCTGTTGCAACTGGTGACGTATTTCGTGCAATACAAGTTTATGGCGATGGAGCAATTTGTCGTGGTAATGAGCTTGTCGCTTTTAAGTCTTGTCGGTCTGTATCAACTTCATGATGTTAAACAGCGCCTTGGAGCGGTGAAATACCAAGTGCTGCTGAGCAATGTGCTCTGGTTTATCTGGTGTGATTTCTTGGTCATCACCACCTGCAAAATGTTGGGAATTGGCGGTTTCATTTCCACTTATCTGTTACTAACGGCCAACTTGATCCCTGTGATGTCGGCGGTGTGTTTTGCCTTTATCAAACGCCGTGTCACCCAACGCTATATCGCCCCTTTTAAGGGCAAGCTGTAGCATTAATACGGGAAAAAGGAGAAGGGACTCAGGTTAATTAACCGAGTCCCTTTTTTGTCTCTGCTAAGTTTCTGGCTTCATGCGCCAAATGAACAAAGGTTATCTAAGTTTATTTAGGGCTTCGACGTAGGAGCGTTTTGCTATCGGTAGCGCTTGCTCATGGTAAAACAGTTGCAGCGGCTCATCCTTAATCACCAGCACTTCGGAATGGGGAGGCAGGGCTAAAAACTTGACCAGATCAGGGCGTGCTTGCGCAAATTCATAGAGGGATATCCACAGGTAGTTGTTTGGGTCGTCATCTGTGGGGTGAAATAACCACCACCCTGAGAGTAACCCCTCTGGTTCTGAACGCGCTAGCATTAAGGCTTCTGCCGTAGCAAAGTCTTTGTGTACGGCGATCGCCTCACTGACCGTGGTAAATGTAATGTTTAGCGGCACATCTGTGCTTTCGACAATGTCTTTTTGATTGCGTAATGTGCGTAGTGTGAAATCCATGTGCGGCACGAATGCAATCGGCAGCGAAACCATATCAGGCTCCACCAAAAGTAAACGACCGTCGGCCAGCGCTACGAATTCATTGATGATGAACCCGACTTGAATAGATTCGCCTGCCTGATACCGCACACCACTCGCGATGGCTTGCTCAAATCCCGCGAGGATCGTGGTCGCATCTGCGGCTGGGATTGCAGCGTCAGAGATACGGATCACAATGTTGGGATGGTCAATGGTGCTATCGAGGTTGGTTTGAAATTCGATAACCTCCCCAGCATGAGCAATGCTTAGCCACGCTAGTGAAATAAGACTGAGTACTCTTAAAAACGTCGGTTTCATATCTATCCTTTCATAACAACGTTGATGCTATCGGTACAGGTTGGTGTGATTGCCTTAGGTCACAGAGATCATATGTGTACGGTTGTGCATAATGAAAGACAGTGAACTCTACCTGTCCAAAAATTAGGGTCAGTTAAAGCTTTTATCGAAAGATGAAAACCATTAGATCTGCCAAACGTTAAGTCAAACATCTCCTCCGTTATACCTAATTGGATACTCGGCATTTTTGCTACTACTACGAAGTGCGAATTCCGTCGGTAGGGTTTGCGTGGGAGTTCCCTTTTTTTATAATGCTATGTTTTTTATCTGGAAATTGTGTTGGGCATCATTAATATGGCACTCAAATTAAAGGCAGGGATTTGTGGATGAAAAAGTGGATTGCTAGTTTGTCGGCTGTCGCCGCCGTGGTCGGTTTCACCAGCTTGGTGTTTGTCGGTACCGGCTCGGCGACGCAAAGCGTTTGTTATGGCACGACATCGAATGGTTACTTGGTTGATGGGGTGAAGCTGCCCGTTCAAGGTGAAAACTTTGTCTCTTATAGCTTTGCCGCGATTGCCGCTGGGCGCACGTTTGTCCATTCTGATGTGCGTGACATCATGGTGACCGCATGGGACGCGCTGGCGCAATCTCACCCCGATAAAGTCTACAAATACGCAGAAATGGGCTTTGCCGATGGCGGCCAGTTTCGCCCTCATAAAACCCATCGCAATGGCTTGTCCATTGATATGATGACACCGATGATCAACGCTGAGGGTGAGTCAGTGCATCTGCCTACCACGCCATTTAACAAACTCGGTTATAACATTGAGTTGGATGATCAAGGCCGATATGAGGATTTGCGGATCGACTACGAGGCTCTCGCAGCCCACATTGTTGAACTGCACAAAGCGGCGACAGCGCAAGGGCATGATATTTGGCGAGTGATTTTTGATCCCGAACTGCAAGCGCCGCTGTTTGAAACCCAATACGGCAGCTATTTGCGTCGTCATATCCAATTTTCAACCCGTCGCTCGTGGGTCCGACACGACGAGCATTACCATATTGATTTCGCGATCCCTTGCCAGTGATCACGGTAGATAAACTAAAAGCGTTCAAGGAGAGGGCTGGGAAATGAAGTTCGCACGTTGGTTTGGCTACTTGTTAGCGGTAGTCACTTTGGTATTGTTAGCCCTCGGCTACTTACTGTATCTCTATGATTTAGGCTTTCCCGATGGGCATATCACTGACTACGCGGCAGCAATGAGCAGTGTGTATAAAAAGGCGCTGGTGCCCGGTGGATTGCTTGCGGTTTACACCCTTTATTTGGCGCGACAAGCGCCGCAAAAAAACATTTGGGGCAAGTTGGCCTTGGTGCTTTTGGTATTGGTGATATCTGTGGGCGTGATCGCGATGGTGGATAACCATTTTTACCTGAATTTGGATCGCGGCCAAGGCGGCTAACCCTTAGCGTTTGGATTTTTCAGAAGAGTAGGAAGTACTTCATGGAAGCGTATGCGTTGTTTCAACAAAAACTGGGCGAAGTGGTGTCGTATATCCAACAGCATGGATTTGGCAGCCCCGATATCATTGTCGCGTTGTTAGAAGTGTTAGATGAACTCGAGCAGGAAGGCCAAGGTTTCGCCACTCCACCGGAAGAAATGCGAGTGATCAACTACTACACCGGCTTGGTCTATTGTGATCATTACGCCGGTAAAGAAGAAGCCTTGCAACGGCTGCGTGTTGCCGAGCAAGACGATGAGAAAACCCCTTTTCTTTCGCCGGCGCAGCGGCTCAAACTCACCTTGGTACTTGGCGCATTGAACAGTCGTGCCGGCAATATTGATCAAGCGCTGGTCTATTTTGGTCGCGTCGTCGAGGAGGTCAATAAACCCACGGCCGAGCCGGATACCCGCATTGGCGGGCTGCGTGAAGTGGCGTACTACTACCACGAGATGGAGATGTACCCGCAAGCGTTGGCGTTGAATTTAACGGTACGCCAAATCTGCCAAGCGCATTTCCCTGATGAGCTAGAGGTTGAACTTGGCATTGTGCAAAACATTGTCGAAAACTATTACTGCTTGGGTGACGCAGAGAAAACTGAGCTTCATCTTAATCAAGTGCTCCAGATGGCGATGACCGTAGAAGATGATGAGGTGCTGGTCAGCAGTTTGTTCAAGTTTGGCGTGCTTAAATTTGAACAAGGCGATACCGAGCAAGCCAAGGCGTTAATGCAGCAAAGCCTGCGTGCGGCAGAAGTGTCGGGCGATGAAGACCTGATTGATATGGCGCAGGCCAATCTTGATGTCCTAGAAGAGAAAATGCTGTAACGCACAAAGATTGTCTAAAAGCTTGAAAATTCTGCGGTTAGATACAGCGTAAGCAAGTGCGATTCCTTTTACTGATAATGCGCGTACTGTTATCTATAGCCTTGATTTAATTGGTTTAGTTCGCTATTGCAATTGCGTTTTGTCTTTCACATACTGGCACCCATCGTTATCGTGGGTGCTTTTTTTTGCTGTATTGGATTTTAGATATCACGAAAAGTGAAGCTGGTTATCAAGTTCGTTGACGATCTCCATGACGCGATGCGCAAAGCTATTTTTGCAATGGCAATGGCAATGGCAATGGCAATGGCAATAGCCTTCAGCCCGACTTGGTTGAGCGCCGACTAATACGGCACGCAGAATTAAACATTGGCTCGGTAAATAAATTGGCTCGGTAAAGGTAATTGCTCGATCAAGACAATAGGTCGGTAAAGGCAGTGCGCTAAACGGGGCTTTCAAGGAGAGAAAGAATGAAATTGGGATATTTGGGTGTTTTTTTTGGCACTGTGGCGTTGATCATGGCGTTTGTGCAGTTTACCGCTGGGCCATTCAATACTGAGCCAACCATTGAAACGGTCGTCGCCGACAAAGTTACGGCGATCAGCAACGCCGCGATTGAGGCGATTTCGGGCAAGCCCGTGGTGGAAGAAAAATCATTGCTGGATGGGGTTGATATCGATAAAGCCTTGCAAGTGGCGATTGCGGTAGTGGGTGGTTTGGCGATGATGTTTGCGGTGGTATCGTTTATTCGCAAAGAGCCAACCCGTTTGTTTGCGGCGGCTGCGGCGCTTGGCGCAGGTGCGATTGCGGTGCAGTGGTTTGCGATGTACGTGCTGATCATTTTGGCGCTGCTGTTTGTGATCACCATTATTGCTGGCGTCAGCTGATCAGCAGTGAGCAACTGGCCATGCCAGCGGCATCAGTGTTGCGCCGCTGGAGGAAGGGCTGTTCGCTAGGCTTAAGCGTGTTTTGAGCGGATATCGGTAAAGGTGGTGATATTGAGCTTGGATTCCGATCCAGCGCGCTCGGCATCGCCATCAATGATCGCGTTGACCAAGCCACCATGGCTTTCACCACTTTGTGACAGATCATAATCGTGGTGCGTTAGCTTGATGTAGCTTTTTAGCTGATTGGAGATCTGCTCGTAGATCTTAATGAATTTCGGGCTCTTACTGATCTCAACCACTTTTCTGTGCAGTTCAAAGTCTTTTTCACACACATCGATAATATCGAGATTGTCGGTCTTACACAGCTCGCAAAAGTCATGGTAGATCTGGCGCAGCTCGTCTTTATCTTCTGCCGTGGCTTTTTCTGCCGCCATCACTGACGCTTGCGATTCAATCGCCACGCGCAAGTTGTAAAGCTCCCACAAATCATCTTCTGACAAAGTAAACACGTGCCAACCTACATACGGTTGCTGTACGACCAAGCCTTCATGTGAAAGTGAGTTCAGTGCCATTCTGACGGTGCTGCGAGAAAGTTCGAGATCTTTTGATAGGGTACTTTCAACGATCTTCTCACCCATCACTAGCTTACCCGATATGATCATATCTCTAATAAAATCAGTTGCTTGCTCTTCTAAGCTCTGTTTGTTGATCTTCATATCCCTGTTGCGTTCCTAGTGGGGCGTATTGAGTGAATGAAAATTTTATCACGAAGATTTGATGTCTGTCATATTTTGTCGTTTGTTGGTGTGTATACTGCCGATTGTCGGACAATCGACTGTTTTACGATAGACAGAGAATATAAGAATGAAAGCAATCAAACTTTCACCATCGGACAATGTAGCAACGCTACTGGGTGACGTGGCGAAACACGAACTCGTAGAAATTATCTCCGCTGAGAACGAAGTGATCGCAGAAATTAACGCGCTGCAAAAAATCACTTTCGGTAACAAGATCGCATTGGACGTGATCGCTAACGACACGCATATCATGAAGTGCGGTCACTCAATCGGTAAGTCGATTGTAGAAATTCCTCAAGGTCAATTAGTTCACGTGCAAAACGTTCGCAGTGAGCGCCTAGACATTCCTGAAGCCATCATCGAAGAAATCATCAAACAAATGGGGATCGAGCAATAATGACTGCGACGTTTAAAGGTTACCCTCGTCCAAACGGTACGTTTGGTATTCGCAACAATGTCATGATTGTGGCGATCGATGAGTGTTGTGAAGGTATTGCACGTAACATCAGCAAAGAAATCGACAACTCTGTGGTAGTCACTAACCACTACACCTGTATGTACGGTGGTAACGAAGAGATGATCGATACCATTATTCATACCGCAACCAACCCAAACATCGCGGGTGTATTGGTGATTGCGATGGGTTGTGGTTCAATCGACCCTGAAATGATTGCAGAGCCAGTACGCAAAGAAGGTCTGCCTGTTCATGCGCTAACCGTTATTAAGAACAAAGGTACTGTTGAAACGATCAAAGACGGTATCGCGTTGGCGCAAGAGCTAAAAGCGCACGCTGATAGCATTGAACGTGTAGAAGCGCCAGTTTCTGCACTGCGCATCGGTATTAAGTGTGGTGGCTCTGACACCTCTAGCGGTTTGGCGTCTAACCCATCAGTGGGCGCGGCTTCCGACAAGCTGATCGACATGGGTGCGACGACCATGGCGGGTGAGCTGCTTGAGCTACTTGGCTGTGAAGAAATTCTAAAAGAGCGCTCTGTGACCCCTGAAGTGGGTGAGAAAATTGAGCGTCTTATCGCTGAAGATCTTAAGCGTTGGCACGTTATCGAAGGCACTGAAACCATGTCTATCGGTAACAGTGTGGGCGGTTTGACCACCATTGATGAGAAATCACAAGGTGCGATGCACAAAACCGGTACCCGTCCAATTCAGGACTGCCTACGTATCAACCACATTCACCGCGAAAAACCAACCACACCAGGTTTCTACCTAACAGAGACCACCATGTTGTGTGGCGGCGCGGCGATGCACTTTGCATCATTGGGTTGTCAGTTGATCATTTGGACTGCGGGTGCAGCCGGCTTCAACAACTCTATTGTTCCGGTTATCCGAGTTTCGGGTAACAGCTCTCTAATCACTGCAGATATGGATATCAATGCCTGCGGCATTATGGACGCAACAGACACTATCGATAACGTTTCGAACAACATCGTTGAGAAAGTGTTTGCGGTGGCAAACGGTGGTACGACCAACCTTGAAGGTGTGGGCTACGCGTATGCGTCGCTTTACCAGAAAGATCAGCGTCTAGAACACGTTATTGGTATTTGTCCTCAATAATATCGTTGCTATCAAAGGCGCGATAGGGCGCCTTTATCTGAGAATAAAAAAAATGAGTCAAACTGCTCCTAATAAATCTCTGGGTCTGACCCTTGCTCTTATCTGTGCTGCACTTTGGGGTGCCTCTTTCCCACTGGGTGGCGTTCTGGCGGGTAAGCTAGATCCTGTTGTACTGGCTGTGGCGCGTTACGCGATTGCAACCCTTGGCTTTGTTGTATTGTTTGCTTTCTCTAAAAAGCACACGCTTAAGAAAATCCAAAACAAAAAAGACGGTTTCCTTCTTGCAGCGGCTGGTGTGTCGGCGCAAGCGGTCTTCTTCTACTTCACTATCCTTGCTTACGAATACACCTCTTCAGGTGAGATCGGCGTTATCAACGGTATGGCTCCATTCTTGACCATGCTGGCGGTATTCGTGATTGATAAGATTAAGCCATCTGCACCAAAAGTATTCGCGGTGGTATTGTCACTGATCGGTGCGGGCGTTATCGCTTACGATCCATCAAACAAAATCCAAGGTCTAAACCTAGGTCACTTGTTTGCGCTATGTGGTGTATTGGGTTTCGTGACTTACAACTACATCCTAGGTAAGTTCGGCTCAGATCTAAACTCGCGTTACGACACGTTCTCAAGCTGTTTCTACCAGTTCGGCGCAGCGACCATTGCGTTGCTAGTGCTGGGTGTGTTCACCGGTGCAGATTTCGGCTCAGCGGTGGTATTGGTTGAAAACGGTAAGCACATCGCAACGATTTTGTCGCTTGGCCTACTGTGTTCAGGTATTGCTTATGCCGTGTGGGAAGTGGCGACACTGAAAACTCAAGATGCGGTTATCACCACGATGGCGCTAAACGTTCTGCCGCTATTTGCGATGATCGTGGCTTACTTCCTATTGGGTGAGCTAATGACGCTGCAAAAACTGGCGGGCGTTGTGACGGTCGTTATCGCACTGTGTATCTACACTGTGGGTGACCGCTTCGTTAAGAAACCAGAAGCTGAAAAAGCGACTGCGTAATTCTCGACACTGTAACTGCCAGTGCTAGTACCAGTACCAGTGAATAGTGCTGGCAGTTCATTGCCCTCAAATCAAATCGCTCCACAATTTGATTACCCCTGAAAGACAGTTATCCCTAAGCCCGCATGCTGGTGGCTTGGGGTTCATCGAATGATTGCCAATAATCGAGAAACAACCATGCTATTTAACGAATTGAAAATCACCGAAGTTGAAGTTATTCACCTACGTGTTCCTGCGCTTGATGAAGCGTGTGAGTGGGGTGAAGATGGCGTGCTTATTCGCGTTCACACTAACGCGGGTATTACCGGTGTAGGTGAGTCTGACAGCTCACCAATGATGATTGAAGGGTGCATCAAAGCAACCCAAAGCCACGGCTCTTCACAAGGCCTTGAGCGTCTTCTAATTGGTGAAAACCCGCTAGAAATCGAGCGTCTTTACACCAAAATGTACAACGGTACGCATTACGCGGGTCGTCGTTCAACCATGATCCACGCGATCTCGGCTATCGACATGGCACTGTGGGACATCGCGGGTCAATTTTACAAAGTGCCAGTATGGCAGCTGTTGGGCGGTAAATTCCGCGAGAAGATCCGTGCTTACGGTACTTTCATCCCATCGGCGGTAAAAGAAGAGAACGTTGCGCGTACCACGGAATTGCTAGCGCAAGGCTTCACTTCGTTGAAATTCGGTGGCGGCCCTCTGGGTAAGAACGCAGAAACCGATTACGAAATCATTAAAACTGTGTGTGAAACCGCGCGTGGCATCAACAAAGACGTTGAAATCGCGATCGATCTAGCAAGTGCTTGGCGTACCGCGGGCCACACTATTGAGATGGCGAAAAAGCTGGAAGAATTCAACCTGCTTTGGATTGAAGAGCCAATCACTGACGACGTACTAGCGGGCTACCGTAAAGTGTCTCAGTCTACTTCGCAAAAACTGGCGGGCGGTGAAACCCTAACCACGCGTTATGAGTTCGCGAACTTCATCGAGAAATCAGGCGCAGACTTCGTTCAACCTGACGTGACGCGTTGTGGTGGTATCACTGAAATGGTGAAGATCTACGACATGGCGCACATGGCAGGTATGAAGCTGGTACCACACGGTTTCTCAACCGGTATCTTGATTGCCGCAACCGTGCACTTCCTAGCATCGCGTGAGCATGGCGATCTGATTGAGTACTCACAGAGCACCAGCCCACTGTTCACCTCATTGGTGAAGAACCAAATCGCGTTTGAAGACGGCTACGTGGCCGTACCAAACACCCCAGGATTGGGTGTAGAGCTTGACGAAGAAATCATCGCGAAATACCGCGTAAACTAATCGTCGGTTAAAGAAAAGGTGAGGCAGTGCCTCACCTTTTTTGTATCAGAAATCCGCGAACTCACAGCGACAAAATATTACCCTCGCTATCAATGCGCAGTGTTTGCTTGCCAATCCCGTCAGCAAATATCTTCAATCTCGCCGCCGTACACTTGAAAGCCATCGTTTGCGTTTGGAATGAATAAAGCGGAGGTTTGATTCGGTAAACATAGAGCAACAATTTTTACATCGAATTATGTTTGACTCATTGTTGTTGAATGCGCTGTCCGGTTTCTACATCAATCAATGAATTTCGCTCTGCAGTTGGATAGCCTTCCGATAAAGAGAGGGGAGAATTCACACCGCCAACTACATCAATATAGTAGTCCATAGATGCTTTTGCTGATACAGAAAAGGTTCCCTTATCAGGATAGCAACTTACGCTAACATGAGGATAACCGCCTTCGTTGGGATAAAATGTCAAATATATTTCGTGAGTTGAATTATATTGCTCTTTCAATGCTGAAAATGAATTTGAACACCCCAAACCATTATCCATGTCTTGCTGTAACTCTCTGCCGATGTTTATGGCGTACTCTTCACCAAGAGCGATGTTATCAGACTCCCAGAAATGGAGTGAAATGGCGAGCATAACGGAACCTATAATCATCAGTACAATTGAAATTTTAAAAAGAGCTAAAATAAATCTCATTATCCGACGGAGACTGCGGATTAGTAAGCCATCTGACATTTTTAAGTTCCTAGGTTTACAACTAATAGTATCGAGTTAACAGTATCGATATACGGATGACAATCAAACTTTAACCTATGTCACTCGACGGATTTCGCATTTCTTTATCGTTGTTGCATTCAACGCTTTTCTTTTTTATCGATTACAGCGAAAGAATGTTGCCCTCGCTATCAATGCGCAGTGTTTGTTTGCCAATCCCGTCAGAGAAAATTTTCAATCCGGTATTATCGCCCTGTACTAGAAAGCCATCCCTTGCGTTTGGAATGCATAAAGAGGAGGCTTGATTCGGTAAACATAGGGCTACAATTTTTACATCGAATTATGTTTGACTCATTATTGTTGAATGCGCTGTCCGGTTTCTACATCAATCAACCAATTTTTGCTCGACCCTGGATAGCCACTCGACAAAGAAAGTGGAAGATTTACACCACCTTTTGAATCAATATCGTAGTCCAGATGTATGCTTACGGAGACAAAAAACTCGCCTTTGTTAGGGTAGCAATAGACATCTACATTCGGATACCTGAAGGAAACATGATCTTCATCTTGTGCATTGTGCTCATCTTGTAATTGGGCGAACGTATTTGAGCAACCCAAGCCATTCTTCATGTCTTGCTGTAATTCTCTACCGATATTTATGGCGTAATCTTCACCACGAGAGATGCTGTCTGATTGCCAAGAACTGAAGAAAATACAGAGAACAACGAAACCTATAATCATCAGTACAATTGAAATTTTAAAAGAGCTAAAATAAATTTCATTATCCGACGGAGACTGCGGATTAGTAAGCCATCTGACATTTTAAAATCTCTCGAATTATGGGTGGTGTTATCGAGTGATACCTTATCAATACGCTTCTAATTATCAATTTTTAGGATATTCAAATCGACGAACTTCACGTTTAATTATCTCTGTTGCATTCATATCTATAGAATAAACCCAAGCAATGAGAATTTAATAATTTCACTTCAAATGGAACTGAATTAAGTTAAGTCGCTATTAGTAATTGGAGGAAATATGAAGGTGAATCTAAAAAAGTGAGGAGAGGCCAACCAAACTGGTTGGCCTGAAAATTAGCTACTCAGCTAAACTCGCAATAAACGCTTTTCTGCCTTTATTGACGACACAGAAGTTACCGCGTTTGGTGCGGCACTTTGAGCAGCGTTCACATTCTACGGCTGCATCGTCACCGTCTTTCCAGCGTTTGACCAAGTGTGGTTCAGACAGTAAAGGACGAGAAAGCGCAAAGTATTGAATGTTAGTGGTATCGGCAATCTCTTCAATCGCCGCCAAATTGGTCAAGCCACCCACGGTGATCACTGGGATCGCAATTTCACGGCTGATCACATCACCATACTCAACAAAGTAACCTTCTTCACGTAGGGTATAGCCATCAAAAGACTCGCCGACCATGGTGCTGGCTTTGCCGTGGATATTACCTGATACCACAATGGCGTCGGCGCCGACCTCTTCAAGCTTTTTACACACGGCGCGGGTTTCATCGAAGGTAATGCCGCCGTTGAAAAACTCCGATGCGGTCAGTTTAATCAAGATAGGGAAATCTTC
Organism: Thaumasiovibrio occultus; assembly: GCA_019703815.1. Classification (GTDB taxonomy): domain Bacteria; phylum Pseudomonadota; class Gammaproteobacteria; order Enterobacterales; family Vibrionaceae; genus Thaumasiovibrio; species Thaumasiovibrio occultus. The sequence goes on along the minus strand of AP023053.1, from coordinate 985,913 downwards.
ACCCACCAATTGACGCGTCGCGGCGTAGATCTCAAGCAAGAAACGCATGCGATTATCTAGACTGCCGCCGTAGTTATCGTCACGTCGGTTATAGTAAGGGCTAAGGAATTGACCGATCAGGTAAGTGTGCGCGGCATGAATTTCCACGCCATCAAAGCCTGCTTGTTTTGCGCGAAGACTCGCCTTAGCAAACGCAGCAATGATGTAGTCGATATCAGCTTGGCTCATCGCTTTGCCAAGGGTTTGGGTGCCAAGTTCAGCCACTTCACTTGGGGCGAAAATAATCCGCTCGCCGACTTCATACGTGGTTTTGGTACCGCCGTAGGCGATCTGCTTAACGATTTTTGAGCCGTACTGATGCACCAAATCGGTGAGTTTTTGGTATTCAGGAATGAAGGAATCATCGTAGATCCCCATCATGCCGGCGTTGGGTTTTTCTTCCGCCACGATGTTGGCGTAACCGGTGACGATCAGGCCCACTTCGCCTTGGGCAAGCTCTTCATAAACCGCATAGAGTTTATCTGTCATATGGCCATCTTCGGTTGCCATATTTTCCCACGTTGCACTGCGTACAAAGCGGTTTTTCAATACCATGTTGCCAATGCGAGTTTCTTCGAACAACTTGCTCACGTTTCGTCCTCATAGAAAATAGAATTCTCGCTACTGAGCAACGCCAGCGCCGAAGCCACTGGTGCTATGCGCTATGTCGTCACCAAAGTAGGAGAGGGCGCAGATCCTAGCGGGAAACCTACCTTGAGGACTTAACCTAGATTAAGTTAATGTGGGAAATGTCATTAAAGGGGCAGATTTTATCGTCATTGCGGCATCAACCGATGGCGATGTTGGCGAGTGATATGTGAAGTCACTCTTTGATTAATAAGTCGAGTGCAGGGTTTTATTCACGCAGTCTGTTGAGTTTGGTAAAAAGAGAGACGGAATCAATACCCACTGCGATGGGAAAGTAAGGAAACGCTGGTGTCGAAACGGAAAAGAAAAAATGTGTCACGAGAAACTATTGTGTGGATCCTCGATGAGAGCGGCCACATTACCGTTGAAGTGATCACCCGCACCAAAAACGGTTGTGGTTATCACCGTGATGGTCAGCTGTTAACACGTCCGCACATGTTCAGTAGATACTTTGTCAGCCCGACAGGTCAATGTTTTCAAATAGAGCCGGTGTCCAAGTTCGAGATCCCCGAATGGGCTGATGGCAAACGCTATGTGATAACGGCGCAAGCCAAAGCGCGCTATCAACAATGGATGGCGGGGAAGTTAGGGCGGGAGTAATACATGTATTGGCTGTGAGTGTGTAACGATGCGTAGCCTTTTTTGCTGCTCTAAGATCACGCCAATGGCCGCGACCACCTTGTGGGCGATATAGTTTAACTAATTGCTAGCTTACCACTCGATAGCTAAAACCTATCAAAGTAATACACGCTGCCATTTTTACCTTTCAAATCAAGCCTCATACAATAGCTCCATCAACACGAAAACGTGTTTTTAAGAATAACAAGGGGCATCACATGACTAAGAATTTTATCGGACTCGACAGCGATCAATCAGCAGATTTGGCAGGTGAATTGAACTACCTATTGGCGCATTACCAAGTGCTTTACACCAACACGCGTGGCTATCACTGGAACGTACAAGGTGCTTCTTTCTTTGAACTGCACGCTAAGTTTGAAGAAATCTATACCGATCTTCAGACCAAAGTGGATGAGTTGGCAGAGCGTATTCTCACCTTGGGTCACACGCCAGATCATGCATTTAGCCGTTATCTTGAAGTGAGCGATATCAAAGAGCACACCAACGCCCATTCAGGCAAAGAATGTGTCGCTGGATTGGTTGATGGGTTTGGCAAGCTGCTAGAGCGCCAACGCAATATTCTCGAGAAAGCAGGCGATGCTAATGACGAAGGTACCGCAGCGCTAATGGGTGACTACATTCGCGAGCAAGAAAAACTGATGTGGATGCTAACCGCTTACTTGAAGTAAGGCTCTTGGCCGAGAGCGACGTTGTTTCACTTGGATTCCCTCTACAGTTCCCCTAAGTCTGATGACCACTCAGACGTGCCGCCACGGAAGGCGGCTTTTTTCGTTTTGTTTTCGTTTTGCGTTGTGTGACACTGCTTTAGCTTAACGTGTTGTGATCACGCCATTTGTTAGATGCGTTGGCGATAATCCGGTATGATGCGCCCATTGTTAATCACGCTGGAGCGTCGCTGCTGCGATGTTTTCAGCGCAAGTGAGACCTTTCCCATGCAATTGGACCTAACCAAACTCGTCACTGAAAGCCGCAACCCTGCCAGTGAAAATATCGACCAGCTCTCCACCTTCGATATGTTGAAAGTGATCAACGATCAAGACAAAACCGTGCCTTTGGCGGTCGAAGCGGTATTGCCAGAGATCAGCCGTACCGTTGATATTATTGCCGAGGCGTTTAAATCAGGTGGCCGTCTTATTTATGCAGGGGCGGGAACCTCTGGTCGATTGGGGATTTTGGATGCCAGTGAGTGTCCACCAACCTATGGCACGCCAGCTGAGCAGGTGGTTGGCCTAATCGCAGGCGGTCATCAAGCTATCTTGAAAGCGGTAGAAAATGCCGAAGACAATCGTGAGCTTGGGGCAAACGATCTTAAAGCTTTAGCATTTAGCCAGCGCGATGTACTGGTCGGGATTGCGGCGAGTGGTCGCACGCCGTACGTGTTGGGCGCGATGGAATACGCCAAGACGGTTGGCGCAAAAGTGGCTTGTATTAGCTGTAACCCGGCAAGCCCTATGGCGCAATGTGCCGATATCGCCATTGTCCCTGTGGTTGGGCCGGAAGTCGTAACCGGCTCTTCGCGCATGAAAGCCGGCACAGCGCAAAAGCTGATCCTCAATATGCTGACCACTGGCGCGATGATCCGCACGGGTAAAGTTTACGGAAACTTAATGGTGGATGTGGAAGCGACAAACGCCAAGTTAGTTGAGCGTCAAAAGCGCATTGTAATGGAAGCGACCGATTGCAGCCGTGAAGCGGCGATTGAGGCGTTAGATGCCGCGAAAGGGCACTGTAAAACGGCAATTGTGATGCTACTGGCAGGCGTCGATGCAACGCAAGCAACGGAATTGCTGTCGCAATCAGGCGGCTTTACCCGCGATGCGATCGGCCTGAGCAAATAAGCGACATCACCACGCTGCGTCGTTTCATAAACGGCGCAGTCACATCAAATAAAGTCCTACACACAGCATCACGAACGCCACACTGCACACGGAGCTAATAATGCCCGGCTTGTGTGGGTCAATCATTTCAGGATACTTCATCACTCCCTCCTATACGTAAAGTACACGCCGAATGTATTATCATTGTATATACATTTAAGCATAGAGGAGCATAGTGAATATGCAAGCCACTATTGCTTTAAGGTTGGCGACAAAACCAAACTGAAGCTGCGGATATTTCGATGTCATCACCTGCGTGTCAGTTAGATACGCTTTGTGGCAGCTGACAGGTTTTGCGGCATCGATCGCGAGAATCACTATTGGGAATGACAACACGCAAACGAATATTAGATCATGAGCGAAACATGGAGATAAGCTGATGAAATGTCCAAAATGTAAGGATTCTGCGCTTCACGCTAAGCAAATGGATGAGCAATTTGCTGCGCAGGAATGTGAACGTTGCGGTGGTGACTGGATTTTGGTGGAAGATTTCGTGCAATGGCGCGAAAACAACCCCGGCTTCGAGTTTGCCAAGAATGTTGACGTGGAAGAAGACGAGATCCTTGATTCGCAAAATGCGTTGTTATGCCCACGTACCGGCACCTTTATGCGCAAGTTCAGAATTGCTGCGCAAAATGCTCACCGTCTTGATTACAGCGCCGCAGTTGGCGGGATCTGGCTTGATAACGGCGAGTGGGAGCTGCTTAAGAAAGAAGGCATTGCTGGCCAGCTCAATGAAATTTTGACCAACAAATGGCAACAAGCAGTACGTGAAAGCATGAGCAAAGAGCAATTTGCTCTGATTTACAGCCGTAAGTTTGGTGAAACCGATTACCAAAAAGTGCGTGATATTCGAGGTTGGATTGATAGCCACCCAGCCAAAGCGGATTTACGTGCTTACCTTTTTGCGGAAGATCCATATAGCGCAGAGCGTTAATTTTCTGCACGGTTTACCGCAAAGTTAGTAGTGCCCGCGATCATCGTGGGCTTTTTTATTTTCCAACCTTAAACCACCTTCTTTAGAAGGTGGTGATCGTTCTTTTGGGCTTTGCCCGAAGGACGCTCATGTTCAATATGTCCTCGTTTGTAACCAGCAAATCAAGGAGATAGAGAACATGAGCAGATATGAATCCGCCTCACATGTGTATTACAGATGCCAGTATCATATAGTGTGGACTCCGAAGTATCGCCTAAAAATACTCAAGGGTAATCTAGGTAAGGAGTTGTACAGAAGCATCTACGTTTACAGCAATATGAAGAAATGTAAGGTTGTAGAGCTGAACGTTCAAATCGACCATGTTCATTTGGTCGTGAGACTACCACCGAGCCTGAGTATTTCAAGCTATATGGGTTTTATTAAAGGCCGTACAGCGATTAGGTTATTCAATAAATTTCCGTATTTGAGAAAGAAAAAGCTTTGGGGTAACAAGTTCTGGCAGCGAGGTTACTTCGTTGATTCGGTAGGAATGAACGAGGAAATTATTCGCAGATATGTCAGGCATCAAGATCGAGTGGGGAAGGAGGAAGAGGAGCGCCAAATGAAGCTAGGTATAGAGAATTAACAGTGAGCCCCCTTATAGGGGGCCATTCAAAGCCACCTGCTTTGCAGGTGGATCTTTACTTTTCCTTCCTGTTATTTGCATTTCTTAATTTCTGCATGACAACCATTTCGGTTATTTGTCGCTAGAAATAACCGACGTTTATTTCACTTTTATGACAGCATGATTCTTATTTGGTATTAATTGGCCGTCTGATTCTGTTTAATATCCCAGATTGATAGACAAAGGAATTCGTGGTCTTTTTTACGTTGTTATATGTGTTAGTCTGTAACCAAATGTAAATTCTTTGGCAATGTATGCCTTAATGAGTAGTCAGGCGTTTGAAAACAAATCGTCATTTCCAAAGACTCACAATATAAATCCTTAAAGGGAAGGGGGATTTCTATGAGTTTATCTATCCGTAATCGGCTTTTTATCATCGCGCTAGCGCCGTTCACTGTAATGATAGTGGCGATGCTTTGGTTCTTTAGTTATGAAGTTAACGGCCTCACGCAGAACCAGACACAAGAAACTGCACGACAGATGAAATCCATGGCGCGGTCGGAATTGACCAGCATGCTCGATCTTGCCACTACCAGTGTGAATGATTTAAGAGAGCGAGAATATAAACGTGCTGAAGCCATATCGCGTTTGCGCCAATTAAGTTTCGCCAATGGCAACTATGTCTTTGGTTATGGCACAGACGGCACGCGTTTATTTATGGGTGATAGCAACGAAGGAGTGGGGCAGAATTTTAATGAAGCCAAAGATACTCAAGGGAATTATTTTATTGCGGCAATCATTGAAAGCGCAACCAGTGGCGATGGATTCAGTACCTATTATTTCCCCAAACTGGGTGAGACTGAATCGCAACCAAAACTGAGCTATGCGGTCTTTCTACCGGAATGGGATATGGTGATTGGCACTGGGATCTATACCGATGAAATTGACCAGCTCGTCGCTGAGTTGCGCCAGCAAGCGAGCCGTGAGGTCAATAACACCCAAATTGTGGTATTGGGCGTTGTCGGCTTGTTTTTATTGCTAATGACGGGATTTGTGATTTATTTCTCGCGCAATATTACGCGTCCGCTGGCCGCGCTAAATGAACAATTTTCCGATTTTGCCGAAGGGGATGCGGACTTAACCGTGAGACTGCCGCGCAACGCGATCCCCGAACTCGACGTGTTGAGTGATCGCTTCAACCAATTTGTTGCCGGGCTAGATATGGTGATCCGCAGTGTTGACGATGTGGCTGATGCTGTAGTGGTGGAAACGGACGCGTTAAGCCAGCGCGCGACGCATGTGAACCAATTGGTGAGCCATCAAAGTGAAGAATCGGAGCAAGTTGCGTCAGCCATGACAGAGATGACCAGCTCAGCTGTGGAAATTGCAGGTAACGCGACACAAGCGGCGCGAGCAGCGCAGCAAGCGCACGATGGCGCAGAGCAAACCTTAACGGTGGTGACTGCTGCGACGTCATCGGTGCAGGGGCTATTTGACGAGATCAGCAATGCGGCAGAGGTGATCCGCCGCTTGGAAGGGGACGTCGACGGGATCACGTCTGCGCTATCGGTAATTCAAGAGATCGCAGAGCAGACCAACTTATTAGCCCTCAATGCTGCGATTGAAGCGGCGCGAGCAGGGGAACAAGGTCGCGGTTTTGCTGTGGTCGCCGATGAAGTTCGCCAGCTCGCCAGCCGCACGCAAGACAGTACAGGGCAGATCCATAATCAGCTAGCGCAGTTAAAAGCCGGTTCTGATGAGGCGGTAGCGGTAATGGCAAGCAGTGCTGAGTTAAGCCGTGCCACGGTGGAGGTGACCAATCAAGCGAAAGCGTCGCTCGACAGCATTATGGCAGCGATTGGGACGATCACTGATATGAATGATTTGATTGCCACCGCAACGGAAGAGCAAACCTTGGTTGGCGCAGAGATCTCGCAGCGGATCGTAGTGATTGCAGATCATAGTCAGGATGCGTCAGGGATTTCCGATCAAAACGAGCAAGTCAGCCAAGCCTTAAAGGGGAAAGCGCAAGACTTACATGGTTTAGTGCAACGGTTTAAATGCAGCGCCTAATTAACTAGTAAGCGAAAAGAAGAAAGCAGAAATAGATCGTAGAAAGAGAGGAGAGAGCGCCCAAAGTATTGGGCGATCTCTATGGCTTAGGAACAGCCTATGGTCACAACAACTCGGCCATGAATTGCTGTTAAAAACGGTAAACCACACCGAGTGATGTGACGTTGAGATCCACATCATCCATGGTAAACACTTCGTATTCAGCACGAAGACGCAAGTTGGTATCACCGAACTCAATTCCCGCGCCGTAAGTAATATCTTCGCCTTCGGTTCTTAGTGAGGCGCCACCATTGTTCGATTTTTGCTCCCACTCATGAATACCTAACTTGGCGAATAGCGACAGCGATTGGCCAACCGGCACATAAAACAAGCTGGTCAAGCCGGTCGATTTCGCTTTCATGGTGCCAAGCTCAGCGTAGTGGCCTGTTGCAAAGTCGTAATGGAAGGCTTCGATGGCAAGCTGATTGCCAAAGTTAAGGCCAATAAAGCCTTTGCCTGCGTTGTCGTCGATGTCGTAACTCGGTGCAATGAGATTGCTCGGATCTTTCACCTTGGTGTCAAATTTCCCGTAGCTGCCACCCACGTAAAGGTTAGGGCCAGCGACGTAAGGGGAAGCCAATGCTGTTGAGGTTAAGAGTACAGAGGACAGTGTGATAAGTTTTGCCAACTTCATACATGGGTCTCCAAGATTGAATTGGCGTGAGAATACATGAATCAAAGAGTTAAAAAGTAAGAGCAATGTCAATTATGCTACTAGGCAAAGGCTTACGAGAGGAAAAGAAATAAATAACCGCTGTGCGAAGTATTGAGTACTGAAGGCGGCGCGCAAATAGATAAAATCACTGTTTGCATCTCTGCACTGCCAGCAATGTGGTTTCTAAAACATATCTTTAGTACACTGAGGCTTCGTGATTTGCGCCACATTTTGACTATGAAATTGCTAAGAGCCTTGCTGATTATTTTGCTGTTTACCGCTTTGGGGCGGTTGGCAGTTACTTATCTTCCTATCCCGTTGCCATCGTCTCTTACTGGCATGTTGCTATTATTTGCGGTTCTTGCCTTTGGCTGGTTACCCGGCGAATGGGTCCAACCGGGCAGCGACTTTACCATGCGTCATATGGCACTATTGTTTGTGCCGGTCAGCGTCGGCTTAATCGAACAAAAAGCGTTGCTGATGCAATACGGTACTACCTTAGTACTGAGCAACCTTGTAAGCTCGATTCTGGTCCTTGTCGTGATGGCGTGGGCCGTGCAGCGGGGGTTGAAATGATCTATTTAGCCATGACCCTCGTGGTTTTCTATACCGCCCGTTTTCTGACGAGCCGATTTAGTCACCCGTTAGCCAACCCAATGCTACTTAGCTTGTTAGTGCTGATCCCTTGCTTATTAATGCTTAACATCCCGTATGACACCTATTTTGAAGGTAATAAGTGGATCCATGCGATGTTGGAGCCAGCAGTAGTGGCGTTAGCCTATCCGCTGTATGCGCAGTTACCTGCGATTAAAGCGCAATGGAAATTGCTACTAACGGCCTGTTTGCTGGGTAGTATTATGGCCATGCTGACAGGCGCCGGTGCCGCAATTTTGCTGGGTGCTGAGCCTGAGCTTGTCGCGGCGATTCTACCGAAATCGGTGACTACACCATTGGCGATGTCGGTCACGGGCACCCTCGGTGGTGACGAAGCAATTTCGGCAATCATGGTGATGGTGGCAGGTTTCTTTGGCGCGATTGCCGGATATCCTATTTTGCGTGCGATGGGTATCGATCATCCTGTCGCGCGGGGTCTAGCGATTGGCTCTGTGTCTCATGCCTTAGGTACGGCGCGCGCGGCGCAAGAGCATCACCAAGATACAGCGATGAGCTCTATGGCGCTGGTGTTGTGTGGGGTCTTTACCTCGCTTCTTGCGCCTATCGTTTATCACTTATTGGTGTAGTCTGCTCTGTACCGCGCCAAGTGAAAACGCCAGCCGCACGTGTAGAAAATGAGTTAATAAAAGAACTGAAGAAAAGCCGAAGAAAGCATCGAAGACAAGTTAGAAAGAAAAAGCCACCGCAGTTTTTGGGGTGGCTTTTTTTATAGCGTCGCGCGGGGTAAAAAGAGCGATCTTAGCGGTAAAACGCCGGATGAATAAACGGTGCCATCGCCATGGTGACCGCTTGCTCGTATGTGCTGCCGCGTGTGGCAAGGCCATTGGTTAACAAGGCGATCGCGCCACCTTTTTGCTTGATGTTGTCGGTATTGAAATACTGATCCATCAAAGGACCCAGCTCAGCGCCTTGCTGTAATTCTTGGAATACGCGCTCCGGCAGTGGCAGTGAAGCGCTGCAAGTAATTGAGGTGTGCTCAGCATTCGCCAGTACAACAAAAGCGAAGGTCGCCGGGCCATCTTCAAAACGATCGACCCCGCCTTCGATGGCCGCAAAGAAATCTGCGTGATAGTGCGCTTGGCAATACTGCACGCGATTAACTGCGCCCAATCGCGTTTCTTCCACCGTTAGCGGCTGCTCACTGACGCCAGATGGCACGGCAATGCCCTGACACTCAATGCTAGTCTCGGGATAGATCTTTTCAAGGGCGTGCTTAACCGCATTCACTTTTACTGGGTTGGTGGAACCAACAATCACTGACAATTTTGAGTTCACTGGCCTTGTCTCGCTAATCGTATCTAACTGCCTAGGAAAGGCAAAAGTGTACTCTGCTTCCACGTCGCTCGCTACGTTTATTCGTGGATAAGTTATCGTCCCTGCCGCTGATTTTTCGAGCGTTTTCTTTGTTTTAGCTCAGCCTGATCGAAGCCTCATAGTCCACTAAACTGTGCGCGACCCCTCACATTTAGGCTTTGTTGGTTTTTCACCTTAAACGGTGAGAGAGATAGCGTTAAGAAGTTGATATTTATCAACACGGCAGGAGTTAGATAACTCTATGTTCAGCGCAAATTGATCACTGCGCTTAGGCTTTGTGCGCAGTGAATGTGTCATTAGCAATCGAGTCGTGGTTAGTGCGAAAAATGCAGGACAGTATGAGAACGGAAAAACAAAAAATGCTGGCAGGTGAGATCTATCAAACCTGGGATAATGAGCTAAAACAAGAGCGAGACAATGCGAAAAAACTGTGTTTTGCATTGAACAACACTTGCCCGACAGAGCGTGAGCAACGTTCCGCGATCTTAGCGCAACTGATGGGCGTGGCGGAAACTGATGCGCATATTGAATCGCCATTCAATTGTGACTTTGGCTATAACTTGAAGCTGGGAAAAGCGTTTTACGCTAACCATAACTGTACCATTTTGGACTGTGCGCCTATTGTTGTCGGCGATAACTGCTTGCTAGCGCCGGGTGTGGTGATTGCCGCTGCTGCGCATCCGCTGGAGCCGACTTCGCGTGCAGCGGGTGATGAGTTTGCAAAGGCTATCACCATAGGTAATAACGTGTGGTTAGGGGCCAATGTTACCGTGTGTCCGGGCGTAACGATCGGGGATAACGTGGTGGTAGCTGCTGGCGCTGTGGTCGCATCTGATCTGCCTGCCAATACCTTGTGTGTGGGTGTGCCTGCCAAACCTATTCGCGAGCTAGTGCAAGAAGAGATAAGCGCGAATATTGCTGCGTCAAGCTGATGATTGCTCGCCACAAAAAAGACCAGCCAAAAGCTGGTCTTTTTTGTGGTTGCGCTTAAACCAATATTTCTGGCGTTTACTCGTATTCTCTGCGAGTGGTTATTTTATTGTCGCAGTGCCTTCAAAATAAATTTTGTTATCATCACCGATCCGAATGTTATAGCGCACGTTCGCTTCAGGGAGATCATTGATAAACAGATTTTCTCTTGGCTCTGCGCTCGTCAAAATATCCGCAATTTCTTGGTCTATCCCTAAATTTTCTAAGTGAAACTCGTTATTAAAGATTGAGGAATCAAACGCCAGTGTGAATAGGCTTTGATTCATCACGTCAGTATTGATGTTGTCACTGATGACTTCTCGCGCTGCACCCTGCGTATAAAGGAACGCATTTTTTCCTTGATATTGGGCAAAGATACGGTGATCGAAGGGCGCAGTTAGAGAGTCGGTCACGTCAACTTCTACGCCGCTACCGGCGCGTCTTAACTTGCTCACTGCTTGCGCTAAATCTGCTCTCGTTGCGGTAGTCGTGAGCAGCCATTGGATTGGGTTTTGCGCCCTGATCGATAGCATCATGTCACTTTCGCTATTAAGGGTGGGTTTTAACTCACCCTGATGCGAGTTATTCAACGCATAACTTACACCTTCTAATCCAAACAGGATTGGGGTGAGGATATGGGCGCGATTGAAATCCATGGATTTCATTTGCTGCTGAACCTTGGCAATCGGCTCGCATTGACTCGCGGGTGTTTGTAGTTCATTAGCAATGGTGATGATCGCGTTAGCGAGACTGTTGCCTTTCAGGCCAAACGATGCCGCCAATTCAGTGTGACGTTCTGTAATAAAGGCGGGGTTCTGGCCTTGGGCGGAAAACAGCGCATTCATAACCGTGCTGTTGTTGCTTTCTAGGGTAAAGTCGAGATTAAACGCCTGTTGATCCGCGCCATAGTGAATAATGATGCGTGGCCAGTTATTCGCAATCGCAGTGAAATCGCGCTGACAAGCAGGCGTAGTCGCAATGGCGATCTGTTCCTGCAGCTTGGGATCGCCTTTCGCTATCTCATTGAGCTGCGTTGCAAGCTGTCCTTGTTGAAGCTGAGTAAACCCAGCCACGATTTGGCGGATATCAATATAGCCAAGACCGCCAGCGGTATTAGCCGAGGCGTACTCGCGCTTGAGTTGATTAAGTGTTTGATTATTTGCCAGTGATTGTGCAGGCTTTTCCAGTCCTAATGCTTGGGTCAGGTTGCTAACATTTGCAGAAGGCGCAGAAGAAGACGCTGGGCTGTCGAGGGTGAAGGTTGCAACGTCATCATTGACCGCAATGATCAAAAGCGGAAAATCCACCGCATCGTCGTGAAGTCTGTAGACGCGGTAGCTGACATCCTCGAGCGTCTTCTCTTGATAAGTCGCTTTCGCCTCATTAGCGAGGGTATCGATATAACGCCAGAACTGCTTCTCATCGCTGAGGACGAATTTATGCACAGGCTGCAAACCTAATGTGTAGAAATAGGACGCTTGCGAAGCATCGATCCCCATCTGCTGATAGTGTGCGTCTGGCGATGGATAGTTAACGAACAGTCCACGGTAGAGCGAAGATAAAAACAGGCGGTTGTGATAGCCCGTCGAGTCTGCATTTTCGGCATCTGGCTCACCGATCCACTTTTCACTTAATGCGTCGAGAAACTGACGTTGCGTGGCGGAGAGAGTGATCCCTTTCGCGCTCGCTGGACGAGACAGCAACAATGGCGTATCGGCGGGAATATATTGACGCAATACATCATCAGCAATGGCTGAGCCAAAGACGCAACTTGATAACAGTGTTGCACAGAGCGCGATTTTCTTCATGACAGTCCTTCCTTCACTAAGTGAGCGCTATCCTACCTTAGACCACAATGGCGTGACATTACTGCTTGAGCGAAACATCGTCTTGTACTGGTTTGCTGCGATCTGCCTCCAAAATGCAGTTCAGGTTAACATCTGCACTTTTAATTGAGCCGAGTTTATAGCCACCATCTAAGTGTTTATACCCAAGTGACTTCAAGGTGCTGAACTAGGCATCTTGAGGTTACTTGGGTATATAGTGGCTAATAGTGCGCCTGCGTATCGATACTGATCCCGCTGGCATTCACACCAATCATCAGGCTCAATGTGAAATCAGGCATTTGGCGCGGTTTCGTTGCGTGGATTTGGGTGTTGGAGGTGTCCTTCGTCAGGCCGTAAATTTCCTGCCATGCCCGATACACCGCACCCGCATCTATCGAGGCGGAGAACAAGTTTCTTGCGGGGGTGAAATTAGCGCCACTGCTGCGCACCAGCGCAGTGGATTGGGGCCCTGCGTAGACAAACAAGGTATTGTCATAGAGTGCAGCATAGTGGGGCTGCTGTTCTTCGATGATCTCGGTGATCTCAACCTCTTGTCCATTATCAACCGATTGCATCAAGTTCAATGCGTCAATCATCTTGGGCTCAAAAGCGGAGTAGGTACGCATCCAGCGCAAGGGATCGTCGGCGGTGACGGCGAGCACCGCATCCACATCGGCCAGAAAGAGCGGTTCGTCATTAGGGGCGTCGACATCAACGCTGATACTGATCCCTTCAAATCCGGCAACAAATGGGCCGGCGGTGTAGTGGAAGCCTTTGTCGACGGAACGAAATGCCTGTTGCAGCTCGTTCAATGGTGCGCAGCTTAGGGTTGGCGCTTTGATGGCACCAAAGATGCTATCAAGTGAACTCACGATGTTATCGCCTTTCAGTCCCAGAGCGAGGTTAAAGGTATAACCGTGGTCTGAAACGAAATCTGGGGTTTGTCCTACCATAGCAGTGAGCGCGTCCATAATCACGGTATGCTCACTTTCGATGGTGAGATTAGTTTGGAAGTTGTTTTCAAACGAGCCATAGCTCAATACGGCGCGAGGCCACTGCTGGGCGATAGCGCCAATGTCACGTTGACATTCAGGCGTGGTGATTTGGCGAAATAGTCGTTGCTGATGGGAGTTGTTATTCGCTGCTAAGTTGGCAGCCAAATGTTGGGCTAACAAGCTGTTATCAGCTTGCGTGACGGCCCCAGCAATGTGCGTGAAATCGATGTAACTCACCCCTTGGTGAGCCAACGGATATTGCTGTTTAAGTTGCGCCTGCGTGTTATTGTCCGCCATTGAATCAGTTAGCTTTTCTTGGCCTATGGCCAGTGCAAGCGTGCTTGCTGCGTTCTGTTCAGCGTTAAGCACAGCATAGTTGAATGTAAGTGTGGCAATGTCGTCGTGTACGGCAATAATTGCCTCAACCTCTTTGTCTGGGCGGTTATCGAGCGTGTATGAGCGATAAGCAATATCGCCTAACTGTTGTTGCTCAAACTGGGCGTTTTGGCCTTTATCATCAATGTATTGCCAAAAGAGCACTTCATCGGTAACGATAAACTTCGCCACGGGCACTATGCCCAAGCTATAGAAGTAGGCAGGATCTTTTGTACTCAGACCAATACGGGAAAAGAGCTGTTCGGGCGCTTCAATGTGATGCACAAAATCACTCAATAGAGCGTGGATAAACGCATTATTTTCACGAGTGCCGACTGAAGACGTGTTGGCAAAAGGGATGATGGCATCGAGGCGGTTATCGCTTAATAAATGGCGTGAACGAACATGGTGGTCATTAGGTGCAGAGAGCGGATGCAGCGATCCAAATACGGGAGTATCCGCGGGGATATAACGGAGCAATTTGTCGTCGTGATTTGGCGAGTCGCTAAGGCGGTGGGATAAACCAGTCTGGCTTACAGCAAAATACATTCCGCTTAGCACCAGTAGGGTGGCAGTTGATGCCAACAGTCTTTTTCTCACGCTAATATCCCTTTTATCTAATAGTACATCCACTTGTCATAGAAGTATAAACTCGTGCCATCCTACCGAGGCGAATATGGCGTCGCAACGTCAAGGCGAGAGAATAAACAGTTGCAACGTCGCGATACGAACAGGATCGCGGTGCTAATGACTGCCGTGTAAATAACGCCAACCTAGAAGGCTAAAAATAAAAAGACCAGCACTTGGCTGGTCTTTAATACGACATTTAAATCGATTTAGAGATAACGCGATTAGTAGGTAGAAGTACCGTCAATCGTGATACCTTGCGCGCTGATGTTCAGGTTGTAATCTAGAGTTACGTCGTTGTTACTTAGCGCTTTGATCATTTCTAGCTCGTCTGGGCTTGCGTATTTCTCTGCTTCAGCCATCACGATATCCATGATTGCACCGAAGTTAACGTCCGCTTTGATCAGATCGTTGCTGGTTTCACCATCCGCCAGTTTCGCTGCAGCTTTAGACGCTTTATCACCTTGGTAAATCGCTAGGTGATTACCGTGAGTTACTGCATATACTGGTGCAGGCGTGAACATGGCCGTTGGGAAGCTGTCGCTTAGGTTAATCACGTTACCGTTCGCTGATTCTTCTAGGATAGCGATTTCGCCAACGAAACCTTTAGTCATACGTACTACACCCAGTGGATCTTCTGCCGTTAGTACAATCAGACCGTCAACACTTGGCGCGTCACCCGCGACATCCACGCCGAACACGCCGGTACTGAAGCCTTTAACACCGGTCACAAATGGCGTCACCATGTGGATACCAGCCAGATCACCATTGATGCTGCTTAGCTCAGATTGGCCAGCGGCCAGAGGGAAACACTCAAATGATGGTGTTTGTAGCTCGTTAACGATGTCAGTTACTGCAGTGCCGATATTGCCTGCGTTCAGACCAATACCGAACGATGCCAGCATTTCATTGTTATCAAGGAATGCTGGTAGCTCGCCTTGCAGTGATTTCAGTGCGTTAAGAATAACTTGGTTGTTACTCTCCATCGTCATGTTGAACTGTTGAGTACGCGCTTCTTGATCGATGTCGTAGCTCATTACCAAACGTGGCCAGTTAGCGGCAATCGCATCTAGCTCAGTTTGACATGCGCCAACACTGGTGTTTTCAAGCATTGATTGCATGCCGCGATCTTCTGCTGCAATGCTGTTTAGTTGCTCGCCAAGTAGGCTACCCGTTGGGTTGGTTAGCGCAGCAACGATTTTTTGGAAGTCGAGGTAGCCTACGCCACTCTTCGCAAGAGGGTAGGTTTTCTCAAGGGCTTCTAGCGTACCAGTAGAAGCTAGTGACTCTGCTGGTTTCTCAACTTCTAGTGCAATCGGTAGTGTCGTTTCGAACAGGTTAGTGTCGAAGGTGATTGTCGCAACACCGTCTTTTACAGCAACGATGGTGCTTAGGTACTTCTCGTCTTCGCTTGGATCGACGATTGGGTAGTCGCGGTATTCCACGCCTTCCAGCGTTTTAACGGTGTGAGTTACACCGCTGTTCGTTTGAGCGGCATCGATGTATTGCCAGAATGCGGTTTCATCTGCGATACCAAATTTTAGTACCGGCACCATACCTAGGGTGTAGGCGTAGTAAGACGCGGCATCCGCGAGACCTGTGGTCGCAAGGATTTGCTCTGGGTTGTTTAGATTGGTGTAGAACGGCGATAGCAGTTCAACCACGAATTGTGCGCCAGGACCTTCGCTTGCAAACTCGTTGCGTAGCGTATCAAGAACTTCTTGGCCCAATTCTTCAGCAACGGCATTATTTTTGTATTGTTCTAGCATTGCCATTGTTGATACAGGTTCGATTTGTGCGTAAAGGAATGGCGTCGAGCTTGGGATATATTCCAATACATTAGATGTTTTCAGTGCTGGCACCGAACCGCCAGACTCTGAGCCTGACATACCTTGGAATGCAACGTAGCCACCAACTGCACCTGCCGCAATAATCGCGCCAGCAATAATCGTTTTATTCACGGTTTCTCCCTTCCTTTTTATTTTAAATAAATCGGTTTTTCTAATTAAGCGGGGATATTACCGGAACAAAGGGCGTGTTAGCAATGTGATCTCTATGCCAAGGCCAATATAAGCGTGTAACTGAGATCTATGTCGAAATGTGAATGTACTTACAGAAAACAATATGAGCATGAAGTCGTAAGGTCTAAAAGAAAATACAGATTTTGTCTGGGAAACAAGTGGTGGGTTTTGAAGAAGTGAAAATGAATGAGAATAAAAAAGGCCAGCGCTAATTTACGCTGGCCTGGGTATTTATGGGTTAAAACTGAGTTGTTGATTGCAACGTAATACCGTTATCGTCAAAGCCAAACAGAATTTCGTCACGCGTATTTATACGTGGGAATTCTGGTACTGGCGGCGCTGAGCGGCTGTTCTTACGTGAGTCAGTCTCGACATCTGTAAAACTCGCGTACAGATCGTACAGCGGCGCGTAATCAAACGTGATTTGCAGCAGGGCATCGCTTGGCGTCAGTTTGTTATCCAGCGTTTCTACCGTGCGAGTGGCATGCTCACCACTAAATAACGCAAGATGACTGGTAGAGCCTTTGGCAAATACCGATTGGTTAGCAAAGTCGTGGGCAAGCTCGTTGGTGATATCAATGGTTTCGCCGTTGATGGCGGGGCGTAGTGCCGCAAGCTCTGGTTCAAAGGCTTGGTAGATATCAATCAAGAAACCCACATCGTCAGCCGAGAAGGCGGCCATGGCATCGAAGCTCTCTTCTTCTGCTGCAAATAGCGCCATGCTAAACCCTTTAAGACCGGTCACGAACGGCGTGATGATATGGACTTTAGAGATGTCTTCACGCGCGATATGACCTTGGATATCGGCTAACCTTTCACAACGGTAGCTCGGTTGTTGGAGATCTTCAACGATAGTGGTCACAGCAGACGCAATGTTACCCGCATCGATCCCTAACGCCATTGAGAACAAGTTATCTTTGTTACCCACGTAGTCAGGAATATGGCCTTGCAATGATTGCAGCGCACCGAGGATCACTTGGTTGTGGGTCTCAAGTGTTATTTGAGTGCTCACTTCGCCGGCAGAAACATCCACTTCTTGTCCGATAACTAAACGCGGCCAGTTTGCAGCGACTGAATTGAGATCGGTCGAACATGCATCACTGCCAAAATCAGCCAGCATAGATTTGGTGCCGCGATCATCTTGCGCAACCGCAACTAAATGGCGATTTAGAGCACTGTCTTCGGCCATGGTGACGGCGCCAACGATGCGTTGAAAATCGATATAGCCGATATTGTTCTTCGCCAGCGGGTACTTGTCAGTGAGTTCAGACAATATATCGCTGTTCGCTAACGATGAAGTCGGCTTTTCAAAACCCAGTGCCATCGCAGTGGTCGAGCCGAGTGCGTCACCTTCAAGCGTCATCGTCGCCATACCGTCGCGTACTGACACAATTAAGTGATCCGCGTATTGCGAGCTTACTTCGTTGCTGAGTTTATAGCGACGATAGCTGTGTCCCTCAAGGGTAGCGGTTTCATAGCTGACATTGGCTTTTTCAGCGGCTGTGTCGATATACTGCCAAAACACGGTTTCGTTCGCGATTGGGGCTTTTGATACAGGGATCAAGCCGATAGAGTAGACATACCAAGGTTGGTTATCTGCCATACCAGTCAATTCAAACAGTTTGGCAGGATCGCCTAGATGCTCTAGAAGTGGCTCGATCAGGTGGTAAGCCATAACAAGATTGGGCTCAGTGCTATGACGTAATGGCTTGAGATCGTTCGCCATTTCTTCCGTCCAAACGGTATAAACGCCGTTGTCCTCAAAGCCTTTCATTAGCTCAACGGCAGAATAAGGCTTCAGCTGCGCAAACAGGATCGGGGTATCACTCGGGATGTACTCAAGTACGCTGTTATTTTTAATATAGTTATTGGTACACGATATATTTAATGCGCCCAATGAGAGCATAGCGCATGCAATAAGCTTTTTCTTCATATCCGACATCCTGTTAAAAATTTCACAAAATCATACACTAACGCTTATTTATAGCGCAAAGAATAAGCGTGTTATGTAACAAATTGTCGGAGATAGCTAGCAATATTGATATTGCTTCAATGTAATTGTGTTGCAATCGCAAATACGTAACACCGCGTTTGTTTTCCTAACCGCGATGTTATGTCAAGGCACCCCGTATTCTTAATCGCTTATCGCTTATCGCTTATCGCTTTAGCGCGATGGAGCACGTGACGACGTCAAGTGTTTAAACATTGAGTTAATGTGCTAGCTGTCGTTAGCTGGTGGTTTTTCATTGAAAGTATTGTCATTAAGAAACTGCCCGAGCGCTTGGTATAGACGATCACACGCCTCAGGCACGGTGCTTTCGATATTGAGAAACGCATGTACCATATCGGGGAAATGCAACCGAGCGACACGAACACCGGATAATTCGAGGCGATCGGCGTAGGCAAGGCCTTCATCGCACAGTGGGCAAAACTCAGCGGTGATCACTAAGGTTCTGGCGAGGTGCGCGGTGACTGTGCCGTACAGGGGAGAGGCGTGATAGCGATCTTCTGCGCCGCGAAAGTAGTGGTCGAAATACCAGCGCACCGTGGACGACTCTAACAAATAACCGTGGCTGTTTCGCTTCACTGAAGGTAAGCCCAGAGTGTAGTCAAGGCTGGGATAGAGCAAGATCTGATTGTCTATTCGAACGTCACTTTCAAATTGAAGACGTTGATTGACCGACGCGGTTAATGCGCCGCCAGCTGAGTCGCCCGCCATCGACAAGCGGCGTTGATAATGGATCCCACGTTTATCCAGCGCAGGCCAAAGCCCTTTGACTACGTTGTAGACATCATCAATCGCTGCAGGGTAAGGATTTTCCGGTGCAAGGCGGTATTCCGGTGCGACGACAATATGTCGTGTGGCCTTGGCAATGCGTTTACAAATCGCTTCATACACACTGACGCTACCGGCCATATGACCGCCGCCGTGGCTGAAAATCAAAACAGGGAGCGCGGTGTCGGGCTCGGGATGAAAGATGCGGATCGGTACACGGTAACCGGTGCTGTCGACATCAGTATCTAATGGCATCGGGAAGAAGGGATCATCACTGACTTGCGTCAAGGTCAGGTAGGCGAGGGATTCTCGCGCGACCATAGGGCTGAGGGTTAAGCCTTGTTCGATTTTGCTGTCAATTTCTCGGTTTCTTGCTTCTAGAAAAGAGACAAGGTTGGGGTGTAGTTGACGCATGCTGATCTCCCTATCAAAACTCAGCTAGTGTAGTGGCTTTATAAAACACTCAGGTATTTTAATTAGGGATATTATGACATTAAACTAATTCCTTATGAAAATGTCATTTGTGTTCGCGAAATTAATGTGCTTTTGCGCAGGGAATGTTTGCTCTGAACGAACGGGAGTTGAAACGCATATTTAAAATGAAATGACATATTTTATTAAAATACATGATCGCCTGGGGTTTCTTTTTTTTTACTGTTCAACCACTCTTTAGTCCTGTCACCCAAAAATCACGATAGAAACGACCAATGACTATTTCTACTCAATTTGACGTTTGTTACCCGATGAGTCGTGAGCAAATTGACGCGCAAAGTCGATTACAAATAAAACTGCATGAGTTTAATCACAGCCATCCTCGAGAGATGGAACGTCGCCAAGCGATACTGCAAGAGATTTTGGGTACGTATCAAGGCGCGATGATCGTGCCGCCGTTTCATTGTGACATTGGCCATAACATTCACTTAGGGCGTCGCGGATTTATCAATACTGGCTGCGTTATTTTAGATATTGCACCCGTCAACATTGGCGATTTCGTGTTGATAGGCCCTAAGGTTCAACTGTTGTCGGCGACTCACCCTGTTGATTTGGCCGAACGACTTCAGCCCTACGTGTGCGGCAATGAAATTGTGATTGGCGATCGTGTTTGGATTGGGGCAGGTAGTGTGGTGTTACCGGGCGTTTCCATCGGTGATGGCAGCGTGATCGGGGCAGGCAGCGTGGTGACGAAAGATATTCCCAGTAACGTGATTGCGGTGGGGAATCCCTGCAAGGTGATTAAATCGATTGAGCACGGCGAGCTGCCGAGTGAAGGCGTGTTATCAGCGATGTATGAAAGCTTATTTAAAAAATAACAGTGCTGGCTAGGATGAAAGTGAAAGCAGGAAAAAGCATGGAGATAAAAACTAAATTTGACGTATGCGAGCCATTAACCCGCGACATCATAGATGAGCAGTTAGAACTTCGTTGTAAATTGCACGAGTTTAATCATGCGCGGCCGGATGATGAAGCAACGCAGCAGCGTCTATTAAGCGAAATGCTCGGCACCTATCAAGGGGCTATCGTCATCGCGCCTTTTCATTGTGATATTGGCAGAAACATTCATTTTGGCGAAGGCGGCTTTATTAATAGCGACTGCGTTATTTTAGATATGGCGCCGGTTCGCCTCGGTGACTACGTGATGCTCGGCCCCAAAGTGCAACTTTTGGCCACCACGCATCCTGTTGATCTCGCAGAGCGTGTTTTACCTTATATTTGCGGCAACGAAATTGTTATCGGTGATAACGTCTGGATTGGTGGCGGTAGTATCGTGTTGCCCGGCGTGACCATTGGTGATCGCTCAGTGATTGGAGCGGGGAGTGTGGTCACCAAAGATATCCCGAGTGATGTAGTGGCTGCGGGCAATCCATGCCGTGTGATCAAACCCATTGAACATGGTGAGCTGCCCGACTATGAAGAGCTTGCACAGATCTACGCTGCCATCGGCCTCTAATTGCATTGTTTGAAACAATAGAAGCGGTGACGAAAGATCCCATTTTCAGTTATCATGACGTCAAATTGATCCAAGTGAGGATAAATGATGGTTTATAAATGGGCGCGACGCTTCTATCAAATGGCTGAACTGGTCGGTTCTTGGAGTAAAGATCCATCGACGCAAGTCGGCGCGGTGATCACCAAGCACAACCGCATCGTCTCGGTTGGATTTAACGGCTATCCGCACGGTATTTCAGACAGCGCCGCAACTGACGAGCGCGACATGAAGTATTTGAAAACCCTTCATGCCGAAGAGAATGCGATTTTGTTCGCCAAGCGCGATCTCGACGGTTGTGAGATCTGGGTGACGCATTTCCCTTGTCCGAACTGCGCCGCAAAAATCATCCAAACGGGGATTTCAGCGGTGCATTGTCCTGAGCAGTCGGAAGATTTCTTGTCACGCTGGGGTGAAAAAATCGCCGTGAGTCAGCAAATGTTTCAAGAAGCTGGGGTGCAAATTAAGTGGTTGCCACTTGCTGAATTAGCGAAAGGCGACGTACGCTAACAGTAGAATATCCCAACCCACAGGCGAAGGATGAGTTGCACTGACGACTTAATACTGTTTACGCGCGTAGTCGAGCTAGGCTCATTCAGCCGCGCTGCGGAAGAGCTGTCAATGACCGCATCCGTTGTCAGCAAACATATTGCACGTTTAGAAGAAGCGCTAGGCGTGCAGTTGCTTTATCGCACCACCCGTCGCTTACGCTTAACTGAAGCCGGCGAGCAACTCTACCTTAATGGCCGTGAAATCCGGCAACTATCCCAAGAAGCATTCGAGCAAGCGTCCGGCTTTGGTCAACAGGTTAAAGGCCATCTCAAGATCTCCGTCCCCACCATTTCTGGTGAACTGTTACTGGCCCGAGCAGTGGCCGAATTTTGCGCGCAACACCCTAAGTTGAGCATTGATATGTCGATGGATAATCGCTTTGTCGATGTGATTGGCGAAGGGTACGATCTCGCTATCCGCACCGGTTTTTTGGAAGACTCAAGCCTGATTTCGCGCCACATTATCGACTCGCAATGGGTCGTGTGTGCGTCGCCCAGTTACTTAAAACGCCGAGGCGTACCCAATACGCCACAATCGTTAGCGAACCATGCTTGCCTGCTCTACGACTATCACACGGAAGGGGCAAGAGAGTGGCATTTTAAAGCGGGTCGCCAAACCTATACCGTGCAAGTGACAGGCGGTTTTTCAACGGATAACGCCGCTGCCCTGCGCCAAGCTGCACTGGCGGGATTTGGGGTGATCTATGTGCCGCGATGTTTGGTTCATTTAGATTTGGTTTCAGGGCGACTAACCCAGCTATTTTCAGGGCAAGTGGCGAAGTCGTTAGGGGTGTTCGCGATTTATCCGTTTACACGCCACCCGCCATTTCGTATTCAACATTTGATTGAACATATCCGCCAAGCGTACTTGGAAATGGCAGAATATTTTCGTGACTAACCAAAGCGCGGCGACATTGCGTTAGTTTGCGCGCTAAATGCCACAGAGTTGGCCGAATTCAATTCTTTAGCGGTGAAACCCCCGCGTCTTTGTCTTTCTGTACTAGCCTTTTATTAAGGGCAGCAATGTATGGAAAACGATGAATCTAGGACAGATATTCTCACCCCAATCTGAGCGACGACGCTTTCCGTTGCAGCTTCACATCGCTACCTTACTGATCTCGCTAATTGTGGTGACCGGCGCCCTGATCGCTTGGGTAAATTATTACAAAGTCAGCCAAATTGTTGAAACCCATCAAAGAGAGCAGTTCGCTCAAGTTACCGACAACCTGAATGCCCAAGTGGACGCGCTGTTTAACAATACCCACACGCTTATCGCAACACTGCGGTTAGTTGCACCGAGTGTCGCCAAGGTAACTCAAGATGAACCGCGTTGGTTGCCGCTGCTTGCCCATTCGCTTGCACAAGAATCGGCGTTAACGGCGGCCTATATTGGCGATCAACGGGGCGATTTCTATTTAGTTCGTGCGCTGCGTAATGAGGCGATGCGGGCGCAGTTTTCAGCGCCCACTGATACTGCTTACATGGTGAGTACAGTGACGGCAGGAAAAGGCAATATCCGTTTTTTTGATCGGCACCTTCAGCCGCTGCAAGACGGCATTAATCGCAGTTATCCGTTCGATCCGCGCACTCGTCCTTGGTATCGCTCAGCGCAAGAGAAACAGGCTTTGATTGTCACCGAACCTTACCCGTTTTTCTCAGGGCAGGATGTGGGCGTTACCTTCGCACAACCGAGCCCCGACGGCACTAAAGTCGCAGGGGTTGATATAGCCTTAAGCCAACTCGGCCATCACCTCAACAGTGATGTGTTTTCGGCCTCCACCCAGATGTTACTGCTTGATGATCAATACCGCATTCTCGCGACCAACGGGCAGCACGATTACGCGACCGAGCACTCTGGGCGGAATTTGTTGAGCTTGTCCGAATTTGGCGAAGACAACCATCCCGCGATAGCGGCAATGGTGTCGCAAACCCAAGCGGGCGAATACTACTTTGAAGCGCAAGCCAAGCAGTGGATAGGGCGAGTGTCGGATCTGCCGGTGGTGCAAAGCGAGTTCCACTTAATGGTGATAAGCCCCGTGAGTGAGCTATTTGCCGCAGCCGAGCGTGGTCGACTGCTAGCCATTGTGGTGTCGCTCTTAGTGATGTTGGCCTCAGTGCCGATTGCGTTCTACCTTTCCCGTGTGATTTCAAGGCCGTTGAAATCTCTTAAAAAACAAACCGAAACTATTACCGCCTTTCATTTTGAGCAAGCCGCTTCGGTTGATTCGCGAGTGCTGGAAGTGTATCAGCTCAGTAATGCTACTCAGTGTTTGCAAAACCATATCGCGCAGTTCGCCGAAGTGTCGACCATTGTTGGGCAAGAAACCAATTTCGAGCAATTGAAAATCCGTTATCTCAAAGAGCTATTGCAGTTTATTGGGATGAATCATGCAGGGATGTATTTAAGCGAAGGTGACGAGTTGATCTTATCTGCAGAGATCGAGGCGAATGAATTTATGCCGCTGATCATCGATGATTCAGCGCAGTCGCCGTTATTGGACGAAATTACCAAGGCAACGAAAGATAAGCATGTTTATAGCGGTTGGATGAAACACCTACACCAAGAAGTGACCTATCTTATTTCCCCGATGGTGACCCGCGATGAGCGCGTGATGGGGGTGTTGGTGTTTTATTCGATGGAAGCCAAAGTGGTCAGCCCGCACCTACCGCCGTTCTTTGAGGCGCTGAGTAGCGTAATGACAGTCGCGATTGAGAATCGACAACTGGCGGAGCAACAAAAATCGCTGATGTATGCGTTTATTCGGCTCATTGCGCAGGCGATTGACGCCAAATCACCGTATACCGGCGCCCATTGCGAGCGGGTGCCGGAGTTGACCCGAATGATAGCCAAAGCCGCGCAAGCGAAAAACAAAGGCCCCTTTGCTGATTTTTCGTTAACGGACGAGCAGTGGGAGGAGTTGTTTGTCGCGTCGTGGCTTCACGATTGTGGCAAGATCACGACGCCAGAGCATATCGTTGATAAAGCCACTAAATTGGAAACTATTCACGATAGGATCCACGAAATTCGCACCCGATTTGAAGTGATAAAACGCGATGAAATCATCCAATATTGGCGCGCTAAAGCGGAAGGTAAAACGCCGAACAAAACGGAACTGACGCAGAAATTGCAGCAGATAAACGATGACTATGTGTTTGTTGCGCATTGCAATCAAGGCGGAGAGTTTCTCTCTGACAAAGACGCCGCGCGGTTAGACAAAATCGCGACGCGCACATGGCAACGTACGCTGAGTGACCGAGTCGGACTTGGTCATATGGCGCTGGCTCGTTACCAAGGCGAGGAGCCAACACTTCCGGTGACTGAGCAGCTCCTTAGCGACAAACCCGAGCACTGTATTAAACGCCTCGATAGTGCAGCCGCTGCACGCCACGGCTTTTCATTGCAGATGCCCGAGCTTGAGCAAAATATGGGCGAGCTGTACAACTTGAAGATCTCGCGTGGCACGCTCAACGAAGAAGAACGTTACAAAATCAACGATCACATTATTCAAACCATCTTATTGCTTGAATCGCTGCCATTCCCAGATCATTTGTCTCAAGTGCCTGAAATAGCGGGAGGTCATCATGAAAAAGTGGATGGCACTGGCTATCCTCGCGGACTAACCAAAGCGCAAATGCCAGCCACCGCCAGAATGATGGCGGTCGCCGATATCTTCGAAGCGCTTACCGCGTCAGACAGGCCTTACAAAAAAGGAAAAAGCTTAAGTGAAGCGCTAAATATCATGGCGAAAATGGTAGAGCAACAACATATTGATGCGGATATATTCCAGCTCTTTGTTGAGTCAGGCGTGTACAGCGAATATGCGCGCAAATTTATTAATCCCTCACAGGTCGATGTGGTCAGAGAATCTGATCTCTTGCGCCAACCCGTGGCGCTGTTTTAGCCGATGCGCCCAATAACCGGTTTTGGCAGAAAGACTCATAAATCACAGCGCATCGTTTTCTTTCAATGTCGGCTGGAATCAGTGACTATTCAAAACTTGCACCGCAGCAAAAAAGGCTGATAATGTCGCCCCAATGAAGGCGCTATAGGTAGCGCGATAGGCGAAACAGGAAAGGCAATGCGAGCATTTGTATTACGTGCCAGAGCAGCTTCTACAAACAGCCAGCAAATGTTGGCAGGTGTTGGGCAAGAGGCACACAGCGAGATCTTGGCTCACACCCTAATGAATGCCATGTTTGTGGCACAATCACACCGTGATGATGTGGTGGTTCACCTTGTGCTAGAAAGCACGCAAGATTTTTCTCGTACCATCACCATGACAGCGAAAGAAATGACCGACATCGGTGGTTTCCATGAACAAGCGCTGCTAAAAAAAGTCGCGCGCGCCTTGGACGTTTCTGTGGGCATGGGTAAAGAGCAAACGCGCCAAGTTGAAGCTGGCGTAACCGTACGTACCGTTAGCTTTGA
The DNA here is from genome assembly GCA_019703815.1 of Thaumasiovibrio occultus. Classification (GTDB taxonomy): domain Bacteria; phylum Pseudomonadota; class Gammaproteobacteria; order Enterobacterales; family Vibrionaceae; genus Thaumasiovibrio; species Thaumasiovibrio occultus. Next base: position 959,860 of record AP023053.1, on the reverse strand, counting down.
GCGTTTGGTGGCGGAGCTTGCTGAAACTCACCAGCTGTACATGATGGACAAAAAAGGCGATTCAATCCGCGATATTGAAATTGCCGACAACCCATGTTTCTTGCTTACCGATCACATCCCAATGCCGAAAAAGAGTTTTAATAGCTTGAAGCGTTTGGGCGCAGAGAAAATTAGCTTGGGTCCAAAGATGCTATTTGCTTCGCAGTGCGTGGTATTGATCCACAGCGAACTCGATATTCGCGAATAATCGCACTAAAGCAATCCCCAAATTGACGAAGGCAGCCAGATGGCTGCTTTTTTTGCATCCAATAATCAACCAAGGTTGGTGGTTCTATTTCTATCTTTCATGTTGGATTTAGGGAGCCTTGTTCATGGCAACGCTGCTTCGCTCGAATTTTCGCTATTTATATGGCAACCGCCATAGTACAGCGGCTAATTTACTGTGAAATAAACCAGTGAACAGCAATAAGGACATGACATGGACATCGGGACGCTAATCATCGGTGGATTGCTACAAGTGTGGTATCTGGTACCGTTACTGCTCATTGTTACTCTTTTTAAAAGCCGCTGGTTTAAAGGGGTATGTGGTGAGTTTTTGGTGAACTGTTTGCTCTCTCGGTTACCAGAATCCGATTACCGACTAATAAAAGATGTCACCTTGCCGACAGACGATGGCACCACCCAAGTTGATCACGTTCTTGTGTCTAAGTTTGGCATTTTTGTGGTCGAAACTAAGAATATGAAAGGGTGGATTTTTGGTTCAAAAAGTCAAAAGCAATGGACCCAAAAGATATATCGCCATTCTTCAAAATTTCAAAACCCACTGCATCAAAACTACAAGCATGTAAAAACGCTTGAGTCATTACTTAGCATTGATATCGCCTATCTGCATTCCGTCGTGATTTTTATTGGCGATAGCACGTTCAAAACCACAATGCCGGAAAACGTCACCTACGCGCGCGGTGGCTTACGATACATTAAGCAGTTCGATCAAATTGTCTTTTCCGACGCTGAATATCAGTCACTGATTGAAAGGATCAATGAGGTCAAATTAAGAAAAGGCGTTATCAGAGATATAAAACACCGCCAGCATGTGAAAGCGGTGGTAGCGGCGAAAGAAAAGGTTAAGCCGTGTTCACGTTGCGGCTCTGAAATGGTTGTGCGTGAATCAAAACGTGGTGAGAATAAAGGCAAACAATTCTGGGGTTGCTCTGCATTTCCTAAATGCCGCGCTATAGAGGACATAAAAGCGAGATAAAAGCCGAGATAAGAGCGGAGACAAAAGCGAAGATAAGTGACTAATGCCAACAGCCACATTCAAGGACGATTATGAACCAGCCAATATTTGCAAAAATCGACTAATTTCTCTGCGATATTCAATCGACAAACCCCGAACATGCCGAGATCATCAAGGCAGCTAGCGCTCTTTTTATGGCGCAAGATCCGTCGTTGCAACAGGAGATAAAATACGGCGGCTTGGTTTTTCTACAAGCAGGCGATCTGATTGGTGGCCTATTTTCTTACAAGCAGCATGTGTCGGTCGAATTTAGTCATGGCGCAGGATTTTCAGACCCTACTGCCGCGCTGGAAGGTGGCGGTAAACACCGCCGACATCTAAAGATTCGTACTGTTGATGATATTACCACGATAGACGTTAGCTCGTTTATAAAGCAAGCGGTGAAAGGGTAGTTGTAGTGACTCGTATTTGCCCCGAAATGAGTTAACTCGTTGTCTGTGACGCAGTCAAACACCGACTTTTTCCCCTACAAATACTCATCTCAATCTCGTGCGCTTTTTGACATTTCAATATGAATACTTTTATTTAAAATCATCTAATTATAAGAAGTATGGGTTAGATGATCGGGCTGGAAAACGTGCCGGCACATTTCTTCTCTAACCCTTTTGAAAAGGGTTTTTTCAGGCTCATGATCACCATTCCTTTAGTTCTGTTTATTTATACAGTCATATTTGCGGTAAGCTGATATTAAGGAAGAGTACGGGATTTTTATGCGCGTTTATATCCGAGCATTCTCACATTTTTTACTACATAAGAGACAGTTACGTTACTGCGGTTTGAGATTGTAGGTTTGAAAACGCGCATGCGCACTTTTCTGGGGAGATATTTGAGGTTAAGGTGGTAACTTTGTTGTAATACAACTAGTTAACGATGCGCGTTTTTACTGGTCTAATGTGGTAAACGCGCATGCACACTAATAAGCTGTTAGGCTCATAAAATGATTACGAGATATCCCATATTAGAGTTTTTGAGCGTAAAGGTTGGCACCTATAGAACGGTAGATGGTAAGTTTGAACTAGAGCTAAGAAAAAATGGATATGATTTTGTTCTGCTTACTAAAGGCAGTCCTAGTCGTAGTCAAATATATGGAGTCATAGGTGTAGCTGGTGAAAACTTAGAGCTTCACGCAAGCATGGGGCTTCCCAATATTATTACGTTTACTTGGCCCTACGCATTAGAAGAAACGAGCAATGTACAAGAGATATGTTTAAGAGAAAGTGACGAACACCTATCAATAGGTTTTTTGTTTGAAGCTGAGTCTCTAATTTTTACATTAACCATCGGTGGCAAAGAAAAGGCAAAGTATGTGCTACAAAAAGCCTAACAAGTCAAAACACGCGGACTTGGCAAAGCTGTCACCTTTTTTGTTCCAAAAAAGTCGCCAACTTCACCAAGCCGGTGTTTGAGGCGTTAAGTTTTTAAGGAGAGAGAGTGTCGATTTTCAGTGAAGAATATTTTGAGGGTTTAAGTTCTGATTCTAAAATTGCATTATATCAGATTTGTTATTTCTATCATAATAAACGAAGTGGAAATAATAACAACGATCTTAATTTTCATTTAGAGTTTTTGCAGTTGCCGAAGCATTCATTAACGGCTTCGAACTTGATGTTAATTTGCCTGATATTTCTGCAGGTGATACTAAAGTATAAATAGACAGAATAGGTAGTTTTGCTATCTCTACAATTAAATCACTAAGTGATTATGTTCGTGAAAATAGAGAGTCTGGTGAGTTAAATAAATTCAGAAAACAGTTTGCGACCAAGTTTGGTAACCCTTTTTCTATGAGTTTACAGATGGAGATTTATCTAGGATTCAAGTGTTACTGAATGAATTAAAGAGATTATTTCATCCTCAGCATATTTTGATGAGAAACATAAGCGTAGATTACTTAAAAGGCTAGAAAGCCTGCAAAGTGAACTACATAAGAAAATGTCAGACTTGGATCATTTTTGGGGGTTAGTTGGTGATGCAGGAGTTGTATTAGGAAAGTTTGGTAAAGACGCTAAACCTTTAGTAGATAGAATTAAAGAGATAACAAAAATCACGTGGAGAACCCAATCAAGAGCAGAAGAGTTACCCTAGTGATGCATCAAGTCCTGCATTATTGACTTCTGAAAATGAAGAATAAAAAACTTAACAAGTTGCTTTTTTCTCGTGCCTCCCTAATTTTAGCCAGTTATTTTATTGTCGCTTTGCAAAGCGTTAGCAATCAGGAGTAATATGAAAACTTAGGTATTGTTGTTACTATTGTTTACGTGGTTTTTTATGGTGGTTACTTAAATAAAAGAGGGCTGGTTTCGATAATTTAGCCCTGAATGAAGTTGGTGACTTTTGTGCCGGCGTATTCGGTCCAATAAGTTTTTTGGGATGATTCTTGGGTTTGTTATGTAGACTAAAGAGTTGAAGCAAAGTTCTGAAGCACTAAGACATCAAGCGAAGGAGTTGAACAACTCAGTAGAGCAGCACAAGGAAATGGTTCAATTAACTAATACAAATAAATGTAATGTGTATTCCTGAACTACCTAGTTTTCCAGAACTGAAAACTCTAGGTGTCAAACGTATAAGCATGGGTAATTTCGTGCATGAGGCAATGCTTGCCTCGCTGTCTTCTAGCTTAATGTCTATCAAACGAAAACGGTCGTTTCAAACTTTGTTTTTATAGTATCGTAGGTGTTATAACTATCACCTAACAAACGGCTATGGCGTCAATCACTTATTTTGGGTGATGTTTTCATCTCACATGACGCCATCCCGTACATGGAATTTAGGCGTTAACTCATAGACATTTTTATCCGACATTATCCTGATGGTGCTGACGCTCAAACTCGGATATGTCCAAAAGTGAGTTAGAGCAATCAGCAAACTCCACCTATCTCACCGTGTGTCAAATCAACGATAATTTTCTTGTTTTTTCGTTATTTAGCGCTCTTACTCGCAGAACCCTGCGTTGGTTCATTTTGTCGTTTATCTCGCCGCGCCATTTTGATTAGATAGCCAACATTACGCATGTTTGCGCGTTTCTTGCGCGCGTTATCAAATGCGATTGGATTATCTTTCAGGGATTTATAACTATGATTATTTGGCGTGGCTACGGCATTTTGGTGGTTTTACTGTCGATCTTTACGTTCGGTGCGATGGTGTGGGCTGAGTTTCACTTTGGCCTAAAGCCGCAAACCTTGCTGAGTGCATTTGCGGTTATCACCGGCGCATTGCTCTATTTTATTGGCCGTCGGGTAAACTCGGTGGTTGATGAGGCAACGCAGCAGCGCGTTACATTGGGGCTATTTAAAGCGCCTCACACCTTCTTCTTTATCCCTTTGCACTATTGTGGCGTATTGTTGGCCGTGCTGTTTTGCTATGTCGATGTGACCAATCGCTTAGAAAGTCGAGAGCATCTTGAGTTTTTGAATGCACCAGTAATCGGTGATATTTACTTCGTCGATTATGCGGAGATCATTGAATCTTATCCCGCCGATGAATTTCAGTATGGCTTAGTGAAAGTGGCGCAGTTGGATGAAAAAGGGTTAACCGTATCGCTCGGACAGCAGGTGTTTGAGAAACGCTCTGCAGTGCGTGCGGCGATGAAACAAGACGGTATCATAAGAGCGCCAAAATTTGGTGCAGGCAGTTTAGATATTAGTCGCGATCAGCTAGTGGCGATGTACGATGTGGGTGCGATTTACAGCGTAAAACGCCTTGATCAAGCTGATGTAGTTTCTGACGCTACGATTGCTGCGCCTGAAGCGCCAGAGCCATCAGTAAGAGAGATCACACCGCCAGAAGCGCCAGCTTCTGCACAAACCTCAGCTTCAGAAACTACTGCTTTAGAAGCCACCGCCTCAGAAATTGCTGATCCAGAAGCCCCTGCCTCAGTGATTAAAGCCTCAGAGGTTACAGCATCAGAAACTAAAGCATCGGTGAAAAACACCCAAAGCTGATTTTTGGAAAACAGCCTTTGTAACTAAATCGCAGATGCTAAAAAGCCCTGAATTGTCAGGGCTTTTTGTGTTTTCACGCAACGCAACTTAATGCTGAGTGAATATTAGGTGGCAATTATGCACCCGGCAATGGGGCTTTCGGGCCTTGTTGTTTGGGGCCGCGTTTCGCCAAGGCTTCTGCGGTGGTGATCGCCAATCCAAGCCAAATAAAGCCGAAACCAACCGCTTTGATTTCGTCAAACGGTTCAGCAAACAACAGTACGGCCAGCAAAAATTGCAGGCTTGGCTCGATGTATTGCATCAGGCCAACCATCGACAAGGTGGTGTGTTTTACTGCAATGGAGTAGAACACCAATGGCGCTAAGGTGACCGGCGCTGCACCAAGGTATAGCAGCAGGGTGATAGGGTCAGCGCTGAACGCCACACTGCCGGTTGTCGCTGATTTATAAAACATAAACGCCAACGCGACCGGGGTTAGGATCAGGCTTTCCAGCCACAGTGTGGTTAGCGGACTAAACGCCACCTGCTTTTTGCATAAACCGTAAAAGGTGAAAAATATCGCCATGGTGAGCGCCACGTAAGGCACTTCGCCGTAGTGGTAAATTTGGTAACCGATCCCGATAATCGCCAGCACCACCGCCGCCGTTTGGCCGTGGGTGAGCTTATCTTTCAGAATAAATACCCCTAACGCGACTACCATGATCGGCGTGATGAAGAACCCGAGGCTGGCTTCGAGCACTTGGCCGTTGGTGATCGCCCAAGTAAAGGCGTACCACGATACGCACATCAAGATCCCCGCAACACCGCTAAAAAACAGCGAGCGTTTGTCGGCAAGAATTTCAGTGAAGTTCGGCATCTTGCGCTCCATAGCCCACAACACCAGCAGACCAAAAGGAACAGAGCCAATAATACGTAGCGCGAGCAATTCTTCCATGTTTGGAGAAGGAAGATATTGGTAGTACAGCGGCAACAGGCCCCAAATTAGGAACGAGGTCGCCGCCATCACGTTGCCAAAACGTGTCGGTTGCATGGATAGATCTCAGGTAAGGGAGGAAAATTGAGCGGTAGTTTATTCCTGTTGATAAAAAAGTAAATTGCGTTTGATCATATTACTTTTCGCGTTTTACCCAAGAGGTGTCAATTAGAGTTTGCAGTTTATAGGTTATTGGTTTTAAAAGTAATTTCATCACCAAGCTGGTTAAGAAATTGCTGCATAAACGTTGCTCGCTGGTGGGCTTCTTTTCTCCCCGCCAAGGTGTTCATGGTGTCTGGCAACTTAAATAGTTTGGTGAAGAAATGATCGATGGTGAAGTGGCTATCATCCGGCGTTCGTGTCTCGCATAAAGGGTCGACGAGGCTGTAGAGATCGCGCTTGAGCGCAGTGCCCACCTGCAGGCAGCGAGCAATGCCAATCGCGCCTAGGGCATCGAGGCGATCTGCGTCTTGCACGATTTTCGCTTCAAGGGTTGTCGGGGTGACGTTCGCGCTAAAGCTATGGGCGACAATGGCATGATGGATAGCATCTAGCTGAGTTGCGGAAAACCCAAGGCCCGCAAGAAACGCGACGGCTTTATCGGCAGCGAGCGTCGAGCCAAGGTGACGCTTGGGATGATCTTTAGGTAGTGCCACGCAGTCGTGCAACCAAGCGGCAGCACGTACCACAATAAGGTCGGCGTTTTCTTGTCGCGCGAGTTTGTCGGCCACATTCACTACGCGCAAGATATGGTCGAGTTGATGCGCTGCGTCGGGCAGATCGACATCGGTTAAAAACTGTTGGCACTGCTGATCGAGTAGGGCGGTATCGACCGAATGTGCTGCTAATGTTTGGGTGGCTAATGCTTCGGAATCTAAGGCTTCGGTAATTAATGCTTTACTGGCTAATGCATTGGTAGCTGGGGCTGGCTTGGTCATGGCTGAGGTAAATCAAACTAAGAGATAATGTGCCATGATCGCAACTGCGCTGGTGAAGCACAAGCAATAAAAAAGGCCTGCGAATGCAGACCTTTATTTTCTGTGGCAATGCGATTAATGGTGCGGGTCGCGCAGGTAAATGATCCAGTAACCCAAGCCCACAAAAATACCGCCACCGATAATGTTACCCAGCGTCACTGGCAGCAGGTTATGGATGATAAAGTCCATCGCATTCAAGTCGACAAATTCAGCCGGTAGACGTCCGGTCATTTCCCAGAAGGTATCTGGTGCGAAGTTTTTGATCATCATTGCCATCGGTACTTGGAACATGTTGGCGATGCAGTGCTCAAAACCGGCAGAGACAAACATTGCCACAGGCAAAATTGTCACCAAGATCTTATCGGTTAGGGTTCGGCCACTGAAGGTCATCCAAACCGCGACGCACACCAACACGTTACACATAATGCCAAGGGCCACAGCTTGGAAGAAGCCGTGATGCATTTTGTGTTGGGCGATTTGCATGGTGTTAATGCCCACTTCGCCGTTCGCCGATAAGTACTGACCACTGATAAACATAATGCCGACCAGCAACAAAGCGCCGACCAAGTTACCGATATAGACAAGCCCCCAGTGATTGACTAAGGTACGCCAGCTAATTTTGCCACTGGCACGTGCGACCAGCGTGAGCACTGAGCTGGTAAACAGCTCACCACCGGTAATGATAACGAGGATCAAACCGAGGCTGAAGGCAAGGCCCCCAACGAAACGTGCCATGCCCCAAGGCATATCGCCAGCACCTGTGGTGACTGTGGTGTAAAACACAAACGCAATGCCAATGTGAATACCGGCGGAAATTGCCAGCAAGAAGGCTTTCATTGGGTCTTTTGTGGCTTTACTCTCACCGATCTCGGCGGCGCGCTCTGCCATTTGCGGTGGCAATAGGGCATCAAAGTTGTTCGTTGGGATCATTTTTGTGTATCTGTCTAAATTTGGTTTCAAGGGCTTGTGACTGGGCGCACAATAATGCGCGCGAAGCCGTCGACATGCAACTATTAAAAATGGAATGTTGTCATTTCAATAGTGAAATCTTGATGTCATTTAGTGCTGTTTATTCAATGAGTTATTTGTCATTTGTTATAAACTAATGAAAAGTTTAGGCTATCTAGCCGTTTTAAGCGAGAAATGAGCAAAAAATGAAATATCTGCAGGGTTACCCAGCGCAAATCATCAGCCAAGCGCAACAATTGCTGGATGAAGGAAAACTTGGACAGTATTTGGCGCGCAAGTACCCAGAGAAAAACCCGCACAACAGTGACAAAGCCCTGTATGAATTTGTCATGACTATGAAGAACCGTTACATGCGCAAGAGTGCTCATTTAAGTCGGATTTGCTACGACAAATCGATCCGACGAGTAGATCAGGCGCTCGGTATGCATATGCGGATCAGCCGCAATCAGGGTGGTCGCTTGCAAGCCAAGCAGGAAATCCGGATCGCCGAGATGTTCAAAACCGCGCCGCTCGGCTTGCTGGAGATGATTGTGGCGCACGAGCTCAGCCATTTAAAAGAAGCGGATCACAACAAAGCGTTTTACCAGCTTTGCTGCCACATGGTGCCGGATTACCACCAACGTGAACTTGATACCCGCCTATATCTGCATTGGATTGAAAGCCAATAAGCGTTAGCCCAAATTAGAACAAAACGCAGTTTTTACCGGGAAAAGGCAAGGGGCTTCTCGGCCCCGCTTTGATGCCAGCGCCATAAACCGTAAACCGCCACGCCAAGCAACACCACATATTGCCCAGTCAAGAACACCAAGCCCTTGGCAAAATAGAGCCCAATAACAATCACATCCACCACAATCCAGTAATACCAGCTTTCGACCCGTTTGCGCGTTAGCAAAAACATCGCGACTAAACTCATTACGGTAGTGAGTGAGTCCAGCACTGGATAATCCGCCGGTTGCGGGAACACCATAGGGTAAAGGTTGTGTAAGTCAGCAATGTAGCGGCTCATCAACACAGTACCGACACCAATCACTGCAAGCTGGATACCGATTTTACGAGGCGATGAGTAACGAAAGTCCGTGGTATCGTTACGCGTACTGGAATTTGCCGCGCGGTTGAACAGCCACCAGTTAACCCAGCCGTAGAGGCTGATCCCAAGGTAGTAGCTTTGCTCGAACATGTCGGCATAGAGCTGACACTGGTAAAACAGAAAACCAAATAGTACCACCGAGATGATGCCAGTCGGCCAAGTCCACATATTCTGTTTCGCAACTAGCCACACCGACGTGACGTAAAAAAGAGTGCCGCTAAGTTCGAGCAAGCTGATCGGATAGCCCGCAATGGAGAACACTATGTTGTTGATATCGAGCAGGGCTAACAGGCCTTCCATGGATGTTCCTTCAGGTTGCGCTAAATGGGTTTCGGGTGAAATCGGATAACTGTGTTGCGCGTTGTTACTCGCTGATCGCTAATAACGTGCCTATATAGCTAGTAACGAACTAAGCTCGCTAACTGCTGGGACACTTGCTCTATCCGCGCTTCTAAACTGCCAGTGAGCAGAGTGAAAGGCACTTGGCGGTAGTTGAGATCGTCAATGATGGCTTGCTGGAACGCTTTTCTATGCTGATCGCCTGAGCGATCCCAGGTGTTGTCGTAGGGAATGTCATCACCGCACACAAACACCGCATCGTAACGCTGCTCGGCTTGTTTGGCGTATTCGGCGAGTTTCGGCTCTACTGCATTGTGGTAGTCCATGCCAAACATATAGGTGGTGATGGCATTGGTATCGGTAAACAGAAATTGGCGACATTCACTCAGCAACGCTTCTTCACGAATAAGGTGGCCTTCGGCGATCTCGACCAACTGGCTTGGCGTGAGTCGTCGCTCGTGTTGGTGTTTCTCCCAATACTCACGGCCATATTCTGGCATCCATAAAGTATTGAATTTCTTTGCTAGCGCTTCACTTAAGGTGGATTTGCCCGTCGATGGTGCGCCAAGAAACACGATGTTGCGGATATGGCCGCGATATACCAAAGGCTCAACGCAATGGCGGAAACGGTACGGATCGGAGCGGACGACGGTTCCCGCCCAGTCGGGGTTAATTCGCTCAACGCGGCGATCAATACAATTGAGTGCGGCACTGACATGCTCACCATACGGCTCGGCACAATAGAACGCGCGGATGGCGCGCCCTGCAAGCAATTGGCGTAGATAGGTTTCGTGTTTACGCTTTAGCTCGTCGCTGTACCCGACTTCACGGGGGCCGTCATAAGCGATCAGCACTTCCACGCTTGGGTAGCAATCACGGATCCATTGTGCGCGGGTTTCTACCGCGATATTGGTGGTTTCTGGCGAAGGGTAAATAATCACAATGACGTGATCCATTTCTGCCAGCGCTGTATCAATAACGCTTTGATGACCTCGATGGAAAGGTGAGTATTTCCCAAGGGTTAAACCAATTCTCATAGGACTCGTTTGCCTGCCAACGCCATGCTTGTGTGATGCGAGGATGGAGTTTCTACAAAAGGGGTTGGTAGCTAGAAACTGGTTATCTGCGCAATGATAGTTTTGTTATTTACATTTCGTTACTTTACCCATGCCTAGGTTGGGGGAATAGCACTATTTGCCGTTTCGATTTCAGAAAATCGATCAAGCTCTCGCCCTTGGCTTTCTTGGCGTATTGTTCGGATGATTTCAGAAACGGGATCGAGGTTAAGGGGGGCCGTGTCGTTAACATAAGCGGGCGGTAATTCGAGAGAGCCAGACGGTTATTTGGCAGGAATTAAGATGGAAATCTGCAGACAGGGATTGAGCGATCATCAAAGTGGGCGAATTATGTTAAGGTTTGGTTTAATTACCGATTTGGCTGTTTTTGCTTGGTGTGTGAAAGCCAAAGCACGGTTGTAAAAAGCATAACCGATTGAAATAAAGAGGACTCCCCATGGAAGAAACGTTAGCTTGGCTAGAGCAGAAAGGCTTGGCGTTGATTGAAAGCAACTGGCAGATCGAAGCTATCACCGTGACTGCAGTGACTATCTTTTTCTTCATTGCATGGCGCATCCTGTCAAATCGTTTGGCTAATTGGATCCAAAATGCGTCGATGGCGTGGGGGGATGCCATTTGGCATGCAGTGCGCGCGCCGATCAACTGGTTGATTGTGGTGCTGGGCGCATCGATTATTGCCAATATTGTCGGTTTTGAGCCGGTGCTGAAAGTGCTGCCGACGGTGCGCCAAATTGCGATCACCGGGTTGATTGCGTGGGGTTGCGTTCGCTTTATCGGTAAAGCAGAAGCGCGTTTTAGTCGCGGCAGTTATGACGTTACGACAGTGAATGCGTTGGGTAAGCTCGCTGTGGTGGTGGTCATGGTGTTCGCCTTCCTTAGCGTGATCCAAAGCTTAGGGGTGAGTATTTCGGGGATCTTGGCCTTCGGTGGTATGGGGGGCTTAGTCGTCGGTATGGCAGCGAAAGATCTGCTGGCGAACTTCTTTGGCGCCATCGTTATTTACTTTGACCGCCCATTTAAAGTCGGCGATTGGATACGTTCACCGGACCGCCAAATCGAGGGCACGGTGGAGTCAGTGGGCTGGCGCGTGACCAAAATTCGCACCTTTGATAAGCGCCCGTTATATGTCCCCAATGCGGTGTTTTCGCACATCGTGGTTGAGAACCCATCGCGAATGTCGAATCGTCGCATCTATGAATATGTTGGCTTGCGCTACGACGATGGTGCGCAAGTTGGGGCGATTGTGAAAGATGTCAAAACCATGCTGCTGGCGCACCCTGAAATCGACACCAACCAAACCTTGATGGTGAATCTGGATCGTTTTGGTCCGTCGTCGTTGGATTTCTTTATCTACACCTTCACTAAAACCACCGATTGGGTCTATTTTCACGAAATCAAACAAGATGTCATGGAGCGGATAATGGCGATTGTTGATCAACACGGCGCTGAAATTGCGTTCCCAACCCAAACCTTGCATGTGCAAGGCTTTGAACCTGAAGGGGCGGTGATTCCGCCCGCAATGAACCAAAAAGGCGTTGGCGGGATCAACTAACGCTGCAACGTATGGCTCGTACGTAAAGAAAAACGCCAAGGTCATGCCTTGGCGTTTTCGTTTTTAGATGTTGAATGAATGGGTTACTGAGAGCGTTTCTTGGCAATGCTCACTGTAAAAATACCGAACTGATCGATTTTCTGCTGGCATTTTTCAAACCCAGCTTGCTCGACCAATTGATCCATCTCCGCTTGGGTACGACGACGCATGACCCACGCGTTGCCATCTTTATGGCTGGTGAGTGAGCGTGCGATCAGCTCAAGTTGTGGGTGCCACGGTTGTCCGGTGTAAATCAAATAACCGTCTTCATCCATCGCCGCGGCAATACCTGCAAGGGAGTTTTGCAGCATGGTATTGTCGGCAAACAGCTCATACAACCCAGAGACGATCACCAAATTAGGTTTTAGCTCAATATTTGATAACGCTTGTTTGTCGAAGGCGTCACCTTGCTCAAACTTGGCAATGTTTGCCAGCCCCATATTGTCGATTAAGGCTTGGCCATCAGTCACGTTCACGTCGCTAAAATCGCGCAGTAACACCGCTTCGGGCTTGTCGTTGAGCGATTGCACCGCTTCAAGCACGTAGCGGCCATGTCCGGCGGCGACATCCATCAATCGAACCGGTTTGCCATCGTCTTGCAATTGCTTCACGACTTGTTTAATCGAGGTTTCTAAGTTGACTTTACGTTGACGGATCCCGCGCCAGCCGACCGAGTTAAGGTAACAATAATCGACAAACTTACCGAACAACCCATCGCCTGACGGCTTGTTACGATAGACATAATCGAGCGTACTGCCAGAATCAAACCCAAGCTCAAAGCCAAGGCGGATCCCTTCAGAGCGCTGACCTAACCACGCGAACGCTTTGCGGTAGTAGTGCCAGTATTTATCTTTGATGGAGCCAGCAGGAACAGGTGTCGCTAAGGCTTCGGCTTCGCTGCAGGTATAACCGCGGCGGTCGGCTTGAGTTAAATCGATGGTCTGTAGCGGGTTATCAAACAAGTTAGTAATAAAGCGGCGCATCTTATCTGTGGCCAGATGGCGCTCTTGCTCGCCCAAGGTATCGTGGTAAAACCCGGGCAATACATGGTATTCCTTGTGCGCGGTGCCTAATTTGTCGAAGAAACGGCGTTGCGGTTTTTCATACACCACAAAATCCGAACCTGACACCAGCATCTGGGTTGGAATGGTGATTGCGGCAGCATCGGCGACGACCCGTTTCGCGCCGTCAAACACACCCAGCAGCATGTTTACCGAGATAGGGCGGGTGATCAGCGGATCGCTATTGTAGCTTTCGGCGCGGGCTTTATCGTGGGTCAGATAGTGCGCTTTCACATAACTGTTGACGAAAAAGTTGCCAAACAGGGCATGCGCCAAGCGCAGTCCCGGGATCGCCAGTGGCACATACAACTTAATATCAAAGGCGGGTGATGCCAGTACCATACCGCGAATTTTCGGCGCGTAATCGTGAGCCCAAGTTGCGGCTAATACGGCACCGACGCTTTGAGCAACCACCACCATATTTTCGGTAGCGATACCGTAGGTTTTGCTGATGTATTCAACGAAGGATTGAATATCAGCGACGTTGTATTCAAATCCAGGGCTGTCACCGCGTTTACCGGGGCTTTGGCCGTGACCACGTGCGTCCCACGCAAAAAAATGGCACTCGGGCATCCCCAGTTCATCGACCAAATGGGCCATTCTGCCGCCGTGTTCATGCCCGCGGTGGAACAAGATAATCGCTTTATCGCTGCTCCCTTGCCAATGACGATAAAACAGCTCAGTGTGATCGTGCGTAATAAACGTGTTTTCGGTGCACTCCATTATTGACGATTCCTTATGCCTTGTTGAATTCGGTTAGCGATAGTGAGCGCCGTCAGTAGCGCTACTATCGATAAGAAAAACAGTACCCACTGCGCGGTGAGCAGATCAAATGTGTACGCTAGGCCTAAAGCGCCAAACGCAAAGGCGCGATCACTCTTACCCATCGGGCCATCGTAGCGTCGTTCCGCGCCAACCATGAGTCCTAACACGCCCGTCATTTCACTTAAGGTCGCGAGGAAAATGATGAGTAAGACGAGCCAAGCATACTGCGAAAAGGCGAAGGCGAATGGCAGAAAAAGCGCCGCATCGGCAATCACATCGCACAGCTCATTGAGATAGGCGCCGAGCGGTGTTTGCTGATCGTGCTCGCGGGCTAACATACCATCGATGGCATTTAGCGCCATACGTAAGAACATCCACACTGGCAGTAGGATAAATAGCCAAGTGACGTGCGCAAACACGCTTAATAACCCGCCAAGCATGATAGACACTGCAGCCGCAGCCAAGGTGACTTGGTTAGCGCTGATCCCTTTCGCATTGAGTTTGTGTACAGTGGGGCGAAGTAGGTTTTGAAAGCCTTGTTTTAGCTTATAAAACGTGAACATAGTGAATGGCTCGCTAGCGATAATCATCGAGTTCTAACATCAATAGGCTGGCGGCTGCAACTGCTCAGACCATTTAATCGGTGAATACATGAGGGACTGTGATCGGTTTCCATGAAATCAACGCTGAACGGACAATTTGCGCGATGTTGATCGAAAGCGGCTTGCCCTGGCGAAATTGATGGCGCTAAAGCGGATTTAGTGATGAATAGCCATGCCCGGTTGATTAGCTAATGGTTAATTTGTCGTCGCCGTGGTGCAGATTTCGCCATTATTCGAGACAATTTGAGACAGAGAAGGGGTATTTGGACGGGGTTGCACTGATATTTGTCGAACAAGTCACACAGTTTAGGGAATTTCGCCATCAAAAGTTTAGCTGCTATTTATAATGGGGTAACTTGAACCGCTTTGATTAGGGCAATTTGACAGCGCGAGCGTGTTCAATTCGCCTACACCGATCTTTGACTCGCAATTACGTTTAGGGATGGACGTTACCTTGACCACGCTTGAGGAAGTAGAACACCAGCTTAATGCGGCACTTTGCCAGCGCACTTTTGGTTTCGCCGAAGCGCTGCGTTTGGTGGTGGATCTCTACTTAGAGCAACGCATTGCCAACACTCACCTTGATGAAGATGGTGACATGCTGTTGTTTCAAGCAGGGGCTTACGGTTTTGGCGATGAAAAGAACGTTTATACCCTCGATATTACCCGCCAAATTATTAGCGCTGATACTGAAGGCGCCGATGAGTTTGATGAAGACCTTCTTGATGCTGAAGATTGGGATGACAGCGGCAGTGAAGACGAAGATTGGGAAGACGAAAACTGGGAAGATGACGAGCGCATGCAGCAGCTGTCATTGTCGTTTGTCTATTCGTTAGCCGACGATGAAACGCCGCCGGCGGGCACTGCATTTTGGTGCGCGAGTCCAGAAAGCGTGGAGGCATTTTTCGCGGAATTGGCGACCCAAGCGGCTTTCCAGTGGGCGCAGGACAAGGTCGCTGTGCAATGGCAGCTAAGGACTTACGATGTTTAAGCCGGTGCTGATTGCGTGGAGCGCTGATCGTAAAGCCTTCATTTTCCTGCAGCTTTGTTACGCCTTATTGGTGTTGCAAAACCTTAGCGTCTTGTTCTTCTACCACGATGAGACAGATTACTTTATTTACAGCATTCACGGTCTAGCACCGCTGCTGTTTTTGATTGTCTCTGCGTCTTTGGTGCTGAACGTGCTAACCGTGTATTACTTTAATTGCCGGATGCTCAAAGGCTACTACACGGCGCTGATGTCGTTGGTATTGTTGTGGGGGCAGGGTATTTTGTCGGTCTCATTGGCGATGCAAGATATTGAGGCGGTACGAGCGGCGTATCGGGTCGGTCGTGGCTTGCGCGGCTTGCACGATGATACCGCCGCCACGCTAAGTACCAACAGTATGCTGACCATGCTAGTGGGGCTGTCTGTGATGTATTTGGTGATTTTGCTGTTCGTTCTGCGCAGTAAAGACTATCTGCTGGTTGATGACGAAGAGCCGCTCTAATGCTTTGGTTTACCTTGCTTTGGCGAGTGTAAATCTAAGTTCTCATTTTTAAATTACCTTAAACTCTACCGAGTCCGAGTTGGTTCCAGCAAGTCGAATCCGTCGACATTTTTAATATAACCACCTGATTTAATGCTGCTATTTCTCTATGACATATACTGAAAAAGGTAAAATTTCAGACTAGCTCATAACGACCCTACAATAATCCCACCGTAATTATTATTCCTAATACGCATTTATTGCTGAGTTTAATGTACTATGTTGATGTTTTTAACAGTCATAGTGGATTGAGTTGTAAAATTATGTCTGAGCAGGGTGTTGTATTCCTGTTGGGAGGAGAAAGCCTGCTTACAGGCTCCCAAAATATTCAAAAAGTGTCGCAGGTTGATGAGCTGCCAGAGCATGCGGGCGTGTTAGTGATCAATGGTCTAGAGCAAGAGACCGATCACTACTTACAGCAAGTTCATCAAAGCCAACGATTTTGGCATTGGTTGATCTATGTAGTGACCCCAAGCCCGTTATCACCCGTGTTAGCCGATGATGTCTGGCAGCCCCACGAGTGGCAGAGTCAATGGCAAACGCATCTATCACGTCTCGAACTGCTCAATGCTGAGCCAGTGGATAAAATGCTGGCGTGGCTGTGGCTAAACCCGAACCGTCGTCTCATCCCTTTTTATGATCGCCAAGCGTTGTCGGTTTATCGTTATCCGTTATTAGAGTGCTACGCCGGTGAAGGTGACGCCACGTTTGGCTATGTTCATTATCAAGCCGAGCGAGAGTTACTTGAAGCAGAAGAGCTTGTCGATCGGATCCGCCTGTGCCATAGCTGTAACTCTGGTCATATCAACTATCAAGAAACCTGTCCTGAATGCCACAGCCCGGATGTGAAGGAAGTGGTCTCACTGCACTGTTTTACCTGTGGTCACGTTGGAGAGCAGGCGCAGTTTTCGCGCCAAGGTAAGCTTGCTTGCCCTAATTGCGCCACCCAGCTGCGCCACATTGGGGTTGATTATGATCGCCCGCTGGAAGTCTATCGCTGTCGTACTTGTACCCACTCGTTTGTTGAACCCTTGACGCGCGCACGCTGTCTTGAGTGCAATACCTCGCAGCAAGTGAACGATTTGGTGCCGCGAGCGATACATCGCTACAAACTTGGCGCACGAGGTAAAAACTTGGTGCGCTATGGTTTGACGGTGGCGTTGCCTGCATTGCGACTAAAAGGGCGATTGGAGTCGAGCCATTTTGAACAAATTGTCCATTGGAGTCAGCGTTTAGCGACCCGTCATCAGCAGCAACACTTAGTTTTAGCGCTCTATTTCCCTGAATTGACTGCGTATCGCCACCGCAACGGTGAGCTGCGTCTGTTTGGTTTGGTGGAGCAGATCACCGAGCGGTTGAACGGTTTGCTTCGTGACACGGATTTGTGTTGTCAGTATCAAGATGATGCACTTTTGCTGTTTATGCCGATGACCCCGCCAAGCAGTTTGCCCGTGCTGCAAGAGAAAATCGCCGCGCTCGCGTCCCTCGTCGAAGATGATGAGTTTGTGATGCGGGTCGGTGCGTGGTCACTGCCCGACGAGCAATGCCATGATGATGTGCAGGCGTGGTTGACCGCTCAGCTCAATGCATTACGCCAAGAGTAGCTATTGATGAATGAGTTAATTGTCATTGTCAGAGCGACATTGACGTGGCTGAGCCAATATAACGATCTTTGGCTGGTGATGATGCCGATGTTTTTTGTCGTCGAAATGCCACTATCGATTTTGGTTTTCACTGGTATTTTGCGCTGGAAATTGTCACCGCCCGCGCCGCCGCCGACGCACTTTCCCGGGATCAGTTTTGTGATCACTTGTTATGGTGAAGGCGAGGCGATTGGCATCACGATTGATACCTTGGTTGAGCAGCATTACCCGGGCACGATTGAAGTGCTTGCGGTGGTCGATGGCGCGAGCCAAAACCAAGCGACCTACGCTGCGGCTATTGCAGGGGAAAAACGCCACCACAAAGTGTCTAATCGCATTGTGCGGGTGATCCCCAAATGGCAACGCGGTGGTCGGGTATCAACGCTCAACGCGGGGTTATCAAAAGCGACCCAGCCCATTGTGATCAACGTCGATGGCGACACCTCGTTTGATAACGATATGGCGTGGCAGATGATCTCAACGCTTTCTCAACCCGGCGTTATGGCGAGCGGTGGTGCCCTGCGAGTGCGCAATTGGGATGCCAATTTGCTTACCCGAATGCAGTCGATGGAATACATGATATCGATGCAAGCGGGCAAAACTGGCATGGCGCGCTGGGGGGTGCTGAACAACATTTCAGGTGCGTTCGGCGCGTTCAAGAAAACCCTATTACAGCAGGTTGGCGGTTGGGATACCCATACGGCGGAAGATCTCGATCTCACCATGCGCTTAAAGCAGTACAAAACCCGCTATCCTGCCGCGAAATTGGCGTTCAACCCTCATGCGGTGGGACACACAGATGTGCCTGATACGCTAAAAGGGCTGATCATGCAGCGTTTGCGCTGGGACGGCGATTTGCTCTTCCTTTTTTTGCGAAAGCACCGCAAAGGGTTAACCCCAAGGCTGTTGGGATGGGGGAACTTCATATTTACCTTTATTTACGGCGTGGTGCAGAACGTCATTTTGCCGCTGCTGGTGGTGTTTTTCACTCTGTTTATGCTCTATGTCTACCCTTGGGTGACCGTTGTCGCCATGTTGGCTGTGCTTTACATGATGTATTTGGTGATCATTACGCTGCATTTTGTGGTGTATATCACCATGGTCTCAGAGCGGCCTAAGAGCGATATCAAGATGGTAGGATGGCTACTGCTCTACCCGCTGTACGCCTTTTGTATGCGATTGATCACCGCCGTTTCTATGCTGAATGAAGTACTGCGCCGCAGCCATGAAGAGTCGAGCATGGCGCCGTGGTGGGTATTACGCCGTGGCAAACGATTTTAGAGTAATGATGAAACAATGAAAGTTGAATTCAAATTAGACAAACAACAAGCACCCACGTCAGACAAAGGCGTAAAAGTGGTGTATGGCCCAGCCAAACGTGCGGGTTACAAAGTCCGTTGGTATTTGCTGCTGGCGTTGATCTTAAGTCCGCTACTCGTGATGGGCTATTTTCTTTACCGCGAGTATGTTCAGGTTGGCGCGCCGGGGATCATTACGGTGCAACCATTAACGATCACCGCTGCTGGTGATGGGGTGGTAGAAGCGGTTTATGTGCACGGCGGGGATAATATTGAGCAAGGGCAGGCGCTCACCACCATCCGCGATCATGTTGTGGAGAGCGATATTCTATTCTTGCGCAGCGAGCTAGACCACTTGACCCAGAGCGATGCGGGACAAGCGAGCCTGAAACCGTATCAAGCTCAGTTGGCGGATGCGCAGCAAAATTTGAAAGAAGTCGACGCGATTAAACGACGTTATGACGAGTACTTAGCGTCACAGCGGGTGTCGCAAATCGATCACGCAACGGCGGTCAACTTGTACGCTACCGCTGAGCAAGCGGTGAATCAAAGCCAAATTGAATTAGATCAAGCCAAGGCTGAGCTAGAGCGCAATGCGTTGGCTGGCCCTATTACTCAGCTACGAATGAACTTGCAACGCGAGTTAAATCGTAACCTGACCTTGCGCGAGCAACTGGTTGTCACTAGCCCTATTGCGGGAAGTTTGGTGGACATCTACGTTCAACCGGGGCAACGCATTGAAAAAGGCGACGAGTTGGCGACGATTTCTGATGTGTCATCGCCAAAGATCATCGCCTATTTGTCACCCAAGTACATTCGCTACGCTCAAGTTGGTACCCAAGCCAGTGTGCGCTTGCCGGGGGGACAAACCTTGCTGGCAACCGTATCTCAGCCAACAGAAATGGCGAGTAAGCTACCGCCACAACTGGCAAAACCGTTTGAAGGCCAACCGGCGCTGATCAAAGTGACATTGTCATTTGATGATGAGCTTGATAACCAGCACTGGGTTGAAGGGATGCCAGTTGATGTTCGCTTTAGTGCCGCTAGCTTTGTGTGGTAAGCCATCATTTATGTGGTGGCTCCACAGAAAAAACATTCGATAATTGAAAACCAAAACAGCACAGGCAGGTTTGTCTGTGCTGTTTTGGTTTTATGGCAAGCGATCCCATCGCTGTGGTGGTAAACACGGACGAAACTACGCAGCACTATTAATCTTTTTCACTGCGGAGATTTTTGCATACCCTTATTTCGTCCCCTGCAGTTATATTCGCGTCTATATCGCCGAGAAGGAAAGGGGCGAGTGGCATAGTGCAGTGGTTTATGCCTTCTCAAGTCAAAGGAGAATGCAATGAGAAATCCCAATCGCGTCCTATCGTATTTTTTCGTGTCATCCCTGTTTGTTTCTACTCATGCCATGGCAGGTGTGGTGTCGTTACCGGAATTATCTGCGCTGAACGATCAAACTTCGTTATCGGGGTTGTCGTCTGGCGGCTTTATGACAAGCCAATATCATATCGCCTACTCTGAAGGTTTGGTCGGTGTGGGGATTGTCGCGGGTGGTCCTTGGCAATGTGCGGCGAGCGATCCTGACTTAACCAAGCCCTCGATGACGGCGCAATCGGTATGTGTGTGCAATGAGCAGCTCTATAACTGTAATAGCCCGAACGTTGAGCTGTTGACCGAGCTGGCGAAAACTGCCGAAGCAGAGCAGCGTATTGATCCTCTCAGTAACCTCAGTGATGACAAAGTCTATTTGTTCTCTGGTACGCAAGATTGGACGGTGCCAACGGTGGTGGTTGGCGCGGCTGAGCGGTTTTACCGTGATATTGGCTTAGATGATGGGGATATCACGTTCATTGATACCTTGGCGGCGGGCCATGGCTTTGCGACCACCGACAACGAGATGGTGACCTGCAAAGAGAGCAAAGTGCCGTACATTAACTTCTGCCACGAAAACCAAGCGTTTGATATTCTCAACTTTATTTATACCGATGTCGAGCAAGGTCAGGAGTACGATCCGGCGCGTTTAGTGGAGTTTGATCAAACGGAATTTATTGCACCGGATCAGCTTAAAATATCGAGTATGAGTGACAGTGGCTTTGCCTATATCCCTGATACTTGCGAGCAATCAGACAGTGATTGTCGCGTGCATGTCGCGATCCACGGTTGCGAGCAGGGCGTATCGTCGATTGGGATGCGCTATGTGGAGCGCACAGGCTATCTTGAGCTGGCTGAAGCTAACGACTTCATTGTGATTTTCCCCCAAGTGCAGCGCTCGCTGATGAGTCCGTTCAACCCGAAAGGATGTTGGGATTTCTGGGGTTACACCGATAACGGTGAGCCGCCTTATCAGTACTACACCAAAAATGCGGTTCAGATGCAGGCGATCAAAGCCATGATCGATCGCGTGACCGGCAGCTAAAACCGTTTGAATCCTGCGTCAGCGCGATTTCAACAAGAGCAACCTCGATAAGAGCATCAAAACAGCAGCGGCGAGAGGCCGCTGACTGCTCTTATCGCAAAGCCAATTATTCTATTTTACGATCGCGCGCGCTGAGCACTGAAAATACCATGCCGATCAGCGCGACTGTGCCCGTTAACCCAAGAGCGACATGCCAATGACCAAATAGCGAGTATAACTTACCAATCAGCGAAGGCCCCGTTGCCGCAAATAGATAACCTAAACATTGCGCCATCCCCGACAACGCGGCGGCTTGCTCCGAAGTAGTGGTGCGCGAGGCGATAAACGACAGCACCATAATGAAGGTGGACGCATTACCTAGGCCAAAGCAGATGATCCAAACTGGCGCTAAACTGGGCGCGAGTGTCAGACCGAAAATCCCCACCGCCGAAGTGCTGCCACTGAGCATGACAATATAAGGCTGTTTGCCGGTTTTGTTGAGAAAGGGCAACAGTAGCAGCCCCGGTAACATGGTTGAAAACAGTAGCAACCCATGCAGATAACCGGCTTGAAGTTCACTGTGGCCATAGCCCACTAGTACCTTGGGTAGCCAACCTGAAAAGGTGTAAAACGTAAAAGAGTTCAGCCCCATCGCAAGGGTGATTTGCCATGCCATGGGATGACGCACGATCTGGCCCCAAGCCGAAGGTGCATTCACCGCCACACGGGTGATTTTGCGCTGTTGCAGGCAATAGGGCAGCCAAACCGCGAGCGCCAGCAATGGGAAGATCAAGTTAAATAAGAGCGCGCCAGTCCAACCTTGCAGCGCTGAATCTGACGTTTGCAGCGGGACCATTAAACTGGAACTCAGTGTTGAACCAATCCCCATCATCAAAGAGTAACTGGCGGTAATGACTGCGATGCGAGCAGGGAAGTTGGTCTTGACCACCACAGGCAATAGCACGTTGCCCACCGCAATGCCGACGCCAATCAACAAAGTCCCGAGATACAACGAAACCGCAGTCCCCAATGAGCGACACACCACGCCAACGGCAATAATCGTCAGTGCGCTTAGTAAGCTCTGGTTCAAACCCCAGCGGCGAGCAAATCCAGCGCATAAAGGTGATACCGCCGCAAATGCTATCAAAGGCAACGCACTAATGGCCCCAGCGGCCGACGAGCTCAAGTGCAAATCGCGCATCACGGTTTCAAGTAAGGGGGCAATACTGGTAAAAGGCGCACGCAAGTTAGCGGCGATCAGCATGATGCCAATCAAAACAATCACAGAAGAAGCGTTACGATGAGACACAGACGATGCTCGAATAAGTGTTGGGGTGGTGAGTATATCGCCAAATGTCATTTATGACAGTGGAATTTATGGGTGCAGTGCGTTTTTTTAATTTATTCGTTTACGGTTTAACACCTTGTATTCATGACGGAATTACCGTGACGAGTGAATGAGAATAGCTATGAGAGGGTAGCGAGCAGAAAGTAAACCGAATTAGGTGATGAGAAGTGAAGAGCAGTAGGTGAATAATTCCCAACCCTCTTTTACCAACCTGCGATTAATTAAGATGGCTTATGCAGATCGCTGAACATAAAAAAGCCGGACTCAGTCCGGCTTTTTCTGTGCAAGTTGTATAACTTAAGCGATCACTTGCTCGTCAGCTTTTGGGTTTGAGCCGTACTCGTTGTCACCACCTACACTGTCTTGAACTAAGAAGTAGATCAGAACAATGATGCCGATAAGCGGAATAAACGCAATGAGTTGCCACCAACCACTACGACCAGTGTCATGCAGACGGCGAGCACATACAGCGGTGGTTGGAATCAGGACACCCAGACCGTAAACCGCGCTTAGAATACCCATGTTCAGAATTCCATCGATGACAGTCAGCACGATAGAGACGATCAGGCTAAATAGCGTGAACATCCAATATTCAGTGCGGCGTGCACGGCCTGAAAATACTGCGTACTGTTTTAAAACGCCTAAATACCATTCCATTGTGTTACTCCCCTTAATTAACCTAGCAATATAAAACTGAGATGCACATATTACAGTTACAGTACGCTTACGCATCTCTTAAATAGGAAAAAGTCGATACAACTATCATTTTTATCGTTGAACGCTTGAAATGTGAAATTGACTTATGTTGGAGGAGAATAAACTAGTCCAATAAAGAAATAATGCGATGTTTATTATGTTTCTAAGTTAAGGGGCTAAAATAAAAGGTTAAGCGCCTGAAATAAAACCATTTGATAAGACTCGCATTTAGCTCGGCCTTTAAAGCGTGGCCGAGCCTATAAGTAATTATTGTTGTTTTAATAACATGCGGCTGATGAATGTGTCAGTGACTATAAGGCCCCTTCAACCCAAGCGGCGAGTTTTTCTTCGAGTTGGGAGAACTGATCAGCTTGGATCACTTCAATATTGAGATCGTTGGCGCGTCGCCAGTCGGCTTTTGATAGCGGTAATAAGCTGATCACCATGCCTCTGGCATGCAGACCGCCGAGAATATCAACCAGTGAATCGAGTTTATACAGCACCTGATTCCCTTCACCACGCGCAAATTTTTTGGTTTTACACTCAATTAAATGCAGTTTGTTGTTGGCCAAAAAGCAGACATCGATTTCGTTTTTAATGACGCCGGTGTCGGTATTGCGCTCAACCAGCACTGAGCGGGCATCGTCTTGTAAAAAGCCATAGCGAGAACGCAGGCCGCGGACCACAGTGGCAACCGCTTCTTCTAGCCAGCCGCCATTGGCAAAGAAGCGAGTATCTTCGCTGCTAAATTCCAAGCGGCGATCGCGACTGAGTTGGCAATAATTAATCGCTTCCAGCTCGTAAATGAGCCCTTGCAGATTGTGATCATCCATTTGCGCGCTATTTAGGGTATCGGAGCGAAGGTTGGGGTTATCTGCCGATTTTGCCAAGTAATTCAGCGCGGAAAACGATTGATGTAATTTGGGGCCGAGTTTTAGCCAACGCAGCACTAAATCGCGAATTTTTTTGTCTTGGATCCCTTTGCTAAACCCGCCGGTTTTAGAGCAGCCAAAAATTTGCAAATAGTGATGAATTTTGAGTTTATCGCCAACTTGTTTTGCCGGTTTACCATCGGGATAAATCCAGTTCATCAGATCGGTTTTAGGATCGACACAATAAATCGAATGGTTATATAAACGGAAAACTTCATACGCTGCCAAGTTAATATGGCGTGGGCCGCAAGAGGCATTTAGCCATAATTCATCACCGTTGTATTTTTCCAGCAGATTAAGAAAAGCCATTTTGTGCTCTTCGGCGGCGAGGGTGTCTGGCAGCGGCCAGTAGTGGACAATATAGCCATTGGTTTTGACGATGCGGGCAATACGTCTTGCGGTTCTCTCATGTTCTGGAGTGTACGCCAAAATGATCTTCTCTGAAGGGATCGAGCGATCAACCAAAGGAGTGACAGTTGAAACCGGCTCGTCGTCGACGATACAAACATGAGTTGCCATTAAGCCTCCGCAGCTGAATGAGTTCAAAAAGTAGGGTGTGACAAGATAGACACCGATACTAACGATCCTATGCAGACAAGCGAATGTCGAGATGAAGGGAGTTTGAAGCGCTCCGTGTCCTCGGTGTGGAAACCTGCACCGTATGCTGTTGATTTGAGAAATACACCGAGCTTTGTAGATAAACTCTCCGATCCCCTTTACAAATCGCCCGACTGATAACTGATGCGAATGTCGGCGAAAATGACCTAATTGGCGCAACTTATCAACAAAACTTCGATCCATCTCCGAACACGCGGCGCTGAGACTGTATCGTGGTTTTTAATGGGTTATCCTGCTGCGATTACGGGTTTTCATGTGTTGGCTAACGCTCTTAAAAAACGCAAGCAGCACGGAAACGCGCCAAGTTATACCGTTAGAAAACAGGAATTAGCGAAAATGAATGCGTCGTCTTCTACAGAGCCCTCTATACCCAAAGAACCATCTACGTCGATAGATATGTCTACGCCGATAGCGCTGTCTGCGCCAGATGAAAACGGTTGTTGTCATAGTGGATGGCTGGCGATGAGTGTGTTTGATGGGGCAGAATGCCGGTTTGTCGTCGAGCACTACGCACTGGATGACAACCCGCATGAGTTTCATCAGGCGATGCATAACTTGCTGCGGCTCTCTCCCTGCGCGTTGTATGAAGCGCAGGAGGCGATTTATGCCTATTACCAAAAAATCAACGCCTACTTTGAGCCTGAGGATGAAGAGTATGTTGAGATCGCTAAACCCCAAGATGTGTGGTCGCACATTGAATTTGGCGCTGATATTGCCGTTTCTCGTCGCTCTAGGGGTGACAAGGGCATTTACTTATCAATTACCTGTTGGTGTGCGTGGGAAGAGGAGCATGGCTTGCAAGTCGTTTTCAAGCAGGGACAAACCGTGAATAAAGTAGGGCCATTTGATGGTCACCTTAGCCATGCCGATTCGTATGGCGATCCAAGTTTGGAAGAAGTGATATATCTATGATGAGCGACAGCACAACCTCGACGGCGAGCAAGCATTTTTCAGACACGTTGAAACACGACTATTTACACTTGCTCACCAACAATCACTACTCCGTGCACGATGTTCACCTGTATGAAGAAGGGTTGTATGACGCGGCAAAGCATCTCGGTCATCCGCTAAATCATCGCCAACGTTTCAATCGTATGTCGCTATTTACTCGAGTTGCGATGGCGTTATTTCCCGCTATTTTGCCGGCGGTGTTGTTACTGCTGCTGAGCTATTTCGTGGGTGATGGGTTTGATTGGGTGTTGTTCAAGATGTCGCTGGCGGCAAGTGCGGTGCTGGGGCTGGCAATTTGGATGCAATGTTCAGATTGGGTGGATCACTATTGCTTTGGCGAGGCGTATCTGGCGATTAAAAATCATCAAAATATCCCGCCGGTGGTGTATAAAATCTGCTCAGGGATATGTGTGCTTGTCGGCGTCGTGGCGATGGGATTTGGTTTCAATACCGGTGACGGCATGGTGATTTTGATCTTTTTGATAGTGTTAGTGTTTTCGATTTTCATCGCAATTAGTATCAAGGAAACTGGAAAACCGACCTACTATATTGTGCCGTATAACAGCGTGTTGGCGCTGCAGTTAAACTTTGATAGCACCAAGCTGCGTCTCATTGAGTACCGAACCGAATGTATTCACTCTCGACCGAAACAAGTCTTCCAGCAAGAAAACGATCTTCTACTGCGTTTTCCGAGCGCGAACATTGATGCCGTGGTAGCGGAGCTGAAAAAGCGAGTAGGGGCTGAACTGACGGTGTACGTGGATGAAGAGTACGGAGATGAGGCGTTTTATCAGCACTATATTTTCGATATACGGCGCCAGCTCCGCGAGCAATTCCCACTGGTTGAAACTCTCGCTATGGACGACAAACAGCGTTAACTCTCTATTGCGGTATATCTCTGAAAAATCAAAGTGTTAAACGGTTCTTATAGCGCTCAGGCGTCATGCCGGCGTATTTCTTAAACATGGTGATAAATGGGCTGGTTTGATGATACCCCAGCCCAAGCGCCACATCTTTCACGCTGTGCCCTTCATTTAGGCGTTTGACGGCCGACAAAAAGCGCATTCTTGCCCGCCATTCGGTAAAGCTGATCCCTAACTCACGTTGAAATAATCTTGCCAGCGTGCGCTCGGTGGTGTGGCAACGCGCGGCCCATTCACTAAAGGGTCTTGGATGATCAGGCATCCGTTCAAGTTTTGCCAAAATAGGCGCCAACAATTTGTGTTGCGAGGTCGGCAAGAACGGAGATTCGGGTTTGGCTTGGCGCAGCTGGTCGATAAGAACAGCAACAAGGCGCTGATCTTGCTCGGTTTGTGCAACTTTGATTTGTCGAGCACGTAAATTATCAACAATCGCCGCCATAATAGGTGAAACGGGAATTTGGCAGGTGTGGTCGGGCAGCTCACCACATAACTCCGCCACAATGTTCACCGAGCTGTATTCAACTGGCTCGCGGTTAAAGCTAAAATGGGTGACGTTGGCCGGGGTCCAAATGGCAAGGTGCGATGGGGTGAGAAAGTGGCGCTTTGGCGTACACAACTCCAGTAAGCCACCACGGATCATCTGTAATTGGCCCCATTTGTGATGGTGTGGGGTGGTTTCGGTGTTGGAGCGAAACGCTTCGTAATTAAAAAACACCTCCGCAGGCGGATCTAACAAATGCGTTGCCTGATGAATGATGGTTGCCATAGTCAATTTCGAGATATTAGATGTCCGATTAGAGATATATATTTTATATCGGACGTGTCAGAATAGCCACGTTTCCGTTTCTGCTTCCTTATTGAGTCCACCATGTACCACTTTGTCGCCCTCTTCACCATTCTGCTGTGGAGTGGGAATACCATTGTAAATAAGCTATCTGCTGGGGTGATTGAGCCTGGCGCTATGAGTTTCTTCCGTTGGTTCGTTGCGATGAGCGTCCTAACCCCCTTTTGTTTGCGTGGAGTATGGCGTAAACGCGCGTTGATCAAGCCGCACTTAGCGAAAATTGCCTTTTTGGCGCTCCTTGGCATGGTGCTCAACCAAACCTTTGGCTATTACGCTGCGATCACGACAACGGCAACCAATATGGCGCTGATCATGGCGCTGGTGCCTTTGTTGAGCTTGTTTTTATCTGCCATGTTATTAGGGAAAGCGGTGACGCCACAAAGTGTGGTGGGAGCGGCGATTTCCTTCTTTGGCTTGGGTTATATGCTCAGCCAAGGCGATTTTGCGCAGCTATTAGCGCGCGGCGTGGTGGCGGGCGATGGCTTGATGCTCGGTGCGGCAATCACATACGCTTTGTATTGTGTGCTGTTAAAACGCTGGGCAATGCCGTTTCTATCAAGCTGGCAGATGGTCTACGTTCAGTCGATTTTCGCTGTTTTGATGCTGACCCCTTTGTGGCTAAGTTCAGAAAGCCAAGGGATCCCAACCCCTGCGGTGCCTATGGTGTTGTACGCTGGCCTTGCGGTATCTGTATTGGCGCCGTTTTGTTGGATCCGCGCGATTGACAGCTTAGGCGCAGATAGCACGGCGATGTATTTTAACTTCTTGCCGGTGTTTTCAGCTCTGCTTGCCACTGTGGTATTGGCCGAATCGCTTACGGTGTATCACATGATCGGTATGGTGTTGGTGATCAGCGGTGTGACGCTGGCGCAGTTGAAAAAGCGCCGCAAACCCTTGCCATTACTAGATGAAGACAGCAGTACGCCAACCGCGTCATAGTTACTGCTAGTGACCTGCGGGTTAGGGAGCGTAAATCTGCGCCGTCAAAAAAGCCAACCGCGAAGGTTGGCTTTTCTATATCAGCTTTGCTGCAAACTATTTCCTGATTATTTAGTGGTTTCAGCACTGATCCATTCAAGGTAACTGTTGCTGCCATCGAGGATCGGCAGGGCGATCACTTCCGGCAAATCGTAATTATGCAGGTCGTGG
The DNA here is from genome assembly GCA_019703815.1 of Thaumasiovibrio occultus. Taxonomy (GTDB): domain Bacteria; phylum Pseudomonadota; class Gammaproteobacteria; order Enterobacterales; family Vibrionaceae; genus Thaumasiovibrio; species Thaumasiovibrio occultus. The sequence goes on along the minus strand of AP023053.1, from coordinate 930,853 downwards.
ATCACTGTGGTGATTCCGGAGATATGCGCCTGCTGGGTTTTAATTTGCAGCTGATACTCTTTGTCTTCGCAGATCTTGCCTTGCCAGCGGTAGCTACTGACTACGTCGCTTCGCTGAATGCAGGCCGCTAAGCCTTTATCCAGCAAAACAGCGGCTAGGGTTTGGGCAACTTCGAGTGAGTCGGTTGTGGTGATCACCACACAACAAGACGATGCTGTCATAGTTTGTCTCCTGCAATCCTCGTTACTGCTTCTCAGCGTTTGTGCCAACGGCCTTCATTTATATTAGCTGCATATCCATCTGGCGCGACTTGATCATGCGCTTTGCCTCACGACGGATACAGTCGCGCAATGGGTTCTCAACGGAATCAGTACGCCAAATAAACGAGAGGGTGCGCTGCATGTTTAGCTCAGGCACATCCAGCACCACGAGTTCACCGCGCTCAACAAACTGCACCACATCAAGGTACGGCAAGCAGCTCAAGTACTGACCGTTAGCAACCAAGGTGCGCAAGACCGGCACTTGCTCGTATTCACGCCACACGTCCAAATCGTCAATCACCCCGTGCATGGCACTGTCGAAGATCTTACGGGTGCCCGCGCCTTGCTCGCGCAAGACCCATTTGGCTTGCTCTAACTGCGCGAGACTCACACGCTCGAGTTTCGCGTACGGGTGATGCTTGGCAGCGATGATCACCAAGTGGTCATGACACCAGATCTCTTGCTGTAAGCGGCTGTCATCACAGCGGCCTTCGATGATCCCGATATCGGCTTCGAAATTGCGGACGCGCTCAATTACGTGCTGGGTGTTGTGGACTTTGAAGTTAATGCGCAGCTCAGGAAAGTCTCTATCAATAATACTGATAAGGTTTGGCAAAAGGTGCTCTGCTGCTGTTTGGCTAGCGACCAGTTCGATTTCACCACTGACTAAATGCTGATCATAAAAGCCCAGTTCAATTTGCTGCGCATCAAATAACAGCTTTTTCGCCCGCGGACGCAGCCATGTGCCCCAGTAGGTCAGCGACATTCGCTTACCTTGGCGTTCAAAAAGTGGTCGACCCAGCATTTTTTCAAGTTGTGACAGCGCCATACTGGCAGCTGACTGCGTTAATGCCAGTTTATCAGCAGCTTTGCTAACGCTACCTGATGCAGCAACCTCTTCGAACACGGCCAATTGTTTAAGTGAATAGCGCATAAAACCTCAGTGGAACAGCGGGTGAAATCAAGCTGGGCCTAGTGTATCAGTTTTTGTGATAGGGGCATCCAATAAAATGAATTTTACTCAAAGGATTCAGTAAATTAGTCTTTGTTTCAGTTTAGAAATGTGACTCGAGTCAAATCAGGGAATTATCAGTAACTGAGCGATCTCGGCAAAATTTAGTTAGGAGCAGTGAATGCAACCCTCCATTTACAATGATCTACACCACCTAACGCCGAAAGAGATGATGCATAAAGCTGAATCTTACGCGCTGGGCAAAACGCAGAAGTCGACGCGCATGACCATTGGTCTCGCAATGACTGCCGGCGTGTTTATCGCATTGGCTTTCGTGTTCTACATTACCGTGACCACGGGCAACTCCACCATGGGGTGGGGCGTTAACCGCTTATTAGGCGGCTTGGCGTTCAGCATGGGGCTGATTTTGGTGGTGCTATGTGGCGGTGAGTTGTTCACCAGTTCGGTACTAACCAGTATTGCTCGCGCTAACCGTGAGATCTCCACCGGCAAGATGATTGCGACGTGGGGCAAGGTGTACATCGGTAACTTCTTTGGTGCCATGCTGATTTTGGGCTTGGTTGCCGGCTCTCAACTTTACGCGCTGGATGGCGGTGAGTGGGGCTTGAATGCACTGAAAGTTGCGCAGCACAAATTGCATCACCAGCCATTCCAAGCGTTTAGCTTAGGTGTGCTGTGTAACATGCTGGTGTGTTTGGCGGTATGGATGACGTTCTGCTCGAACAACACCCTAACTAAGTTAGTGGTCGTGATCTTGCCTGTGGCGATGTTCGTTAGCACCGGCTTTGAGCACAGCGTGGCCAACATGTTTATGGTGCCGCTGGGTATCGTGATCCAAAACACCGCGCCAGAATCATTCTGGACTCAAGTAGGCGCAAGCGCATCTCAGTTCTCTGATCTGACGGTGAGCCACTTCTTAACTGCAAACCTAATTCCTGTAACGCTAGGCAATATTGTCGGGGGTGCGGTGCTGGTCGGTCTGAGCTACTGGGCTATTTTCAGCACAAAGCCGGAAGTGTTACCAAACGCCAATATTATTACTCCTGATTTTTCAGGTGGCAGCAAACAAAGTAAGGAAATCGCTATGACTGACAACATGCTAGTTCGTGACCACATGGTAAGTTCATTAACGCTGGCGCCGGAAATGCCAATCGCTGCAGCGTTGGACACATTGCTGGAAAGTGATGTATCAGGTGCGCCAGTTGTAACCTCTGATGGTCGCTTGGTAGGTTTCTTCTCAGTACACGATGTATTGGTCGACCTATGGTGTGAAGAATACATGCCAAATCATGAACGCCAAGTTCAAGATTTGATGAAAACTGAAGTACACACTGTAAGCCCGAACAACTCGATTCTTGAAATCGCTGAATACATGAGCATCGACAAGAACGTGTTGTACCCAACCAGCGACATGGGTATCGCGACACGTCTAACTACCATGCCTTTGTATGAGCGTGCACGTACGATGATGATCAACCGTCCACACTGCTACCCAGTAGTGGAAAACGGTGAGCTACTTGGCCTAATCACTCGCCAAGCGGTTGTAAAAGCAGTGCGCCCACTGTTTGGCAATCACCTAAGCGTGGTTGACGTACAAGAGAAATCGGATCAAGAGCTGATTTCTGCCTAAGTTTTACCCGGGTTGAAGCACAGTGCGGTGCTTTAACCCAAATCTCAAATTGTTAAGTAACATTGTCCATTTTCTCGTTTCTCGTTAATAAGTTTACGTGTTCAAAAACTTATTTTTGGCCTACTTCGGTAGGCCTTTTTTTTATCTGCCAGCTCCCGTATTAATTATCTCAGTGTTCAACGCCGCTCAGGTCAATCTGCCAACTCCCATCCGCACACCCATCGCATCCGTTAAACCGCCTTTTATTTGGACCTGTGTTATCCCTTGGTTGGAGAGAGTTTTCTCTCGTGATGGTTCGCAATTCGCATCAAAATCAGGCGGTTTTCAGTCAGTGATGCGGTCTAATACTTTCACAATTAAACCGACCCCTCTGCGTTTCTTTGCGTTGTCTTTGCCTGATGATTCGCTGGCTATTGATTTGCTGAACGCGTTGCAGAGGTATCAACAAGGTAGAGCGCAATGACTGACACGCCTGATCATGAAGAGTGGCAACGTCGCAAAGAAAAAGCGGATAAAGAGTACGAGATCCGTAAACAGAAGCTGGCGGAGAGTTTTCGAGTTGCGCCTGAGGCGGTAGTTGAAGGTCTCGTCGTCTTAGGTGGGGTCGTGGGGCTGGGCGACATTCGTGACAATGAGATTTGCACGCTGGATCTGTCGCTCAAGCCATGGCGTTATCAAGGCGATGCTGATTTTAAAGACACCAAGCTGGTGCTGACCACAGAGATTGCGCCTGATGATGTCGACCAATACCGCGAGTTGTTGACTGAAAATAAGGCATACCAGTTAAAGGCGAAAGTGGCCGACTATCGATTCACCACCGTAGACAAAGCGATACTGTTAGAGGTTGTGGGCGAAACCACAGATCCGGTATTTATTGAACTTGCCGCTGAAGTGAGCCGTGAGGTGACCTTCGACGATCCTATCTTGGGGCACTTTGTGCTGGATAAGCGCCTTCGCTGCTTTAAAGGACAAGCGCAATATCAAGGAGAGAGCGTTGTTATTCGTATTGACGCTGACCAAGAGGGTAACATCTATCCCGATTATTTGGCGAATATGAAGCAATTTTGGCCAGATTTCGATAGCTGGGTTGAAAAAGCCAAACAGTTAACTGCCGAAGAGAATATTGATGATGTCTGGCCAGATGAAAACCCGGATCGCGAAGAAATCACCACCGAAGAAGCCTATATGGATGCGATGCGTCTGGTGACAGTCAGCGCGTGTGATGACGACCACATGATAGCACTGGGATTCGATGATGATGAACGGCTAGTGGGTGGGCACGAAATCGTAGTGGACATTAACCTCAGCACCGGTGAATTGTACACGTGGATTGCCTAGCCACGTGACGGTTTTGCCTAGGACTTGGGTGAATACTCACGATTGTCCAGGAAAGGTATAGGGAAGGTAACAGAGACTATTTATTTTATCTGACAGATCGATCACGCATTTATTTGAGTAAAACGGTCAGGTAAAATGAGTGCTAAGTCTCACAAGAATAATGATTATGTCAGTAAGTAAAGCGAAACAACCTGTCATTGGCGTGATTGGTGGAGGCATAGCCGGCGCCGTGGCCGCAATGCATCTCACCGACAATGGCTATACCGTGGAGTTGTTTGAAGCGGGTGATGGGTTAGTGAACGGTCCGCCAGTTTGCCATTTGCATGCTGGTGGTAATTTGTATCGAGAGATCAGCAGCGAGCAATGTATCACCTTGCTCAAAGAGTCTATCGATACCATGAAGCTTTTCCCACACTGTGCGAACGAGCGCCCGACCATTATCGCCGTACCGCTGAGCGATAACGGCAACCCTGACGAGCTGCTAGAACGTTTGCATCTGCTGCGCGATACCTACGCTGAGCTGGTGGCGAACGATGAAAGCAACAAAGTGTTGGGTGAGCCGAGCGACTATTTTGCGTTATACGATCGTGCAGCGTTAGAAGTCTTGAAGTCCGCCCAGTTGGTCAGCAAGCCGTCGAGCTTGGACGATTGGATGGTGCCGTTCGCGCAACACGTCAATCTAGATCAACTTAAGTATCCCGTGGTGTTAGTGCAAGAATACGGCCTCAGCGTGTTCCGCATGGCTGCCACCGCTGAGCTGAGTTTGATGGACCACCCTGATGCGCGTGTTCACCTTAACACGCCAGTTCGCCACATTAGCGCAGACGGTGAAGGTTGGTGCATTGAAACGGATGAAGCGCAATATCCGGTTGATTTTATTCTTAACGCCTGTGGTTTCCGCTCGGGTAGCGTAGACAACATGCTCGCGTTGAAACGCGATCGCATGGTGGAATACAAAGCCGCGTACGTAACGCATTGGCCGTCTGCACAAGGCATGTGGCCAGAAGTGATTTTCCACGGTGAGCGCGGTACACCGCAAGGGATGGCACAGCTAACCCCTTACGCGGATGGTTTTTTCCAGTTACATGGGATGACCGAAACCATCACCTTATTTGAAGGCGGTTTAGTCTCATCGACTGATACTGATGCGCAGCCAAACCTGCCGGATGCACTCGTGCAAAAGGCGATGCGTAATTGGCCGCAAGCCGACATTACTGAGCGTACCGAACGCGCCATTGCGCACCTTGGACAATTTGTACCGAGTTTTTCAAATGCAGAAGTTGCGGGTCAACCGCTGTGCGGCGCGCAGCAAATTCCGGGTGGCGATCCAACCTTGCGTGCTGCGGGGATTTCCTTTGAAGGCACCAATTACGCTCGCACTGAAATCGTGAAAGCGTCATCAGCCATTGCCGCAGTGGAAGCGCTGACGGAAAAACTGACGACATGGTATGAAACGCCGATGTTCGTGTTCTGCCCAGAAGAGATTTCAGCGGCGCAAGTTGAAGACAAAGCCAAAGCTATTGCGCTTTCTCGCGGTTATCCGGCAGCGTTGGCACAAACCTACGGGGTCAACCAACTCGGTTAACACCAATATAACGCCTCAAAATGCAGCCAATGGCTGCATTTTTTATGCGAGAACGCAGCATATTTTTAGTACCGCGATAGCGTGGAAGCAATAGGAGCAAAGATGGAGCTGACAACACCCCGGTTACGACTGCGCTGTTTGCAGACCTCCGATTTGGCCTCATTGGCGGCGATGCACCGCGATAAAGAGACCATGCGTTACTTTCCATCGGTGCTAGATGCGCAGCAAAATGCGGCGTTTTTCGACAAACTCACCGCTTTGTTCGCGCAACAAGGGTGGGGCGTGTTTGCCATCGACGAGAAAGCGACGGGTGAGTTTGTGGGCATCGTGGGGTTAGTAAAACAGACGCTGCGAGGTATTCCCAATGCGCCCTTGCTTGAGCTGTTGTGGCGAATAGACAAACGCTATTGGGGTTGCGGTTATGCGCCAGAAGCGGCCAGTGCTTGTATTCAGTTTGCGTTTGAACACCTCAATGAAACTGCGCTTTACGCCTATACCGCTGCGATTAATCAGCCGTCGCAACGGGTGATGGAAAAACTGGGTATGATGCGCCTAACGCAGCGGTTTGACCATCCCAGCGTCGCAAAAGAGAGCCCGCTGTGTGCGCATGTGATGTACCGTCTCGCTGCCACCGACTGGCAAGCGCGCCAGCGGTAAGGTTTGGCGTAACGCGCTTGCAATCTTCTTTTACTAGCAAGAGATCTCCCAAGGGATGAGTCAGTCAAGCCGCTACTAAACCGCTTCTGCGATATAAAGTGCCTTTGCGGCATTTGGCGTGTTCTGAAATTTCGTTTGGCTACAAAATTGCGTCAATGTGTCGCCAAATTGCCTGAGGGCCTTGATAGTTACCCGCAGTGGTGACGATAACCGTGTCACTTTCAGGGCTGACAATCAAATATTGCTCACCAAAACCAATCGCCATGATAGCGCCGCTGAGTTTTTCAGGAAGCCAAAACTGGTGGCTGTAACCTGAGGCGATGTGACGCGCTTGCGCGTTAGACTCGGCAAGAGCATCGAACCAGTGTGGTTGGATTACAGTTTGATTTTGCCATTGACCACGGGCGAGGATCAGTTGGCCCACTTTAAGCAGATCTCGACTGGTCATCCGCAGGCCAAAATCTGCGCCGACTAGATCGTTTTGTGGGTATTTTTCCCATTTGTAGTTAGTGATCCCTAACGGTAAAAACAGCTTTTCTTCTGCGATGGTATCAATAGGCTGCTGATAGGCACGTTCAATTGCCAATGCTAATAACATGGTGGCAGCGCCCGTATAACGATAGGTGTTACCCGGCGCTTCGGCGACGTCTTTGGCAAAAATCCAGCTCACCAAATCGGTCTGTTGGAACATTGCGGTCCAATCGTTATTAGGGTCGCTGTAATCGGGCTCTAACTCGTCGATTGCCAATCCGGTTTCCATATTTAGCGCATCAAACAAGGTGATTGCCCAGCGCGGATCCTCGCTATCAATGTTGAGTTCAGGGAAATAGGTCAGCACCGGTGTCTCAACACTGTCGATTTTGCCATCGTCGATGGCGATCATCAGTAACAGCGCGGTAATCGACTTAGACACAGAGTGGACATTGTGGATCACATCTGGCCCGACGGGCACTTTATCTAACGTCTCAAAGCCATACATACCTTTGGTTTCACGATACAGCTCTAGCTCCACTTCACCCTGCCGCCAGACTAATAAACTGTGCAAATTACGCAGTTCATTTTTGTTGATTTGTTTGATCAGAGCATCGTAACTCGGTTGTGAAACTAACACGTCAGCCTTTGGTCGGCCGAGATGGTCGACAGCAATGAACGCCATCAATGCGAAAATGGCGGCGATCACTATCCCTTTGTTCATCTGTCTCATTCCTTGATAAGAGCCATTGCCCGATGGCGGTATTGTCTAAATATTCTGACAGCAGTTTAACATTGTGAAGAGTAGGGCTATTTGCTCACCAACTAGTTTGGGAGATCTTTCAAGTCTAGATGGATTTGAATTGAAAACTAGGCAGTTGTGATGTGAAGGAAAGCGGGCAGTGAGATTATTTAGAAACAGAAACAGACTAACAAACGACTATGGCGTCAATCACTAATTTTTGATGATGTTTTCATCCCACATGACGCCATCCCGTAACATGGAATTTAGGATAACAACCATTTTCCTAACACAGGCAATGATGGCTACTTTTTTGGGTTTTCCAGCGGCCACTAAACGTGTGTATGTCGCCTTAAAAACCGGGTTACATTGCATAGCGGACATCATCGCCATATAGAGAACTGTCCGTACTTGTGCTCGGCCACCTTGGATGACCCGTTTGCCTTTATAACGTCCGCTTTCTCTCGTAATGGGGGCAACACCGATCAAAGAAGCTGCTTGTTTATTGGTGATATATCCCAATTCAGGTACGTTACTGATGATTGACGCCGCAGCGATATTTCCAATACCAGGAACACTCTGCAATAGGGTATTTTTTGATTGATATTCGGGGCTCTCTTCAATCAGTTTGACGAGCTTTTCTTCTAGTTTGGTGATTTGATTTTTCATCGCCGTCAGTATCGGTTTGATGGTTGCGTGTAAAGATTTTGGCAGTATCTGTATGCGGTTCTTTTCCATCGTTTGCATTGCGAGTAACTGATTGCGACGGATAACCAAGTCGCTCATTAATCTAATGTTTTCAGCTTTGATGATAGTGAGCTGAGGTTTAATCGCTTCTGCGTAGTGTGCAATAAGTTCTGCATCTAACCGATCATTTTTGGCTCGTCGTCCGATTGCGCCGGCGAAGCGTTTTATGTGAATAGGATTGGCACGAACAATAGGGAGTTTAGCTTCAGAACAAGCCAAAACAAATGGCATTTCTAAGCGTCCAGTTGCTTCAATCACGATGCGTTCTGGATTGTGTTTTCGAATATTTTTCAGCGCTTCTTTAATACCTTTGCTGCTGTTTTCTACCGAGAAAAACAATCCTAGCGGTCTGATGTGAATGTCCAGTTGTGTTTTCCCAGTATCGACACCAACGTTGATACTTTGCTTCATTTTAGTATTCATAATAAGCTAACTCTTGCTTGCGAAATGCGGGTTCGAGACCCAGTCGACTATTCGAGGTTGATGCTTGGAGTCCTATGTAACGTTCTTGTTTGTTATCGGTCTCTCGATTGAGGATCCAGCGTTCAAACGAACTGTTACATAGAAAGCTTTAGTTGCAGCTAAAGCCTGGGTCTCACATTACCCTTATTTGCTGGTTATTATCCATACAAAACCGATCAAGGCGGGTGAAGGACACCCGCACTCGGCTACCGACTCGTATCGATATTGGATTTTGGTTATAGATGCCTTAGTTTATAGGTGCTTTTGCAGCAACTTGGCAATTAATGACGAGTTCGCGTCACGCAAGGTGGGCAGTTGGAAGCGTGCCGCAGCGATATCGACGGTTGAGACGATGGCGCTGATCATCACTTCATCATAACCGGCTTCTGCCACGCATTGGCCAAAGGCGTTCATGATCCGAGAGCCGCCCCAAAACTGGTTATTGCCGTCATTGCCACAGGTGTTAGCCAGTAACATATTCACGCCATAGGTCATGCTTAAAAACTCAACGTTGGTTTTCCAACAATTAGAGTTGGAGTAGGCGATGGTGTTGATGTCGTCAGTCGAGCAAATGGGCGCGATGAGCAAGCTCGGTTTATCGAGCATCGCGACATGACTCAACGCCGGGTTCCATAAATCGGCACTGATCAGTACATGAGATTGCCAACCCTGTGCCACGGCAAACGGGTCGAGCTCGCTGCCATTGCAAAACCATTTCGCTTCTTCGTTTTCACCATAGTTGGCGAGATTGATTTTGCGATGAAGGTGGATAATTTGGCCGTTTTTGACCGTCACCACGGTGTTAGCAAACTCGCCCAAATTCACCGCTTCCACAAAGCCAAAACTCACCGCCATATTGCCCGCCGCGGCAGCCAGTTCATCGATAATCGGATCGTGAAGTGAGATAGCGACATCTTGTACTAGGGTGCGCAGACGGTAACCGGTCAGCGATAACTCAGGAAACACTAAGACATCGAGGTTGCGGCTATGGCCTTCTTCGATCCACTGCAGGTGTTTATGAAGATTTACGTCGATTTTGCCCAACTCAGGGGCGATCTGCGCGATACCAACGTGCAGTTGTGGGTTGTTATACATGGTTTACTCGATACCAGAAAAAGCGCGGCACAGTGCCGAAAATAATCTGCCGTGAACCTCAGTAAGGCGTTAGTCAGTTGCGATCAGTAATAGCGATGGCAACAGAAACGGCAACAGCAAATTCAGTCGCAATAATCAGTCGCAATAGAGGCAGGGAAGTGCTTGTGAAGAGAGTGCCAAAGGCAGTCGTATTGTTGAATACGAGTGTCGTCATCTGTTGTTTTCTGAGAATTGATAACGCTAATAATAACCCGCCAATTGAGACGAAACAATGATTGCCTGCCTTTCGTTTGACGCAGTTGTTATCGATCTCGCACCAAATTTCACGTCAAGTCATTTCGTTTAACTTACCCATCAGCTGCGTAAGATTTTCTTATCAAACATCAGGTTTTCCATAGGTTTATCTCTATTTTCATCGCATTGTTAGAGTGTGATGTTGTCGCCGATTTTGAAGTTGTACAAAAAAAATGTCTTGTACAATGATCCATTTGTTAACTAAGCTTGTACAAAGTGAAAATCTTGTACAAGAGGACTGCTTATGAAAATCAATGTCGGAATAAGTGCTTGTGTTCTAGGTGAAAAAGTACGCTTTGATGGTGGCCATAAAATGAATCGTTTTGCGGTGGATGAGCTGTCTCGCTTTTTCAATTTCCAGCCAGTCTGTCCTGAAATGGGCGCGGGTATGGGAACGCCTCGTCCCACGATCCGTCTGCTAGAAAAGCAGGGCGATATTCGCTTGGTCAGCACCAGAGATACATCGGTTGATTTCACTGACTCTATGCTGGGTTTTACGGAGAAAAAATTGCCGTCGTTTGAGCAGTTGTGCGGCTTTTTGGTGTGCGCTAAATCGCCGACCTGTGGCATGGAGCGTGTAAAACTCTACATGGAAAACGGTCACACCATTCCCGGTGGTACAACGGGATTGTTTACCCGAGAGCTGATGAAAAAGTACCCTTGGTTACCGGTTGAGGAAGATGGTCGGCTGCATGATCCTGTGCTGCGTGAGAACTTTGTCTTCCGCGTGTTCGCCCTGCATGACTTTTATGAGTCAACGGCCGAAAGAACCACCAAATCGATTATTGATTTTCACTCTCGCTACAAACTGGTGTTGATGGCGCACAGCCAAGCACTTTACCGCGAGCTAGGCAAAATGGTTGGTGAGATCGTCAACTATGACTTCGATGAATTCTATGTGCTTTATCGTCAAAAACTGATGGACGCACTGAAGATCAATGCCAGCAAGAAGAACAACACCTGTACCTTGCAGCACATTCAAGGGTATTTCAAACGCAGCCTGACCAAGCAGCAAAAAGCCGAGCTCACTGAGCTTATTTTGGACTACCGTCACGGCGATCTGCCGCTACTGGGTGTGCTGACGTTGATCAATCACTACCTCTCAGAATATCCAGATGAATACCTGATGTCTCAGGTTTATCTGCAGCCATATCCTAAGGAGTTGAAACTACGATATGGACTCTAAGTTGTACTATTCCATCGGCGAAGTGGCCGAAATTGTGGGCGTCAATAGCGTGACCTTGCGAGCATGGCAGCGACGCTATGGTTTGCTGAAACCTCTGCGCACCGAAAAAGGTCATCGTCTATATAGCCAAGAAGATATTGATACCATCCACGCCATTAACAAGTGGCTAGAAAAAGGTGTCGCCATTAGCAAGGTTAAAGCGTTGCTCAAAGAGCCTTCACTCGCACCCACGGAGGAAGGCTTGGATCTCACCGAGCTGCAGCAAGATTTGCAGGCAGGCAGAGCAACCGCTGTCGAAGCGCGGGTTAACGATTTAATGAAGACCTACCCGATTGGGGTCTTTGCGCAGAAAGTGGTAGAGCCGATTGATGAAATGCTTGCCAGTAATCCGGCAAGACCCTGCATTGCGCGCTTATGGCAAAGTGTGGTGCTTCAACGCTGTGCGTCACTACTGGCGAAACGTAAGGCGACGAAAAAAGGGCTGTGTGTGCTAGCCACCCATGAAACCGCAACGCACAAGCATTGGCTCTATCTAATGCAGATCGCCCAAGACGGCTATGCCTATCACATGTTTGACCGCTTAGATGATTACAGCGATCTCAAGTTGATAGATGTTCAGAAAATAGTGATTGCCAGTGAAGTGCGATTAACGCGAGAGCAATTAGCGGCGATTGAAAAACTCAATACCCACGTTGAATTCGTAGGGCCGTGTGCGGCGATACACAGTCAGTGGCGTCAAGATGTGACTGGCGAGGAGCAGCAGAATGAAGTCTGAAAAAGCGCTGGTGTGGTTTCGCACTGATCTGAGAATAGAAGATAACCCGGCACTGTCGGCAGCTTGTCAGCATTATCAGCAGGTGGAAGCGGTGTTTATCGCCACACCAGCGCAGTGGCAACAACATCAGTTTGCGCCTATTCAGTCTGATTTCATTTTTCGTCGTTTACAGGTGCTACGACAAGCACTTGCCGCGCGGGGCATTCCTTTGCACATCCAAGAGTGTGATGACTTTGCGGCAGTGCCAGCAACCATTGCCACGCTTTGTCGCCAGCAAGGCATTGCCCATCTGTTTTGCAACAAAGAATACCCCATCAATGAAAAACGCCGTGATCAGCAGGTTATTGAGCAGTTACAAGCGGATGGGGTGAAGTTCAGCGGTTTTGATGAGCAGTGTATTTTGCCGCCCGGAACTGTGTTGAACGGGCGCGGTGAGATCTACCGTGTGTTTACCCCGTTTCGCAAAGCGTGGTTGCGTCAATTGGCTTTAGTTGATGCCTCGCCATTGCCTGCGCCGCAGGCGGTGAAGGGGGCAGTAAACGCCAATGCTGACGAGGTAACTTGGGCGTATCCGCGCCAAGACAGTCGTGCTTATGCCGTTCTTGACGAGGAAATTAGCCAGCAACTTACTGAGTTTTGCCAGCAGCGCGCCCAGCAATATCGCGATCAACGTGATTTTCCTGCCGTGAATGGCACAAGTGGCTTGTCGCCTTATTTAGCAATTGGTGCACTGTCGGCAAGGCAGTGTTTGGCTAGCTTGCAACTCGCCTTTCCCGAATGCCGATACCAAGCCGAGAACGGCCCGTTTACTTGGCTTAGCGAGTTGGTTTGGCGCGAGTTCTACAAGCATTTGCTCGATGCGCATCCAGAGTTGTGTATGCATCGTGCGTTTACGCCATGGACTGATCGCGTGGTGTGGGATAGCGATGAAGGCTTGCTTAAAGCATGGCAAGAGGGGCGCACCGGTTATCCGATCGTGGATGCCGCGATGCGTCAACTCAATCAGACCGGCTGGATGCATAACCGACTGCGTATGATTGTGGCGAGTTTTCTGACCAAAGATCTGTTGATCGATTGGCGTCATGGCGAAGCCTATTTTTCGCAAAAGCTGATCGATTGTGACTTCGCCTCAAACAATGGGGGATGGCAATGGGCCGCTTCTACTGGCACGGATGCCCAACCTTACTTTCGCGTGTTTAACCCGACAACCCAAGGGCAGCGGTTTGATCCTGAAGGGGAATTTATTCGTAAGTGGATAAAAGAATTAGAGAATTGTCCACCGCGATACTGCCATCAACCAGAAAAGTGGTCGGACTTTGCCTTCAGCGGATACCCGACGCCTGTTGTGGATCACGCCAAGTCGCGGCTTGAGATCATCGACCGATTCAAGTTTGCCAAACAACAGGTCGAAGCGGAGCAGTGTGATGGTTAGTACAGCGACACGGATAGAGAGCGGACTGGATCGATTCATTCAAATTTATGGCTCGCTCGATAAACACAATTTGGCCCAATTGAACACGATTTATCACGAGGAAGTGGTATTCGAAGATCCCGCGCATCGTATTGAAGGGCTGGAAAACTTAATCGGCTACTTTGAGCAGCTCTACAGCAACATTGTGAGTTGCCATTTCGATATTCACCATGCGCTAGGCGATGACGCGCAAGGAGATCACCAGATGGCGTATTTGCAGTGGACCATGACTTTTGCTCACCCTCGTGTCGCGAAAGGAGCGACGCGCACCCTTGAAGGCTGTAGTCAAATTACGTTTAAAGATGGCAAGGTGATCCACCATCACGACTTTTTCGATATGGGCGCCATGCTGTACGAAGGTCTGCCATTGATTGGCAAGGTGATCACTATGATTAAAGCGAGGCTTGGTCAATGAGCCGGGTGCTGATCACGGGCGCAACATCGGGGCTCGGTTATCAACTGGCTCTCGATTATGCGGCCAAGGGCGTCGAAGTGATTGCCTGTGGTCGCAACGAAGTGGCGCTGCAAAGCCTTCGCGCCAAGAGTGAGCGGATTGGCACCCTATGTTTCGACGTGACCGACCGTGAAGCGACACGCCAAGCGCTGCAAGGGTTAACGCCGTTGCCATCGGTGATCATTCTAAATGCCGGCGTCTGTGAATATATCGAACAGGGCAATATCGACAGCGCACTGTTTAAGCGGGTGTTTGAGGCCAACTTCTTCGGTGTATTGCACTGCATTGAAGCGCTGCAATCTCAATTCAGTCGGGATACTCATTTGGTGCTGGTGGGATCGAGCGCCGCTTATGTGCCGCTGCCACGTGCTGAAGCCTATGGCGCTTCTAAAGCAGCCATTGCCTATTTGGCCCACACCTTAAGTGTCGATCTTAACGCCAGGGGAGTGACGGTGTCACTCGTGAGTCCGGGTTTTATCAAAACCCCTCTGACCGACAAGAACGATTTCCCGATGCCGATGTTGATCAGTGGCGAGCAAGCTTCGCTTGCGGTGATCGCTGGTATCGAGAAAAAGAAACGCGATATCCATTTTCCGCAGCGTTTTACGTTGCTGTTAAAAGCCATAGCCTTACTTCCCCTTGCGTGGCGATTACCGTTAATCACTAAAATGATCAGGAGAGCAGAATGAAAATCGCCATTATAGGAAGCGGAATTTCCGGCCTGACTTGCGCTTGGCATTTGCACGATAAGCACGACATTCAGCTGTTTGAAGCAGAGAGCCGACTCGGTGGGCACACCGCAACCGTGGATGTCACCACGCCAAGTGGCCAGTACGCCATCGATACTGGGTTTATTGTGTTTAATGACCGTACTTATCCGAACTTCGAACGTTTCTTAGCGGATATTGGGCTGGAAGGTCAGAAAACCCAAATGAGTTTCAGTGTAAGAAATGACGAAGAAAACCTCGAATATAATGGTCACACGCTCTCGACCTTGTTTGCCCAGCGAAGTAATTTTTTACGCCCGCGTTTCTATGGTTTGATCCGTGAAATTTTGCGCTTTAACACCTTGGCCAAAAACGCCGTTGATGAAGAGAGTCAACTGCGCGGCACGCTGGGTGATTTCCTCGACAATAATCGCTTTAACGATTTTTTCGTTGAAAACTACATTTTGCCGATGGGCGCGGCTATTTGGTCATCGACGCTCAGTGACATGCGCAGCTTCCCGCTGTCGTTCTTCCTGCGCTTTTTCCTCAATCACGGCTTGTTAGATATTAAGAACCGACCGCAGTGGTACGTGATCCCGGGCGGCTCCCGCGAATATATCCGTAAAATCGAGCCAATGTTATCGCCATTTGTAAATCTTAACTGTCCAGTTAAGGAAGTGCGTCGCAGCAGTGAAGGGGTGGAAGTGGTGACGCCATCGGGGATCCAATTTTTTGACCAAGTGATTTTTGCTTGTCATAGCGATCAAGCGTTGGCGATGTTGGCCGATCCTACCGCTGCCGAACTGGAAGTACTGGGCGCCATTCCGTACCAAAAGAACGAGGTGGTGCTCCATACCGATACCAGCATGCTTCCGACTCGCGAAAAAGCGTGGGCGTCATGGAACTACCGTTTGAACAAAGAAACCGTGGTCGGTGAGAACCAAGCGAAACCGACCACGTTGACTTACAACATGAACATTTTGCAGGGTATTGACGCGCCGGAAACCTTCTGTGTCACGCTCAACCAAACCGATCAAATCAATCCCCAAGCGATTGTTGAGCAGTTTGAGTACGCGCATCCAGTGTTCAACGTGCAGAGTGTCGCCGCACAGCAACGTCGCCACGAGGTGAATGGGCTGCATCGCTCATGGTTTTGCGGGGCATATTGGTATAACGGCTTCCATGAAGACGGCGTGCGTAGCGCACTAGATGTGGTGGAAGGCATTGGCCAGTTGAACGCGTTTAGCGAGTCGCCACTGTTGCGGACATCGGCGTAGTAGGTGGCGATGATGAGTCTTGATCTTAACAGCGCTCTATATGTCGGCAAAGTAAGACACCGCCGAATGAAGCCTAAGTCGCATGCGTTCAGTTACAACTTATTCATGACGCTGCTCAATATCGATGAAATCGATCAGATGAACAAAGAGGTAATTGGCTTTGGTGCGAACGTTTGGTCAGCGGCGCGTTTTCGGCGTCAAGACTACATGCGAGGCACACAAGGTAGTCTGCGTGACGCGATAAGTGAAAAAGTGGCCGAGCTTGGCGCTGAGATGCCGACCGGCAAGATCATGCTGCTGTGTCAGCTGCGCTATTTTGGTCTCTATTTTAGCCCGCTGAATATGTACTACTTGTATGACGAGCACGATAACTGGCGCTACGTGCTGGCGGAAGTGAGTAACACACCGTGGAATGAGCGTCATTACTATTTATTGCCCGCTTCTACACAATGGGAAACCAAAGTGTGGCGACACGCGAAGACGTTTCATGTGTCACCGTTTAACCCAATAGAGCAAACCTACGATTGGCGTCTTAATGAGCCCGATGAGCGTTTGTTCGTGCATCTCGATGTATGCAAAGAGTCCGCAGAAGGCACTAAGGTGTTTGACGCTACCATGGCGCTTTCTCGCCAACCCCTGACACGTTTTAGTCTGCTGCTGCAGTTGATCAAAATGCCCTTTATGACCTTACAGGTGGTGATGGGGATTTATTGGCAAGCATTAAAAATCTGGCTAAAGCGGATCCCGTTTCAACCCTACCCAAAACAACACGGCCGAGTGGCTGACACGTTGCAAAACGCGAAAATAGAGAGGGAGTAATATGGCTAATCAGATCTCTGAACTGACAGGCAACACCCAAGCGACAAGTGGAGAGAAAATCGCACGTAAAGTGCTGTTTTCAATGCTTGAGCGTATTGTCGGTGCCGGTCTGACGCTAGTAGAGCAAGACAGTGAAGTCTATTTCTTTGGCGACCGCAATGCTGAGCTACAAGCGCGAATTAATGTTAATCACAGCCGATTTTACGCCAAAGTACTGCAAGGCGGCAGCATTGCCGCAGGTGAAGCGTATATGGATGGTGACTGGGAGTCGCCGGATCTGACCGCCGTAGTGCAAGTGATGGCGCGTAATTTGGGGACGGTCGATAGTATTCAAACTAAGATGAGTTGGCTGACCAAAATTGGTAACAAGCTCACCCATCTGTTTCGCCGCAATACACTGAGTCAGGCGCGAGAAAATATCGAAGCGCACTATGACTTGGGGAACGCGCTCTACTGCCAATTTCTTGATGCCAATATGCTCTATTCTGCGGGGATCTACCGCCATCCGCATGATGACTTGGCCCAAGCTCAAATCAACAAGATGGATCGCTTGTGCCGTAAGCTCGATATTTCCCCTGATGATCATGTACTTGAAATCGGTACCGGGTGGGGCGCAATGGCGATACACATGGCAAAACATTACGGTTGTCGCGTTACCACGACCACGTTATCGAAAGAGCAGTACGAGTGGACAGCGAGCCGAGTTGCCGAAGAGGGGCTTGGCGATAGGATCACCTTGTTGCTTGATGACTATCGCGATCTAACCGGCCAGTACGACAAGCTGGTTTCGATTGAAATGATTGAAGCGGTCGGAAAAGAGTTCCTGCAAAACTACATTGAAAAATGCCAGTCGTTACTTAAACCAGAAGGCGTGATGGCTATCCAAGCGATCACCATTGCGGATCAGCGTTATGACAGCTACAGCCGCAACGTTGATTTTATTCAGAAGTACATTTTCCCCGGTGGTTTTTTGCCGTCCATTACCAAGCTGAGCGATACCTTTACCCGCTGCAGCGACTTTGTGGTACGCGACATCTACGACATGGGATTAGATTACGCTCGTACTTTGGCCGACTGGCATGAGGCGTTTATGCAAAACCGCAAGATGATCCATGCGTTGGGCTATGACGAGCGCTTTTCGCGGATGTGGCGTTACTATTTGAGTTACTGTGAGGGCGGGTTTAGAGAGCGCACCATCAGTACAGTTCAGCTGGTGGCGACGCGCCCCCAATGGCGAAGCTAGCGAGGCTCTAGCGGCGAAGTTAACATGGCTTCGTCACTTTATTTTGGGTTTGGTAATACTCTGCGACGATTTTGGCGGAGCGGAAAGAGTGCGGCTTCACATTCGGATTAAGTGAATGCGGTTTTCGGTTGCCAACAAATAGCGCCATAATTAACATTGTTTAACGTTTGGGCAACATGTGTGTTGGCCTTAACGAGCCATGCTAGCTGACTAGCGTGAGGGTAGTTACTGGAGCAAACACGCTTGTGCTACAGCCACGTTTGGTAAAAACACGGCGCCTGTGAAATGAACCAAGGCAGGGGCTGCCGCCGTACAAAGTACTAATGTAGTAAAGCAGCTGATGTCGTAAGAGAAATCGTAAGAAACATCGCAAGAGATGTCCTAACAATAGCTACGTTGAACACCGAGCCTTGCGCTGGAGCAGCCATGTATCAACGCGTAATTCGCGTTAGAGCATAAATAGGATCTGCAATACTCGTTACACAGGGGCATTCACATGTCGAGAAGTCTGATTTTAGTTTCTTTGCTGTTCAATGTGTTTTGGGCCTTGTGTGTCATTGGCCAAGAGCGAGCGCTATGGATCACCTTACCGGCGTTATGCGTGCACAGCTTTTTGCGTGCGAAATCCTTACCGACAGTGCTTGGCATTATGGTACTTGGGATCACCATGGATAGCCTGCTTATCTGGCAAGGGGTGTTCGTGTTTGCCACACCTTGGATGCCATTGTGGCTTGGTGCCCTTTGGGCCGGTTTTGGCATTTTCTTTTGGTATTTACTGCCGGTAATCTCACGCTTTCCGGCGTGGCAGTTTGTGCCGGTGATGGCCGTCGCTGCGACAGGCAGTTACTACGCGGGATTTGCCTTAGAGGCGGTATCACTGCCGTTGAGTTTACCATCCACGCTGGCGGTAGTATTTGGATGCTGGTGTGTGTTCTGTACCATGCTGCACTGGTGGTCAAGCTTTGCTGCGCCAGATTATATCAGCGAAAGCAAGGCCCATATGGACTAGGGATCACGTGCGTAACAATGGATGAAACATGATGAATTATCGAATCTTTTTTCTTGTCTTGCTACTGGCGGTTGGTGCCCAGAGTGGGGCGATGGCCTCAGAATGGCGCGCTTGGCCTGTCGTTGGTAAAGCCCAGCTGACCTGGGGATTTTGGAAAGTCTATAACTCTGAGCTACGTACCCCGAGCGGAGAATATGCAGCGCAAGAGTCACTCGCACTGACTATTACTTACCTGCGCAATATTCCCAGTGAACGCTTAGTCGAAGCCACCGAGCAGCAGTGGAAGAAATTAGGGTATCCGCTCGGGCAACGCAGAGATTGGATAGCCTTTCTAAGCCCAATTTGGCCGGATGTCAGAGAGGGTGACGCCATTACCTTCTATCTCAAACAAGACGGTAAAGGCGAGTTCTGGTTGGACGACCGCCTGTTAGCGCATTCGGAAGATATTGAAATGAATCGCGCTTTTATCGGGATCTGGCTATCACAGCAAACGGAATATCCGGAATTGCGCTTAGGGCTCATAGGGCGCTAACAGTTTCTTTCTTACCATTAAAGGAGCTTCGGCTCCTTTGTCATATCCACGTTAGACATTGGCTTAACCTGCCAGATACTCCCGAGCAGGATCACAGACTTACAGTTCGGTGGATTGTCGTTACTTGGCTTAAAAGGTATACCTGAGGTCAATGTGATTGCAGTCAAGGACGTATGCTTATGCGAAACACTCATTTAGACCTTCGTTTGCTACCCATGATAGCGGCGCTAACTGCTTGTAATATGGCGAGTGATGAAGCGCCATTAGCGGTGACCGCCTGCGGTGAAAGTGCGACCTCCATCAGTGAAATTCAAGGGCGGGGCGCAACCTCTCCCCTTGAAGGCGAGTTTGTGACGCTAGAAGGCGTGGTAACCGCTGTAGTGCCGGCACAACATGGCTTTTATTTGCAAGATGGCGGAGATGGCGATCCCGCGACATCGGACGGTATTTTTGTCTACGACAAAGGAGATACTGTCAGCGTCAGTGAAGGAATGAGAGTGCGTTTAACCGCGCAAGTCGGTGAATTTTACCGCAACACCCAACTCAGTGCGTTGAGCGAATGGCGTCAATGCGGCCGGATGTCGCTTCCTGCCCCAACGGCAGTGCAACTTCCCTTGCAAACGAGTAATGATTTAGAGGCTCTGGAAGGTATGCTGGTTTCATTGCAAGGGCTCACTGTAAATGATGTCTATCATTTAGGCCGTTATGGCGAGGTCATGCTGGCTAACGGCTTGCGCTCTGTGCCAACGCAAGTGGCGTCGCCGGGGGAAGAGGCGAAAGCCGTCGCTGCGCGAAACAGCGTTAACAAAATCTACCTTGATGATGGCAGTACCGAGCAAAACCCGCCGCAGGTTGTCTTTCCCTCACCGCAGCTTAGCGCAGAGAACACCTTGCGTGTCGGCGATACCCTAAAGTACGCGGAAGGCCCGTTATATTTTAGTTTTGATGAATACCGTGTCGTGCCCACGAAAACACCACAATTTGCAGCAACCAACCCGCGAGGGGAAGCGCCCCCGACTAAGCCTGCGGATAGCTTACGCGTCGCGTCGTTCAACGTGTTGAATTTCTTCAATGGGAATGGCGAAGGTGGCGGATTTCCGACGCAGCGCGGCGCGCAAAATAAGGCGGAATTAGAACGCCAGCGTGATAAGTTGGTCGCTGCGATGGCGCAAATCAATGCTGACATTTTTGCGGTGATGGAAATCGAAAACGATGGTTTTTCGAGTCAATCGGCGATTGCACAGCTAACGTCGGCGCTTGAACAAAAAAGTGGTGAGTCGTGGACGTTCGCCTCTAGTAAGACCAGACTTGGCAGCGATGAGATTACGGTCGGCCTGTTGTATCGCAATGATGTGGTCACCGCAAACGGCGCTCCGTTTATTCTTAATTCGGCGAACACCACGCTAGATCCGCAAGGACGACCTTTGTTTGACGATCAACGAAATCGCCCGTCATTAGCGCAGCGGTTCAATCTAGCCAATGGCGAAACGGTTGTGGTGGTGGTCAATCACTTCAAATCGAAAGGCTCGAGCTGTGGTGAAGGCGATGACGACACTGCGGTCGGCGGGCAAGGTAATTGTAATCTCACCCGCACGCGTGCCGCTCAGGCATTAGTTGAGTGGACACGCAGTGATTTCTCCGGCGAGCGTGTGATCATGCTGGGCGATTTTAACGCTTACGCCAAAGAAGATCCGATCAGCGTGATAGAGCGAGGTGGTTATCAAGGCGCAGAGCGAGTGATGGGCGCTGAGCAAGCATATACCTACGTATTTAAAGGGGCGCGAGGGCAACTCGATTACGCCTTTGTGAATAATAAACTCGCTGATGAGTTGATAGGCTATAGCGAATGGCATATTAACGCGGATGAACCGCCCGCGTTAGGTTATTCAGCGCGATATAAAACCGTTGAGCAACAGCGTGATTGGTATCGCCCCGATCCCTACCGCTCGTCGGATCACGATCCCGTGATTGTCGATTTAAACATCCGCTAGCAAATAGCGATTGCGCAGCCGACCCTTGTGATGTTTGGGTCGGCGGTGCGCTTTTACGCCAGTCTATCGACGGGTCGGCGATAATACCTTTCCCTTTATTTACATAACCCGCGTTATATACCCAAGCACCTTGAGCTTACTTGGGTATTGATAAAATGTAATTTTATTCTGGCGCTTCATTTGCAAATGCATTAAATCAGTGCAGCAAGTGGAGAGCGAGAAATGCTAATTCGTTGTCTCTTAATGTTATTTTTTATGACATTTCTTCAAGCGTGCGCAAAAGGAGAGAATAATTCGCAACTTGCAATTCAATTTGATACTGGTTTTTCAGCGTTTATTGATAATAGCAGTGAGGAATCGTGGCAAGATACGCAACGTATTGTTTCAATTTTAAGGAATAAGGGTGGCGTTAGCTTTAACTCTTCTTATTTCGATGATCAATGTTATTTGGTTTTTTCTCAGCAATACCATAATCTTCATATATTAACGCGAGACAAAATAAACACTATTGTCACTGCGTCAAACTGTTTAAGTGAATACAATGAAGAAGTTATCGAGGCGATTGGCATCGCATTGATAAGAGATAGCCGTCGGGGTAGTCGCATTTATTTGTTACGGGATCCTCTACGCCCGATGCACCGCTTAGCCAACGTTATTGTGGTCGATCGGGCTGATGTCGCAGCGTTCGCGCCTCAAGCTCACCAGCTCACTGCGTTAAAAGGAAAACAACACCGATCAGGTTTAGCGAGGGGAGAGCGCTTCACCGTCAATGAGAGCAGCGAAAACGATTTGGTTGCGCTGATCATGCTCCACGAAATGGCACATGCTATTGCGGGCGATCAAGTCTCGTCGATGGGGGCACAGTTATTTCGATCGCCGTCAGAGTATCGCGCTTATTTTCAACGGATCGAGTTGCTGGCTGATGTTATCGCACTGCAGTTTGCGAAAAGCCGATTGCCTGAAGCGCGCTACTTACGACTACAGCAACGCTTGGTGCAGCTAAGGCTCGCTTGCGAGCAGGACAACGCGCATTGTACTGGTGAGGCGTTAGAGCAATGGCTAAATAGTGATGCAGCGGCGCAACGCTGAATAGCAGTAAGCAAGAAGGAAGAATAGGATAGCAGAGCCAGCCAGTCATTCTGGTGCAGCTGAGAAGTCACAAGTCACGTAGCATAAGACACGCAGCATAAGGCATGTAGAAAGGAACGAAGGAGTGTCAGGTTACAGGCTAAGGAAACAGCTCGCACCTACAGTGCGAGCTGGAAGATCGTGCGAGCAAGGCGCTAGAAATAGTGATTAAAGCATAAGCTCAGTGAGGCTAAGGGCGGTTTTCTGTTGCACAGCCGGGATCGCTTCTTCCATTTTCAGGTTCATCTTGTTGGCGGTAGTCACGATACGGGTTTCGTACACAATCCAGTTGTAATTGTCGCCACGAGAAACGCTGCTGCGGTTGCTGGAGGCCGTTGCTGTATTGTTTGATGACTGGGCGCGAACGCTGGCATTGCGTGTTGAGTTGGCAATGCTATCGCCGTCCATTGGGCGCTCGCGCATTTGCACGTCCATCACAAAGGTGTAGTAGGTGTCACTCACCATAGTATCAGCGAGAAAACCGATCGCAGCGCCAGCCAAGCCTAACCCTAAACTCGTATCTTGGTTAGCACCGAGAACCGCAGCAGTACCACCCGCTAGCACCGCCCCTTCAAAACCAGATTCCAAATAGCCGTACGCTTGCTCTTTAGAGGTATTACCGGCTTGAACAATGGTGGCGTTTAACATGAAGTTGGCAAGCTCTGGATCATCGGTGACCACGAAGCCTTCCTGCATTAAGTTGGCTTTCAACTGATCCATCATGCCGCGACGCATCCCATTACCGGTCACATCACGAACGGAAACATACACCATACGTTTTACCGGTGCGACGGGCTCCAGCACAATAGAGTAGGAAAGTTGAGACTCGACCACGAGATCTTGTTTATTCATTGCCGTTTGCATTGCTCCACAGCCAACGAGCAATAATAGCGCTGATGCTAAAAAAACATTTCTAATAATATTAAATTTCATTGAGTTAATCCTTTCTGTCTTTTGCCTAAAATCCAATGACTTAGTTTAGAATTAACGTTAATAACGTCTGTTAGCGTTATTTTTTAAGTTTTCGTCAATTCTCATGGAAAGGTTATTTTATAAATCAGTGTTCCGGTATGGTAACTTGTTACTGGTTTTTGATTTAATTTCGTGATTTTTAATTAATCTTTTTTAAATGTGATCTTAGGTATCTAACGCTTATTTATCTTTGTGGTGTGTTTTAAAATTGTCTTTAAATAAAACTGTTAATTTATTTATTTGTTTCTCATTGATTATTTATTTTGACGCTTTTATTAGGATGAGGAATTAGGAATTAATTACCGCTATATACCCAAGCACCTTGAGGTTACTTGGGTATAGATGTTTCGATAACATTTATTGAAGCTGACTACGAGTTAATCTCATTGATTTTTTCCGAGAAAGATAATGCCGACGCAAAAAGATCATGTAGACGAAAAAATGGGGCAAATGCCCCATGTGTTTAGTCGCTTTGCGTACTCGCTGCGCTAATGAACGCCTTTTATTGGTGAAGGCGTTCATTTAGCAAGTGGTTCAAAAGCGTGACAGGCCGTCGACGGCTTCGTCCCAATCAGCTTGTTCAAAGGTCGATAGCTCTTCCTCGCTTGGATCATCCATCTCCATCAAGCGCAGCGAGCGTGCTTCCACCAACGACTCGTACAAGTTACGAATGGAGCCAGCGTTGCCGAAGCCTTGTCCGTAGCTTGTTCGCCATTGGGTCATCAGCTCAATCAGTGCAGTTTCCAGTGCAGGCGTAAAAGTGTCGCCGCCTTTGTTGGCCAAGCGTTGGAGGATTTGAACCAGCTCTTCGCCAGTAAAATCATCAAAGTGCAAGAATTGCTTGAAGCGACGTTTTAAGCCTTCGTTACTGAGTAAGAATGACTGCATATCATCTTCATAGCCTGCGACAATCACGATGAATTGATCGCGCTTGTCTTCCATCTCTTTAAGCAAGACATCAATTGCTTCTTGGCCGAAATCGTTCCCTTTTTCGTTTTTAGACAGGGTATAGGCTTCATCAATAAACAGCACGCCGCCCATCGCTTTATCGATCACTTCTTGGGTTTTTATCGCGGTTTGACCGATGTAGCCTGCCACTAAGTCTTGGCGCGCGACTTCCACTACAGTGTCTTTGGCAATGACACCTTTGCTGTGAAGGATCTGTGCCAATAGACGGGCAACGTGGGTTTTACCTGTGCCCGGACTGCCGGTAAAGACCATGTGCATGCTGGTTGACGCCAGTTGCTCGAGTCCTTTTGCTTTGCGGCGCTGTTCATTGATGATCTGTGCGTTGAGCTTTTTCACCGATTTTTTCACCGCACTGAGGCCAATGAGTGATTCCAGCTCAGCTTCGGGATCGGATTTGGTGGCGACGGCGGTTTTATGATGATTGTCGTAGCGCGGTCCAGTATTGGTGGCGCGATAAATATCGATACTTTCAATCAGTTCAATACTGCCAGTGCTTTGGATCGCGCGAATATCGGTTTGGCGCTGCACAGAATCGATTAAGTTTTCAACGAAACGCGCGTTACCAAAGTGGCGATCGCGCTGCGCGGTGACTTGCTCAAAGTAGTCTGATAGCGTTGTTTCGGCATCACGGGAAAGGCGACTACCGCGTTTTCGCGCCAGCTGCACAAACAGAGACTTCATCTCGGCGGCGGTGAAGTCGCTAAACTCAATCCACTTATTGAAACGCGAGCTTAGACCGACATTCGACTCAATAAAGGTTTTCATTTCGTCGGGATAGCCCGCGACGATCACCATCAGGTTATCGCGCTCGTTTTCCATGGTTTGCAGCAGTAGGTTGATAATGTTTTTGCCGCTGGTTTCACGTGCGAGCAGTTGATAAGCTTCATCAATAAACAAGATCCCGCCGCGTGCACGCTCAATGACCTCTTTGAAGTTATCTTCCGCCCAACCGCCTTTATCGTAGTTACCAAAGAAGTCTTGGTTGCTCACTTCGACAACATGGTTACGTTTGATCAGTCCAAGCTCTTTGTAAATAAAGCCCAGTTTGCGCGCCACGGTGGTTTTGCCGGTGCCAGGGTTGCCAGCAAATACCAAGTTAAGCCGCGGCGCGGTGATCGACAGGCCGCGTTTTGCCCGCATCTCGTTGGCTTTGACCATGGCCGAAAGGTTGGCCACTTCTTCTTTAACGGCGTCGATACCCATGAATTCGTTCAAATGAGCGAGTAGACGTTCAGTTTTGGCATCGACAAACAGCGCCAGTTGCTTAAGTTGTTCAGCCGATTTTTCATGGCCTTGTTCTGCGGCCATAGTGAAATATTGCTTACATTTTTCGATGTTTTGTGTTGGTTCGTAACGATAGGCATGACCAAGTAAATACATCGCTTCAATATCACCGTCGTCGACCGCTATTTGGTAAGCGCGCATGGCATCACGTTTGGCGGAGGCATCGCTGTTATCGTAAAACTCCTTCATTTTGATATCACCGAGTAAGCGTTGGGCACGTTTATTACCCAAGCGACAAGCCTCGATAATGTGATGACGCGCTTTGTCGGCATTCTTACAGTGTTCAACGAAGCGATAGATCCAGCCAAGCTGATGATGACAGCGATCGCATCCCATCGCTGCGCCTTTACCAAACCACTTAATTTGCTCTTTGGCGTCGCGATGATCTTCACGGTAATAGAGACAGGCTAGAGAGTAATAGGCGTTGGCATCACCCGTCTCTCCAGCTTTTTCTAGCCAGTAAACCGCATTTTCTTTGTCGTTATCGGTAGAGCATTTGCGGTAGATACTGGCAAGCTTTCTGATGGCATAGGTGTGATTGGCGTTGGCGGATTTGGTTAGCCACTCGAGCTCTTTCTCCTTTTCGCCTAAGCAGTAATGGAGTCCTGCCATTGAATACATCGCGTCTGCATTGCCATCGTCTGCCGCTTTCGTCAGCCAATGGCAAGCGGCATCAAGATCTTTCACGTCGGAGTTATACAAATAAAGCCGACCCAGTAAGCACCACGCAGATCTATCATCTGCCTCTGCCGCTTTGTGCAACCAAGCGACTTGATTGTGAATGTCGCCTTTTTCACCATAACAATGCGCCAGCTTGCTATAGAACGCGGTTTCACCGTACGCCTCTAAGCGCTCTAACCAGTAAATGGCTTTGTCGATATCTTTGAACTGCTCATGATGAGCATAGATTTTGCCAAGCTCATAAAACGCGTTGGTGTAGTCGTTATTTGCAGCTTGTTCATACCAATAAATAGCCTGCTCTAGATCAGGGCGATCAGAACGATAATGGTAGATCCTGCCAAGACAGTGCTGGCATTTATCGACATTGACGCCTGCTTCAATGGATTCTGTGGCCGCAGCAATGGCTTCATCAAACCGAATAGGTGATGTCATTAAATAAGCCGTTGCGCTTAGGTACAAGGCTTCAGGGATCTCAGATTTGTGGTAGCACTCGATGGCTTTTTCGATATCTCGCAGCTTTTCGTTATATTGATAAAGGATACCCAGATCAATGTAGCTCTTTTTGGCGCCAAGTTCTCCAGCTCGCTGAAAGTGTTTTACAGCCAGGGATGGATTGCCATCAGGTTGCTCTTCAAGCCTACCAAGCTCGTGGAAACAAGCCGCGTCGCTTAATGCAGCGCCGCGTTCAAACCACTCTCGGGCTTTTGATTGGTCAAGCATAGGCGCTGCGTTATACATATAGCCAAGGCAGCGCATGCTAAAGGCGCTATCAAGCTCGGCCGCCTGCGTAAACCAAGACACGGCTTGTTCGAGCTCATTGTCATTGCGGTAAAGACAACCTAGGCGCTCCATTGCGTCACAGATGCTTAGAATATCGTTGTTGTAGTGCTTTATGGCATTTTGATACCACGTCTTAGCTTGAGCGAAATCTTTAGGCTCACTGTGTTCATAAAAATTCGCCAAAGCCCACATACATTCTGGGTCGCCGAGATCACAGCCTTTGCGTAGAAGAACTTCGACTTGCTTGAGATCTTGAAATTCACTGTCTTCTAACAGCAAATTGGCAAGGCGATAGATTGATTGTGCACAGTCGAGTTCTACCCCTTTTTCATACCAAGTAATCGCTTGCTGTGGGTCATTCTTAAACTCTTGAAAAAGGTAGCCAAGCGTTGACTGGATTCTGGTGACACCGAGAATATCTCCCCGTAAACACCATCGAATAGCGCTATCAATATCTGGGGTGTGAGGGTGATAAGTCAGACAATAAACACCGAGTCGGATACTACGGTCAACACCTGCTTTTGCATGAGGTGTAATAAGCGAAAGCGCATGATCGAAATCGATATCTACACCGATCCCATCCATATACAACTCAGCGGCAATATGGGCTAAGTCTGGATGGTTTCCTGCTTGCGCTTCAAACCAATGCACGGCGCGAGCGATGGCTTCTTGGTTGTCGTCGTGCGTTAAAGCGTCAAGGTATTCTGCAATTTCTGGGGTCTGCGCCACTTGCCCATCAAACCAATGCATATGAAATGCAAGCATTAGCAATCCACGCTTATCTTCATTGATCAGGTGTTGCCATGTGACTAGAGGGACATGCCAATGCGGTTTGCTATTTACTTCACGCATGTATTCGTAAAGGTAAATAACAAACTCGGCGTCTTCAGAGAGTGGTTTAGTTGTTAGCGCGAGGTATTCTTGCTCGTTGGCAGGGTATCTGACCTTAAATGGGTGTAATCCCAATAGTGGTGATAGGTTTGATGACGCTGAAATCAGCCCCCGGAATTTGCTGAGCATACTTTCCTCTTTGCAACGATGGAGAGAAGGTGTCGAAAGACATAAATATGCCGTAGAGTAACCTAAAAACCCAAAGACACTAAGTGTTTGATGAACAAAGTGACATGAATCTATGACCAAGGTCGCTGAGAGCCTGTTTCGTGACTTATCCTCCGCAGTTTTACTGCACTTAGGCTAAGATTTCGCCATCCTTAACCTTGGTTAATCGAGCCAAAGATGCGGGTAGAGCGCATGGTCACCCGCATCGCGTCACTAGGCGGTTGTCATATCGTTTTCTATGGTTTCAATCGCATTTAGTAAGGAGCGACCAATGGGCTGAAGGACGAGCTCAACGGCGACATCTAGCGGTGAGATGATTGCGCCTTCTTTGTGAGCGAATTGACTAACCACATAGTGGCCATAGAAGGGCGAAGTGCTCTCTTCACACACTTGCCATTGGCCTTGGTATTGCTTAACAAACACATCGCCGATGAAATAGCCTAAACGGGCAATCAACCAACTTCGGGTATCTAACGGGATCTCTTTATCGGACAACCAGCGGTTGAGTGGATTGAGGAAGGAAATGGGGTCTTCCAAAATTTCGTGAGGCTCAGAAAACCCCAAACTGTGGGCGAATTCTTCTAAAACGATAGGGCGTTGCTGCATAAAACTTTCAAATTTCTCTTTTTGCTTGTCAATGTCTATCGGCATTCTTCAACTCAATTCATGGCTTTGGGTTTATTGTCTATCAACAACATGACAACCTAGCGTAAATCAACTGGCCGTTAGAGTAACGAGATCCCCAGTGACTTTGCGACCCATGCAATAAACGCAAAGCAAAGGATTGAAATGCCGATGCAAATGATTAGGGTCGGCCAAAATGAAAAGCGGGCTAAGAGGAAAGGGAACAACAAGAACATAGGTAACGTCGGTAACACGTACCAAAAGGTGTAAAAGGCGTGATTAGAGAGCTTCTCGTGGCCTTGTCCTTCGATATACATCCAAATTAAGGCCAATAAGGTGACGGTCGGCAGAGCCGCAATCAACGCGCCGATTTTGTCGCTGCGTTTAGCGACTTCTGATATCAGCACAACGATAGCGGCGGTGGTGAGGTACTTGGTAAGAATCCAAAACATAGCCGTCTCCAACGGGGAAGCATTTGAATATCACCGTAAAGGCTAGTGATAATTATATCGGCTAAAACGTTTAGCAGTGTTTTCTTTGTCACTAAGCAGCAATCTTTCACCGGTTGCTGTTCATTGCCGTTGATCACTGACTCGACGCTTCTTATTGGTAGAAGCGGAAATCGCGATTCAAATCGTTACACTCTGTTCGATTGCAGTCGCTTACAGATGAATTGTTATCTAAACCTCAGAAACGTGGATAGGCACGATGGTGCCGTTTCCTTGAAAGTCCATCGCGGGCATAATTAAAAACAGCGTTCATTTGATAATTAAATGACGAGGTGGCAGTTCAATCAGTGAGGTTAGAGTTCGGACGATGCAACAAAATCAAAAACAAAAAAATCAAACACATACTGGCTTTGCCATTACGCGACGCACGGCGGCTCGGAGTGCCACAAGGGCGGTACAGACAGTTGCACTTCTCATTGCGTTGAGCGGCTCGGCGCTGGCGCAAGAATGTGTTATTACGCTACACGGTTTAGCCCGCTCACCAAGCTCGATGAGCACAATGGCGCAAGAATTGTCGGCAGCGGGCTATAAGGTGGTTAACCAAGGGTACGACTCGCGATCGGACACCATTGAAGCGCTGGCGATCCCCACAATTCAACACGCAATTAGACAGTGTGGTGAGGCCGAGAACATTCATTTCGTAACCCATTCCCTCGGCGGTATTCTCGTTCGCTACTATTTTTCGCAGTATCCGGTGAAAGAGGGGATGCGAGTCGTGATGCTCGCGCCGCCTAATCAGGGCAGTGAAATCGTCAATACATTGGGCGATATGACGCTCTATCACTGGATTAATGGGCCAGCGGGTAATCAACTCGGTGTTGAGGTGAGTAGTATGCCTAACAGCTTAGGGCCGGTTAATTTTGACACGGGGATCATTGCAGGTAACGAGAGCTGGTTTAACCCAATTTTGGCTACGATGATGCCTAAGCCTAACGATGGCAAAGTATCGGTGGAGAGCACGAAAGTGGCGGGCATGCGGGATCACATAGTGGTAGAAGAAACCCACACTTTTATCATGGACGACGACGTGGTCATTGAGCAGACACTGCACTTCTTACGAAGTGGTCAATTTCAGCGCTGATCGCAACAGAGCAGCAGAAAGAAACAGTAGGGAATAGCTTGGTTTAGCACCGCATCATTCAGTGCCGATAAAACCGCTGATAAGGCGCAGCAGTTAGGGTGCTAAACCACGTTGTTAGACCTTAGGCGTCGACAGGAATGCGATAAAGATATTCGGTGTCGTGTTTGTCTTGGAAGTGAGTTTCTTTGTCTAAAAACACGGATGTTTCGCCGCGATTGCCGTTTTGACGATCAAGCTTGCGAAACAGTGCCCAAGAGGCGTCATTGTTTTTGGTAATGGTAGTTTCGACGCGAGTGACGGCATTGGTTTCTTCGCGCTCTAATAATTTAGCTACCATTTTTGAAGCTAAACCATTTCCGCGCGCAGGCTCTGCGATGGCGACTTGCCAGATGAACAGGGTGTCAGGTGAGCTAGGAACAAGATAGGCAGAGATAAAGCCGGCGATATCACCATTTTCATCTTCAGCGGCAATGCAGGTGTCTCTAAAGTGCGTAGTTTGTAAGAAATTACAGTAGGCTGAGTTGGTGTCTAGCGGAGGGCATTGGTTGATTAGCTGGTGAATAAAATACCCATCTTCGCTTACCGGTTTTCGGAAGTGAAACGTACTCTTTCCCTTGGTAGTAGAGCAGTCTGAGTCACTGTTGTTAGTAACCATTCTGTCATATCCTTTTGGTTTGGAATGTTTAGTGTGCAAAATATTCTGTGAAAATGCTAACGATTGGTGACTCTGTTGTCAAGTTGTTAAACTCGCCTCTTATCATGCCTTTGTTGTATGTTTTGTACATTTTTTAGCGAAGTTTACGGTGCTGTGACGTTCATGGAATGGTTAGTGTTCTCTGTAATCTTGTCGGGCTCTAGCGTGGATAGTGTGGCTTTTTATGCGGGTACGGTGTGGTATAGGTCTCGGTATTGGCTGAGACATGATGGCCTTACTGCGCGAGGGTAACGTAAGCTTCATATCTCCGGGTGATTGAATGGTTAGCGCTTGTGTCGAGGATTGCAAATGTGCAACCATCTGACTAATTTATAAATGACACAACGTGCAGGGATGTTTTGCTAGATACTGCTAGAACGGCAGTGTGAATAGTGACAACTACAGCGCCAGCTATGTGAACCGTAGGCAGATTTGACAGGAGCAATAGATGATAACGTTTAAAACTAAGAACCATGCGAATGTAATGATGTTTAATGCCGTTGCTCATGAGTTGATGGAGCTGATGGGCGTTCGCCAAATCGTGCCAGGTATTATTGAGCAAGAGGACGTTGAGCAAGTTCTACATACACTGCAAAAAGCGGTGCAAGCTCTGCCAACCGAACACGATTACGAATATTACGAATACGAAGAAGAACATTTAGAAGAGCAGCAAGAGCCGCCGATCAGTCTGAAATTACGTGCCATCCCATTGATCGAATTGCTGACCTCGGCGCGTAACAACAACAGGGCGGTTACTTGGGAGTAAGGTGAAAATCGATTCAGCATGAAACGCTGTGTAGCCAGAGAGATGTGCAGAGGGCACAGCCCGCCATATCGCGCTTGCTTGATTCTGGTTTGACCCTTGTTTGAGGTTTTCACTACACTTCAAGAGTAGCGTCGTTATCTGTCATCCTGTGTGGGAGGGAATGGTATGAGTAACGCGGAACGAATTGCCGATCTGGAACAACAGATCTATCTGGCCTTTGCCGAAGGTGATTTCGCGATGGCGGAGTCGTTGGAAGCCAAAGTGGAGAAGTTACGTCAGTCGCAAGCGCCAACCTATGATAGCAATCACAATGAAGGACCGTATTCATTGGAAGGGCGGATACCGCTTGATGATTGAGTTGAGGTGTCAGATCGAGTCGTAACTAAGACAGCGTCGTGATATTTGTAAAACAAAACAGGCACCGATAACGGTGCCTATTTCTTAATACGCATTTGACAGTGAGCTTATTGCTCCGAATCTGCCAGGGCATTAGCCTCAAAATCGATCCCTGTCCAACCATGGCGCATAAAAGTGCGAATGTTTGCGTGGTTGTCGCCTTCAGGATCGGCTAGCACGTCGTCGCGGTAAAAGCGGCCGAAACACGCCAGTGTTTGTTCCTCAGTCAGACCTTCTAACTTTGCGAAAGCAAAAATCTTGCACGAACCTTCGTTAGTACCCGCTGGGTTAACGATACGATCGTCATCAACACCATTGCTGAACTTGGTTGGTGTATAGATAAAATGCTCTTCGATGTAGTTGATCACGTCGTTAAATTCGATTTTATCTGGATTATTTCGTAACGTGCTCATGAATGTCTCGCTCATCCTTGTTGTGCCTTCCTAAAAATTGTTTTACAGCTTTACTTACTTTTTTTCGCTGCCTTGTAAAGATCATCATCCAGTTCGTCTGGGTAGATAACCAGGCCCGCTTCCTCACCTAATGGAAAAACGACGACAGAGAGTTCATCGTCTAGTAAGCCCGGAACCCAACGTTGACGCCAGTCTTTCATACTGATCGCTAGTGGTTGGCAGTGAGCCCAATCATCCGTTGCCCACTGTTTAGCAAACTCTTCTGCTGGCCATACTGGCACACAATCTTCGTCTTCAGTGTTCA
Organism: Thaumasiovibrio occultus; assembly: GCA_019703815.1. Classification (GTDB taxonomy): domain Bacteria; phylum Pseudomonadota; class Gammaproteobacteria; order Enterobacterales; family Vibrionaceae; genus Thaumasiovibrio; species Thaumasiovibrio occultus. The sequence goes on along the minus strand of AP023053.1, from coordinate 897,475 downwards.
GCATGACACAGCCATGTTCGTCCGTCAGAATCCAAATCTCTTGTTGCTGTACTACGTGCTTAAGCAGAAATTGGTATCGCTTTTCAGCATCGTATTGGCTGATTTGCGCGATAAGATCGGCAGATAGATTCATTACTCGTTTCCAGTGACTGACTATGGAATGTAGGATAACTCAAAAATTGAGAGATTGCTCTCTTTATTGTGTGTTAATTTTCATTAAGGTGTTGAGCTTTTTGCGTTCTGATACTGCCTTTTTTATTTCTCATTACGTATCCACAGTGTCAAATTATCCTTTCGTGGCATTTAATGTGGTTGTTAGGGGTTCTAAATGGTCTTTTTTACCTGTTTATGAGTATTGTATTGCGTAAATCATATATTACAGTTTGATTTCGACTCACCTCTCGCTCCGCCAAAAAATACCGAAAGATATATTGCGATTAGGCGGGCAGTAAGGCATTTTACAGGCCTAAATTGTTGTTTACAGCAAATTTACCCGTTCCTAACCTCCCTGCCGTACTCCTTCCCATTGTCGGCAGGGTTTTTTTCGCTTTAAATCTCGCCTTCTGTTTTATTTAACCGACTCCCCCAATTGTTAACTATCGTATTCCGGTGACTTTGGTATTTACTTGTCTTAGCGGTGTACCTTTAGTGCTATTAATTGCGACTTTGGCTGGCTATTGGTTTGTTACTTATCGATTTGATAAAGGCATTGCCATCCGGCGCGCACTGTCATCGAGTTGCCAAGGGTTACTAACCCAAGCTTTTGTGTAATAACGCCCTTGTAGATAGTGGCATCCCATCTCTTTTAGAACGTCGGCTTGTTTCGCGTTTTCGACGCCTTGTGCGATAACTTCTAATGACAGCGTGCGGGCTATTTCTAAAATGGCGAGAACAAACGCGCGATCTTGCTCTGATGTGGTGATGTCTTTAATAAAGGTGCGATCAATTTTTATCATATCGACCGGAAAGAGCTTTAAGTAATTAAGACTGGAATAGCCGGTACCAAACTCATCTAAGGTGATCTTGGCACCCAGCTCACGTAATCGTTTTACCGTAGCTAACGAGAGCTCTGGGTTTTTTATCAGTACCGCTTCGGTAATTTCAAAAATAAAGCTAGAGGCTGAAACGTGGTGAAAGGCAAGTAGCTCTTCAATGGAGTCGACAAAGTTATTGTCGCTAACTTGCAATGCATTAATGTTGAGCGCGATACGGACATCTTTGCGATCGTATTCGGATAATAATTTAAGTTGCTGGCACGCGCTGTTTAATAGTGAGCGACCAAGTGGAAAGATAAGGTGCGTTTCTTCTGCAACATGGATTAACTCGCGAGGTGTGCACTGGAGTGGCAAGTCTGAACTCCACTGGCAGCGTCCTTCAAGCGCTTCGAGCTGATAGTTTTTACCATGCACTATAGGTTGGAACTGTAGATAAAACGCATTTTTCTCGACACCAAGGCGCAAGTAGCGTTCGATATCGAGGCGGTGACGGCTCTCTTCTTCCATTTCTTCCGAGTAAAAGACACTTTGCGCTCTGCCTCGCTGTTTGGAGCGGTACATGGCGTTGTCGGCATGACGTAACAGTAGCGTGGGATCAGCGCCATCAGTAGGGTAGATGCTCACCCCGATACTGGCAGTGATCACGTAGCCAATGGTATCGAGTTCAATAGGCTCGGCTAAGGCGCGTTGGATTTTTTGACAAATGTGAGCAAGGCTCTGGGTGTCATCTAGATCTTCGAGCACTAAAACAAACTCGTCGCCCCCGAGACGAGATACGGTGTCGCTTTTTCGCACCGTGCTTCGCAGCCTTGATGCCACGGTAGTGAGTACCACATCACCGACCTCATGCCCGAGAGAGTCGTTGATGCGTTTGAAGTGGTCAAGATCGATAAACATCAAACCAAATTGTCTTTCATTGCGCTGGTGGCGCTCGCACGCATGCTCAAGGCGGTCGATTAACTGGCTGCGGTTAGACAGCCCGGTTAACACATCATGTTTCGCCAAGTGTTCAATCGCTTTGGCTGACTGGCGTTGCTCACTGATATCGCGACAGATCATCACAGTACCAATCAAGAGCTGTTTATTGCTAAAGATGGGGGAGACAGATAAGTCGATATCGATGGTTCTTAAAGCGCTAGGTTGAAAATAGAGACAATGCTCTTCGTTGTAGCGGGTTTGAGTTAACAAACAACTCGCAATGGGATCTTTCAGTGGGCTGACATCATCGGATTGGGAAAAATAGATGTAATGTGAGAACGGATGGCCAATCAGATCGTGGGCATTTAAATCAAACAGGCTGGTGGCCGCTGGATTGACAAAAGTAATGTTACCGTGCTTATCCGTCACAATCACCGCATCGGAAATCGAGTTGAGTGTCACGCCCAAAAGCTTTTGCTCTTGATCTAATTCTTTGCTTAGCTGCGCTTCCGTTGACGCGTCTTTAAGTACTGCAAGAGTGAGATTCAGGTTATCGATAGCATGGGCGTACTGGCGCGTAGAGAGATCAACTTCTAATCGAGAGCCGTCTTTGCGGCGAAATTTAAGCCGCGCATTTTCTGACTCGGAAAAGAAGTACTCGTCGGTGATCCGCTCAACATACTGCTGAGATGCCGGATAGATGTGCTGAGTGATGGTATTGCCGATAAATTCATCTTCACTGTAGCCAAGTAGTTTTAGGCATTGATCGTTGGCGGCAACAACGCTGCCTTGCTCGTCGTAAATCGCCATCGCAAAGGGGGCGTTCTTGTAGACGCTTTGACTGCGCAGAAATACGGTTTTTAGCCGCTTTCTTAGGCGTTGCTGAATGGTCAGAGAAACCGACAAAATGAGTGGCGGCACCAAGGTCAAAAATAGCTGGGCGAACAGTTGGCTATTTTCCCAAGCGATAAGCTGTGACGTGGTGATGTGCTGGCTAAGAATAATGGTGGCATAGGCGGCGAGGCTGGTTACCGCAATTAACACAGACACAGTGGTGAGACTGGAAAAAGTGGCAAAGAGGATCAGCGCGGCCGAAATATAGAGGTGCGGCGCGGGTAAATTGCTATAAGCTGCCATGGTGATCAGAACCACCGCGAGAATGGAGAGCACACAGTTGGCGGTAAAAACTGGGGGGGGTTCGTTGTCTAACTGATAGACATAGTTGGCCACCGCTAAAGACAAGACGGGAATGCCGCCAATGACAGCGTTGACCATCCATGCAAACCACAATTCACTAAAACGATGGTTATACCAAAGTACGATGATCACCGTGCTGAGAGTCGCAACGATGACGGCAGGAAGTAAAAGTGTAATACACAGGCCAGTAAAGAAAGAACGGATGTGACGATAAATCGCTCGACGAAACAGGAGCTTGCCTGCTAGAGAGGTCGTTGCCACAATAAAGAGGCCGTGATTAAGGATCAGAATAAAACTGACTAACTTAACAGGAAGAAATAAAAAGTAGACGAACGCGTAACTGAGCAGTGCAGTGATCAGCAATGAAAGCCACTCTTGTTTTTTCCGACTGCCAATGAAAATAGCCGCAATCATGCTAGTTAGCCAGATAGGCGTAAGCACTTGCGAATAATTAATTAATGTCGTGGATATCCATGCTGAAATAATAATAAATCCAGTTAGGACAAATTTACTGAGTAATGGAGATAGAGCGGCAATCGATGCAAAGGGAACAGTTTTTTCCAAAGCCAGCGCCATTGCACGACTCCTTTCATGTATAACTTGATAATAATTCTATTGTTTAAAGCGTAGTTCTAAATACCTCTTTGTAAATGCATAATAAGAATAATTAGTAAAAAATAAGTCTTATTTAATGCTCAATTGAAATCATAAATACGTTGGCTCTCACACGAATGAAAAATGGTGAAATAAAGCCATTCATTACCGTGACGGGTGTGGCTTATTTATTCGAGTTGGAAGGAATTAATTTATTTGCTGTCGCGCGAGAGTGACTGCACTAAAATAGGCTAGCGATCGCACAGAGGTTGCAGCAGATCAGGGTTAAACGACGTGGAAATAGCCGACTGCTCCACAACGCTGATTTTTTGAACTTGAACTTAGGATTTGGATCCAGCATTGAGATCTCATTTGAGTAAAGCTAAATCAGTGGCCCAAAAACGCAACCCAGCGATGTAGAGCAAGTCATGTAATAACCGAACCTACGACGACAGATCAAGCAGATTGAGACTGGTTCGTCCATTCCTATCGCGATATTGGCTAGCTATGAGTAAGTTCCTCATGCTCTAATTTAGACAGCAAGATCTCTTTTTTGAACGGTTTAGGAATATAGTCATCCATGCCAGCAGCGAAGCAGAGTTGGATGTCTTCATCAATCACGCTGGCGGTAAGTGCAATGATTTTGGTGCGTGGTAACTGATTTAGCTTTTCGTGCTCACGGATCGCGCGTGTTGCATCAAAACCATCCATTTCGGGCATCATACAGTCCATCAAGATAACAAAGTAATGTGGATTGTTTTTGTAATACGCCACCGCCTCTAACCCGTTAGCGGCAACGTCAAAACTAATTCCCTGACCTTTAAGGACTAACGAAGCAACCTTTTGGTTTATTGGATTATCATCGACTAACAGAACGCTGGCATGTTGGGTTCGCGTTGCAGACGCTTCGAGGGGCGCTGACTGCAGCGTATGGAGCTTACTGACAAGCAACTCGCTTTTAAACGGTTTAGGCAGGTAATCATCCATGCCTATATCAAAGCAACGCTGAACATCTTCATCTAGCACGCTTGCGGTAAGCGCAATAATAGGCATGTGACGGTGCTGATTTTCTTCTTCGCAAGCACGGATCTTTTCTGTGGCAATAAATCCGTCCATCACCGGCATCATGCAGTCCATCAAAATGGCAATAAAGTCGCGGTCTTGATGATAAATATCGACGGCCTCTTGCCCATTGTTTGCAATAACCGGGGCATACCCACTATTTTTCAAAATTAGACTCGCCACCTTTTGATTCACTGGATTGTCTTCGACCAATAGAATGCGTCCGCTCAACGATGGCGCCGTCGAGGCCTGATCTATCGCGGTCATGCTATTGCGCTGCGCTTGGCGTAAGGATGATAGAAAACGTTCGCCGAGGATCGGGAGTGTCACGATGCCTGCAAATCGTGTGGCATAGGCTTGACTGAGATCTTCTTGGTACTGGCACAATACCAGAGGTGTCGGACTATCATCGAGCGTGGCGAGCAGTTTATCTAATGCTGGTAAGGATGATGCGGCGAGCAGAACTAAGGTATTGGTTGATGTGGTGCCGTCTGCCGCAGTTGGAGATGGTCTGCTCTGTGACCAAAAGTGCAGATTGAGACCGTGGTAATCACACTCTTTTTTGATCATCTCGATTAATTTGGGCTCTTCACTATGCAGGAATAATGACGTAGTGGGCGCGGCTTTGGCGCTGATCAAGGTGCGATTAGTTTCGGTTTCAATCGTAAAGTGGAAGGTACTACCTTCGCCTTTGGTTGAACGCACGGCCAGCTCGCCACCCATTAAACTGACCAGCTGGTGACAAATGGCTAACCCCAAACCGGTACCGCCAAACTGGCGAGTGGTTGAGCTGTCTTCTTGAGTGAAGGGCTTAAAAATCGCCTGTTGTTTGGCTTTGTCTATCCCAATGCCTGTATCAATGACTTCAAACGTTAGACGCACTTTGGCCTCGGCGATTTGCTGGCAGATCAGTTTGATTGTGACTGAGCCCGAGGCGGTAAATTTTACCGCATTGGACATCAAGTTCAGCAAAATTTGACGTAAGCGATGGTCGTCTATTTGCAGTGTTGTCGGCAGCTCGGGATCTATCGCAATATGCAGTGCCAAGTTTGATTCGCGCGCTTTGGGGAGGACAATCGTCGCGGTATCGAAAATAATCTCACGAATATTGGTATCAATAGGGGCGAGTGTCAGGCTGCCGGATTCAATTTTTGACAGGTCAAGAATATCGTTAATTAACACCAACAAGGTTTGAGATGAGGTTTCTATGGTGTTGAGATAGTCGCTTTGGATCGGGTTGAGTTCAGTTTCTGACAAGATCCCCGACATGCCGATGATCCCGTTAAGCGGGGTACGAATTTCATGGGACATGTTCGCTAAAAATGCGCTTTTCGCCTTATTGGCGGCTTCGGCTTCTTCTTTGGCTTGCACTATTCGGGTGTTACTTGCCGCTTTTTCATCAATAGCTCGGTTTAGACGTTTAGCAAAAGCGCTGAATTCGTCGTTGCCGTCTTCATCAATATGCTGCACTTTGTTGTCGTTTTCCATATGTTGCATTACGGAGAGAACGCTGGCGAGTTTACGGATCACTCGCGATGCAACGTTGCCACCAATCGAGATCAGGGTAAGCACGATAGCAATACTTGAGATGATCAGTAGACGACTCATTAGCTGGGTTTGTTCTATTTGATGATGGATATCCTGCTCTAAGGTGTTAACGATTTCGCGGATCACCCCTTCAACAAGGGTAAACCGTTGATGAAGACTGCTCAGGCCATCTTGGGTGTTTGTGGGGTAACTGCCAGCAATAATCGCCTCACGCAATTGATAGGAAGCGGCGAACGCGTCGTTAGAGAATGCGTCAAGTAACAAGTTAACTTGGGTGTCGGTGGCATTGATAGCAAGGAAGCGGTCGGTGATCTGCTGCTGATACGAGATCGCTTTATAAAGTTCACCCATGAGCTGAGTTTGATTTTCGGTCATGATCTGACGGATCAACCAGCTTTCTTGCTCTGACCAAAGTTGCAGCAAAATCAGCTGGTTCATTACGGTAACTTGCTGATCAACTTCGACGATTGCACTGTTAGGAATGTGCTTTTCAATGAAAAACATCTTCTGCATCAGTAACTCAAACGCCCAGTCTGACCAGATATGGATATCGGCAATATCCGTTTCGTTAAGCGACTCTAACGTTGCTTCCATCTCGATAAGGGCATCGGCAAAAGTGGTATCCCAATGCATGGAGTGGGCTCTAAGTGCTTCGAGCGTCACCTTTGCGTCGCTGAGGCTGTTATCGAGATCAGTGCGGTTACTTTGCGCAGCCATACGCATCCGGTGGAGTTGTTGCGACAGCGCGGCAATGTTGTTGGCTTGATGGATGGTGTTATCTAATTCCGATAGGGCCGCTGAGCGTTGTAGCGACACTTGCACGGCGTAGGAAGCGACGAGGGCAATAATCGCCAAGGGCAAAATCACCAGGGCAATCAAACGCGCTTTAATAGAGATCCGATTGAGCAGTTTCATGGGCGGAGCTTCCTCTGTATCGAGCCAATTATGTATGGTGTTGGTTCGAGGTTAAGTCGCTACCACTGACTCATCCTTGGTATTACGCTTGGATCACTTTATCGGGCGCGCCAAAGAACTTCTGACTACCGTCTTTATCGAGCAACAGACAGCCTGAAGCGCTCGCAATTAAGTTCTTGTCACCGGTGACAAAAATGACGGTCGATTTCGATAACTCTTCATGCAACAACTGAGACAGAAGGCGGGCGTACTGATGCTCACAGCCGAGTAAAGGTTCATCGATGAAAACAAACTGATTGTTATTAGCACTGATCCCAATGCATAAGCGTAGTAGTTGATAGGCACCATTGGGTAATTTGTTTAACGTACGGTGGTTTAACTGGCTATGAACGCCTTCAGGGAACCAGCGTGATAAGCCTAGGTTAGTGAACAGCTTTGTGACCCTAGCTTCGGTGCAATGACCGTTGTAGATCAACGCATTGTAATAGATGCTGGCGTCAAAAAAGTGCATATCGAGTGGGATGTAGTTAATCGAGCGGCGGTAACGGTAGTTATTGAACTGCTTGATATTTTGTCCATCGACATACACGTTACCTTGGTAACGCGCTTCGATCCCCGCCAGAATGGAGAGCAGGGTCGTTTTACCTGTGCCTTGTGCACCCGTGATCGCTATTTTATCGCCGGGTGCGATTTTGAAGCTGAGGTTGGTTAAGCCAATACTTGCGCCAAGATGTCGGTGGCTGAGCCCGCTGACGGAAAGATGGCCATCGAAGCGCTGGATCGGCGCGCTTTTCTCGAGCTTTGACGCGTCGTCATTGATCGACATTAGCGCGTTGATTTGATTGGCCGCAGCGGAAATAGACTTGAACTTGGTTAGTGAATTGTAGATCCCCATGATCGGCCCGAGCGCTTTCCAGACTAAAATCACGATCGCCAACATTGCCCCTGCATCTGAGGTGCCATCCATCACGCCGTAGACGGCAACTACAATACTGGTGGTCCCTATCGCTTGAATGAGTCCTTGGCCGATAGACTGAATTTTACTGTTGGTAACTGCCACTTGTGCCGAGTCGTCGATACTTTGCTGTGTGGATGCCGTAAAACGGGTACGCATGACCTTGATGGCGGGCAGCCCTTGAATCGATGGGATATGGCGGAGTAATTCGTTCCATTGATAAGAGACCATCGCGTTGGCCCGAGTGCTTTGCGCGGTGGCTTGCGAATAGAAGTACCGCGCGATGACGCAAAAACACAGCATCAAAACGATACCGACCACCACAGTGATAGCCGCCGTAGTCGACATCACCAAAATCGCAACGATAAAAATCACTACGAATGGCATGTCAAAATAGCTCAACGTGGATTCAGCGGTGACGAGTTTGCGGAACTGATCGATATCGCGAAGGCGGGCTATTTGCGAAGAAACGCCAGCCGTGGAGGTCATGGCGTAAGGCAGCCAGAGTAATTTCGCGATCACTCGGCTGGAGATAAAGTGCGCCAGTTTCTTCCCCGAGGTATTCAGGATTTTCATCCGATAGCGCTTGAAGTAAAACTCCATCACACCCACCAATACCGCCAATGAGGTGATCCAAAATAGCGTGCGAGAAGAGCTCGCCGTTAACGCGAAATTGTACACGCTCATAATAAAGAAAGGCTGCAGCGCGCCAAGCAAGTTGATAATTAAGCTGAGTAATGTCAGAGCGCGGACTTCATCGTTGTATTTATAGAAAACGTATTTGATCCAGTTTGAGCGATCTTGCGATTCTGGCGGTGGCTCGCGGAAAATTTGAGAGTAGCTGGTGGTGTAACTGATCTCGCAAGGAACGTTGGGTGTTTCGGTTTCGTAGTAATTATCGCTTTCGTAGTCATAAATAAACAGTGTGTTATTTTGTTTGCGAAGGACGATTGCCGTCAGTTGCTGGTATTTGATCAGACAAGGTAGGGCGCTGTCGGGAAGCTCGGTCACCGAGCTCAGTTTTAATGAGTTACAGCGATAGCCCAGCTTTTCGAGTGTAGCGCTAAAGCAGCCGATGTCATCGTCATCACGGGTGAAGGCGTCACTGAGGATTGCTGACGTCCCTTCCCATTTCAGGGTTACAAGAAAGTAGGACAGTCCCTTTAGGATGGGGGCGTGGTAACAGTGATCGAGAAATGCATCATCACTGAAATCGAGTAAGCGGGCGTCGATATCGGAGAAGTCGATAAGGTTACTCATAGTGGGATCTCAACAGAAATGGGGTGACGTTGAATGGTGTTTTCTTCACGCTGGATCTTATTGGAGGCCAAAATAAAGCATTTGCTTTGGCAACGGGGGATGCATACATCTAATAACAGTTGCTCTAGCTTAGGGTCGTGAACCAAATCAAGATCATCAATAATGATGATGTTCTTTGTACTTAAAAGGGCGCGAATAATGAGCAGTGTGAACAGCACTTGGCGTGAAAACGGGATCAACGTGGTCGATGACAATCCAGTGTAGAAGCCGTCTTTAAGTTCATCGATCGTGGGGCGGATCCCTAGCGATTCACACAAGCTCATCGCACTGCGATTGAGCTCGGGTCGAAACGAGGTGAGGTTGTCGATAATTGAGCCTTCAATAAACTCGCTATCTTTATCAATCCGGATCACCGTTTGCTTGATGGTTTGGTATTGATAGCGGTGGATTTCTTTGTCGTTAACGCGGATGTCAAAGTAGTCGCTGGAAATATCCATAGATAAATGTTTCGAGATCAGCGTTTTACCACTCGAGCTGGGGCCAGTGAGAATATGCACCTTACCCGGGTTAAACGTCATGACGTAGTCGCTGATCACTTGGACTGAATGAATATGATGCAGGGGCTCGCTACCGTCTTTTTCTATTTCGAGATCGACAATTTCGACAATAGTTTGTAACCGTTGTTTGATCATCTTGAGACGACCAAGGTAGCGCATGACTTGCTGGTAAGGCGAAAAGTAGCGGTTGGTGAGCATGATAATCGCTGCCATGATCCCTTGGCTAATTTCCAAGTTAATCGTGGCCAGCGCGCACACCACCACTACCACGGCAACCGACATGGTTTGAATAAAGCCGAGAATTAGATTGAATGATGCATCAATCGATTCAAACTCCACGCTTTTGTTTTCCCGATCTTCCACAATCACATCCATGTAATTTTCAATCCGGTATTCCATCGCTCGGGCTTTGATCATCAGCGGGTTGGAGACAATTTCTATTACCCGTGAGTTAGCTTCGGATTCGATATCATTGCGGGTAGCAATTAAGGTGACACGTTTGCGGGAAAGGTATAGCGAGACCACGAGCAAAATCAGTGAGGCACCGATCAATACCCAGCCGGCGGCGGGATTAATGAGATAGATTAATAAGATGGTGACAAATGAGGTGAAGAGGTTAATCCAGGCTTTTATTGATTCGCCGCTATAAAAGTCTTTAATTTCCGGGACGGCGGAAACCCGCTCAAGTAACGAGCCGATATTGTATTGGCGGTATTTTGCAATGTCAGTATTGCAGATAGCATTGAACAGTCGGCTGATCAGTCGATGCTCAGTTTTGGCTGCGATTTTCGCAACTAAAGACTCTTCACTTTTTTTGATGAAATAGTCCAACACGATGGAGCCAAGAATGATGAGGTAGATCAGCATCAAGGAGTTGGTGCTCTGGTTGGGCAAAATGCGGTCGAAAATGATCAGGATAGAAAAGGGGAGCACCAGCCCAATCAGGGTGGTGACCAACGTCGACACAATAATATAAAGGGTGTCGAACCAGTGGATTTTAGGGATTAATGGCGCGCTCATGGTGTGCCTCGGGTGAAGACGTCAATCACGTCTTCCTTGGCATCACGCGGGATCATGGCTAACTGCATGTTAGCGACCAAATCGAGATTGAAGCTCCCCAGTAAGGTCAGTAGTTTAATTCGCTCTAACTCGTAATCGTAAATATTATTGTTGTAGTCGCGGATGCTGTTAAATAGCTTGGTTTCGGCCGCGAGGACATCGGTTAAGGTGCGCGTTCCGAGTTGATAGGCGCGTTGGATCCCTTGAAACGAGTTGTAGTTGGCGAGCACGATGTCTTTCAAGTGCTGGGTGGAATTGGCTTGGCGATTCATAGTTTCGATGGTGGTGGTGAGTTCACTTTGGTAATCATTGAGCGAGTCACGCAGTAGTACTTGTTCGTTTTCGAGTTCCAGCTGGGTTTTGTTTAAGGTCGCGATATTGCTACCGCCACTGTAGATGGGCATCGAAAGATTCAATGCATAAACCAACTGATCGCTCATACCGGTATCAGGCGGTGTAACGTTGGAATTACTGTCATCGTGGCTGTACGACACGGAGGCTTGCAGCGTGGGCAAAAATGCGCTGCGCGACTCGTGCAAATCGCTTTGGCGTTTTTCGATCTGTAAACGAGAAACCATTAGGTCAAGGTTGGTTTGATTGAGCTGCGCTAACAGTGAGGTAAACTCTTGATTCGAGATAGAAACCGGAGTGTAGTCGGCTGGAAAGTCATAACTTGGCGTAAAACTATAAAAGCTGATCCGCTCTAACTGGGTCAGGGAGTTACGCAGATCGCTTTCGATTTGCTGCAGGCTATTTTCAATCCGCACATATTGCGATTGCACTTCATAAATGTCGTTACCGGGCGTATTGCCAAGCTCAATGTTGCGGGTGACTTGTTTTAGTCGCTGCTCGGCTGAGCGCAGTTCCAATAGCGTTGAGTCGTATTGGGCATGGGTTTTTAGATAAGAAATATATTCTGATGCTAACTCTGAAAGCGTATTTTGAGTGCGTTGCTCCAGTTTGATCACTTCTATATCTATATTGTTTAGACTGTTTTCGTATTTATAAAAAGTGGCTAGATCGAAGATGGTTTGGCTGAGCGATACACTATAACCGTGGGCGTTATATTTCGCTTTAACATCGTTGCCACTGACTTGATCGGTATAGCTTTTATTGAGGCTGGTATTAGCTGATAGCGATAAATTGGGCAGCAGTGATGAGCGTGTTGTGTGAGTATCAAGCCGGGTAATTTCAATACTGTTGTGCGCCGAAAGAATGCCGAGATTATCTTCAACGGTAACGACAGCCGCATCTTCTAAGCTGGTGGCGTGTGCGGTGAAACTTCCCATGAGAAAGAAAAGCCCGTTAGCTAATTTTTTGTAGTGCGGCATATTTCTTTATAACCTTGAATATCTGTTCAGCGTTGTAGGGCTTGTTAATAACGTAATCCATGCCAGCATCGACACAGGCTTTGTGTTCACTATTACTCGATAGCGCAGTGGCGCCAATAATTGTGAGGTTTTTAACACGGTGATCTTTTTCTAATTGGCGAATACGTTTAGTGGCTTCAAACCCATCGAGCCCCGGCATAATGCAATCCATAAAGACAATATCGAATTCAGTTTCTTGTACCATTTTCACCGCCGCTAGACCGTCACCGGCGCAAACGGCTTCGTAGCCTTGCTTTGACAGCATGGTTTTTAGTATGAACTGTTGGACTTTGTCATCCTCAACAATAAGTATAGGTTTGTTTTCTAGGATATTTTCATCTTTTGCTTCCGTGAGAAGCTGCTCGACTTTTTGTGCAAACTCGATGCTAGTGAACGGGTGTTGGATCATCTTGTCGACCATTTCGTAGCCTTCTTCGAAGGGCTGAGGATCGGAGATGGAGAGGATCAGTTTGGTATTGCCGGTTTTCGCTAAGCGCGATTTCAATGTTTTACAGAATGACTTGAGTTTAATGCCATTTAAGGTGTCAGAAATAACAATAGCATCGTAGTCCTGTGCCTCTTTGAGTTTGCGGAAAATATCATTGGGGGTACGAACGGTTTCGGTTTCAGCACCTAAGTCATGCATCACTTGAGTAATGATACTGGTCTGCAGGTTGTTATCACCGCACACCAAAATATGACTCTCTTTCAGGGTTTCTGGTAGCTGTAAATAACGCTTTGGTGTGGTTTCTACGGTAATGGTAAGTTTTTCCCCAACCGTCGATGCATGCCACTGCATCGTGGGATCGTACCGTTTATCGATCAGTTGTAAGGCTGCATTGTTAGTACTTTGGCGTTGCGTATGGGGTTGCCAGTTCGCCTGTGTGGCATCGAGATAGTTGGTTTCGTTTTCCGTAAGAAAAATAAGCTCAAACGACAGCTTGATAGTTTCAATATTATCGCTGTGGTCAAGGCGACATAACAGAAGGACATGCTTTATTTCGCTACTTTGTAATGCGTTAGAAAAACACAGCAGTAGCGCCCAAAAGAGTTTGGTGTAGTTGCCTGTCATGTACTCCGGCATATTAGCCGGCAAGTAGCAGTCGAACAGGCGGGTATTTTCGCTAGCACGACTGGAGAGGTTTACCGCCAAGCCAGTAAAGAGTTTTTGGAGTTCGACAACTTGTTTATTGTCTTCTGAACCGTGGGAGATCAGCTTGTTGTAGTTATCGGCAAGATCAGACAATGCATCAGTCGCGCTGGTAATGTCTTTGGCTAATACCACGCTGTTTTCATCGGTTTCTTGCAAAATTAACTTCACACCACCGTTAATGGTGGTGGAGAGTCCGCGAATTTCGTAGCCGATGAAGCCGTACAGTTGGCGATAAATATCTTCATTTTCTTGGGCGTTTTCTAACCGTTCGTGCAGTCGGAAGAAGGATGAATAAATAGCGCGTTCGTGTTTGTTGTGTACCGACGAGGTTTTCTTAAGCGCGGCTTGTTGCAGATCGGCATGAGCTAGATCGTCGGCCATTTCTGCTACCGACAGTGTGAGACGATGAAAAGCGGTTTTCTGCTGGTGCGATACCGAGTTGAGGTACACATAGGTTACTAATGCCAATACGAGTAGGGTAGTGACGTAGGTGGCACTTTGAATAAAGAAAGTGCGTTTGATCTCCCCAAGCTTTATTTGGTATCCCTCAGCGGTGTTGTCGACCGTGATAAGCAAATCGATTTGCTTGTCGCTGAGACTGCGGTGCAACTGCTGCGGGTCTTGGTTGACGTTATAGCGTTCAATGGCCAATTGAAGACGTTGAAAGTGATTGGTCCCTACCGAGCTGACATATTGCTTTTCATTGGCAATATCCCGTTGTACTTGACGAACGCCTTCCTCAAGCTCCGCGAGTGGAATTTGAATATCACAATGACTGTCGCAATCAATGAGCGAGGTAGATAACTGCTGTGATTGGGTGATCACCGCTCCCATTGACGCCAATAAATCTCTATCAATATCGCTGTCTTGCGTGTAGCGGTAGAGGGTGAGCCCTTGTAAGCAAAGGATCACTACCATAACAGTGAAAAGAAGGAATGTAATAAACTGCCTTCTATCCATTGTTACCTCTCATCAAATGAGTCTTGAATCGCGGTAACGACAGGTTTTACAGCATAATCAATGATACGCCGTTCGCCGGTTTTGATATCGGCGGTGAACTCCATGTGAGGCGAGAGGTTATATTGAATGCCGGCCCTTTCAAGGTAGGTGGCATCTAAGGCAATTTTGGCGAAATAGTATTCTGCTTCATCCTCTTCGTATGAGGTACGGGATATCGATGCAATATGACCCACAATAAAGCCGTAGCTCGCAAAGTTATAGGTATCGAGTTTAACCCGCACTTCTTGACCGACTTCGATAAAGCCAAGATCTTTACGTGCGATTTTCGCTTCGCCATGAATTTGGTTTTCTAGCGGTGAAATGTCGGCAATGCTGTCGCCGGGGGAAATGACCGCCGATAGATAGTTATAGTTAACTTTATCGATGATCCCGTCTACCGGTGACGTCACTGTAAGGCGCTCGACTTTGTCGGTGAGTTGCGGAATTTGCTCTTGTTTTAGTTCAAGATCTTTACGAAATTGTGCTAGCTGGGCAGTGTATTCTGAATTGCGGTTGTGCCGCAGATCTTGCAGCTGAATGTTCATTTTCTCTAGCTGAAATTTTTCATTCATGATGCTTTCGTCGAGGTTTTCAATTTCGCGCAGCATGTTTAACTTCTGTACTTCCATCCCCAACACGTCAAGGTACGACGCCATTTTTTCGTTGTAGAGGGTTTGCTTGATTTTGAGTTGTTGCTGGATTAGCCCCAACTGACGCTGAGAGCTTTTCCTGCGTTGTTGCATAGAAGCAATCAGGCTTTCTTTATGGGCGATGTCATGCAAAATCAGCGCTTCATTGGAGTGGTTCTTACTGCTTTCTTTTTGCCAAGTATCACTAAACTCGATGACTTGTGCTCTGGATACGCCGTTTATTTCGGCAAAGTTAGGCTCTCTTTGGGCAATGAGCGCGCTAAATTTTTCTATCTCTAATTGCATGTTGATAATTTCAAGCTGCGTGGTGGTGAGCTGGGTGCTGCGATCCAAAGACGTGATCGTGGCTAGTGGTTGCCCTTGATAGACGACATCGCCGGGTTTCACCAACAGAGATTCAAGCATACCCCCTTCAAGGTGTTGCACTTTTTCAACATCGCGCTCAAGCAGTATCTCGCCGCGGGCTGACACCACGATATCGAGTGTGGCCTGAGAGGAAAGAATGATGATCACAACGCCGCAAACCAGCAGCGACAGCAATACCCGTTGGGTAAAACTGAGGTGAGATTCAACGGTTTCCTGCGTTAACGCACTATCATCGACGGATGATTGCGAGATCGCTTGTTTGATCGTTTCTTCTAAGGATGACATCGATGTTATATGACTTTCTTAGTTAGCTTGCACAGGTTAGTTTGGCTTGGAGTTGCTGACCAATCTCTTGGATCTGTTGTTTGGCGGCGTCTAACTGAGCGGGAGAAGGCAAGGAACCCGCGCGGGCGGTTCTCTCCATCTCATCGAGCAATGGCACCAGATCTTTCTCACAGATAGAGCTCAACGCACCTTTTAGTGTGTGCAACGCGTGAAACAACTTATTGCAATCACCTGATTGGAATAGTTTTTCGAGTTCGACGTCGTCTTGTCCATGTTCTTCGACATACATCATGATGATCTGATTGAGTATTTCATCATCGCCGCCTGTCATCATCTCTAACTCACTAAAGTCAATCATGCTGATCTCCGATGCGTTTTTGTCAATTTACTAAGACTTTGCAGTCTCAATATCCATTATCCAGCCGTTATTTCATTAAAATTTATTCTCTTTAAGAATTCTTATTGAATTTAAAATGCTTTCTCATTGTTGCAACTAGTTGGCTGTGAACTAAGTTTAGTAGTAATTCCCCCTTATACAAAGGATTTCATAATGGCTGATAGTCAAGACAACAAAAACCCGCTAAACGATGCAGTTGAGAATATTGTAAGTAATGATGCGGCAACTGAATCGACACAAGCGCAGGAACGTCAGAATCAGCAGAATACCGCAACAAGTACGGTCGCCACGGGGGCTGAAACGTTACAAGATGATATCGCCGAAGGCAGTGCTGCGCCGGAAGAAGGTAGCAGTGGGTCGAGCTCAGATGAAGGGGCAACGAGCCAAGGCTCTAGCGCTGCTCAGAGCTCAGATACGGTTGATAGCAATGATGGCGCTGCCCAATCTAACGTCGTCGAAGGGGGGGACGTTAGTGGTGAAAGTGGTGACGTTGCATCACAGGGCAGTGGTAGCTCGGCGTCGGCGCCGCAGAGTGTTGGCGGAGATTCTGTTGAGAGCCAATCGGGTGGCAGTGAGGGCGATACCAGCGAAGGCGTTGCGCCAGCTTCAACTGGTGGCGTTGCAAGCGGTAGCGCGGAATCAACCGCCGCAGCCGAAGACGGTTTTGATACGGAAACAGTGAGTGAAACCTTTGAAGTTAACGTTGATGGTGACGCTCGCCCTGTTGCTACCTCGCCAGAAGATGACTTTGATACTGAGACGGTAAGCGAGACTTTTGAAGTTAATGTTGAGAACGTTAACGACGGACCAGAAGCCGAAGATCTCGCTTACACCATTGAAGAAGATGGTTCCCTGACCTTTACTGACGCACAGTTATTAGCGGGCGCTACCGATATTGATGGCGATGATCTTTCAGTCGAGTCAGTCTCTTATACCGGGGCCGATGGTGTCTTTACTGACAACGGTGATGGGACTTATACCTTCGCGCCAAATGAAAACTTTACTGGTGATGTTGATGTCTCGTTTGTTGTGAGTGACGGTACGGAAACGACCACGGCTAATGTTGATATTACGGTGACGGAAGTCAATGATCCACCAGTCGCGGGCTCAACCAGTTATCAAGTTAACGAAGACAGTGTTATCACCATTTCCAACGAACAGTTGCTGGCGAACTCTTCTGATATAGAAGGTGAAGTTGCGGTTGATTCGGTCTCGTACTCAGGCATTGACGGTATCTTTACCGATAACGGTGACGGCACTTACAGTTTTGCGCCCAACGAGAATTTCACGGGTGATGTTAGCCTTGATGTCACTGTTGTCGACGAAGACGGCGCGACCGCTGAAACCACGGCCGGTATCGATGTATTGCCGCTCAACGACCTGCCAGTCTCTGGTGATTTGGCCTACAGCGTGGATGAAGATGGCGCAATTACTCTGAGCCAAGAGCAGTTGCTATCGCAAGCATCGGATGTTGAAGGCGATGATCTCTCTGCTTCAAACCTCACCGCAGGTGACAACGCCACCGTCACCGAAAACCCAGACGGCTCGTTCACCATTACCCCAGACGCTAACTTCAACGGCGATATCGACCTGTCCTTTGATATCTCCGACGGTACTGACAGTATCGTGGCAAACGCCGATTTAACCGTTAATCCGGTTAACGACCTGCCGACAGCAGAAGATCAAGCGTTCACCATGAACGAAGATGGCACCCTGACCTTCACCGATGAGCAATTGTTGCAAGGCTCTGCCGATATCGACGGCGATGACTTAACGGTTGAATCGGTTAGCTATACCGGCAGCGAAGGTGTTCTCACCGATAACGGTGGCGGCATTTACACTTTTGCGCCGAACGAGAACTTCTCGGGCGATGTCGATATGAGCTTCACCGTCAGCGATGGCACCGACACGGTTAACGCCAACATCGACATCGCGGTGGGTGAGGTCAACGATCCGCCAGTCGCGGGTAGCACGAGTTATCAAGTCAACGAAGACAGCGTTATTACTATCTCGGATGAGCAGCTTCTAGCAAACAGCAGTGACATCGAAGGTGATGTCTCGGTTGATTCGGTCTCGTATTCAGGCACTGACGGCATCTTTACCGATAACGGTGACGGTACATACAGCTTTGCGCCAAACGAAAACTTCACGGGTGATGTGAGCCTAGATGTCACTGTCGTTGACGAAGACGGTGCAACCGCCGATACCACAGCAGGTATTGATGTACTGCCACTTAACGATCTTCCCGTTTCGGGTGATTTGGCTTACAGCGTTGATGAAGATGGCGCAATTACGATTAGCCAAGAGCAGTTACTGTCGCAAGCTAGTGATGTCGAAGGTGACGCGCTTAACGCCAGCAATCTAACTGCCGGTGATAACGCTACCGTTACTGAAAATCCAGACGGTAGCTTCACCATTACCCCAGATGCCAACTTCAATGGCGATATCGACCTGTCCTTTGATATCTCCGATGGCACCGATACGGTTGTGGCGAATGCCGATCTGACCGTAAACCCGGTTAACGACCTGCCGACAGCGGAAGATCAGGCGTTCACCATGAACGAAGATGGCACGCTGACCTTCACCGATGAACAGTTGCTGCAAGGCTCTGCCGATATCGACGGCGATGACTTAACGGTTGAGTCTGTGTCTTACACGGGCAGTGAAGGCGTGCTGACTGACAATGGCGATGGCACTTATACCTTCGCGCCGAATGAAAACTTCTCTGGCGATGTGGATATGAGCTTCACCGTCAGCGATGGCACCGACACAGTCAATGCCAACATCGATATCGCAGTCGGCGAGGTCAACGACCCGCCAGTCGCGGGTAGCACGAGCTATCAAGTTAACGAAGACAGCGTGATCACCATTTCGGATGAGCAGCTGCTAGCAAACAGCAGTGACATCGAAGGCGATGTTGCAGTTGATTCGGTCTCGTACTCCGGCACTAACGGCATCTTTACCGATAATGGTGATGGCACTTACAGCTTTGCACCGAATGAAAACTTTGATGGTGATGTGTCGTTGGATGTCACGGTTGTTGACGAGGACGGTGCGACCGCTGACACCACAGCAGGCATTGACGTGCTGCCGCTTAACGATGTGCCGGTCTCGGGTGATTTGGCTTACAGCGTGGATGAAGATGGCGCAATCACGATTAGCCAAGAGCAGTTGCTATCGCAAGCCAGTGATGTTGAAGGTGACGCGCTCACCGCCAGCAATCTAACTGCGGGCGATAATGCCACAGTCACTGAAAACCCTGATGGCTCGTTCACAATTACCCCAGATGCCAACTTCAACGGCGATATCGATCTCAGCTTTGATATTAGTGATGGCACAGACACCGTCGTTGCCAATGCTGACCTGACCGTTAACCCGGTTAACGACTTGCCTTCAGCGGAAGATCAGGCGTTCACCATGAACGAAGATGGCACGCTGACCTTCACCGATGAGCAATTGCTGCAAGGCTCTGCCGATATCGATGGAGATGACTTAACCGTTGAATCGGTAAGCTACACCGGCAGCGAAGGCGTGCTGACCGACAACGGAGACGGCACCTATACCTTCGCGCCAAACGAGAACTTCTCGGGCGATGTCGACATGAGCTTCACCGTCAGCGATGGCACGGATACGGTCAATGCCAATATCGACATCGCGGTGGGCGAAGTGAACGATCCGCCAGTCGCAGGCTCTACCAGCTATCAAGTTAATGAAGACAGCGTGATTACCATTTCGGATGAGCAGCTGCTAGCAAACAGCAGTGACATCGAAGGCGATGTTGCAGTTGATTCGGTCTCGTACTCAGGCACTGGTGGCATCTTTACCGACAACGGCGATGGTACCTACAGCTTTGCACCTAACGAGAACTTCACCGGCGATGTGAGCCTTGATGTTACCGTGGTTGATGAAGACGGTGCGACCGCTGACACCACCGCCGGTATTGACGTGCTGCCGCTCAACGACCTGCCAGTCTCGGGTGATTTAGCCTACAGCGTGGATGAAGATGGCGCAATCACGATCAGCCAAGAGCAATTGCTGTCGCAAGCCAGCGATGTGGAAGGTGACGCGCTCACCGCCAGCAATCTAACTGCCGGTGACAACGCTACCGTTACCGAAAACCCTGACGGCTCGTTTACGATTACGCCAGATGCCAACTTCAACGGTGACATTGACCTGTCCTTTGATATTAGTGACGGCACCGACAGCATAGTGGCGAGCGCCGATCTAACGGTTAACCCAGTCAACGACCTGCCAAGCGCCGAAGATCAGGCGTTCACCATGAACGAAGATGGCACGCTGACCTTCACCGATGAGCAGTTGCTGCAAGGCTCTGCCGATATCGATGGCGATGATCTTTCAGTTGAATCAGTCTCTTATACCGGGGCCGATGGTGTCTTTACTGACAACGGTGATGGGACTTATACCTTCGCGCCAAATGAAAACTTTACTGGTGATGTTGATGTATCGTTTGTTGTAAGTGACGGTACGGAAACGACCACAGCTAATGTTGATATTACGGTGACGGAAGTCAATGATCCACCAGTCGCGGGCTCAACCAGCTATCAAGTCAACGAAGACAGTGTGATCACCATTTCCAACGAGCAGTTGCTGGCGAACTCTTCTGATGTAGAAGGCGATGTCGCGGTTGATTCGGTCTCGTACTCAGGCACTGACGGCATTTTTACCGACAACGGGGATGGTACCTACAGCTTTGCACCCAACGAAAACTTCACGGGTGATGTGAGCCTAGATGTCACGGTTATTGACGAAGATGGCGCGACCGCTGAGACCACTGCGGGCATTGATGTACTGCCACTTAACGATATGCCAGTGTCGGGCGACTTGGCTTACAGCGTCGATGAAGATGGCGCAATTACCCTCAGCCAAGAGCAGTTACTATCACAAGCGAGTGATGTGGAAGGTGACGCGCTAACCGCAAGCAACTTAACCGCAGGTGACAACGCCACTGTTACCGAAAACCCAGACGGCTCGTTCACTATTACGCCAGATGCCAACTTCAACGGCGATATCGACCTGTCCTTTGATATCTCCGACGGCACCGATACGGTTGTGGCGAATGCTGATCTAACGGTAAACCCAGTCAATGACTTGCCGACAGCCGAAGATCAGGCGTTCACCATGAACGAAGATGGCACCCTGACCTTCACCGATGAGCAATTGCTTCAAGGCTCTGCCGATATCGACGGGGATGATCTGTCTGTTGAATCTGTGTCCTACACCGGCAGCGAAGGCGTGCTGACTGACAATGGTGACGGCACCTATACCTTCGCGCCAAACGAGAACTTCTCTGGCGATGTCGACATGAGCTTCACCGTCAGCGATGGAACCGACACGGTTAACGCCAATATCGACATTGCAGTCGGTGAGGTCAATGATCCGCCAGTCGCGGGCTCAACCAGTTATCAAGTCAATGAAGACAGTGTGATCACGATATCCAACGAGCAGCTTCTCGCTAACTCGTCGGACATCGAAGGCGATGTTGCAGTAGATAGCGTGAGCTACTTAGGCACTGACGGCATCTTTACCGACAACGGCGATGGCACTTACAGCTTTGCGCCAAACGAAAACTTTACCGGCGATGTGAGTCTTGATGTAACTGTCGTTGACGAAGACGGCGCGACCGCCGATACCACTGCCGGTATCGATGTACTGCCGCTCAACGACGTGCCAGTCTCTGGTGATTTGGCCTACAGCGTGAATGAAGATGGCGCAATTACGATTAGCCAAGAGCAGTTACTGTCGCAAGCTAGTGATGTCGAAGGTGACGCGCTTAACGCCAGCAATCTAACTGCCGGTGATAACGCTACCGTTACTGAAAATCCAGACGGTAGCTTCACCATTACCCCAGATGCCAACTTCAATGGCGATATTGATCTCAGCTTTGATATTAGCGATGGCACAGACAGCATAGTGGCAAGTGCCGATTTAACCGTTAACCCAGTCAACGACTTGCCGACAGCGGAAGATCAGGCGTTCACTATGAACGAAGATGGCACGCTGACCTTCACCGATGAGCAACTGCTGCAAGGCTCGGCCGATATCGAAGGGGATGATCTGTCTGTTGAGTCTGTGTCCTACACCGGCAGTGAAGGTGTTCTCACTGACAACGGCGACGGCACCTATACCTTCGCGCCTAACGAGAACTTCTCGGGCGATGTCGATATGAGCTTCACCGTTAGCGATGGCACTGACACGGTTAACGCTAATATCGACATTGCGGTGGGCGAGGTGAACGATCCACCAGTTGCAGGTAGCACTAGCTATCAAGTCAATGAAGACAGCGTGATCACGATATCCGATGAGCAGCTGCTAGCTAACAGCAGTGACATCGAAGGCGATGTTGCGGTTGATTCGGTCTCGTACTCCGGCACTGACGGCATCTTTACCGACAACGGCGATGGCACTTACAGCTTTGCGCCGAATGAAAACTTTGATGGTGATGTGTCGTTAGATGTCACTGTTATCGACGAAGACGGTGCGACCGCCGAGACCACCGCAGGCATTGACGTGCTGCCGCTTAATGACGTGCCTGTCTCTGGTGATTTGGCTTACAGCGTGGATGAAGATGGCGCAATTACCATTAGCCAAGAGCAGTTACTGTCCCAAGCCAGTGATGTCGAAGGTGATGCGCTGACTGCCAGCAATCTAAGCGCAGGTGACAACGCCACCGTCACTGAAAACCCTGATGGCTCGTTCACTATTACCCCAGATGCCAACTTCAACGGCGATATCGACTTAAGCTTTGATATCTCCGATGGCACCGACAGCATAGTGGCAAGCGCCGATCTAACCGTAAACCCAGTCAACGATCTGCCGACAGCGGAAGATCACGCGTTCACCATGAACGAAGATGGCTCGCTGACCTTCACCGATGAGCAACTGCTGCAAGGCACTGCCGATATCGACGGCGATGACTTAATTGTTGAGTCCGTGTCTTACACCGGCAGCGAAGGCGTGTTGACCGACAACGGTGACGGCACTTATACCTTCGCGCCAAACGAGAACTTCTCTGGCGATGTCGACATGAGCTTCACCGTCAGTGATGGCACGGATACGGTCAATGCCAATATCGACATTGCGGTGGGCGAGGTGAACGATCCACCAGTTGCAGGCTCAACCAGCTATCAAGTCAACGAAGACAGTGTCATTACGATTTCAGATGAGCAACTGCTAGCTAACAGCAGTGACATCGAAGGTGATGTAGCTGTTGATTCGGTCTCGTACTCAGGCACTGACGGTATCTTTACCGACAACGGCGACGGTACCTACAGCTTTGCGCCAAACGAAAACTTTAATGGCGATTTGGCACTTGATGTCACTGTAACGGATGAAGATGGTGCGACTGCAGAGACCACGGCGGGGATCACCGTGATTGCCGTTAACGACGCGCCGCAAACATCCGATATTACCGCGCAGGTAGACGAAGACAACACCATTACGATTACACAAGAAGAGTTGTTGGCGAATGCGAGCGATATAGACGGCGACGATTTGTCAGCGATTAATCTCGCGACCAATGATCCCAATGCCAGCATTGTAGCTAATGAGGATGGCAGCTTTACCATCACGCCGGCGGAGAACTTTAATGGCGAAGTTGAGTTTACCTTTGATATTACTGATGGTGTCGATGTTGTTGCAACAGAGCTCGATTTAACGGTCAATCCGGTGAATGATGCGCCCGATGCGGGCGACGAAATCTATATCCAAGCAGAAGAAGATCAAACCGTTGGAATATCGTTGAGAGATGAACCAACACTGCGTTTAGATCAAGCGCCAGAGTTCGGCATTATCGAGGCTAACGTCAACGACGAGTGGGTTGAATTAGAAGTTGGGGTAGAGATACCTGTCGACACAGAAGTACGCTTTGTTCCTGATGAAGATGCGATGATGGCGGGTACGCACACTACCCAGATTGGCACCTTCGATGACAACGCCAGTGTCGATGATTGGGGTACAGAGGTGGATTCACACACTCGTGAATTCGTTGATGGCGACCTGACCGTTACGGTGCAAAGTAATGATGGGCCGCTTGGGGCTTGGAATGGTAATACCCATATTGGTCATGGTATTGGCGATACGGATCGTCAGGGACTGAGTGGTGACGAGAAGTTAACTATTTCTTTAGAAGGTCAGGATATCAACGAAATCAGCTTCCACCTAGATGGGTTAGGTGGCTGGTTTATGGAGTCATCGAAACACTTCACCGAAGTTGAAATAAAAGCGTTCAACGATGATGGTGAGCTCATCGATTCGATGACCTATCACAAGGAAGATAAGAACAGCTTCGAAACCGATTACACCTTAACGGTCGACCAACCAGTTTCGTATTTTGAATTAGGTACTATTCAGGGGAATGGTACCTATGTTGTACAAAACATGACGGTGTCGCAGACCTGTCAAGATGAAGCGGTGTTTACGTCATTAGGGACTGACGGCACAGAAATCACTGAAACGGTATCACTGAATATTCGCCAGGGTGATTCGGAAATCGATTTGAGTGCAGATTTGCCGAGCCTTGAAACTGACCAAGAAGGCGTGACGCAGTTTGCGTCAGTGGTTATTACCGAAGAAGATTTGTTAGCGCAAGCAACCGATATTGATAGCGATGACTTGGATATCGAAAATCTGGCGTTGGTAGGTGACAATGCCGAGCATGCAACGCTAACTGATAATGGCGACGGCACGTGGACGGTGACGCCGGATGCAAATTTCAATGGTGAAATTGAGCTGGGGTATCAAGTTACCGATGGCGAGTTGACCGACGACAACATAATCAATATTAGCTTTGATGCCGTGAATGATGCTCCAATCGTCTCCGGCCCGATCATTTTGTCGACAGATGAAGATGTAGGGATCACGTTTAGCGCTGATGATTTACTAGCGAACGCCTCTGATATAGAAGGCGATGAGCTTTCTATTACCGAGATAAATTACACTGGTGAAAATGGCGAGTTAGTTGATAACGGTGATGGCACCTACACCTTTATGCTCAACGAGAATTTCAATGGTGAAATTGATGTGGCATACAGTGTGTTTGATGGTACTGACACGGTTGAAACCAACATCGACCTCACCGTGATCCCAGTTAACGATGTTCCTGAACCTGGTGCACCGCTGCAAACCCAGATGCTAGAAAATGGCACTATTATCATTGAAGCGAAGGATTTATTGGCGGGCTCATCCGATGTGGATGGCGACATTCTTCATCTTGAAAATCTCGCTCTGGTAGACCCCGCGTTAGGGACATTAACTGATAACGGAGACAATACGTTCACCTTTGAACCAGCAACGGATTTTTATGGTGAAGTCAATTTAACGTTTGATATCAGCGATGGTATGGCCAGTGTGCCAAGCACTGCATTTATTGATGTAGAAATAGTCAATGAGGCACCGGAAGTTTCGGGGCCAGTGAACGCGGTTGTTGATGAAGATGGTACGATCACCCTCACCCAAGACGAGCTACTCGCTAATGCGTCAGATGTCGATGGTGATAACCTAACGGTAGAAAACCTTCAAACCAACGATCCCAATGCCACTGTCATTGAAAATGCGGACGGTAGTTTCACTATTACCCCAAGTGAAAATTTCTTTGGAGAAATAGAGTTCACTTACGATGTGTCTGATGCGATTGAAGTCGTCGCATCGGAGCTAAATCTAACCGTCAATCCGGTCAATGACTTGCCTGATGTCCCTGATCTCTCTTTTTCGACCCAAGACGGGGAATCCATTACCATCACGCAAGAACAACTGCTCGCACAGGCGACAGATGTTGAAGGCGATGATCTGTCCGTGCTCAATGTCACGAGTCAGAGTGATCAGGTTGAAGTTATTGATAACGGTGATGGAACCTTCACACTAACGCCAGACCAAGGCTACTTTGGCAATGCAGACCTTACTTTTGATGTGAGTGATGGTACCGATATCGTCAGTGCTGATATCGACCTGAAAGTTGAGTTTGTTAACGATGCGCCAGAAGCCGACGCCATTTCTGCAAGTGTTGATGAGGATGGCAGCATTCTTGTCACACAAGAAATGCTACTGGAAAACACATCTGATATGGATGGGGATGAGTTACTCGCTACTGGGCTGACAACAAACGATCCGAACGCAATTGTGGTAGATAATGGTGATGGCACGTACTCAGTAACACCGTCAGCAGACTTCAATGGTCAGATCCAGTTCGAATATGAAGTTACCGATGGTGAGTTGAGTACCTTGACGGAACTCAACCTAGATGTGTTGCCGGTAAATGATGCGCCTGAGGCAGAAGATCACGCGTTCACCATGAACGAAGATGGTACGCTGACCTTCACTGACGAGCAGTTACTGCAAGGCTCGGCCGATATCGACGGCGATGACCTATCCGTTGAATCAGTCTCCTACACTGGCAGTGAAGGTGTTCTCACCGACAACGGTGATGGCACTTACACCTTCGCACCGAACGAGAACTTCTCGGGCGATGTCGACATGAGCTTTACCGTCAGTGATGGCACGGATACGGTCAATGCCAACATCGATATTGCGGTTGATGAAGTGAACGATCCACCCGTCGCGGGTAGCACGGCTTATCAAGTCAATGAAGATGGCGTTATCACTATCTCGGATGAGCAGCTACTAGCAAACAGTAGCGATGTTGAAGGTGGTGTTGCGGTTGATGGCGTGTCGTATTCTGGCTCTGACGGTATCTTTACCGACAACGGTGATGGTACCTATAGCTTCGCACCAAACGAAAACTTTGATGGCGATGTCAGCCTTGATGTCTCCGTTATTGATGAGGATGGCGCGACAGCGCAAACTACTGCAGGCATTGATGTTATTGCGGTTAACGATGCCCCAGTCTCGGGTGATTTGGCTTACAGCGTCGATGAGGACGGCGCTATTACTCTAAGCCAAGAGCAGTTGCTATCGCAAGCCAGTGATGTCGATGGCGATGATCTCACGGCCAGTAATTTGAGTGCGGGTCACAATGCTACTGTGATTGAAAATCCAGACGGTAGCTTTGAAATAATCCCAGATGCTAACTTCAACGGCGACATCGACCTAAGCTTTGATATCTCAGATGGCACTGACAGCATAATTGCGAGTGCTGATCTGACAGTAAACCCCGTTAACGACTTGCCAACAGCGGAAGACCAAGCGTTCACCATGAACGAAGATGGCACCCTGACCTTTACGGATGAGCAACTGCTGCAAGGCTCGGCCGATATCGATGGCGATGACTTAACCATTGAGTCCGTGTCTTACACCGGCAGTGAAGGTGTGTTGACTGACAACGGTGATGGCACTTATACCTTCGCACCAAACGAGAACTTCTCTGGCGATGTCGATATGAGCTTCACCGTCAGCGATGGCACCGACACGGTTAACGCCAACATCGACATTGCGGTGGGTGAGGTCAACGATCCGCCAGTCGCGGGTAGCACGTCTTATCAAGTCAACGAAGACAACGTTGTTACTATCTCGGATGAGCAGCTCCTGGCTAATTCGTCCGACGTAGAAGGTGATGTCGCGGTTGATTCGGTCTCGTACTCTGGTACAGACGGCATCTTTACCGACAACGGCGATGGCACTTATAGCTTTGCGCCGAACGAGAACTTCAATGGCGATGTTAGCTTTGATGTCACAGTGGTTGATGAAGACGGTGCCACAGCGCAGACAACAGCCAATGTTGATGTCATTGAAGTTAACGATCCGCCAATCGCAGGCCAGACAAGCTACACCATCAACGAAGATAGTGTTCTGACATTTAATGAATCACAAGTACTGGCGAATGCGTCAGACATTGAAGGTGACGTTGAACTGGTTGGTATTAGCTACGATGGGCCTGACGGGATCTTTAGCGTCAATGGCGATGGTACTTGCAGCTTTGCGCCAAACGAGAATTTTAATGGTGAAGTGCAGTTAAATGTCACTATTCAAGATGAAGATGGTGCGACGGTAGATACCGTTATCAATGTCGATGTGCTGCCAATCAATGATGCGCCCGTTTCAGGCGACTTGGCTTATAGCGTCGATGAGGATGGGTCGATCACCTTAACGCAAGATCAACTGCTGTCGCAAGCCAGCGATGTGGAAGGTGACGCGCTCACCGCCAGCAATCTAAGCGCAGGCGATAATGCAACTGTCACCGAAAATCCTGACGGCTCGTTCACGATTACCCCAGATGCCAACTTCAACGGTGATATCGACTTAAGCTTTGATATCTCCGATGGCACCGACAGCATAGTGGCAAGTGCCGATCTGACGGTTAACCCAGTCAATGACTTGCCGACAGCCGAAGATCAGGCGTTCACCATGAACGAAGATGGCACACTGACCTTCACCGATGAGCAATTGCTGCAAGGCTCTGCCGATATCGACGGCGATGACTTAACGGTTGAGTCTGTGTCCTATACCGGCAGTGAAGGCGTGCTGACCGACAACGGCGACGGCACCTATACCTTCGCGCCAAACGAGAACTTCTCGGGCGATGTGGACATGAGCTTCACCGTCAGCGATGGCACGGACACGGTTAACGCCAATATCGACATTGCGGTGGGTGAGGTTAACGATCCGCCAGTCGCGGGTAGCACTAGTTATCAAGTCAACGAAGACAGTGTTATCACCATTTCCAACGAACAGTTGCTGGCGAACTCTTCTGATGTAGAAGGCGATGTTGCGGTTGATTCGGTTTCGTACTCAGGCACAGATGGTATATTCACCGACAACGGTGATGGCACTTACAGCTTTGCGCCGAATGAAAACTTTGATGGTGATGTGTCGTTAGATGTCACTGTTATCGACGAAGACGGTGCGACGGCTGATACCACCGCCGGTATTGATGTACTGCCACTTAACGACGTGCCGGTCTCCGGTGATTTGGCCTACAGCGTGGATGAAGACGGCGCAATTACGATTAGCCAAGAGCAGTTGCTGTCGCAAGCCAGCGATGTCGAAGGTGACGCGCTCACCGCCAGCAATCTAAGCGCAGGTGATAACGCCACCGTCACTGAAAACCCAGACGGCTCGTTCACTATCACGCCAGATGCCAACTTCAATGGTGACATCGACTTAAGCTTTGAGATCTCCGATGGCACAGACACAGTTGTTGCCAATGCTGACCTGACCGTAAACCCAGTCAACGACCTGCCGACAGCCGAAGATCAAGCGTTCACCATGAACGAAGATGGCACGCTGACCTTCACCGATGAGCAATTGCTGCAAGGCTCGGCCGATATCGATGGCGATGACCTAACCATTGAATCGGTTAGCTACACCGGCAGCGAAGGCGTGCTTACCGACAACGGTGACGGCACCTATACCTTCGCGCCAAACGAGAACTTCTCGGGCGATGTCGATATGAGCTTCACCGTCAGTGATGGCACGGATACGGTCAACGCCAATATCGACATTGCGGTGGGTGAGGTTAACGATCCGCCAGTGGCTGGCTCAACCAGTTACTCCATGCAAGAAGATGGAGTGATCACCCTCAGCGAAGCACAGCTCATCGCCAATTCTTCAGATATTGAAGGAGAGGTTTCACTTGAATCGGTCACTTATACCGGAGGTGATGGTGAGCTAGTCGATAATGGCGATGGCACGTTCAGTTTCACGCCGAATGCCAACTTTAATGGCGATATCGCGCTTGATGTCACGGTGGTTGATGAAGATGGCGCAACCGCGCAGACCACCGCAGATATTGATGTTATCCCGGTCAACGATGCACCTGAAACGACGCCCGTCAGCGCGACCGTTGCGGAAGATGGCAGTATTACTGTTACGCAGGAAGAGTTGCTGGCAAACGCTTCAGATATCGAGGGTGACGACTTAACCGCGCTGAATCTTAAAACCAGCGATCCAAATGCGACGGTTGCGCAAAATGATGACGGTAGCTTTACCATTACGCCGAGTGAGAACTTTAATGGCGATATAGCGTTCACCTACGATGTGAGTGATGGTGAAAATGTTGTCGCAACTGAGCTTAATCTTGAGGTTACGCCGGTAAATGATTTGCCGACCGCGCCGACGCTTTCGTTGCAAGGCGAAGAAGATCAAGTGCTGGTGATTGATCCTGAGTTCATTGTTAGCCAGTCGGAAGACTTGGATGGTGATGATATCAGCCTCACCAACCTCTCTGTGCGTCAGCCGCAAGGGGCGACCTTGCAAGTGCAACCGGATGGTATGTATCACCTTGTCACTACACAAGACTTTAACGGCTTGGTTGAGTTGGCATACCAGTTGACTGATGGCACCGATACGGTTGATGGCTCGCTTAACGTCAATATGATCCCCGTTAATGATGCACCGTTTACCGAAGGTAATGCGCATCTCACTACCTCAGAAGACGGCGCATTCACCTTTACCGCCGACGATATGCTCAACTTGTTTGGCGATGTGGACACGGAAAATCTGGTGGTCTCACGAGTCATTATGCCGGATGGCGAGGACGGTGGTGACTTAACCGATAATGGTGATGGCACCTTCACCTTCACTCCGTCTGGAGATTTCGCGGGCACATCTGGACTGCAAGTTGTGGTCTCTGATGGTGAAGAAGAAACCACCTTAGAGGTACCGGTTTACGTTCGCCCTGTCGCGGATGGCGCAGTGATCACCACAGATCATGACGGTCCGTTGGTGTTCAGCGAAGACTCGACAGGTCACTTAGGACTGAACGTTGATCTGCTAGATGATTCAGAAGTCTTGAGTAACTTGGTGATGACCGGTTTCCCTGTCGGCTTTGTGGTGAGTGATGGTGTAAATACCGTCGAGATCACTCAAGAAGGCCAATACATCGATATTGATGATTGGGATATCGGCGATCTGCAATTGACCCCGCCAGAAGATTTCAGCGGCAACTTCTTCATTACCGTCACCGCGACTACCGTCGATTATGGTGATGAAAGCTCAAGTGATCTGACTGAACCTTCTGCGGTTTATGCCGACTTCAAAGTGGAAGAGGGCGAGAGCATCATCCTGACTGCCGATGATCTGCTGGAAATGGCAGAGAACACCGAAGTGCAAGAGGGCGATGAAATCCAGTTCGCGCACTTAATGGACGAATCACAAGGTGAGCTTATCGACAACGGTGATGGGACCTGGACCTTTAATCCTGCAGATGGATTTACCGGCAACGTTGACTTCGCTTATGTCATTAACCGCGATGGTGAATTAATCGATGAGCAAAGCTCGATAGGCGTGTTGACCAGCGATGAAATGCCGGAAGGTAATAGTGCGCCTCACGTCACCGGCATTGGTCAAGCTGAGGTGGATGCGGGTGAGTCAATTCAATTCACCGCAGATGAGTTACTAAGCCAAGTGTCTGATTTGGATGGTGATGAAGTATCTCTAGAGTCTATCCAGATCATTTCAGGCCAAGGCTTGCTTGAGCAAGATGCTGATGGCACTTACACCTTTACCCCCGCCGAAGGCTTTAGCGGCCAAGTAGAATTGGGCTTTGTCGCAACCGACGGCACCGATTCCGTGCGGAGCTTGGTTGAGATTAACGTTAATGATGTACAACCAAGCTTGCAACCGGATGACGATGGCGCGGTGATGGTAAGCCGCGAAGCGGTCAGCGCGCAGATGGATCTGTCTGAGTCTGATGTGATCAGCGAAATTGACTACAGCGGCGATCAAGGCACCTTAATAGATACCGATGATGACAACTGGACATTCTGGCCAGATGATGACTTCAACGGCGAATTGCCGCTTGATGTCTCGGTCAACGATCAAGCGCCGCAGACTGTGACCATGAGTGTGGACATGCCGGATGACAATCAAAACGCCGAGCCAGATAACGTGGTCTCTATCGATGCGGCAAGTGAAGTCAATGTAACGCCTGATGACGTGGTGGTGGATGAAGCAAATAGTGATACCACAGATGCATCAGAAGACAGCGTTGATATCACGGCCGCGCCAAACGGCTCGGCGACGATTAGCCTGCCAGATGAAGTGACGTCGAACCCAGAGGTGGAGTCGGTGGAAGTCACAGGCTTGCCAGAGGGCAGTGAAGTGTCTGGCGCGCTAGAAGTGGATGGGGCTTATATTGTCAGTGGCGATCTCAGCCAGCCATTAACCGTCAACTTTGGCGAAAGCTTCCAAGGTACGACAGATATTGAATTCACCGGTTTGGATTCAACCGACGTCGCAGTGGATGGCGCGCAAAGTTCACTCACCTTGGAGGTCGATGAAAGCCATGAGATGAGCGCAAGTTCAAGCGCTTCGAAATCTAACGTCGATATGAACAGTGATCAAACTGACAGTAATAGCGATTGGACGCAGGCTGATCAGTCTGACATGGGCATTGATGTGATGGATGATTCGTCGAGCTTTGATAGTGATTCATCTAACCAGCAAAACATTGACCCAATGTCGGGTGACGATAACTGGTGATAAATAGGAGAGCGGCAGGTTGCCGCTCTTTTTTTCATCAGATAGCGGTCTGACGCACTCGGGCTGAGCATCAACAACGCTTGGGCAGATGTGTCTGGCGTGGGTTCAAGTGCGCAGAGCTAAGGTTGTTGTGGGCGCTGTGGTTTGAAGGATAGGCGTTGTAATTGATTAAGGTGGGTAAGGTAGCAGATGGGAGATCTGAGTACATTGACAACATTGGTTGTTGATAGCAATAACGCGAGTGCCATGCAACTCAAAAGCCAACTTCATGCGATTGGGGTTGGACGTGTTGACCATGCAAGGAATGGCGAGCAAGCGATTGGCGCAGTGAGAGGCGCCAGCTACGACATTCTGCTAGTCGAGATCCATCTTGATAGCGCAATGAACGGGTGCGATTTGGTTGCCAGTTTGCGGCAAAAGCAACTGATTGAGCGCAACTGTGCGGTGGTGTTTGTTTCCAGTGAGCAAAGCGCATCAGCCGTGATCAGCGCGTATTCACTGAATATGGATGGCTTTATTGTCAAACCTTTGCGCATTATCGATCTAGAAAACAAGCTCACAGCCCTAAAGCAAAATATCGAAACATTGACGCCGATCTATCGCGCCTTAGAGCAAAATTCGCCCGCAAAGGCAATTGAGTTGTTAACCAAAATTTGTGTGCGGGAGCCGAATAATCGGCGACTTGAGCATACGCTGTTATCACTGTTAGAGTCGCAACAATATTGGCAAGCATTAGAGCGCTGGTTGGCCTACAAAACGGGGTTTAGTCAGCGACGGCAACTCGCCAAGTCCCGTCTACTTTGGCACAAGCAAAACTATTCTGGCGCGATCAAAACGCTGGAAAGATTGACCAACCGTCTGCCGCGTTATGTGTTTGCCTTTGATCAGTTACGCGATTTTTACTCTGCGCGAAATCAGCAGCAAGAGGCGCTGCGCTGCGCCAAGCGAGCCGCGCATATCGCGCCAATGGTTGGCACCCGCTCCTTGATTTATGCTGAGCTTGCTGCGAAAACCGCGCAATACCCAGAGTTGATGGATGCGGGTGAACTTCTGGTAAAACACATTGGGTTGCAAAAGCAGCAGTGGCTAGCGCCTTTATGCCGTTACTTTGATAGCTATATTCGGCTCGCGATGGAGACTGAGTTCGAATCACTAAAAAAACATCTCCTGCGTCAAAAGAGAGTGATATTTCAAACGCTACGCCTCCGTATTGCGCAGTCCGATCGCGCTTTACTCAAGGCGTTGTCGCGGATCACCGATAGCTACATTTTGTTGAGTATGGGGGAGCGGCAAGCGGCCTATATTTTTCTGATGCGTAGTATGGCTGGGTCGTTTCAGTGTGTAGCCGATCTTCCGCCCTTATTGGCGCAATTATACCGCTTTCCCGCGATGGCGTTGGGAGAGCGTTGGATTGTCAATAACGTAGAGTTACACCGCCATCATTCCAACCAAGCGGGACAGGATCTGTTTACTGCCCAGTTAGCGGCGAGCCATGCGGGCAAGTATCAGCACTACAGCGAGGAGATCGCCGAGCTACACAATATGGTAGAGACTCAACCGAAACAGGTTTTGTCTCGTCTATGGCCGTTGCAACAAGATTATGATCAAGTCTTAGAGCTCAAACTATTGTTGCTACGTGCCATGTCTGCGGTGTGTGGTGACACATCAACACGAATGCCGACGCAGGCACTGCCATCAACAACGCCAACCCCGACGCCCGAAGCAATGACACAATGGGTTGCTTCACTAAATTCGTCATTTGCATTGCAAGATAGCTATCGTCACCGCTTTGCCGCTGAGTGTATCAAAACC
The DNA here is from genome assembly GCA_019703815.1 of Thaumasiovibrio occultus. Classification (GTDB taxonomy): domain Bacteria; phylum Pseudomonadota; class Gammaproteobacteria; order Enterobacterales; family Vibrionaceae; genus Thaumasiovibrio; species Thaumasiovibrio occultus. The sequence goes on along the minus strand of AP023053.1, from coordinate 862,991 downwards.
CAAATTGCGGTCATTTCGCCCGCTGTGACTAGCAAAATTATGCAGATTAATGAATAGCAAATAGTTAAACGTCAACGGATTTTACAACACTAAATAGCAAATAAATTCTTTGCTAATCAGCAAGTTTAGTATTGTACCGCTGCGCAATGGCACGAGACGCTGGTGAAAATCAGCGCCAATAAGTGTTGAATCGTCAGTAAGTTAGCCTGTTTTTATGAAACTTTACACATCATTGGTGAGGTGAGTTTAACTCATTGAAATAACGTAAGAAAAAAAGTGGCGCGTTCAATGCATAGTGGATATGCAGTCTCTTGATTATGGAGGAAATTCGCTATGTTAAGGCGCGCGCTAGTCGCTACGCTGATCAGTGCTACTGGACTCATGGCTCATAATGTCTACGCAGGTTTTACTGCAGACACGCTGGGCGATCCTTTGGTAACGCTAAGTAGCGTGGTCAGTGGGGATTTTAATCCCAACTACTTTGGCAGTACCACAATCAATCCAGATGAAATCTATGGCTGGAACGGTGCTAATTTACTTTATGATGATAACGACAATGGACCTTACGAGTTCTTGTGGGAGTTTATAGGTGCCGAATCGGGTAAAGATAATGCGTTCTTTGGTCGGGTATCGGGTAATTTTTATGGGCGCAACTTCGGTACCAACCCGTTGGGCGGTCCTAACTTAATCTTCTCGGAAAAAGATGACACGCTGTTCGGTGAAGGGGATGGCTCGTTTGATGGTCAAGTTGAGCAAACGTTTCATCACAAAAGCGGTAGTCCACTTGAGTTCGCATTTGTGAGGAATTGTGACTTAGTGTATCCCGGCATCCGCTGCGGCAAACGCAATAAGGTGCGCAATGGTGATAACAGCACTGAAGAGCCCAACTGGTTCTTAGGTTTTCACGGCACGAGCCCAGACGATATTAACCCTTACAAAGGATATCTGTTTTTCAATGACAAAGGCGCGGGTCGCGATGGCGACTTTGACGATTTAATTGTCGGTGTTTCTTTGCGCGGTATTCGCGTTCTGAATATTCCAGAGCCAGCCACATGGGCACTTTTTGGCGCAGGGATGTTTGGTCTTGCTGCGATGCGAAGGCGCAAAGGAGGACTTTGATTCTGCCAAACCAAGTACAGAGTAGAACGAGTAGGAACATGATATTGCCCCATACCAGTCGGGGCTTTTTTCATCAGATTTAGCGCCCAACGTGGGATGAACGCACACAATTTAGCCTGTTATCAGGGTGTTAGTAAGGCTAAGTGTTGACATTACCCTAGGGTTAAGGTTTACCATTGCCTTCGAATTTTGATTTTTGGGTGTGAGATGTTGCTAAAACGCTTGCTGATTTTGTTGCTGATTATAACCTCGAGTTTTTCTTGGACTCGCGGTGCGTTGGCATTTGAAATCCAGCAAACCGCGATCAGCATGTCTTCTCAGCCGGCGGCAATGTCACAGATGAATGACGCGACTGCGATGACGTCATCGGTGGATGAACTTGCCCAAAATGTGTCTCATTGTGGCTCTATGATGCAAGAGCAAGACGCGCAGATGAGTGCCCATTGTGGTGAGACCGCTGATTATCAAATGGAAGGTTGCGACGGCGAAGGTGATTGTTGTATTACCGTCCATTGCAGCTATTCCACATCACCTGCGACCTTTGTCGCTAAATATCCTTCCAATCTGGCCCTTGGTCAGTTTGGCAAATTACCTTTCGATTTCAACCGCTCTGTGCGCTCTGAGCACAGTGCCAACCTCTATCGACCTCCAATAGCCTGATTATTCCGTCCAATTGGCGTGCGGCCTGTAAAGGCATTGCGTGCAACGCCAAGTCTTTTGGGCAACGTTCCTAGAACACATTTGATGCTTCGCATCAGTCTGTTTGGCTCAATATATTTGGAATAATCATGACTACGACAACACTGTCGTTAGCCCTAGCAAATCTGCGAGTTGCGTTTTTTGGTAAACGCATGATTCAACAACGTACGTCATTCGTACTAGTTGGAACGCTGGCGCTTAGCCCGTTTGCATCTGCGCAAATGAGCTTGCAAGACGCAATATCTTTGGCTAACGATCGCGATACTCAACAACTTCAATATGACTATCAAGCGCAGGCGACACGCGAAAGCAGTGTCGCGGCGGGGCAGCTAATGGATCCGACGTTGAAAGTTGGAATAGGCGGCTTGCCGGTGGACAGTTTCTCCCTTGATGATGACATGATGACCAATCTTTCGGTTGGCATGATGCAAAAATTTAGTCGCGGTGACACGCTCGACATCAGGCAACAACGCGGTGATATCGAGGCACAGGCCTATGGCTATCAATCCGATCTGCGTGCGCTAAGCGTCACCAAAACCCTCACCGACAGCTGGATAGAACTTTATTATTTGCAGCAAGTCGAGGCAGTGCTGAATCAACGCAGTGCTCTGCTATCGCGCTTGTACCGTAACGCTAATCAAAACTACGCCCTCGGTTATGGCGAAGCGCAGGCGATCGTTGCTGTCGAAGTGAATCAGGCAAAGGTGCACCAACAACTGTTGACCAATTCGCAGCAACAAACTGCGCTCAACGTGCAGTTAAGTGAATGGCTCGGCGCGCAGACCCTCAGAGCGGATGCGTTACCGCAGTGGCCCGCGCTAGATGCGCTGTTAGAAAGTCAGATCTTAACTACGGCGGCGCAGTCATCGACCGAGCATGAGGCGCTCAGTCAACTCCTCACTCGCCACCCTTCAGTGTTGCAAATCGACCAAGCCATCGCGCTTAAACAAAATGATGTGCAGTTGGCCGAAGAAGCCTATGCCCCGGAAATGGGCGTCGAGCTGATGTATGCCCATCGACGAGCCAATGATATGGCAGGGCAGCAAGCATCCGATTTGGTGAGCGTGTTTTTCACTGTTGACGTTCCCTTGTTTACCGATAAGCGTCAAGACCGTCGATTGGTTGCGGCTGAACATGGCGTGGGCGCTGTCACCGCACAACGGGATACGTTACTGCGTCAGCTAGACGCCCAAGCACGCCGACTCGCGCAAGATATCGAATTCAGTGAGCAACGCTTGGCGATGTATCAAAACCAGATTTTGGCGAGTGCCAGTGAGCGGATACGTGCGGTTAACCGCAGTTATCAAAACGGTGTTGCCACCTACGCAGAGGTAGTTGCAGCGCGTGATGAACGTTTGATGCTCACCATTGAGCAACACCGCATTGAAGCTGATTTACATAAAGCCAAAAATCAGTTGGCGTTTTTACTCAATCAATATTTCTAAGGGGACAACATGAATAAAGTCACTTTAACGCTTGTCGCCTTAGCGGTAGGTGCAGGCATTGGATACGGCGTCGCAACCCTGACTACACCGCACTCATCGATGTCGCATTCATCTGAGTCGACGGCAAATAGCAGCAATGAGCCTCTGTACTGGGTTGCCCCGATGGATCCCAATTATCGTCGTGATGCGCCCGGTAAGTCGCCGATGGGAATGGACTTAGTCCCTGTGTATGAAGGTGATGGCACTGCAAATGATGAGCCTGCGGGTACGGTTTATATCGATCCGGCAGTGGAGAACAACCTTGGGGTAAAGTCAGCGACCGTCGAGCGGAAGGATTTGTTCGCGGCTATCAACACTGTCGGATATATCGGTTTTAACCAAGATACCTATTGGCAGATCAACTTGCGTGTTAGCGGCTGGGTGGGCGAACTCCATCTCGGCGCCGTGGGCGAAAGAGTTACGCAAGGGGATGTGCTGTTCACACTGTACTCGCCTGAATGGGTGAAAGTGCAAGAAGAGTTGCTCAATGCGGCCAGAACCGGACGCCGTGCCATGGTGCGAGGCGCGAAACAGCGCTTACGCTCGTTGGGGATGGCCGATGAACAAATCGAACAAGTCGTCAAGCAAGGCCGCGTTATAGAGTACGTGCCAATCATCGCGCCGGCTGATGGTGTGGTCGATGCGCTGAATATCCGTGAAGGGGCGTTTATTTCGCCGCAACAGTTGATCGTTAGCGCCGGCGCGTTAGATACGGTGTGGGTCGATGCAGAAGTGTTTGAGCGCCAAAGCCAATGGGTAAATCTAGGTGACACTGTCACCATGAGTGTAGAAAGCTTAGCTGGAAAAACGTGGCAAGGAACGGTGGACTATATCTATCCGGTGCTTGATGCCAAAACGCGTGGCATGCGGGTGCGGATCACGTTTGCCAACCCAGATTTGGTATTGAAGCCCAACATGTACGCCAATATTCAAATTCACGCTCAAAGTTATAACGATGTGTTAGTGGTGCCGCGCCAAGCCATTATTCATAACGGTGATATGACGCGCGTCGTATTGGCATTGGGCGACGGTAAATATCGCTCTGCGCGTATTGTCACAGGCCGTCAAACCCACGATTGGGTTGAGATCACTGAGGGGTTAACGTTGGGTGACAAAGTGGTGACGTCGGCCCAGTTTATGTTGGACTCCGAATCGTCTCAGTCGGCGGATCTCAGCCGTATCAATGGCATAGACACAGAGCAAGTGGAAGTTGAAGGCTACTTGATTGCCACCGTCGGCGAGCAGCTTAAGATCTCACATTTACCAGTGGAGGCATGGGATTGGCCGGCGATGGTGATGAACTTTGATGTCACAAGTGGGGTGAGTGTGCCGGTGTTTGAAGAAGGGACGCCAGTCCGATTTACGCTGGTCAAAGAGAAAAACCAATACCGCATCGTGAGCTTTGCCGCCGACACGCCGTCGTTGCCAGCCTACAACGCCAATAGCGCAGTCGACCATTCGTCAATGGATCACAGTGCCATGGGTCACTCAAGCATGGACCATTCAACTATGGGCCACGCGACTATGGATCACGGCGCAATGGCCCACGGAGATATGGACCACGCGGAAATGGATCACAGCACTATGAACCATGCTGGGATGGATCACAGCGCCATGGGGCATGACATGTCGGGTAGCGGTGAGAGTGGCGGATCGTTTGATTTTAGCGCTATTGCCAATCCCACGACCCAAGCGGGTACGGCGGTTAATCATGCTGAGATGGATCATGGCGCAATGGGGCACGGCAGCATGAACCAAAGCGAGATAGACCACAGCGAGATGGGGCATGGCATAACAAACAACGCGAATAGCGCCAGCGGCAGCTTTGATTTTAGTGCGAGCAAAGAGGAGTCAACGCCATGATTTCTCGAATTATTCGCTGGTCAATTACCAACCGATTCTTTGTTCTGATCGCGGCAGGTATGTTAGCGCTCGGTGGTTTGTACTCGGTCAAAAACACCCCTATTGACGCCATTCCTGATCTGTCGGATGTGCAGGTGATCATCAAAACCAGTTATCCGGGGCAAGCGCCACAGGTGGTGGAAGATCAAGTGACCTATCCGTTAAGTACAGCCATGCTCGCCGTGCCGGGGGCGCAGGTGGTGCGAGGCTATTCGTTTTTTGGCGACTCCTACGTTTACGTTATTTTCGATGATGCCACGGACATGTACTGGGCGCGCAGTCGCGTGCAGGAATACATGAGTCAAGTGGCGTTGCCTGACGCCGCCAAACCTCAGCTTGGCCCAGATGCGACTGGGGTGGGTTGGGTATTGAGTTATATCTTGCAAGATAAAACGGGCCAGCATGATTTAAGCGAGTTGCGCAGTTTGCAAGATTGGTTCTTGCAATATGAACTGCAAACCGTGGAAGGGGTGTCAGAAGTGGCGACGGTTGGCGGCATGGTGCGTCAATACCAATTGCAGGTCGACCCCGACAAACTGCGCGCTTACGGGTTAACGCTGGCGCAGGTTAATCAAGCGATCCGCAGCGGTAACCAAGAAGTTGGCGCTTCCGTTATCGAGGTGGCCGAAGCGGAGCACATGGTGCGCACCACGGGTTATCTCAGCTCGGCAGACGATATCGCTAACCTGCCGTTGCGGATCTCGGAAAATGGCACGCCGCTGATGTTAGGCGATGTGGCGGACATCAGCCTTGGTCCGCAAATGCGTCGCGGCATTTCCGAGTTTAATGGCGAAGGGGAAGCCGTGGGGGGCGTGATTGTCATGCGCTTTGGCGAAAATGCTCGCGACGTTATCACCAATGTCAAAACCAAACTCACTGAGCTAGAGCGTTCGTTGCCTGATGGGGTGGAGTTGGTGATCACTTATGATCGCTCTGGATTGATTGACGCCGCCGTTAGCAACCTTAATAAAACACTGGTGAAAGAGTTCGTTGTGGTCACCTTAGTGTGTGCGTTGTTCTTGTTCCACTTACGCTCGTCACTAGTGATTTTGTTCAGTTTGCCGCTGGGCATTCTGAGCGCGTTTATCATCATGCAGTGGCAAGGGATCAACGCTAACATCATGTCGCTCGGCGGGATCGGGATTGCGATTGGTGCCATGGTGGATGGCGCGATTGTAATGATCGAAAACGTGCACAAGCACATTGAACGCACGCCATTAACCAAAGAAAACCGTTGGCAAGTGATCAGCCGCGCCGCTGAAGAAGTGGGATCGCCGCTGTTCTTTTCACTGCTGATCATCACGCTAAGTTTTGTGCCAGTCTTCGCCCTTGAAGGCCAAGAGGGCAAGATGTTCGCGCCGTTGGCTTTTACTAAATCTTATGCCATGGCGGCGGCGGCAGGTCTGGCTATTACCTTAGTGCCGGTATTGATGGGTTATTTTGTTCGCGGGCGGATTTTGCCGGAAAACAAAAACCCAGTCACCCGCGTGTTGGTGGCGACCTATCGCCCGATATTGCGTGCCAGCTTGCGCTTTCCGAAAACCATGATTGTCTTGTCTCTGGTGCTGCTCGCATCGGCTTGGTATCCGTTTAGCAAAATGGGCAGTGAGTTCATTCCGCCATTGGATGAAGGCGATCTCATGTACATGCCGACGACGTATCCGGGGATTTCCATCGGTAAGGCGCGTGAACTGCTGCAGCAAACCAATAAACTGATCAAAACCGTGCCGGAGGTCGAAACCGTGTGGGGCAAAGTGGGGCGCGCGGAAACGGCCACCGATCCCGCCCCGCTGACCATGATTGAAACCTTTATTCAGCTCAAGCCTCGCGAGGAGTGGCGTGAAGGCGTCACCACAGATTCGCTGCGCGCCGAGTTGGATAGCTTGGTGAATTTCCCGGGTTTAAGTAACGCTTGGGTGATGCCAATCAAAACCCGCATCGACATGTTGTCAACCGGGATCAAAACCCCGGTGGGGATTAAGGTGGCAGGTCCTGATCTGGCCGTGATTGAAGAGATTGGTCGCGAGCTTGAAGCCCTCGTCAGTGAAGTTCCAGGCGCAGTGTCGGTGTATGCCGAGCGCGTCGCAGGCGGGCGTTACGTCACGATTGATATCGACCGTCAGCGTGCCGCCCGTTTTGGCCTCTCGATTCAAGATATTCAACAGGTGACCAGTGCGGCGATTGGCGGAATGAAAGTGGCGGAAACCGTTGAAGGCTTGGAGCGGTATCCAATCAATGTGCGCTATCCGCAGCAATATCGTGATTCAGTGTACAGCCTTGAGCAACTGCCGTTGGTGACGCCGCTGGGTGCCAACATCACCTTGGCCGATGTCGCTGATGTGCGTTACGAAGATGGCCCGCCAATGATCAAGACAGAAAATGCGCGTCCTAACGGTTGGGTGTTTGTCGATATCGAAGGGCGCGATCTTGGTGGTTTTGTCGAAGAAGCGCGCGCCAAAGTGGCGCAAGAGCTCAAGCTGCCAGCGGGCTATTCGATTGCGTGGTCTGGGCAGTACGAATACATGCAGCGCGCAATGGAGAAGATGAAAATTGTCGCCCCAGTGACGCTCGGCATCATCTTTATGTTGCTGTACATGAGTTTCCGTCGCTTTGGTGAAGTCGCCATCATTGTTGGCACGTTACCACTCGCTTTAGTCGGCGGCTTGTGGCTGATGTATTTCCTCAACTTTAACTTGTCGATCGCCGTAGGCGTTGGCTTTATCGCCTTGGCGGGGGTTGCCGTAGAGACCGCGATCATCATGCTGGTCTATCTCAATCAAGCGTGGCAACGCAAAATCGATGAAGTGACTGAAACTAACTTGCCGCTGACCCAGCGCGATCTCGAAGAGGCGATCGTCGAAGGTGCTGGGCAACGTATTCGTCCGGTGATGATGACGGATCTCACCGTGGTAATTGGCCTGATCCCTATCATGTTAGGCAGTGGAACAGGTTCAGAAATCATGCAGCGTATTGCTGCACCTATGTTGGGTGGCTCAGTGTCTTCAGCGTTGCTGACACTGCTGGTGCTGCCTTCAATTTACACCCTGTGGAAAACACAAGCACACGGACTTTCAACAACAACCGATCGTGCTGTTACCTTGCAAACTCAAGAAGGACGTTAATTATGAACGCATTGAAAAAACTGACTGTCGCAATGGCATTGACTGCATCTTTTGGCGCGGCGGCGATCACCGCTGAAGAGTTTAGCCAACTGTCACCGCAAGAAGCGCTAGAAATGGCGCATACCTGGCATCAAACTGGTGATGCGTCGGTAAGCATTTTGCCGGATGTACTCAACGCGACGCTGCCTTCGGGCGAAGAAGTGGCGATCCCACTGGAAGACGAATACTTGCTGTCGATTGCACCTTATATCAATCGCTCACACGGCTGTACTTACCACGTGCCAACCGGTTGCCAAGGCGAGATGGTTGAAGAAGAGCTGCACCTGAGCATTACCGATGTGAATACCGGTGAAGAGATCATGAACGGTATGGTCACGACACAAAAAGACGGCTTTATCGATTTCTGGATGCCACGTGACGGCGAGTACAAGTTCACGTTCCACAAAGGTAACTTGATGGCGCAAGAAGTGCTGAAAACCTCAGGTAACGCACGTACTTGTATCACAACCATGCAGCTGGTTGCGATGTAAGCGAAAAAGATTACGCCGACATAGCAATGACCACAAGGATGTGGTTTTATCTGTTGTGTTGTCTAAATATAAGTAAAGGGGCTTGATGCCCCTTTCTGCTTTCTGCTTTCTGCTTTCTGCTTTCTGCTTTCTGCTTTCTGCTTTCTGCCGAACGCTGCGCGAGAAATATTGATGTGCTTGTTGCTACTGTTGCGCGTCATCTCTCTCAGTGTCGACAATGCGCAGATGCGACGGCTGACAAAACGCCTTATTCACCAAGCGCACGACCAACGCCACGGCAGGATACAGCACCGCAATACCGATAATCCAAAGCCAATCATGCAGATAGGGCAGCATGACACCACCGCGATAAGCGGTCACTGAAGGGATCATTTCCAGCAGACCCCCAATTAAAATCAGAACGAAATACAGTGGTATATAAACGGGTGTCAGAATACTTTGCAGTGTTAGCCACGGGATCTGATCGTTGTGGAGTAAAAAGCAGCCATAAACCAATAGCAGCGTAATGGCGATAGCGATCAATGTTGGGCGTTTCATTGGTGTCCTTTTCAGCTGGATGTTACGGCAGTATTGGCAACGGCATCTTGCGCGACGAAGGTGAAACCCGGCGCTTGCTTGGTGTAAGTGTAAATGACAACGCGCTCATAACTCCGCATTTCATCGCAAAATATTCGATGTAATCCGACTTGGGCTGTAAAAGTTGAGAGCAGAGCGATATGTTGGTGAAAATTCAAACAAAATTAAGAGGTGATAATGCGCGCAGCGAAACGAGGGGGCTTATTGGTACTGTTTTATGTCGGCGCCGTGTTCAGTTTTATCGGGATTAATACTCCCTTATTCTTGCTGTGGGCGTCCAGTCCGATTGCGGCATTTTTTGCGATCGCGGTGTTTGATTGGGCGCCTTATGGCGTAAAGCTGGATCAATATTTGAGCGAGATACTGTGGAGTATCTACGCGCTGTTTTTTGTTTTACGACTGAGAGAAGCGTATTTACTTTGGCCTGCTTGTCAGGGCGAACAAGTGGAAGCCAGCGTAGAGCGATTTCGCGAATTTCGTATGTATCACACCAAGCCCCCGACCATTGGCTATTTTATGTATTACCGCTATCAAAGAAATGGTCAGCAGTTTGAACACAAGGCATACGCCCAAAGTCCCGTGGAGAAAGACGACCAAACGCCGACTAATGAGATGGGGTTTGTCACCCAATTCGCCGTGGGTGTGAACCCCAACAATCCCAAATGGCATTGCATCAAAGGTGGCTTTCTCGACACGCTGTGCCTTCACTATCATGAGATGTAAAAAATCTCGACAGGCGCAAAAAGTGGGCGCAGTCTAGTGGCAATGTTCGGCGTTTAATAATGATTTGCGCATAATGTCGACATCTTCGCCGTGATAGCGGGTGCGCGTGACCTGCTGCCAGCCTTGCCCTTGATAATACTGCCGATCATGAGGAGTAAACAGGTAGAGCGTTGCCAATCCGCGTTGTTGGCAGTACGCGACAAGATGAGCAATGAGCTGTTTACCGACGCCTTTGCCTCTGTGCCTCGGATGCACATATAAGTTAGCCAACCACGGGGTCAGCTGTTGGTTCGGTGGCATGTCTTGTGCCAATAAGCTAATCGAGCCGATCACCGCGTCATTTTCGACCATCACGAAGGTGGCAGGGATAATGTCTGGGTTTAAGGATTGACGCAGTTCATTTTCAAAATCGGCTTGCGTCTCATCAGGGTAGAGATGTCCCCATTCAGTAAAATGCCAATGTGCTAACTTCGTAATTGTGTCGGGACAAGTGGCTAGATCTGCAATTTTCATCAACCTAAAACGCTTTAACTGCTTACGTTATTGATGATTTTAACGCTACGTGTTTGTTGCCGCGATAGGAAATCTCTAATTTTGGATATCAGCGACAAATTCTCTGGGTAGAACAATCAATTCGAAACTGACAACCCGCCCGTAGGCGGATCGTTTAGTGGAGTAAGGTACGCGGAATTAGGGGGAGCGTATTATCGACGGGACTGACGAAAACGCGCCCCGATCGCAAACAAGCCCAGTCCAAGCAAGGCGATACCTGCAGGCTCGGGAATATCGATAGGGTTTTCCATGAAGGCGAAGCTCGCCAGCAGTGTTTCTGTGCCATTACAGTCGCCATAACAGCCATTGCCCCAAACAAAATTGATCATCCCGCTGGTGGACATGGTGTTGAAATAGTTGCCCGTGGTTAGGGTGATCGTCTGGTTAATGGGGGAATTATCGGTAATGGAGGCCCAAGTATAAGGGACGGTTTGATCGTTATAGTAAGTTCCTGTGTTACCACCAGTGACAAAGCCTGGTGTCCAGCTGTTCGTGGTGTACTCACCTTGCACGACAGGCGCTGAAAAAATATCGCCAATGTATTGGATCCCAAATTGATTGGTTGAACTCGAAGGCGTGGTGTAGCCAGAGAAATCCCCATCGACAGTAAAGGTCAGGCTGTTTTCGGTGTAACTAACATCCGAAAACAACAAGGTCGCATTTCCATGGACAGAAAACAATAGCGCGAGTGGTAAAATAGCAAGGTGAGCAGGTGGCATTTTCATCGTAAAACCTCATCGAATTAATATCTAAACAGATTGATATTAGCGGGCGGTAAGCAGTCGGCGGCGTCTTGGCGCTGTCCGTAGCGAAGCAAGTTGCATTTGCAGCTTTTGAGCCTTGGTACGACACTTGTTATGCAACTAGTTTGCCATTGTTTTTGGTGCTAATGATTTCATAAGGTTGGCGCTGAGCGGAACGTTAACGCTTGTAGGAGTGTAAAAATAGCTGACAGTTTTTAGCCCGGCTGGCAGGCGTTTTCGATAACCAGTTCGCGTTGTGGATGAGCGATGACGGAACAGGGCAGAGAAGTGCAGTGAGAGCCGTTTTTAACAGCGCCGAAGGGTAATAGCGTAAGAAAAGCGAAGTAGGGCTGGTGAAAAGAACCGCTCAGTGGCACGGATTATTGCTGACAATATTACGCAAACCGCTGTCATCAAACTGCGCGCTAAAGCCACAGTAATTACGACCCGAAGGCGGACAAGGCTGAGGAAAATCTATGTCGATCTCCGCATCGACTGCACGACATTCTAGCCCTTTGCTTTGGCATTAGCCCATGGCTTGCTGGTGGCTGAGCCCCTTATCAAAGTCGCGCAATAACGCGATCTGACGCTCAAGCTCGCACACTTGAGTTAAATGGTAACGGTTTTGGTTATCGAGGCTAAGGGATTGAGCCCAAAAGTAAGTAGCGATAGTACAGGCAATCGCCATAGCACCAGCCAGTATGATGATGCGATGTTTCTTATTGTTCAACGTGTCTTCCTTGACGTATTGGCCTTTGCCAAGCTAAAACCTAGCGGCAAAGGTGAGTAGATGTGGGGTAACGAAAAACAGCAGCGGCTGGCATACTAGCATCGCGATGGCGCCCTGCTTGGTTTGGGTGTGGCCAAAGATCAGCATCAAAAACGCGATAACCATTACCAGCCCAGTGATCGCAATTTGAATGCACCACAGGCCGTATAACAGCACGTCGGCAACGCCAAAAGGTTCGCCATCAGCGATGGGGAGTGTGTCGTACACAAAGCCTCTAAATACCACCATACCCAACACCCAAGTCAAACAGAGCAAGCCCAAAACTGCGAGTGTCTTATTCCCTTTGGTTAACGTCATAGCGATTTTCCTTTGCTGTTGTTTTGAGGTTGGATATAGCGCTCAAAATAAGAATCAAAGACGGTTCTGCCTTTCGCTGATTCAACTAAAATCAGGTGCTGCAATAGCATGGAGAAAATCAGCGGCACCAACAGCAGCAAAGCCAAGGTGTGATCAAAGACGATAGTGTGTTCGTGATTGATCATTCGGTGGGCAACACCAGTGTAGAGGCTATAAAACCCAATGAAGCCCAGCAGAACGTAACGCGACCAGTGAATCGAGAATAAATGCGCAATAGGGTGGCGTAGGAGGTACAGCACGTAAGGCGTTAAGGCCAGTAAGAACCATACGCCGACACTGTCTAAACTAACGTCGAAACCAAAAAAGCTCGCAGCGGCAATACCGGGAAACAGCAATAATCCACGCAGTTGCAGTTTGTAGCGTTCGTATTCTTGGCGACGATTGTCGTTGTCACTACCGCAGTGAGTGCAGTGAAGCCGTTCACCCTTATTGGGCAAATGACAAACCGAACATGACCACTGAGATTGCTTCATCCGTTTGGTCCTTTTTGTGGCGCGCTAGGCTCTTCTTTAATACGCTGACTGCTGCCTTTTTCTTGGTTGTTAAGTACACCAGCTTCGTTGTGATCAAGCCCCAGCTTAGGTTGGATCACTTGGTCAAAATAGGCATTGAAATGTTCCTTGCCCCAATGAGAGTTAAAGACGAGGTAGCGAAACGTTACCGCGAAAATAACCAATGGGATCGCATGGGCGATAGAGAGGCGATGATCTTGCATGATAAGGTACGACATCATGCCGAGGTAACAGAGGCTAACCAGGCCAAATCCGGCGGTAAGCCAGCGAGATTTTATTGAAAACAAGAAGTATTGGATAAGCTCATGTTGTTTGTATGCGATATACGGTATGAAAGCGACCAGAAACCAATAGAGCAGGGTGTTAGCTTCCGCGACGGCCAAGGTAAACAGGGCTAAAACGCTAACAAAGAACGATGTCGCACGATCTTTGTAGACCTCCAAAGCCAATTGGCGGGAGTGCTTGTCCTTGTCTTGATGGCGCTCGACATCATCGGTACTCGCCATCGAATCGCAGCCACAGTGGGCGCAATGGGTAAGCGTTGCTTCATTGGCTTGATGGCAGGCTTTACACTGCCAACGGTATTGCGTCATGGTGGTGTTTGCTCTTTCGTTATTCTTTTCTTGTTTCTTGTTTGGGCTTAATCGAATAGCGTTTCGCGCACGGCTTGCCACTGCTGCCAGACATTTTCTGGATCGATGTCGGCATAGCCGCGAGAGGCGGTTAATTGTGCTATTGCCGAGAGGGGCATCATAATGCACGCGGCGTTATCACGGATGGCGAGCACTTCGTCTTCGTTCAGCGCTCGGCCTTTGTCTTCCTCGTGTTGCGCCAGTAAAGTGACTAATGCCGGGACAGGTACAGGGATCAAATTATCTAAATCATCGTCAATAGCGTGGTCCATTCTACACCTCAGCTGTGCGTTACCTTCAGAATGTACATTTATAGCCCTATGATGCCGTAGCCAATTAAGCCGAGACCCGAGACAGCTTGAATGGCCAATATGCACCAATAGAGCATGGGAAACGATTCGCGCCGGATATCAAACCAGAACCAAGTGTCTAAAATCCATATGGTGTCGGTCTCTTCGTTGCGATAATCCCACAGCGTTAATAGCAACAAAAATGCGCCGATGATGATCAGTAACCAATGCACGATTTACTCCTGAAATGCGGTGAAATTGTCGCCACTAATCGCAAAAATGTATTACAGAATGCCGTGAAGCGTAACCGGCATACTCGTTGAGTTGATGATATTTTCATCATTTGCGATCTATCTCCCTTGGCGTATCGGTCAAATATTGCGAAGTGTGTGCGACGCGATAAAACGAAATGAGACCAAACTTGGCCTCGTTGTTATTCAAGGCTTTCGACAACCGCACAACGCGCTTGATAAGGCCTTTCTCCCCACTCTTTGTATGATTGTCTTGGTGCCAACGTACCCCACGGCGCGTCGTAGATTGATGATTCGCTATCTGTCGATTCGCCGTCTGTCGGTGCGGTAAGTGTAGAGAGATAAATAGTGAACCCGCAGTCATTATCGATAACGGGGCCAAGGACGATCTCATCGTCGCGTTGATGTCCGCTGAGTGACATGCCGGCAACGGGAGCATCACAGTTCGCCGCCAGTGGCCAAGGTTCGCTCAACGCAATCGTCGCAAGCGTGGCTTTGACCAGATCAGTGCCTTGCGAGTCGATACGGATAGCGGCGGAAAAGGCTCTTTCGCTATTCAACTCTGCATCATCGCGGCATTCATAAGTTTGAGAAAACGATGGCGCAGCCAAAAAAGCCAGTAAAAGGGTTGTCCAAGACTGCCGCTTATTAATAATGGTGTTGATGAGGAGAGAAATACTCAATGACATGCGCATCTTGTTCCTTAGTCGCGAAAGTTCGAGGCCCTATGTTAATCAATGCCGTGTTTAGGAAAAATAATGTGAGTGTCTAATTAATAATAATTTCGCGTTATTCATCAAATTGAATCGTCTTTTTGTTGCACTATAGTCGGGCGCATTTAGCGCGGCTTACTTAATCGGATTACTCTATTCGCTGTTAAATCAGGATACAGTTCAACCAGTGTTGTTTTTGTCTTACAGATCGAAAACTACGGTGTAATTAATTTCCACACTTACGTGGCTGTGCTACCTGTAAGCGCTTCAAGGATCTATTCAAACATTGCTATTCATCTGTATGAGGTCAACGCAGAAAATGTTAAGCAGTAAATTATTCGATAGCCTGACTATCTCAACCCACTTAAATAACTTCTTTGAAAGACTGGGCGACTATGACGACCCGCATTTTGTGTTATTGAGCTGTGAGGACGATATCGACACAGCGACAGACACCCTGTCTGAGATGATCAATAACTCCGACGATGACATCTATGGCGGAACGTTATTTCCATTAACGCCAACCCTTAAGCTATTCGCGTTGAGCGCAGAAGCGGAAGGAGCGCAAGCACTGGCACGAGAGGCGATTGCTTCATCGCCTGCGCAATCAGCCACCACCCATATTGTGGTTTTCCATCACAACTGTTTAGGTGATGCACGCGAAACCTTTAAATGGGCGATTCAATTAATGGAGCAGTTGATAGCCATCTCACCAAATGAATCCGCCTACCGTATCAATGATTTTGAGCTCGACGACTGGCCCGGCCTTGAGCAATTCATGACGCAAGATTAACGCGCCGGTTAGCAAATAGCAGCGAGAAACGTGCTAGCGACTTTCGAATAAAGAGGTACGGTGACGAGCGCGCTCTCATATACGTTGAACAAAATAAAATACCCAACAGCCTTAGGTCACTTCGGGTAAATGGGTATCAAGGTTAGGTAAAAGGATCGAAATGAACAAAGGAATTGCAGCGCTATTTATTTCCAGTCTGGCGGCGTTTTCGGCAGGGGCGCAAATGAGCGAGCCTGTGCTAATAGCGGACGCCCCTTATCAATCTATTTATGAGTTACACACGTTAGAAGATGACAATGTGCTGGTGCGGGTGTTTGAAACCGGTAGTGGGGATCCAGCGTTAAATGGTAATCACATCGTAGTGAATGTGATGGACTTTAGCCCCGATGGTCAAAACTATACGTGGCAGACCGGGATCGACATGTATCACGTCGAGTCAGTGACGCTATTGAATGACGCGGCATCAACGCCGGTACGTACTCTCAATATTACCGGCACTGAGCACAGCTTTAACGTCGACAAAGAGCAGATGCTTGAAGTGCCGGTAAGCTACACCGTGACTTATCAATACAGTGATAACGGACTTGAAGACAGTTTAGCGGTAACCAAAAACTGATGAGCGGCATAACCTCATGTCAGCCCGGTTTTACTGTCGTGAGGTTTGCCCCAAGTCACAAAGATTTAAGAGCGACAGAGATCTATACGTAGCAGAGTCTTGAAAGGAAAAAGTCTCGAATAGTGTGATGGTAGCGCGAATTGGTCGCTTGCAGGCGCGTATTAAGAGCGTTTGATTTTCCGAACAAGATAGCGCAGCAGACTCGCGACTAGCCTGAGTGCGCGGCCAATAAAATAGATAATCGAAAAGGGTAGCGCAATAAACAGTACCGAGCCGGTGGGTGCCATAAACGCATTCCAGTTAATGCCAAAGTTAGTACAGCCTTTAACAAAGCCAAATGGACTATCGATAAGCTCACACTCGGAGTAGTTGATACCCAAGTAACTTCAAGAAGCTGGATTCAGAGCCAAATCACAACTCCAAGATCAAGGAAATCGACGCTGTGGAATAGTACGCTATTTTCAAGTCGTTTGACGCTGAAATTGTGGTTGTGAATGGCTCCCGAAGGGCGAGTTGCCTTGACTCCCAGTCTTTGTCAGCGAATCTTGATTTAGAGCCACTAAATCTTCGATTCTCTTCCGCGTCTGAGAATCAAGTCATTCTCGCTGACTCAAGCGTCTTGAGGTTACTTGGGTATATCTCTTGCATCCAAATGACAAAGAGAACCAGCCAAGAAAAGTAGATGATATCGCGATGTCTCGTTTTCATTAGTGACCCACTTAGTGCTCATTGATGAATGAAAGAGATAGTTATCAAACTGAGAAAGAGAAGTATGGATAATTGTCAATTTTTCACTGAATTTGCGAGCGTTGGCATCTTTATCAATAATGAGACGGCATCAAAGCGACTTGAATGGTTGATGTCGGTATATTGTTGTCAAATTCATTCTAATTTATAAATTCTCTTATGAAGCAAACCACTTTCGTTATTTCGTATGCGCTCGCTTTCTTTTTGCCAACCACGGTTTATTTCTTCATTCAAAATATTCTATTAGAGCAAGGGTGCGATTCAAAATTTGGCTGTGAATCGAGCTTTGTGATTATGGCGCTAATTTTTGGTTTTTTTTCGGCGCTCTCTGTCCTTTCTGTCTTTGTTCCGCTTCACCTGTTTTGCGAGAGAGCGAGCAAAGTGCTGTCGCGCTTCAAAGCGCTATTGTTGCTGCTAATGGGTGGGGTGTTAGGTGCGTCGTTTCAGTATGTATTAATGAACGTACCTGAAAATTACGGCTTGATCCCGCTGGTGGCGGTTTATATGGCCGTTCCCGCGTTGATTACGTTTCTGCTTTGTCAAACACTCGAATTGAAAGAACAATAGAACCGGTGGCGTTTATGTGGAGTTATACAGTGCGAATGTCTGCGGCTTATTAGCCGAATAGGACGTTGATTTAGCCCTGTTGTAATTTACTCCCAGCGCAGTTGAGCTAACAGAGCCAAATCGTTGCACAACATGGACTTTAAAGCTTGATATCTTCGCGGGCAAAATTGACAGGGATAATCTCTTCGCCTTCGGTGTTAATCACGCCCCACTTACCACCCTGCATTGTGAAATGATCGCTATCTTCGTCGGGATGTTTTTCGCAGCCATTACAGACCAGTGCTTTACCCTCGTTAAACGTAAAACCCCAGTCATATTTAGGCGTGATCACGATGTCGAAGTCGCGATTAAAATAACCGATTTTTCCGTCGACGACAGTGCGTGCAAGGCCTTCAACAAAGTAATCGGGCCCAAGGTCGAAAAACATCGCCTCCATCATCTCACCTTGTCGGTTAACGTAGAAAACCTGAAGCGGATCATGCACGTACAGGCCCGTTAAGCCATGCTCATCGAAGTCCATGCGGGTTAAATGTGGGGGCAGTAATGTGAGGTTACCTTCTTCATCCTTAATGCATTGAGTCGGAGCAACAGTGACTAGTGTTTCTATCTCGCTATAAGCACAGGTGCGGTACCCTTCGCTGTATGCGAATAACGGTGTCATAAAAATGAGGTGTGCTAGTCGTAGTTTCATCAGTTACCTTTTGTATTTGTTACAGCTACTATTTGTTATTCTTATTTGCTACGGAAAACGAGGGCGACATTAGGGTTGAAGCTGATGCTGATCATAAATGATGGGTACAACCTCGATACCTTGTTTGTTGATGTAGCCCCATTTCCCGCCTGAAATAAAATAATTAATAGAGCATTCGTCAGGTATGCGCTCGCAACCAATACAAACGAGGGCCTTGCCATCGACAAAGTGCATTCCCCAGTCATATTGTGGCTCGATGACAATTTCAAGATCTTGATTGAAGTAGCCAATTTTGCCATCGACGTCAGTGCGCGACAGACCCTCTTGAAAATAGTCGGTATAGCCTTCGCGCTTTACGGGTAAAACGATGCGGCCGTTACGATTGACAAGATAAGTGCGTCGATACGCGGTAAATTTCGCAATGTCCCAACTGTTGAATGCCATACGCTCCAA
Source organism: Thaumasiovibrio occultus (assembly GCA_019703815.1). Classification (GTDB taxonomy): domain Bacteria; phylum Pseudomonadota; class Gammaproteobacteria; order Enterobacterales; family Vibrionaceae; genus Thaumasiovibrio; species Thaumasiovibrio occultus. The sequence continues at coordinate 844,129 of AP023053.1, read as the reverse complement.
GTGAATGGGGTTAATGGTTAAAACGCCCTGATCGTTGCGCACGCAAGACGCCAGTATTTCAAGCTCTTCTGCTTGATAAAGAGAGGGCTCAATGGCCTCGTAGTCGCATCGGTCGTATTCACTACCGTATACCGTATGGGTAAATAACAGGAGTACAGTACTAAGAATGAGTTTCATGAGTTTGCCTATATCGTTTACCGATCCGAAGGTATTTGAGGATTAAACATGCCGAGTGGTTTAAAAGCCAATGGCATCACGGTCGTAAATTGGCGGTACGATCTCGACACCTTGTCGATTAATGAGCCCCCATTTTCCGCCAGCTAAAAAGAAACTGTCATCACAGCTTGGAACCCTTTCGCAACCTATACAAACCACAGCAACACCGTTTTGAAAGATTGACCCCCAGTCGTACTTTGGCTCGACGATGGGGTCAAGATCGCGGTTGAAATAACCGATTTTGTCATCGGTTTCACTGCGCGCTATATCTTCCCAAAAATCGTCAGGGCCGAAATTGAAAGAGAGGTATAGGGATCGGATTGTTTTGCCATCTTGGTTTACATAGTAGGTGCCGCCATCATAAAAAAATGAAGCCAACCCGTGATCGTCAAAACGCATGCGTTCAAGATGGCGCGGATTAACGGCAATAGCACCGTTATCAACAATTAAGCACGATTCCAGCAGCGCTAGTTCTTCGACTCTATAGGGGTGCGGGTTTTCTGCTCGATACATGCATGATTGATATTTGGCGCTAAAGACTACAGGACTAACAAATAAAAGGAGCGCACTTAATAAAATTCTCATGGTACTCCCTTGTTAGAACTGATCTGATTCTGATATATGAATGCCTGAATGAGCGTCATTTTTATAGTTAACGGGCACGATTTCGTTACCTTGAGTGTCGATATAGCCTTTCATTCCCTCGTGAACCGAATAGCTGCCATAACAGGTATTACGGCGTAATTGGCATTCTTTACACACTAAAGCCAACCCGTCAGTAAATTGCTCAGCCCAATCGTAAATGGGCGCGATAACGATATCCAAATCGCGATTGAAATAGCCAATTTTCCCGTCAACTAATGTACGGGCTAAGCCGTCGTGAAAAGCATCGGGTTCAAGATTGAAAAAGAGGGTACTGATCCCTTTGCCGTCGAGGTTAACATAAAAAACCAGTGCAGGATCGTGAAGGTAAAATGGGGCAAGGCCATGCTCGTCGAACGCGATTTTATCGAGGTGTGAGTCCGCGACCGTGAGTTGTCCGTCATAATAAAGCGCGCATGATGAAAACGACACCAACGTCTCTTCACCCTTAGGAGTATACGAGCATCCCCTAAGTTCACCCGCATAAGAATAAATAGAAATGAGGAATAATAATCCGCCTAAGACCAACTTCATTTTACATCCTTGTATATTCAAAGTTGGCAACAGATTATCGATATTTCATTTATTCGTATATGCCTCCAAGTAGTTAAATAGCACTGTATCGAGTTAAATCGCAAAAATGAAACACACCGTTGGAATGAAGAGGGAATTGTTTGTCGCCTCGTGTGCAGGTAAGGATGTTTAAACTTTAGTGTTATTTACTATGACGAACGTGGACAAGGATATGCAGAAACATGTTGGGCTACGCTGAAGTGTTGCAGTTCACGCTTATGACACAGAGATTTGCTGTTCTTTCTCAGTAAGTATTGAAAGGAATCGAGAATTGTTTGATGCCTTTTGCGGTGTTGGGATAATTCACGTCATCATGAAATTTTGGCTTTATTGTACAACAAGAATACACGGAAAAACGTATTACTGAAGCTGTTATTAATAAAGTACAGGAGTGATCGAATGATTTATTTACTTGATGTTGATACTAGATACATTATCTACATGGCGGAAGATGAAGAACTGGAATATGAACTAACGGGTCTCTTTTCCGATGAGGTACAACTACCATCCCCAGAGCAGCTTCCCGTGAGGCTTGTTCCTGGCTTTGGTGACGCCAAAAAGCAGCCAAACAAAGAAGGGGATTTTCATCAATTTAGTGCCGCACAGCTTCTGTTTTCAAAGAAAGCGGTCGATGCGCTTGGATTAGAAGACTATGGTGACCTGTATCCAATGTACTTAGTTGAACGAGATGAGACATTCTATTGGTTTTGGTCGACAGTGGTAATAGATTGCTTGGACCACGAGAAAACGGTTTGGACCTCCCAATTCAAATTGGTTGACGAGCCTGTTTTTGATGATGAAAAGATAGGAGATGCACTTATATTCACTCTCCCACATGATCAAAAGGATCAAATGCAGTATTTTGTCTCAGAGCGATTTAAAGAGATTGTCGTGAAGGCAAAGCTTAAAGGCATTGCATTAAAAACGGGTTTGCGTGATTTTGATCCTTGGGTGAGTTAAAGCATTTTTATTTAGTTATTGGCGACATTAGAGATATGGATTCTCGTTGAGTGTCGACCTTCATAGATACTATTTTAAACAAGCATTAGAGGGAAAATGATTTATTTACTTGGTGTTGATACACAGTATGTCATGTATATGACGGAAGATGAAGAATTGGAATATGAACTAACGGGTCTATTTACCGGCGAAGTGCAGCTACCCTCACCAGAACAGCTTCCTGTAAGGCTCGTACCTGGTTATGGTGATGCAAAAAAGCAACCAGATAAGCAAGGGGATATTCATAAATTTAGTGCGGCACAGCTTCTGTTTTCAAAGAAAGCGGTCGATGCGCTTGGATTAGAAGAATATGGCGATCTGTATCCAATGTACTTAGTTGAACGAGATGAGACATTTTATTGGTTTTGGTCAACGGTGGTAATAGATTGCTTGGATCACGATAAAACGATTTGGGCAACCAAATTAAAATTGGTTGACGAGCCAGTTTTTGATGATGAAAAGATAGAAGATACGCTTATTTTTACTCTCCCACACGATCAGAAAGATCAAATGCAGTACTTTGTGACAGAACGTTTCAAAGAGCTTGTCGTGAAGGCAAAGCTTAAAGGCATCGCATTGAAAACGGGTTTGCGTAATTTTGAACCGTGGGTGAGTTAAACCATTTTTATTTAGTTATTGGCGACATTAGAGGGTGATGATGAGGTACATGCTAAGGGTTGATTCGCGCTATACACATTACGCTGGTGAAGACAAAGAGCTCACACATGAACTGGCTGGATTGTTCACGGGTAAAGTTCAGTTACCTTTACCTGGACAGTTGCCAGTTCGAATGATCCCCGGTTCAGGTGATGCGCCAAAGCAACCCAATAAGAACGGAGATCTGCACAATTGTGTGGGTTCTCAGTTAATATTTTCCGAGAGGGCAGTTGATGCGCTTTCTCTGGAAAATTATGGCAAGCTCTTCCCCGTGTATTTAGTAGACAGAAATGAGACATTTTATTGGTTCTGGTCGACAGTGGTGATTGATTGTCTTAACCATGACGAAACAATTTGGGTGTCTAGATTGTCTAAATTGGTCGATAAACCATCGTTTTATGAAGACCGCCTTGAGGATGCGTTGATTTTCACGCTTCCTCATGATCAGAATCTCCAACAGCATTATTTTGTTTCAGAAAGGTTCAAAGAGATTGTCGTGAAGGCAAAGCTAAAAGGCATTGCGTTGTATACGAGTGAGCGAGAGTCTGATCCTTGGGTGAGTTGATAATCCCAATATTGTGACGAATAGATATAGAACCCATGCGGGTGAAATGGCTAGGATTGCAAGGAAGCACTTATGTTAACGCAAGATGTTTTGTATAAAATACAGCAAGAAGTTCCGAACAAGTTTGTTCAAAAAGCGACAAAATCCTTAATGCACTCATTTGTTATAACCAAAGAGAGACACATAGAACGGATACAATGGCTTGTTTTCTTCCTATATGCATTAGATTATCAAAAATTGGCGACAACGTTGTTGGCATCGTTTGTCGATGATATTAGTGATACAAAACTGAGAGCTCGAGTAGATAAGTTAGAAACGTTGTCGATTTTCGCGTTTTTCCTAGATCAGGAAAATCAAAGAGAAATGTCCGACTCGAAAGCAAAACAATATATTTCGTTAGTTGAAAAATTAAGTAATGGCGAGGTTGAGTGGTTTTATGAACGCCTCAGAGGCTATGTCTCTGACCATTATAAACATAGAGTAAATTATGATCCTGTTGCTCTGCAGTTAACTAAAAACGATGAAATAAACGGTCATTGTTGGTCGCTAAAAATTATTTTATCAATATATCAGGTGGTTAAGTATCTTAGTGTTGATGGACAAAATAGAGAAGTTCTAAACGAATGTGATACGATTTTGCATGCAGAAAAAGAAAAGCTATTGGCGATAATTAGTACGTAATGTCGTTCAAAGAATATCGTGCAGACGATATAGATGTTAGTGGAGCACAATTGTTTTAAAAGGCGGTGAAAATATCACCGCCTTTCCTATTTTTGTTACTCCACCGTCACGCTTTTGGCGAGGTTTCTAGGTTGGTCGACATCGGTGCCTTTAATTAAGGCGACATAATACGACAACAGCTGGAGTGGCAGGGTATAGAGAATAGGCGCAATAAACTCGTCACAATGCGGCACGTTCAATACCTTCATGGTGTCATCGCTGGCAAAGTTAGCCTTGGTATCGGCAAACACATACATCAAGCCGCCACGTGCGCGCACTTCTTCTACGTTCGATTTCAACTTTTCCAACAGCTCATTGTTCGGTGCTACCACAATCACTGGCATGTCGGCATCGATCAATGCGAGTGGGCCGTGTTTAAGCTCACCTGCTGCGTAGGCTTCCGCGTGGATATAAGAAATCTCTTTTAGTTTGAGTGCGCCTTCCATCGCGATAGGCGATTGCTCTCCACGGCCAAGGAACAAGGCGTGTTGCTTGTCGGCAAAATCTTCTGCCAAAGCTTCAATAGATTCTGCCATGGTTAGGGTTTGCTCAACTTTGGCGGGCAAGCTTTGTAGTGCGCTCACCAAACGTGCTTCACCGGCCGCATCAAGGGCGTTGTGACGGCCCACTGCGCCGACCAACATCAATAGTCCAGCCAGTTGCACGGTAAAGGCTTTGGTTGAGGCAACCCCGATCTCCGCACCGGCTTTCATCATGTAGGCCATGTCAGATTCACGCACTAACGATGAGCCCGGTACGTTACAGATGGTCAGGCTCGCCATGTAACCCATTTCTTTGGCTAAACGCAACGCAGCAAGGGTATCGGCGGTTTCACCTGATTGCGACAGAGTCACCAACAGGCTGTTTTCAAACACATGCGAACGGCGGTAGCGGAACTCCGAGGCGATCTCGACATTACATGAAATACCCGCCCACTGTTCAAACCAGTAGCGTGCCACCAAACCGGCGTGATAGCTGGTACCACAGGCGATGATCTGAATATGTTTGACGTTTTTTAGCAGCTCTTCCGCGTTGTCACCGAACGCTGAGCTGATCACTTGACCGTTGTGCAAGCGGCCTTCAAGCGTACGTTGGATCGCAATCGGCTGCTCGTAAACTTCTTTTAGCATGTAGTGGCGGTATTGGCCTTTGTCGCCCGCATCGTGCGACACTTCAGACTCTTTCACTTCACGCTCGACAGGGTGACCGTCGCGGTCAAAAATGTTGACGTCAAAGCGGGTGACTTCAGCAACGTCGCCTTCTTCTAAAAACGCAAAGCGGCGGGTAACCGGCAGCAGGGCAAGTTGGTCTGATGCGATAAAGTGCTCGCCCATACCAAAGCCGATCACCAATGGGCTACCAGAGCGTGCCACGATAACACGTGAGGCATCACGGCGATCCATGACAACGGTGCCGTATGCGCCTTCCAATTGCTTAACGGCGGCTTGCACGGCGGCGAGCAGGCTCGTGTGGTTAGTAAGCTCTAGATCGACCAAGTGACAGATCACTTCGGTGTCCGTTTGCGAGGTAAATACGTAGCCTTTTTCACGTAGCATTTCGCGCAGCGCTTCGTGGTTTTCGATGATGCCGTTGTGAACGACCGCGATGTTTTCACCACTCATGTGTGGGTGAGCATTGATTTCAGAAGGCTCGCCGTGCGTTGCCCAGCGCGTATGGGCGATGCCTGTGCCGCCAGAAACCGGGTTTGCATGCACCGCATCAGCTAGCTCTTGCACTTTTCCTAAACGACGAACGCGCGAAAGGGTGCCGTTTTCGTCGGTAACGGCAAGCCCTGCCGAGTCATAACCACGATATTCAAGACGGCGAAGACCTTCCAATAAAATTTCTGCTACATCACGCTGTGCCACAGCGCCAACGATTCCACACATAGGGTTACTCCTGGATCTGAGTGTCAGGCGCGCAAATAACCTGCACACCTTGTTGTTCTATTTTTAATTTGTCTTCCTCGGTAATACCGCTATCGGTCACCAAGGTATGGATTTGAGAAAAAGCGAGTTCTAAATTAGGAATACGTCGTCCAATTTTATCTGACTCCACCATGACGATGACTTGGCGGGACACCTCAGCCATGACTCGGCTCAGTCCAATCAACTCGTTAAAGGTGGTGGTACCACGTTCGAGGTCAATACCATCCGCACCAATATAGAGCTGATCAAAATCGTAGGAGCGTAATACCGATTCCGCCACTTGGCCTTGAAAAGATTCCGAGTGTGGATCCCAAGTTCCGCCTGTCATTAGCAGGGTGACTTCGTTTTCTTGTTCGTTGATCGCATTGGCGACATTCAACGAGTTGGTCATCACCACCAAACCATGTTTAGTGCCAAGCTCGCGCAGCATGCCCGCAGTGGTCGACCCACTGTCGATGATGATGCGGTTGTGATCTTTAATTAAAGAAGCCGCTGTTTTCGAAATGGCTAACTTACGTTTTGAAACTTGTTCGGAGTTGTCCGCTTTCACCAGCTCAGTCGGCATCGCAATCGCACCACCAAAGCGCCGGAGTAACAGGCCAGATTTTTCTAACACTGCAAGATCTTTACGAATAGTGACTTCGCTGGTGGCATGATGTTGAGCCAATTCTTCAACACTAACTTGTTGATGTTCATTGACATAGCCAACAATGCTATGGCGGCGTTGTTGGGTGTTTCGTTTCGTCATGTAAGTATCTACCTTTCGATTTGAAATTTATTATAAGCATAAGTTTCAAGTTAGTCCAAACTAAATTGCGCGAAGTGCATATAAAGTTTTCTATTGATAGGTGCTTGATATGTTAAACAAATAGACGGGAAAAATGGCCTTAGGAAACGCACTGTTATTGAATTGCGAGCGTTGTGTTACTTGCGCCACTATTTTACCTAACAGTGCGTGATTCCGCTCTCGTTGTGGTGAAGAGAGCGTTGCTGGCGCTTGTGTGGGACGAAATCCCCACGGTATTTTAAAGGTTCATTGAGCGTTACGTTAGCTAACTGACACTGCTTATCAGAGGAACCCATGACAAAAGACGTGCTAGCATTAGAGGGTAATGGTTTTATTGACTTTTCTCGTTTGCGTTTTCCACTATGCAGAAGCGCTGGAGACAGCAAAGCAAAGACGAATGTCGCTTCTATTGCGCATCCACTAGAAGTGTATGATGAGCGCTTTAGCTCGCAGACCTTGCGAGTGTCAGATGTGAAAACGCCAATGAGCGCGCATTTTTTCCATAGTGATGGTGGCGCTTCAGACATGCGTTGGCTTGTGGCGTTAAGTCAACATCATATTCTTTATGGTTTTCGTGAATTAGTGGAAATCGAAGTCGATTTTCGACGATTCGAATCTTTAAAGCCACTCGTAGAGGTATTATACCTGTTCGGTTTGGAAGGTATTTACGCTCACATTATGCAAGCCGATATCGTTGACATCTATGGGTGGGTGGATCCGATCATCTGTGAAACCATGGCAGAGTTTAAGGCTGGTCACGTTGATTCCTCGCAGCCGGTGTACTGGTTACATCGACTCGTTGAGCATTATGACCTCAGCGGGCGTGCTTTTGATGCGCAGTTATTGAATGTTTTTTTGATGAATCTTTGCGTGATGCAACCCGGTGAAGCGTTAAGCATTAACAGTAACACGTTATTTATGCCGTTGCGTGGTATGTGCTTAGAGGCCGTTTCCGATGTACACGAGCTTTACGAGTTTGATACGGAAGTATGGTTGCTAGAACGGGAATGCCAAAAAGAGCGATTGTTATTTGAATCTTTCCACCCGGCAGTGCACAACTTTCCTTTGATCCCATGGGACAACACCGCCTGCAACAGTTATCCTGTTAAAGATTATTGTTTTGTTGAGATCCCTGGCGGGGGCCGCTGCGAGCATGAGATCATGTCGGGACAGATCCTAATTGTGTCACATGGTACCGTATGGGTGAATAGAAAAACTCAAGTGAAAGCGGGGGAAGCTATGTTGTTTTCATCGCCTGAAGTTCTTCAGATACATTGTTCGTCAGCTAGCCACTATTTGGTGGCTTTGGTGTGCGAAATATAGCGAATATTTAGTGGCGAGATCAGCTGAAATCAACATTGGTCGGAATTTCGCCACGAAACTTTTGCAACCATTGCGGTTCTCTGCATAATGTCTGCTGGATTTCACTTTTTTATCTCACAATAACGTTATTCTCGATGTTTGTTTAAAAACGAGCATCGTCGTGATGTTATTGAACGCGTAATTTAATAGCTATTAATTTAAACATCATCCGTAATCGTAATAAGCAGGGAGTTGACATGGATCGTTATTATTGGGGCGTAGATCTCGGCGGTACTAAGATCGAATGCGCTGTAATGTGTCGTGAAACTGATACTTGTGTCGTTCGAGAGCGCGTGCCGACAGAAGGCGACCTGGGCTATCGACATGTGTTAGACAACATCCGTTTGCTTATCGATAAGTGCGCTGAAAAAGTGGGCGAATATCCAAGCCGGATCGGTTTTGGTACGCCGGGTACATTGGATCCGCAAACTGGGGTGATGAAAAACTGTAACTCAACCCACCTAAATGGACAGCCGCTGGATAAAGATCTGCGTATCATGCTCGATTGCGAAGTGGTGTTAGCCAATGATGCTAACTGTTTTGCACTAGCGGAAGCCGAATTAGGTGCGGTGAAACAGCAAGTACCCGACGCGAAAGTAGTTTTCGGGATTATCCTCGGTACGGGTGTGGGTGGCGGTTTGGTGGTGAACGGCCAATTGATTGGTGGTCATCACGGTATTGGCGGCGAATGGGGCCACAATCGTTTAGCGTGCGAAGATGCGGTTGATTGCTACTGTGGACGTCAAGGTTGTGTCGAAACGGTCATTTCAGGCCCAGCGCTGGAGCGTTTCTATCGCAACCTAGCGGGTGAGTCGCTATCGCTTAAAGAGATCGCCATCAAGGCTGCCCAAGGTGATGGATACGCATGCCATACCATCAATCACTTGATAGAGCGTTTTGGTGAAGCGATGGCGTCGGTGATTAATGTTATAGATCCTGATGCGATTGTGATTGGTGGCGGGGTCGGTAACATTGATGCGTTGTACCAATTTGGTCCAAGTGCGATTGAAAAATATCTGTTTAACCCTGTATTTTCGGCCAAACTGCTCAAGCCTGAATTGGGTGACAGTGCCGGCGTGTTTGGCGCCGCAAGATTAGTGAAGTAATTCAACATAGTTAAATATACGACGCTAATTAACAAGCGCAAGGGTAGTTAACAGGCGCAATGGAAGTTAACAAGCGCGATGGTAGTTAAATAAGGCCAATAGCAGTTAAGTAACACAATAGTAGTTAAGCGATGCAAAGTTAGCTAAATAGGCTGTTAGCCTTCACCTCAAAATCACATCTAAATGCCGGCCACTGCGCTGGCATTTTTGTTCGAACGCCTTTTCGAACTCGCGATTACTCCCGTGGCGTTAATCTCTTTGACTGTAAAGACCGTATTCAAATGAAGAGATAATTTATATAGCCAGTAGTGAGTTGGCGATAGTTTGCACAACTGGCGCTGGTTATTAGAGCGCCGTATCACATATCAAATTCTCTTCGCTACCAGATGCGGCTGATTTCGCTAATCTGGTGAAAACAGCAAATTAAAGAGAGAGGGAGGTAACTATGCGTGAACGCCTCAATATAAATGATGTGTATGCCAGCACTGATCCTGAGCAGTTTGCTCATGCATCAACGAAAACGTTACCCCGACTTGATGAAATCGTAGGCCAATCAAGAGCGCAGCAAGCGGTCCATTTTGCGATGTCGATGCCAAGCAAGGGCTATAACATTTATGCGGTTGGTCATAACGGCTTGGGTAAGCGCACCATGGTGATGCGATACCTGAAAAAGCACTCAGTTGCCAACGGTCATATTTTCGATTGGGTTTACGTCAGCAATTTTGATGATAGCCGCTTGCCACAGCATATTGCGCTGCCACCCGGACGAGGTGCGTGTTTTAAGCGCGATTTTGAAACGGTTATGTCTCGGTTACTCACCGCCATTCCGCTCGCGTTTGATAACGATCTCTATTACTCCCGCGCTGAAAAAATCAAGTCGCAGCTTACGACCAAGCAAGGTGTCGCCCTGCAAAAAGTGGGCGACGAAGCGCAAAAGAACAATATCAGCCTTACTTTAACCACGCAGGGTGATTACCAGTTTGTGGCGATGAACGGCGAAGAGGCGCATACCGAAGAAAGTTTTGATCAACTGCCCGATAAAGAAAAGCGCGCGATTGATGAAACTATCAACCAGCTTGAAAAGCAGTTGCGCGGTATCAGCCGGTTGCTCAATGAGTGGGAAGATAAGTTTGTTGAGCAGCAACAAAAACTCGAAGAAGAGGTCGCGGGTAACACGCTCTCGCACCAGTTCGCTGACTTCGTGAAAAAGTACGCCGACATTCCAGCGGTTGTTGCGTTTATTAAAGCGCTCCAAGCGGATGTGATCGAAAATCTTGATATCTTCTTAGATGATAAAGACAGTCACACCGAAGTCGCTTATGCCTTATCGGGGAAAAAGCTGCCGCGGCGTTATCAAATTAACTTGTTGGTCAGCCATCCCGAATATCAATTGCCCATCGTGGTGGAAGAAAGCCCCAGTTACCACAGCCTGTTTGGTTATTTAGAAACCGCGACGTACAAAGGTACCGTAGTCACCGACTTTACCTTGTTGCGCGCCGGCAGCATGCACAGAGCCAACGGTGGTGTATTGCTGATGGACGCCAACAAAGTGCTTGAGCGGCCGTATGTCTGGGATGGATTGAAAAAAGCGCTGCGCTCTCAGCAGCTAGACTTTAGCTCACTGGAGCGGGAGATGACCTTGTCCGGTTCGTTGTCGTTAGAGCCGCAACCGATCCCGCTGAAAGTGAAAATCATCTTATTTGGTGATATTCAGACGTATCAATTATTGCAGCATTACGATCCGGAATTTACTGAGCTGTTTCGTGTTACTGCCGATTTCGAAGAAGACATGCCGCGCAACCTTGAAGGCGAGCTGCAATACGCCAAGTTTGTTTCTAGCATTGTGAATGAAAACGGGCTAAATCACTGTGATCGCGGCGCTTTGTGTCGGGTGATTGAACATGCCTCTCGCCGTGCCGAAGATCAGTTTAAGTTATCGCTCCACTCAGCTGAGATAGCCAATCTGCTGCGCGAGGCACATTACTGGTCTGAGCAACGCAGCTCTACCTTGATCCGAGCCAGTCATATCGAACAGGCGCTAGAAAGCCAAGAATATCGCCTCAGTCGTGCGCGAGATCAGATGATGGCATCGTTCACCGAAGGCTTAACGACCTTGTCGATGAGCGGGGAAATGGTGGGGCAGTTAAACGCGCTAACGGTGTTGAGCACCGGTGAGTATTCGTTTGGGTTACCGAGCCGGATCTCATCGACCTGCGCCGCCGGTGAGGGCGAGGTCATCGCTATTGAGCGCGATGTAAAACTCAGCGGCGCGATCCACTCGAAAGGGGTGATGATCATGAGCGCCTTTTTGGCGGCCCAATTTGCTAAACAAAAAGTGTTGCCGCTGAAGAGCACCCTTACGTTTGAACAATCTTATGGTGTTGTTGATGGTGATAGTGCGTCGATGGCGGAAACCATTGCGCTGATTTCAGCGATGGGACGCATCCCGCTGCGGCAAAATATGGCGATCACAGGTTCAATGGATCAGTTTGGTAATGCCCAAGCGATAGGCGGTTTGAATGAAAAAATTGAAGGCTTCTTCGATGTTTGCCAGCAATTAGACCCAGAAAACCCTGTTGAGGTCGTGATGCCGAGATCCAATCGTCGTCATCTGATGCTAAAACGTGCTACCCGAGAAGCGGTGGAAACGGGATTGCTGAAAATTTGGCTGGTTGACACAGTGTTCGACGCCATCACTTTGTTTACCGATCTCGAATGGGACGGCAGCAACGGCGTCCGTGCGAGTGTCGAAAGCCAAATTTCGCGTCTGCATAGCGCGCAGCAAGGTGCGAAACCCGTTCCACGTTCTGTCTAATATCGCATAACTGCGTGTCGCAATACATATAGCTCCTATACTTGGCTTAATGCCACAAGTGTAGGAGCTAAACATGTCGCTCGATCTTCATCCCAGAGAATACAAGAAGTTATTGGAGTCTACTCAGGTGATCCCGTGGCGGATGGAGTGGCCGAGCATGACGTTTTCTTATGTTGGTCCTCAAATCGAGCAGCTATTGGGCTGGTCCGTTGATACTTGGCATTGTATTTATGATTGGGCTGATATGATCCATCCCGAAGAGCGAGATGGCGTCATTGAGGCTTGCATGAACTATGCCCATCAATCGGATGAATACGAGTTAGATTATCGTGCGCAGTCAAAAGAGGGGAGTTATCGTTGGATCCGCGATGTTATTCGGGTTGTGCACAATGACAGGGGCGCGATTTCCGCACTGATAGGCTTTAAGTTTGATATTACTGAGCGCAAACGCCAAGAGTTAGCATTAGCACAGGCTAACCAGCAGCTACAGTTATTGTCGATGAAAGATGCCACCACAGGGATGGCAAATCGCTTGATGTTTGAAGAAATTCTTAGCCGAGAATGGATGCGCGCTCAGCGTCACAACCAAGCTATCTCGCTGATCTTAATCGAACTCGATGAATTTGAGGCGATGGCTAATCAAAGTGAGCCAGCGACACTCCAGCAGCTATTGTGTCAGTCGTCGGTATTGGTGATGCAGTATGCGCGGCGAGGCTGTGATCTCGCCGCTCATTTGGGAGAAGGCGTATTCGCCTTAATGCTGCCCGGCGCAGCGATAGACGCTGCCAGCCAATTGGCTATCGCGCTGCAAGAAGATCTGATTCGCGCTCAAATTCCACTGCCATCGGTTAAGCGTGAGGGTTTTGATAGCGCGACCCACCTAACGGCCAGTATCGGATTGGCAAACCACACCCCGCAAAGCGGTGAATCACCATTAAAGCTGTTGGACTTGGCGGATCGCGCCTTGGTGAAAGCCAAACAAAACGGGCGCAATAGTTACTCGGCAGCGTGAATGACAGTGTTGAGTGCAACTGCATAAATAGAGCGCTATCGTATGAATAGAGCGCGGTGAAATGACCAGCGTATCGTATGACAAGAGGATAATAATTGGCGTCTGAATTCGCCTAAAGCGTGCTACTATCTGCCGACTTTCAGCAGTCGCGAGCATTCCGCGTGAATAACGATCACTTTAATGGCAAATATGAAGTAGAGTTCAAGTTTAAACTCCGCTCTAAAGCCGACTTTCTCTCCGTGTTGGCCACCATTCCTCATGACATTATGTTTGAAGATAATGTCGAAACCGATTGGTTTTATGATTTTCCCTGCGGCGCATTAGCCAGCGAAAATAAAAGTCTTTCCATTCGAGAAATGACGCCGTCTGGGATCAAGTTGTGGATAGTGAAAGGTCCTGAAGCTGACCGTTGTGAAGCAACCAACATCACAGATGCAAACGTGGCACGCAGCATGCTGACGACCATGGGGTATCAGCATGTTCTGACCGCGAGCAAGATCCGCAGCGTCTATTTTGTCGGCGAGTTCCATATCACGCTGGACTACCTCGACGGAATTGGTCACTTTGCTGAGTTCGCAGTAACGACAAATGATGACAGTGCGTTTGCTCGCTATCGCACTGAGTTGATGGCACTGGCTGCACGTTTTGGGCTGACACCAGCTGAGATTGAGCCGATGTCGTATCGGCAAATGTTTGCGCAGCGAGGTTAGCGCTCAAACGTTATTCATGAATGCCTTGATACATACGACGCATAGAACGGTGCATATACACTGGGCAAACATGCAATACTGCTGCACTAAAAAGGAAAAACCACGCGGTTATCGCAAACCGTGTGGTTTTTTGTCGAAGTGAGCTACCTAGCGGTAGGTGGCTTTCTTGTGCCAACGCCTTAGGCGAGATCTTTCTCCCACTGCACCTTAGTGCCTTTGGGCCAACTCACACCAATCTCATGGTATTGCTGCTCCAAAATATGGCGCTTGATCTTCAATGTTGGGGTCAAGATGCCGTTTTCGATGCTCCAAGGCTGATCAATCATCAGCGCGCCGGCCAGCTTTTCATGCGATTCTAGGCTTTGGTTAATGGTATCGATCACGCGCTCAATGGTGCGTTCATAGCGGGCTTGATCAAAGTTAGGGAAAGCGTGCGGCACCGCCAACAGCACAGGTGCCGGCATACCGGAGCCAATTAAACACATCATTTCGATATTGCTGATCTCAAAAATACGTTTTTCAATCGGCACTGGCGCGACGTATTTGCCTTTGGCTGTTTTAAAGGTGTCTTTCTTACGGCCAATAATGGTGAGATAACCGTCGCTATCGACTTTGCCCAAATCACCCGTGTGGAGCCAGTCATCAACCACGGTTTCCGCGAAGGTGTCGGGATCTTTGTAATAGCCTGAGAAAATCCCGCCGCTGCGCACCAAGATCTCTTCATCGTCAGCGATTTTGATCTCTACACCGACACCCGCGCGCCCGACTGAGCCAACTTTATCGCTACGGAACGGGTAATTGAGCGTGCCGTAGGCAAAGGATTCGGTCATCCCCCAGGCTTCAGTGATGTTAAGGCCAACGCTTTCGTACCATTTAAGCAGGGCTGGCGATACAGGGGCAGAGCCACAACCGAGTACGCGCGCTTGATCAAGCCCTAAACCATCAGCCAACTTACGTTTGATAAGCCCAGAGACGAAAGGAATTTTGAGCAGGATATTGAGTTTTGCCTGTGGCAATTTGTCGAGAATACGCTGTTGGAACAGGGTCCACAGACGCGGAACCGAAATAAACAGCGTTGGGCGCTGCATTTTCACATCGTCTATGAAGGTGTCGAGAGATTCAGGAAATGCAGTGCAGACGCCGCCAACAAACGATGAACCCAAGATGTAAACGCGCTCCGTGATGTGCGCTAATGGTAGGTACGAAAACATCCTATCATCGGCTTGAATATCAATAGTTTCGACCAGCGCATTGACCGTCCAGATATAACGCTCATGGGTAAGTAGTGCCCCTTTTGGGGTACCTGATGTGCCTGACGTGTAGACAATCGACATAAGATCTTCGCCTTGCACTGGCGGCAACTCGGCTTCTGCAAAAGGCGAGGCACTGCCAACGTTTTCCCAGCCAAAGTCACACGCTGGCGCGGCATCATAAGGCATGCCCAGCGTTGGGATCATGACCGATTGTAAGGTTTGGTTCAAGGCATCGGCATTGTCGAGCTTGCCGACGATCAAGAGCTTCGACTCACTGTGCGTAAGACAGTATTCAATGGTGTCACTGCCGGCGGTTGGGAAAATCGGGACAGAGACATAGCCCCCCATCATCATCGCAAAGTCGGCGATAAACCATTCGGCACAGTTTTTTGCGATTAACGCGACGCGATCGCCCGGCTGACAGCCTTGTTCGCGCAGGAAGGTGATCAATTGGAGTGCTTGCTGTTTAACCTCGGCAAACGTGAACGTACGAAATTCGCGATTAACTATCTGTTTTAGATAGATCGCGTCGGGTTTTTCTGCCACTCGTTGGAGTAAGTGCTGATACGCAAGCTGATTATTGGCCACATGTCCCCCTAAAACCATGTTAATTCATTGTTAATTTAAGGTGGCATTTTTAGCTGAGTCAAGAGGTTAACCAAACAGGTCTGAGTAGTTTGACAATAAATTCATTAAACAATTTTGGCGTAAAAGCACGGATTTAGGGTGATAAAGTCGGATTTATAAGCGATTTATATTGATAGTCAGCCGTTGGGGAATTTGTAAGTAAAATTGTCGATTGTGAGCTAGAACAATAAAAAGCGCCTGTTGCGAAAGCAAAACAGGCGCGATGCCATTTTGGCGTGACGAGGTTAGTGCTTAGTCAATGAGCTGATATTCGTCGCGCAAAATTTGGATGATTTCTTGTTTAGGGTTGTCACTTAAGGTGAGTTTTCGTCCAATCACTTTTTCCGCTATACCGACGTACGTGCGTGAGATCTGCATTAGCATCTCTTGTGGCAGTGCGTTGTCACGCGCAAGTGCGCTGCGCTCATCCATTCTGTCTTTGTTAAGCAGGATGTCGGGATCGGGGAAGTAGTTGAGCAGAGCTTGGCGGAAGTCTTCCTTGGAGTTTTCGACAATCTTGCCATCACGATACGCCGCGCCATCCCAAATACGGGATGAATCTGGGGTGCCAACTTCGTCCATATAGATCAGCTTTTCAGTGCCGCTGGCGTCGGTGACGTAACCAAATTCAAATTTGGTGTCGATAAACATCTGATCAAGCTCTGCGAGGGCGTTGCTGATCACCGCAAAACCTTCACTGAGGCACTTCTCATAGACGGCGATATCATCCGCGCTGCTGAAATTGAATGCGGCGAAGTTATCTTCGATGTTTTGACGGGTAATGTTGACATCATCTTGGGCTGGTACGCCGGGGATGCCTTCCAAAATGCCTTTGGTTGATGGAGTCATCAGCAATTCTGGTAATTTTTGATCTTTTGCCAAGCCGTCGGGAAGGGTGATCCCGCAAAACTCACGTTCACCTTTTTCGTAAGCACGCCACATTGAGCCGGTAATATACTGGCGGCAAATGGCTTCAATCTTAATAGGTTTGGCTTTTTGTACGATCCATACAAACGGGTGAGGAATATCTAAGATATGGCTATCGGCCAAGCCGTTTTGTTTAAAGAGATGGAACCAGTGGTTAGAAATCGCATTCAGTGCGGCGCCTTTGCCCGGAACACCGTTGAGCCCACCCTCAGCATGCCAGATACAGTCGAACGCTGAGATGCGATCGCTGATCACCATGATCGCCAATGGCGCATCGTGGGCAACGTCATAACCTTTTTCTTGGATAAGACGGCGGCTATCTTCGTCTGTTAGCCAATAGACAGAGCGGACTTTGCCACTGTGAACAGGTAACTGAGTGCGAATAGGGAGGTCATCATTGACCGCAAGGACAGTATCGGCAAGGCTCATCTTGAAGTTCCTATTTCAAAAAACTACAGGGATCGGAACGATCGAAAGTTGCAGGCATAATACCAGAACTTGTCCTGTGTGCCATCAAAAAAGCAAACGTTTGCGCTACTCAGGTTCCGTTGGCCAGCGTTGCGGCTGTGGACGTTTGACTTGTTGATCTTCTTCAGTGGATGTTAATCCTCTATCACGCTCTTCGTTGTTCGGATTAAGGAACGGGTTAGTGACTCTGCGCGATAGCGTGATCACTTCTTCGAGTGAATTACACTGCGCTAGTCGCGCTTTAAGTGCGATATGTGATTTATTTTGCATCGTAATATGACGTTGTTTGCCTAAAGAATAAGTCTTTATAATCTCAAAATTGTGACAGAGGTCAAGGTAAACTTATAGTGTGACAAAAATATGTCTGTTAGCAGATGTAACGCATATGATTAACAATTATTCGAATATATTGCAAAGAAGGAAATAATAGAGGGCGAAGCGCCCTCTGTGGGATATTTTATGCTAAGGTTAACAATTAGCTGATTTCATGCTGACAAAGCAAACTGTAGGCTCATTAGGCATAAAAGTTAAGAAATTTTCGCTGCGAAAATAGCATTATTCACTATTTTCATTGTCGTTTGCAGTATCTTGCCCAAGAAAACCCCCGGTCTGATGGGCCCATAACTGCGCATAAATACCTTTTTGCGCGACGAGCTCTTGGTGGGTGCCTTGCTCAACAATTTTACCTTTATCTAACACAATTAAGCGGTCCATTGCGGCAATTGTCGATAAACGGTGAGCGATAGCAATTACGGTTTTGCCTTTCATTAATTCGTATAGGCTTTCTTGAATTGCTGATTCGACTTCTGAGTCGAGCGCCGAGGTTGCTTCATCGAGCACCAAAATAGGCGCGTCTTTAAGCAGAACGCGTGAAATCGCAATGCGTTGACGCTGGCCGCCCGACAACTTCACCCCGCGTTCACCCACTTGGGCGTCATAACCGTGATTGCCGTGTGGATCAGACAGAGTCGCAATAAACTCATGCGCTTGCGCTTGTTCGGTTGCGGCTAATAAATCTTCTTCGCTCGCATCAGGGCGGCCATAAAGAATGTTGTCGCGGATCGAGCGATGGAGCAGAGAGGTGTCTTGGGTCACCATACCAATTTGGGCGCGAAGGCTATCTTGGGTGACGGATTTGATATCTTGGCCGTCAATGCTGATCCCACCTTGCTCTATATCATGAAAACGCAGCAGTAGATTCACCAAGGTCGATTTTCCCGCGCCAGAGCGGCCGACCAAGCCGACTTTTTCGCCGGGCTTAATCACTAGGTTCAAATCGTCAATGACACCGGATTCTTCGCCGTAGTGGAAACTGACATTGTCGAACGCGATACCGCCTTCGGTGACATCAAGTGGCTCGGCATCAGGCTTGTCGTTGATGTCTGTTGGTTTGGTGAGCGTCGACATCCCGTCGGCAACGGTGCCGATATTTTCAAACAGGGTGCTCAGCTCCCACATGATCCAGTGTGACATCCCGTTCAGGCGCAGGGCTAAACTCACCGCAACGGCAATCGCACCGATGGTGATGGTATTACCTATCCATAAACCAATCGCAACCGCGCCAATGACGAACACGAGGATATAGTTGATGGCTTCGACGCTGAGATTAATCCCGGTCACTAAGCGCATTTGGCGATAGACAGTTTCCAGAAAGCCGCTCATCCCTTCCCGCGCATAATCTTCTTCTTTATCGGTGTGCGCGAATAGCTTTACGGTGGAGATATTGGTGTAGCTATCGACAATGCGCCCGGTCATCATCGAGCGGGCATCTGCTTGCTCTGTCGACACACGTTTTAGTTTTGGCACGAAATAGTATTGGATACCAATGTAGGCAAATAGCCAGCACAGCATGGGCAGCATTAAGCGATAGTCTGCCTTGGCGATCATGATCATCATCGACGTGAAATAGACCGACACATAGACCATTACATCTAGCAACTTCATGACGGTTTCACGCACTGCGAGCGAGGTTTGCATCACTTTGGTGGCGATGCGCCCGGCAAAATCGTCTTGATAAAAGGAGATACTCTGACGCAACAAATAGCGGTGGGCGAGCCAGCGTATCTTCATCGGATAGTTACCGAGCAAAATTTGATGTACGACCAACGAGTGCAGTAACACTAAGCACGGGATCCCAACGAGCACTAAAAGCGACATTTTGATCAGCGTGCCTTTCTCTTTTTCTAGGAAGGTTTCAGGGGTGTACTGTACCAGCCAATCCACCAAGGTACCCATAAAGCCAAACAAAATGACCTCACTGATCGCGATCAGCATCGTCAGGCCTGTCATGATCAGTAACGGTACTTCGTAACCTTTGGTGTAGTGACGACAAAAAGCCCACAGCCCTTGGGGCGGTTGCTCGGCGGCCTCGTCAGGCATCGCGGGAATAAGATTTTCTATAAAACGGTAGAGAGCCATACATCATCCTGAAAGGGCTCAAGGTGTAAGAAATCTTGAGCAAGTAAGTAAACTGGTTGTTACTGTAGATCAACTCAATGTCGCGATGCAATTTTACCAGCAATTGACAAACCAATTTGTCGATTTACGCCAGTATTAGCGCGGAAAAAATGCCAGGTTCACTACACTATAAAAAGTGAACCATGTTTATTAATGCTGGCCTTTGACAATAGGCAGAAGCAGGAACTTGTTTTCACGTTTTCTACCTGAATTTGTCAAGGAGGCAGACTGAGCGCGTTATGAGAATGTCAGATTTAAAAGTGGATGTCGTTGTTGATATTTGCTGCCCTTGGAGTGCGGTAAGTTATTTTAGGTTGCTAAAAGCGATGGAAAACCTACCCCGATTAAGAGTTAACTTATCTTTTCATGGTTACGAGTTATATCCCCGCATGCTGCCAGAGGGCATGAGCCTCGCACAACACATGATGGAAAACTTCGGTATGACACACGAAGATTGGCAAGAAAATACCAAGCAATTAACCGCGATAGGGGAAACGCTGGGATTCAACTTTCATTTTACCGATGACAAACTGCTGTATAACACCTTCGATGCCCACCGCTTTCTTTATGTTGCGAAAGGATCAGGCAAGCAACAGGCGGTGGTAAAAGCCTTGTTTAGCGCATATTTTAGCGAGAACCGTAATCCGAGTGCACTATCAACACTCAACGAGATTGCGCGTGAACTAGAGCTTGAGCATCTTGATATTGCCAAGGTATTGGAAACCGACAAGTACCGGCCACAAGTACGCCATGTGCAAGAGTACTATCGCCAGTTGGGGGTACGTACCGTGCCGTCGTTCATTTTTGATAGCAAATTTTTGCTCTCTGGTGCGCAATCACAAGAAGCATTAGAGCAAGCATTGCAAGAGATGACGCAATAGTGAGGGTAAATGGTGGTTTTAAAGGCAGTTGCACTGCTAGATGGTAAAACTTAGCGTTAGAATCAGGTAGTATGGCAAGAAATTACTCAGCGCCAAGTCGGTATAATTAGAATGACGCGGCAATGGTGTCAGGCGAGATCGCACGTTTGATGCCAATTTAACGTGACTTTAGCCCAGCGCGCTGAGTGATCGACTTAGACTCAACATCAAGATACACGCATCATGAATTACCACCGCATTGTCTGTTTTGACTTAGAAATGTGCTGCTGGAACGACGGCAGACCAGAGAAAACCGGAGAGATCATTGAAGTAGGGCTCGCTGAGATTGATCTCGGCACCCAAAAAATCGTCAAGCGAGCACAGTATTTTGTAAAGCCAGAGCACGATGAGATCTCGTGGTTCTGCACCGAGCTCACCGGGATAAAACCGAAAGTAATAGAGAAGCAAGGGCGTCCATTAGACGACGTGTTGCAATCGATGATTAAAAACTTCGGCGGGGCGAACAAAATCTATGCCGCGTGGGGGCGGGATGATCAGGTTTTACTGAAAGAGTGCCTACAGAAAGGCTTAGAGGTTCCTTTTACCGAATACCTGAATATGTCGACCTTGTTTGCGCTGCACCAAAAAGCGAAAGCAAGTCGTATTGGTCACAAAGGCGCGATGGACAAGTTGGGTCTTGAGTGGGAAGGGCGACAGCATTCTGCGTATGTTGATGCGTATAACCTGGCTAAACTGGCGTTGGTAATTTTGTAACGGCTGCGCTTTCTATCGCAATCAAACATCGATACTACCGCCAACTAGCACCGCGTCGATGCAAGTGCGATAAGTCGATACAAGCACGATAAATACCATTCCAGCAGCAGAAAAGGGAAAACTATGCGGCAACATTTGATCAATTTGGGTGTGTTCCTCGCCATTTTACTCGCGTTGACTGTGGTTAACGTGGTTTTTTTTAGCATCGACAGTTGGGGAATTTTGCCGCGTGATAGCGCTGGCCTGAAAGGGATTTTGTTTTCTCCGCTGATCCACGCCAGCTTTCCCCATTTCTTTGGTAATGCGGTGAGTTTCTCCATTCTTTCTGTCGCCTTAATTCAGTTTTCGGCTCGCCGCTACTATCGCATTTTGATCATCAGTTGGTTGCTGACCGGACTGGCGGTTTGGCTGCTGGCGCGCGGTAACTCTTACCACGTAGGATTAAGCGGGATCATTTACGCCTTGTGGGGCTATTTGATCTGTTACGGCTTTTTACGTCGTAGCATCAAATCATTGCTGATCTCGTTGGCGGTGTTGATTTTCTACGGTGGGATGTTATTTGGCGTACTACCAAGCAATTTCCGGATCAGTTTTGAAAGTCACCTGTTTGGGGCGGTTGTCGGTGGTTTGTTAGCGTATTACGATGCCCAGCGTGATAAAAAACGCGCGTCGGCCGATATCGGATAACTTACAGCTGGCGTTGGATAGAACGCAGTCTTCCCTCACTCGTTAGCCCTGCCTTTCCTCAAGCGCTTAGGCTATCGCTAACGAGTGAACGACCAACCTAATACATTGATCTTCTTTTTTCTCTTCTCTTCTCTTCTCTTCTCTTCTCTTCTCTTCTCTTCTCTTCTCTTCTCTTCTCTTCTCTTCTCTTCTCTTCTCTTCTCTTGTACATAGCTCCTATACCTTGGTGCTTCAGTTTGTCGGTTTGTCATTTAGCTGTCACTAAGATGGCATCAAACTGACGCAGGGGTGACACGTATCGATCACAAGGCCGCCGCATACTCGTCGCATAACTTACATGTTATTTGCCAAAGAGTTAGGGGTAGTTATGCAACCAAGTCCTTTCCGTTTACCACGAAAAACGCCGTTTGGCGTCGCTGAAAATCTCGCAGAGTGGGCGACGGGACTAAAACGGCTCGATCAGTTTTATCAACAGCGTCCAGCAAATCTCGATACCGAGGCGTTTATCCGCTATACCCTTGAGGTGTTAGGCATTGATTATCAAATTCAACGCGGCGAACTCAGCGCAGTACCGAGAGAGGGGCCACTGTTGATAGTTGCTAATCATCCACTGGGTGCGGTGGAAGGGGTGATCTTGGCGCAGTTGTTGGGTCGCGTACGTTCGGATCTAAAAATCCTCGCCAATCACTATCTCAACGCGCTGCCTGAATTAGCCGATCTGTTTATTGGCGTCGATGTTTTTGAAGGCGAAAGTGCGGTGGTTGCGAATATTCGCGCGCTACGTGTTGCTAACCGGCATCTTAGTGGCGGTGGCGCTCTGTTAGTGTTCCCCGCTGGTGAAGTGTCTACCATCGATAAAATAACCGGTCATTTAGTCGACAAAGAATGGAGTCGTTCGGTGGCACGACTGATCCACAAAACCCAAGCGACTACAATCCCTATATATATTAATGGGCGTAACAGTCGTCGTTTCTATGCTGCAGGTAAAATTCATCCGAGGTTACGTACCTTAATGCTAGGGCATGAACTGTTGAACAAGCGCCGCGAGCAAATTGATGTCGCTATCGGTGAGCCCATCCCTTACCGTGAAGTAAAACATCTGCCCGATGAAACGCGGTTGGTGCACTACCTGCGCTTAAACACGTATTTGCTTCGCTCTACCCGACATAACACTTCGCCAAATGGCGCAAAGGAAAAGGCGAAAGACATTAATGTTGAAAACACTGCGCTGGTTCCTGTGAACCCTCCCATTGAGGCGACATTACTGAGTGAAGAGATTTCGGCATTGCCGCACGGGGCGCATTTGTTGAATTCGGGGGAGTTTTCAGTGTACTGCGCTCCGGCGTGTCAAATACCGCTAGTGCTGGCGGAGTTGGGCCGTATTCGCGAAATTAACTTTCGCGCTGTGGGCGAAGGCACCGGGCAGGCTGAAGATCTGGATCAGTTTGATGCGCACTACCAGCACCTTTTCGTGTGGGATAGAAAAGCGCTGCGTATTGTCGGTGCGTATCGCTTAGGGGTGGTGAAGGCCATTCTGTCGCAGCTTGGCGTTCAGGGACTCTATTCGCGAACATTGTTCCAATATGATGAGCGCTTTTTAAATAAGCTCGGCGACGCGCTGGAGTTGGGACGCTCGGTGGTTAGTGCAGAATACCAGCGCAGTCTCAGTGCGTTATTATTGTTGTGGAAAGGGATAGCGACCTATGTATCGCGCTATCCACAGATCAGTAAACTGTTTGGTCCGGTAAGTATCAGTAATGATTATCATGCGTTAGTTCGCCAGTTGATTGCTGAAACCATGACAGTGCACCACTATGACCCACAACATGCAGCGCTTGTGTCGCCTCGTCATCCTTTACCGAATAAATCGGCAGCGTTTTGGCAGCCAGATATGTTGTCCTCACTGGTGGATCTACAGTTGCTGAATAAGGTGATTGGCCGAATGGATGAAGGCAAAGCGGTACCGGTTTTATTGCGCCAGTATTTGGGGTTGAACGGCAAGTTGGTCTGTTTTAACGTCGACCCGGCATTCAATGATGCGTTAGATGGACTGATTGTGGTCGACTTACGTCAAGTGCCAGTAAAGACGTTGAGTAAGTACATGGGCACGCAAACCGCATTTCAATATCTTGAGCGCCATAACGCAATTTAGCGCCGGTAGAATGAAGGCTTATGTTTAGCGGGTCCTCTTCAGCGCTCGAAATGCCGAATGAGGTGGTTTGCCATCCAATCACCGAATATGGCGATGGCAGTGCCACCAAGGATCACGGTGGGCAACATCAAAAACAGATTTTCTATGCCAATAAATTGTCTAACCACAGTCACCAATAGCAGACAACTTGTCGCGAAATAGGCGACGAGGAAAGCGACCAACATTGGCTTTCTGATTTTTCCATCGCGATTGCAAATAAGTGTCTTCATAGTCATTTCTTGTGGTTGTTGTCCTATCAGTCTATGCCGATTAACAAAAATGGGTATCGAGAGAGTGTTACTAGCTGTAAATAACGTAGCACTGATGCTTCGAGTGTGATCAAACGTTGGTGACTAAAGACTCAGACAGATAAAAAATCCTCTTCAAGGTGTGTCGCCTTGTTGCTCATCCTAAAAAGCGTCATTAACGACGTTATCTTCATTGTGTACGGTAAGATCGCCTAACAGGTTTATCTCTATGGTATGGCTGCTATTTTGTGGGGCATTTACCCATGATAGCCAGATCCAATAATGGCGAGACGTGATGCGGCGAGAAATGGGTATACACTGTATTGATAGTTTTATCGTTTGCAGGCGCGAATGGCGGTTGTGAATGGGGTTGCGGACAGTTGCGAGGTAGTGATGAGCTTACGTATGGGGTTAATGCTAGGCGGGTTAGTATCGTTAAGTGCAATCGGCGCGGAGCTAAAAGCCCTGTATGAGCCTAAACATAGCTTCGAATATGCCGATCTGGTGGTGAAAGTGCAGGGATATCCTGTCCCAACCTTAGATGCGTTTCGCGGCTGGATGTTGCTAAACAATACCGAAGATCAGATCGAAGAAGTCTATCGCTACTTTACTGAGCACGGCGTGTCGGGGGAGATCCCATGGCATTTGGTGATGCTGCAAGGTACCGATTGGGCGGGTTCAGGGATGTCGCTGTTTAAAGTGCCTGAGCGCGCAGATTGGTACAAAATGGCGCGAACCTTGAAGTTCATTGAGCAGTATGTGATCCCGCAGACGGGCCCGTTGATCCCCGTCTCCGGTGATCGAACCGCAGAATATAATCAGGCCGCAGGTGGTGCGCCTCGGAGTAAGCATTTAACTTTTTGTGCGGTTGACTTAGTACCGGTGGAGTCTATTTCGCGGCAGGATTTGCACCGAAAGTTACAGGCAATATATTGCCAGCATGGGCGTGAACATCAGATGGGATTGGGGTTATACGGTGGGGTACGTTTTCACATCGATACGTGTGGCTACCGCCAGTGGTAGCCACACGCTGGTATTACTGAAGGCTCAGATTACTTTTGAGTAAAAGTAAACGTGTGCTCAGCGCCAGTCAGAGTCAGGGTGTTGCCGTTCACTGACATAGTAACGCCTGCAGATAGCGCTTGGGTGTATTGCGCTTCAACCGTCGCTAGTTCGTTCTGGATACACATCATGCGAGTTGAACCCAGTTTGTTCGCAACCAGTTTGTTACCGTCGATGTCTGCTTCACCGAAGAAGCTGTTACAGCCACCAAGGCCAGCTAGCTTACCGCTTTCTTCAAGGTTAAGAGTTGGTTTCTCAGCGAAAATCTCAGCGTTAAGCACTTGGCCATCCACGCTGTTCATTTGCCACTCTTTACCTGCCACTTGGCTTAGTACTGAGTCTGACGTTGTCATACAACCACCAAGCAGAGATGCTGAAATTAGAAGTAATGCTGCTTTTTTCATTTGTTATGTCCTGTAGTAAGGGATGCTCTATTTTATCTCAGTAGTTTTCTATTTGAGTAGCAGTTTATGTCGGATTTTTGTCAACATTTCCGTCACCTATTGACTACAAGGCTCATCAATCTGTCATTTTTTAATCAGCTGAAAATAATAGAAATTTACTTTTACAATAGATATTACGATTTGCTAACAGATAACCATTATGGCACTGAATAGCCACTGAATGCATATGGATAAAAGCAGTGATTAATAAACTCATGATCCGAATCTTATTTTTGCCTATTGATTGTTAAAAACACGGTCATTGCATCTGGCGCGAAGAAATAAAATGCTATTAACATGTTATCAACCTTGTTCGAAACCAGTTCAAGACATGCCAAATAACAAGATAGGAAGATAGTTATGATTATCGGCGTCCCTAAAGAAATTAAAGTGCATGAGTATCGCATCGGCATGATCCCGTCTGCGGTGAAAGAGTTAGTTCAATATGGGCATACGGTGTATGTCGAAACCCAAGCTGGGGTAGGGATCGGCTTTAGCGATAGCGATTACGAAGCGGTTGGTGCTGTCATTTTACCGAGTGCAAGCGACGTATTTTCCCGTGCAGACATGATTGTGAAAGTCAAAGAGCCCCAAGCGTCTGAGCGCGCAATGCTCAAACCGAACCAAATATTGTTCACTTATTTACATCTAGCGCCAGATCCTGACCAAACCCACGACTTACTTGCCAGCGGCGCAATTTGTATCGCCTATGAAACGGTGACTGATGATCACGGTCGATTGCCACTGCTTGCGCCAATGTCAGAAGTGGCGGGGCGGATGTCGATTCAAGCGGGCGCTTACGCACTGGAAAAATCGCGCGGTGGCAGTGGAATGTTGCTAGGCGGGGTTCCCGGCGTTGAACCCGCCAAGGTGGTGATCCTGGGCGGTGGGGTCGTTGGCGCCAATGCGGCCCAAATGGCGGTCGGTTTGCGAGCCAATGTGGTGATCCTTGATCGCAATATCGATGTGTTGCGCGCATTGGACTTGCAATTTGCGGGCAAAGTGAAAACCGTGTATTCGACGGTGGCGGCGATAGAGCAACATGTCTTGGAGGCCGATTTGGTGATTGGCGGCGTCTTAGTGAAAGGTGCGGCGGCACCGAAACTGGTGACGGCCGATCTGATCAAGCGAATGAAACCGGGCTCGGCGATCGTGGATGTGGCGATTGACCAAGGCGGGTGTATTGAAACGTCTCACCCAACCACCCATGATCAGCCAACGTTTATTGTTGATGATATTGTTCATTATTGTGTGGCGAATATGCCGGGCGCGGTGGCGACAACGTCGACGTTTGCTCTAAATAACGCTACCCTGCCTTACATCGTGGCGCTGGCGAACAAGGGCTATCAGCAAGCCTTACTGGATGACCGTCATCTACTGAATGGCTTGAACGTCTATAAAGGCAAGCTGACCTATCAGGCAGTGAGTGAAGCGCTGAACATTCCGTATGAAGCAGCGGCAGATGCGCTGTTGAGTTAATCGCTGGTCGTTCATAATACGGGGATGCTGACAAACTTCAGAGATAAAAAAACCGGCGATTAAGCCGGTTTTTTCTTTATCACTTCGCTTAACGCATGTTAAGGAAAGCAAAAGCGGTTTTGAACGCTTCTTCTTGGAACTGACGCAAGCCAACATCTTTCGCTTTCATTTGGAATGGCGTACGTTTCAGGCTCTCTTTTGCTTGCTGCGCAGTAAGCACATCGATGTTCAAGCCTTCAATCAGCTGGATAGCAGCTTCGAGTTTGAAGCTCAGACCAGACGCGGCAAATTTACCTTTACCCATGCGCTCACGGATCACCACGTTTTCGATTTGGTAATCTTGCATTAGCTTGGCAAAAGATTTTTGAAACTCAGCAAGGGTTTGCGCATCGTGCTCAACTTTCAGAGACACAGCGGTCACGCGGCAATCGTGTACTGCCATCATGCCTTGGTCCATTGACGCCAAAACGACAATCGCTTCATTATTCTTAATATCTACTGCACAAATTTTCATTGTTCATACCCGTTAGTTTGTCGCGCAGAATTATAAAGCCCTTAGCCGTAAATGCCAGCACTAGAGTACAACTGTGAACTTTTCTGCCATAGACATCGCCAAGTTGTTGTCATAATAAGCAGCTTCGTTGATAAAGTGCGGGTAGGCTTCGTACTCGCCATGCCAATAGATTTCTTCACCAGAGAATAGCTTAAAGATAGGATCGCCAGATTTAAGCGCAACAAAATCGTTGTCTTGAACATGTTGATGCACCATACCAATACGCTCACCTTGTTCATTCGTTGGCAAAGAGAGCGTTTCTTTGTAACGGTAAGCGCTATAGTTATTTAGTGCTGGCAAGGTGTTTGAGTTGTATGCATCGATGAAATCGAGGATCAACAGGGTCATTTTTTCCATCTGATCAAGCACATCTTGGCGCAACACCGATTGCGGTTGTGGGCCAATTTCAACAATCACCCCCTGCTGGGTAATCGAGCACAGAAACAGTTGCTCTTCTACCGGGCACTGATCTTCATAAACGATCACGGCTTCCGGCATGTTCTGCATGACATACGCGCCCATCTTTTTATTAAAGTCGTCTGATTGGAGTAAAATCAGACTCGGACCCATATTGCTGGTGGTGTTGTGCAAATCGATAATCAAATCGGTTTTGGCGTTTCCTTTCGGACCCAGAAACGCATTGATAGCTTTGGCGCGGCTCTGCTCGTAGTTAGCTAGTTCAATATTGTCGAGATCAGCCAACGAAAACTGGCGGTTAAGATCGCTGTCTAGATAGCGTTTATTCGCTTCATATGACGGGGGATTTGCAAACAAGGTCGACGTCGAGAAACTCTGGCGTTGGATACGTTGTGGTTGTTGCTCCCACTGACGGAGCAAGTAAATACCGCTGAATTCGTTACCATGTGTACCGCCAACAATGGCGACTGATTTGATCTCGTCCATCTGAGTTCCCTTCCGATAGTGATAATAATGCGTCACAACACGGGACGCGTTTGAATAAATATACAAATATAGTAAATAATTAGCAATATCTATATAATGCGTTCCGATTACGATGGCACCGTTGAAACGTTATTTGAGTTACAAGAAACACATTTCGTCTGTAAATCTTGAGATAGCTCTAACTTCAATGTATGAATAACTAGGCTAACTTTTATCTGGCCAGTAGCAGTGGCATTCTTGGCTTACAAACATTCACTTGGTTAACTTTATGAACTTGGCTGTGATTTTTGCTTTGCTCACCACGCTAACTTTCTCGAGTTATGCGCGCATGACAACGGATCTCAAAAGCTTGACGCTCAACTGTATCACTGATGACCGAGCGGTTGAGGTTTCGATGGAGGACGATGGTCAGATCTCAATTACCTATTCTGGCGAGCAGATCTTATTTTATCCGGCCAAAACCTATGATTTGGAGCGTAACTTTTACCGCTATGGCACGAACGTTCGGGGCTCTTGGTTTGGCGGTGAGGGTGAGAAGATGGTTGCCCAGCGTGTTTTACTCGTGAACGACAGGCTGAGTATCGAACATCAACCAAGTACCTTTGAGCCAGCACAGCAGCATAGCTTTACCAATTGTCGTGAGCTGAGTAATTGACGCACTTAACAAAATGGCAACATTTTTGCGAAGTGTGAGTTTCTCCAAAATTATCATAGAGGATTGTCTTCCTAAGATGCGGAATTCCAAGTAACTGCTTATTCTTAATTGAAAAATTAAGGTGCTCAGTATGGAAGCTCGATACGCACGACTTAGAACCATCCTGCAAGAGATTATCCCGACAGAGCGGATAGTTTCGGATCCCGATCTCTGTTTTGCCTATGGCACTGACGCCAGTTTTTACCGCCTAACTCCCCAACTTGTTGTCTTCGCCGAAGACTGCCATGAAGTCTCTTTTTTGATGGCAAGCTGCTATCAAGCCAATATTCCTTTTACCTTTCGCGCCGCTGGTACCAGTTTGTCAGGGCAAGCGATTTCCGACAGCGTGCTGATCATGATGGCGGACACGTGGCGTGATTATCACATCGAAGAAGAAGGCGCGAAGATCACGTTGCAGCCGGGTGTGGTGGGCGCGATGGCAAATCAATACTTGCAGCCCTATGACCGACGGATTGGCCCAGATCCCGCATCAATCAACACCTGTAAAATTGGTGGCATTGCCGCGAATAACTCGTCGGGCATGTGTTGCGGTACTGCGCAAAATACCTATCACACCGTTGAAGGCATGACACTGATCCTATTTGACGGCGACATTTTAGACACGCGCTGTAAGGACAGTATTGCGCATTTTTCACATAAGCATCCTTGGTTTATTGCACGGTTAGATCAATTGGCGCAGCAGTGTCGTGGAAATTATGCGCTGAGTGAGAAGATCCGTCATAAATATCGCCTTAAGAACACCACAGGTTACAGCCTTAATGCGCTGGTGGATTTCGAGGAACCAATAGATATTTTGCAACATCTGATGGTGGGCTCGGAAGGAACGCTGGGTTTTATTGCTGACATTACCTATCGCACAGTGGCCGATCATGCCAACAAAGCGACAGGCTTGTATGTGTTTGACGATATTGAAACCACCTGTAATTTGGTATCGGCATTGGCGAAACAAGAGGTGGCCGCCGTTGAACTGATGGACAGCCGCGCGCTGCGTTCAGTGCAAGATAAACCGGGAATGCCAGATTTCTTGGCGACGGTCGGTGAGCGGTCGGCCGCGCTGTTGATTGAGCTTCATGCGGCATCAGCTGATGAATTGGCGCAGAACCAAGCGATCATCGAAGTCGTAATTGCCGAGTTTTCACCGCTGCATCAGGTGGCATTAACCACAGATCGGACCCTGGCTGCTCAGTTGTGGGCGGTGCGTAAAGGTACCTTTCCCGCTGTTGGCGCGGTGAGAGAAACCGGAACGACAGTGATCATTGAAGACGTGGCGTTTCCGGTCGAGCATCTCGCGCAAGCGGTGGTGCAATTACAGCAATGTTTTACTCAGTTTCACTATCATGAGGCGATCATTTTTGGTCATGCGTTAGCGGGTAATCTGCATTTTGTGTTTACTCAATCGTTTGACTCGCCAGAAGAAGTGGAGCGTTATGGGGCGTTTATGGATGCGGTGTGTCAATTGGTTGCTGTCGATTATGGTGGTTCGCTTAAGGCTGAGCATGGCACTGGACGCAATATGGCACCGTTTCTTGAATTAGAGTGGGGGCCAGAAGGGGTCGCGCTAATGCATGAGATCAAGCGCCTGTTTGACCCGAAAGGATTGATGAATCCCGGCGTGATAGTCAACGACGATCCGACTGCCCATTTAAATGATTTGAAGCCGATGCCTGCAGCTGATCCCATCATTGATAAGTGCATAGAGTGCGGGTTTTGTGAGCCGGTCTGTCCAGCGCGAAACCTAACGTTAACCCCGCGCCAGCGGAATGTGCTTTATCGCCGCTTAACCGCGCAGCGCGATATTGCGCCGAACAGCGAAGAAACCAAAGCTCTCGAAAAACAGTTTCGCTATGCAGGGGTTGATACCTGCGCCGCAACCGGGCTCTGTGCCGATCGCTGTCCGGTTGGGATAGATACCGGCGCGTTGATGAAGCAGTTGCGGCAAAATCATTCGGAGCGGGGCGAGCTAATCGCTACGTGGACGGCGGAGCACTTTTCGACCGTGACCCGCTCTGCCAAAGTGGGCTTGGGCGCGGCTGATCTTATACATCGTATGGTGGGTAGCCGGTTAATGTCAGGTGCTGGCAAAGTCGGGCACTTAGCGGGGTTGCCGCTTTGGACCAGTGCCATGCCAACGCCTAGTCAAAGCATGTCTGCGCCAAAAATTACTCAGTTACATGCCCCTAAGGTGGTGTATTTTCCAAGCTGTGCCTCGCGCAATATGGGGCGAGCGAGGGGTAGTGATGAGGCGGTGGATCTGTCGCAACTGACCATGAGCCTACTGGAGCGCGCTGGGTTTTCAGTGATCATTCCTGATGAACTCAGCGACAAATGTTGCGGTATGCCCTTTGACAGTAAAGGCTTTCCTGAGCAAGCGGCTGCGAAATCGCGCGAACTCGAAGCGACGTTATTTGCCGCTTCTGAGCAAGGGCGCTGGCCTATTTTAATGGATACCAGTCCGTGTATGCGCCAATCCAAATTGCGTTGGCAAGATTCGCCTTTGACCCTGTATGAGCCGTTCTCTTTTGTCGCCGAATTTGTGATGCCGTTGCTGCCTATCAGGCATAAAGTGAACCATATTATGCTGCACATCACTTGTACGTCACGTCGCAGTGGTTTAGCCGGCGTGATGGAGCAAGTTGCCAAGCTATGTGCCGAGCAAGTGACGATTCCAGAAGGCATTGAATGTTGCGGTTTTGCCGGTGATAAAGGGTTTACGCTGCCTGAACTAAACCAAAGCGCGCTGAGAAACTTACGTGCGCAGGTACCGCAAGAGTGCCACGGGGGTTACTCCAATAGCCGTACCTGCGAAATCGGTTTAAGCCATCACAGTGGTATCGAGTATCGTTCTATTCTTTACTTAATTGACGAAGTGACGCGGTAACTTGTTGTGGCGTGTATTTGCTAGAGAAGCTGAAGCCCAATGGCGTTGCGCGAGATAAGAAAAGCAAAAAGCTAAGAGAAATGAGCAGAGATAGATAGAGAGTAAAAAGAAAACAGCAGAACAAACAAAAGCAGATTGAATAAGACTGAACAAAAGGAGCCAAATGGCTCCTTGAACTATAGGTGATCATCTCGGTTGATGTCAGAGGGTTTATCAGAACTCAACACTGTAAACAGAGGTTGTGCCGCTCACTTCGTTACCCACCGCCACCAAATGTTGGCCGTTTCGCTCAAAGTGGATGACGGACTCTGGTGCAAGATCGCCCGCCGCTGCGCCGTAGGTACCACTGTCACATTCGCCATCACTGTTGACTTGGGTGCAAACATCATAGTCAAAATGTCGGTTGTTAATGTAGGTAATGAACTCGGATTGTGCAGGGGTGGTCACATCGAACATCATGATCCCGCCTTGGCGCTCTAAGCCAACCAACACGTAAAAACGGTCGTTGATAGAGGCAACGGTGATTGCTTCTGGCTCCGCCCCTTTATCATCACTGCGATCATCTGCGCTATTGTTGCTGTCGTTCGTGCTGTTAAAACGTGCTTTGTCGGCTTCAAAAGCGCGGTGCGCGATAGTGCTACCACTGTCAAATACTAGCTCGCCGCTTTCATCCCAAATCGAAAATGAACGCGCGCCGAAAGCATAAACAGTGTCGTCAGCGTCCAGTGTTTGGTCTGGGTTGATCACTTTAAGGCGACCCAATTGCGCTTTGTCGGCGAGTGCTTCAGCCAGCGGATGCTCCGGATCCACCGTCAAGTCAGCACCGCGTACCTCATCAATGTAGGCAATACAGAAATCTTGCTCTGTGCTGTATAGCGCCGTGCCTGAAAAGTCATCGCCATCCCACTGATAACCGACGTCAGCACAAGCAGCTTGGGTTGTGTCAAAGCCATACTCACGACCATCGCCTTCGTTTGCGGTGACGATATAAGTTGCGTCATCAATCGTGAATGTGTCGATGGAGTCGGGCATATACAAGCCTTCGAGCTGCGGATATTGTTTAAAGTTGCCGACTAAACCGTCTTTGTTGGACGCATCAAGTGATGCGTCTTGCCATGATTTCCCGCCAAGACCAAACAGCGCGTCGACGCGAGCAGATCCAACATCAATCGCGGCAATTGCATTGTTTTCTTGTAGCGCGACGTAGAGTTTGCCGTTATCAGCAAAGGCGAGATATTCCGGCTCAAGATCTTGCGCTACGGTGGCATTGGGTGCAGAGATACGCACATCGTCTGACACTTCGTCATGGCGATCACTGCCGTGATTAAAGGCGCGGAAATTGATCTGTGTTATCGCTGCTTTCTCAATCCCGTTTTGCAAATCAATCAAGGTGACGCTGCCTTCAGGGTCGACGCTATAGGTGTCGTTTGGCTCACCTTCATTTGCCGCAGCGATATAACTGCCGTCATCAGAAAACGCGACCATGTCTGGCAGGGCACCTGCGGGGAAGGTAGTCACTAGCGCAAGGGTGTCAGCGCGGTATAAGGCCACGATGCCGTTATCTTGTTTGTTGTCGTTCTCAATGGCAACCGCCACCAAACCTGCAAAGGTCGACACACTGTTGGCGGCACCAATCGCAATGTCAGCGGCTTTGGCTGCCAAATTTAGATCAATAGCACCACTGAATGCGGGCCTGTTTTCATCATTGAGCTTGATCACGTCGACACGCTGTTGATTGGCATTAACGACGAAGAGGGTATCCGTGCAGTCGTCGTAGCTGACGATTTCGGCGGCGCTACTGTCAAAAGGGGCTTGGGTACCGACCGAACCAATCAATGCCAGGCCGGTTGCGGCAACATCGCTTTCGGGTGCTTCAACCGCGACTTTACACTGTACCGGGGATATCGCGTGATTGTCGGCCCACGCTGCTGTCGAAAGGGTTGAAGTGAGCGCAAGTAGAATACTGCTGCCAAGAATCGTTTTTCCCATTTTAATTCCTCAAATTGAATTATTGATAAGCCTACTAATTTAGTTACATTTTGTTACGTATTTATTTATTGTTAATTCTATGTATTGAAAAAGCTTACAATAGCAAACGTTTGCGTCAGGGTGAGATTTAAACCGGCAAAATTAAGGATATTTGGACAAATATCATTCTATTTCACACAATTTCACAGGTTCGACAAACGTAACTTTGAGTTAACAAATGTTAATGGTGGGCAGTGGTTAGGAAAATCGTTATTGAGCTTTATATTCATAGCGTTATTATGCGCCCAACATTGACATGTTCAGCTGTATAGTTTTGGCAATTTGGGCCATCAGTTTCTACATCACGACCTAATCGTGGTACTACACTGAGCTTATTTTGTGGTGAAGCACCATTGCTTTGCTGCATCTGAACATTGTCTCTTGATCGTATTTCCATACAATTAAGGGCTCTATCGTGAATATCGATACCTTCTTCAAAATCTCTGAACGCCGCACGACGGTAAATACCGAACTCTACGCTGGCTTTATTACATTTTTAGCAATGAGCTACATTTTGGCGCTCAATCCTGCCATTTTGGGGGGCATTGAAGGGCTAAATAGTGGTGCTGTATTTACAGCGACGGCGCTGGCTTCAGCTATTGCAACCTTAATTATGGGGATTTGGGGTAATTACCCAGTGATGCTGGCACCGGGAATGAGCATGAATGGCTTCTTTAAAGTCATGGTGACATCGGCGGGTATGTCGCTGATTTGGCACGAAGCCATGTTCGGTATCTTCCTTTCAGGCCTGCTGTACCTTGCTTTCAGTATGACCAATATCCGCAAGGAAATGATTGAGTCTATTCCTGCTGATCTTAAAACGGCGATCACCGTTTCTCTTGGCTTATTTATTGCGTTCTTGGGTTTGAAAAACGCCGGTATTGTGGTGCCAAATAAGATCATCTTAGTTACTTTGGGTGATATTAAAGCGGTACCTGTGGCGATTGCCTATATCAGTATCTTTATCGCGTTGGGCTGTATGGTTCGCGGTGTGAAGCTCGCTACCTTTATTTCGTTTGTGGTATCGTTGGTATTGTCTATTCTTGCTGATTTAATTTTGGGAACCGACATTGTTAAAACGCCAGAAGCGATAGTTTCTGCACCGCCAAGCATGGAAGGTGTATTCGGTGCGCTATTTAACTTTGAGTTTCTGACGTGGGATAAATTGCCAGACCTGCTGTTTATCGTGATCATTTTCTTTATCGTCGATTTCTTTGATGGCTTAAGCACCATTGTTGGTGTAGGTCGTGATGCCGGTATTATTTCTGATGACGGTAAAGTGCCAAATGCACGTGCAGCATTGGTTGCGGATGCCGGCGGTACAGTCATTGGTTCTATTTTGGGTACCACCTCAATTACTGCGTTTTCAGAATCAGGTATTGCCTCTTCGCAGGGTGCGAAAACCGGTCTAGCGGCCGTCATGACCGCCGTGCTGTTCTTGGTTTCTCTGTTCTTGTTCCCTGTATTTGAGGTCTTCTCGGCGGCGATGGCAGCACCGGCAATGGTGGTGATCGGGATTTACATGATTGGCCGTTTGGCGGATGTCGATTGGAATAAAGTGGAATCGCGTGTTGCTGTGTTCTTCACTGTGATGTTCACGCTGCTAAGCTTCTCGCCTGCGAACGGTATGGCAATGGGCTTCATCAGTTTCGCCTTTACTATGGTGGTTTCAGGCCGAGGTAAAGAAGTGCATCCGCTGATTTACGGCTTGTCTGCGATGTTTGTCGCGTACCTGTTCATGCTGTAATTGCGTTGCTGTAATGTCACTGTCTTGAATGAAAAACCGGCCATTTGGCCGGTTTTTTGTGAAAGGGTGGTCAGCTTACACACGCTATAGTGTTGGGGTGTCTGGTCTGACGTAACGATCGGTAAATTAGGTATACACTTGAAAGGTTGAGATAACCAAAAGGAGAGCGTATGCAACTGAGTAACGAACGTGGTGAAAAGAGCTACTTGGCGGATGATCTCACCCTGAAAGAGTTAGTCGATATGGGGCTATCGGTTGAAATTACCGACAAGCATCAGAACCCTTATGAGCATTGGTCGACAGAAAAGCAGACGAACGAGTAATGCTGTAGCAACACGGACAACCATTAAGGCCCTATACGGGCCTTTTCTGTTTCTATTGGGTGGCAAAAAGTCGCTGCATGGAAAGGCTCGACGTGCTTTTACTGAGTGGGTCGTTGTAACGTAGATGCAGAGCCAACCCGATGAGTGAGTGCCACGATATTTATCAGTAGAAGGTGATTGGATAAAGCGTTACTTGCCGTAAGGGCGTAGTGTGATCAATTGGTATCCTCCGCTCAGATAGTGGTATTATCTATTGATAATTATTCTATTAGCGTAAAGTCTATGTCTTATGTATTCCCAATGATTCTCGTGATGCAGAAGAAGTTGGTAGAGCAGGCCGATCCTGTTGCCGCTTTGGAAATGCAGCGATACATGAAAATTCCGACTCCATTTTATGGGGTTAAAGCGCCTGAGCGGCGTGAGATTTTCAAGCAAGCGCGAGAGCACACGAAAATCACCACGTTTCAACAGTATGCAGGGTTGATCCGTTGGCTCTGGTGTGGCCAATATCGCGAGGAGCAATATCTGGCGCTCGATGTGGCCGAGCACTATAAGGCGCTGCGAAACGATGAGCGAGCGTTAGATCTGTTTATTGAGTTGATGGAAAGTGCCGATCACTGGGATACCTTGGATAAATTGGCATCGGCGTTGATTGGTC
Source organism: Thaumasiovibrio occultus (assembly GCA_019703815.1). Classification (GTDB taxonomy): domain Bacteria; phylum Pseudomonadota; class Gammaproteobacteria; order Enterobacterales; family Vibrionaceae; genus Thaumasiovibrio; species Thaumasiovibrio occultus. The sequence goes on along the minus strand of AP023053.1, from coordinate 806,756 downwards.
CCAAGCTCATTCATAGCGAAGATCTCATTGGTTATGTAACGGCATGGCGTCAATCGGAGTCGTTGTGGGTACGCCGTGCGGCACTCCTGGTGATGCTGAAGCACAAAACCGAGGTAAACCGTGAATTGCTTGAAGAAACTGTCCGCGTGCTGTCGACAGAAGATGAATTTTTCATTCGTAAAGCCATCGGTTGGCTACTTCGAGAGCATGGTAAAACCAGCCCTGATTGGGTGAAGTCGCTCCTGAGTGAAGTTAGCCTATCGGCGTTATCTTATCGAGAAGCGAATCGGATCATGGTGCTGGAAATGTGACCGACGTAATCGTTACGTACTAGCAAACACGGCTATTTCGGATAGGCAAAGGGGCGCAATGTGCGCCCCTTTGTCGTTGTGAAGTGTACAAATTAGCCAGCGAGCTGAAGCTACCGCAGCTTAATCTGACGCCGTAGCATCAACATATACCCAATACTGGCACTCAGCACGATAGTGGCTGGAAGCGCCATGGCAACTAATCCTACTGCCTTTAACAGTTTAGCCCCGGCAAATGCGCCAGCACTAAAGGCAACCAAGATACTGCCCTGCATGATCAATTGTGGTGGATTGAGTGAACGTCGGCTGATCATATGCCCCAATGCGGCTCCTAAATCCGAGACAATGCCGGTAAGGTGCGTGGTGCGGATCACTGAGCCGCTGTAGGTTGCGATCATCGCATTTTGCAGACCGCAGGCATACGAGGCGAGCAGCTCGCCAGTGATTTTGTGATGGTAGAAATAGTAGGTAGCCGCAAATAAAACGATCGCTTCAAGCAATAAAGCCGACCCATAACTGCGGCCCAAACGAAGGGCTTCATTGTGAATGATCATGCCCGATGTCACTGCACCGAAGAAAAAACTTGCCACAATACTGAGTAAATAGAAGGCGGTAGCGGTGTTTTCTTGAGTAATGGCATTCATCGCTTGGGTAATTGTCCCCGTAACATGCGAGACTGCACTGTTGGCAAACGTGAGTAATGCCATTGAGTTAATTGCGCCAGCACTGAATGCTAGCATGATGGCGCCCACCAAGATCCAGGAGGGAATACGCGTGACCATGAATAGAACCGAAAACGAGTGGAACAGAAGCACAATATGCTAACACATCATGTTTTGGTTTTCATGATGCCTATTATTACAGGATGAAAATGTCGTGGAAGGTTTGCTTTGCACAGAGGCACATAGAAAGTACAGGCATAAAAATACCCAAGTCAAAGCTTGGGTAGGTATGAGTTAAGACTGTGAATTGGGATAAACGGCCGCGTTAGTAATCCTCCTGAGAAAAAGCAAGCCACTGTTTGTCATCAACATGTGGGCGCTTTCTTTTCTGTTTAACGCGTTTATTCAGGAGAGCAGATTCTTCGCTCTCGAATTGACGACGTTTGATTGGCTCTTTACTGGCGGAACCTAGCCATTTTTCCCAATTAGGCATCTCAGTTTCAAACTCCATCGGAAGATGACACAACGCTACCGATTCCGTTTTATCAAGTCCAATGAAGCTTCTTTATGGTGATGCCGAACAAAATTTATCGATCATTGTAATGAAGCTAGATTCAGTGCAATCTCGGCAACTTGGGCAATAATCTCTGATTTTTCGTTATCTTGATGCCACACCATGTAGAGGCTGTGCTCCATCACTGGCGCGTCTTCGACCACGAAACACTGACCTTCAGCAAGCGCTGTTGCGGCGACTGGCGTTGGCAAATAGGCGATACCACCATTGCTGGTAATAAAGTTCAGCGCAGTGCGTGGCGATTGTGTTTGCATTACTGCCGGGCGATTAAAGTGGGTATGTTTAGCATGCTCGATAGCAAAGCGCGTTCCCCAGTCTAAGATCACTAGCAGCTCGTTCTCGCATTGCTCCATTTTTAGATTTGGCTTGGCGGTGATCAGGTGCATCTCATAATCACACAGCTTTTTCACCACCAGTTCTTCGCCTTTTGGCGGCTCACTGGTTAGGCCTACGTCAATCTGGCGCTCGTAAATTTTACGTGCCATCTCTTGGCGTGGAGCAGAGTCTAGACGAAATGCTAGGCCCTCAATGGCGTTGTAGCATTGGTCAAGCCACGGCGAGACACCTTCAAACTCCCAAAACATCGGGGAAGCCCCAAAGGCGAGCTGGACGTTCTGCTCCGTCGTTAAAGCGACATCTTGCTTTGCCCGTCCCCAGGTTTGCAAAATGGCTTCTGCATAAGGTTGGAGGCGCTCTCCGGCTTGGGTTAAATGGATATTGCCACGCTGGCGTGAGAATAGGGGGTTGCCGAGTTGGCCTTCAAGTTGGCGAATACGGAAGCTGACAGCGGATTGCGTAAGAAACAGATTGTCGGCTGCCTTGCCAAAATGTCGGGTTTTTGAAACCTCTAAAAAGGTTCGTAAGAGTTCAGTATCCACAGAGCATCTCTCGTTATTTTTCTACTGACATTATACGAAAATAGTAAAAAGATGACGATTAGTATTTTTAGTGCCAATAGATAAAAAGATTTGTTTTACAACAATAGTGAACTGATTGACTATCACGCAAAACACGGATGAGTGGTAGTGTATGAGAACAGAAGGTTTTTTTATAGATAACAAGAGCTTCCCGCGTGGATTTGGGAAAAGTGGCAACTTTACGATTGCAGAATCAAGGCAACTTGAGGTGTACGGCAATGTAATGCGGTTACTTACTGAAGGATCTTATCTACCTGCGGATGACGAAGAAGTCGCATTTTTGGATCAAATCCAAGGTAACGCACCGCTAACTTCACCTTTGGCTAGGGTTTGGCTTAAATATCAGGCATTAACAACACAGCGACGTCGCACCTATACCTTATGCAGTAGCCCACGTTCTGGGAGCGAGCAGCTTGCTGGATCAGAAGATTTTGATATGACTGACTAATAGTCAGGATGAAAAAAGCAGCGCTTAATGCGCTAATGCCGATCAGTTAAGACTTTAATCGGCAGATCAGTTGAATGATCCTACCTGTATGTAAAAATCCGATAGACCCTGTTTATCGGATTTTTTTATGCACGTTTCTCAAGCCCTCGACATCGTCAACAGTTATAAACCCAATCAAGTTGAAACACTCGCTGACCTCCTACCCATTGAACTCATCAATAGTGCTTACGAACTGACTGATACTGTTACGCTAAGAAAACGAAAGCTAACTTTAGAGTCGATGGCATGGTTACTGGTTGGAATGGCAATCTATAACGATAAATCCATGGCTGACATTGTAAATATGCTCGATATTGTTGACCGCACAGGTAAACCATTTGTTGCTCCAAGTGCATTAACACAGCGAAGAAAAAACCTCGGTGAGTCAGCGGCTAAAGCTCTTTTTGAGTGTACCCAAAGTCATTGGTTTAAGCGGGCTAATTTACCCAACTGGAACGGGCTCACTCTTCTTGGCGTTGATGGTGTCTTATGGCGAACTGAGGACTCAAAAGAGAACGCTGCAGCGTTTGCCAAGCCTACCAACCGTGACGGTAAAGAAACACAGTACCCACAAGTACGCATGGTATGTCAGATGGAATTGAGCAGCCATTTAATCACAGGTAGTGCCTTTGACTGCTATAGCGTCAATGAAATGAAGTTAGCAGAACAACTGATAGAGACGACACCTGATAATAGCTTAACCCTTTTTGATAAAGGCTTTTACTCCCTTGGTCTACTTCAAGCATGGAGCTCGCAAGGCATAAATCGACATTGGCTTATCCCAATGAAAAAAGGACTCACTTATGACGTCGTTCAGTCTCTTGGCCGCCAAGATAAACTGATAAAACTGAAGAGTAATCCGCAAGCACGTAAAAAGTGGCCAGAGCTAGAACAAGAAGTGGTTGTACGTTTAATCACGAGAGTCAAAGATGGTAAGCAATACGATGTTCTCACCTCAATGCTTGACCCTATGCTCTACCCAAAGTCAGATATCGTAGGCTTATATGGCTATCGTTGGGAAATTGAACTCGGATATCGTGAGCAAAAACAGTACATGCTTGGTAACCGACTCACGCTTCGAAGTCGACTCCCTGAATTAGTGAAGCAAGAACTCTGGGGAATACTACTGACATATAACTTGGTCAGGTATCAAATGGTCCAGATGTGTAATACGTTGAATGGAGACTACTTACCATATCAACTTAGCTTCAATGGAGCACTCGCTCACATCATGCGTCTGATAGTGGGACTTCCATACTCGTCACCAGGAGCCATCCCGAGGCAACTCCAAAACTTCTACTCAATGAGTGGGAGCTTAATACTTGAACCTAGGCGAGAAAGATCCTTCCCTAGAGTTGTTAAGAAAAAGCCAAGCCGATACCCTAGAAAAAACAATGCCGCTCACCTTAAGTGAACGGCATTAGCGCTTAATGCGCTGCTTTTTTTATGTCCGAAACAAAATGTAGGGTTTTCGAATTTTTAGGCTGCGATATTCACGTTTAATTGCAGCTCTAGCGCAAGGCTCGATAAACGGCGCTGTAAGCGTTGCTTGGTCTTTTCAATGTCTGCCACTGCAATCGCGCTTTGGCCTTTTGCTTGAATATCGATGTTAACGCGAAGCTCGCGACCCACTTTGGTTACACCCGCTAGGCGCATCGGTTGGTGAAGCTCGTTGCCAATACACGTTACTGATTGCGAAACCTTATCGCAAATTGCTTTGTCAGGGCTCATCATCAACAGCTCACGTGCGGCGCCACATAACATTTCGAACGGCACTTTAATAAAGTAGAACGACATCAGCAGCATCATAGCGGGGTCAGCGTAGACCGCGTATTGCGCAAATGGAGTTAGCGTAACGATCCATGCCACAAAAAAGCCCAATGTCACAGCGACGCTTAGCAGTGTGTCCATTTGCCACTGGCGTGACTCTGCCAAAATCAAACCTGAAGAATGACGACGGCTTTTACGTGCGATGTACATCCACGCAAGACCGCAACCTACAACGTTGATAACGCCGAACAGGGTGGCTATCGAAATATCGACTTCACGACCGCCGGTAAACAGTGCCTGGATTGCAGAATAAAGCGAATAACAAACGATAGATAAAATGGCGATCGCTTTAATTACAATAACGACGGGCTCAAGTACGGCACGACCAAAAGGGAACGCAGCGTCAGATGGACGCTGAATGTACTTAGATGCCACTAGCGACAATAAAGTTAACACTAAACTGAGAAGGGAATAAACACCGTCAAAGACGATAACAAGTGAGCCAACCCACAAGCCTAAAACCAATCCCCCTAAGGCGAAGCCAGATGCCATAAGGGCTGAGAAGGTGAGAATACGGTTTTCATTTTTTAAGGTTTGGGCACACATAGAATACTTACGGTTAGGAACACGTTTCTATTCTTGTCGTCTGGGCGAAAAACTGCAATCAAGACCTTGCCTAACACTCTGTCAGAGTTTGGTGAATTAGCGTTATTCTATTTAAATACAATAGGTTAATTGCAAAATGGGCTGTCAGTATTTTTGACGCTCACTGATTTTTAGGCAAGAACTATTCGAAAAATACGCAGTTTGTGGAAAAAATAACCGAAAGGTCTCGAATATCGCAGTGATCAAGTTGCGAGGAAAGTCACGTCGAAGTGGCGCCAATATGAGCGGATCAGACCGATAAGCTCGGGCATAAAAGTCGGAAATTTCGGCCCCACATTTTTTCAGAGAACCCGATTCTCGGCTTCAAAAAAGTGTAGTAGTCAGAATATGACGAACGATATGTGGTGCGTTAAAAAAGTGGTGCACTTATAGAAGGCGGTGCGCATCAATGTGCCGTAGCTGTAAAACGTTACGCCACATTGAGATACGCAGAAAAAGGCTATCGCTTAAAAGTCGAATAAGAATTCACTGAGCTTATCCGCGACCCAACTCATCGCAGGGTGCTCGGTCATGCCTGAGGCCGTAAATAGACAGTAGTCTTCTTGGGTTAATCCGTAGGTATGTTTGATCACTGAGAGCTTTTCTTGACGCAATAAATGGCGGATCAATGGCTCTGGCACAACCCCCCAAGCATCCTCAGTCAAAATTGTGTTGAGCATGTAGTCAAACGACGAAAAGCCGATATAACGGCGGGAAAACGGCTGCAGCTCGGGGTTATCTTTCTCGTTCAAATACGCAATAGAGGCTTGCATTGCACTGCGTAAATCTTCATCGCTGACGCGGCGCATTTGGGTGAGGCTGTGTCCGGCCCGACAAACTGACATCATGCGAATTTTACCCAGAGGCTGGTAGGTAATGCGTGGATCATCCACTCGCTCGTAGTCGACCCCAAAGGCGAAATCGACTTGTCCGGTTTCGATTAAGTTGGCTAAATCACCACTGGATGCGAGAACGATATTGAATGAGGTGGCGGGGTATTCCTTGTTGAGTTGGTGTGCTAAATCTTGCCACAGCTCGTCGGGTAGGGCGTCATCGCGGGCTATCCACATTTCGGCGTTAAACTCGCCACAAACTTGCAAGCAGGTTTGGCGAATGCGGGCGGATGTGACCAACAAGCTTTCACAATCTTTGTAGATGGCTTTCCCGGCTTCCGACAAGGTCAACTGATTGCCAGAGCGTTGAAAGAGCTCAATATTGAGCTCTTTCTCTAACGCTTTGATCGCCATACTGAGCTTTGTGCGGTTGCATTCGAGTTGACGCGCGGCCTCTGATACCGAGCCCAGATCGGCAATGGCACAAAAGGCTTCAATTTGAGATAGGTTCATCCGTTTGTTCTATCGTGGCTGCAAAGTGTGGTTAGGTGAAAATATACTGATCCACCATTGAGATCAAACGGCCAATTTCCGGTTTAGTGATGGTATCGTTGGCACCAAGCGTGAGAGCTTTAGCGCGGTTATCATCACTCATCAGTGACGAGAACATGATAATCGGCATCTCGCTGTAACTTGGTGTTGCGCGTAAGCGTTTGACCAAGTGCATCCCGTCCATTTTCGGCATTTCAACATCAGTGACTAAGCCGTGGATCATTTCGCTAATCGGCATGTTCTCGGTGTGAGAGATCGCATCGAATTCCATGAATTTCTCATAGGCTTCACCTCCGTCACGCGCAGTAATTACGTTGTAGCCCGCTGAGCGCAGGGTATTTTCAATCAAGCTTCGAATAAAGGCCGAATCATCAACCACCATGATGGTTTTTGCTTGGCGTTGCGTGACTTGATCGGTCGCTAAATCGACTTTCCTGTCGTTAGAAGCGTCATACTTTTCCATGCTGAGCTCAGGATTGATATCCGCGACGATACGCTCGAAATCCAGGATCATAATGAGCTTGCCTTCTTGGCGTACAACCGCCACCACGCAATCGTGCTCGCTCGCTTCCAAAAACTGGCTAGGCGATTCCACCTTAGACCACGAAATACGGTGAATACGGCAAACTGAATCAATGAGAAAGCCATTGGTCATGTTGTTAAAGTCGGTGACGATAACAAATTTCTGATCTACGTCTCCTTGGGTTGGTACACCGAGCCAACCGGCGAGATCAACGAGAGGCGTTAACGTTTCTCGCGAAGAAAATACCCCAATCATATGGGGCTGGGCACGAGGGTAGTCGGTCGTTTCTGGGACTCGAATTACCTCGCGTACTTTGGCAACGTTGATCCCGTAGTAGCAGGTTTTAACCGACCCATCGCGTTGTACTTTGTTGAGATGAAACTCGATAATTTCAAGCTCGTTGGTACCACTTTCCAACAAGATATTGCTGGCATTTGTGCCTGGGGTTTGTTTCATCATAGGAGGCTTGCCCTTACTCAGTACAAGTGAGTGTTAAAGTCGCGAGTGTCTCGCGATTGAGGGAGCTGGTTATAAGCAGCTTGCCCATAACGACATACCAATTTGGCTTGAGGACTTAAAAGTGAGTGAACGCACGGAAAAAGAGGCCCCAACGCACAGAAAAACACAGTATGCAGTTGATTAATATAAAGAACATTCACTGTAATGACGGTGGGTTTTAATGTCTAGTGATAAGTGTGGCAACAGCGATCTAAGTGTGATTGTTGTAACGCAAAAGCAAATAAAAGGTGAGGCGACTCGGAAAATATTGCTAATAAGTATGTGAGCGAAAGGCGTGAAGCCAAATTGGTGGGCTAAATAAGGAGAGAGCGCGGGTACAATTAACACGTAATAAACCAAGCTATGTTGGCTAATAGCTTGCCTATTACGTGTTAAGAAAAATCTTCAGATATTCCAACAGGGGGAATATCGACAGTCATTAGATTGAGCGACTACGCAATTCGAAGATCAGTTTTTCTGCGCTGCATTCGAATTTTACAAGCACTTCAAGTTTGCCTTCAGCAAAGTCAGCCGCTTGGTAGGTAAATGCCGCGTTCACTTCTTTTGCAAGCTCTAGGTATTTTTCTAGCTCACCTTGCGCAGCAGTTTGATCGGGTGCAGTGATAGTCACAGAAGCAACGTCGTCGCCTTCTTTGATCACAAAGCCCATTTCTGCACTAACGCCACAAGCTTCGCAAGCTTCGTACTGAGTTGTTTGGTCTGACATGTTGTTTTCCTTTTAAAGTTTACACGCTTAGTTTAACCCTACTAATTGTGTGAATCTAGCACTCTCATCGGCAAAGCGAATATAAGTTGTGATATGTCAATTTGCTGTTGCCTGGTGGTTGCGGGCGTGTGTAATTTCGACTTGGAGACTGGGGTTTCAGCGCTGATTTTCAGTCACAAATGTAAGATTTAAACCGCTTCGCAGCCCTTGTCGTATGGGGAAACGCTAACCTTTATTTTGTATCAGAGGTGGGGGAGGTGTGTGATGAATCAGAAGCTGCTCACGATTAGCAAGTTGCAGCCGTTTGAATATGCAAGTGCAGTGCATGTCTGGATGCAAGCCGCAAAAAACAATCCACAGTGGCAAGATAAGCGCGAGCTGATGTCTTTCCGCCGCTTGTTATTGCAAGACTATTTACCCACGTTAGATTGTGTGGCGATTCGTAATGAAAAACAGCGCATTCTGGGCTTGATGGGCTTTGCCAACAAACAAGTTTACATGCTGTCGGTGTTGCCGTCAGTGCAGCGCCAAGGTTTAGCACGACGCCTACTTAACTATGGCATTGATGAATACGGTGTTTGCAAAGCCGAAGTGTTTGCCGCCAACTTACCTGCTATACGCCTGTTTCATGCACAAGGCTTCTACAGTGTCGCGCGTCATGAAAGAGATCACATCGGTCGTCCAACACCGTGGTACGAAATGCGTTATCTTTGATTGGCAGCTCTGAACCGTCACGCTGAGGCAACAGTGTCATCTTGACTGAACACTCAGCGTGCCCCCAAGCCTTACTTTCACCTTGGCGCTCAGCGCACATTCCACTAGACCTAAAAGAATAGGGGCTAGCAGGAAATAGACGATGCAGTACGCCAACCATGAGAACCCATTAGGGACTGACGGTTTTGAATTTGTCGAATTCACAGCCGCAGATAGCCACAGCCTCGACGCCATCGCCAACCACTTCACCCGTCTTGGTTTTGCAGAAATTGCGCAGCATCGGCATAAAGCCGTTTTTTTGTTTCGCCAAGGGCGGATCAATTTCATTTTAAACGGCGAGGCACATAGCCAAGCGAGCCAATTCGCCAAACAACACGGACCTAGCGTTAATGCCATTGCTTTTCAGGTACATGATATTACCAAGGCGCTAGCGCATGTGCGTACGCTAGGCATAGAGATTATCGATGCCAAGTGCGGTCCGATGGAGCTCAACATTCCGGCCATTGAAGTCGTCGGCGGCGCGTTATTGTATTTAGTCGAAAGGGCGGCAAAAACCGATATATACGCCGTCGATTTTGAATTCTATCCTGATTGGCAGCAGCGTTTAGCAAGCACTGACCGAGGGCTAGGCGAGATTGATCACCTCACACACAATGTATTTATGGGCCATATGGATCAGTGGGCAGACTTTTATACGCGGCTCGCAAATTTCCGCGAGATCCGCCATTTCGATATCGATGGTAAAGCAACGGGGCTGTTGTCACGCGCGATGATCTCGCCGTGTGGGAAAATTAAAATCCCTATCAATGAGTCGAAAGATAACCACTCACAAATTGCGGAGTATTTGCGCCAGTACCATGGCGAGGGTATCCAACATATCGCGCTAACTACGGAAGCCATTTTTGATAGCGTTGCGAAAATGCGGCGTGCTGGCGTTCCCTTTATGAACACGCCCAGCACTTATTACGAATTGCTGTCTACGCGTTTGCCGAACCATCAAGAGTCGTTAGAAATGTTGAAGTCGCAGCAAGTGCTGATTGATGGTGATGACAGTGGCGTTTTGCTGCAGATCTTCACCGACACCTTAATTGGGCCGATATTTTTTGAAGTGATCCAGCGCAAAGGAAATCAGGGCTTTGGTGAAGGAAATTTCAAAGCGTTGTTTGAATCTATTGAGCTTGACCAAATAAGAAGGGGAGTCATTTGACTCCCCTTTGCATTATCGCGCTGTTGTATCTTGAACCTGTACAGGTTATCCAGAGACTGTTTTAGTTAGAAGCTAGTAAAGCGTCCCCAGTATCCGCCACGATAAACATAAGCGTGTAGAGACAGTGCCTTATCACCGGCCGCGCGGTATTTTTGGTCAGTGACTTGGTCTAGCATGTTCAACGCACCCACATTGCGGGTACCCGTGATCAAAATGCGATCAGTCGATGGAATGAACACTACCATGTCACCGCGAATTGTTAGACCTAACTCTTGCAAGTATTCAGGGATCAGAAGAATAGAGGCAGCGATCTTCTCATCAGCAACTAACTCGTAAACCGTACCCTGACCCATGCTGTTGAAGCGTTTTACTGATACGCCACTGTCTTTAAACACGGTCATCATATTGGCTTTTGCCGCCGCCAGTGCTTCGTCTTTTACTGGCTCAAATTCTTCTTGTGTTACAAAGCCCTCATGGCCCTCTACATTCAATTCAAACAGAATTTGGAAGTCATCGTTCAGCGGTTGGTGATGAGCGGTAAACTCACCGTCTTGCGCGGTCACGAAATCGTTGGTGCGGATCAAAGGCACCAATGAAGTCACATCGAGCTTAGGCTCTGCAAATTGAGTTTCAACTTGGTCGATAACCTCAGCCAACGCCGCTTCTTCATTGCTGTATTGCGCAAATGCATCAACAAGTGAAACTTCCACACTGTTTTCGTCTGCTTTCTCGACCGTGATAACCAAGCCTTCGCCAGTGGTTAACGTGTGGTCTGGATACCTTTGCTGAAGTTCCTCAAGTACGCTCGTGGCAAACTGCTGCTCATCTAAAAGTTCAGCGGCGGTTGCAGAGTAAGAGAGGAATAGTGATGCAAAGAGTAAAATCCGTTTCATGTTGGGCCGTCCCTATTTGAAATAGCGTGTTGCTAAAACTGGAGTTGCATTAACTGGTTAGGACTAAAGTCTCAAATTTGTAACATTATATAAAGGGCTAGATAGGACATAAGCTGCAGATTTTTTCAGTAGTGTGCTGACACTCTAAAAAATGACATGAATACGTGTCAGTGTGACATCGATTCACAAGACATTGAGAGCTTTAATGATAAGTGCCGATATCCCAACCGACGGGCGCTTCGGGATTGTTGGACGATTGACCAATAAAGTTATCCACTATTTCTGTGTATAACTTCGGGAAAAACTGGAACAGTTGGGTAATGGACAGCCAAAGTCACTGGATTGGGCTGAAATAGTGAGTAATTACGGCAAAGGCGTTGTACACTTAGCCAAGCTATCGTGAACTTGTGATTGAAGCACAAAAGATGTCAAGAATACTGCTATATACTTACAAAAAGGAAACTAAGCGCATCCCGTTTAGTTACCAACAATACCGTTCAATTCAAGAAGCTGCCGCTGCTGCGGAAGGCTTGGACATTCGTGAGTTCCTGAAAATGGAACAACAAATCGAAGCGGTCACCCGAGATAAAAAAGCGGTGCGAAACTACCGTGATAACTATTTCAGAGAGCTAGGTTTTTCGAAAATCACTCTCGAACCCAAAACATCAGAATAACGGAAGGGCAATCATGTCAAAGTTGACTGCAGATATTGAAAAGAATATCGAAATCTTTTTCGAACAAACTAAAGAAACCTCAGTGGTATGGGGTTTGTGCAACGAAGAAGAAGGTTGGCTATCAGTAGACTCTAACGAGTTCGAAAATAGCGAAGTGATGCCATTCTGGGCAGATGAAGCCGACGCGAAACAACACTGTGTTGAAGAGTGGGCGGATTTCGAAGCGACTCAAATCCCACTGGATGTTTTCGTTGAAGATTGGATGATCACCCTAAGCGAAGATGGCGTTCTTGTCGGCTTGAACTGGAATGCAGAGCTGGAAGGTAAAGAACTAGAGCCTTCTGAAGTCGCGAAAAACTACCTGTAATTTTCCGTCTGCTCATACCACGTTCACTGCGTAAGTGAATGCAGCAGCTCGGATTTGAATGCCCCGATCTTCGGGGCATTTTTGTTTTCCAACCTTAAACCACCTTCTTTAGAAGGTGGTGATCGTTCTTTTGGGCTTTGCCCGAAGGACGCTCATGTTCAATATGTCCTCGTTTGTAACCAGCAAATCAAGGAGATAGAGAACATTAGCAGATATGATTCCGCCTCACATGTGTATTACAGATGCCAGTATCATATAGTGTGGGCTCCGAAGTATCGCCTAAAAATACTCAAGGGTAATCTAGGTAAGGAGTTGTACAGAAGCATCTACGTTTACAGCAATATGAAGAAATGTAAGGTTGTAGAGCTGAACGTTCAAATCGACCATGTTCATTTGGTCGTGAGACTACCACCGAGCCTGAGTATTTCAAGCTATATGGGTTTTATTAAAGGCCGTACAGCGATTAGGTTATTCAATAAATTTCCGTATTTGAGAAAGAAAAAGCTTTGGGGTAACAAGTTCTGGCAGCGAGGTTACTTCGTTGATTCGTTAGGAATGAACGAGGAAATTATTCGCAGATATGTCAGGCATCAAGATCGAGTGGGGAAGGAGGAAGAGGAGCGCCAAATGAAGCTAGGTATAGAGAATTAACAGTGAGCCCCCTTATAGGGGGCCATTCAAAGCCACCTGCTTTGCAGGTGGATCTTTACATCTGATGCTTATTAACGGCAAAGGGATGGCGTTCTACCGGAAATTGAGGAATTGCTTTGCGTGCGAGCGCACTTTTCTTGGGTTGTATTCAAAATAACTCACGTTATCATTCATTTATAAATATTGGTGAGAGTTGTTAATAATGAATCCGTGGAAAGAACTCCTGATCGCGTTAAGTCGCAATGAGCGCGAAATTCTCGCGCGCTGGTATGAGAAAGATCAGGCTGGCTTTTTCTATATGGTGATCCCGGATGAACGAGAAATAGGGGAGTCGCGCCCAATAGCTTGCTCTGATATTCACTACAGTGACATTGAGAAAATCACGATTATGGCGAAACTTGATCATGGAAAGCTGCAGATCAGCCATGACATCCCCGCCATTCACGCTGCTATTGCAAACGTTGCCAATATCATCGTGACACAAAGCCCAGAAGGGCTGGAAATCACATTAGCCTCTGGTGTTTGAGATAAGATAGAGTGTCTCTTCCCCCGCGCGTTCAGCCATTCACATCTCGCGCCCCACATTTCGTTACTGATACGGATTTGACTCCCTTCAATCGCACGGTATGATGCCTGCTTTTATCGAAACACCTCGCAGGCGGAAAATGAAAGAACCTGAAATGCAATTGTTGAGAACGGCCATTCATCCAGATGTAGCGGATAATATGGGCCGCTGTTTTACGCGCCGTTCAACCCGCGCAATAGTGCTGCGAGGCGATTCTATTTTGCTGTTGTACACCGCTCGTTACGATGACTATAGCTTGCCGGGTGGCGGTGTTGATGATCATGAGACGGTGGAAGTGGGCTTTTGCCGTGAGTTAGCCGAAGAAACCGGCGCAACGGGGATTTGCAATCTCGTTCCCTTGGGGATCTATGAAGAGTATCGCCCTTGGTATCGCCCAGAGCATGATACAGTTCATATGCTATCGTACTGCTATTACTGCGATATTGACGAAGAGTTGGGTCAAACCCGCTTTGAAGACTATGAGAAGAAAAACGGTATGAAGCCAGTTTGGTTACCGCTGGATGAGGCAATTGCGCATAATGAACGTACGCTGGCTCAGAGTGATAAAGCAGGGTTGTCGGTGGAGCGCGAACTGTTTTTACTGAAACTGATCAAAGCGCAGCGTATAAAAGCGGCGTAAGTTACTCCATTCACACTATTCAAATACAAAAATGCCGGGATTATCCCGGCATTTTTTATGCGTTACTTTTGCGCTAATTTACGCGGTGTAAATAAGGTAACCGATATAGCCAACGTAACACGAGATCAAAAACGCACCTTCGAAACGGTTGATGCGACCGTGACGACGGTGGCCGTAACCCAGCACATACAGCAGTACGGTCAAGCTACCCATCACTAGCATGTCACGGGTCAGTACAATCGACTCGACTTCCATCGGGTGCATGATTGCCGCGATACCGACGACCAGCATGGTGTTGAAGAGGTTTGACCCAAGAATGTTGCCAAGTGCAATGTCGTGTTGGCCTTTACGTGCAGCCATAATTGACGAAGCCAACTCTGGCAAAGAGGTACCAAGCGCGACGATGGTAAGACCAATCATCAGATCGCTAACACCGAGTGCAGACGCGATAGTGGTGGCACCCCATACCAAGGTTTGTGAGCTGATGATCAGCAGTACAAGCCCTACCGCAACCCAAAATGCTGCTTTTTTGATGGTCATTTCAGGTAGGTCATCAAGATCGCCAGCATCATCGTTAGATTGCGAACGCGCAACCCAAACCATGATCAGGGCAAACACACCAAGCAGAACTAGACCATCGATACGAGAGACTTGACCATCAAAAATCAGCCAAGCAGATAGACCGGTGGCGAATACTAATAGCGACAGTTCTTTCTTTAGGATTTGCGCTTTTACCGCGATTGGCATAACAAGCGCGGTCATCCCGAGGATCAGCGCGATGTTTGTAATATTGGAGCCATAGGCGTTACCAATCGCGATCCCCGGCGTACCTTGGTAAGCGGCCAGTCCCGAGACTAGCATTTCTGGCGCAGAAGTACCGAAACCAACGATGATCATACCGATCAAGATGGGTGGCATTTTATAGTGAGTCGCTACAGAGGCAGAGCCCTCAACAAATTTGTCCGCGCTCCAAATAAGCAACACAAAGCCCACAATAACTGCGGCAACAGCAGCATATAACATAGAAGATCAACGCCTCCGGTATTAGGTGTAAATAAAAAAAGCAAAAAGGTGACTAGCAGCCCGTGCTGTGTTGATGATGATCGGGCCCAAAATGGAATGAGAAAGGGGTGGCCTAAATACCGGTAAAGCTAATAGAGCGGGTATTTCAATCAGCGCAATCATAAGCGGTGTGAGGGGTGGCGACAAGCTTTTTATTAAGCGTTTGATTAACTAAACTATTTGTATTTATCTGATTGATTTTAAGGGGATTTATTTTAAATCTAGGCCATGACGATCTACTCGATGAACCAATATCTCGATGAAAAATACTTATCGTCCCGCGAGTGTTTTTCGATTGCACATTTTTCAAACGCAGAAGAGTACATTCTAAGCAACAATGCATAAAAACGGATGTCGTTAAGTGATAATCTGGTCAGCGCAGTTAAGGGTTGAAAAAAAGCACAATCGTGCTAAAAATGGCAGGTATGAATTCGGTGTTAACTAAATCACAGCAAACTAAACTTCGCATTTTGACAGCAGCGTTTAATGTCGCGAGCGAACTTGGCTTAGACAGTTTGACGATTGGCGAGCTGGCCAAGCAAGTAGGTATGTCGAAAAGTGGCTTGTTTGCCCATTTTCAGTCGCGGGAAAACTTGCAAGTGGCGGTGATCCAATACGCCGGTGATGTGTTTATGCAACGGGTGATCCAACCGGTTCGCGCAACCACCCACCCGAGCGTGACAGATAAAATTCATCGCTTGCTAGAGCATTGGCTGGTTTGGAATCCGGCAATTCAAGGCTCATGTATGTTTCTTGAAGCTTGGTGCAGTGCAGAAACCGCTGCGAGCAGCTCGGTTCGTTCGGTAGAAGTGCAAGCGGCACTGGATACCTTAACGCGCCAATGGTTGGAGTATCTGCGGCGTCAATTTGTTGCCGCCGTTGATGCCGGTGAGCTAGCGCAAAGTATCGATCCGTGGCAAGCGGTGTACCGTATTTACGGCGCGTATCTGTCTAGTCAGTTCTTGGGTTCGTTAGGGTTGGAAACCGAGAGGAAAGAGCGTTTTTGGCAGGAGATCGAGCGTATCTTCGCCGATCACAAGCCAGTCCTTGCGTCATAAAGCGATTAAACGCCGGGCGTTATGTAACTGACGTAGATAGCGACAATTAGACATTTAATTTTTAATTAAAAATAGTACGACCGTACTATTTTGGGTGCAAAGGATAGACGCACCAAAGTAATGCAAGGTAGGAGCAGAAATGAGTAGCAAAATCTATTTTGAACAGGGTGGCAGCAAGTGGCAGAAATTGCTGGTAGGCGCAGTTTCCGGTTTACACCGCCGCATGGCACCGGGACATGCCAAGAAAGTTGCACGACGTCTGTTCTTAACGCCGGTGCGCTACAACAAGGTGATCCCACAACCCGAAGGCATGACAGAGCGCAGCTTAAACACCAGTGAGGGCAGGGTAAAGGTGTACGAAGTGGGGATGGGCCCGACAATTCTATTGGCCCATGGTTGGTCGGGCGCAGCGAGCCAGTTCTTCCCGCTGATGACATTTCTGGCCGAGAACGGCTATCACGCGGTGGCATTTGATCACGCAGCGCATGGTAACAGTGAAGGCAAAATGGCATCCCTGCCGGCGTTTATTAATGTCACCGAAGCCGTGATTGATGACATTGGTGAGATTGTGGGGTTGATCTCTCACAGCATGGGCACGGCAAGCAGTTTAGAAAGTCGACACGCATACGCGGAACAAGTGCCGCAATTGTTGGTGG
Organism: Thaumasiovibrio occultus; assembly: GCA_019703815.1. Lineage (GTDB taxonomy): Bacteria > Pseudomonadota > Gammaproteobacteria > Enterobacterales > Vibrionaceae > Thaumasiovibrio > Thaumasiovibrio occultus. The sequence goes on along the minus strand of AP023053.1, from coordinate 789,773 downwards.
CTCCTGCGCTTAAATATGTTGAAGGGATGATCAATGCAGTAAAACGTTTCGGTTACTCAATGACGACGTTTCGCCGAGTGGTGGACGATATCTCAACTCAATATTGTGTGCCGGTCGAGCAAATTGACCCAATGCGCCGTGCAGAGCAGCGCCAAGCGCCAACGTGGATCATTCACGACCGAGGCGATCGCTTTGCCAACTTTGACGATAGCCAAGAAGCGGCCGCCTTTGCGCAGGTTGAATTTCTCGCCACCGAAGGCTTAGGGCATGGTCGAATTTTATCGAGCGATGAACTGATGGGATTTACTGAGCGTTGGTTAGCCGAAACGGTGAAGGTGCGTAGTTAGTTAAGGTGAGTAGGTAAACTTACTTTTAACCCTTACCTGAAAGAGAAAAAGCGTGGGTCTGTGTAGACGCCACGCTTTTTTATCATTTGAACGTTATATCGCCGTGTTTTGTTCCTTGCCGATCGAACGCACTCATCTTGCTTGCCATTTGTTTTGAATGCTGATGAGCAATGATTGCTGACCAATGATCAACAATAGGCTAGCGCAGGATCAGCAAAGGCACCGGAGACTCGCCAATCAATTTGGTGGTGGTGCTGCCTAGAATAAATTGACGAATGCGGGACTGGCCGTAAGCGCCCATGGCGATCATCTCGATACCTTCTTGTGCCACATAATCGAGAAGGGCATCAACTACTTCACCTTCAAGGCGTTGTACCTTATGAGCAATACCGCGCTTAACAAATTGCTGAGTATAAGTGGCCAACTCGGTATCATCTAACTGCTCGCCGACAGTGACCAAGTGACACTTAAGGCCATCCAATAAGCTGTTTTGATTGAGCATAGTCAGCATTTTTTTGCTGGTTTCACTGCCATCAAGTGCAATCACAACTTTGCTCGGCTTAGTAAACGGCGGCAGAGCAACCAACACAGGATGTTGCATCGTGCGGATCACATGTTCAAGGTGTGAGCCAATATGACTGTTTGGGTGCTTCGTTGCCTCAGCGCCCTCACGCCCCATGACCAAGATAGCGACTTCTGCATCGAGCTCGCCTAAGGTATCAACAAGCTGGCCGTGGCGTTGGCGAACTTCACTCACCGTTGCACCATCACCTTCGACTCGTTGAGCAGCGGCTTCCAACATCAATTTGCCTTGCTGCATGGCGAGTTTACTGCGCTTGGCATCAAGCTCAACAAGCTCTTCGAGCAAGTGTTCGCGGCTGCCAAGACCGATAGCGCCAGTTAAGTTACTTTCGGTAACGTAGCCTTCTTTATCGATCACATGCAGTAGCGAAATCGGAGAGGAGACGGAGCCTGAAAGCCACGCTGCGGCATCACATACCGCAGCAGAGGAAGACGAACCATCAATACATGCAATAATTTTCTTGGTCATAACTTTCCTTGTAAATTAGTGCCCGCCGAGCAGTTTCTCGACTTCTTCAGGCTTATCATGAACGCCAAAGCGATCAACGATGGTAGCACTGGCTTCATTCATGCCGATGATTTCCAGTTCTGTCCCTTCACGACGGAACTTAATCACCACTTTATCGAGCGCCGTTACCGAGGTCAGATCCCAGAAATGGGCGTGAGTGAGATCGATCACAACTTTATCGACCGCTTCTTTAAAGTCGAAGTATTGCGTGAACGAATCTGACGAGGCAAAGAACACCTGACCCTTCACATAATATGTGGTGAGTGAGCCATCGTCGCTACGTACTGGGCTTACTAGCATGTAGCGACCCACTTTGTTGGCAAAGAACAGTGCTGCCAATAGCACGCCGGCCAACACGCCGAATGCCAAGTTATGGGTATACACTACCACAGCCACGGTTACTATCATCACTAGGCTGCTTGATTTGGGATTGTGGTTAAGTTTCAGTACGGAATCCCACGAGAAGGTTCCGATTGACACCATGATCATCACCGCAACCAAGGCTGCCATTGGAATTTGTGCCACCCAATCGTTGAAGAACACCACAAAGATCAGCAATAAAACACCGGCAACCAGGGCGGATAAACGGCCACGGCCACCTGATTTCACGTTGATCACTGATTGACCGATCATCGCACAACCGGCCATGCCGCCCAATACACCGGTCAGAATGTTCGCCAAGCCTTGGCCTTTACATTCGCGGTTTTTGTCGGAGGTGGTGTCAGTGAGATCATCCACAATGGTCGCTGTCATCATCGACTCAAGCAAACCCACCACAGCAAGCGCGGCTGAGTATGGGAAGATGATCTTTAACGTTTCTAAGTTCAGCGGTACGTCAGGCCATAGGAACACAGGTAGCGTATCTGGCAGCTCGCCCATATCACCAACGGTACGAATATCTAAATCCAACGCCAAGTAAATACCGGTCATCACCAGTATACAGACCAGCGGAGATGGGATGGTTTTATTGATGTAAGGGAACAGGTAGATGATGGCAAGACCACCCGCTGTCATTGCGTAAACGTGCCAAGTGACATTAGTCAGTTCAGGAAGCTGCGCCATGAAAATGAGGATAGCAAGAGCATTGACGAAGCCGGTCACAACGGAGCTAGAAACAAAGCGCATTAAATTACCTAATTTAAGGTAACCCGCCACAATTTGTAGCACACCGGTTAATACGGTAGCGGCAAGCAAGTATTGCAAGCCGTGGTCTTTAACTAATGTCACCATCAGCAAAGCCATTGCACCGGTTGCCGCAGAGATCATGCCCGGACGGCCACCCGCAAAAGCGATAACGGTCGCGATAGAGAAAGAGGCATACAGGCCCACTTTAGGGTCTACGCCGGCAATGATGGAGAAAGCGATAGCTTCAGGGATTAGTGCGAGTGCAACAACGATGCCCGACAGAATATCGCCTCGAACGTTGCCAAACCACTCCTGACGCAGGAAATACGGCATTTTGGTTCCTTTTGTAGGTTAAGGTGTTGATTTTAAACTACCAAAGGCAGCGAGAAACTGTGGTTAAAATAGCTCACCACAAGGGATTAACGCGGCCTGTAAGCACACTTATGTTGTGATCTATATCACTGTGTGAAGTTGGTCGTGAATTTGAACATACTTCACGCGGAGTTACAACCTTATTACTTTTGGATGCGAGTTATGTAACCACATCAAAAGTTAGGGTTTATTGCTGATAATCTAACGAAAATCCATGGATATCAGACGAAACTGCACGGCAGGAAATCAGTATTTTCAGGTGGGGAAAAGTAACACGTTTCGTTGTCATTTATTACAAAATGCAGTGAGTGATGATCTGGTTTGTTAACTTTGTTGTTAATGCGATGTACGGATTCCTAAAAAAGAAGATTGTCACAATATATCTTATCAAAAGTAATTGTCTGTCTTGACTCTTAACTTGTTGTTTCATTGGGATTATGTGTGGTGGTGTGGTTTTATTCTGAGGTGTCGACCAAATCTGGTGATTAGTATTGCTAATGCAAATATTGACGCTAAAATAGCGACCTTTCAATTTTGTGGGGTTGGTTATGTTACTAAGTGTTTTATATGTCGTCGGAATTACCGCAGAAGCAATGACAGGTGCACTCAGTGCAGGAAAACGTCAAATGGATTGGTTTGGCGTGATGTTAGTTGCCAGTGCAACGGCGATTGGCGGTGGTAGCGTGCGTGACATCTTACTTGGTAATTTCCCGCTCACTTGGGTTAAGCATCCGGAATACTTGGTGATCACCTGCATCGCGGGCGTGATGTCCACCAAGATGACCCGTTGGATTGTGAAGTATAAGTCTCTGTTTATTAAACTAGATGCGATTGGGTTAGTGGTGTTTAGTATTATCGGTACCAAAGCGGCGATGAACATGGGCTTAGCGCCGATCATCTGTGTTGTTGCGGCGGTGATCACCGGTGTGTTTGGCGGTTTGCTGCGCGATTTGATCTGTGGTCAAAAACCTTTGGTACTGCATGAAGAGCTGTATGCGTCGGTGGCATTGGTGGCATCGCTACTTTACTTCGCCATGTATCATTTCGGCGTGGATGAGATGGTCAACACAGTGATCACCATTGTTGTCGGCTACAGCTTTAGAATGATTGCGGTAAAACGCGCGTGGCGTTTGCCAGTGTATGCAATCCATGATGATGTATCAGCGCATTAAGCGTCGACTTGCTTGCTGAAAAGTGCCCTTTAACTCTTCTAACTAAAACCAGGGCGACATAAAGAAGCGATAGCCCACGAAAGATCGTGGGCTATATACCCAAGTAACTTCAAGATGTTGGATTCAGAGCCGAATCACAACACCAAGTTCAAGGAAATCGACGCCGTGGAATAATAGATTATTTCCAAGTCGTTTGACGCTGAAATTGGAGTTGTGAATGGCTCCCGAAGGGCGAGTTGCCTTGACTCCCAGTCTTTGTCAGGGTTCCTTGATTTAGAACCACTAAATCTTCAAACCCCTTCCTCGGCTGATAATCAAGTCATTCTCGCTGAACCAAGCACCTTGAGGTTGCTTGGGTATATGTTTAGCCTTACTGCTTAATACCTTCAACGTGAAGCTCAAGCTCAACATAGCTAGAGGCACCGACCACAGGAATACCGAAATCCGCTAGCTCGATACGCGTTTCACCTTCAAAACCCGCGCGGTAGCCGCCCCAAGGGTCTTGACCTGCACCGATTAACTCGGCTTCGATGGTGATGGGCTTAGTCACGCCGTGCAGCGTTAAATCACCGATAATAGCAAACTCACCTTCGCCTTCATCTTGAATTTCAGTACTGGTAAATGTCGCGATACCAAACTTGTCAGCGTTAATAAAGTCGCCACTGCGCAAGTGCTTATCACGCTCTGCATGGTTAGAATCGAGGCTGGTGGTATCCACCACGACTGAAACCGAGCTGTTTTCAATGTTCGCAGGATCGTAAACAAACTCGCCTTCAAAAGTATTGAATCGTCCTTGAATAAAGCTATAACCCAAGTGTTCAACTTTAAAGTTTACTGAGGCATGTGCGCCTTCAGTATCAACAGTGTAAGTGTCAGCTGCCAACGCGCTAAAAGAAACGAGGCTTGCTAAGGTTAGTGCAGTCAATGCATTCTTCATCGTTTTGTCACTCCTAACATTTTGAGTAGGGTATTGTCTTTATCTATAAAGTGGTGCTTCAACGCGGCAAGGGCGTGAACGCCAGCGAGGACAATGAGCAGCCACGCCGAGTAATAATGGGCCTTGCCTGCTAAATCAGATTGTTGCGGGAACAGTTCACCAGCGCCGGGGATCTCAAACCAATTAAACACTGCAATGGCGCGTCCATCTGAAGTTGAAATGAGATAGCCAGAAATAAACATCACCGCCAACAACAGGTACATGGTGTGATGGGCAGATTTTGCCGCAATCACTTCCCATCGCTTACCTTCGATTGCCGGGTGTGGTTTTAGCATTTTCCACGCCATGCGGAGCAGGGTGAGCAGTGCCAGTAAGAGGCCGACCGACTTGTGCCAATGCGGCGCGGTGCGATACCAACTACTGTAGTAATCCAGCCCGACCATCCATAAACCCACGCCAAATAGCGCGAAAACCGTTAGTGCGGAAACCCAGTGAAATAACCGTGCCGGTAGATTGTACATAACTGTTGCTCATATGTTGCGTCAAAGTTGTATCAGTATGTGAGTAACTGGAAACTAAGACAATCGTAGAAAAGCTAACAACTTGTTAGAAAATATTGAACGTCTTGATGGTTACAATATCAACCTTCGCGGTGTTACGTGTCGGTAAGTGCGATATCGGCGAAAGGATACGGGCTGTAGATAAACTCAGTCAAAAGAGCTTTGGATTGAAGCAAAGAAGCTCTGGCTGGATACGGAGGTGCCCAAAATCGGTTGCATCGGGGTTTGCGAGCCACTTTCCTAAAGTCAGTAATTTTTTGCCCAACACGAGTGTGTAACCGTTATCGTGTTGAGCGTATAGGACGACACGATGAACATTGGCGTCGCCAAAGCGCAAAAATATTCGTTAACGTCAAAAGGAGTATTTACATGAGAAGATGGATCGTAATGTGCCTCGCTATGCTACCAACAATAGCATTGGCTTCACCGCAAGCTGAGATTAACCATCTATTGCAGTTTGTGGAAACCACCAGTTGCCAATATGAGCGCAATGGAAAAATGCACACCGGTACTGAAGCGCTAGAGCATATCGAAAAGAAGTACGACTACTTTGCTGACGATATTTCGACGGCGGAAGACTTCATTCGCTTGTCGGCGACAAAAAGTGAACTGTCGGGCAAGCTTTATCGCGTGCACTGTGACGGTGTGGCAACGATTTCCAGCCAAGAGTGGCTTCTTGCAGAACTGGAAAGGTATCGAGCGGCGCAAAATTAACATTCTGCGGACATAGACGGGTTATATTGCTCCTCTGACCGTCACTTGGCGTATCGAAGCCGGTTGATATTGCAATTGTGTTCGGCATTACCGGATGGCAAAGCAAAAGCCACTAAAAGGATGTTAGGGAGAAAGGGCAATGAGCAATATTTGGCGTGAGAGCGCTGATCCAGCAAAGCATCGTGATTTTATGTCCACTCGCAATGAAGGTGGCGTTCCGATTGAAGGGCCGCGTGACAATTTGATAGAGCAGTGGGTCTACTTTGCCCAAGTGGCAGATTTTACCTTTGAATTTGTCACTCTGGAACAGGTGGCTGAGTGTCGACGTTACTTTATGCAGCCGGTACACCACTCAACGCGGGAGCAGGGTCATAGCAACGAACATTGTTGGCATGCTTGGTATTGTAAGTTGCCCGATGGTCTGAACAAGGGGCGTACGCGCGTCAAAGTGATCAAAGCCCTCAATGCGATTTTAACCAAGTGGGGATAGCGTAGCGCTGCTTGTTAAAACATGAAAAAGGCGTCCAGCGATGGACGCCTTTGCTGCTTTATAGCGTTGGGAAAGTGTAGTTCGACAAGAAAAACGCTGCTGAAACGGGCAATTAACCCGCGATATTCAAGTTCTCAAAACGGACTTTCGGGCTAAAGAAGCAGTGATCGTCTGAGCGCTCTTGGCTATCACCAACGGCAACAATCTGCTGCAGCATTTGGTAAAAGTTACCCGAAACGGTGATCCCGCGAACCGCCTGTACGATACGATTGTCTTGCATTAAAAAGCCGGAGGCGCCGAAGGAAAAATCACCACTGATCGCATCCGCCCCTGAGTGCAAACCTTGCAACTCAACGATCTCTAGCCACTGGCCTGCGTTTACTTCCGCCAACGACTGTGTGCCGTTATCAATTACCAAGTGGTTATGAGTAACGCCAAGTCCGCCGCGAGGTCCACGCGCTGCACTGCCGTTAGCAGTGGCGTTTAACGCCCGCGCTGTTTTGGTGTTGTGTAGCAAGGTGTTGAGTTGGCCTTTTTCAATCAGCGTTAGTGCTTGGGTTGGGTTACCTTCGCCATCCCAGTAACGTTGTGCCATGCCGCCTTTGACGTCGGGTAGATCGCGCAAGGTTAGGGTGTTGCTCGCCACTTGTTGCCCCACGAGGTTGCGCCAAGGGTTAACACCTTTACGTGCACTTTCGCCAGAAAAAGCCATAAAGAAGGCGGAAAACAGCTCGCTTAAACAACCGACTTCGAAGATCACATCATATTTACCGGTGGCAATCGGGCCGCCTTCAAGCAAATTCTCTGCTTTTTGATAAGCGGTGGCGATCACGTGTTCGGCATTGAGATCGGCAAAATAGCGACTGGTTTGAAAATGCAGCGCCATCGCGTTTTTATCGCCTTTTTCAATCAACGCGGAGGTGTAACAAGAAAAACGACGTCCAGCTTCATGACAGACACTGCCTTGTGTGTTGACATAAAGACGCTGACTGTAGCTGTTGGAATAACCGTTGTACGGTGCTTTCGCACCGCGCTCAGCGATATCACCTTGCAGCTTTAACGCCATGTCAATTTTAAGTGCTTCGTCCGTATGATCGTCAGGGCAAAGCACTGGGTTTGCTTCAAAGTAAGTCGGCTCACCATCAATTTTTTCAGCCGGCTCTTGCGCCATGTAAGGTAGACTTTCAAGCGTCATTGCCATGAGGTTGCGCAGGCTTTCTTCATCCAGCGCCTCGGTAAAGCTAGTGGCGATACGATCGTCTTTAATGAGGCGAACGCCTAAGGTTTGTGACGATGTCACTTTGTATTCGCTCAGTGCCCCGGCTTCAGATTTAAGAGAAAGCTGTTCACCACTATCAACAATGACATCCGCGCTGCACTGGTGTTGTTGCGCCAAGCTCAAAACGAAATCTGCAGCATCCTGCATGCCTAAATTTTTCATGCGTTGCCTCCTCCCACGAGAATCGAGTCCACTTTGAGTGCGGGTTGACCAACGGTGGTTGGTACCGCGCCGCTAACAGAGCCACACATACCTGCGGCTAGCGCCATATCTTGACCCACCATGCTGATCTCTTTGAGCACTTTCGGGCCTGTTGAGATCAAGGTGGCAGAGCGCAACGGCTTGTCGATTTTCCCGTCTTTGATGAGATAGGCTTCTTGAACGGCAAAGTTGAACTCACCGGTACCAGGCTGAACGCTACCGCCGCCCATTTTCTTGGCATAGATCCCGTGTTCGACCGTGGCTAGCATCTCATCAAGTGATGAATCACCCGGTTCGATAAAGGTATTACGCATGCGCGACGTTGGCGCGAATTTGTAGGATTGGCGACGCCCAGAGCCTGTCGGGCTGTAGCCGGTTTTTAAACCACCGACATAATCGACCATAAAGCCAGTTAAAACACCGTCTTTGATCAACTGGGTGCGTTGCGTTGGACGGCCTTCATCATCAATATTTATTGAGCCCCATGCGTATGGCAGGGTGCCATCGTCAACTGCATTCACCACAGGCGAAGCGATAAGCTCGCCCATTTTATCGTGAAAAACAGACGCTTTAGGCGCGACGGACGTGGTTTCGAGTAGATGACCACAGGCTTCATGGAAAATAACCCCCCCAAAACCGTTACCGATAATCACCGGTAGTTGGCCAGATGGACACGCATCAGCGTGCAATTTCACCAGCGCTTGTTTAGCGACGTCTCGGCCTAAGGCTTGCGGATCGAATTCAGAAGAAAATGCCCAGCCATTTAGCGCGCCTGGCGCTTCGTAACCGTTTGACTGCAAGTTGCCTTCTTGCGCGATGGCACTGGCAGCAATGCGGCTGTAGTGGCGGGTGTCTTGCGCGTGTACGCCAAACGAGTTGAAGATCTCAATCGATTGTTGGCGCTGCAATACACTGGCTTGAACTTGTGCAATCACGTCGCCTTCACCGCGTGCGGCTTGGTCGATTTGATGCAAGAACGAAATCTTACTGTCGAGTTCACTGCTATCGCTTAAAGGTCGGGCGACCTGATGTAGATCGGCGTTAGATTGCAGATTAAACGGAGCAAGATCAGTCTGGCGGCCTCGCTTGTCATTTACCACCAAGGTTGAAACGATACGTTTGAGCGTCTCTTCATCCGGTTGGTTGGTGTAGCCGTACAGCACTTTATGACCAAACAGCAAACGTACGCCAATCCCGAACTCAATCCCACTGTTGATGGTTTCAACTTTGGAGCTACTCAGGGAAACGTTGTGTGTTTGGTGATGTTCGATAAACAGTTCGGCGAAATCCGCGCCGGAAAACAGCGCATGATCAATGACCGATTGGGCAACAACAGGATCTATCATTCGTTCTCCTTAGTAATTGGGTTGGTCAGGCTGGCCAGTAGATATTGCTCTAGCTCATCCCACGGCAGTGCTTGGCGGTCAATCACTTCAATGCGCGACTCAAACCCGCTGAGCGAGAGCTCATTGATTGAGACCACTTGATTTACTACATTGAAGGCAACACAGCCGCGTTCGGTGTTGACGACGGCCTTAACACGTTGTGCACTTACTTGACTAAGTATTTGAAATAATCTGGAAAAGTCAAACTCTAGCTCGGCGGCAAAGAACCAACCGCAGCTGCGATAACCTTGGCCGCTATTTTCTTTACGAACGAAGTGTTCACCCGGCGGGATCTCAAGGCCCGGAATAGGGGCATCGTCGCCATGGTCGTGATGATGAGACGATACAGAGCGCGGTTTGGCATCAAGCGCTAGCCAGTTTAGGTCCAACTCACCTTGCTGCGTGAGGGAAACGGCTTGTGCATCTGGGTAGCTTGATTGAATACGTGGCGCAAAATTGTCGCGTTGCTCTTCGGTCGATAAATCGATTTTGTTGCCTACAATCACATCGGCAAGCGACAACTGAGCAACAAAGTTATTGTTGTCAGCAAAAAGCGCATCATCGAGATGGCGTGGGTCGACGAGGGCGATTGTCGCTTTCACCTCTACGTGTTTGCTGTAGGTTTCAGACGTCAGTTTATTGAGCACTTTTTGTGGATGCCCTAAACCCGTTGGCTCCAAGATGATGCGATCAGGTTGTTTTTCAATAAGCGCATTCAGGCCAACCGACATCGGCAAGCCGGCGACACAACACATACATCCGCCTGGGACTTCTTTGATCAGTGCGCCTTCATCACTCAACATCGCGCCGTCGATGCCGACTTGTCCGAACTCATTGACTAGTACCGCCCAGTTCTCATTGGCAGGTTTGCGCTTCAAGAGTGAGATAATTGCGGTAGTTTTGCCCGAACCAAGGAAACCGGTGATGATGTTAGTGGGAATTTTTTTCATGTTCACTACGCTTTATTCTGAAGATGGCAATATGCTACTGCAAATTGCGGACAATGTAGAGGTAATCAGTTTTTCTCTGCCAGATGTAACACTAAACAACTAGCCTATGAAATAGGACAACAAGGGCGGTAGGGTTGATAGACGTTGGTTTGCGCTAATACAAGATCAGCAGCCTTAGCGTCTTTGAAAGGTGCCCACAAAAATAAAATGAGAAATGATGCGATCAATAAGGTTTCGATAGATCGTTTATAAGGCGTCGTTTCGCTAACTGTTGCGCTAGTCGTATACACAATTTTGAGGATCTTTATGCTGCCACGTTATCGCGATGTGGTTGTGATGAAGGCAGTGAGAGAGTTTGGAGTCTATTGACATATGGAAGGAGAACACATCGATGGCAAAAGCAATCATCACCGGAGGTACTGGTGGGATCGGCGAGATGGTAACGGAATTACTCCGACAGCGAGAGTATGAGGTTATTGATCTCTCTTTTCCCGACGTGGATGTCACTAACCCACAGAGTGTGGCGGAAGCGCTGAGTGAACACCAAGACGCAGAGGTAGTAATTTGTTGCGCTGGGGTTCAAGTCAGTAAACCGATCCACAAAATGGACACGGAGGATTTTGATCGCGTTGTTAAAGTCAATTTGAACGGTACGTTTAATGTGATTCATTATATGTTGCCCCATTTGCGAGATAGAGGTTTTGGCAGAATTGTCACTATCTCCTCGGTGATGGGACGCAAAGGTGAATTCGGTCTTAGTGGTTACTGCGCCAGTAAATGGGGCGTTCGTGGCTTGACCGAAGTGGTCGCGAAAGAAGGGGCCGCAAAAGGGATCAGCTGTGTCTCGATTGCACCGACTTTTGTTGATACGCCGCTAATTCGCGATTTGCGTGATGACATAGTAGAGAACATTATTGAATCTATCCCCGCGCGTCGATTGTTGCAGCCAAAGGAAGTCGCCGACGTGATCATGTGGGCTATTGACCACGGCATGGATGTGAATGGTAAAACTATTCCTGTCGATTTGGGTCAGGTGGTGGTGTAACTTCACCGTCACAGCAAAAGCTGGCGTACTTGGCTGTGCCAGCTTTGTTCTCTTCGCGTATATCTGCTTACTTTCTCTGCCACTTTACTTTTTATCGTTACTTATATTGTTACTTACTTTGCTCGCAGCGTTATCCAGCCATTATCCCGTCGGTATATCTTTTTTAACCAATTCACCCAATCACTTAAGTTAGCTGTTGTTCCAAATACCGTTGCCAGATCTGATAGGCTTTTTCTGTCAGATGGACACCGTCATATTGGTAGGCATCATCAAGGTAATCTGTCGCATTAAAAAGTGCATTGATGTCGTGGAAGACAAAACCACGTACTTGAGCTTGCTCCTGCAACCATAAGTTCAGCTGCGTTACGGCAGGATTGAGATGGACAAAGGCGCTACTGAGGAAAAGCGTACTTTGAATGTGGACGTTATCACCTTGCCATTGGTCGAGCATTTGGTTGTAGTCACTGATCACCTCTTGAACAGGGCGAAGCTGAATGATGTCGTTAATGCCGGCCATAACCCAAAGTTGTGGCTCCTTCGCCGCTTGTTGACTACGACGTAGCATCTGGGCTGTGGTTTCCCCTGCAATGCCTAGGTTGCGAATTTGAATTGGGGCGAGGCGTTCTTCCCAAAGTGCCCATTCAGTGATGGAATCGCCAAAAAACGTAATGTGCGACACGGCGTGCTCCTTGCTGCACCTTTTCTATGGCGAGAAATATCCGCCATAGGAAAGGGGTTTAATAAAAACAGCAGCATAACGGAGTTAAACGCCAGCGTCACCCTTGGTGAGGTGAGGTCACTGATCGCGGATGTTTTGCTGTGAGCAAACTATCAAATTTATCAATAATACATTCTGCATTCTGCCGCCATGTTAACGCTTTTATCGTGATGGTCTTGGCGGCATTTTGCTGAAGTTGTCGGCGCAGTTTTGGCTCGGACAATAAGGTATCGATATGCGCAAGCACTTGCTGTTGGCTGTTAAACAGTAAGGCGTTCTCATTGTGTACGAGCAGCTCGCGAATATTGTCGGTATTAGGCGCGATAATCGCTTTGCCTGTGGCTAAATACTCAATGAGTTTGAGCGGGCTGCACCACGGCGTGACCGCAGGCTGCAGCGCAATATCGATTTTGGCGAGCCAGTGGGGAATGTCATCACGCGCTACGATGCCAGTAAACATTACTCTGTCAGCAATACCAAGCGTTTCTGCTTGGCGTTTTAACGACTCAAGTACCGGACCATCACCAATCAAAATGAATTGCGTGGCTTGATTGTGGTGCGAAGCGATGAGTTCAAGGATGCTATCTAATTGATGCCATTCGCGACAAAAGCCGACAAAGCCGATGGTGACGGCTTCTACCTCTGCTTTGTTCTCTGCCTTAGTTTGGCAGGCAGGTATTTGGTCACTCGCTAATGAATCGGTAGTTGATTGCTTGATAACTAATGATTCGTTTGTTAGTGGCTCGAAATCTGGCGCGGGATCTGACATGGGCGTTCCTGCAGGCGCCGCGACAAAGGGCTGCGCGTCCAATGAATCAATACTGGCGGGCTCAGGGAGCCGCTCGCCACATAAATTAGTAATGGGTTGAGACTGTTGTTCAGCAAGCTCGGCGTGATCAAGTAAGTTCTCGTCAGCAAAGAACTGTTCTGGGTTGATGCCGTTGGGCATCACGGTAATGCGCTCATCACTGACACCAGCATCAAGAAGATATTGCGCCAGTAAGGCTGTCACGGGCAGACAGTGATCGGCTTCACGCCAGCAGTAATGCTCAATACGGCGCGCCAACGCAACCAAAGACAGCCCGGTGTATTGGTGGCGTTCGACGGTGAGTGGTGAATTGACCTCTAAGATCAGCGGCAAACGATAAAGCTTCTTGGCCCAAATTCCCGACGGCAGAAATAGATTCTCACGCTCGTAAATCACATCCGGCTGAAATTGCTTAATGGCTTTGCGAAGTTTCATGAAATCGAGAACGCTATAGCCCAGCTCCAAAAACTCCCCAACAAACAGCGGTAATTTTCGACGAATGAAGCCAAGCCAATTGGCACTGCTGCCAAACTCACTTTTGCTGGTGGCTGCAGGGGCAACAACGTAGACTTGATGGCCGAGGTGGCGAAACGCTGCAATGATTTCATCGATGTGGACGCATTGTCCATCTTTTGCCGCGACGCGGTGATGATAGAGTATTTTCATACGTTCTCCTCAATAGTCGAAGCGTGGCTCACTGCGTCGAAAGGTTTTCCTGCCAGCGTTGAAAAGATCTTGTGCAAACCTATGCTCGTCTCGCGCCAACCAAAAGCGTGTGCGTAAGCGCGGACCTGCTCTCGTGGCGTCGCTTTCGCAAGTTGGCGTTGTATGCCAGTGGTGATGGCATCGACGTCGCGTTCAACCAACTCTCCAATGGCGGCATCACGGATGACTTCTGGCGTCCCTCCAACAGGCGTCGCCACTACCGGTGTACCACAAGCCATAGATTCGAGTAGTACGTTAGCCCAACCCTCACGGCTAGAAGCCAATACCGAACAGTCGGCCGCGCCATAATACTGAGCGAGACTTTGGTGGGGCACATTACCCACAAATTTGACACGTTCCGCTACACCAAGACGTTGCGCTTGTTGGATGAAATCATTCTTGGCGCTACCGTCACCGAGTACCAGCAGTGCGGTGTTGGGTAAGTCGGGCAATGTGTCAATAATCAGCTGTTGGCCTTTGTGGGGTTCAAGTCGCGCGACAGTGATCAATACGTGTTCAAAGTGGTCTACTCCAAGCGCTTGTCGTAACGCATTTTTTTGCGTTTGGTCACTGAAGCCGAACGTATCAAGATCGATACCATTGCGTAGTGTGGTGACGTTTTCTGGCGGCGCGCCAAGGGCGATTAGGTCGTTACGCAGGGCGTCGCAAACCGCAATCGCGTGATCGGTTTGGCTGATCACTTGTCGGATCACCGGTGCCATCGCGGGTAAGTGAGGAATGGTGGAAATGTCAGTGCCTCGGGCAGATAACGTAAGGGGTAAGTCGAACTGTTTGGCGATCATGCTAAGAGCGCGCCCATCAGGAAAAAAGTAATGCCCATCAATTAGGTCGAAGGTTTGCCCTTGGTTAATCAACTTACTGAGTTGACGTCGAATAGCGCCTGCTAGTGTGAATGGGGTTAACCGCATGCCGAGTTTGGGCACGACGAGATATTTGGGATGATAAATGGTGATCCCATCTATTTCTTCTTTCGCTGGCACGTTGGCAAAGCGAGCGTAGCGGCCAAACTTGGGATGGGCAGATGGAAAGTAGGGAACAGGCGCGATAACGGTCAACCGGCTTTCAGGAAAGTCACGCAAGTAGTGCTTCATTCGATTTTTAATAAAAATACCGTGGTTGGGGGCATTTTTGTTGGGAAACAACGTAGTGATGGTAACGATGTTAAGCCCGTTACCGCCATTTTGACCAAACGAAGAGGTCTCGGATGATTGTTTCAAGTTATTCTGTGCTTGATTGAACGCACTGGACATTTCACTTTCCTCACACTGTGGATTCAATTTCCCTGCTGTTTTTGTGTTGCTGTGGCAAATGCTTTTATGTGTTGAGAAAGCGAGAAAACATCAGTAACGACCAAAGCGCTGCCGCGTGATTGCGCGCGCCCGTTTGATGCTCTGTCACCAGTTGTCGCAAATAGCTGCGGTTAAAAAAGCCGCAATCAAGCATGGTGGGCGATAGCACTTCCTTGCGCACAGTGTCGGCAAGGGTAGTTCTAAACCAGTGTGCGAGTGGAATACTGAAGCCTTGCTTAGGTCGAAACAGAATGTCGTTATCGACTAAATTGGCGAGGCTTTTCTTGAACAAGTATTTGCCTTGGGTGCCTTTGATGTTGTCTTGCGTACCCAGCTTAAACGCCCATTCAACCAATTGGTGGTCGAGCAATGGTGAACGTACTTCGAGCGAGTTAGCCATACTGGCGCGATCCACCTTGGTAAGAATATCGCCAGGAAGCCACGTCTTCATATCAAGGTACTGAATGATTTTTACCGGATCATTCGAAGGCGCGCGCATCGCATGGTAGCGCAACAAATTTTTACCACTGTAACCACCGAGTTGGCGCTTCATATGCGGTGAAAACAAGGCATCCCGCTGCTCATCGCTCATCTTTGATACGGAATGGGCGTAGGCATCAATGCTGTCCATTGCGAGGGCTTGCAAGGTGCTCTTGGCGCGCAAAATGCGTGGCGCCCAATCGGCCTTGGGATAAACGAAAGCAAGGGGGGCAAATAGGGTTTGGCGCAGACGCTGTGGAATAATAGAGCGCAGTCGCTCCTCTTTTTGATGCATATAGTAGCGGCGATAACCAGCGAAGATCTCATCGCCGCCATCTCCTGAGAGCGCCACCGTCACATGCTTACGGGCAAGCTGGCAAACCCGATAGGTCGGTAGCGCAGACGAATCGGCAAAGGGCTCGTCGTAAACCTTGGGCAATACATCGAGGGCGCTCGTGTCTTGCCCGTCCAAAATATGGGTTTGATGGTTGGTTTGATAACGCTCGGCGATCCGCTCGGCGTATTGCGACTCATCAAAGTCTTTTTCACTAAAGCCAATGGCACAAGTTTGTACTGGCTTGTCACTGGTTTTTGCCATCAATGCAACGATAGCGGAAGAATCAACACCACCAGAGAGAAACGCCCCTAAAGGGACATCGGCTTGCATCCGCAGCGCCGTGGCTTCGTATAAAATGCCATGCAGTTGATATTGCAGTTGTTCGGGATCGGTTTCATGTTCGCTGCCCGGCGCGAGATCCCAATAAGATTCGACTCGGCAACGTTTGTTCGGACTGATATCTAACGTGTGGGCGGGTGGCAACTTGTAGACATCTTCAAAGATAGTGCAGGGATCTGGCACGTAGCCAAACATAAAATACTCTTCCACTGATTCGGGACGGATCTGGCGAGTGACTTCAGGGTGGCGGGTTAACACTTTCAGCTCCGAGCCAAAGATCAGCTGATTTTGCGGTGTGACTGTGTAATAGAGTGGTTTTTTCCCTAACCGATCTCTTGCCAGAAAAAGCCGCTGTTGTTGGGTATCCCAAAGCGCAAACGCAAACATTCCGCGAAGATGTTCAACCAATTGCGGGCCCCATTCGCGCCAACCATGCAGCAATACTTCAGTATCAGAATTGGTGACAAACACGTGGTGGCTTGCTTCAAGCTCGCGACGAAGCTCTTGGTAGTTGTAGATCTCGCCATTGAACACTACTGCAACAGTTTGGTCTTGGTTGATAAAGGGCTGGTGGCCACCGCCTAGATCGATAATTGACAGGCGACGATGGGCGAGGCCGATAGGACCATCACTGTAATAACCTTCGTCATCTGGACCGCGATGCGCTTGAACGCGATTAATCGTGGTCAGCGGATTGAGATCATCGAAAGGATGACCATCGAGATTGAGAATGCCAGCAATTCCACACATTAGGGTTGTCCTTGATAAGTCAAATGATGCCAAACGTTAGAAAGCCATTGCGAGGCAACGGGAAGGGTTGATTGCACAGTGTCGGCGTTAGATTGCAGCCATTGTTGATAGCCAAAAGCGGCAACAAATTGAAGGGAAAGAAACAGCGATAGTGAAAGAAGGTAGACCGACGCAGAGGCTGTTGAAGCGGTCTTTTTACTGTTGTCATGATAATGAAAGCTCGAACGCTTGCGCCCAAACACGATGCCCGCAAAGACCACAATCAATGTGACAATACTAAAGAAAACCCAGCCATAAACTAAATGATCGGCACCGGCAGCAACCTTCATGTCGCTAATATAGCCAAGATAGACAATGCCCCACGCGCGAATACCATTGGCGATAATGGGCACGAGTGTCGCTAGAGCAATAAAGCTCAGGCGTCCCCACCAGCTTGAAAATTGCAAATAGGCAATGATAAAGCCAAGGGTAACGGTAGATATAAGGAAACGGATCCCCGAGCAGGCTTCCGCGACGAAGAAAGTACCGGTAGGAATGTAGATGTATAAATCGTCACGATAAGCTGGAACGTTGCTAATGTGGAGAAGGGTGATCGCCAGATCGGCGGTCACTTGTTGGAGATACGGAATAAGCTCTTCGCCAAACGGGACGGCAAACAGCAAGAAGAAGATCGGGAACCAAAGACGCTGGCTGATCTGTTTCCCGAGCAAAGTTATCACCACCACCTGCAACGCCACGATCGCCGCGACATGCTCAAAAAACGCAATGGAGAATAGTTTGCCAACAATCCACAACAACGCCGGAGCCACGATAAAGCTAGCAAATAAAGGGGAGGGCTGAATTTGACTAGTCAGCACTTCGTCGCGCTGCTGATAAGCAAGCCACAAGGCGATGGGAAGGACCAAAAAGCAATGTTCGTAGGTTTTTGAATTCGACCACACTGTCACCATATGTGCGAGGGAATCTTGATAAAACCATCCCCAGCTAAAGAGCAGCCCAGCGGCTAGCAAGATGAAAAGTAACTTATGACGCATCCAGATACTCCTCTAATGGCGATAGCTTGCTCTCCCAGCTGTAATGCTGGATCAAATGTTGACGCAGCTCATTGGCTTGCGCAGCAGGCTGACTAAGCCAGTGAATGCAAGCGTCGGCCATGGCGTTAACGTCGTCGGTAATGTTGAGGGCAGGGCTAGGGATTGGTGCAATGCCTTCATAGCCAGCGGCAGTGGTCACCACGGGACGCGCCATAGCCATCGCTTCAAGCACTTTGTTTTGTACGCCACGAGCAATTTGCATCGGCGCGATAGCAGCGCGAGCATTCAATACGTATGGACGTACATCTTTGACCCGGCCCGTCACGGTGATCCCTGGGACGGAATTAAGCGCGAGCACCTCATCATTTGGTGAGCTGCCGACAATTAACCACTGTGCAGTCGGACAGGCTTCTCTCACTTTCGGCCAGACCACATCAGCAAAGCGTGTTACGGCATTCACGTTGGCCCAATAGTCCATTGCGCCGGTAAACACTAAATAGAGTGGAGGGGTTTCGACGGACTCAATACTGGCATGTGAGGGGTCGAAATAGTCGGTATCGATACCGTTTTCGAGCAAACGAACTGAATTGCCGATGCCGGAAGGCACAATTGAGCGAAACAGCTCGACTTCGTTCGGGGTGACAAAGCAGCTAAATTCAAATTGGCGTGAAACCGCCAGCTCCATACGGCGAAGGGTGCGAAATTCACGTTGATAAATCGGGCGATAAAGCCCTTTTTGACTTTCCGCGTATTGACGCCACTTTTCAGAATCAACATCGACGAAGTGCATCACGCGATGCACTGGCAAAGGCGGCTTTTTCAGATAACTTGCCATGGCCGATGAAAACACAAATGCTTTGCTGACTTCATGGGTCTTGATGGTGCTATTGACCCACTGTTGTAATTGCCGGTTTTGGAAAAACGCGCAGGATAGCGGCTCGCCAGTAAGCAAGCCTTTAAAATAGCGTAGCTTATTGTGCCAATGGCTGTGATCAATGATGCAGCAGGATTCGCAGAGATCTTCAATCACCTCGATATACTGACGGTCATTGGGATCGTCGATAAAGCACCCTAAGTAGATTCGATAGCGCTCGCTGAGAAATCGAAGAATATGATAAGACGCGATCTTATCGCCTTTATTCGGCGGATAAGGTAGGCGATGACAAAGATATAACAGTGCTGGTTTCATCGCTCACCCCAGAAATTTGGAAATGGCTGGGCCAATCGTTTTACTGATAGGCAATGGAAAGCGACGCCACAGCTTGATCATCAGTTGATACTTAGGATTGTTCGGTGAGAGATCCGGCAGCTCTTTCTTTTTGATCAGCGCGACTTTGTAGTTCAGCGTTCTTTCATCCATGCCCCAATGTTTTTTATAGGCGTGAGCACCAGAGCCAATTTTACTGCGGCCAAAGTCAAAGGCTTGATAAC
This sequence comes from Thaumasiovibrio occultus, assembly GCA_019703815.1. GTDB lineage: Bacteria > Pseudomonadota > Gammaproteobacteria > Enterobacterales > Vibrionaceae > Thaumasiovibrio > Thaumasiovibrio occultus. Next base: position 770,194 of record AP023053.1, on the reverse strand, counting down.
CCGCCGCGCCACTTTCGACCATCAACTGATAGTACATGTAATCGTTGCTTTTCAACTCTCGCGCGACTTCGCGCCCACCCCCGTAATAGGGAAACACGGCGTTTTTGTAGTAGAAGTTAAGCACGGCCGACACCGGTGTACCGTTATCGTCTTTAACGACAAGCGCGTTGCATTGATTGCCAAAACGCTCTTGTAACGTGCGAAAGAGGCTGCGCGAAAACACGGGTGTACCAAGGTTGCGTACACTCTCAGCGTAAATGTCGTAGCATTCATCTGGGTTGGTTTGTACTTCGTGGGTTAAGTTGTTTTTTAGTGAGTGACGTATTACCGCCCGTTGTTTACGTTTAATTGAGGTTAGGATTTGATCTTCCCCTTCACCAATGGGGCAATGGAAGGAGGCATGTTGGCAGTGATCAACCCAAGGCGAACTGGAAGCAACCGGATGGCGATAACGCAGTTCAACGTAATCGACATTGATGTCTTGGGCGATTTCCAAGGCGCGTGTCTCTAATGCGATTCGACATTCGTCGTCGTCGGCAATCGGCCCACCGTAAACACAAAATGGGGTTGATACCAAAGTGTGGCCAAAGAGAACACTGCGTTGTTCAAACAACGGCAATACGCCAACCACTAATCCATCACGTAATGCCATTAAATAATGTGGGCGGTGGGAGAAGACCTCAGCGATAACATCTCGCCAGCCACTCAGGTGGAAGAAAGTGCCTTCTGGATGATGATCAACGTACGTGTCCCACTTGTCGTAGTCTTTGCTATCAAGATACTTGAAGCTGATTTGGTTGCTCATGCACGTATTCCCCGGATAATTGATAAACGTCGCGTATCGTGCTCCAGTCGAAATCATCAAGCAGTCGAGCGAAGCGCGGTTCCGTTTGCGATAAATTTAAGTAGTGGCGAAGCGCGGCGGTAAACCCAATTCCTTTTACTCGTGGCTGATCTGGGTCGAATTCCCAAGGGTGACAATAAAAACTGTAGGGTTGGCCCGTTGATTTAAGAAAAGCACGAATGAAATAACGGGTTAAGGCGTAAGGATAGAGACGGAAAAAGCCGCCGCCGCCGATGGGTATGAGGTGTTTACCCCACGGCAATGCTGGGATCGGGATTTCTAAGATCCCTTCAGGGCGTTGATGCGCAAAACGCGGCCACTCCGGCGTGCCGTACAAATCATGGTGAACGGGATAGGTGCTGCTGCTGTAGAGGTAGCCGGCTTCAGCCAAGATATTGAATGCCCAAGTGTTGCTGGCATTGATAGAAAAGCTTGGCGCACGGAACCCAACCACTGCTTGACCGGTTAAGTCTTCCAGTAATCGCTTACTGTTAATTGCCTCAGCGCGAAACTCCGTTGGCATTAATTGTGTAACGCGCTGGTGGCTCCATCCATGACTGGCAATTTCATGGCCAGCTTCTGCTGCACGTCTAATTAAATCCGGACATCGCTCAGCCACCCAACCAAGAATGAACAGGGTGCTACGGGTCTCTTTTTGCTCTAACACGTCGAGAAGTTTGGCGAAGCTATTGTTAACCCTTAACGGGCACGTTGTACCCCAATCGCTAGGACTCACTTTGGCCTCTAGCGCCGTGACGTGAAAATAATCTTCAACGTCGATCGTCATGGCGAGTTTAGGCGGTGTCGCCCCGCTGATTGAACTCGTCATCGCGCGCGTCGATTGGATTGACTGCGTATTTAATGTTTTATCTTCCATGTTAGCGCCCTTTGCCAAAGAGAATGACTTCACAGGTGTTAACTAAAATGTAAATATCGAAAGTGATCCGGCGATGACGTAAGTAATAGAGGTCGTACTTCAATTTTTCTATCGTATCTTCAATACAATCACCATAAGGATAGTTAAGTTGTGCCCAACCTGTTAGGCCCGGTTTCACCATAGTGCGAACTCGGTAGTACGGGATCCTTTCATCAAAACTATCAGTAAATTCAGGGCGTTCAGGGCGAGGACCAACGAAATTCATCTGGCCTTTAAATACATTGATGATTTGCGGCAGTTCGTCGATACGGTACGTGCGAATAAATTTTCCGACTTTAGTAATGCGCGGATCGCCATTGGTACTCATCACCGCTTTGTTTTTTTCTGCATCTGTGATCATGCTTCTGAATTTAATTATTTCAAAAGGCTTACCTGAAATTCCAGTACGGGTTTGGCGATAAAATATTGGCGCGTGAATGCCATCTTCTATTTTTATCGCAATTACAGTAATAAGTAATATTGGCCAAGTTGTGAGAAAAACAATTGACGCTAAGAAACTGTTCCACAACCAAGAAGAAAATGACATTAATAAGTTATTATTCCCCATTTTGTAATAGATGAAACTACAAGGTTTAATTTGCTCAATGGAGATCATGCCAACTTCTCTTTCGATGAAGTCATTAATGTCTATAACGTTTATGCCATTCAGTCTGCAGTCCATTAATAAGTCTGTAGGATATGATTGACGTCTGTCGTCTAAGGCAATAACCAACTCGTCAATGTCTTTGTTTTTAATAATATCTTCAATGTCACTGACTGAACCAATGGAATAGATAGAGTCGGCACATTGGCCATCGCCTATGTCGAGAAACCCAATTAACTCAAAATGAATACGGCTGCTTCTATTTCGAAACAGGCGTTTAAACATTTTGGCATTTTTACCGGTGCCGACAACCGCGACACGGGTGCGCTGCAACCGATGGTAATAAGGGCGAATCGCAATGCGGGCGAGAATTAAGGTGGTCGCGCCCGCCCCAAGCAATAACACCCAACTAAAGGCTGGCCAGAAATTCAACGGGAACAAAAGATACAGCGACGCAGACAACATTAAGGCGAGCGCAGTAGCAACGCCTGCCCTTAAGGCGATGTAATTGATTGTTTGTGCGGCCTTTTCGTTATACAGGCCGACAGCTAATAACGTAATAAGAAAGCTGACAGTATAAACCAAAAACATCCATGCAAATTCAGTGCTCGGAATGTTATCGATGTTAAATAAACTGTCTGGCGTCAATAATAAAGACACCACAGCGTAAAACGTTAAAGATAAGGCAATGATGTCAATAAATAAAACATGAATATGCCAAGGTCTTATAAATTTATGTTGATTCATCGTGTCACCGTAATATCCGGAGATGTCCCTAAAAAACTCTGACAGCACCAATGTTAATCACTAGGCACTGCATCTTGCGTCCTATAATTGAGAAATATTCAATCGGTATATTCGGGTTCAGAAATACAGCCTAAATTTAGAATCAGTTAGATTAATTAACCTAGTTGCTTATGCGCAGATGGAAAGCGAATGAAACTTGGCTAACTCGGTTGGTTAAATTGGATGGGGTAATGGGGCGACGGTGACGTCGAAATCACTAGGGTTATCAAGATGAAAAATCACAATTTCAAACTGTTAGGGTTAGGACTGGTAGCAGTAACGAGTTTACTTGCTGGCTGTACATCACAACATTTGGCGTCACTACCGCCAGCCAAGGTACAACCGTCAATGACGCAAAGTGTGTCGCAATACAGTTACCTGATTGGACCAGGTGATCAACTGCGGGTGTTTGTGTGGGGAAGCCCGGAATTGACCGATGATTTGGTCGTTCGGCCAGATGGCATGGTGAGTCCTTCGTTGATTAACGAAGTGCAGGCATCAGGTAAAACCCCGCATCAGTTGGCTCAAGAGCTTGAGAAGGGGCTATCTTTATACATTCGCGATCCGATTGTCACGGTTACCGTGCGTGATTTCGTTGGCCCGTACAGTGAGCAAGTCCGAGTGATTGGTGAGGCAACACAGCCACAAGCGCTAAATTATCGCGAGAACATGACGTTGCTTGATGTGCTGATTGAAATCGGTGGGGTTACGGTGTTTGCCGATGGTGATCGTGCCAGACTGATCCGGATTGTGAGTGGCGAGCAAAAGCAGTATGCGTTGAAAATCGACCAGTTAGTAAAAGATGGCGACATCAATCAAAACGTCGATTTACTGCCCGGCGACATCATTATTATTCCAGAGGCTTGGTTCTAGGTTAGGGACGGTGAACTATGAACAAGCAGTTTGTATTGTTATCTGAGGCGATCACAAGTCTTTGGATAAACAAAAGATTAGCGATAATCATGGCGTGGTTCTTCTGCCTTTTGGGCTGGGCTGTCGTTACTTTGCTACCTGACAAATATGAATCGGAAGCGCGGGTCTATGCCGATACGCGCTCGATTTTGCAGCCCCTGTTGCAGGGGTTAGCGATTGAGTCAGATCCGTCTCGCGAGCTAACACTGCTGGTAAAAACCTTATTGAGCCGCGAAAACCTTGAAGCAATCGCCCGCGAAACCGATGCGGACATTAACGCAGATACGGTTGAGCAGTACGAAAAGGTGTTAGATGACCTCAAAAACAATATCCGGATGAAGTCATTGGGGCGCGATAACCTGTTTACTATCAGTTATAGCGGGAAAGATCCTGTCTTTGTGCGCAATGTGGTGCAAGCGGTACTGGATACCTTTGTTGAAAACGCAATTGGTGACAAACGTGCTGACACCGACAAAGCCAGTGCGTTTATTTCTGAGCAGCTTAAGGAGTATGAGGCGCGATTAGCGGAATCCGAAGCCGAGCTGGCGGAATTTAAACGGCAGTACATTGATTTGATGCCGGATAAAGAGCGTTCATATTATCAGCGTTTGCAAGAGCTGAAAGATGACTACGGTGAAACGCTGTTAAAGGCGCAAGAACTTAATTCAGTGCTAATTTCGACCGAATCTACACTTGCCAAAGAGTTAAGTACTGGCACCAGAACCACCGGTGGTACGACGGTCTCGCCTTTTGATGGTCAAATTTCCGCTATGCAGCAGCGCGTCGCTGACCTGTTACTTCGCTACACCGAGCAACATCCGAGTGTCGTTGATGCCAAACGTCAGCTTGCCCAGCTCGAGCAACAGCGCCGTGATGGCCCTCGTATTTTGACAGGCGGTACCACGATCACCGTCAATTCCGACTATATCCAAGAGCTTAAGTTAAAGATCAGTGACACCAAAGCGGAGCTCGCCTCTACCGAAATTCGCGCAAAGCAAATGCTCAAAGACATCGGTGATTTGGAATCGAAGCTAGATCAAGTCCCTCAAGTTGAAGCCGAACTTACCGGTTTAACAAGAAGTTATGACATTACCAAGGCCAAATATGAGGAGCTGCTGGCGCGTCGTGAGTCCGCAATGCTATCGCAGAGCGTGGGAGCGGCTTCTGATCAAATCGCCTTTCGGGTGATTGATCGTCCTCGCATACCACTGGAGCCATCCGGCCCGATGCGGATGATTTTGGGGGCGATGGTGCTGGTAGTGAGCTGCGCGGCAGGTGGGGGATTGGCGTTCGTAAAAAGCCAAATCAGTCCCGTCGTGATATCGGCGCCTCAGTTAATGCTGCATAACAACATCGAAGTGTACGGCCGCGTATCATCAATAAGCGGATCATCGACAGAAAAAGTGCGTCGCCGTCACAATGTGCAATGTCTCTTCCTGCTGTTTGGCGTGATGGTGAGCTACCTTTTATTTATCGCAGTGAACAATATGGAACTGAGTGATATTCGCGCAATTGTGCAGGGGTTGACGATATGACGATTATTAAAAAAGCCGTGGTAAAACATCGCCAGTACGCCAAAGCCCACTTGCTGAATCAAGGAGGCGGAGGCGAAACGAGTGAGGCGACTCAAGATCGTGACGATAACGTTCACTATTCGTTAGTCGCCGTTGCGCCGCGACAAACTAACCCCGTTATTGAAATCGGTAGTGATGCGTTTGCCAATTTCGACTTTGTCTCTGGCGGGCACTCATTTGGCCACAGCGAAATCATTGATGAATATCGCATCATCAAAAATCGCGTGCTTTGGCATATCGATCAGGCCGATCCTGCCATTAGTCAGCATCAAAACCTACTGATGGTAAGCAGTGCTAATAAAGGGGAAGGCAAGACGTTCACTGCGGTCAACTTGGCGCTCAGCTTAGCAACTGAGGCGGAGCGCACGGTGCTGCTGATTGATGCCGACTGTGTCAGCCGTGATCTTACCCAAAGTGTGTCAATGAGCGATGCGCCGGGATTGATCAATTATCTCAGCGGTGATGTGCGAGACATAAGCAATATTCTGCATCCCACAACCATACCCAATTTAAAACTGATCCCAGCTGGCGACCGCCATATGCTGAGCAGTGAACTTTTAAATAGTCAAAGAATGGAAGCGTTCACGCGTGAATTAGCCGAGCGCTATGATGATCGCATCATCATTTTCGATACGCCGCCTGTACTGCAAAGCTTTGAATCCATTGCCTTATCGAAAAGCGTCGGCCAAGCCTTGTTTGTTGTTGAAAGGTTTAAGACTCGTACCCGAGATGTCGAACGCGCGATTCAATCGCTGAGTCAGCATTTGAAGGTTGGCGTAGTGATCAATAAAGCCAAAAGCGAGCGTCTACGTGGATAAACAACAAACATTATTAGGGAGCGTTGCGCTAATTCTTGCCAGTGGGTGTGCGAGTAACACTCAAGTGGATAATAAGCTGTTTCTTGAAGGCGAGATATTAGCGTCCGACAACATCAACTTTAATAGGGATGAGCAGTCAGATGTTGTCGAATCTCTTTCGGTAGGGCTTGAGCACGAAAGAACAACGCGGCACGGTTTCAGCGAAATCAACTATCGCGCTACGGCTTACCATTATCACGAAAGTGACAATCGTGATGATTTTTCCCAGCACCTCGACCTTTCCGCAGAGCAAGGGCTAGGGAGTAAGCAATGGTATGTCATGGGAGACGCGGCGATCAGAAATGTGTCGAGCGATGTTGCGGTTGACGCCATCGGTGATGTGGTAAGTGGCGATACGGTAGAAGAACAAGCCTTAACCGTGGGGTTTGGCTATCGTAGTCAGTCGCGCTTTATCGATGCTAATGCCCTGATATACGGTGATTTGAAACGCTACGATGACGGTGATGGCGACTACGAAGGTTATGGGGCGCAGCTAAATACGCAAGCCGGTGATGCACTAAATCGCTACATTACCGATCTCAGTGTTCGAGCTTACTCGCGTGATTCCGATACGACAGACACTCAAACAATTACAGGTATTACGAGCCTTGGATATTTAGTAACGCAATACTGGGCGCCGGTGATCGCCATCACTTATCAAGACTACGACAGCAGCCTCGATATTAATGACAGGGACTTTTTTGCGGTCGGTATTGGGGCGCGGTACCAGTTTGATCGGTTTAATTATTTCCAGCTCACTTACAACCGCGATGATGACGATGAAAATTTCGTCGGTACTGAATTGGCGTTTTATCCTCATCAACGCTTACGCGCGTTTTTCCGCTATGGCCAGCGGGTTTACGGTAATGCTTATGATTTCTCGCTAACTTATCTGTCTCGTCGCTGGATGAACGAGATCAGCTATACAGAGGAAATTAATAGCTTTGATCGTGACTTTGCCGGTGTCGCCGACGATAGCGTTACCGTTGAGAGAGTGATGGATTGGGTATCCACTTTACGCCTTCGTCGCGCTGAGATTGAATTTTTATTGGGGTATGAAGAAAAGGAAGAGCTGAATAATTTCATGAATGAAGAAATTGCGAATCTGCGTTTAGGCGCGCGTTATCAGCATGAACTATCCCCAAGAACGACCGCCAGCATTGGTGCGTTGTACCGCGAATATCAGTTTGATGATGGGCGAGATCAGAACGACGACTATCTCACCCTCGATATGGAATTACGTCACTACCTTAGCCGTACGTTATCGTTCAACAGTGAATTACGTTATAAGACACGCGATAGTAATCAAGACAATCGAGATGCCGATGAATTTCGGGTCACACTTTCTCTTCGGAAGGATCTCTAATGCTGTATGAAGCTTATTACGGGTTCAAGAAAAGCCCGTTCGCCTTGGCACCCGATGCGGCGATGTTTGTCGAACTAGAGAACTTTGCCAATGCCGCGACCTATTACGACTACTTCTTAAATAAAGGGGAAGGTTGCCTGGCATTAATTGGCGAGAGTGGATGTGGAAAAACGGCAACGCTACGGTTTTTAAAGGCTTCTCGCACGCCACCGAACACGCTGTTCATTGAATTTTTGCATGGCGACCTCACGCCGGATGTTCTGCTTAATCGCATTATTACTGAACTTGGTTATGTCGATTCACAAGGGCGGAACGTCGATTTAGAAGCCGCTCTGAGCTGGGCGCTGCGAAAAAAAATGGCGAAACAACGACGCATTGTGATTGCCATTGATAATGCTCACCGACTGCCGGTCAACACGTTAGCGTTATTGGGCTCGTTGCTGTCTATCGATATCGATGGACGTCCGTGTATTCAGTTAATGTTATCTGGGCTACCGAAACTCAAGCAGCAATTAGACAGCGATGAAAACCAATCCATTTGGCAAATGACCTTGGGCTTAATTAATTTAAGCGAGCTGAGTTTCAAAGAGACAGTCTATTACTTGGAAGTGCGACTTAATCGGGCTGGGTGGAAGGAAAATCCCTCTCTGGAGGAAGGCGTGTATTACGAGCTGTATCAGCTTTCAAAAGGGATCCCACGTTTAATCAATGCCATTGCTGACAAGTTAATGCTGTATGCCGCGGTTGAAGAACTCACACATATTTCCATGGAAGACTTTCATCACTTTATGAAAGAGAGTCGTCAGGACAAAGATGTCCTCCTTGGCTTGGCAGATTCAAAACAATTACCGCCGGATAATATGCGTAAAAGTGGCGAAGACGATGTTATCGCAGACGAAGAACGGGCCGAGTTTCTTAATGATGCGGATGATACGCTGGACCTCGATGAAGACATGGAGGTTGATGAACGCTCGATTGCCAATGGTGACTGAACGCATTAAGTCGATGCGGGAGTCCTGCTAAAGCAAGGAAGAGGTTGTCATAACGCAGTTTTATAGCGCTTCAAGATAATCAGGCTGTTCAAGCGACAAAAATACGTTCCCAACGGTGGCGACAACAAACACCTCGCTGTCTTCTTCAGTCAACGGAGGCGGCATCATAATAAATATCAGGGTGGCAGGGTGGTGAAACTAGCAGTAGTAATTCATGCAGAAGAAGAATTTAACTGGCGTAGTGGTTTTAGCCGGAAAAATACCAAGGTATCCGATTGTGAAACGCTGGTTCATGTTATCGATTCACTGACTGCTGCCGGTGCGAAAGTCACGCTGGCAATGGATTTCCCTTTTGTGACCAGTGACCGAGGGCGTGCTGCCATTCGTTACTTACGAGTACAGCATGAGAACAATATTGAATTTGCCGCGCATCTGCACCCTTGGGTTAGCCCGCCTTTTGACAATACCATTGACGAAGAACATGCCAAATATTCATTTCCAGGCAACTTGCCTGCCGAGCTTGAGTATCAAAAAATACGTTTGTTGAAGCAAACCATCGAGAGTGAGTGTCAGCGTGAAGTCGTGACCTACTTGGCAGGGCGTTATGGGCTAGGAGAGGCAACGTCTGGCAATTTGAGCCGTCTTGGCTTTAAGGTCGACCTCAGCATTTGCCCTTTTCGGGATTATTCCCATCTCGGCGGCCCTAATTTTCAAGGCTACGATAATCGGGTGTTTACCCGTAACGGGATCACACATATTCCCCATACCTCGGGTTTGTTTTCTTCTATGCCTTGGGTTGGCGCTTACCTTAACGAAAATCCCGCAGTGTACCGCCGGATCTGTCAATCGACGTCCTTTCGCTCGGCAATTCGTTTACTGCAGTTGGATGTGAGACGCTTGTCACCCGAAGGGGCAAACTTTCAGCAAATGTGCGATACCGTTCGCGCGCTTCGCCATGCAGGACAAGATCATTTCGTCATGTCATTTCACTCGTCGAGCTTGGTGGCCGGCAGTACGCCTTATACTGCAACGCCCTCAGATGTCGATACTATGGTTAGCGACATATTGGCATTTGGGCATTGGTTTATGGTTGAACAACAAGGCCAAGCTTTTTTACCCCAACAACTCGTGGGCAGCAGTGAGATTATTACGGCTGATCAGTTAGGCGTCGTGCTATGAGTGGTGGCAGTGTCATCCTTAATGGCACCAAATGGGCGATGATTGCCAAATGGTATTCACGCCTGATTGGCTTGGTGTCGACCATCGTATTGGCAAGGCTATTATCACCGACTGACTTCGGTACCATGGCGCTTGCCATGTTCTTCTTGTCATTGTTTCTCGCTTTTTCTGCGACAGGAACCACCGAGTACATTGTGCGCGAGCATAAGATGGCGGATAGCGATCTGAACTGTGTATGGTCAATCGGGTTAGTCACGAAAACATTGGCGTCACTCTTACTGCTCATTACATCGCCGTTACTGGGTCGGTACCTAAACAACGATGACATAGTGCCAGTGATCCAAGTGGTTTCGGTACTGCCATTTATTCAAGGGCTGCGTAATCCCGGTTTGGATGTATTAGAGCGGCAATTTAACTTTCGTACCAATACGCTCATTTTAATGTCGGCGCGCACGGTGGGCGTCGCAATAACCCTAACACTTGCCTTAACGTTAAAAAGCTATTGGGCCATGGTGGTGGGAAGTATCGCCACTTGGTTGGTGAATATCAGCTTGGGTTATCGCATCTGTGCCTATCGACCGTGCTTTAGCCTGAAAGGTTGGCGTCAGCATATCGGCTTTTCACAGTGGCTTTATCTTAAAGCCGTAACGGGGTATTTGCGCTCACGGATCGATGTACTGATCCTTGGCAACATCAAACCGGTTGCTGCTGTGGGTAGTTATAACTTGGCGTTGGAGTTTGCGTGGTTACCTTATAGCGAAATTGTCGGCCAATCGATAAAGGGACTCTATTCGTCACTGTCTGCGACTCAACACGACAAAGCCGAATTGATAGAGCAAGTGCGGCGTCAGCTTTACGTTAGCTTGGCCTTTATTGTGCCGTGTGCCGTTGGACTTGCGATTCTGGCGGAGCCCTTTGTGCTGGTGGTGCTGGGAGAGAAGTGGCGCAGCAGCATTGAACTGATCCCATTTTTGGCGTTCGGCATGATCATGATGTCAGCGTTCTTGCCGATGCAGGCCTATTTGATGGTAACGAATCAATTAAAGTACCAGCTGGCGTCTGACGTGTTAGCGATAGTGAGTGTTATCGCGCTTTTCTATTGGTGGCGAAACGAGAGCTTAGCGGTGTTAGCACAGGGCCGTACATTGATTTGGTTGATCTCGCTGTCTGTGATTGCGCTGATCTATTGGCGGGTGATTGGGTTTCCGATGCGTGAATGGGCTACCGCCTTTGTTGTTCCCATGGTTATATCTGTGGTTATGGCGCTGGGTGTGACTCAGGTAACGCTCTGGTTTTCGTCGCCGTGGTTGGCTCTATTTGGTGGCGCAATCATAGGGGCTGTCATTTACGTTATCGCATTTTTTGTTGCATCACATCACCCGGTGATCAGCCAACGTTATAACTTTTTATTGCGCTTTTTGGCTCAGAAACTTGGCGCGCGCTGGCGCAGCTATGTGCCGGTGACGTCGACAAATCAATCGGTTAATAAACAGTAAATTAAGGGATGGGGTATGACGAAGCTCATTGTTGTTGGTGGTCGTGATCGAAAGCCTAAGCCTAAGCCGGGTGAAGGGCCGCAGCATGATGCTGGGGTGATCATTTCGGTGGATGTGGAAAGTGGTGAGATTGAGCCTTGCGTTTTGGATAATACAATCCCCCAGTTCCTTCATGATAAAACCCAAGTGGGTACGGTATATAAGGCAGCCACCATTACGCCTGATATCGCTTATATCTGCAGCACAACGGAAATTATCGAATACGATCCAGAAACCTGGCAACCGCGCTGTCGGATCACCCATCCGCTATTTAACGATTTGCACCATGTGTTGCCATCTCACGATGGTCATCTTTATGTTGCTAATACCGGTTTAGACCGCGTGCTGAAAATCGACAATAACGGAGAGTTGTTAGAAGTCTTAGCAACCGGTGAAGAATCGCTACAACGCACGATTGACGCAGATGTTGATTATCGACAGATTGCCAGTACTAAACCGCATTTTGTTCACCCGAATTTTGTGTTCTATGTTGGCGAAACGCTCTACTGCACGCGCTTTAACCAAAAAGATGCGATTGCCGTATCCGGTGACGGTGGGCGATTTAATATCGAAGAGGGCAATGTCCACGACGGAGTGGTACATAACGGTAAGGTCTACTTTACGTGTACCAATGGCAGAGTGGTGTGTTTCGACCTTGCTACACAGCAAAAGCTCCTTAGTATCGATCTTAATCAATTGATCCAAGAAAATCGGCCGCTCGGTTGGTGTCGCTCGGTGGCGGTGATTGATGATGAGCGCTTGGCGGTGGGCTTTTCTCGGTTGCGTCCGACCAAGTTTAAAGAAAATATTGACTGGGTGACCAACCGGCTTGGCATCGATAAAGGCGTGATCCCAAAACCGTCGCGATTGTCGATTGTTAACATGCGAACGCTAGAGGTCGAAAAAGACATTTGCTTAGAAAGTGCTGATATGCACGCCATTTTTTCAGTGCATCGTTTTCGTTAAGCCTGGTTGAGCCAACACTTTCGAGTTAAACCGAAATCGTGAAGACGGAGCTCGAGGCGGTATAACGCGCCCTGCTCATAAGGCGTTTTCAGATTAGAGGGACGCTCAGCATGCGTTTTTCTAATCAATAGACATAAAATAATACTGCGGCTCTATGCCGCAACTTTATTCCTTTCAGTGTGTTGCGCTAGATCCTGCGAGCCATTTCGCCAACCTCTCATTCAACTTTCATGATGCATACGGTAGTCTCGATAGGTGAGGCTGGCGCAAATCTAGCGCGAACATAACAAATCAAATCGTCCTCAACTTTATGCTGCTTGGCATAACTGTGATGCAATGGTGACAGTGAATCGTTGAACTTTATTGCCTACCAAGGAGACGGTGCATGCAAGACGAAGCCCTGACCGACCGCAAGAAAATTGCGCTATTTATTGATGCGGATAATGCGCCGGCGAAGAAGATCGACAAAATATTGTCTGAGCTTGCTCGCTTTGGCGTGGTGAATATTCGCAAAGCCTATGGTAACTGGAAAAACACCAACCTCAGCAGTTGGGAAGAAGTGCTTCACGACTACGCAATTCAGCCGGTGCAACAGTTCGATCTCACCAAAGGAAAGAACGCCACCGATATCGCCTTAGTCATCGATGTTATGGATATCATCTATACCAAGGATATCGATTTGATCTGCTTGGTGTCATCGGATTGCGATTTCACGCCGCTTGTCACGCGAGTCTTGGCTGATGGCAAAGCGGTGATCGGGTTTGGTGAGCGCAAAGCGCCTTCGGCATTTGTGAATAGCTGCTCGCGATTCCTGTATTTAGAGGATAAGCCAGCGAACTGTCCTGAGCAGAAAATCGAACTCAAAAATCTAAAAGGCGATACCCGACTCATCAACTTATTGCGCCAAGCCATCGAAGCCGTAGAAGATGATGAAGGTTGGGCGATGCTCGGGGCGATGGGAACTCATATTTCCAATCACTCGTCGTTTGATCAGCGCAACTATGGATTTAAAAAGCTATCTGATCTGTTTGGCGCCATCGATCTGTTTGAAATGAAAAAGACCAACGGCTCCGTGCTTTGGGTAAGAGATAAAAAACGCAAAACGAAGGGAAGTGAAGATGCAAGATGAACAGCAAGAATACGCAGAGCAGTACAGTAAGCGGGAAGGTTTTACCCGTATAGGCCTTTATCTCGCTTTAGGCCTGGGCTTTATGCTGGCGTTTCAATATTGGATGTTGCCCCAATTTACCGCTTTTGTTGGCGAGGCGCACTGTTATGAGTGGGGCGGGGTTAGTGGCATTCGCTGGGTGTTTTATACCGTTTTCGCGATGATGCCGCTGGTATTTGCTTTAGTGTCATTGGCATGTTTTCCCATTGGTCGTCGCGCGTTTAAAGAAGGACGTTATCCTCCGTCGGGCATGAAGGTGTATCGCCCAACGAGAATTAACCGCACGGCTTTCGCACATTTTCGAGGCGCGATAATGATGGCTATGCCTTTTGTGTTTTCCGCAATTGCCGTTGTTGGTTTTATCTCAATTCATCAGCTCGATGTTAATCTTGAACATGCCGATATGAGCCAATGTACATTCACCGATACCCAGTAAAAGGATGTAGGTAATGATGAAACAGTTAGCCGACAATCTATGGATATTCGATGGTGAAAGCGTCACCTTTATGGCACTGCCTTTTGCAACGCGAATGACTATAGTTCGCTTGGATGACGGCGCGCTTTGGGTTCATAGTCCAATTAAGCTCACCGAAACCATTCGTCAACAGCTTTCCAGTTTGGGGGAGGTGAAATACCTCATTGCGCCGAATCGGCTGCATCATCTGTTTATCGATGCGTGGCTAAAGGCTTATCCGGACGCGCAAAGTTACGGCACGGATGAAGTGATTAAAAAGCGCAAGGATCTGCGCTTCGATGCTTCGCTCAACCAAGCACAAGAGTGGCCATGGCAAAAGGAGATAGATCAGTTACTGTTTACCGGCTCGTTTGCAATGGAAGAAGCAATTTTCTTTCATCGCGGATCATCCACCCTAATCGTGACCGATCTTATCGAAAACGTTTCTGGAGATACCTTCAAACCTTGGCAGAAATATGTTGCGAAAAGGGTTGGTATTCTTGCCCCTAATGGAAAAATGCCGTTAGATTGGCGCCTGAGCTTTGTATTCGGTAAGTCTACGGCAAGAGCGCATATCAATCGAATTATCAGTTGGCGGCCGAGCGCCATCGTGATGTCACACGGTGAAATTATCGAGCAAGATGCAGAGCATTTTTTAAAAACGTCGTTTAGCTGGTTAATTTAAATGAATCGAATTCTTGTTGCGTTGTTATTTCTGTCTGGTTGTAGTTCCAATCTCTATCTCGCCGGTGAATCAAATACGCTCACGCCCGAGCAAACCGTACAGAAGGTGTTTGTTACCAACGCGGCGCAACAACCTGATGAATATGCGATTCTGCAGCAGTCAGGTTTGTATCAATTCGTTGCAGCAAGCGAGACAGAGCATCATCTCACTTTGATGCCGAACACGCATATTCCAATGCAATTTGAGTACAGCATGTTGGAAGTGGTTGGGTTGGGGCTTATTCCCGTCACCTACGAATATCACGATATCTTTGCTTACGAGATGGCGTACCAAGGTAACGTGGCTGAATATCGTCATACCACACCAATCGTTGAGCGAGTTTCGATTTGGGAGTCGTTATTGACGCCATTCAGTGACGACCGGGACACGCTAATTGCACGAGGGTTGTTAGTGTCTCCGCCGGAAGTTATTGCTAAATAGATTTCTTCTTTATTTGGGCTGTTAAACGAAGGAGCGTTATTGTATGGAATACAACCTTTCTTATTCATCAACCAAGAGCGGTATGAAGAAAATCCTCTTGGGGCTCTTTTTTATCGCCATTGGCGCGTTTTCACTCTTTCGTAACTATCATGGCGCTGAGGCAGGGGTTTTAGCCCTTATGACCGGAATGTGGCCTGATTCGTTGGCCGACGTATTTTATATCTTCGCTGATGTGGTAATGAGTTTGTTTAGTCTGCTGTTATTTTTTCTTTGTTGCAAAATGGGCTGGCCACAAATCAGAGCCAATGAAAATTGGCAACTTCAAATAAGCGCTGGGCTGTTAGTTTTCAAATCACCTGACGAGAAAGTGACCCCTTCGTTCAGTATTGCGGTCGATGCCATTGAAACGATTTATAAACGCGCAACCGATGGTGATCTGACGTCGAAAATGGCGAAAAACTTTAGTTGGTCGATGAAAGCCAAAGGCGATGTTCCGAGCCACCTCAAGCCAAAACTGTTTAACAAACAGGACGCCAATATAGAGCTTTGCCCGCAGTCGCCTTTTGATTATGGGAAGTTAACTGAAAAGCTGTGTGAGTTAAATCCGCGCATTGAGGTGGTAACACTTTATAACGAGGGTGAAGCCGTAGAGTCGTAAGTGGGGAAGTAACGCTACTGCTTTAAAAAGATGAAAAACTCAGTGAAATTAAAATGATGAATAACTTGCGCCAATATTTAGAAAATTCGAGTCGATGTGTTAAATCGCTTTTCCTGGTTTTGGTCGCGATTAGCACGCTTTCTGGTTGCGCTCGCAATATGTATTTAGCCCAAAGCGAGCGTGAAGACATGATCGACTTTAACGGCGATACGGCACGAGAGAAAGTGTATGTCACTAACCCGGAGGAATTTCCGTCCGAATATGAGTTATTGCTCGCTGCAGATATCTTCCAGTTCGTCGCTGAGAGTCAAACCAATATAAGGCTAACGCTCGAAGCGCCCACTTCTGCGCAGTATAGCGGTATGATGATGGAGGTTTTCTTTCTCCATTTGATCCCTCATTACACATGGCATGAACAGACGTTGAATTATCAGCTAGAGCAGGACGGAATGGTTACGCCGTATCGTCACTGGGTGTCGATGACGGAACGTTATTCTGTTTGGGAAACTTTCTTTATTCCTTTTACTAAGACTCGCGAAGAGCTGATTATTGAAGGGATCCGCCACAACCCTCGGCAAGAAAGAATAGAGCCTTTATATTTCGAATAGTTCGATTACTAAATATAGGAGCGGACGACGAGGTACTGCACGTTGAATCAGGTGCGATATAAAAAGTAAAAAGCAGTTAGGAAAACACTAGGTAGAGAGTAACAGGATGAAGCAGATGGCTATATTCGCACCATGGGCACAGAAACTGAGCGTTATATTATTGAGTATTGGTGTGCTTGCTGGTTGTGCTGAAAACACCTATGTCTCCAAGTACCATCGCACCGAAATTAGCGATGCCGTCCCGCGCGAAAAAGTGTACGTGACAAACCCTGACGAGCATCCGTTTTATTATGATGTGCTTAACGCATCAGGGATCTACCAGTTTGTTGACCAGCAGGAAGCCGAGACGAAGCTCACCTTAGAAGGTGGGTTTAATAACGTGATGAAACCAATGGCAATAGAAGCCTTAGTTTTGTATCTGATCCCTTATGTCTATCATCAGCAAGAGACGCTGAATTACAGCCTCGAGCACGATGGTGTGACTACGCCTTACCGCCATGAAATATGGTTGGAATCGCGCAAATCAGTGTGGGAAACCTTTTTAGTGCCGTTTTCATCAACGCATGAAGAATTAGTCGCTGAGGGGTTACGTTATAACCCAAGAGAAGAAAGAACCGCCCCACGTTATTTCCATGATTAGTTGCCTCGTTGATTGTCTCTAGTACCAACAGGTAAAGCGCAGCCGCTCCGTAAAGGAGCGGTTTTTGTTTGGAATACCCTGACTGAGTAGATTCACGTTCTCATTGTCGTCATGCTTTTGTAGAATAAGCGGGCACAGAACTGTGCATGACTTTGTTAGGTTTAAAGGTTCAAGATGAAAAAAACTGTCTCTGCTTTGATGTTAATTGCGCTGCTCGCGGCGTGTGAAGATGCCAATCAAGCAATCGATCAAGCGCAAGATGCGGCGAACAGTGCCGTGGATTCGCTGCAAGATAAGATGGAGAATGTCGATTTTAGCGAGCTGAAGTTGGATCAGTTGGGCGATGTGCAAGGGTTGGCTAAAGAGTTGGCGGAATCAGCACAGGCCGCGATGAATGTTGATTTTAGCGATAACAAGGCAATCAATCAGGCGAAGGAAAGCATCGCCAATACCTATGCATGTCTAGTCGATGCGTCATCAGAATCTACCGCAGAGAAAATCATGAACAAGGTGATTGCAGTAGTAACCAATGAAGAGGCGAAGAACCTGTTAGAGCAGAGTATGGATCGCGCTAAAGAAATGTCTGAGTGCGTAATGTAATTTTGTAGCTTTTTGGCTATTGATAAAACGTCTCTAAATCGCAAAAAGTCGCGCTATCGAACGCGACTTTTTCGTTTCCGTCGTTAGCGGGCAGCGATCCGATATCATCGCAGTAACTCGCCCACTTCAAGCGGAACTGGTGCTTATATACGGCTGATAAATAGCCAGTCACGCTTAGTTAAACCAAATATAACCCTTCAATAAATTCAAGGCATGCTAGCATCAGATCATTACCTGTAAGTCATATTGAGATGTAATGATGAGCAATGCAGAAAACACCCTTCCTGAAACTACTGCCCTAAACGTGGTTGCTGTTGATGACCGTAATGAGCACGTCTATGCCAACCTGTATCAAGGGTATGCGGCTGAGTTTTCCAAGTTTATCGGTGACAAACCGGACGAAAACGGTTTGTTTGAAATCTATCCTAAAATTGCCAACGAGGTGAAAGGTTACTTGCTTTACATTGATGGCGTACCGGCAGCACTAACGGCGATTAAAGAAACGCCTTCACAACACTTTGAGATCTGCGATTTCTACGTGGTGCCTTATTTTCGTAAAAACAAAGCGGGCAAGGGGTTTATCTCGCATCTTTTTAAGCAGTTAAAAGGTACTTGGGAAATAAAACAAGTGGCTGGCGCAGATCACGCGGTGAAGTTTTGGCGCGATGTCGTTGGCGATTACACCGATGGTAACTACACGGAAGATCAATACGCGAATGAGAAGTGGGGCACCGTGACCAGGCAACGTTTCTCTCACTTGTAACCTATAGCGCTTGGTATATCTAAGCGCTTAATGTGCGTAATATCTCCTCCGTATCCATTATTCAGGATTATCATCAATGTTCACTGCATTGATGGCGCTGGCTAGAGGTGAGCGCATTGATGCGGTTGTACTTTAAGACAAGGATGCGAGGAGTGTGGTAAATGCGGGATAACACTTATAAAGGATCGTGCTTGTGCGGTGGTGTGCAATTTCAGGTGACGGGGTTTAGCCCTAAAGCGGCACATTGTCACTGCACCATGTGCCGCAAATTTCATGGCGCGGCATTTGGTACACTCGTACCGGTAACGGGTTTGGCGTGGCTTTTAGGAACAGACCAACTAAAAGAATATGTTGCCCACAATGAAACCACTCGCACATTTTGCGGCCATTGTGGTTCTAGCCTCGGATTTCGGGTAAAAGGAGAGCCGTTAGAGCGGATAGAAATAGCAATTTCGACGTTTGATGACGCAATTCCTGTTGTTATTGACGCTCAGATTTATACCGACTACAAAGCCAATTGGTGTCAACTTCAGCCGCAGTTACCACGTTTCCCCGAGGGCAGGTAAACAGAACATTAATGAGTAGAGTCGCGATCGTATGGACACATTGTTAGTTTCATTTCAGGAAAGCACAAGACGTCGAGGGGTATTAGGGACTTGCAGTGCGCTGCTGGGCGCTGTCATTTTATGGGTGATAGCTCTCCCTAACATTCAGCAAATAGACTTTAACAACGTGAGATTAGGCGGACAACTTTTCATGGCGTTTATCACGTTGTTTTTGTCTCTTGGCCTTATCTATGTGCTGGTGACCGCCATCAAAGATATTCGATCAAAAGCGTACACCAGCATCGATCTCTATCAAACCCATCTTGTAGTCACAGAGCCCAGCCCTTCGTGTGGTCACTCATATCAACTGGATTACAACGAGATAATCGAGATCAACAAGGTCTGCCAGAGCGAAGGGCCTGACAGCTATTATTTCGTCACAAGCGATGACAAGCGACATCGCTTCCCTGGCCTAAGAGACGCGTTAAAAAAGGAAGTGGTTGAACATTTGACGGCGCACGTACCGCATGTCAGCGTCGTCGTTAAAGAAATCGGCAGGTAACGGCGGATAGCGTGATAGGGGCGCACCGTCTATCGCTAAGATCTACTTACTGCCTGACGTTTAGTCTATTTGGGTAATATATGTTTGCTCGTCATCCACAAAAGCAACATAGCCGCCGTGGTAGATAAATACACGCCCGCGGCCCTCAACAACGCAGGCAAGCTGCGCGTTTAAATCTTCTGCGTGACCTTGGCGCTGAAAAATACCCGTATCTGTGATCACGCCGCGCAGTGGCGGCAAATAGCCATAAGTGCGCTTGGCTTGGTCGATCAGGCTTAATTCGCTGGTGGTCGAAAAGCACGCAGGGATCGTACCGGCGTCTTCGATAAACAGCGCTTTCAATTCTTCGAAAGCGGTGATCACCAGCCAGTCAATGTCGTTAACACGATGAATATACATTGGGGTTACTCGTAAATTCTGATCCGGCGATTCTAGCACTGCGCAAGGGAAGCGCAATAGCGGTTTATGGGCGGCATGACTTACCTGATCACCACCGAACCTCAGTTAGTTTAAGCAGTTTTTCTGGCATAAGGGTTGTATAAGTACTCGAGTACAACTGTTAGTCCTGCATCTTGTCCAGATGGAACCTGCTGTTAAACTCGCCGAGATAGCGGGGTAAGTGTTCATTATTGATGGTATGGTGCGTCCGTTTATTGGCGATCGATAAATGAAAATGTTCTGCTTCTTTTACACCATTAAAATTAGCCAACCTATCTTAAATGACCAATGACTTTGTTGGCGTGAGGTGTAAGCACGAATAAAACATACCTATTGATACCACCACTACCTTATAGGCAGTGGATATATTAATAAGCTCTTCTGCAAGATGAGAAACCCCGCCTTGTGTTTGACGATTGGATTTCTAGTATAAATGATAAGAGTTACCTCTTTTTGTCTTTGATTAGTGGATAAGATCCCTTAATCAAAGTGGGTAACCCTATTTTTTAAAATTGAAGTACTAGATCTAATCGCAACTAATGCACATTATATACTCGCTTTTATATGGAACACCCCCTCACGCAGAGGGGATCATCACAAGCTTTCAGCAATGCGGTCTAGTACGATTTCGTTATTTCTACACGTTTCATAGTTATTCCTTTCACCTCTAGGTTCTCGATAACACGCTCGCGTGATGGCACTTCTAAGTAGTACATTTTCTTCTTGCTGCTCAACGGTGTAAACATCGTTAACGTCAACGTTTTTATATCGCGTATCAAGTTCAGTTGCGTTTACGCAAAAAGGTGAAGATAAAGCTAATAACAAAAGCATCTTTTTCATGATAATTCCCTTACTATAGTGGTGTTGGTTCGGTAAAAAGTGACTGATTGTAGTTCGCTGTGAGGCTCTTAAATTCTTTTGGTTCGTTGATAGCCTGACCATTCATAATGTTAAGCTGCTTATTTTGTTTAATGATTTGTTCGAATCTTTCTTGAACTCAAGGCTTATAACTAACTGGTCCGTAAATCACACCTAAATTACATTAATTAGCCAGTCATTAATTCTTGTTGATTGCTGTATATCAGGGGCATTAAACGTATGACTAAAACATGCTATCCTAATCAAAATTCGGTATGAGTTTAAATGCCAACATTAAGCGGTGGCGAATTATGCGAGTTAGTGCGCTAAAATACGTAATATCAATAAGATTAAAATAGGAATAGTCCTAGGTCTCGAAAACGCGGGCATCTGCCTTTAGGTCTATGTGGTGTCGAGACTTAAACTTAACTATCTTTTCGGAGTAAGGAATAATCTTGTGTTTGGGACTCGATTAGGAAGAAGGGAATTTGTTTTAAGCTCGCTCATATTTTTGCTAGTAGCTGCAATGCTGGCGCGCTTGTCGATATTGAGTACGGTTAATGTTGGATTCATCCTGCAGGTCAATCCACTTTTTCAGTTTGTACCGCTATACCTTTTGTCTTTGCGCTATCGTGATTGTGGCGTATCTGGGTGGTTAGCTTTGGTGGGATTAATTCCTGAAGCGTTTATTCTTTTGTGGTTGATAATGGCTTTCTTTCCCGGAGAAAAAGGCACCAACCAATATGGTGTACGCAAAGGTCTAAAACCAGTTATCGCGAGAGCTGTCATCATATTTATAAGCGGGGCGATATTGGTTAAATTGGCTGTTTTGACACTTATTTAGTCCGCTAATATTACGCATTGGCTTCATCTGTTATACAGCCCCTCGTCTAGGTAATATGACAATACTCTCAGTGTCTGAGTGGGCCTGTCAGCGGTATAGCTAATAACGGGATAGTTAAAACGGTGAAGATAGAAATGCTTGAAATAAAAACTGTGGGTCTTTTTATGATCACCGCCATTGCGGAAATTATGGGCTGTTACTTGCCTTATTTGTGGCTCACCCAAGACAAATCCATTTGGTTGTTAATTCCTGCCGCGTTCTGTTTGGCGTTGTTTGCTTGGCTGTTGTCGCTGCATCCCACTGCAGCGGGGCGGGTCTATGCCGCTTACGGTGGGGTATATATATTTGTCGCGATCTTGTGGCTGTGGCTAGTGGATGGTGTTCGCCCAAGCCTTTGGGATCTGCTTGGTGTGTCGGTCGCGCTGCTGGGCATGGCGATCATTATGTTCGCGCCGCGAAGTCAGTAACGCTCGCAAAAATGTATCGCGAAGCACGTAAAATGTGTGACGCTCTGAGTGCTTGAGATATCGTAGCGACAACGCTATCCGCCGTCCGGCGTGTGATATAGCGTTCCTATTGATTAAGGTAAAGAGATAAGGAGATCTTAGAGATGAACGCAACAAAGGCAATTGGCTTTGCATTAATCGCCGCAGGGGTATCAACGCTTCTTTATTTTCTGTTCAATTTATCTGGCTACGTGCAAGACTTCTCGAGTCATCCGATATCTGAGTATCTGGTTGGTTCCAACAACAATAGCTATTTCATCTCGATTGACGGCAAAGACATTACTTTTTCTAGCGACATCATGCGGTTCGTCGCGCTGTTCTTTGGTTTTATGCTATTGAAAATATGTATCGCTATCGCTGCGTCTTTTATTCAAGCGGGGCGCAGCTTAGTGGTTGACGATATGGATAACGTTAAAAAGCTGATTAACACCTTGCTGGCTAAAAAAGAGTCCTAATAGGTAGGATGGCTTTCTTCACCTGCCACAGATAATTCGCTGCTATCCTAAAGCTTTAGGGATTAAAAAAGGGAATTGTGATGGTATCGAGTCAGGTGAAGAATGTTGTGTTTGATATTGGTAATGTCATGGTGCGTTGGTCTCCACACGAAATTGTCAGGCTCACGTTTGGCGATGGCGATGAGACAGAACGCACCGCAACCGAAATCTTTCAATCCTCAATTTGGTTAGATTTAAATAAAGGTCTGCTTACCGAGCCTGAAGCAAAAACGCGATATCAAGCCGCGCTGGGGCTGTCAGCGTTAGAATGTGAGCGTCTTTTTTACTATGTTAAACAAACGCAGATTTTGCTCTATGGATCGGAGTCTTTGCTAAAGCGAGTGAAAGCCGCGGGATATCGCGTTTACGCCCTCACGGATAACGTCCACGAAATCGTGGAGTTTTTGCAGTCAACTTACCGTTTTTGGTCGCTGTTCGATGGCGCAACAGTGTCGGCCGATCTGGGTTTACTGAAACCACAACCTGAAATTTACCAGTCGTTATTAACTCAGCACAAAATAGAAGCGGTGGAAACCGTGTTTATTGATGATATGCCACATAATATTGCAGGTGCCGAAGCGGTTGGCCTTTATGGGATTCAATATAAAAATGCGGCGCAATGTGAAGCGGATTTAAAAGCGCTGGGGTTAGCGTTTTGATTATCTAGCGAAGGCCATGCATATCGCTACGCTATTTTCAATCACACAACTGTGTTATATCCATCAACATAACTGCGCTATATCCATTCCCATGCTCGGCTATTTCTATGCAATCGTACCGTAGTCGAGCGCGCATATTTCGCGTAGGATTGAGGCTAACTTAGTTTTTTATCAGAATAACCATCGCGGAAAATAAGAGGGAACGACCATTTTTAGAGCAGTAATATGGATGTTGGGCGCTTTATCATCATTTAGTTTAATGGCGGTCGGTGCGCGGGAGTTGAGCGGCGAAATTGTGACTTCGCAAGTCATGGTGTTTCGCAGCTTAATTGGTTTAGTGGTGATTACCGCAATTATGCTGCTCACGGGCAATCGACACGCGTTTGCGACGAAACGCGTTCCTTTGCATGGTGCGCGAAACCTGTTTCACTTTGCTGGACAATATGGCTGGCTGGTTGGGATCAGTGTGTTGCCGTTGGCTGAAGTGTTTGCCCTAGAATTTACCGTACCACTCTGGACGGCACTGATCGCATGGCTGTTTTTAGGCGAACGTCTAACCAAGCGAAAACTGTCTGCTATTGTCCTTGGCCTGATTGGCGTTCTGGTGATCGTTAAGCCGGGGATGGAAGTGTTTAATCTCTATTCGTTGGTCGTCCTTGGCGCTGCTTTTTGTTATGCCATTTCCCATAGTGCGACTAAATCCCTCGCCGCGACAGAAAATCCGCTGACCGTTCTGTTTTATATGTGTGCTGTGCAGTTACCCGTGGCCGTCCTATTGACCTTGGGTGAGTGGATCATGCCGAGCGCCGCGCAATGGGGTTGGCTAGCAATTGTGGGTGGTACCGCTTTAACGGCGCATTTTTGCATGACAAAAGCGATGCAGAGCGCCGAAGTCAGTTTAGTGGTGATCATGGATTTTATGCGCTTGCCCGCGATAGGGATCGTCGGTATGTTGCTCTATGGCGAAACGATCGAATTGTCGCTATTTGTCGGCGCGTTAATTATGTTGCTTGGCAACCTCACCGCCATGTTACCGAGCAGAAAACCGTTGTCGGCGAACAGTGCGTCTAAAGAGTAGGGTGATCCATCAGACAGAATGGGGCGAACTGTCGTTAATCTGAAAGCTAACAGTAGAAAGTGACTCAAAACTGCTACAGGCTTACACATTGATCTTATTAAAGTTTTAATTCGTCTTTGATTGCCGTACTGTGCTGTTATCGCCAATTTGGAACGGCCAATAAACGGCAGGAGTGCTCGTGTTAAATCGTCAATCTCGGTTCGCTTTTACCTCTCTATCAAACAGCGTTGTCGCTGTGGTTTTGTCGCTATTTTTTGCCCCGCAGGCGTTCGCAGCGCCGACACTTGATTGTAGCAATGAACCCGCATGGAGAGCATCACGCGATCCGGCGGTGATTGGCGGATCGCTCTCTCAGCCCAACCTGACTTTGTTTGGTGTGACAGTGCCTGATCATGCGATGAGTGATCTCGCTTCGCCATTGCCAGCACCACACATTGCCGATGATGATCCTGCCTGCGCCTCATGCAGTGACTATGCCTGTTACCTCAGTGACGATAAGTCGGTCGCTGCGATTTTTTATCGCTATGCCAGCTGGGACTTGCAGGGGTTCGAAATTGTGCGCACTCGTGATGCCAAATTGCCACAACAGTGTATCGAGACAACGATCGCCAGTGATCAGTTTGTCACCGCCTCTGATATTGGTATTGGCATAATGCCAGAGTACACCGCCCAGCAGTTGGGCATCGAGTTGGTGCAGCTCGCCATTGAAAGTGATCAGGTCAGCCATGAATTGTATTTTGAAAAGCAGATCTTAATGTCGCAAAAAGAGATAGACCAACATTTGCGTCAGACAACTATGAGCGGCGAGCCCACCTGCAACGACTTCTATATGACCCAATCAACCTTTGTCACATTGACGTTTGCTGAGAACGAACTGATCCAATACAGTGTCTCCTACATGGATGTCTGGTAGGCGGTTAATCTACCGCGTGCTAAGTGCTAGATCTTAGGTGCAAGGATGACGATGAACTACAGCATAGAAAGTATTGAGCAGTTACTTGCTGAAAAATTATTGGAAGCGTTAGCCGAATTTGGGGGCAAGGAACTCAGAATTATCGATATTGGTGTTTTCCCGTGGCACTCGGAGATAAGTATCTCTTTTTTATTCGCGCAGGACTCCTCAGACGTAGATGACATCGCTGCTTGGCCGCACTTCGATTATTCGAAAATTTTTGAGGGTGGTTGGGATAAAGCTAAGGTCTTAGCAAAGGAAATGAATGAGATATGGCGCAAAGACAATGATCCCATTCCCTTTTTCTTAGATTTTGGTAGCGCCGCAACGTCGGAAAAAGTCACCAATATAATAAACCGATTCAAATTGTCGCCAGATTTTAGCGTGCAGGTCTTAAACCCAGATGACCCAAATAGTGAGAATTTCTGCGCGTCTTAGCTAGGCAAACAACAGAAATGTTTCACTGCGATAGCGCTTCAAAGTGACGTGAATACCAGACAGATGCTCAGGACAATACTTATCAATGAGCGATGACTTTTACGCTGATCCCGTCGGACATTGTATTAAGGCATTAGCCTCTTGTGATGATGATGTGCGATTTAACGCTGCGGATATTTTGCGCGGTCTAGGCAAAGAGGCCGCACCTGCGTTGTTGGCGTTGTGCCACCATATGCTAGCAGATACCGATAGTGAGGTACGATGTCAGTGCGCGTTTGCGTTATCGGAGTTGTGTGAGCAGCTCGGCGCGCAAGCCGATGCCGCCGAGCCGTATTTGCAGGCGGCACAACGCTCGGATAATGACGAGATCCGAGAATTCGCGCTACATGCGCTCAAGTATATTTCCTCTCTTTAAAGTGAATCCTCGCACAGCTTTGGTTGAATGCGGTATGGCGTGGTTAACGCTTAGCGCACCCAACGTTGATGCGAACATTTTCTCTTGTGCCACGGTTTGCAAAGCCCTAATCCTTGTGCCAAGTTTACCAAAGAGCACACTATCTATCGTTAAGTGAGTGATGTGCTTACCTCATTGGAACTTGCTGATATCAGCAACTCAGCCGTGACAAATCACGGACGGTTTTACTTTGTGTCGCAGCGAGGTGAGAACGATGAAAACATTCGTTATGCCGGTAAAACACTCTGTACTGACGTGGCTACTCAGCCCGCGCAATCCGAAATTTATTTCACCCCATACCTGCTTATCCCTCTAATTATCAGGCATTTTTGTACTGATAACCTTAACTAGTCGTATACGTAAATTAATGCGCTGATGCTACGAGATTCGGGCATCTGTCATTAGTCAGTTGTGAAAGCTGGGGTTTCTCGTTAAAGGGGAGGTGGTTTATGTCTATTTTCGAATTGAGAGAGTCAAACTTACGCGGCTACAGCCGTATTTATCCGACGGTGTTCGACAAAGCGATAAACGCAAAACAAATCGATGAAAACGGCAAAGAGTATTTGGATTTTTTCTCTGGCGCTGGGGTGCTTAATTTCGGCCATAACAACCCACGTATGACCAGCGCAATCATAGACTACATCCAAGGCAATGGCGTGCTGCACAGCCTTGATATGAGTACAACGATTAAACGCCAGTTTATGGAAAAATTCGAGGAGGTCGTCCTCAAGCCGCGTGACATGCCCCATCGCATGCAGTTTGTGGGTCCAACGGGTACCAATGCCGTCGAAGCAGCAATGAAACTGGCGCGAAGGGTGACAGGGCGACAAGAAATAGTAGCGTTTCATCACGGCTTTCATGGTATGACACTCGGCTCACTTGCCGCTACGGCCAATAGTTACTTTCGTGGCGCGGCGGGAGTACCGTTAAATCACGTTCGGCACCAACCCTTCGGGTGTATTACGCGCTGTCACGGATGCCACTCCGAATGTGGACTCAACACCTTAAAACAGCTCGCTGATCAATATAACGATTCATCATCAGGCATTGATAAGCCCGCCGCATTTTTGGTTGAAGTGATCCAAGCCGAAGGCGGGGTGAATATCGCCGATCCTGCGTGGCTATCCGCCCTGCAAGATCTGGCCCGTGAAGTCGGCGCATTGCTAATCATTGATGACATACAAGCGGGGATGGGGCGAACGGGTTCGTTCTTTAGTTTCGACGATTATGACGTCGATCCGGATATCGTCTGCTTAGCTAAAGGGCTCGGTGGTGTGGGCACGCCCATCGCGATGAATCTCGTCAAACCTGAGCATGACGATCACTGGAACCCGGGTGAGCATACCGGGACATTTCGTGGACAGAGCCTTTCGTTTGTCGCCGGTGGTGTCGCGCTAGATTACTTTACCGATCCCGCATTGATGGATCAGGTTAAACGCTATCACGACATTATGATGCAGCACCTTTCGCCAATGCATTCGCTGCCTTCCGTGCAAGTGCGCGGTAAGGGCATGATGATAGGCATTGATATTGGCGATGGCGACAAAGCCAAAGAAGTGGTTAAACAGTGTTTCGAACATGGCTTGCTGCTGGGTGCCTGCGGTACCGGTGGCCGCGTTATTAAACTTATCCCGCCGCTCACCATTGAAGAAGACAACCTCCACGAAGGCATGGGGATTGTGGTATCTGTGCTGGCAAACGTATTGGAGGCTGTATGATCACGCGAACCGATATGACCTTTCCGCCAGAAGAGTATCAACAACGCTTGGATGCGCTGCGAAAGCGGATTGAAGAGCGCCGCATGGATGCGGTTGTGATCACTGATCCTGAAAACATCATGTATCTGACGGATTACCAAACCACGGGCTACTCTTTCTTCCAAGCGCTGATTGTGCCTCTGGAGCAAGAGCCGTTTATGATCACCCGTAAGCTTGAAGAGTCCAATGTTATCGAACGGACTTGGGTTGAACATACGCGGCCGTATCCCGATACCGGCGATGCCATTCAAATGCTGGTGGAAACCCTGCGTGAATTTAACCTGGCCAACAAGCGAATTGGCTACGAGCGTAACAGCTATTTCTTTCCGGCGTATCAGCAAGACTTTATCCACACCACCTTGGTTGAAGGCAAATTGCTCGACTGCTTTGGCATCGTTGAAGAAGGGCGAATTTGTAAATCTCCAGCTGAAATAGAAGTGATGCGCAGAGCGGCGATCGCCACCGAAGCGGGGATGAAAGCTGGACTGGCGGCGTCGGTAGAAGGCGTAAGCGAAAATGAAATCGCGGCAGAGATCAGTGCAGCCATGTTTCGCGCAGGTGGAGAGGCGCCTGCGGTCATGCCGTATGTGACATCGGGACCGCGCAGTATGATCGGCCATGCTACATGGGAAGGGCGCATTGTACAGCCGGGCGAGCATGTGTTTTTAGAAGTGGGGGGGTGTTATCGTCGCTACCATACCGCGATGATGCGCACCGCTGTGAATGGGCCGCTTACCGATTCCATGTACAAAGCCCAAGAGCTGATGAAAACCGCGTTAGATACGCTGCACAGTTATGTTCAACCGGGCATGACGGTGTCAGATGTTGATAACTTAGTGCGTAATATTATCTCGCATAATGACGTCGGCGCGCGACTGGTTACACGATCGGGGTATTCGATTGGTATTGCATTTCCGCCAAGTTGGGATGAAGGCTATATCACCAGCTTAAAGCAAGGGGATTCTGCGGTGTTGAAAGAAGGGATGACGCTGCACATCATTCCGTGGATGTGGGGTGTCGATGGCAATAAGACGTGCGGGATCTCTGATACGATTTATGTCACCGATACGGGGATAAAGTCGTTCTTTGCACTAGACCGAGATTTTGTTGTTCATCCCAGTAACACGGTGCAATCACTTAAAGCCTCAACAGCATCACCAGAGAGCGCATTCGTTCAGGCGGAAAAGAAAGCGACAAGACGGCAAAAGAGCAAACGTGAGAACGTCGCAAAAAATGGCGGCCATCCACCATCATCGGCGTAACAAGGAGGTCCTATGCAAACAGCAATTAATCCGGCAACAGGCCAAGTGATCAGTCATCATCCCACTTTGTCGGATGAGCAAATGATGCTTTGTATTGAACGTGCTCAGCACGCCTATACCGAATGGAGCACGATGAGTTATGCCGAGCGAGGTGCGATCATGCACAAAGTCGCGGCGGCATTGCGTGAGAGCAAAGCAACACTCGGTCAAACCATGACAGACGAAATGGGAAAAACGGTTAAAGAAGCCGGACCCGAGGTTGAAAAAGCCGCGTGGTGCGCCGAGCACTACGCTGATACAGCGGCGCAGTATTTGAAAGACGAAGATATTAGCTCAGATGCCAGCCGTAGCTTTGTTCACTATCAGCCACTAGGGGTCACCCTTGGTGTGCTGCCGTGGAACGCGCCGTTATGGGTGACGTTTCGCTATCTGGCGCCCGCTTTGATGGCAGGAAACACCTGTGTGATGAAGCATGATCCTCATGTGCCCGAATGTGCGTTGGGGATCATCGCTGCCTTCGAGAAAGCGGGCGCGCCTGCCGATATTGTCGTTAACTTACCCGTCACCAATGGCCAAGTGGCGCAGGCTATCCGCCATCCGGCTATCAAAGCGGTCTCTTTTACGGGCTCTGCCAAAGCGGGCGCGACTGTCGCTGCGCTGGCGGCAGCAGAAGTTAAACCGTCAGTGTTGGAGTTGGGCGGCTCGGATCCATTCATCGTGTTAGCGGACGCCGATCTCGACCACGCGGCGGATGTGGCGGTGTTATCGCGAGTGATCAATGTGGGTCAGTCGTGCATTGCCGCTAAACGGATTTTGATTGAAGCACCTATCTATGATGACTTCGTTGCGCGTTTGCTGAGTCGCTTAAAAGCGCTCAACGTTGGCGATCCGAACAATGCTGAGACTGACGTTGGCCCAATAGCGCGAGCCGATCTGCGCGATAACTTACATCGCCAAGTAACGACGACGATCGCGCAAGGCGCAAAATGCTTGCTCGGTGGTGAGATGCCAGAAGGCGAAGGTTTTTACTATCCCGTGACGTTACTTGCGGATGTGACGTCTGAAATGTGCGCCATGCAGCAAGAGGTATTCGGCCCCGTGATGTCAGTCAGTGCGGTACGTGATGCGAAACATGCAATCGAAGTGGCAAACGCGTCAGCGTACGGCTTAGGCGGCGGGGTATGGACGCAAAGTGCGGCGTTAGCGATCGAGATGGCGCAAGCATTGGAGGTTGGGCAAGTGGCAATCAACGGCATCGTCAAAACCGATCCCCGTTTACCCAGCGGCGGTGTAAAACAGTCTGGCTACGGGCGTGAACTGGGCGAGCACGGTATTAAAGCCTTTGTAAACGCCAAACAGATATGGATTAAGTAATCGTGATGCAGACTCACTTTGCCATACAGATGGCAAAGTGAGTGAGTTTGGAAAGCAAGCTCTCAAGTAAATTATCTATCAAAAGCAAGTTTGCTATTAAAAGCAAGCCTGCCTATAAAAGTCAGATGACGAAATATTACCTAAGCTATTTTGCTCCATTCTGGGTATGGAGATTAAATAGCAACGTCATAAGCGGTGCTCAGAATAACTTGCCCGTCAATGGTTTCTTGCGTGATGTAGATGGTGGTGTAACCTGGTTGGATCTCAATATGTTCAGGCGTTGGGTGATCGTTGCTCACCTCGTTGAGATAGTAAGCCACCATCGTCTGCGCTACCTCATTGCTTTCGTTGAGTAACGTTTTCGCTTCCGCAATCAGATTGCCGTCGAACGGTTGTGCCAGCGGGAATTTCACGACTTCGGTGAAGTGCGCACAACCGCCTTGCGATATAGAGAACTGGCGACCAGAGGCCAAGGTAATGGTCTCCACCAGGTCATAGAAGCCTTCGCTGGTGTTGAAGGTCATGTCATAGCTTTTGATGTTGGGTGTGTCGCTGTTTTCGATGAGCGGTGCGGGCGCGCCGACGACACAATCGGTCAGGGTATCTGTGATCACAGTATCGTTAGCCATGGCGGGCGAAAGACTGACGTACAACAAGGCGCAAACCGCCATACAACTTTTCTTCATGGTTTTTCCTATCTTGATTTGCAATGAACCGCCAAATTAGCGGTTTTCTAAACCGTTCTCAGCGCGCTTTGCCTGAATGTTGTCACGCTCTGAATCAATGTAAGCGATAAGATCGCGGTATTCGTTTGACTCACGGCTGTTTTGTAGTCCGCTACGGCCAATGCCAAGAAAGTGATCGGGATTGTTTTCATGCCAAAGGATAGCTTCGTTGATGGTCGCCATCGCTTCATCAATATTGCCGCCCAAGTGTTCATTGATAGGCGCGCCAATGGAATCCCATAACGAAGTTAATTGCTCAAACTCACTTTCGTGCGCGCCAGAATTGATAAATGTTTGGTAACGCATTAACCCCACATATAGCCATTTTGCCGCTTGCTGTTCTTCGCCTTCTTGGAACAGTTTCGCCGCCAACGCGAAATAGCGGCTGGGGTGTTCGCTGGTAATTTGCTTACCAAGATCGACAACAGCGTGTGGATTGGTTTGAGCTTGAGATGTGTTCGATGGCTCATCGGTTGACGCACAAGCCAAGCTCAATGCGCACAACAAAAGTAAAATGGTGTGTTTCAAAATCCGTTTCCTTTTCCAAACATCGAATGCGATAGCAGCCTCTGTCTATATGACGATTTCCGTGTCTTTTGTTCTGCTTTTTCTCAAAAAAATAGGCTGAGATTGCTGTGCGAACGCACTAATCCGTAGAAAGCAGTATAAGGGTGCATCCTGAAATACTATCAACCTTGTGACTAATCAAATAGCCAGACATCTCAATATTGCAGACTGACTCGGTAAAGTATGAAATTTCTGCGAAACATTCCGCGATAGTGTCGCTAAGGTGAACGAGGGACGAATCTATGAACGTGGCATTTCACTGCTTCATGCACTGTTCTATGGGCCATTTCATACCTTCGCAAAGAGGGCGGATGAAAAGAGCAATTTGAGACACTTTTCAAATTGATGAATGAGTAATACTGGCCTGAATATTCACTTCAGGGCCAATCATTGTGCTTAATTTGCCTATAACGCTGTCTTACGTGATCCGGCTTAACCCTATCAAAGTCATCTTTACTTGGCTGATGGTGCTAACCGAAAACATTTTCTTAATCTTGCTTCCCTTGTTTATCGGACTCGCGATTGACGGCGTGCTTGCTCGTGATATGCAGCCGCTGTTGATTTTTGCGCTGATCCTCCTGCTACTCGTTGTGATAAGTGTGGCGCGCCGTTTTTACGATACTCGGGTCTATGGGGCAATTAAAGTCATGCTCGCGCAACACGTTGAGCGAAATTTGCGCCGCGCCTCTGTCTCTATTAAAGACGCGCGTTTGAGGATGTCCCGAGAGCTGGTGGATTTCCTTGAGAACGATTTACCCTCCCTTATCAGTGCAGTGGTGCAACTGGTTGCGACGCTGATCATTTTAGCGATGTTTCATCTAAAGTTGGCGCTCTGTGTCTTGGCGGCCGGATGTGTGATGCTGCTGATCTATTGCGTTTATCACCAAACCTTCGCCCGTTTAAACGGCGCGCTCAATGACCAATTAGAGCAGCAAGTGGACACGCTTGGCGGACAACGCATCTCTGCGATCCGCTTACATTTTGAATCGCTCAAACGCTGCGAAATCAAGCTATCCGATACCGAGGCCATCGTTTACGGGTTGATATTTATCGTGCTGTTCGCCGCCGTCTTGATCAACTTATGGATGGTCGGGCACCTACTCGAACCAACGGTAGGGCAAGTCTTTTCTATTTTGACCTATTCACTCGAATTTGTTGAAACCGCCGTGATGTTGCCCATCACCCTGCAAACACTATCGCGGCTGATGGAGATCAGCCAGCGTCTCAATCAATCGCCAGAGCCATCAGCGCAAACGGACACGCCTTATGAAATATAAAAAGTTATTCGCCTTGTTAGCCGGTTTTAGTGCGATCGTCATTGCCTTGGCCGTCGTTGACGCACTAGAGCCTCAACCGGTCAGTGTTGAGCCACCCAAGCACATGCATCCACCCGTTACGGTGACAGAGGTAACACCGACGTCGCACGCAACGCAGTTAACGCTACTAGCTACCACCACCACGCGCTGGCCTGTTTCAGTGAAAGCATCGAGCACCGCCAAAATCGTATGGCTCAATCCAGAAATTGAACCAGGCGTGTTGGTACCCAAAGGGACAGTGCTCGCCAAACTTGATACCACGGCGTTGCAATCGGAGCTTGCGCAAGCGCGTAGTAGCGTCAAACAGGCACAGTTCGCGCTACAACACGCGAAACACGAACAGAGCGTTGCATTGCGAATGTTATCGGCGACCAACAGCTCCCCGTTTGCGAGGCGAGAGCCCCAAGTGTTAGCCGCGAAAGCCGAGCTTGCGTCTACTGAACATGCGTTCGCTGCAGCGGCTAAGTTGCTGGAAGCGGCAACAATCGTAGCGCCGTTTGATGCGGTTATTATGCAGCGCCATATTAGCCCAGGAGAGTGGGTAGAGGCTGGGCAAGTCACGTTCGAATTGGCCGCCAGTGATTCATTGGATGTGGCGTTACCGGTAGCGGAGAAACAGTGGCCACTGTTGAAGTCGGTGTTGGGTACGGCGGCTATTTCGGTACACAGTCGTGAGGGTTATTTATGGCCAGCAGAGCTTCGCTATGTCGAACCCCAAGCCGATCCGACAACCCGCCAACGTCAAGTCGTGCTGACTGTGCGTGAGCCATACCGAGATGAGCCCCGTTTGTTGCCCAATCAGCAAGTCAAGGTGGTGGTTAACCACGGCGTTCAACACCACATAGTCGAACTGCCTTTAAGCGCGATTACGCGTGATGGCGATGTATGGGTGGTGAATGCGCAGCAGCAACTCCAACGTGAAGCGGTGGTTTTGGTTGAGCAAAATAAGGCGTATGCCTTGGTTCGGTTTGAACAAGGAAGCGAAACTGCGCGCCGCGTCGTGGTTTATCCGCTGTTATCGATGTTGCCGGGCAGCGTGGTTTCAGCGCACACCGCTGCACAGGCGATAGCAAAACAAGGGACAGTACAACAAGGGATAGAACAACAAGGGATAGAGCAACAAGAGGTAGCACAATGAGTTGGCTAACGAAATGGTTCATCAATAATCCGGTCGGTGCCAATTTGTTGATGTTTTCCATCATAGCGAGCGGCCTGTTGGCGGTTGGTCAATTACGGGTTGAATCGTTTCCTCAAATTGCGCCGTCTTCGGTCATGATTTCGGTGGCCTATCCGGGCGGAACGGCGACGCAAATCGATGAGAGCGTGACCCAACGAATTGAAGAAGCCATTAGCGGCATCGCCGGGATCAAGCAGATCACCAGCGAGTCTCGTGCCGGTTTTTCGAATGTGGTGGTGCGTAAAACCAGCAGCACTGATCTCAATAAGCTACTGGATGATATCCGAAACCGAGTAAGTGCCATTAACGGCTTTCCCGCCCAAGCCGAGACACCACAAGTTAGCCGAAATGAGTTCACGAACCTCGCCGCTTTTGTCGTGGTGTCTGGCCCTCGAAGTGATGCTGAGTTGCAACCTATCGCAAGGCAGGTTGAGTTAGCCCTTAAAAATCATCCAGGGATTTCTAAAGTTTCAAACTGGGGCAGTCGCAAGCCACAGTTGATCATTGAGCCCGACCCAATGCAACTGCAGAATTTGGGATTAACTCTGGATGAGCTCGCCAGCACGATTGAACGGGCATCGCTCGAAGCACGGTCGGGCGAGTTAATCAGTGACAAAGGAAAAGTGGTACTGCGTGGTGATGGCTATGCCGACGATTTACAAAAGCTGAGCCAATTGGTGGTGTTGTCGTCGCCGACTGGCACGGTGCGGCTAGGCGAGATCGCGACTGTTCGTCGTGATTATGCCAATAGCGGTTCGATTGTGCGTAACAATGGAATGAATGCCATCGCGCTTTTGATCAGTACAAGCCAAACCGACAACTTACTGAAAGTGAGTGACGCCATTGAAGCGACGCTGGCCAAGCAACAGGCATTACTCCCACCGGACATCACATTAGACACCATGGCCGATATGGCGCCCTATATTGAAGAGCAGTTGTTTCGCTTGGGTGATAACGCCTGGCAAGGTTTGCTGATCGTCGTGGTGCTATTGGGGATCTTCCTCGATGTAAAACTAGCGTTCTGGGTTGCGGTTGGCATACCGGTGGCGATCGCCGGTACCTTAGGCGCGATGCAGTTAACCCATTACAGCATTAACGATATCACGCTGTTTGGCTTTATTTTGGTGTTAGGTATCTTGGTGGATGACGCCGTGGTGGTGGGTGAAGCGATATACGAGCAACGCACACATCACAGCAATGGACGCGTCGCGGCGTGGCATGGGGTGCATTCGGTATCCGTGGCGACGGTGTTTGGCGTGATCACCACCATAGCGGCGTTTTCGCCAATGCTGTGGATTGATAACGAGTTAGCGAAGATTTTCGCCGGGTTTTCAGCCGTCGTGATATTTGCCCTGATCTTCTCACTGATTGAAAGTAAATTCATTCTGCCCGCCCACCTTGCACAACTGGCCGTTACCAAGCCCAAAAAAGGGGTGGTTAGTTGTATTCAAGGTGTCGCCCATCGCGGTTTAGAGTGGTTTAATCACCGCGTTTACAAACCGAGCTTAGAAGCCGTACTGAATTATCAATGGGCATGGCTACTGGGGTTTATTTCCATGCTTATTCTCGCGTATGGGATGTGGGCAACGGGGACTATTCGTAGCTCGGTTTTCCCCGAAATTCCGGGTCGCTACATTACCGCGAAAGTCGAGCTGGAAGATGGTGCGCCTCTACCGCTTCAACGCAACGCTTTAGATCAACTTGAAAGTGCAATGGACAGGGTCGAGCAGTCATTGATGCAAGACTTCCCGCTCACTGAGCCGCCGGTCGTCAATCTCTTGGGGTGGTCGGATGGAAATGGCGTAGTGGAAGTCACTGCGGAATTAACCAGTGAAGCGCTCAGCATTTTGCCAGGCAATTTGCTCACGGCGCGTTGGCGTGAGAGTTCTGGGCTTATTGAAGGTGGCTATGCTGTGCAATTTAGCGCTGCAGATGCGCCAGCGGGCGAAACATTTATTTCGATATCCTCCAGTGATCGTGAGTTGTCACGTGCGGTCGCAGCTCAGCTAGCGAGCAGCCTTGCCGTGTTGCCCGGGGTGGCTGATGTGTATGACGATGGCAAAAGTGGCCTTCGCCAAATTCGCTTGGTGTTGAACGCTTATGGTCAGCAACTGGGGTTAACACAAGAGCGGTTGGCCTATTTGGTAGCGCAAGAGTTCGGTGAACGTGAACTCTATCGCTTACTTGATGGCGGGCAAGAAACCAAAGTGGTGTTGCAATTCCCACGTTCAGAGCGCAATACGCTCGACCAACTTGCGCAAACCTTGCTGATATTACCCGGTGGAAAGAGCATCATGCTCGGTGATGTTGCCGATTTTCAGCAGGAGCAGCAGCCGCAGATCATTCATCGTCGCGACCGTCATCAGGTGGTTAACCTCTACTGGAAACAAAACCGAGATGTGCAAGCGCCTATGCAAACATTGCAGCAATTGGCGCAGACAATCGCCAAGCTGCATCAGCGCTATCCGCAAGTCAACATCAAGCCGGGCGGTGAATTTGAAGAGATCGAAGAGGTCTCCGATGGGGTTGGCGCGGCCATGATAGTGACGGTGATGATGATCTACATCTTGCTGGCAATACCGCTGAAATCTTATTGGCAACCACTCATCATCATGGCCGTGATCCCGTTTGGTTTTGCCGGCGCGATACTGGGACACTACATTATGGCGCTGCCCATTAGCTTGCTGTCGATGTTTGGCATGATGGCGATGATGGGGATAGTGATCAATGATTCACTCGTGCTGATCACGCGCTTTAACGCAGAATATCGCAGTGGCACGCCGTTAAGACAAGCGTTGATCGTCGCCGGGACCAGCCGATTACGGGCGATTTTCCTCACCACCATTACAACCGTGTGCGGCTTGTTGCCGTTACTCAGTGAAAGTGCCGAGCAGGCGCAGTATTTGAAACCTGCCGCTGTTTCTTTAGTGTTTGGGGAGTTGTTTGCGACGGCAGTGACGCTGCTTCTAATTCCTATCTTGCTTGGGATCACGAGTCGACGTACACCGACACCGGTTGAGGAGCCACTGGCATTATAAATGCTATCCACCTGACGAGATTTGATTTTCGGCGATTCGTGCGAGATATTGACCTGATGACTTCACCAAGGTTGGTATCCATGAGCGAACGCGCTGTCTTTAATCTCGTGCCGGAAATTGCATTAATAGAATCGCTACCAGCGCATTTACAAAAACGTTTCGCTCATGCTTTGCAGCTGATGCATGAGCGACTTGTTGAGAATTTGTCGTGGGAACAAATCGCGTTGCAAAGCGCGATATCGCCGTACCATTTTCATCGCCAATTCAGTGAGCTGTTTAACGAAACGCCCGGACAGTATTTGGGACGTTTACGTCTGCAAGTCGCGGTCAATTTATTGCTCAGTGATAGCGCTTGGAGCGTCATGGACATCGCGCAACATTGTGGGTATTCGTCATCGCAAGCTTTAGGTAAGGCGCTCAAACGAGAGCTCGGCGTTACCGCTAAGTACATTCGCCAAATAGGCAAGGAATACACACCGCAACAAACCGCAGATTTTATTGCGAAGCTGGCGCATCCGGGTGAGCAACAAGCGTTGGAAACGACCTTGGCCAACGCCATGCCGATTGAGTTGGTTTGGTACCCCAAGCGCGGAATGAAAAAGCTCAGACAGGCAGATGCCGACTGGGACAGTGTCTTTGCCACCTATGGCAAAAAATCGGAGCGCTTGATGGGGGCGACGCCGATCCTGCATACGGACAAGCGTTGGGATCAAATAGAAACCGTGATAGGTGATTGGCAAATAAGTGATGCGCGCCATGATTTCACTGTGCCGGAAGGCTATTACTTATGCGCCGATGTCTATCTGGTGTCCGATGTAGGCTACAGCGCGGCATTGGAAGCCCTGTTTTCTGCGGCGAAGCAGCGTGAATTAACGATTGATCGTTCATCTTATTTAATAGAGATGGTTCGCGATATTGAATTAGAAGCCACTGGTGGCGTTGTAATATCGTTTCAGTTACCTATCATGCTTGAATGAATTCGATAGCCGTTGTTATGTTCGGCAACCGTCTTTAGACTATGGGTTGAATCTATGTTATTGAAGTAGGCTGTTGTTGAAATAGGTTGTATTTTGCGTAATAAATGAGCCAATGTTTGATTTACTTTACCGTGTTTGAAAATGTTGGATATTGGAAAATCATTTAAAGAAAGGGAAATAGTAAAACGGGAGGGTAATATTGCCCTTGTTGTTTTTCATCTTCTTCGGTTTTTCTTTCAAATATAAAAGAGTCACTAATATAAATAAGGATATGTCATGGCTGGTTTCTGTCGCTCTCTGAGTTTGGTCGGATTATTGTCGTTGTCGTTTTCGAGTGTCGCCCAAGAGGTTGTCTCGCCACTTGAAACATTAGATTGCGGTGGGTTGGAGCCGCACTGGGGGCTAGAGGTGGATGGCAACACGGCGACCGTGATCGATATGGATATGAAAGAAATACCGTATGTGTTGACGGCAGTCAATAGTACGTCGGGATACCGAAACCACTGGTTTTATTCAGCGCAAGAGAAAGGCGGCAAACACCTATCGTTTACCATTGAAAGCAGCGGTCAATGCGGCGACTCAATGTCTGATTTCAATTACCAATACAAAGTCTTGTTAAATGTGAACGATGAAGAAGCCTTTTTAGGTTGTTGTAATCGAATTAAATAAAACTGAGCAAACAAACCATGGGATGATTTGGCTAGTTGTCATTGTCAGTCAAAGGCAATTAGCGCATTCAGGTTTGTTATTATAACAATATATAAGCTTGCGTATTTTTTGGACACGCCCCAATAGGGGCGTTTTTTATTTCTGCGACGTTGAAATTACGCTGTTCTGAAACGTTATCGCTCGTCAGAGCGCGTGGCGGCTTGGCAATAAACGGGTCTAGCTCGCTCAGGTCTTTCTGGGTTGATGGGATCGTTATGGCACACAATAGGTTTGCGCGCATTGAGCGCTGCAGTGATCTCTCGGCAAAGCCCAGACTTAACCACGCTGACGCTTTTATAACGCTCATCACCAGACGCGATCACGATAGCGCAGCCAGGGCGATCGTGTTTTCGTGCGGCGCGGTATTGCGTTAAGTGGACCGTCTTATTACTTGGATAGACGTAGTGAAGCGTCAGATCGCCCGACGGCTCGATGGTTAATGAATGGAAGCGATTGAGGTTGGATGAATACGCGCCGCCGCCAAGCAGAACTAGCAGAAATACGCTGGTGAACAAAAAGTAACTTATCTTGAATTCTTCTTGCTTCATCTGCATGTAAATTCGCATCCCGATATACATCAGAACGCAACCGATCAACACGGTGACAATAGCGAGTTGGAATTTAGCGAAGGGGACATCGGGAGAGAGAAGTTCGATGGGCATCAGGTGCGCTCCTCTTGTTATGTATTGCAAAGATGGCTTGAGTCGATACTCGCATTATTAAAACGGTATTAACAAGTCGCTTACTTCGCTTTCAGGGATCTACGCGAGGTATATCGCAGCGTGATCAACGAATGACAAGGTTTCAGTTGCAGCGCTGATGAAACCCAACAGCGTTAAGGGCGATAACAAAAAGCTTACTCACAGCCAGCGTAACTTGCGATAGGCCCAAGGTAGCGGGTAGTGTCTTGCCGAGCCGCGCAAAAATCGGTATGAGGCAGTGACATCTGGTAGGGCGATTCAACGTCTTGCTGCGACTGACTGTAGTGCAGTAGCTCCGTTACTTTAATCGCCGTTAAGGTGCTTTTGGGCGGCACAACTCGAAGGTTGCTATCTAAGCTTGCTGTGGCGTCATCGCGCCGCTTAATACGCTCATCGGTTAAATTGTTAAATACGTGCGCACGAGATACCGGAAAACGCACGTCTATACCGCTAGTGTTTAACACCAAGTTATTATGGATCAGTGCGTCACGACCCTTATTAACGTACACGCCAACATCATTGCAATTAAGAATAATGTTATTGCGAACGCTGACACTCATCGCCTCAAACGGCGCATTATCCCGCCTGTCCGTTACTTTCATTCCGCCACCGCCAACAGAGATCCCAATGCGATAGCCCGGAAATGTTTGGCTGCTGGTATTGCACACCACCAGATTGCGCTCAATTACACCGCCAATCGCGCCTCCTTTGATAAACACCCCATAGGCGATACGGTTACCGCCGGTTTTAATAAAGTCCTGCACCACATTTCCACTCACACGCCAACCGTTAGCGTGGTCGATGTTCATCGGCGTGAGTGAGCGATAGGTTTTGCGTGCGGCGGTGAAGTAGAAGTGGTTGTTTTCGATGACGCCAAAGTCGGGATAGCGCAGATCTTTGTCGCGGTTCACTTTAATCGCCGCGTTGAAATCGACAAAGGTGTTGTTATGGATATAGGTGTGCGTTGCGTTACCCACCACGTGAATGGCGTGCTCGCAGCGGTTAATATTTTCGCAACTGCCGATAAAATTAAAACCAGTGATCTCCCAATAAGGCTGGGTAAGCTTGAAGCCTTCTAAAGTATCAAGTGCAAGCGTGGTACGGCCGGGTTCAATTGCGGCAATGCGCACCGGTTGTTGTTCAGTGCCCGCAGCATTGGAAAGGGTAAAGCGCGCCAGTTTGAACTGATAATAGCCGGGTTGCACCCAAACGGTTTGCCCCGCTATGACCCTCGCAAGTGCAGCAGCTAATTCGGATTCATTGCTAACGATGATATCGGTGGCGTTTTCAAAGCTGCGCGCTACTGAACCGGATACGACAGCGTGTCGTTGCGGCCCCAAGAAAGACAGTGAAGTCGTGTCTATTCCTGTAAAGCCTTGAATAACAGGACTATCGTTGAGCTGTTCGGTGTTGGCAAATGGCGCGGTTACAATTGCTGCCAAAACCACGAATGCGAATATCATTAGCCAAAGGAGCAAGCGATGAGCTCTACTAACCCCTCGTTGCATGGTGAGACGCATTGATTTTTTAGCAGTCACGCTGGCTTCTCGGTTCTGATCTGAAGTTTATCCATGAGTGCGTACAGGGTGGGGCGAGTGATCCCTAAATGCTTGGCCGCATCGGAGATATTCCCATTACAAAATTGCAGCGCCTGAATAATTACTTCGCGCTCAGCGTCATCGCGCACTGTACGCAGATTGAATAGCGGCTGGGCGTTTTCAGAACCAAGCAAACCCAGATCAGTATCATTGATCACGTCGCTATCACTTAGAATCGCAGCTGAGCGGATCTTGTTTTGCAACTCGCGAATATTGCCCGGCCAGGAGTGAGCAAGCAGTGCCTCGATCGCATCTTGGCTTAAAGACTTCGGCCGATCACCGGAATCAAAGGCCAATTTATCAAGGAAGTGCTTCGCAATTAAAATGATGTCGTTGCCGCGGTCGCGCAGCGGTGGCACGGATAGCGACACTTCGCATAAGCGGAAAAACAGATCTTCGCGAAAGGTTTTTTGTTCCATCATTTGCTGCAAATTTTGGTGCGTCGCGGAAAGCACTTTGACGTCGACTGGAATTTCGCTGCGGCCACCAACCCGTTCAATGACACGTTCTTGCAGAAAACGTAGGATTTTCGCTTGTAGGTTGTAGGGCATATCACCGATTTCATCGAGAAAAAGCGTGCCGTTGTGGGCGCATTCAATTTTGCCTTTGGTGGTTTTTACCGCGCCAGTAAACGCGCCTTTTTCGTAGCCAAATAGCTCACTTTCTAACAGCTCTGGCGGGATCGACGCACAGTTAATCGCAACAAAAGGGCCATCGGCGCGTTCGCTGCTGGCGTGGATCGCTTTTGCGACCACTTCTTTCCCCGTACCACTTTCACCGGCGATCAAGGTCGATAACGGCGCTAAGGCAACTTTGGCGATCTGCTTTTTCAGCACTTCAATAGAGCGGCTGGCACCTACTAAGCCGAAGAAGTCTTCGCCGACGTAAGTCGGGTTGTCGCTTTGTTGTAACTCGCTTACATGCTTGGCACGACGGATGATCAAGCTCAGCTCGTCGCTATCAATTGGTTTTTCGTAGTAGTCATGCGCCCCTGCGCGAACTGCTCTTGCCGCGATAGCTTTGTCTTCATTGCCGGTTACCACAATCACGCGACAGCGCGGATTCATCGACAAAATTTCGCAAAGAATAGTAATGCCTTCCGACGCGTTAGTGGGATCAGGTGGCAAGCCGAGATCTAAAGTCACCACACCGGGTTCGTGGCGTTTAAATTCAGCGATCGCAGACTCCCTATCTTTGGCAAAAACCAGATCGAAGTCAGCCAACGCCCACTTCAACTGCTTCTGAATTCCAATGTCATCTTCTACGATAAGCACTTTGCACATAACCACCTCCGCTATGGTTTTGAGTATAGATTGCGCAAAACATGGCAGAGCGTCGGTATGCAGATATCACGAAAATTTCTCAAAATTGATTTGATGCTCAGACAGTGCGCGCCGGAACCTCGGACTAACTTGCTTGCTGAAAGACCAATGAAAAGGTGGTGCCAATCCCCAGGCTTGACTGCACATACAGGTGGCCGTGATTTTCTTCGACAAAGGTTTTAGCGTCATAAGCGCCAAGCCCAAGTCCTTGGTTGCCTTTGGTGGTGTCAAATGGGTGGAAAAGCCGATCGCGGATAAAGTCTTCTGTCATGCCGGCACCGGTATCGGCGATATCAATCGTGACCAGGTTATCTTCGGCATAAAGGCTAATGTGCAAGCTGCCATCGGCAGGGGTGGCTTCTTGGGCGTTTTGGATCAGGTGACCAATCACATTCTCGAACCGATCGCGATCGACATCGATTTCAAGCTGGTGGAGTGAATCTGGGATCACCAGTTGTGGCTTTGGTGACCGAGCGTGATAGCGTTGCGCTGCCGCGACAAGCGCAGAGCGTAAATTAAAGCGAGAGTTAGCTTTTGGCATTAGACGCTTGCTGGTGACTTGTTTGACGATGTTATCGACTTTGTCGCCAGCGGCGATCACCGTATCGAAGACGTCGGCAATGAATTCAGGATTGTCTTTGTGCAGTGCAGCGTTTTTGCTGATGAGACGCAACTGCGCTGAGACATTCTTCAGATCGTGAACCAAAAACGCTGACATCCGATTAAATGCCGCGAACTGCTGATGTTCAGCAAGTTTTTCTGATGCTTGGTAGAGATGACAATACATGGCGAGTTGAGAGGCGATGGCTTTGATAAGATCGCGATCTTCCCAATCCAGCACTTTGTTAAATGGCGGCACGGATAGAACAATAGCGCCACGAAAGTGATGCGCCGAGGTGAGTGGGATCACGATGGGTAAATGATTGGTAAGGTTGTTGGGTTTGGTAACTTGAAATGGCATCGATTTTGGCATGGCGTGTCGCGTTGCTTGGCGTTGATCATAGATCCAGTCATGGGTAACACATTCACCCGCCAAGTGTTGTTGGATCCACGCTAATTCATCCAACGAATCTTTGGGTAAATTCTCAGTATGGGTGATCGTAAAGCTGTTGTTGCTTGCCGTTAGTAACGCGCCGCCTCGGCACTGAAAGGGACGCATCATGGCCTTAATAGCCGCAGAGTATGGGCTGCCTTCTAGCGCGGCCAGCGATGATGACAGCGTAAGCCACTCTTCGCGGTATTCGTAGCGATTAGCAAAAAAGTGTTTTGAGATAAAGATCTTCAGCCGAGAACGCCATTTTTCCATCATCTGAATCGCGACCAGTGCCGTAATGCTAAGGGCGTAAAATGCGACTTGCGCTAGCTGGCTCCACGTATGACCGGTGGCGCGAATGTAGTAGCCGAGCAAGGCCATCATCAACAGATAAACGCCTGCGAACAAGATGATGGTACTGCCGTACACCACAGTGCGCGAAACGAACAATCGGCTGCCTTGCTGCTTGAGGCGACGGATCCCCAAGATAATAAAGGGAATGGCGATCAGTAAAATGATGCCACGCACTTGCCACAGGGTTTGATCTAGTCCACCAAATAACAAGGCATCAGCGTAAAGCACAAAGTGAGTGACGAAAATGGCGCCAAAACCTAATGCGAGGGGCTTGATCATCCAGCGTTTCGGCGATGGCGTAACGCGATAGAGCAGCTCTAACAGGTACAATCCGGCTAACGATTCAAGCAAATGCGCGCCAATCACCCAAAGCCCGAGGGCGATCGGCAAACTAAAGTTAATGGCTTCGAGTAACACGGCGGCGAGGAAAAAAGCCAAGTAGGGATATTTGATACGACTCACACTCCCCGAAGCGCTTAGCAAGGCGTAGATCGCGGCGCACAGGGAGGC
This sequence comes from Thaumasiovibrio occultus, assembly GCA_019703815.1. GTDB lineage: Bacteria > Pseudomonadota > Gammaproteobacteria > Enterobacterales > Vibrionaceae > Thaumasiovibrio > Thaumasiovibrio occultus. The sequence goes on along the minus strand of AP023053.1, from coordinate 725,360 downwards.
ATTAAATAGCGTTTCGAGCAAAAGGGTAAGCGGTAACAGCTCGCCATTCAGTGCACTGACACTCAGAAACACACCGCTAAACGCCGCTGCGGAAACTAAGCGAATAAAGGGTTTACGGTCGCGCCGCGTGATCAGCAGCACCAATAAAAACAGAAAGCCAATCGCGCTTAGGCTGTAGAACGCCATCCCAAGTTGATTCATACCACTTACCTTCGTCGTTGCTATCAACAAAATGCCGATAGCCCTTGCAGACTCGAACCTTTCTAAATCTTAATACAGTTTTTTTTAGCCTATGATCTAGATTAATAGTGCGTCCTTTCATATGCCAATGTGGAGAGCATTAGTGTGCATGTGTGTCATTTAGTAAACAGTTTTCATACCGGTGGGCTGGAGCGCGTGATTGTTAATCTGATCGCGTGGCTGGGTGATGATGTTAAACACAGCATAGTATCGCTCCGTAGCGCCGGTGAGCTAGTGAACGAGCTGCCTTCAGACGTTAACGTGATAACGCTAAACAAGGCGAAAGGCCACAGTTGGACAACCCATCGAGCGCTCTATCAGGTACTGCGTGACGTTAAGCCGGATGTAGTGAACAGCTACAACATTGCCACTATAGAGTATCAGTGGATTGCAAAGTTGGCAGGCGTGCCTCGACGCATTCATGCCGAGCATGGACGCGATGTGTTTGATTTAGATGGGTCGGTAACAAAATACCGTTTATTGCGCCGATTATGCAGCCCGATTATCGACCAATTTGTGGCGGTATCGAACGACTTGGCGACGTGGCTGGTGGACGACGTCGGGATAACATCCAATAAGGTAGCGCTGATCATCAACGGGATTGATACCAACTATTTCTCGCCGGTCAATCGCCACGCCGTAGACCAAGACAAGCCCGTGCCATTGGAGGCAACCAAGTTTCGGATCGGTCACATCGCGCGCTTGCAAGCGGTCAAAAATCAACATTTATTACTCCGCGCCTATATTAATGCGTGTGAGCAAAACCAAACGTTCGCAACGCAGAGTGAGCTGCATCTGGTCGGCGATGGTCCAGAGCGTGAAGCATTAGAACGCTTTGCGGGGCAAAATCCGATCGCCAACATCTGTTTTCATGGCGAGCAACGAGGCGTGAAAGCCTACTATCAAGGTTTTGACCTCTTCACATTAACGTCCTTGGCAGAAGGTGTGCCGTTAACGGTTCTAGAGGCGATGGCGAGCGGGTTGCCCGTCGTGGCGACAGCAGTTGGCGGGGTGCCGGAAGTTGTCAGTAATGGGCGTACCGGAATACTGGTTGCCGATCAGGATTTAAAGGGACTAACTCAGAGTTTTCTACGGTTATTTGCCTCGCCACAAGAGGTTGCCGAAATGGCGAAATGCTCGCGCAACCATGCGCTTGCCCATTTTAGCCATCAGGAGATGGCAGCGCGCTATCGCCAAGTTTACGGTATCGAGGAGCTAGCATGGAGTTGACCCTATGATTGAGTCGGTGCTGTTTTTAACCGTAGTGATTGCGGTTGTTGTTGCCTGTTTTCTGACGCTACAAGATGACGTGCGTGAGCGCGAATCGAAGGAGAAACAATGAGAGATCTCCTGTTCTTAGCGCTGCAGTTACCCATGATCTATTTTGCTTTGCGTCGGCACTATATTGCCTTGGCGCTTTGGGTCTGGACCGGCTTTTTTGTGCCGGTGCATTGGTTACATAATCTTGGCGAATCCGTGAGTTACAACAGCCTGTATGCTGGGCTCACGTTACTCAGTTTGCTGTTCAGTTCACCCAAGCCAAAGCAGTTTTTCAGTTTCACTTTTGTCATCATCGCCTGTTTTTGGCTACTGACGACCATCACTTCCTATCTTGGCATCTCAAATCAAGTCCTGATGTGGACCAGTTGGAGTAATTTTACCAAGGTCATGATCATCACCGTATGTACGGCAGCGATTGTGCGAGAGCGTCGTGAATTTAATCTGATCATCTGGATGATTGCGCTGTCGGTGGGCTTTTATGGCTTTGTCGAAGGACTCAAGTTTCTTGCTTCACTGGGCGGGCATCGGATCAAAGGGCCAACCGGCCATCTAATCGAAGACAACAACCACCTCGCCGCCGCTTTGTGTATGACCTTACCTTTAATGGTCTATTTGATGGGCGAGACCAAAACCAAACTGATCAAGCTTGGGCTAATGGGCGTGTGTGCTATTTGTGTGCTGGCTATTTTAGGCACCCATTCGCGAGGAGGGTTGATTGGGCTGATCGTTGTCGGCGGTTATTTCTGGCTTAAGAGCAACCAAAAAATCCTGTCGTTGATTGCGATTATTTTGGTCGGCTCGGTGGCGATTCAACTCTTGCCGGAGCGTTGGTTCAACCGGATGGACACCATAGAGACGGCGGCGGTGGATGATAAATCATTTGCAGGGCGGCTCAATGCTTGGAAGATCCACACACTCATTGCGCTCGACCGGCCGCTTACTGGCGGGGGATTCAAAGCAGCGGAAGTGTCTGAAATATGGATATCTAAATCGGCCGATCTTGACCGCGTTGACTTCTTTGAAACGCCACCGCCGGGCGAACGGGGTAAAGCTGCGCACAGTATCTATTTTCAAGTGCTCGGTGATCATGGCTTTATCGGCTTTGGCATGTTTATGACTGTCATTGGCATCACGGTATTGAAATTGTCGGTGATCCAACGGCGTGGGCGGCGTAGCCCGGAAGTGAAATGGATGTCGTCATTATCGAAGATGTTGCTGCTATCAATTATTGCGTACTGCACCACAGGCGCGGCGCTGTCGTTGGCCTATTTCGAATTTTTCTGGATTTTAGTCGCGCTAACGGCCGCGCTCTATTTTGTTAACAGTGAATGGGCGGATGCCCATTTAAAACGCACGAGAAATGGCGACCAGGTTTGGCAAAGTGGGCAGCAAACACAAGGCGCGTATCGCGATGCCGGACGAACGTCATCACCAGAGGAGTCTTCCTATGCATGATAATAACAAGCAAGACAAAAACGACGACTCTGATGTAACGAGTGAAGCGGCGATCGGACAACATCGGGAGTCGCGGGAACCATTTTTTGAGCATGAACAAGGCATAGCAAGCACATCACGCCTACCTATACAGATCCAGCCAGTGATATTGGCAGGGGGCAGTGGCACGCGATTGTGGCCGCAGTCTCGCACCTTGTCGCCGAAACAATTTCAAAAATTCGATAATCAAATGTCGCTGTTTCAACAAACGCTTAATCGCGTAGCGCCGTTGGATGCTCGCGTTCCTTTGGTGGTGTCGGGGGAGGCGCAACGCTTCGATGTCATAGAACAGCTAAAACAGCAGCAACTGGCTGACGCGACGGTGATTTTAGAGCCAGAAGGGCGAAATACTGCGCCTGCTATCGCGTTGGCAGCGCTGCATGTGGTGAAAGCGCAGGGTGATGCTTTGTTGTTGGTATTGCCGTCCGATCATGCGGTGCGTGACCGCCAACGGTTTTGCCAGCAAATAGAACAAGCAGCAGTGCTGGCTGAGCGCGGTGATTTGGTCACCTTTGGTATCAACGCCAGTTCGCCCCATACTGGTTACGGTTATATCCGTCGAGGCGAGCCATGTGGCGGCGGGGCTTATCAGGTTCGCCAGTTTGTCGAAAAACCCGATCATGCGACCGCGCTTTCTTATATTTCAACGGGAGAATATAGCTGGAACAGTGGCATGTTCTTGTTTAAAGCCACTCGCTATCTCGCCGAATTACAGCAATGGCACCCTGATATTTATCACGCTTGCGAGCAGGCAATGGCGACACAGGTGCAGGATATGACCTTTGTTCGCCCCAACGCAGAGGCATTTACCCAATGTCCCTCCGACTCCATTGACTACGCCGTAATGGAAAAAACCGATAGTGCGGTGGTATTGCCATTGTCTGTGGCGTGGAGTGATGTGGGTAACTGGGAAGCCTTGTGGGATATCGCTGAGCGCAATCACGACAACAATGTGGTGTGGGGTGATGTCGTCGCCAATGACACGCAAGATTGCTTTATCTCATCGCAAAGTCGCTTGGTCGCGGCAATAGGCTGTCGGGATTTGGTGATAGTGGAAACCAAGGATGCGTTGCTGGTGGCGGATCGCAGTAAAGCGCAATCAGTGAAAGAGATAGTCGCCAAGCTACAACACAGTGAACGCGCCGAGCTCAATGAGCATAAACATGTGTTTCGGCTGTGGGGTGGTTCAGACACCTTGGCTGAAGGCGAAAATTACAAAGTGAAGAAGGTGACGGTGTCACCCGGGCAGAGTACGGCGCGACAAATTCATTATCATCGCGCCGAGCATTGGATTGTTGTCAGTGGCGTTGCGCAAGTTTGGCAAGGTGAACAGTGTTATTTAGTCACTGAGAATGAATCAACATATATCCCGAAAGGGGTGTCCCACAGTTTTGAAAATCCGGGCAGCATTCCTCTGGTAATGGTCGAGGTGTGGACCGGAACTTACTTAGATGAGAGTGACATTTTCCGTCCAGAATAAAGGCACGCATATGAGTTATGGTCGCTGTTTTAATACCAATGATATTCGTGGCAAGCTGGGTCAAGGTGTCGATACAGAATTAGCGTATCGCCTTGGAAGAGCCTTTGCTGTCGTTACCAAAGCAAAAGACGTGGTTGTCGGTGGGGATATGAGGTTGTCATCACCGGCTTTGAAGAACGCCATTTGCCAAGGTCTCAGGCGTGAGGGTGCTAACGCGATTGATATAGGTTTGGTCGGGACGGAGGAAGTCTACTTTTCGACCTTTCACTATGGTTTTGATGGCGGGATCATGGTGACAGCAAGCCATAATCCGGCGGAATACAACGGCATGAAGCTGGTGGGCCGTGGCGCAAAACCGATCAGTGCAGAAAACGGTCTTAACGAGATCGCCGCGTTTTGTGATCGCTCATTTGAAGACGTGCCGATGCGAACCCAAGGGCGCTACTGCATGCTGCAACACCGAGATTGCTATATCGAACATATCTTGAGTACCGTGGATCTTAGCAATATTCGTCCGCTACGTATTGTGGTTGATCCGGGCAACGGTGTCGCGGGCTTAGTGTTGGCGGGCATACAAGCGAGATTTAACCTAGCTAAAGTACCGATTGAATTTATTCCTATCAGAGAAGAGCCCGATGGGCATTTCCCTAACGGTGTGCCTAATCCGTTGCTGCCAGAAAATCGTCATGTGACTAGTCACGCGGTGGTCGCTAACAAGGCTGATTTTGGGATAGCGTGGGACGGCGATTTTGATCGCTGCTTCTTCTTTGATGAAAACGGCGATTTTGTCGACAACTACTATGTGGTTGGCTTGTTAGCAGACTGCTTTTTGCGTAAACAAAACGGTGGCGCGGTGATTCATGACTCGCGGCTGTATTGGAATACGCAGCATATCGCGGGTGAATTAGGAGGGCGAGCGGTAGAAGCGCGCGTTGGCCATGCCTTTATCAAAGCGAAAATGCGTGATGAAGATGCGATTTATGGCGGTGAGGTTAGTGCGCACCACTATTTCCGTGACTTTGGTTACTGTGACAGCGGCATGCTTCCGTGGCTACTCGTGGTTGAACTGTTGAGCCGCTTGTCATGCCCGTTGTCAAAGCTAACCATGGACTATGCCATTCGTTTTCCCGCCTCGGATGAAGTGAACTTCAAAGTGGCCGATCCGGCCAAAGCCATTAAAGAGTTAGCGCAGTGCTATGGCAAAGATGCCGTCAATATCGACTATCAAGATGGGGTCAGTTTAGTGTTCAGCGACTGGCGTTTTAATGTTCGCGCATCCAATACCGAGCCACTGATCCGACTCAATCTAGAAACGCGAGGTGACAGCAGCGCAGTGTCCGACAAAGTGCAAGAGTTATCGCGGTTTTTAGTCCGATATCAATAGCCATTAAATGGGCTAACTTAGCGCAAGAAGCAAAGTAATACACTAAGCAAAATGGGAAAGAGAGGAGAGTGGCCAGACGGTTCACTCTCTTTTTTAACTAACGGTTTAATCGCTTTTTGTGGATATGCGCTATAGATTATGTTTGGCATTTGTAATGCACAGAGCAATTAATATTCAAAATCCACATTGAATTTACCTGTACAATCCAACTTAAAATTGCAAACTTTATACAAACCTTTATCTTCAGTGCTTACTAAGCGCGCTAGCTCGAAGAAATACCTGGGAACCATAACAAAATTAAGAATAGGATGACGGCCTTTACGGTTGAGATAAACTGCTGTTATGTCGATTGAACTTTGGCCACTATATTTAGCTTCAATTTCAATCGAATCCCATTCATCGTTGATTACTTGAACAAGCTCATCGCAAACTGCTTGATAACATTCTATTTGATCTGCGAACATTTTCTCTCCTTAAATGGCATAACGCTTGCCTAACCGGCGCAAAATAGCAGGCTAAATTTAGCGACGAAGGAGCGCAAACCTGCTGTTTTGCGTCCTTTGGTTTAGGCACTTATTATACGCCGTCAACGAAATTGGCAAGCCGCTGCCAAGAATCTATTTGAATTGAGTTATCATAATAATTTAATAGATATTCAAATACTGACAATGGTGCATAATCGATTTCTAACCCAAAATGATTCAAAACCTTGTTTGTAATTAGTTTTAATTCATCCTTTCCCGTCATGTGTGTACAGTAACCATTTTGCAACAATGGTCTCGCATAACTTTGGTAATTAATTAGGTGATTTTGAACCCCGCCTGGAAATAAATTTTTTATACCGACGTAATTATCCCATTTTTGATTTCTATTTAAAATTTGACCTGATATTTTCTGTTGAAGCTCTTCATTTTAATTTAATAAGTTTAAGGTATCTTTACAGTGTTGATTTATAATTTTAGTAACGGTTTTCTCCACAGCCCAATATCAATATTGACTTCATTATCAAGCAGCACCCTATAAATTAATTGGCTAAATGCGCCTATATCTGAAAGTATTGAAGACTCGATTGTGTACTCAAGCCAAATAAATGAAGGTAAGCCCACTTTTTGCTGTAACTGTTCAGAAAGTTTTTGTCTTTGATCGTTAGTCATATAATCAGCATCTATAACAGACATGGTTTTACTCCATAAATTATACCCATTAGCAATAATTTGGAAAAAGCCTTTGTAATGGTTTATACACTCGATAAACGTATCTAAGCCATTTAAAGACCAGAAGATATAATCATCTAGAGATTTGCTTCTTACTTTCTCGTAAATATTTCTTATATAAAGAGCGTCATCTTCTCCTTCCACAAAAATGATTTTTTAGCTTCTAGACAGTCCAATATATCTAGTGAGTCACTGTTGCCTAACGCCTTGATAACCTTCGATTTACCCGATGGTTGAATTCCTACTTTTAAGCCTTTAGGGTTACTGTCAGTGATAGGCTTAATTTCCAAAATATTGTGACCATCACCAGAATTACTAATGTGAAATATATTTTGGTTTCGTGGCGCGAATTAGGTTTTCATTATGTGTTGTTAGAAAAACTTGAGATTTTAAAGCATTTCTCACTAACACTTCAATGAGTCTTTTCTGAATGTCTCTATGAATATGCGAATCTGGCTCATCTAAAATAATTAAATTAAGATCAGAGCGTTCTTCATATATGGCCAACATTAAATCTATTATCTGTAGTGCCCCACTGCCAAGAAAAGAAATATCTTTCGCCGTACTTTGGTTTACGAAATAAACATTGACATCCACTTTAACATCCTTATTTATATCACCAATAACTTCAAAACTAACGCTGTGTTTTGATTCAAATAAAATATAAGAAACATCACTTTCGAAATTTGTATAATTAGATTTGGAGTCAGCTTATCAATTCGATTTCTTAGAGCTAAAAATGATCTCATTGACAAGATTTGTTGGTTAGCTTGAGGGTGAGTCACGTATTTTTCATCTGAAACTAATGCAGCTACTGGTGATGCATAGGTGGCAGAGAAAGGAGTTGGCAAATTAAGGTTTGAATTGAAAGTCGGAAAGTCAAATTCATCATGTTGATCGAGATAAATAAGATAATTACCTCCATTTGCTGATTTTATACGAATGGGGATGTTTAGTTTAAAATTATCACCAACAAGTTTTACAGAAATTACAATTTGATTACTTACATCCATTTCATAAAAGATATCTTCATATCTAGAGGTACGTACCGATGTAATTGAGCGGTGATCTATGTAGTTATTGTTTTTTTTTGCCTAATCGAAAATCACCTTTCCTTATGTCATTTTTGGAATCTGCTTTTTGTGCTTTAGTAATTAATGTCCTAAAGCATTCATTCCATAGAGCAAGAGCCTACAATATTGTTGTTTTTCCAGCATTATTTGTACCTGTAAAAACATTTAATTCACTATTTAAATGAATTTTAATCTTTCTCAGGGTTTTAAAATTATCAATATATATTTCACTAAAGTACATAAATTTCCATGAGGGATGCTGAGTGTAATTGACTAGGCGTATAACGAATGACATGGTTCCCCTCTATATACCGATCTGCCACACTTAGGTGATCGCGGTAAGAAAATGCAGGAGGTTTCCATGTCTCAGCTACTTTGTTTTTGTGGTGTTGACCTGGCAAAGCACCATTTCACACTTCATGCCGTTGACGCGAATGGCAAGGTCATCCTTCATAAAGCCGTTTCGCGCGCCAAGCTACTGGCTACCGTTGCGCAGCTGCCGACTTCACGTATCGGTATCGAAGCCTGCAGCGGCTCGCATCACTGGGCGCGTCAGTTCAATAAGCTCGGACACGACGCTCGGATCATAGCCGCCAAATACGTTACGCCTTACCGTACCAAAGGCAAAAATGATCTCAATGACGCCGTGGCGATTTGCGAGGCAGTGCAACGTCCCAACACGCGATTTATCCCGATTAAATCACCAGAGCGGCAAGCCATCTTAGCGATACATCGAATGCGCGAACATTGGGTGCGTGAACGAACAGCACTCATCAATCGCCTACGCGCTATGCTGGCAGAGTTCGGTCTTATCATGCCCGTTGGACGAGCTGCTGTGCAGAGAATGATCCCAGAGTACCTTGAAGATGCCGACAATGAGTTACCCGATATTGCCCGAGCTATCGTGGCTGATGGTTACCAACACCTACACGCGCTTAACCAACGTATCGATGAAACGGAGCAGAGCTTTGAACTCGTTCTCTCTGCCAGTCCGCAGGCGCAGCGTATTCATAAAGTCAGAGGTGTGGGACCTCAAACAGCGACGGCCATTATTGCGGCTATCGGTAAAGGCGACCAATTTGATAAAAGCCGAGATTTCGCAGCGTGGTTAGGCTTGGTGCCTAAGCAGTATTCCACTGGCGGCAAGCCAAGGCTGGGACGGATCAGTAAACGTGGTGATAAATATCTACGAACATTGCTTGTGCACGGCGCTCGAGCAGTGATAACCAATCTTGGGGAGAAAGAAGATAAGTTAAGTACATGGTGCCGCGAGCTTTTAGCAGGGCGAGGAATGAACCGTGCTATCGTTGCACTCGCGGCCAAAAATGCGCGCATTATTTGGTCTCTATTACACAACCAAACCGAGTACCAAGACTACGCCGCCAGTTAATACTGACGACGCAGAAATACCACCAACCGGGTCATTGCAGACGCTAATGATGGAGATAGGTTCAGACCATTTGCGGATAGCCTGTTAATGCGGCGGGCACAACAGATGCCTTCTAACGAATGAGGCACCGCAACCGCGTAACGTCATCAGGGCCACGACGTGAGTCGATAAAAGGCCGTATGTAGAGCGGCAGTCCACAACCCATCAACTGAAGTTTAGCGGATGTTTGACAACCGAGGGGATCCATGTAGCCGCGTTAAGTGTTCAATAACGGACGAGTGAAAGTGCTGATTTAGCTTCAACTATTAACTTAACGTTATTGATGAGTGCTTTTTCTCCACTTACCAGCTCTCTTACTTTACCGAAATTACGGTTTGACTCAACAGCTATACCATGCTCGTTATCACCAGCACATGCAACTGACACTTGATCTAGCCCTCGGTTAATATCTTGAACTAAATCATAAAAATTTTCTAAGGCATGTACTTCTGACTGCGTAACCACTCCTTCGGTTAATAGCATCGAAAAAGATGTTTCATAACACTTTACTGGCAGTCTGTAGAGAGGTGATTGAATACCATCATTCAGAAACATATCAGTCTTAGCTTCAATTCTTGAGACTTCCGCGGTTATTGCCTGCCAGTGTGCTTTAATTTTACGTTTACGATCTAGCCATTTAGGTATAAATGCTAAAACAAAGCCAAGCATTAAGAATAGAACCTTTTCCATGTACAACTCCATATTTTTTATACGTTGAACTAGGGTATCGACTAAAGCATTTGGCGCAATGAACACTTAACGCCTAGCGCAGCGGCTTGTATAACTGGCGCTTGTTTTGCGGGTTTTATGCAAAACAAGTGACAGGTTCACAAGTCCGTTGCCGCTACTTGTTATGTGCATATTTACTGAAGCTCCCCACATACAAAAGCCCTTAAGACTCCAATAAGTTGCTCTTGTTCTGGAGTTGGTGCATTAGTACCTGACAAAGACTCTAACTTTGATTGTGCAGCTACTTTAATAAGTTTTTCCTCTTCTTCATTTAAATCGTGAATAAGAGTTTGCCATGAATTTATTTGTAGGTCTGCTGTATCATCCGGATCATAGCCGCCTTCAGGCTCAACTGTGATATAGCATAAAAGCTCAATCAAAATAGTTGTTAGATTATTCATCGCTCATTCTCTATAAGCACGTAACAGCTTATTAGCGTGCATGCGCGTTTATCTCATTAGACCAGTAAAAGCGCGCATCGTTAACTAATTGTATTACAACAAAGTTATCACCTTAACCTCAAATACACTACCCAGAAAAGTGCGCATGCGCGTTTTCAAGCCTGCTATCTCAATCCGCAGTAACGTAACTGACTCTTATGTAGTAAAAAATGAGATAATGCGCAGAAATAAACGCGCATGAAAATCCCGTACTCTTCCTTGAAATCGGCAAATCTCAAATATGACTGTATAAATGAACATTGCTAAAAGGGGGGCGTGATCCTGAAAGTCCCATTTTCAAACGGTTTCTTGAAGAAATGTGTATTGTGTTTCCAGCCCGATTAGCTAATCCATACTTCTTGTAGTTACATGACTTTTAGAAAATATAGTCATATTTAAATATTAAGAAACGGACAATCTTTAATGTAAGCGATTAGACTATTTACAATCGTACATTCTATATCGTTTGCCGATGCTAGAGACAAAGAACGGGTTAATTGCAATCGTGCTTTAAAAACGTTTCTTTGCAACGCGATCATTCTTGCCAATAGGCGGTGCCGGTTAACTGCTTAAACAAACTGTTGTCTTCGGCGAAGCGTTGGTTGAGTGCAAGGCGCTCTTGGTGTGGCAGCGCAGGCGGGGTTTTCTTTAGCCAACGTTTTAGGCCTTGGGTCATTTGGTTGGGTAATAATCTATCCAGATTTTTTGTGAGCGGATTGGAGATTAGCATTTGACCAAACCTATTGTATTGAAAGCTCTTGTTTTCATTGCGAAGGGTTTGACGGTCAAAAGCTGGCACGCCTAAATGACGTTCGCATTGCGCAATCACTTCTTGTTGCTGGCAGATTAAGTCCTCAAAGCGAACGATCAGAATTTGCTCGGGGCTAAACAGTTCATAGTATGGCAAGATTTGCTGATAATACTGGCTGACCTCGGTGTAGAAGCAATCGTGTTCTAATGCTTGTTGGAAATGGCGATGCTCGCGGCCATATTTGGTGTTATGCCAATAATGGGAGTAGGTGCGCAGCGCAGGCTCGCGCACTAAATAGATGATCCTCGCGGTAGGGCAGAATTGATAGATCCGCTCTGGTACGCCGTTAAACGCCACTCGATTTGTGCAGACATCAATAGCCTCTTTGGACAGTGGGCGCTGGGCGTAACTGGTCGACGCATCGAGACGGATCTGCGAAGGGGAGGCATCAAATAGACTCAGATACCAATCTTCGCCTTTGTGATAATTACCACTGAAATAATCGGACTCTTTAGGATGAGATAAGCAGATAGCGGGATTGTCATTTAAGGCGCGCGCAAGCGATGTGGTACCTGATTTTTGTGCGCCAACAATAAAAGCAAAGTTGTTAGGTGTCATTAGGCGTTCTCTTCGTAAAAGGGGCGTTGGCGTGTGGCATTAGCCGTGCACGTTTGGCGAGTAATCGGTAGCAGCACCAGCAACCAAACAGGTTTGCAGCAAAGTCGAGCAATGAACCTTCTCGTACCGGCACCAAGACTTGGATAAGCTCTGCCAATAGTGCAATGACCGCCATAAATTTGAGCAGAGAGTGGTAACGCCAAAAAGGCGGTGACAGCCGAAAGACGAGAAAGGTTAGGGCGAAGAAGATACAAAAGTGGGCGAGTTTGTCTAAAAACGGTATTCCCAAGGGTCTCAGGTGAGTTTGCTCCCACGCTGAGACCCCAGGAGAGGTAAATAGCCAAACGCTAAGCATCCCTGCGATAAGTAATAGCGCAATATTCCGAACCAACTTCATCTTGCTCACATCTGGCTGATCTGTTCTTCGAGTTGACGAATTTTGTCGGACTCTTCTTCATCCGGGGTTTCGATACTGCTTAGAACTTGCAGTGCTGCTAGCTTGTTCCCGTTCGTAGCGAGAGCTTCTGCGTAGTGCATTGCAATCTCGGCGCTTTTGTCATTCCCTTCGTGGGCGGACTTCAGTAAGCGTAACCCTTCTTCCAAGTTACCTGTCTTTAATAGGCAGTAGCCATAGGTGTCTTGGATTTCACTGTAAAAGCTAATCAACGAGAAGGCGCGTTCGGCATAGCGACAAGCAGATTCAAATTCACTTTGCTCCATCAAAAGCCATGACAAGTTGTTGAGCGCGACGACGTTAGAGGGCTGTTTACTGAGCGCATCTTGGTACAGTGCAATGGCCTCGCCGGGTTTATCGTCAATAAGGAGTTCGGCAATAAACAGATTGAGCGGGACTTCTTCCTGCGCATCAACGTTGGCGCGTTCAGCTTCGGCACGAGCAACTATCGCTTGGTTACCTGATATTTTCGCCTCGACTTTCAGCAGCTCGATTAAGTTCGCCACTGACGGTTGGCTATCGTACTTTTGTTGCAGTAACTCCGCCGCATCATCAAATTTGCCTAGCTGACCGAACGCGGTTGCGCGCAAACTCAAATAGGCCGCGCCAGCCTTTGCTTCATCTGACAAGGAATCTAGGGTTTTCAACGCTTGGTTAGGCGTATCTGTCGCTAGATAGATCCGGGCTTGTTGTAGATTGAGCATATCGTGGTTTGGAAAAATCTGTTTGGCATTGAGGACACTCGACAGTGCTTTTTCCGTTTGTTGGTTACTAATGAGTGCGTCGATGAGTAACAAGTGACTGGCTTGATTGTTAGGCTGTAGCGCCACTGACTTCTCCAGTTCACGGATGGCTTGAGGTAGATCTCGTTTGACAACATAGAGGCGTCCTAACAGTTGATGAATGTGGCCACGACCGTCGTCGTAAGGGGCGCGGCTTAAGATGTTGATGGCTTCTTGCGGCTTACCGGTTTGCAAGTAGAGTGAAGCGAGCGCGAGGAAAACCTGATTGTTTTTCGCGTTCGGTAAGTGCTTCGTTAACAAGCCCTCTGCGGCGGCAGTTTGCTCGGTAACCACGGCGGTGCGGACTAACAGTTCTAGGGCGATGGGGCTGTTTGGCTCTGTGCTCACCAGCTCGGTTGATAGGCGATAGGCCTCTTTGTTGTCGTTACGGGTTAACGCCAAATTAGTGAGTAGTAAGGTTGCTTGGAAATGGTATTCCGGCATTTTGGCGACATCGGAGAACACTTGCTTGGCTTGGCGTAAATCGCCATTTTGCTGATAGATATAGCCTTGCGCCATTTTGCCGCGCACGCTATCAGGAAGCTGCGTTAACCAGCGCTTGACCACGTCTTCGGCCGCTTGGGTTTCGCCGGTACGAAGGTAGTTAACGAACAACAAATAGTAACCCGCTTCGTTATCTGGCTCGGCTTCAAGAATGCTCTCGACTGTTGAGACCCCTTCGGCGTTGTTACTGTTGAGCTGCAATAAACCTAAGCGCAAATTGGCTTGGGTATCACCCACTTCGGCTGCGCGCTGACTTAGGCTTAACGCCGATTCTGTCTCACCTTGGCCGGCCAATAGCATCGCTGCATCGGATAAGAGTTCTGGCTCAATTTGCTCTTGATTGGTTTGATCTAAAAGGCTCAGTGCTTGTTGGTTTTCGCCTGAGGCGATCAGAGCCGCAAGATAGGTTTTAAATATCGGGGTGTTGGGTTTGATCACTGATTTAAATGGGGTCAGCAATTCGACGGTGTAGCGAAAATCTTTGTTGTGAAACGCATCAATCGCGACGATGGCGTAATTTGAGAAAAAGCGACCGTTGTTGTTAATTGATGCATCAGCAAAGCGCACCGCTTCTTTCATGTTGTCGTCGTGAAATTCTATTTGTGCTTGCAGTGCATTCAGTAAAGGGTGATTGTCCGCGACCGAAAGAAGCTGTTTAACGATCGGTTTGGCTTTATCAAAATCGCCATTGAGCACGTAGACTTCAGCCAGTAACAACTGACTGACCTGATTGTTATTGTGCAGCGCGGCGAGCTGTTGAAAGCTCTCAATCGCCAAGGGATAGTTGCCTTGAGTGCGCGCGATATGCCCTTTAATGATGTAGAACTCGCCGACGCGATCGTCCATTTCAATCGCATTCTCCAGCAGGGCAATGGCTTCTGTTGGCTGGGCGTCGTTAAACGCGACAAGTGCTTTGGCGTAATTGGTCCATGGTGAGATGCCGGCTTGCTCTGACTGCGCAATGAGCGAAAGGGCATTCTCGTTGTCATTTTTACGCAGTGCTCCCGCCGCTTGTATCGCTAATAGTGCGGCGTTTTTCTGGCCGGTATCACGGTTGGTCGGATTCAGCTCTAACAGCGCATCGTATTTTTCAAGTGCGTAAAGGGTATGTCCATATTGCGCGAGGCGATCACCGGTGAGAGGAGCAGCAGCTGCCGCCTTGTTGTACTCTTTTTCTGCATCCAAATAGCGCCCCATTGACCAGTAAGTGTCGGCCAAGAGTAATCGCGCTTCGGTGAGATTTTCATCTTGCTGAACCGCATTTTTCAGTTCAAGGATCGCTGCTTTCTCATCGTCTGCGTCAAGATATTGCTGTGCGCGGGATAAATGTTCTTCGGCATCAGGGCCGCCACACGCAGCAAGCGTGAGAATGGAAGTAAAAATTAGCGGATAGTGATGAAATTTCATGTCGACCTCGGCGGCAATTGACTACAAATAGTAAATTAGACGATCAACATCTGGTTGCAGACCTTAGTTTGCGTATGACTCAAAAAAGAGATGATACTGCGGCATTGTCACGAAAATTGAGATGCGTATGCGAACAATAATAGGCAAAGAAAGACCAATTTAAGAAAAACGGGGCTAAGTAAACATGACTAAGCAAATATGGCTCAGAAAACACGGTTAAGAAAACGTGATTAAGAAAACATGCTAAGAACAATAGGGCCTCAAAAACAGCGCGCCAGAAAAATGGTGACAAGAAGCGGGAGGGATGATGGGTGGCATACAGGTAAAGATATATCCATTTGAAGATCGAACAGCGCTGCAAGGTTTATGGGTTCGGCTGCAACAGCATAGCCAATCGCCTTTTTTGCAATGGCCGTGGATAAACCAATGGCTGAAGCATTGTGCCTATCGCGTTTATGTCGTTGAAGCGGTGATGGTGGGCCAGCCAGAACAACGAGTCGGTATTGGCCTCATTTCCGAGCATGACAACACGCTGGGTGTGCAGCGCACCGGTAACAAGCGCCGCGATCAAATATGGCCGGAGCATAACGACTTTTTAATGGTAGAAGACAACCGCACACAAATTCGCCAACAGATGCTAACTGCAGTGCTAGAGGCATTTCCGGCGCACTATCGACTGTTATGGGGCGCGGCGAACGCAGAGTTACAACCGAGCGTGACAGAAGGTTACGTTAAACGGGTAGTGTGGCAAGCGCCCTCTTATGTCACTGATTTTTCAAAGTGGCAAAGTGATAACCTTGAATCAGCCTTGTCGAAAAGTGCGCGATCACAGATCCGCCGCAGCCACAAAAAATATGCGGAACTGGGCGAGATAATGCTAACCCGAGCAGAAAGCGGTGAGCAGATAACACGCTACTTTGATGCCATGGCGACGTTGCACAAACAACGCTGGGGGGAAGACAGTGGCTTTCACAATCAAGTATTTCGCCGCTTTCACTACGATCTGTTACAACAAGACGCGAACAAAGGCGCAGCGAAACGCTTTACGGCGCTGTATCGGATAACGGCAGGTGAGCATGATCTCGGTTATCTGTACGTCCTGCTTGCGGGCGAGGGTATGGCGTTTTATCTAAGTGCGTTTGACTATACACTTGCCAATAGTCAGCGCAAACCCGGATTGCTTGCCCATGCCATGCTGATCCAGCGTGCTTACGACCACGGTTTGAGTCATTACGATTTTCTCGCTGGCGAAGCGCGCTACAAACACACCTTTACCAATCACGTTGAGCCTATGGCTATCATCGAATATCGCCGTAACACGCCTAAAGTGCGTACCTATGCGTTATTGCGCCAATTGAAATCCTACCTCGGTATGTGACCTCTAATCACTTTTGATCCAGAAGAAGGGTTATTTTTGGAACTTCTGTCATTATTGATTCAATTGATGTCGTTATTAGTATGATTTGGCTGTACAATATTCCATCTGAAGTGTGATTTGCAGTATTTGTTATGCCTCTCATCTTCAATCGCGTGAAAATGTGCTTTCGTAGATCAATATGTCATTGTGGTGTAGTAGAGGGAAGCTCAACTCGTCCTGCTGACGCTATACCGTTAAAGCTTGGGATTCGCCTTTGTTTTACAGTTTCATGTCTACGCGCACGTCCTTAAATCGAAGTGTCAACTTCAACATAACAAGAAAAATACATGATTAATTTAATTCGAAAGTCGCTGTCATACCGCGTTGCGGCAGGCATAGTGCTGATCATTACGTTGGCATGTGCTGTTGCAGGTTATCAACTTTATACTCATTTCTCGTCTATTGTTCGGCTAGAACTCCTTCAAGGAATGTCAGGTATCGCCAACGAGCGAAACCTCGTCACCAAAGGCTATTTTGAGCGTTACCAAGCGAAGGTTGATGTGTTCGCTCATACCCCTGCTGTTGTTGACTTTGTTAACGGTCGCAACCTCCCTACAGATCCGCAACTTAGCCCTGTTTATAACGATATCCACCAGTTCATTGAATTGATGAATCAGCAAGATCCTGAGCTTTACAGCTTGTTCTTTGCGCTCGATTCAACCAGTGAATACTTTGATAAGTCGGGTCGATATTTTGACCCTGCCGTCAACCTTAAAACCCGTCCATGGTGGAAGACCACGCTTGCAGAACGTAAAGCCTGGGCAACGACGGCCATCGATATTCGAAGCAACCAAATGAATGGCGCGATCTATTCACCGGTCTATCAAAACGGCCAGTTGAAATATATCGTGGGTGCAGATATCAAATTGGAAGCGCTGCAAAACCAACTATTGGGAGACAGCCTATATGGCCCTGCCGCTAAGATGTTCATCTTTGATAACAGTGGAAAAGTGGTGCTGTTTTCAGATAAGACATCAGAGCAAATTTCAGAGATGTCGCTACGCACGCTTGATGCCGATAAAGGTGGCTTCAATCAATTGGCGAATGCGTCACAACAGAGCGCTAGCTTGATCCCGGTGCAGTTTGAGAACAAGAGTTACTTTGCGGTAGTGCGCAATGTCACGCTTGACCATCCGCATTTGGACTGGAACTTTGTTGTCATGGTGCCGCAGGCGGTGTTGCAGCAAGAGCTTGCTTCGCTGATGAGAGCCGTCATGCTAGGTTCGCTGCTCGTGATTATTGTGGTTGCGGCAACCGCTATCGTGGTGATCAACCGTTCGCTGAAAAGTGTGAACGAGATTTCGACTAGCTTGGTGACGCTGTCACAAGGTGAGGGCGATCTTACCCAGCAATTATCTGTGAATACGCAAGATGAGGCGGGTGAGCTGGCGCGTGGCTTTAATCGCTACAACTCGAAAATTCGCGATGTGATAAACCAATCTAAACTGGTTTCGGTTGATGTTAGCGATGCGACACGTCAAGTCAATTCTGCCTTGGTGCAAGCCAGTGGTGATATGGAAAGTCAACGTGCAGAATTGGCAGTGATCGCCACGGCGATGACCGAAATGGCGCACGTGGTACAAGATATTGCGCAGAACGCGGAAACGACCCGTCAAAATACCATGATTGCTGAAGGCGAGATTGATAAGTCACGCATTCTAATGGGTGAAGCGCGCGAACAAGTGCAAACCTTAAATGCGGTGCTGACGGAGTCAGAAGATGGTGTGAACTTGCTGCAATCCGATGCGCGTCAAATTGGCGATGTGTTGCGCGTTATTCAAGAAATTGCCGATCAAACCAACTTGTTGGCACTGAACGCAGCGATTGAAGCCGCCCGTGCTGGTGAATATGGCCGTGGTTTTGCTGTGGTTGCTGATGAAGTGCGTAACTTGGCGAGTAAAACCCAGCAGTCGACGCTCAGCATTCAAGACATCATTGAAGGCATTCAGCAAAATACGCAGAAAGTCGCCAGTGATATGGCGAAGAACCGTGAAAATGCGGATCAAACCAATAATAAGATGATTGAAATTAGCGATGCGTTGCATGGCCTACAGCAATCATTCGATGCGGTGAACATGCAGGCTGAGCAAGTGGCAACGGCAACTTCCGAGCAAGCAGAGGCGGTAAAAGAAGTCGATAGCAATGTGATCCGAGTGAATCAACTTTCGCTGCAAGCGGATGAGAGCATCGCCAAGGTGATGGGCCAAGCAGAAGATCTCAACCGTCGCAGTGAAGATTTGCACCAACTGTTGTCGCGTTTCCGCACCTAACACCACTATTTAAATAAATAGCTTCCAAGGCTTCTTATCATTACGGTGGTAAGAAGCCTTTTTTATAAGATGCGTTATGATGCTGCCATTTCTCAAATTCCTTTCATTCCGTAACTTGTGTGTTGTTGTTGATCAACTAGGTTTATAGCGTGAACGTTGATCAAGAAGGGGTTTGGGCATGGAGAAAGTGTGTTTTGTATTAGGGGTAATGCCGCGCTCGGGCACCAATTTTCTCGCTAACGTTATCACGCTACATCCCGAATGTGTCGATAGTGCGCCGTTGCATGAAGATTTTTTGCTGAGCCAGTCCCACTGGTTGCAATGGTTTTGCCGACGAACCAAACGTAACTGGCACCCCAAATGGGAAAAACGTAATGCCAAGCTTGCCGATGATGTGTTGCTGGCGCATATCGGACAAGGTTTAACCGATTTTGTCTGCGATTTAGCCTCAGAGCAGGGTGATAAAACGGTGATCACCAAAACCCCATCGAGTAAGCAGCTACGCAATTTCTTCCGGCTGTTTCCAGAGCGTAAGTTAATCATAGTGATCCGTGATGGGCGCGCGCTGGTGGAATCGGGCGTGCGTTCCTTTGATTGGGACTTTGAGAAAGCATGCTTCGACTGGCACCGCTCGACTCAGAGAATTCAACGATTTGTTGAATGCCATCAAGATAAAGCGGAGCAAATTTTACTGGTCAAATATGAAGACTTGCTCGCTAATACCGACATTGAGCTCGCGCGTATTTACGCTTTTATTGGCTGCGATCCTTCTAAGGTGGCGTCGCAGCAAGTGCGTGAGATGGATGTGATAGGGTCTTCGGAGAAACGCGGACAACAACAGGATGTCGATTGGAAACCGGTAAAGCGCAGCGCGTCGTTTGACCCAGCCCATCGCCACAGCCAATGGCCATCAAATAAGCAGCGCCGTTTTGATTGGTTGGCAGGAAAATCACTGGTTGAGATGGGCTATCAAGAAGAGGCCAAGACTTTCACATTGATGGAGCGCTGCTATCAGCGATTGGCCGATCTAACGTGGGGCGTGCGGGTACTTCCTCGCTTGATCTACCACGCGGTACGCTATCGAAAATGGATAATTAAAACGAGCTAGCGTATTTATCGTGGTGAGGGGTTGCGATGTACCTTATGTAACAAGACTAAAAAGCTCCCCGCAGGGAGCTTTCGTTGTGAGAAACGCGACACAGCACAAATGCGCGCGGCTTGTTTATATTAGCGTTCAGTTAGTTACCAGCTAAAAATACTGTCGACCAGTTTTTCTAAACCGTTACGTTCACGTGGCTCACAGGTGATTGGCTCAGGGTGCCACGCAGGCATATAGTATTGCGGGCTGTAACAGCTCGCTGCCAGTAATCCTTGGTTATCAACGTTATAGCCTTGATCGACCACTTTAGTTGGGCGGTTTATCTCAAGCGCAAGCGGCTCACGCTCGTTGATGTAATCTTGGTATACCTTGAGTGCGCCGCGAGAGCCTGTTAAACCGCTGTCCTTGTTGTCATCATGTCCCAACCAAACGGTGACCACTTCGCGGCCGTCGATACCTGCGTACCAGCTGTCGCGGTTGTGATCTGTTGTGCCAGTTTTACCCGCAAGTTGATAACGTTTTCCGGTTTGGCCTAACGCGCGCGCCGTACCATCGGTGACAGTATGCTGCATGGCGTACAGTGTTAACCAAGCCGCTTCTGACTCGACGACTTGTTTGTTTTCTGCACTGTGCTGATAAACCACCTCAGCTTCATTATTGACAATAGCGCTAACCGCAAAGTAGGGCGCTTTATTACCCAGGTTGCCTATCGCTTGATAGACTTGCGCAATGTCTAACGGTGACATATCAACAGCGCCTAGCAATACTGATGGCAGCTCTGCAAATTGGTTACCTTCGGTGGCGAGATCTTCAATGGTGTCGATTACTTTCGGCAATCCAACGGCCATCCCAAGATTGACGGTAGGCACGTTATACGATTTCACTAAGCCTTCAATTAAGCTCACGTGACCGCGAAACTCGCGATCAAAGTTACGTGGCGACCAGGTCTTGCCGTTGGCTAGCTCAATCGTTAGCGGTTCATCGGCAATTGGCGTGGCTAACTGGTAAGTATCCGGTTGGCGCAGGGCACTCAGATAGACTGCAGGTTTGATCAGTGAGCCGACTTGGCGCTTGGCTTCAGTTGCACGGTTAAAGCCAGCAAACAGCGGATCTGCACTGCCGACCATTGCGGTAATCGCACCGGTTTGACGATCAAGAGACACTAACGCCGCCTCAAGTGAGGCTTTATCGGACGCCGGAAGTGCAGGTAATGTGTCTTTTACCGCATCTTCCGCTGATTGTTGCGATAGTGGGTCGAGCGTGGTGAAGATCTGCCATCCCGCTAAGCTATCTTCTGAGGTTAGCGCAGCGGTTTGCTGTTGGATGTAGCTCATAAACGCAGGGTGACGATTTGCCACGTGACCGTTAATTTGCAGTCCTAACTCGCTTTCAATCGCGCCATCGTAGTCTTCTTGAGTGATCGCGCCGTGATCAAACATGATCTTTAGCACCAAATTACGACGCTCTGTCGCGCGTTCAATATGTTTCCAAGGGTTGTAATAAGAAGGCCCTTTGATTAGACCGACCAGCAACGCTTGCTGCTCGACACGCAGCTCTTTTAGTGGCGTACCGAAGTAATACAGCGCGCCAAGTTTGAAGCCGTGAACGCCTTGAGCGCCACTTTGAGCCAGATACACCTGATTAATATAACCTTCTAGAATCTGCTCTTTGCTGTAGCGGTGGTCAATCAACAGCGCCATATAGGCTTCTTTGAGCTTACGGGTCAGCGTGCGTTCATTAGTTAAAAACAGGTTTTTGGTGAGCTGTTGGGTCAGCGTACTGCCGCCTTGGACGGTTTGACCGGCGCGCATGTTGGCAATAAATGCACGCGCAATACTGGTGATAGACACGCCATCATGTTGATAGAAATCGCGGTCTTCGGTGAGAAGCAATGCGTCCAGCATACTTTGCGGGACTTCATCTAAATTGGCGTCGATGCGTTGCTCTGACGCAAGGCGATCAAGCGTTCCCAAATATTTAGGGTCGATGTGCAGCGCGGAAATGGCTTGGTTAGTGTCGAGGTCCGTGATTGATTTAATGGTGTCACCAGAAAAACGGATCGCGACTTTCATTGCCTCTTCTTTACCGCTAGGAAACGCAAACGGACGACGCACCATTTTTAATACGTTGCTGCTGATCTGATATTCACCCGGCGCATCTAACGAATCCGAGTAGTGATAATTTAGCAGGTTTAGCTCATCAACGAGTGTTTGTAGACGCAGACTGTCACCACTTTTGAGGGTGAGCGCTCGGGCATAAACACGGGTCGGAATATCAAGTAACTGGCCTTCAAAGCGTTGCTCGATGATCCGGCTAACATCACGGTGAAATTGCAAGATAAACAATAGCGAAACGGTAAAGATGATGGCGGTTACCGTACTTAAGATCCGAAACCAAGGGCGTTGCGTGATTTTTAATGGCTTGGGTGTGTCCACTGCGGTGTTTTCTTGAGGTGAAGTGTCTTTTGTCATAGCGAGAATCGTGCGTCAGTTATGATCATAATTTGCCATTGTAGCGACGTGGCCGCAGAGTAATGTCAATGATGTGTAAGTTTGCCGCTTCTTAGGCGTCGTTTTGCACGGTTAATCTCGCTGAGTTTTGGTAACCAATTGCAAGCTTGGTTTGTTCTGATAGGTTGATTTGGTGACAGTTGATGGTGTTAATGGGTTTTGTTATGGAATGATTCTTGGGTTCGTCTAATTGGGCGAAGAGGCTAGCAGCGATGTGCGGCTAGCCATAGTCATTTACGTAAGTACAGGCGTAAGAACGGCTGCGTTAAAGTCGGTTAAAACTCAGCGGGTACTTCAAACGTCATGCTTTCCTGCGTAATAGGATGGGTCAATACCAGTTGTTCAGCATGCAGATGTAAACGGTTGGCACGGGTGCCGTAAAGATCGTCGCCGACCATCGGCATGTTTAGCCCTTGTTGATGGGCGCAATGCACACGAAGTTGATGGGTACGGCCAGTTTTTGGATAGAGCCACAACTTAGTGCGTTCTTGGCGGCGTTCAATCACCTGCCAGAAAGTGTCAGCAGGCTTTCCGTGTTCAAAACAGACTAACTGACGCGGTCTGTCATACAGATCGCCACGCATAGGCAATGAAATAGTCCCTTCATCTTCTGTCACTACGCCTTCAACGAGGGCACAGTAACGTTTTTGGATAGTACGCTGGATAAATTGCTGTTGCAGATGCTTGTTAGCTCGCTCACTGAGCGCAATCACCATTAAACCCGATGTCGACATATCTAAACGATGGACAATCAATGGCCCAGTGGCGTTGGGAAAGCGGGCTTTCATGCGCGCGTAAACAGAGTCATCAATCGTTTTCCCCGGGACGGAAAGAAACTCAGCCGGTTTATTGATGATCGCCATATGATCATCGGCGTAAATGACGTCGATGTTGTCACCGTTACCAGCCTGGGCAAGTAGGGGATTAGGCTCTACATCCAACCCTTGTAGCATGTGCGTTAATATCGGCTTGCACTTGCCTTGGCATGATGGATAAAACTGACCATGACGGCGAATTTCCGACTTAGGTGATTGCCCCCACCAAAACTCTGCCAGTGCCAGTGGTGTGTAGCCGTGCTGGTATGCATAATGCAGCAACTTTGGCGCTGCACATTCGCCAGCGCCTGCCGGTGGAATGCCTGGCGTGGTTTCGGCAAACAGCTCGTTGAGGTTTCTAACCTCACCTTGGGCGTTCAAAAATTGATACTGTGCAAATAGAGCTTGTTGCAGCGCATGAGAGCGAGTAGCGCGCTCTTTTTTTAATGCATCGATCTGGGTCGTTTTTACATCGACATCAGCCTGCAATTGCGCAACTTTGCTTTCCCATTCGAGCTTCAAATCGCGCAAGATCAGTTTTTCGCGCACGCTTTCCTGGCTTAGCTCTTTGAGTAATTCACTGGTCTCAGCGCTTGGGTTTTCGGTGGCGGTTTGGCGCAGTGCCTTGCGTCGCGCCCTGCCATGTTGCATTACCAATTTATGCGCACCTAATGCTGAATTGAATGCTGATTTCGCATCAAGAAGCGCTTGTGATTGCTCAGCATAGCTAGCATCAGCCATCAGCAGCTTAATTTGAGCGCTGATCTGGTTAATATTGTTTTGCTCGGGAATGAAAAAGCCATCTTCTTCGAGCATGTCGAATACCGGCGGAACGAAACCTGTGTGGTGATTGGAATTGGCGACTTTGCCAGAGAATCCACGAAGGTAGCCAAGCTCACCTTGCGCGTTTTTAACGATCAGCACCCCAAACATTTTGCCTGTCGCGTCATTGCTTATCTCTGATTCACTACCAAAGTTGTGCTGCCACTGAACCTGAGTGGAGAGGTATTCCTTGAGCTCTGATGCGGCCAACTTACTTAACGCGTGTGGCTGATAATAAAACGGGTAAGTGAACTGACGAGGTGGCAATAGATCGTCGGTTAGATCCGCCGTGTTGGCAAAGCGATGAAAACGAGGATCAATAGAGTGTGGCATGGTAAAGCTCATAGCGACAAAACAGGGCGGCTATTCTAACGACTGCGGCGGCTAAAGACTATCCCAACCGTATATTACCTTTCCAGCGCACTATAACTTATAGTTGTGAGCCACAACACGCTTTAACGTCGGCGACAAAAAGTGAAATGTTGATTTACACCGCCACTTGTGTGGACTGGGTGCAGGAGTACATAACTAAATTATTATTAACGGCTGTCAGTGATGCTGATATCAAACGTCGTTTCATTGAAATGAGGCGTTCTAAATACCGCATGCCAGCTAAAAACTGATGGAGCAGTTCAGTGATTCCCGCAAAGAGTATCTGCTTTATGAACCGGTGAAATAGATACTCCATAGTTCGATTGACTAGTTGGGAAATCCTCACTGCCAAATCTAGTTTGGTTCGAGACTATTTGGATAGGTTTGGGTTATACACTGTAAAAAAGCGGTTAGAGCAACTACGATTTTTCATCGTGAGCATTTCCAAAGATGCTATTAACGCGTCAAATTGGGTAGAAATTCGCTATTCTATCGATCATTTTGTACAAATTTTTTTCGACTACCTTCCCAAAGTCGTGAGTAATTAGGTGTTAGGCATGACGCGGCGACTGATAAAGTCTACTATTACGAGTTGCGTAATTAGGGCGAATATTGACAGTCGGCTTTAGGCATCATTTCCGGACATGATTCGGCGTTAATAAGTAACCAAAAGTGTCGCTTGTTAATAAGGCTTATGGTTTTCACCGTCTTCCAGTATCTAACTGGAGAAAAAGTATGAATAGCCCTTGCGGATAAAAAGATGGAGTGGTGTAAAACCACCCAACTTCGTCTGTTTCAGGTTGATGGAATCTCTTCGATGTTTATAGCTCACTCGGCTAACGAAGAAACAAACAACCTGTCGCAGAACCAAACGGAAAAGGTAGGAAAATATAATGAAAAAAACAGCGGTTGCTTTACTAACTGCACTTGCGCTTACGGGTTGTGTTACGACTCAACCTGGCGAGCAAGAGTCATTGGCTAATCAGGCATATGTTAATGCAGTTTTGGCGCTAGGCCAGAACAGCGCAGCGAGCGTAGACACTTATGAAAGTGTACTTGCCGCTTACGATACGATCATCAATAAGTATCCAGATACTGAAATCGCGGGCCAGTTGGCGAGCGAAAAACTCACCTTCAACGGTTTAACGCGTGATGACATCGAAAGAAAGATCGCGCAAGTTGCCGTTTTCGAACAAATTCAAGGTGACATCCCACTGCTTACTTTCGTCGCAGAAGCGGCGGCTGGCGGTTACTGGGATCCAGAGCCGATGTACAAATTGCTTGAGAATTTGTACCGCTTCGGTAAGTACGAGGAAGCGTCTAAGCTCGTTGAATTTTCTGCTAAGTACTACGACGATTTCGACCCGTATTATGTTTACCAAGACGAGCTTGATGAAAATGCGCTAGCGTGGATGTTTGCGACTGGCGATATCCTTAACATTATCGACATGATGGATCAAACGAGCTCATACGAGCGTCAAGTGAAGATCATCGTGCCAATTCTTCACGACTCGGTTGACAGCACCGGTGGTGCGAACGATTCACTCAAAGCGCTGGCTGACGAGTTCGATTTCGAAGACTACCGTCTACAACGCTGGGTTGCGTACCGTTTGATGTACAACGGTAAGTTGCTAGAAGCATTTGAAGCAGCGAAAGAAATCGATGAAGACACCTTCAAACGCAACACTTACGATGCGTTGATCCATGCAGCTCGCGACAACAAGCGTCAAGCCGATGCATTGTTTAAAGCGATGGCGGCAGAGCAAGAAGCCAACCCTGTTGATTTCTTTGACTACACCGTGTCACCAATGGAGTTCTTCCCTGAGCTAGACAGTGCGAAGCAGCTAGAGCAACTGCGTTTGGCGATTGCCCAAGAAGATGCGAAAGACGATTCAAACTGGTTGTCAGTGGCACAAGCAAGTATTGCAACCAGCTATCACTACTTAGGCCAAGAAGAAGATGCGCGTCAGGCGCTGCGTAATGCAGAAGATGAAGCGGTTATCGAGTACCGTGACTACGACGTGCTATGGCCAAACCTAGTGATCGCTGATGTTTATGCCTTGATGGGCGATGAGCAGATGATGAACATCTACATCGAAGCTGAAGACGTGCTTGATTACTACGAAGGTGATACTTACCTTGATGCGCAGCGCGCGTACGCCCGTTTCATTCTGGCGCAAGTGCAACACGATAATGGCGACCGCAGCGAGTCTGAAGCGACGATCACCGAAGCTCTGGACTTCCTAGCCAAAGCAAACCTTGATCTGGATACCAGCTGGGCACTAGAGCCTTTGGCGGATGCTGTACTTCAAGGCAAGCTTGAGCTAACTGACGCGCATAAGAGTCAGCTAGGTATGCTGGTTGCTAACCTAGAAGGTGCTGACGAGTTGGTTGAAGAAATGGCTGTGTTTGTTAACTAAGTCAGATATCAACATCGAATAAAAAGGCCAGCCTCATTGAGGCTGGCCTTTTTGTTATTATTCAGTGTGATCGGTTTGGGTTACAGTAGAATTGAAGCTCTAAGCGGAGTTAACTCAGAGACTCATGCTGCATGACGTCCATTGCCCACGATTGTGCGTCGCTCAACGGCATGGGTTTGGCAAAGTAATAACCTTGGCAGATGTTGATCCCACAACTTTGGACGAAGGTTTTCTCATCCAAGGTTTCGACGCCTTCCGCTACGAGTGAGCACCCTGTTACCTCGCTGATCTTCGCCAATAACTGATACAAGTTTTGGCCACGCTCTTCCTTGGTATTAAGCAATAGTGAGCGGTCGAGTTTCACTTTGTCGAAGTTGAATTTTAGTAGGTGAGGGAAGGAGGCATAACCCGCACCAAAATCATCAATTGCCACTTTAACGCCAAGCGCTTGCAGCGCTGCGATGTTGCGTTGGATCTGGGTCAAGTCATCTAAAATGGCTTCTTCGGTGACTTCGATTTCTAATGCACCCGCTGGCACCTGATAAAAGTTAAGGCGCTCGGTGACATAATCGACAAAGCCAGTGGATGAGATTGTTTCAACGGACACGTTAATCCCAACGCGGCTGACTCTATCTAACGGCATGGTTTTCATATCCGCGATCACTAAATCAATTACGATATGATCCAGCTGATTAATCGCCCCTAGTTCAAGAAAATCGCTTATAAACGTTGGCGGGACAATGTTTCCCTTAGGATCGCGATAACGTACCAGTGATTCAAACGCGACGCGACGTTCATCATTTAAGTACACCTGCGGCTGATAGTACATGACGAATTCACCGCGACTGAGCATTCGGCTTACACGACGACTCACATCGTGCTTGCTGATATACCCGCCCATGGATTGGGTCACATCGCCCAAGAACGAAGTGAGAACGCTGCGCTCAATCTCGTGGTTACGAAACAGTGAGCGACTATCTAAACGACTGGCGCTGGCGTAATTGAGGTAGAACGGGCGATAAATTATCACGCCAACAGCAACCACAGTCAGTTGCAGCATGACGCCAGCGACACTGTTTTGGGTTGCTAGGTAACCGCTGAAAAAGGGTGGGGTCATCCAATCAACCGTTGTACCCGCAGGCGGTACAAGTCCAAGTGACATTGTCACGTAGACAATAACAAAACTCGCTAATGGCACAAAAATAAACGGGATCACCAACATGGGGTTGAAAATTACCGGTAGGCCGAAGAGCAGGAGCTCGTTAATGTTAAACATCACCAGAGGGATTGCAGATAGAGCGAGCGTGGTATGGCGACGCTCTTTAGAAAACAGCAAAATGCACAGTAACAAGCTAAGTGCGTTCCCCGAACCACCAATCGACATAAAAGCGTCGTAAAAGCCTTGTCCTAAAATATTAAGGGGCGCGTCACCTGACTGCCATGCGGCAATGTTGAGTTGTGTGTCGGCGTATAATTGCTGTTTGGCTCGGAAAAGAAAATTGTGCCCATTAATGCCCACTGCGCCCAACAAACCAAGAATAAACTGATAGGCTAAGCCGCCACTGAACGTCAGAGGATCGAGCGCAATGTCTTGGCGCAGTTGATGACTTTCCTCAATAAGCCAAGTAACGGCATTCGAGCTTAAATACGTGAGCAATAGAAACGCAAAAAAGTGCGCGACTTGTTTGTAGAGATCGCGAACAAAATCAATGCGAGACGGATCTAACGGAAACAGACGAAATGCGGTACAGCAAATGACGGCAATCACTGCCGAGCACAGGGCAGCTAACGGGTTATTCGGAAAACCTGACGGTGCAATGAGGCCATTCGATAGCGACACCGCAATGAACATCACTAAGGCATAAGGCACAACGACCATCGGGCTGGCATGTTGTTTAACAGACAAGTAATAGGTCGTGATCACACACAGCGCGGTTGGATAAATACCAATGAGCAGATTAGAGAAATAGAAAAACTTACCCGCAACGTCAGCCAGATCGGCAAAGTTAAACAGGTGGCCTGCAAAAATGGAAATCGCGTTACTTACGGTTAAAGGCAGTAATAATAGGAATACAACAGAGATGTCACGTACGTAAGTCTCGTAACCAGACCTAAAAGAAAGCAGTGTGCGCATCGATGAATTAGGTGCAGTAAAGTAAAAAGAGCGCGATTATATTACCGATTGGAAATCTGTCAACAATATTGCGATACACATCACAGTTATGTGCATTATACGTTGCGCATTTTTGTCCGTAATTTTTGTTTATGTGGTGAATTTGAACAATTGGTGAATAAAACCACAAGAACTCGGGCGAGAGGTATTACTAATATTGCGCGCCTTGCTGATGGGCTGCGTGTAGTGAGAACAGCGTAAATACAAATTCGCGCTCACCAGAAAAAGCCCTTTAACGTAATGTAGCGGCCGAAGCAAAGAGTGCACTTTACGGGTATTTCGCCACTGACAGTAAGTGAGATAATTTACTCATAATCGGACAGTGGCGGGCAACTACAGATTAAATTACGATCGCCGAATACGTTATCTACCCGATTTACCGTTGGCCAGTATTTGTTAGTGAATAGATTTGGCATCGGGAAGCAGGCTTCTTGTCGACTGTAAGGGTGGCGCCACTCCGCAGAGGCCAAATCCACATACGTGTGGGGCGCATTAACCAGCGGGTTATCATCTAACGGCCACTCGCCACACTCTATTTTGTCTATTTCCTTTCTTATCGCAATCAACGCATCACAAAACCGGTCGAGTTCATTCAGATCTTCCGATTCCGTCGGTTCAATCATAAGTGTGCCGACGACGGGGAATGACATGGTGGGCGCATGAAACCCGTAATCCATCAAACGTTTTGCGATATCTTCATCGCTAATTTGGGTCGACTTCTTTATAGGCCGAATATCGATAATGCATTCATGCGCGACACGCCCTTTGCTGCCGCGATACGCTATTGGGAAATAGGGCGCGAGGCGTTCCATAACATAATTGGCGTTCGCAATGGCGATTTGGGTTGCTTTGGTTAAGCCAGATGCGCCCATCATTGCGATATAAGCGTATGAGATGGGCAAGATTGAGGCGCTACCAAAAGGCGCGGCTGCTACAGCGGATTGCGTTTTCGCTTGCATTGGGTGTCCCGGCAAAAATGGCGCTAGATGGGCTTTGACACCGATGGGTCCCATACCCGGTCCACCGCCGCCGTGTGGAATGCAAAACGTTTTGTGAAGGTTGAGGTGAGAGACATCGGCACCAATAAGCCCCGGGCTGGTTAATCCGACTTGTGCGTTCATATTCGCACCATCTAGATACACCTGGCCGCCGGCGGTGTGAACGTATTTGCAAATCTGCGTAACGTTTTCTTCAAAGACGCCATGCGTTGATGGGTAAGTGATCATAATGCAAGCGAGGTTTTGCTGGTGCGCGGCAGTAAGACGCTGCAAATCGTCCAGATCGACATTACCGTTGTCGTCACATTTCACCACAACAACTTGCATCGACACCATGGCCGCAGACGCGGGATTGGTACCATGCGCTGAGCTTGGGATCAAACAGATAGTACGATGATGATCGCCCCGACTTTGATGATAACGCTGTATCGCCAATAAGCCTGCATACTCGCCTTGCGCGCCTGAGTTGGGCTGAAGTGAAATACTGTCATAGCCGGTGATTTCACACAGCCATTCACTGAGCGTGGTGGTGAGTTGTTGATACCCTCGGGTTTGCTCGCTTGGTGCAAATGGATGAATTTGATTAAATTCGGGCCAGCTGATCGGCAGCATTTCTGTGGCGGCATTGAGTTTCATGGTGCAACTGCCTAATGGGATCATGCCATGGGTAAGGGAAAAGTCTTTGTTTTCGAGCTGCTTTATATAACGCATCAACTGGGTTTCGCTCTGATAGCGATGAAACACCGGATGGTTTAGGTATGTGCTTTTACGCTGGCAACGGTCTGGAAGTTGATAGCGTACTGTTGACGTCAGCTGCTCTATACGCGCTCTGATTTCATCGTGGTCCAAATGCAATGCGTTCGCTGGCGCTGTGGCATCTGTATTTTGCTGGAATACGTTGAGCAAATCGATGACATCATCAATGGTGCTCGTTTCATCAAGGCTAATGCCCAATCGATTGGAGTAATAGCGAAGGTTTATCTCACGCGCCAATGCTCGCGCATAAATCTCTTCAGTGTTGTCTTCGCTGATAACCGTGATGGTGTCAAAAAAGTGCGGATTCGCGATGGGGTAACCTTGTTGGTTTAAACTGCTCGCCAATACCTGCGTGAGAAAGTGAACGCGACGCCCAATGTCGAGTAAGCCAGTATAACCATGATAAACCGCATAGAAGGCAGCGATATTGGCAAGCAATGCCTGCGCGGTACAAATGTTGGACGTCGCTTTTTCTCGGCGAATATGTTGCTCGCGGGTTTGCATCGCCATTCGCAGCGCGGTATTGCCGTGACTGTCTTTCGATACCCCAATGATCCTGCCGGGTAACATGCGTTTGAGTTTATCAGTGGTTGCAATAAAAGCGGCATGTGGCCCTCCAAAACCCATAGGTACACCGAAACGCTGTGCGCTGCCGATTGCCACATCTGCCTTCATTTCGCCCGGAGGGGTGAGTATCGTCAGGGCGAGTAAATCCGTGGCTACCACGACCAATGCATTGTTCTGATGAGCTTGTTCAATGAGCGGTGTGAGATCTTGCACATTACCGGAGGAGCCCGGATAGTTAAGTAGGGCACCAAACACCGCATGTTCCGTTAACTGGCTAGCCACATCGACAATCAGTTCAATGCCAATAAATTCAGCACGGGTCATCAGTACAGCAAGGGTTTGCGGATGAATATCTTGATCAACAAAGAACGCCTGACTTTTATGCTTCGATGCCCGTTTACACAGGGTCATCGCTTCAGCGGCCGCAGTGGCTTCATCGAGTAATGAGGCGTTAGCGACATCCGTGGCGGTCATGTCCATGATCATCTGCTGAAAATTAAGCAAACTTTCCAGCCTGCCTTGTGAGATCTCTGGTTGGTACGGCGTGTAAGCCGTATACCACCCCGGGTTTTCCAATACGTTTCGTAATATCACGCTAGGCGTAAACGTATTGTAGTAGCCTTGGCCAATAAATGAGCGATAGATCTTATTATTACTGGCGATCTGTTTTAGCTGTGCCAGCAATTCGGGCTCTGTTAATGGTTCGGGTAGTGCTAAAGGCGTGGGAAGCCGAATAGCAGCAGGTACGGTTTGTTCAACGAGTTGGTCTAGGCTCACGACGTTAAGGGATGAGAGTAATAAGGCTTCTTTCTCGGCACTGATACCAATATGGCGCTTGGCAAAATCGTTGTTGGTTGGTGCGGCGCTCCTTGCTGTCATTACTACCGTCCTTCTCGTTACCTTACCTGTGAGTGCGAAATTCGTACGTCATTTGACCTTACTGGATGTAGCCAAAGCTAGGGCTGTGTCCGAGGTGGAGCTCCAATGAACAGCAGTTATTGGTGCGCAGGCCCGTATTGCTTAGTGGCTTGTTAAGTGTAGTAAAAATGTATCGCCGCGTTGGGGGTTGTCGTGAATCGTGCCTAAACTTCGATAATGTGTCGCCGCGCTTCAACGCATTACTGGTGACGAACTGCGAATGGAAAGCCGGTACGTTTCAGGAGGAAGGCATGGCCACACTAATCAAGCAAACCCCGTTATTCGATTTACATCTTGCAGGCGGAGCCAAAATGGTTGAGTTCGCGGGGTACAAGATGCCGTTGATGTATCCAAAAGGGTTGAAGCATGAACATCTCCATTGTCGTGCGGCCGCCGGTTTATTTGATGTGTCCCACATGGGGCAAGTGTTGGTAACTGGCCCCAAAGCAGCACATGTCCTTGAATCTCTCATGCCGATAGATGTGATTGGTCTCCCCGTTGGCCAGCAGCGTTATGGGCTACTGACCAATGATGATGGCGGAATTATCGACGATCTGATGATCACGAACACCGGAGAAGGCTACTACCTTGTGGTGAATGCTGCGCGTAAAAGTGTTGATCTCAATCATCTGTCAGGGCATGCGGGTGAAGGCGTCACTGTTACTGAGTTAAGCGATCATGCGTTGCTTGCATTACAGGGGCCTAAAGCCGTTGATTGTTTAGCAGCGCTAAACCCTAAGGTTCATGAAATGGTATTCATGGATTCGACGACGATAGATCTTGCCGGATTTGCGTGCCGCGTAAGTCGGTCGGGCTACACCGGTGAAGATGGATTTGAGATCGCCGTATCCGCCAGTGATGCGGTAGCGCTCGCCACGCGGCTAGTCACTGACCCCGATGTCGAATGGATCGGTTTAGGCGCCAGAGATTCTTTAAGGTTAGAAGCGGGACTGTGTTTGTATGGCTCAGATATAGATATGTCGACCACCCCAATAGAAGCAAATTTAACCTGGGCGATCAGTCCAAGCCGCCGTCAGGGGGAGCGCAAAGGTGGCTTTTTAGGGGGTGAGGTTATTCTTTCACAGCTCGAGCAAAACACAGTCACTAAAATCCGCGTGGGGCTGACTGGCGAAACTCGAGCGCCGGTTCGTGCAGGATGCTTGTTGTTTGACGCTCAGGATAGATTAGTGGGTCAGGTGACTTCAGGCACATTTGGACCGACGATGAATAGACCTGCTGCGATGGGTTATGTCGACGTCGATGCCGCAGCGCTAGAGACACCGATTTTCGCCGAGGTGCGCGGAAAACGTGTCGCGATGCGCGTTGCTAAGATGCCGTTTCTAAAACCTAAGTACTGGCGAGGCCAATAACTGCGGCGATTGAAACTCTGGCGTCGGGAGTACAGAGTTATCGATTGATGTAACCGCAATAAACGAAGCGCCGACCTAAAACATTATTCACGCCTGCCGATAATATTTACTAATTCCAGTACAAAACGGAATCCCATGTTCTACGCTTATACGAGCTCAATTGGTAAAGAAAATCCGCGAATCACGCTGATTAATCGATACTTTGATCAGTTGGCTCGTGTTCGAGGTCACTACTATGGGCTGACATTGTGACCTAGATCATCACTGGTTATAGATAGCGTCACTGATTTAGCCCGCAGTTTGAAGTCAATCGCAGTTGATATGAAGCGAAACTTTAGCAACTTGGTAGCGCTACCGATATAAGGAATGATGTCGGCGCTTGGTTAGGATATGTAAAGAAATAATAATGAAAAAACTACTATTGCTGTTTGTCACTGCGTTTACGTTAGGTGGCTGTACTCAAGAATATAAATCGCACGATTTCGATATGGCGCAATTGGAAGGCGCATTTGATGCGATCAGCAAGGCTGCAAGCCACGATATGGCGGTGGTGCCAGAGTCGAAATGGCCAGATTACTTAAGTGAAATTGGTGCCGAGTCAGTTTATGTCACAGAAAAAGGGATCTATATTGAACTCGACCGTTTTGTCTTTGACGAGATAGGGGTATTTCGCCCTTTTGGTAATCTCATCATAGATCCGCATGCCGAAGACCCACCTTATCAGCGCATGAGTGGCTCAATCTATAGCTACCGACGAGGTGGGTAATTCAAATCATTTGTTTACCGAGCAGTGGTAAAACGAACGCCACGTTGAATACGCTGTATGTCCCACTCTTTACATAAGTAATGTCGGTTTCTTAAGTACAAAAGCCCTGCAGAGCAGGGCTTTTTTAGTCAGATGTTAAGGCCAGTTACGACGTTAGTCTGCAGCGTAATGCCTGCGTGTTGCTTTTGCACCAGAATATTTTGGCCGTTTTTGGTGTTCATTGCGTGCGATGTTGACCTGAAGCTGAGGCGGCGCAAGTTCGATACCATGCTTAACAAAGCGCGACTTAATCTTGGTATAAAGATCGTGGGTGAGCGTTAAGCGGTGACCGGTTTCCGCCGCATAGGCACGGACTTCAAACTCTTGAGTATTCGCGGTTAGCCCAAGGAAGAACACTTCCGGTGCTGGGTTATCCAAAACCAGTTCACACTCTTCAGCCGCTTCAAACAATAGCTCGGTGACAAAATCACTATCAGCGACATAGCTGACACTAATCGCAATTTTCACACGGGTAATGGCATCAGACAGCGACCAGTTAACAAACTGCTCGGTAACGAACGCTTTGTTGGGCACGATCACTTCTTTTCTGTCCCAATCGACAATCGTGGTCGCACGGGTTTTTATCTTACCGACCACGCCGGTCAGGTCACGAATGGTGACGGTGTCACCTATGCGTATTGGGCGCTCGAATAAAAGAATAAGACCTGAGATAAAGTTGGCGAAAATCTCTTGTAAGCCAAAGCCCAAACCAACACCGAGCGCGGCGACGAGCCATTGCATCTTAGACCA
This sequence comes from Thaumasiovibrio occultus, assembly GCA_019703815.1. Classification (GTDB taxonomy): domain Bacteria; phylum Pseudomonadota; class Gammaproteobacteria; order Enterobacterales; family Vibrionaceae; genus Thaumasiovibrio; species Thaumasiovibrio occultus. The sequence continues at coordinate 690,018 of AP023053.1, read as the reverse complement.
ATCAAAGCCCACGTACGCTGAGCCTACCAATATACCCGTGGTGATAATAATGTATCGGGTGAGGGTAGTAATGGCGTAACCGGTGCCAGGGCTTAGCGATAAGTGCTGCAAGATCAACAGCTCCATCGCCGCAGGGGCATCGCGAGATAAAATAAGCGTCAATACCAAGGTAAGTATGGCTAACACGATACTTCGTAGCGTAATCGATGACAGTTCATTGAGCCCTTGTACGGTATTCGCCCCATCCCATAGCACCACGTCTTGTAAAAGTGCTGACGCTTGGTACAGATCGGCCCAGAACACGGTTAAGCCAATCAAATAGACGATAAACAGCAACGAGCGAAGGAGACGTAAAGATTGCGCGCTGATCTTATCGAGGTCAATCTCAACATCTTCAATTTCAATTTGCGGATCGCGGTGAACCGCAGTGTCGCCTTCTTCAGTCTCCGCTTGGCGTTGCATCAGAATTTCCAAACGTTTGGCTTTCGCACGTTCAAAAGCTAAACGGCGTTTTTGGATGAGCATATAGCGCTTAACCAAAAAGTAGATCAGTAAGGAAATTACACCGAGAAACGCGCTGGTTTCCAAATGGCTCATTACGGTCTGTGATGCACCTAAGTAGCCGCGAAGGGCAGTGTAGGACAATACCTGCGGTAACACGGTGAGCGAGCCCCAAAAAATATGGTGACCGAAATGGATTTTCCCTTTTGGCAAATTGCCATAGGTCAACGGCAGTTTCAGTTGCCACATTCGATAGAGGAAGAAGCTGATCGACAGGTTATTGGCGATAAAGGCTAAACGACCGATCGTCGCGTTCACGTCGCTATCGCTGTAGAACTGGGCAAACAGCTGAATAATGGTCAAGGGGACATAGAACATGATCAAGCGACGAAACAAACGAAACGCTTGATTGACGTTGTCTTCATCCCAGCCAAAGTGAGCGATAAGTAAGCCGTTTGGTCTGACTAATTCACGAATAAAGAAGAACACCACCAACGACATCGGTATTGTCATTGCTTGGCCAAAGTGATGCCAAAACGGATATTGCCATCCCGACTCGAACACATAGCCCACCACGCTAAACAGGAAGGCAATAGGCCAGGCAAGTAAGAAACAGCAAAGCACGTTTAAGTAGCTAAAACGGATGCTGTCTTGGGTTACTTTGCCAATTTTAGTGACAGAGCGCTCCAAGTAGGCGTGCCAGCGTTTTTTGGCGCGGCTGAGCACAACCAAGGTTGTCAATATAACCAAGGCGGTAAATGCCAGTAGCGTGATGTCGCTATTGATGATCAATGGAAAGAGCATGGCCCAGTTTTGCGGATGGAAAAACCAAACGAGATTATCGCCCAGGGCGGGTAGTAAACTCTTACTCGCCGGGCTGACGTTAGGGGCCCAGAACAGTTGTTTTTCTGCTTGCTCTTTTAGTGACGACAGATCGGTATTCAACTCTTCATATAGCAATTGTAAGGTGGCTTGCTCGAAGATCAGCTCGTCGACTTTGGCAATTGCGTCTTGCAATAATTTCGTGCGCTCTTGGCGAAGTTGGGTGCGGGAATTGATTTCTTCTTCGCTTAACCCGCTATCGTCGGTAGGTTGCGGTAGTTCAGTCACGGCATTGAGGCGCTGTTGATACTCAAACTTAGAAATTTGGCTTTGCGCTATCTCTTTTTCCAGCGTTAGCGTAGGTGCTGGGCTTGGCAGCTGTGCAACACGGGTGCGAAAGGTTTCGCTAAACGCGGGGCTTAACTGCAGCCACTGGGCGATTTGGTCGAATTCGCTACGGGTTTTATCGATGGTTTGTTGTTCGCGTTTGGTCTCATTTTGTTGGGTGCGGATCTGTTGAGTCTGCGATTGAGTTACCGCGATAAATTGCTGAGTGCGTTGATTCTCATTCAGTAAGTTACGGATCACATCCGGTTGAGTGCTGTCCGACTCAATCACCTCTTGTTCGCCGTCGCCCTCAGTATCCGGCTCGACTAACTGGGTTTCACGCTCACGCAAGGTGCGGGTAAGATTGTTGAGATACGCTTGGCGCGCTTCTAACTCAAGGCTGGTCAGTTCTTGGTTAAGTTCGTTCAGTACAAAACGATTCGATGCCGATTGATATTCGGCTTTGAAGCTATCAATGAGCGATTGATAGTAAGCAGCGTGTATAGCGGCAAATAGGCCTTCGTTCTGGGTGATATCGCTGTGGCGTACGAGCTCCCGGTTGGCTTTGTCGAGCTCTTTTTCAAGATTTGACAGTCGCGAGTCGTATTCTTTAACGACCTTGTCAATGTTGTCACGCTCGGCACGGTAATCACGCCGTTGGATCTGCAGTTGATCGACGCGCCGGGTTTGCTCTTCAATCGCAAGCGCTAATGCATCGTTATCTAAGGTGTTATAACGCGGGAAGGATTGGGTCGAAAAGTCTTCAATCGCTTTGTTGAGACGGTCCTGCTCGGCGGTAAAGTTGGCGGAAATTTGTTCGAACTTCTGTTGTTGCGATGTGGCGAGTGAGATCTCGTTGAGCTCATCACGGGCAACAAGAAACTGACTTAACTGTGCAACGACATCCGGTGTTTGTTCTTGTTTTTCAAGTGCCGCAATTTTGTCGCCAATCGTACTAGTCCACTCGTTATAAACACTGGAGGATTGTGCAAAAACCGAAAGCGATAGAAAGGAAAAAAAGAAAAAGTGAAATACCAAGCGCATCATAAAAAAGAAACTCCCATGTTTCGGCTAGTTTAGCATTTCAATAGGTCAAAGTGGGACTGCTTTGTTAGCAATATGTCAATAAATTATGCGGTTATTGATTTAATATACATGTAAATGACGACTCTGTAGGTTAACTGGGTTTGATTTTTCAGCACAAGTGGCTGTTTAGCTCGGTCATGTATTTCGTCACCATTCGTCGTGAGATATACAGATCCCCCTCGGTATTGGCGTGTGTTGCGCGATACTGTCCTCAGTGGTTTGTCGTTTCGTTGAGGGGCTGTTCATGCGGTGATCCTTGACGCCTAAAATATCTATATCCTAATTCATATTTTACGGCAAAACGTTATCGGCGAGAGTGTTTGACTGCGGTTATTTTTCGAGCAGACATTACTGCAAGTCTGTTTGGCGTAATTATGGCGCTGTTTAAAAAGCGCAGACAGATGCTTGCCGTTAAACCGATAATTTGCCATGGAGAGGATTGCGCTCGATGGTTAACTTGTTGGTGTCACAAGAGAAAAGCGATAGTTCGTCACTGCACATAGCGTGAGTATCTGAACGGTCTATCGTCAGTCCTTCGACTAAAGCGATGGCATTGTCGACGAACTGACGCTGGTTGGTAGCACTATGGACGATAAATTCATCCATCACCTTAGCGCAGTCATTAATCACCCTTCGATACGTATTAAGGCATTCATTGCGTTTAGTCGCCGCAATAGCGTAGCTTTGTTGCTGATTTTCTACATCAGTGCAATGGCTATCGATCCCATCATACCATTGCAGGAAGTGGCCAAGTGCACCTGGTTTAAGGTGATAATGATGGCACTCTGTGAGGCAAGGGTGCGGGGGAAAGACTTGCTCGTAAAGCGACTGGGCAATGCGCCTTCCTTTGTTGAGTGTGTTATCTATGGCGGTTAGGGCGAGTTTGTTTTGGTCGATATCGATACTGCCCAATGCAGCAACCAGCGGTTCGAGTGCGAAGCGCATGGGAACTTCATTGCGCGGAGAGAGCAACTGATTGAGCACTTCGAAATGCAGATCCAGTGCCTTAAGTGCAAGCGCTAAATTACGGTGTGCATGTTTGAAGGTTTTGTGTGCGGCTTTTATGGCTTCTCGCGCTTCGGTGATTTCGCGTTGTTGTGACAAATAGCAGCGGCTAGCAAACGCCAGCAAGTCTTTTTCTTGCGGTGAAAGAGGGGACGTTTGAGAAAGTTCACTCGCGTTGGCGTAGCCCAGTTCAGAGACCAATGCGATCAGTCGCGAAGAAACAAGCTGCAAGTTAGCCGGAGATTGAAACCGCATATATCCTCGCTTTGCCACAGTTTGATCAGTGATGCACTGTTAATTGTTGCTCATATAAAGAATAGACGAGGGTTGCGCGCTTGAGAAAAAAAGCAGAAATGACAACAGTTAGTTAGGCGGTAGTACTTGTGTTTTTGGATGTTAGATATTGATGTTGGTGCAATACCTGTTGGCGCAAGCTGCTAGTAGTAAATCATGCCGTTGATTTGTGTGTCAGCTGGAATGGTTGGCATCGAGTTTCCACCCAGGTACACGTTGCCATGGACGACGAGATCCGCAGGAAATTCGGTGATGGCACTGCCGCCAAGGTAGAGGTTTCCATCAATGGTCAGACGTTGCGGTAATACCGATAAAGGCGTGCCAATTAAGGAAAGATCGCCTCGAACGTGTAAGCCGGGATTGAGTAGCGCGACTTTCGAGTGGTTTAAATTAATAAAGCCACCCACTGTGATCCAGCGCGGTAGTTTAGTGATCTCGGTATACGCGAGATTTAGGTTGCCAGCGACGGTTAATGTATTCGGTAGACGCGTTAGCGCAGCGCCTTCAAGATTGAGGTGTCCTTTTACGATAAAGGGATCGGGCAAATCAAATCCAGCATGATGTCGGATGCGAACGTTGCCGTAGTTGTCGGTATAGTTAAGTAAGCGGACCGATTCCACCGTATTGGCATTAACGGTTATCGGACATAACGTCGCGACTGAAAATACCACAATGGCTAGACGTCCTGAGGCCGAACATACCCAGCGTGAGGTTAAGCGCTCAGCAAACGTCGCTAAACGCCGCAAATAGATGCGGCGTTGAAAAGCAAATTGGCGAGAGCGGGGCTTACTCACTGTCGTACTGCTTGATTAACACTGAAGTATCGCAGCGATTTAGCCCTTGCTGTTGTAGCTCGGCATACTTGGCGTCAACTTGCTTGGCTAATGGTAATTCGACGCCAATCTTTTGGGCGTGATCAAAGCAAATTCCTAAGTCTTTTCGCATCCAGTCAATCGCAAAACCGAAATCAAATTCACGTTTGTTCATGGTCGAAGCGCGGTTTTCCATTTGCCACGAGCCAGCCGCGCCATGTTTGAGTACATCAACCATTTTGTCGATATCAAGACCTGATTGACTTGCTAGTGTCACGGCTTCTGACAAGCCCTGCAACACACCGGCGATGCAAATTTGGTTTGCCATTTTTGTGATTTGGCCGTTACCGACAGGGCCCATCAACGACATTGATTTTGCGTAAGCGCGCATGACTGGCTCAGCTTTGGCAAAGTCAGCCGCATCACCACCGATCATGACGGTCAAAACGCCATTCACGGCACCGGCTTCGCCTCCGGAGACAGGCGCATCGATAAATCGACAATCAATTTGCTTTGCAAGCTCTGCGATTTCTATTGCAACATCTGGCGAAGCGGTGGTGTGATCAACCAAGAGAGTACCGGCACGAACAGATTTTAAAATGCCGTGTTCGCCATTGAATACTTGGCGTACGTCGTCATCATTGCCAACACAGGTAAAAACGATGTCGGCATCTTGCGCGGCAAGAGCTGGCGTTTCTTGATAGCTACCTTGATGTTCGCTAGCCCATCGGGCTGCTTTCTCGGTGGTGCGGTTGTACACCGTGACATCGTGGCCTTGCGCTACGAGATGACCAGCCATTGGGTAGCCCATGGTGCCAAGTCCGATAAAGGCAACTTTCATTATTATTCTCCTTAGATGATATGTCGCTATAGTAACGGTGGCCGTTGGAACGATGCAATCAGCAAAATCGTTTTACGTGGTTAGAACGAGATTTATCTTGCCTGCGGGAAAATCGTCGCTGTACTCGCTAGACATTTATCTTTACAGAGAGCCGGAGAAAAAAGAAAGGAAATAACAAGCCCCGCAAAGTCGCGAGGCTTTGGAGCAATGGGTAAGTTAGCTTGGCTTGTTATGGCGGGCAAGTTTGTGGTGAGCACGCGAGAAATGCCCCGCACTCAGCGCGCCGATAATAGAAAGCTCGCCAGCAAGGCAGAGTCCCGCCGTTACTTCGGCCAATGCTTTCGCGTTTCCTGCGCCGTTAAGGCCGAGAATATCAAGGCAAGCACTTTGACTTGGCAGACCTGTTCCGCCACCCACGGTGCCCACCATCAAATTGGGCAGGGTAACCGCAGCGTACAAGTCGCCGTTGGCACTATGTTCAAGACGCGTGATCCCCACAGCCGATTCCGCGACACACGCGGCATCTTGACCGCAGGCAATGTAAAGCGCGGCAAGGCCGTTGGCGTAATGACCGTGAACACCTATCGAGCCACTGATCACGCCGCCAGTAGCAGACAAACGACAATAGTTCACCATCGCATCAACGCTGGTGTGAAGGCGTTTTTTGACGAGTTCTTTAGGGACGACCACCTCGACGCTGACTTTTTTGCCGCGCACGTTACGAAGACTTTGCGCGGTGGCTTTTTTATCACCGGAAAGATTGGCTTCGACATAAGCGTACTGCGGTGTTATCGGCGAGTGCTCAAGTATGTAATTAAACACCGCGTTAGTGGCGATGGTCACCATATTTTGCCCAGAGGCATCTCCGGTGGTGAACTCGAACACCAGGTACACGTTATTGGCGTCCATGTTTACGCCAACACTTTGTAACTCGCCATGATTGGTCGTTTGGTTTGCAATATCTCTGAAAACATCATGCTGAGTCGATACCCAGGCAACGAATTGACCAGCCTCGGCGAGGGATTGAAAACAAAACCCCGGCGTTCGCATGACCGCTTCGCTGATCAGCATCGCACTGGCTCCGCCAGATTCCGTGATAAGCTGAGCGCCTCGGTTATACGAGGCGACCAACGCTGCTTCAGTTGTCGCCAAAGGGAGATAAAAGTCATTGTTCGCATGAAGGCCGTTGACCCGCAATGGGCCAACGAGTCCAACGGGCAATTTCACCGTACCAATGTAGTTCTCGATGTTCTTTTGGTAGCGGTACATGTCATGTTGCGCTTTATCGTCAAACAGCTCGTGTCGTGCTTTCTCACAATTAATCACCTGCCAGCGTTTGTCTAACTGCTTAGGGGAAATGTAAGGGTTTTTGGTTTGAACTGGACGTGTCGCGTTGAAATGGGGCTCAAGTCGACTCGCAATAGCGGAAGTCGGGTTTTCAACGTGCCAATTTGTCTCACGGCAAGAGTTACGATATTTCAATGTAGATATGACTCGTGGTTAATACATGCTTAGTGTACAAATGATTTCAGCGTACAAGTGTTGGCCAAAATTACCCTATTTTTCCCTCTCATGCACGGGCTTTGTCGAAATTTGTCGACTGGGTTTGATTCAGTGGGGCGTTACATTACGCACACAATAGCCTGATATAACGTGCGGTCATAATTAAGTCAGAGTCGTAAGATGGAACTGCTTGCTGTTTAGATGCGCAGTGAGTAAGTTAGAACCCTATATAAGACAAGTCACTAGGCGCATGGAATGAGAAAGGAAAAACTCGATACTCGGATTGTTACCGCAGGACGTAGCAAACGTTGGACACAAGGATTGGTGAACCCGCCGGTTAGCCGTGGATCTACCGTCGTTTTCAACACGGTCGAAGAGAAATCGAACGCGATCAAAAACCGTGGTGGTCATACATTGTTCTATGGGCGTCGTGGCACCCAAACCTCATTCGCCTTTCAAGAAGCCATGGTTGAACTCGAAGGTGGCGCAGGTTGCGCGTTATATCCCTGTGGTACGGCGGCGATCACCAATGCTATTTTGGCTTTTGTTGAGCAAGGCGATCATATCCTAATGGTGGATGGCGTTTATGAGCCAACACGAGACTATTGCGATAAAGTGCTTAAAAAGATGGGTGTCGAAACGACCTATTACGATCCCATGATCGGTGAAGGGATCCGCGATCTGATCCAGCCGAATACTCGCATTTTGTTCTTGGAGTCACCTTGCTCTTACACCATGGAAGTGCAAGACGTACCAACATTGGCTCAGATCGCCCATGAGAAAGACATTATTGTAATGCTTGATAACACCTGGGGCGCGGGGATCAATTTCTCGCCATTTGAACATGGTGTCGACATTTCTATACAAGCTGCGACCAAATATATTGTAGGTCACTCGGATGTTATGTTGGGTACGGCTGTTGCTTCTGAAAAATATTGGGATCAACTCCGGGAAAATAGCTATTTAATGGGGCAGTGTACCTCCCCAGATGATTTATATTTAGCTCTTCGTGGCGTACGAACGTTAGGCGTGCGTTTACGACAGCATCAAGAAAACAGTATTCGCGTGGCGCAGTGGCTCAGTGAACGACCAGAAGTGGATCACGTTCGCCACCCCGCATTTCCGACATGCCCAGGGCACGAGTTTTATCAACGTGACTTTACTGGTTGTAACGGACTGTTTTCTGTGGTCCTCAATTGCGGTAATACCCAAGCGCTAACTGCGATGCTAGATGGCATGTCGCACTTTAGTATGGGTTACTCATGGGGTGGGTTCGAAAGTTTGATCCTGGCGAACGAGGATATTGCCTCCCTACGTACTGCAACCAAACCAGAATTAGCAGGACCATTGCTGCGTTTACATATTGGGTTAGAAGATCCTGATGATCTTATTCGCGATTTAGAAGAAGGCTTTGCACGCTTTAATAGCGTGTTGTAGTTAGCGTTAAACAATCGAGTAGGTGTTTGCTGATATTTACATCAAGTGAGCCAAACGATTGTATTCGTAGGTTGACGCAAAAAAGGGGAGTAGGCATTATGTCGCTGCCCTTAATTGATGCCATCGATGACTAACTTTTTCGTCACTGAATATCAATTAATGCGCATAAGGGATTTTATGTCAGGTGCTTTCTGGCTAAAACATGGTTTCATGCTATGTTTTATATTGCTGACTCAATAATGAGACATGATATGAGACATTTTTCGTACAATGATTAATGCCGAGTCTGCCTGATGTATTGATTGTGAAGGGGAAATCAGTGGCAACATTTAAAGATATTCGCAAAGAGAACGCCAGACTGATCGCTATCGGTTGTAATTACGAGCCATGGCTGGCCCAATTAGAGAAACAGGGTTGGGCGACACATTGCTGTTATGACTTGCGGGCTGCTGATGAGATGTTGCAGTCAATGAGTCCTTGCATTTGTGTTGTTGATTTGAGTAGTAACGATTTTAGTATTCAAAGTATTGCGCAACGTGCGAGCAAAACGACCCAAGTGCGTTGGATTGCTTTGCTCAATCGCCAGCAACTGAATTTGAGTGCTATTTGTACTTTTATCAACAACTACTGTGTCGATTATTTCACAACGCCGATCCCACATAGCCAACTATTATCAACGCTTGGCCATCAGCAAGGGATGCTAGAGATCGAAACCACGGTTGTCGGCAGCGTTCGTCATTCTGAACGTCCGGGGATCTTGGGTGAATCGAAAGCAGCTGCACAGTTGCGTGAGTTGGTTCGCCGCGTAGCGATGACGGATATGCATGTGGTGATCACCGGTGAACCGGGTGTAGGCAAAGCCATGATTGCAGAAGAAATTCACTTGCAATCGAGCCGACGCTCAACCATTTTGCATGTGTTAAATGCGAACGCGATTGAAGAGTTAGAGTTTATTGTTCCAAACAATCCCGCGTTTGCTGAAGGCACGGTCTACATCAACAACATTGAAATGTTGTCGCCGGCACTGCAAACCCAGTTACTGGGGTATCTACAAGCTCTCGAAAACAAAGACTTTAGCCAAGAAATGCCTGAGCTACGTATTGTGGTTTCGTCCAATGTGGATTTGGAAGCCATGGTGCAAGAAGGGACATTTTCACAAGAGCTGTATTACCGTCTGAATGTGATGCATATTCGTGTACCGAGTTTGCGTGAGCGTATGCTCGATATTCCACTGTTGGCGGATCAATATCTGAGCGAGTTCCGTGCGGAATACAACATTTCGGCGACGCGATACACTGAGGATGCGCTTAAGTTATTGACTCAGTACGAATGGCCTGGCAACTGTCGCGAGTTGATGAACCAGGTTAAACGTGCAGCACTGATGAGTGAAGGTGACAGCATTGATGTTAGTCACTTTGATATGCCCGACGGTAACCGCAGTCGTGCAAGCTTGCGCTCAGCAAAGAATGACGCAGAGAGAGAAACCTTGCTGAATGTGCTTGAAAGCCATCAGGGTAAGATATCATCGGCAGCGAAAGAGTTAGGCGTATCACGTGCGACCATGTACCGCTTGCTTAATAAACACAACTTGCTCGCGGAAATTCGTAACAACAGTTAGCCACAGTTTTACATTGCGTAATATGCCCATTGGTTCTATCTAAGGAACAATGGGCATTTTTTTTATCTGTTTGAGGCAGGCAACATAGTGATAACGCCTAGCTATTTAGTTGCTTCTTTTACGCTGATGGAGTGATGGGGTAGAAAGCCTTAGCGAAGTGCGTCATAAGTTGTCTCAACGCAGGTACGTAATATGGTCAATGGATTGTTAGTGTTGCTGGTGGTCGCGGCCGTGATCGGTGCAACATTGTTGAAAGGATTATTCAGTTCGCTATTGCTGCTCGCAGCGTTTATTAGCGCGACAACGCTGTTGCTTCGCCGAGCCCCTTAAGCTTTCTCATCTCTAACCGCACTAGCGTATAGGTTTAACCGTTGCATGTATAAAGCCATGTGTCGCACCAGCCTACTCATGTAAGCTGGTGGAATGGTTTAGTAAGGCAGTAATGTCTCTATTTTATCTAACGTAAGGCTTATTCATCGACGGTGTATCAAGGCGCTGTTAAATACAGCAAACTTGCCACGCTAATGATCCCCCAAAGTCCAACACCGAGCGCGATGGGACGCCAGCCGGCTTGTTTAAATTGTTCCGCCGTCATCGTAGACCCAATCAAGAACAAACTCACCACTAACAGTTGTTTCGAGCCAAGGAAGATGTAGCCGTAGGCTGTAGAAAGCTGTGGCACCAAGTAAGCGAAAATCATCGCCGCGATATACCAAAGAATGAAGGTTGGGATCGCCATTTTCTTTCCACCAGAGCGAAACATTAAGCCACTAATAAATGCCACCGGAATGATCCATAACGCACGTGATAGCTTGGTCGTGGTGGCAACTTGCAGCGCTTCCTCACCGTAAGCGGACGCCGCGCCAACGACTGAGCTAGTATCGTGGATCGCAATCGCCGCCCATACACCAAAGGTGTTCTGATCCAAATTTAATGCGTGACCAATTGGCGGGAAGATAAATAGCGCGATCGCATTTAAAATAAAGACGGTGGTCAGCGCCAGCGACATTTGTGGTGGTTTAGCATCGATGGCAGGACCGACAGCCGCTATGGCACTGCCGCCACAAATCGCGGTTCCGCTGGAAATCAGGTGACCGGTTTTCGCATCCATTTTTAGTAACTTCGCACCAAGGTAACCCAAGCCCAGCGTCGCAAAAATGCTGACGAAGATCAGGCCAATACTGTTGGATATGGTCGCAAATGCACTCTTTAGCTCAATGCCAAAACCCAGGCCAATGATGGACCATGACAGCAGTTTCTTACTCCATGCCGCGATAGGAAGGTGATCTGGGCGTTGGCCAAAGACCGACACTAACATGCCGAGAATAAGCGCTATTGGCGAGTTAACGAAGGGCAAAAAACAGATCGCGCCGGCGAAAACAAAAATGAAAGGAAAGCGGTTCATAGGATAGGTCGTTGCAAAATGGGTAGCGGATTATACTGCGCAGGCCGTCACTTGCATAGTGAACGCGCTAACGTTGGTCATGAATTAGCCATGATATTTCCGAATCCATGCGCTTATTTTACCAGTGTGTCATTGTTTAAGTTGCTTCTGGTTATTGATTTAGCTACCGTTATTTTTCTGTTGAGTTGTGAGGTAAACGAGTGCCATGAACAAGCTATTGTCCTTTGAAGCACTATTGGTGTTAGATGCAATTGATCGCCGTGGCAGCTTCGCCGCCGCAGCAGACGAACTGCAGCGCGCACCGTCATCACTTAGCTACCAGGTTCAGAAGCTCGAACAGGATCTCGACATTGTTATATTTGATCGCTCTGGTCATAAAGCTGCCTTTACCAAAGCCGGAGAAGTGCTGCTTGCTCGTGGAAGACAATTGTTATTAGCGGCAGATGAAATGGTTGCGGATGCGGTCAGTACCGCGCATGGCTGGGAGCTGGATCTGAACTTGGGATATGACGGAATTCTGGATCTCGACCGACTATTGCCGCTCGTACCCGAACTGACCGCCCAAGCGCCAACGCGATTGCACTTTTGTGAAGAGATCTTAGCTGGCGGTTGGGAAGCGCTAATGAGCGGCAGGGTTGATCTCCTACTGTCACCCGCGCAGCCGTCAGTTCCCAATGAAATTAAGATGATACCTGTTGGTAAGGTGCGTATGAATTGGGTAACGAGTCCCAGCCATCCTATCTTGCAGCATGATGATCCGCTTTGTCCTGATGTAAGGCGCCAATACACGGTGGTTACGGTAAGAGACAGTGCGTTAGCCGCACCGCCAATCACATTTAATGTACTTGATAAGCAAAGTGTACTGTCAGTGAAGTCAATGACCGATAAAGTCAAAGCGCTGAGAGCAGGGCTTGGGATCGGAACCGTTAATATTGACGATGTGCAACCACTGATAGAAGCGGGCGAATTGGTTCGATTTGGCAACGAAGAAGACAAAGTGCTGGAAGTAATGCTGGCGTGGAAACGCAGTCAGATGGGAAAAGCAAAATCGTGGTGCGTAGAGCGCTTTAAAAAAGGCGATATTATTTAGTCGTGCCAACAGTAGCGGTTTTCTAAGCGAGAAAAAACCGATAGTCGTTGATCCTAAGGACAAACAGATTTCTTACAGGCTCGAGTGTGTAGCGTCGTTTAGCCGCAGCCATCGGGTACTGCGATATCGGCATCGCCAAATTGCGACAAGTGAATCAAACCGTCATAGCCTGAAGCGATGCCGTGACTTTCAGGCCCGGAGTCATGGTAACCTTGAAATTCGATATAGATTGATTGATAAGGCAGGTTGCGCTCTGTCGCGAGTGTTTGCGCTTCGTCGATTACGGCTTGCATGCCAGCCTCGTCGCCATCTAACCAATAAACTTTAACATCATTGCACGGTTTGAATGTCGATAAGGCGTCACCATAGGTGAACAAGCCGCTAAACGATTCCGTTTCAACGCCATTGTTGTTAGTTGAATCAAAACACCCTGCCAATAAAATGCTTAACGCGATCACAATCGTTGATAGTTTCATGACGTTACCCCAAAACGGTGATTAGCTAAGTGACGGCGTAACTTTGGATTGTTGCTCAATGTGTATGCTCTTCGCCTTCACCCTTTAACTTTAGCACAACGGTCGGCATCAAAAGCTAAGCTGTAGATATTATGACTAATATTTTACATTCTAACGCAACACTTTAACTAACTCTACGACGCCATCAGACAGCTGAATATCGACTGCAAAGCCTAATTTACGCGCGAGCGCAATCATTCCTGAGTTGGAAGGCATGGTCATGCCGGTCATTAAGTTAAGGCCTTTTTCAACACAATAGTGGATCAGTGACTCCATCAAGATAAGCCCCAAGCCCAGACCTTTGAGATCAGAGCGGATCAGGATCGCGAATTCAGCTTCGGTGTTATCAGGATCGCTCAATGCACGTGCAACGCCCCAAATGTCGCCGTCAGGATGTACGGCGACGAAAGCCATTTCTCTGTCGTAATCAATTTGAGTGAGATTGGCGATGGCTTCGTGATCCATTTCGCCAACATCCGAGAAAAAGCGCTTATACAGATCTTCTTCGGATACTCGTTGTAAAAACGCTTTTTGCAACGGTTCATCTTCAGGCAAGATCGGCCGCAATAATAATTCCTGATTGTTGCGTAGTGTGATGATTTGCTCAAATTGCTTAGGATAAGGGCAAATCGCCAGTTGTTCGTTGGGTTGAAAATCGACGGCTTGTAGATGCATTCTCGCATCGATGACTGTCATTGATTCACCGTTGACCAACAATGGATTGATATCGAGTTCGCGGATCTGCGGACAATCAATGATGAGTTCTGATAGCCGAACCAAGGTGCGACATAGTGCGTCAACGTTAACCGGATTAGGTAAGTTTCGCTGTTTGACCTTGCCAGTCTTTATTGCGTTGATCACTAAGTAACGTGCAAGTGCCATATTGATAGGCGGGATGGCGATAGCCGCATCTTGGTGAATATTCCATTCTGACCCCCCTTCGCCTAACACAATCACCGGCCCAAACACGTCATCGCGATAGACACCAATGCGCAGTTCTTGCGAGCCTGCAGTATTGGCCATACTTTGCACCAGTAATCCTTGAACACGGGCGTCGGGGTAATTCAGATGGACCCGATCCAAGATGGCTTGAGCGGCCGTAGCCACTTCACCGGCATTGCGAAGTTGTAATACGACACCTTGTACATCAGATTTATGCGGGATATCAAGTGAACGTAACTTCACTGCTACCGGATAACCCAATTGCTCAGCGATATGCACTGCTTCGGCGGCATCTTCAGCTAGCCAAGTTCGCAGTGTCTCAAAGCCGTAACTTTCTAATATCGGCCGAGCTTCATGGGTGTAAAGCTCGGTATGCCCGAGTGTTAGGGCTTGCTGAACGCGCTCTTGACCGTCGCTGGTTGAACCATTGACGCTATCAACCGACTGCGGCGTTTCCAGTAATTGTTTTTGATTTCGACGGTATTCGACCAAGTGCATGAAACCAGCGACGGCGCTTTCTGGTGTGCGATAGGTCGGGATCCCCGCTTGGAAAAACATCCGGCGACTGTTGGCCGCTGAACTTTCGCCCGACCAGTTAGTTAAAATATTAAATTTACGGCTTTTGGGATGATTTTTTAACACATCGATAATCGCGCTTGCGGTTTCATAACTGTTAGCGATGGCAGAAGGCGAGTGCATAATTAATAAAGCATCGAAGTCATCGCTATCGAGTAACGCGGTGATGGTGTCGACGTAACGCTTTACATCGGCATCACCCATAATGTCGATAGGATTGGCTTTTGACCACGTCATCGGGAGCAATCTATCTAACGACTCGACGGATTGTTCGCTTAATGTGGCAAGTTTGCCACCGCGTTCAAGCAAGGAATCAATCGCCATTACCGCTGGGCCGCCACCGTTGGTCACAATAGCTAAGCGTTCGCCACGGAGAGGAACTGCGTGGGTTAGCGTTTCTACAGCGGCAAACAGTTCATGGGTATTGTGTACTCGAAGCATACCGGCTCGACGAATGGCGGCATCATAAACTGGATCGATGCCAATCGCGCCGCCTGTATGTAATTGTGATGCAATGGCGCCATCGAGCGTGCGTCCACTCTTCAGGACCAAAATACGACGGTTGCGTGATGCGGCCCGGGCTGCGGACATAAAACGGCGGGGATCAGACACAGAATCGATATACAACAAAATCGCGCGAGTTTTGGTGTCGCGGGCGAGAACGTCAAGCATGTCATCGAAGTCGACATCGCAGGTATCACCCAGGGATAGAAACGTCGAGAACCCAATATCTTTGTTGATTGCCCAATCGAGGATCGTGGTACAAACCGCTGCTGACTGGGAAATAAACGCGATGTTTCCGGGATTGGCCGGAATAGGGGCAAAACTGGCGTTGAGATTCAGCCAAGGAAGAATGATCCCCATGCTGTTTGGCCCAACTAAACGCACACCGTATTTCTTGGCTTGCGCTTGCATTTTTTCGAGATCAGAGGGCGTATCTAATTGCATTCCTGCCGCAAGAACAATGGCAGCTTTAACGCCACGTTGTCCAAGCTGAGCAATGATCTGTGGGTTACGTCGGCTTTGAGTGCAAACGACGGCGAGTTCAGGTGTTCGCGGTAGTGACGCAATATTGGGGTAAGCAAGCACACCGCACACCGCATCATACTTGGGTGTCACCGGCATGATGGGGCCCTTGAAACCGGCCGCCAGGAGGTTTTTGACCACAATATGGCCCGCACGTCCAGCGCGGTCAGATGCGCCGATGATGGCGATAGACCTTGGTTTTAATAGCCCGTCGAGCCCTGTGTTCATGTCACTTCACTCCGCGTTTCGTTATGCCATTGAGAACATCTTACGCTGCTGCGTGAGATAATTCAGAAAAGCGCTAACGCGCTGTGATGTTAATCGCCTAAATGGAAATGGTTAATTAAATGTGTTGCGCGTCGCCAATGCTTTAGGTGATTAGGTTTTTCTACCTAATCAGGGCATATTGACAAGGTAAAATAAGGCTCAATTCACATGTTAGTCGAAGAAAAATGGGGCGATAGGATGAAATGACAACTGAAACAGTAAGCCTTACAGCGAAATATTGTAATTAGGCTCAAAGATACGAAGAGAATAAAGCGTAAATGTCAGTTTTTTTGCACTCGCGACTTGAATGATTAAGCGCATAGCGGCAATATTACGTGAATCATGGAGTTAGGTGTTCAATAAAATGAAAAAATTGGTTCTTGTTAGTGTTTGTGCCGCGTTGGCTGGTTGTGCAAGTAGTGAAGTGACCTCGAATGTGGTTGCATCAGAGGCTGAAGTTGAGAAGTACGAAACGGCTGTTGCTACGCCTCTTGATCCAGTTCTGTCGCTACCGGAAGAAGAAGTAGTGCCACCTGTCGTTGGTAAGCAGACCATTGTTTTGTCACAACCTGATGAGCCAGGAGCGCCGGCGGTAGTGGT
The DNA here is from genome assembly GCA_019703815.1 of Thaumasiovibrio occultus. GTDB lineage: Bacteria > Pseudomonadota > Gammaproteobacteria > Enterobacterales > Vibrionaceae > Thaumasiovibrio > Thaumasiovibrio occultus. Next base: position 673,351 of record AP023053.1, on the reverse strand, counting down.
TGAACAAACCAACACGACCGAAACCGTTCAGGTTATCGCCCCTGAAACACCTGTCGTAACGGCAGAGGCGACGACGCAACAAGCAACGGCACAATATTCAATTCAAGTTGTAGCGGTTTCTGAAGAGTCAGATGTCGAAGCCTTCGTTTCTGAGCTTCCAAGTGGTTCGGTATTCGTTAACCGTAAAATGGTAAACGGCCTGCCTTGGTTCACTCTGCTTTACGGTGAGTACAACTCACAAGCAGAAGCGCAAAGTGCAATCAGCTCACTACCGGCATCAATTCAACGTAACGGCCCATTTGTACGTAATTTAGGTACAGGTGCCAATGCTGCTGAAGTTCGCCGCGTGCGCTAAGTAACATTGTTGAAAATTATCTATTTGTGGAAGATGGTAAACGGCTAACCGCTGTTACCATCTTTTCTTGTTTATGCAGTAAAATAATTGGCATTCGCCAATGTAAGTAGTGAAAGGTTTCTAAATGGATACGAAAAGTGTGCTGTTGCTCTGTGGTGGTGGTAGCTCCGAACACGCAGTTTCGCTGGTTTCAGCGGGCTACTTGAATCAGCAGCTATCAAGTATTGATGGCTTTAGCGTGACTCAAGTAGAAATTACACCACAGGGTTGGAAGATGGCTGACGGTAGTCTTTGCGAACTTGGGCATGACAAAGTGCTAAAGAGTAGCTCGACTGAACTAGCGGTCGATGTTGTTGTTCCTTGTATCCATGGCTTCCCTGGTGAAACGGGTGATCTGCAATCGTTCCTTGAAATGATTGATATGCCGTACATTGGCTGTGGCTCTGAAGCGAGTAAAAACTGCTTTAATAAGATCACTACTAAACTGTGGTTTGATGCGATCAATATCCCTAACACGCCGTTTGTCTTTTTGTCAGATCAGTCTGAAGAGTCTTACCAACGAGCTGAAGAAGCGTTGGCATCGTGGGGATCAGTATTCGTTAAGGCGGCGTGCCAAGGTTCGTCTATTGGCTGTTATAAGGCTGATACCCCCGCTGAGCTAACGCAAGCGCTGAACGATGCGTTTGGTTACTCTGAGCAAGTGCTTATCGAGAAAACACTGAAGCCACGAGAGTTGGAAATTGCGGCTTACGAAATTGATGGCGAGATTATTGTGACTCGTCCTGGTGAAGTGTGTGCGCCAAGCGGTACTTTCTACACTTACGATGAAAAGTACAGCCAAGGCAGCCACTCAACAACCATGCTAGATGCAGAACTCGCCGAAGATCAAATCGAAAAGATGATGAGCTTAGCGAAACACGCATTCAAGCACATGAAACTGCGTGATTTGTCTCGCATCGATTTCTTCGTTACTGACGACGGTGAAATGCTATTGAATGAAATCAATACATTTCCTGGGATGACGCCAATTTCGATGTTCCCTAAATTACTGGAGCATAATGGCCATCAGATGCAAGAGTTCTTGCGCCAAGCGGTTGTTCGTGCAACCACTAAGTAGTGGTCGATATTTCGATAAAATGATGAAAGAGCAGTGGGATCACCACTGCTTTTTTTTTCGATATTTGGCTTTTTCTTGTTCGCTACTTTCTTTCTTTCCGAGATATTGTGCCGGCATCGCGGCACTTCGCCAGCGCCCAGCATGTTGGATCTCGTTTATGCTGCTGCCTTCTTCTGATAAATCCTTTGCGGCACCTACCCGTGGCGATTGGCCAGAAAATTTAACGTGTTTAGGTAATCCCAATTCTTCATTAGCCCGGCGGAAAACACGGTAGATACCAGATGGGTCGATAGGGGGCTCACTGACATTGCCATGGCGATCTATCGCCCGAAATAGCGGGCCGCTGACTAACGCTCCGGCGCTTATCCACGTTTGTAGGCGCTCGTTGCAATCATCTGAGAGTTGAAATTGCTCATCATCGAAAGTCAGCAGTTTGGCGTCGTAATCAAAGTCTTGAACATCAAGGGCAAGCAGTTCGCCTCGTTTGATCATGCACTCAAACATAAGCGTCCAAATAGCAAGATCTCGGATGTCCTTGAGACGTTCGCTTTGACCGAGTTGTAGTTGCAGCTTATCAAGATGATGGCGACGAAAGGCGTCGGCTTGAATGTGATCGTCTTTTTTGTCGATGCGGAACTTGGCCATGACAAGATCAACTTGGCTGCTGTTTCCTGGCTGCGGGAGGCTACACAACTGATGTACGCGATTAATCGAGATAACGTAACGCCTTAAGGTGGCGTATTTTCGCTCGCGTGCCATTCTATCGATAAATCGGATAAGAGTGTCAGTCGTAGCGGGTAAGACATTAATACCAGCTTGGAAGCCAAAGTCACAAAAGTGCTCCCAGTCACGTTTGATAGAAACAATAGAGCGGGCTGAATATTCTGCTGCTAGGAGCGCATTCCAGTAGTTAATGTCTTGCTGAACTCGTAACTGTTTGATTATTAGCGTTGTCATAACAAAAATGAAAGGTTGGTATGATTAGTTGTGTAAAACTATAGCATTTAAACACCCTGATGCACTATAACTTTATGGCTTTATTTCAAGTGTGATAAACTCTACACATTAATAAATCTATCATCGAAGTCGCCAATAGAAACACATATTTCTGCTGTGAAATATGTTTGTGACATGATTGAATTGCAAAGAGACAAATAAGTGGTCCTTCCTATAAGAGACCTCGCAAGGAGTCCATATGAGACAGCGCGTATTTCACCGCGGTGTAACTATCGAAAATCACACTGGTGACAGCTCCTGTTGGCGCGCCACGGTATGTGGAAACGAAGTCCAAGGTGAATTAGATGTCATTAGAAAATGCGTTGACTGGTCTACGGAAATGCGCACCTTTATTAGCCCCAAACAGGTGATTGAACATCTAAATTCGCTTAAATCTCGTCAGAAACCTGAGCGGCGTCTTGAAGTTCATCAAGGCATCAAAATCATGAACGATTCGGGAAAAGATAGCGAATGGTACATCATGGTTAAAGGTCGTTTGTTCAAAGGCACTTTGGTCGCGGTAAAAAGCTTTCTCGATAAAAACATCGATAAGATCAAAGCCTAGCTACTGGGCTTTGATCAAACTTCGATAGCTTTCATTGTTCAATGTTTGCTATGATCTTCTGATATAAATTTGTGTAAAGAGCCCCTTAAATGAGCGATAGCCAACTTGTCTATTCTACCGAAACCGGCAGAATTAAGCCTGAAGAAACCAAAACAGCACGTCCTAAAGGTGACGGGATTGTTCGCATCCAGCGCCAAACTAAAGGACGTAAAGGTAAAGGCGTTTGTATTGTCACTGGACTTGACGTTTCAGATACGGAACTAAAGTTAGTCGCGGCAGAGCTGAAGAAAGTGTGTGGTTGTGGCGGCTCAGTAAAAGATGGCGATATCGAGATCCAAGGCGATAAACGCGATCAAATCAAAGCCTATCTTGAGAAGAAAGGCCATACGGTCAAACTCGCTGGCGGCTGAGACAGCTAAAGAAAACCGGGACTCTCCCGGTTTTTTCGTTTTTGGCGGCCCCGCGTTCCAAGGCGATTACACCACCATCAACAATTGCTTTTACCGTCCTGTACTAACAGTCTCGGTGCCAACGTTGTAATACCAATTAAACCCAGCGGTGCAGTAAATACTATCGCCAATACTGCATACGCTAATATTTCACTGCCTTCTTCAATTCCAGCAGCAAGAGCAACACCACCTAAAGCCGCTTGCACCGTTGCTTTTGGCAGATAAGCCACGATACAAAATACACGTTCGCGAACGTTAAGTTTCGAGCCTGTCGTAGCAACCCAAACCCCGATAGAGCGAAAAACTAATCCAACTGTGATTGCGGCCAATCCGCCAAGCCCATACTCAAAAGCAACATCCAAGTCGACGGCCATGCCTATCAGTACAAAGAGCACAATCTGCGCAAAGGACCAGAGGTGTCCAAGTAGTGTGGAAAGCTCTTCAGCTGACTGACGCGACCTTTCGAGTAAGATAAATCCTACCGCCATAACCCCGAGTAGCGCTGCCACACCAGACCAATGGCCAAACTCCACTAATAACGTTGAAAGCGTCAGTAACAGTAATAACTTTTCGACGATTGGAAGTGAGAACTTGCCAAATACCCACGTCAACGCAACACCTAATAGTACGCCAGGGATCAGGCCACCGATAATGGCATAAGGAATGGACAACAGCGCGACAGTGATGTCCGCATTTCCTGATGTTGCAAATCCCAAGCACAATGAAAATAGGGTAATCGCGACAACATCATCCACTGACGCACCGGCCAATACGATGGTAGGTACTTCATTTCTTTTACCGTAACCTTTGGCTTTCATCTCTAACATAGTGGGAACGACCACTGCTGGCGAAACGGCGGCCAACATGAATGCGGTTAACCCCGCCACTGCTAATGAAAAATCAAAATAGCTGTGAAATATCCAGGTTAAAGCACTACCTTCGAACAAACAGGGGATAAACGTCATTAGGGCAGCAGGGCGTCCCGCTGTTTTTAATTGGGAAAGACTAATGCCGAGACCGGCTTTGAGCAAAATGATGGTCAAGGCGAGAGATTTTAAGAATCCACCCGTTTCTGAAAGCGATGATGGCATTACGGCGCCTAGGGTCTGCGAAATTACAACGCCCACTAAGATGAGGCCAATCGCACCCGGTAGTTTGCAACGCTGAGCAATTTTACTGCCGTACAAACCAAAAAACAGAACAAAGAAAAACAATAAGCCGTAAGACATGAAATCTCCAAAATAGCTAAAACGGAGTAACAAACCTTACCAGCCTGAAAATCCTAACAAACAAATGACATTGACGAGCAAGCGTCAATGCTAGCATTAACCTCTAGACAACTGTGGTTATGTTTCTCAGCGAGAAATTTTACGGTGTTGCGTAGTGGAGTCAAGTAACGTCACGACGAAAACAATTTACTCTGACTAACTGACTTTTATGAACTACAGTTTATTGTATCAAAGATAAGATTAAGTTATTTAAAGGCTTAGCGTCGTCGTACATCAACTAGCTTCAATATTGTTGAAATAGGTATGTCGAGTGCTAGCCAAAGTTCAGTAGTCGACAAACGTTAACACGACGATTATTGAAGCGAAGAGAGAGCACTATGGGCCAAACAGCATTTTATCGACTCCTTGATCAGTTAAAACAACTTGATGACGAGCAAAAGAAAATTGTGCTTGATACCTTAAGGCATGTCGAGACAACACGCGTTTATTGTCACACTTCGATTATTACAGACGAAGAGCTGGATCTGCTATTGGACTCAGATAATTCTTGTGAAACGGCTTACTCTCTTAACAATATCAGCGCGGATAAATAAACGCACACTGGGTTAGCGAACAGTCAGCGAACCTCTACATATCGAATAAAAAGTAAAAAGGCACAACATTCGTTGTGCCTTTTTACTTTCCTGCCAGTTATACAAATTTTATTTGTTAATGTTAGGGTCTAACGGACTAATGTATCCGTCAGGTTTTAACGCTAATAGATCACAGTCGAGCTTATCGATAATGTGTTCTGCTGTATTCCCGATGAAAATTGCAGATAAACCTGTACGCCCAGTAGTCCCCATAATCACGAGCTCGGCGTTTTCTTCTTTGGCGACGGCTGGAATAATATCTTCAGCCAGTCCTTCATAGACTCGTGTTTGTTCTTCTGGTAAACCGTGCTGCTGACGCAGCGCTTTCATTGATGTGAGATGATGGCCACGTACTGCATCAGCGTAAGAGGCGGGATCAAATTCAGGAAGCTCGATAGTGATATTGACTGGCGTCGAAGGGTAAGCATTGAGCAACAACGCTTCACTATCTAACATTTCGGCAAAGCACTTGGTTTGCTTCACGATCTTATCATTAAGTGCATCGTGCTCTTCATTCTCAGTTGCTAAGTTCACTGCACCAACAATCGTACTCTTACTTGGCCAGGTTTGGTTCTTAACCAAAAGAATAGGGCAGGGGCATTTACGTAATAGGTGCCAGTCCGTCGGGGTGAAAATAATAGAGCCTAAGGTGTCATGCTTATGCGTCGCTTTAATCACCAAATCATAGTGATTTGTGATCACCTCTACCACGATCGATTCATAAGGACGGTTATGCCAAACGACATTAAGATTGATACGATAGCCATGCTCAACATAGTCTGCGACGAGTTCATTTAACCAGGCTTCACGTTGTTGGATTACGCCATGGCGCATTGCCTGTCGCTCATCGGCAGACAGCATAGATGTCATTTCGTAGGAAAAGTCGTAGATAGCAAGAAACAGCGTAATCTGTGTGTCGTCACACAAACTGGCGAGATGAAGCGCTCGGGATAGTGCAGGTTGGTGGTCAGATTCAGGGTCTACCACGACGAGTATATTGTTGAATTTACCCATGTCCGTCTCCTCTCGTTAACTTCCACTTAATAACCATAACCTATTTTGGCGTAAGGGAAACATATTAACGAAAAACGGACACAAAAAAGGTGATGTCACGCAATACGTTAACATCACCGTATGTATTCTTACATCAATTGATTGATTTAGTCTTTACTGCCCGAATTGCCTGCTAAACGCGCCAGCTCATCGTGATCGTTAATCGTAATGTATTTGCCTTTTACGGTTAACATGCCGCTTTTTTGAAAACGACCCAGTAATCGACTGATGGTTTCGACAGTCAGACCCAAATAGTTACCGATATCACCGCGCGTCATGGTTAAACGAAACTCGCGAGGAGAGAAACCACGTTGTGAAAAACGGGTTGAGAGATTAAATAGGAATGCCGCAAGTCTCTCTTCTGCGTTCTTTTTCGACAGCAACAAGATCATTTCCTGATCGCCTTTGATTTCATTACTCATCAAACGCATGATTTGCTGACGCAGTTTTGGCATTTTACCAGACAGATCATCCAAAATTTCAAATGGGATCTCACATACCATTGACGTTTCAAGTGCTTGTGCAAAGCTAGGATGTGTCATATCGGTAATGGCATCGAACCCTACCAGATCGCCAGCTAAGTGAAACGCTGTGATCTGTTCATCACCTTGCTCAGTGATGGTATAGCTCTTAATCGTACCAGAACGAATAGCATAAAGAGACTTCAGCTCATTACCTGCTTTAAACAGCTCCTGGCCTTTTTGAATGGGTTTTTTACGCTCGATGATCTGGTCAAGCTGATCGAGCTCTGATTCATTCAACGTGAATGGGATACAAAGCTGACTAATACTGCAATCTTGACAATGGATTGCACACCCGCCCGACTGGATACGTTTGGTGGAGAGTTTATCTGAAATCATAAAGCCTGCGTAACCAAATTGATATAAGTCAAAATTTTACCATACTACATCTGGGTATGACCAATTTTTTACAGCATTTGGAGCGCAATGTATCCGGTGTGCAGCCCATAAACAATTAAAACTGTGCCGCAAGCCATGTTAAATAGGGAATTTCGGATGAGTTTGTGTACTTGTTCAGCCAAAAGTCCAGAGCCGAGCATCGCAGGCAACGTACCAAAGCCAAATGAAATCATAATCATGGCACCTTGCATGCCGGAGCCAGAAACGGTGGCCCAACTCAGTGTAGAATAGACTAAGCCACAAGGTAACCAACCCCAAAGCATGCCAAGAGGCAAGGCATGATATTGGTGTTTAAGCGGTAACAAGCGTTTTGCTAAAGGGGAAATCTGACGCCACACGCCTTGGCCTAAACGTTCCACATGAACTAAACCTGCCCACCATTTAGTAATATATAGGCCAAGCAAAATCATGAAAACGGCGGCAACAAAACGCATCAAGATTAAAACCGGAAAAGCATCATAAATATCGCCAAGGTTGGCGAATGTCGCGCCCAACAGCAAACCGGCAATACCGTACGAGATGATCCTTCCGATGTTATACAACAATAACACCAGCCAACGCTGATGGTTGTTTTCCTGTGTCGACTGCATGGCTATCGCGGCAGAAATACCACCGCACATACCCAAACAGTGCCCGGCACCCGCAAGGCCGACGAAAAATGCTGCAAGAATCTCACTACTCACGGTCTGTCTCTTGCTTTTCGTCTTCTTCAAACAAAATTGAATGTCCGTGGCGTTCCAAATCGTCAAACTGATCATGCTTGACCGCCCAAGAGAAGATCGCGACCGCAACGCAAACCAGTAAAATCGCAATAGGGATCAAGATAAATAAACTTTCCATCAGCGCGTTAACCTCAAAGAGTTACCCACCACAATTAATGAACTGAGTGACATGCCCAGCACGGCAATATATGGCGCGACCAAGCCACTTACCGCTAAAGGCAAAATCACCACGTTATACCCCAATGCCCAACACAAGTTTTGCTTAATGATGCGGTATGTTCGACCCGCAATTTCTTTACCTTCAATCAGTTTACCGAGATCATCGCCCAACAGCACTAAATCTGCAGACGTTTTCGCCAGATCGCTACCGCCGCCCATCGCAACAGACAAATGTGCCTGCGCCAACACCGGGGCGTCGTTGACGCCATCGCCGATCATCATCGTGACTTGTTGGCTATCAAGGTGTGATAAGAAATCCAATTTGTCACTCGGGCTTAATCCGCTGTGAACATTTTCAATATTGAGCTGGGAAGCCACTTGATCCGCAACGCAGGATTGATCGCCAGTGAGCATTGTCACTTGAATGCCTTGTGCTTGCATCGTTTGAATAAATGACGCACTTTGTTTGCGAATAGGATCAGTTAAGCAAAATCCCGCGATGACCTGATGATCACGACTTAACCAGACTTGAATATCGTCGCGATCTGCAGCGCCCCCATCTGTACAATATGCATAGGTTCCAATTTTATAGATGGCGCCTTGATAAGCGCCTTTTAACCCTGCACCAATCTGATTGCTCACCTCTGAAAAATCAACAGGCTGATCAGAAGTAGCAACAAAAGCTTTAGCTATTGGGTGATTGGCGTGGCGCTCAAGGCCTGCCGCTAAATCCAATATTTCTCGTTCGCTAAAATTAGCAAGACAGTACGTTTGATTCAGTTTTACATTGCCCTCGGTTAACGTACCGGTTTTATCAAGCAAAAGATGATTCACTTTACCCAAGCTTTCTATTACGTGGCCTTTGCGCAGCAACAAACCTTTGTGGCTAAGTAGTGACGTTCCGCAGGTTAACGCCGCAGGGGTTGCCAGCGATAGGGCACAGGGACATGTTGCCACCAATACGGCTAACATAATCCAAAAGGCGTCGTCAGGTTGATGAAAATGCCAATACACCCAGGTAGCTGCAGCAATGATCAAAATAACAATCACAAAATGGCGAGCGACGGCATCAGCAAATTCCGCCATCTTAGGCTTATTCGCTTGGGCTGCATCTTGAAGCTTAATAATGTTATTCACTAAACTGGCTTTCTGCGCTGACTCGACCTGACAGATCAAGTTGCCGTTAACATTCATGGTGCCGGCGTAAACCTGATCGCCTTTGGTTTTATGGATTGGGACCGACTCGCCAGTTAGCAGCGACTCGTCGATTTCTGAACTCCCTTCGGTGATCACGCTATCGGCAGGGACAGTTTCGCCGGGTAAAATCTTAATTACATCGCCTGGATTTAATTTCTTTGCCGCCACTTCTTCATCAGAGTGGAGCCTTGCCATCATGGGCACGAGCTTAAGTAGATTAGTGCTCGCCGTTGCGGCTACATGACGCGCGCGCATCTCTAAATACCGCCCGACGAGTAAGAAGAACGTAAACATGGCGATCGATTCAAAGAATACTTCCCCGTTGCCTTTCACTGTCGCAAACAAGCTTGCAAAATAGGCGAGCAATAATGCAATTGAAACAGGGACATCCATTCCTAAGGTGCGCGCTTTCAGGTTACGCTTTGCATTGGTGTAAAAGGGCATTGCTGAATAAAGCAATACAGGGGTTGCGAATAGTAGGCTCACCCAACGGAAATAAGTTTTGAAATCTTCATCGAGATCGCTAAACACCTCAAAATACAAAGCGACGGCAATCATCATTACCTGCATGGTCGCAAGCCCTGCGATACCGATGCGATAAAGATACTGTTTCATCATTTGATGGTATGTTTGCTCTTGTGCATCGAACGCGAATGGGGCAGCAGGGTAGCCAAGCTGATGCAAGGCCGCGAGCAGTTCACTTAACGAGACTTGGCTATCGTCCCAGCTTAACAATGCGCGGTGCGTCGTGGTGTTAACATGAATTTTTACAACACCGCTGATTCGACCAATTTTCTGTTCAATCAGCCATGCACAAGCGGCACAACTGACCGCATCTAGTGACAGTGTCACTTCCTTGTTGTTATCCAACTCTACAACAAAGTCTTGTTGAATTTCGTCGAGATCATAATGCTTTAGTGATGCAAGCTGCTGCGGTACGAGGTCCGTTTTCGCAGCTTTTTCTGTACGGAACTCATAATAGGACGTGAGCCCAGAATCTACGATAGTTTGAGCCACGGCTTGACAGCCAAGGCAGCACATTGGCTGCTCTTGCTCAAATATCGTTACCACTAAATCAATGTCTGCGGGAATCGATTCACCGCAATGATAGCATCCTGCTGCCATGGTCATCCTCATTACTGCGCTGGGGAATGAATCGCAACCTCATGTTCGGTAGGGAACGCAACATTTCGTTGCAAAAGCCACTCTTTATCAACAGATTCCACTTTCAAATGCCAAGGGCCTTCTAACGCTTTATCTAAAGTAAATCGATACGTACCGGCAGCGTCGGGTTGAAGCATTGCCGAAGTATCACGACCTTCAAGCGTCCGGTGTGAAAAAATCACCCGTAGCGCGGGAAAGAAAGGAAGATCACCTTTGTCCAAACGTAAATATCCTTTTGGGCCGTCTAACGAAACCCAGGCTTGCAATCCTCGTTCTGTTGCCACATCCACACGCGAAAAATCGACGTTAATCGCTTTACCGCGTTTGTAATAGTCTTCGGCAACCAGTGACACTGGGTTGTTATTGAAAATAATGAATGTCGAGATCGAAGCGACAACCGCGCAGGTTGGCAATGCGATTAAAAACCATGGCCAAAACTGGCGATACCAAGGCTGTTTCATATTACATCCTTTATAAAACGACTAAGCCCCATATTACAGGGGCTTAGTTCTTGGTGCAGCAAAGGATTAAACCAAATGCTACATATATCTAACAAATAATCTTCTAGTCGTTGTTACTGATCTTCCAAACATACGCAGACAGAAGATGCACTTTGTCTTCGCCTAAGATTGGCGACCATGCGGGCATCACGCCTTGACGACCATAGAGAATAGTTTCTTCCACTTGGGCACGATTACCGCCATACAACCAAGTGTTATCAGTCAGGTTGGGAGCACCAAATGCCGGGTTACCTTTCGCATCGGTGCCATGGCAGGCGGCACACGCAGCAAATTTTTGACGACCTGCTTCAGCATCACGGCTGTTTACTTTACGTCCCGATAAGCTCAAGACATAAGAAACGATTTCGTCGACACCTTGCTCGTCTAGGCCTGAGATATTGGCCGGCATGTTACCAATACGTCCGTGCATAATAGTTTGCTTGATGGACATCGGCTCGCCACCGTATAGCCAGTCTTTATCTGCCAAGTTCGGGTAACTTAGTTGGCCGCGTCCGGTCGAGCCATGACATTGCGAACAGTTTTGCAAAAACAGACGTTGCGCAGTTTTCATCGCTTGATCGTCTTGCGATAGTTCAACTAAATCACGGTATTCATCGGTACCTTCGCGGTAAACCAGATCACGAAAGATTTCACCAAATTCACCGTCTGCTGTTTCCAGTTCACGCGCATACTGGTTTAGCTGCTTGGCAGCTTGCGCGTCGGCAATCGCTTGGCGCGACTCTTCAAGATTGGTCACTGTTTGGTTTGAACTTTGCCAGCCAAGCAAGCCTTTGAAGTTGCCAAGACCGGGGAACAGAGCAAGGTAAACAAGAGCGAAGACCAAGGTGCCCCAAAACATGTAGGACCACCACTTCGGCAATGGGTTATTGATCTCACGAATACCATCATATTCGTGGCCCATATCTTCGCCTTCTTCGACCCCCATTTTGTCTTTGGAGACCCAATAGAGCAGGGCGCCAATACCGCACAAGGTACCTAGCGTAATAACAGTTATCCATACACTCCAAAACGTGTTCATTGGCTAACGTCTCCTTCTTGTTGCTTAGCTTTTGCTTGGGGCTCGTCGGCGAAAATCAAATTTGCCGCTTCTTCAAATCGCGGCTTCTGGCGTTTGTTATACGCCCACCACACTACACCACCAAAACAAACGAACAGGGTAATAGTCCAAATTCCATGAATAAGTCCGATATCCATAACGAATTAACCTCCTGTTGCCTGCTGCGCAACCTGACCATCTTGGAATGCATGGCCTAACGATTGCAGATAAGCAATAAGTGCTTCCATTTCCGTTTTTCCTTCCACCATGGCAGCTGCACCCTCGATGTCAGCATCAGTGTAAGGAACCCCAAAATGGTTGCGGAAAATCGACAATTTCGCTGCGGTTTTCGAGCTATCGATTGTACGTTCAGCCAGCCAAGGGAACCCTGGCATGTTTGACTCTGGCACTTTTGAACGCGGATCGACCAAGTGATCGTAGTGCCACTTGTCGCTATATTTACCACCAACACGAGCCAGGTCAGGGCCAGTACGCTTGGAGCCCCACAAAAATGGATGCTCCCACACGCTTTCACCCGCCACGGAGTAGTGGCCGTAGCGCTCAGTTTCAGCGCGGAATGGGCGTATCATCTGGCTGTGACAGGTACTACACCCTTCGCGGATGTAAATATCACGGCCTTCCATTTCCAGAGCGGTATAACGACGCAAGTTTTGTACCGGCTCCGTCGTTTGTGATTGGAACATCAATGGCGTGATTTCAACCAGTGCGCCAAAACTAATGGCCACGATGATCAACACCGCCAGCAGGCCGACATTACGCTCGACAATATCGTGCTTATTATTTGGATTGCTTCCCATGGTCATCTACTCCTTCAGACTTGCTCAACGGCCTTCAAAGACGCCTTGGGCGCACGAATCGTTAAATAGGTGTTGTATGCCATTAAGAACATACCGGCCAAGAAGATAAATCCACCTACGAAACGCATAAAGTAGAACGGGTAAGACGCTTGCACCGAATCAACGAACGAGTAAGTTAAGATCCCATCCTCGTTCACTGCTTTCCACATCAAACCTTGCATTACACCAGCAATCCACATCGCCACGATGTAAAGGACCGTACCGACCGTTGCTAGCCAGAAGTGCACTTCAATCATGCGGTTTGAATACATGCGCTCTTGGCCCCAAAGTTTCGGCACCAAGTGATACACCGAACCGATCGATACCATCGCAACCCAGCCTAACGCGCCTGAATGTACGTGACCCACAGTCCAATCGGTGTAGTGAGATAGCGCATTCACTGACTTGATCGACATCATCGGGCCTTCGAACGTCGACATGCCATAGAAAGAAAGGGAGACAATTAAGAAGCGCAATACTGGATCGTAGCGCAACTTATGCCAAGCACCGGATAGGGTCATGATACCGTTGATCATGCCGCCCCATGATGGCGCGAAGAGCACCAGTGACATCACCATACCAAGTGACTGAGTCCAGTCTGGCAGCGCGGTGTAATGCAAATGGTGCGGGCCCGCCCAAATATAGAGCGAAATCAGTGCCCAAAAGTGCACGATCGATAAACGGTAAGAATAAACAGGACGACCCGCTTGTTTCGGTACGAAATAGTACATCATACCAAGGAAGCCCGCCGTGAGCAGGAAACCAACCGCGTTGTGCCCATACCACCATTGGATCATCGCATCCACGGCGCCCGAATAGATAGAATAGGATTTGGTCAAACTGACAGGAATCGCAAGGCTGTTAACAATGTGCAGCACCGCAACGGTCAAGATAAACGCGCCAAAGAACCAGTTAGCCACATATATGTGCGAGGTTTTACGGATGGCCATAGTCCCGAAGAACACCACCGCGTAACTGACCCATACGATCGCAATCGCGATGTCAATCGGCCACTCAAGCTCCGCATACTCTTTGCCTGAAGTCATCCCTAATGGCAGGGTGATTGCTGCGGCTAGGATAATCGCTTGCCATCCCCAAAAGGTAAATGCAGCCAAAGGACCGCCAAAAAGTTTGGTCTGACAGGTACGTTGTACGACATAATATGACGTAGCAAAGAGGGCACTCGTACCAAAGGCGAAAATGACCGCATTGGTATGAAGTGGGCGTAAGCGGCTGTAGGTCAGCCAAGGCGTGTCAAAGTTGAGTTCCGGCCAACGCAATTGCGCTGCGATTAACACACCAACCGCCATACCAACAATACCCCACAAGATGGTGGCGAGGGTAAATTGGCGAACGACGGTATAGTTATAAGCTTTTTCAAGCGGTGTTGTTTCGTTCATCTTGCTTGCTTCCACATATTTTGTATAACTACACAACGTATCCCTGTTCGAAAAGTTGCACAGAATAGGGGAGGAGGACGAATCCTGCTTCAATGCTATTGGTGTCTTCAAAGTGGCTTGCTCCGAGCCACTCCGATATCTGCGCAACAAATAACCACGCGAGACATAACAATGAAATAACATTTTATTACATTGCGCATAATACTTTATAACCGTAGAAATTTATACCCGTACCCACGCCAAGTGTTTACCTTTGCGTAACAATTTTTAAAAACTTTGAACTGAGTAACAACGGACATTTCGATATGGCAGCAGAAAAATTAACCAAGCAGCGCTTGATGCAAATATTAATAATGATGGCAATTTTGATCGTTGCATTTGTGTGGCGCACACTCAATTACCACCCGGAAATATCAAACAGCGTGCCGTGTCAGCAGGCCATGACATGCTCGAGCGACCCTACGCCTTTGGCGCTAATATTTTCCGGTAACGAGGTAAAGATAACGCTGAATCAAGACATGGAGAGCCACGACGTAGAGAGCCAAAACGTGGAAAGCATCAGTGTGCATTGCGCTGATGGCACTGAGATTCAAAAATCGCTCGCGAACGCGCCAATAACCGTGACTTGTAAAGCGGCAGTAGAAGCCGTAGAGGTTCAATACCTCGGTCAACTAATGACATTTACGGCAGAACAAGAATAACGAACAGCGGCACCCGCTAAAGCTCAAATACACTTAGCAAAGGAATGTTAAGTGACCTGACAGATATTCTTTGCTTCGAGGAAAAATAATAGGTGACACTGTCACTAAAGCGCACACTTAGAAACCATTAGTTAACAACGTAATGACAAAACGCGCTTTTACAATGATGCGCTTATAAGTGAAGCGCTTTGCCCGTTAACGCGCAGCTTTCTTCAAGCAACATACAGCACGCATTCACCACATCATCGTGCGCTGTGAGATTAGCATCAAAAGAAATGGCGTTGATCCGCTGAGAATCAAACACATCTTGGGTAAGTTGTAATGCAAATTGAGAAAATGCTTGGCTGAGCGCGCTATCTAGCGAACCACCAGCGCTATATTGCGGCGAGACAACCACCACCGAAAAAATCCCTTTGTCATTGCGCAGTGACTGCAAAAACTGCAACGGTGCGAGCCAATGGGTCTCGGTCAATTGATGCTGATTCGCTTTACTCAATGATTCAAATGCTTGCGTTGCTTTAGCTGCTTCAGGCGGCAAAATAATCACATGAGAAATAGGGCGGAGAAACTCGGGGATGTCAGAATAATCGAAATAGTTCTTTTTGCTTGACGGTTGGTGGTGAAAACGAATTCGCGGATCGAGCTCAACCAAGTCGTAACCCGCATCCAAATCGCTGCCAAGAGCGATAGGCTCAAATTTTAACTGCGCGAGTTTAGTACAACAGATCTGGCCTAAAGCCGTGGTCGAATTAATGACCAGAACACGTTTATTCACCATAACTACCGAAACATTTAATAAATTAGTGATAAAGAACTGACTGTCATCGCATAATCTGAACAGACAAGCACAAATACTATCCTATTGTCTTATACTTGGGCGACGTTCCATTGGCAGAAAAGACCTATGTTGATCGCAACTTCTGGCTCAGATCACAGAAATACCGAAACAGCTATAGATCAAGCCGTTACATCGCTTAAGCGTGAGTTATCAGCCCCAGATTTTATTTTGGTGTATCACACGCAAGATCACGACGGTGAAGAAGTTAGAAGAAAACTCACCCAACATTTCCCGCATAGCACTCTGCTGGGCTGCACCTCAAGCCGAGGCGTACTCGACAACCAAGCCTATTACGCCAACCCTGCACTGGCATTGTGGGGATGCAGTGATCCTGACGGCGCCTTCGGCAGCGCGATTAACCACTATTACGCCGGCCAAGCCTTTCAAACCGCCCAGCGCAGCATCAAGGAAGCCATTGAGCAAAGTGGCCGATTAGGCGAATTGCCATCGCTCGTATTACTGCACGCGACACCGGGTGACGAAGAAGAGATCATCGCAGGCATTGAAAGTGTGATTGGCACGTCGGTACCGATCCTTGGCGGCAGTGCGGCTGACGAAAATATTGCCGGGCGTTGGTCAATCTTGAATGAGCACCAATCACTCAATAAAGGCATCGCAATCGCCGCCATTTACCCAAATTGCGAGATCAGTTTGTCATTTCATTCTGGCTATGCGGCCACCCAATATTCTGCCGTCGCCACGGCAGTGGAAAACCGAGAGGTTATTGAGCTAAATGGCCGTCCGGCGGCGGATGTTTACCTTGAATGGATGCAAGCAACGCACTCTGATCTTGATAGTGACTTTTTCTCTGATGCCGGCATGCACCCATTAGGTAGAGCTGTGGGTGAGATTAACGGGATGGCCTATTACAAGTTGTCCCACCCGTTTGAAATCACCCATCGCCGAGGGATCCGGCTGTTTGCCGGGATCAACCAAGATGAACGTGTTTACTTTATGACAGGCACCCAAGAACGGTTGATTAAACGGGCAGGGAAGGTGATAGATTCAGCGCTTGGCGTTGGATGTACCAATCTGCCGGTCGGCGGTATCGCATTTTATTGCGCGGGTTGCATGTTACAAGTGGAAGAAAAATTGCCGCAAGTTGGCCGCTTTATGTACACTGCGATGCATGAAATGCCCTTTATTTGCCCCTTTACTTTTGGTGAGCAAGGACAATTTATTGGAGGTGAAAACGCCCACGGGAATCTGATGATTTCAGCGGTGCTATTTCATAGAGAGTAAGCATGGATAACTACTTCGACTCTGAAAAATTACAAGAGACATTGATAGAGCTACACCGCTCACAGCAAAGAGAACGCAAGTTAAAGGAAGAAAACACTGCGATTCTTGAAGGCATCGCCGCGATGGCGGGTGCGAATACTAAATTGGAAATCTTCGATAGCTTATTGGAAGTGATCCGCCACTATGTCCAGTTCGAAACGGCGATTGTGCTTAGCCGTGAAAGTGGCTATCAATCATTTAAAGAGTTGGTTGCCACCCAAAGCACCTTTAGTGATTGTTATTGGCAAGATGCGGGCATTTTTAAGCGAGCACTAGCCGGTGAATCCATTGCCTTATTCGATCCCCTCAAGGTGGCTGAATTTAACCAGTTGCCGTCGAATTATCATCGCTTCTTTCGCTCGGCCTTGCTCACAGGGGTAAAAGTGAGCTCCGGTGACGCGATTTTGGTTTTTACGCATAGTTTACCGAACGCCTTTACCGGCCGATGCCGCCAAGTTATCGACCGTTTCCGGCCGCTACTCGAACGCACCATTATTGATATCGACTACCGCGAACGCCTGCAGTCTTTGGTCGCCGCTCGCACCCAAGAGTTGATCGAAAGCCGGTTACGTTTTAAAGATTTCGCCCGCACCGCTGGGGATTGGTTCTGGGAGGTGAACACCCATTGGACATTCACCTATCTCTCGACACCCAGTGTCGAAACGCCGAAAATCAATGAGCTGCGGATTTTCGACATTATCAGCGGGATCGAGTACCAAACGGCGCTAAAAACCCAGTTCGAAGAAGGAGTGGCTTTCCATGACTTTGAGTGCCAGCTTACCCAAGATGACGAATGTCGCTGGTACGCGCTAAGTGGTAAACCTTACTTTGATAAGGATGGTAATTTTCTCGGTTATCGCGGCACCGCCAAAGACATTACCTCACGTCGTCAGCACTTGGCTGATCTCACCGAAGCGCGCAAGCAAGCGGAATTAGCGAACAATGCCAAGTCGCAATTTTTAGCGATGATGAGCCATGAGATTCGCACCCCGCTCAATGCCGTGATGGGCTTGATGGATACCCTGGTTGAGTCCGGCCTCAATAAAGAGCAACAAACCTGGGTTAAGCAGATGGATCACTCAGCACAACTGCTGCTCAACATCATCAACGATGTGCTCGATCTATCTAAAATCGAAACCGGTAAGATTGATGTGTTCATCGAACCGCTGCCGCTGCATGACAACCTTAACTTAGTGTTTGAACAACTTGCGCCACAGGCCCATAAGAAAGCGCTCAACTATCAACTTTCTATCGATTCCGAACTGCCCAAATGGATTCACTCTGATAGCAGCCGATTGAGCCAGATCTTGTTTAACCTTATCGGCAATGCGATTAAATTTACTGAGCACGGTGACGTTACGGTCAGTGCACAATGGCAACATGATCAGCTCACCATTGAAGTTATTGATACTGGGATCGGGATTGAACCTGACGCCCAAAAACAGTTGTTCACGCCCTTTGTGCAAGCAGACGGCTCGATCACCCGAAAATACGGCGGCACGGGGCTCGGCCTGACAATCAGTCAGCTATTAGTAAACAAACTCGGTGGCCATATTCGTTTTACCAGCACCGTCGGTAAGGGTACTACTTTCGTGCTTGAACTTCCTGCACCTGTTGCCAGCGAGCAAGCAGAAAGTAGCACAGCCACAACCCACAATAATACGGCACCACTGCATCTATTGGTGGTTGAAGACAGTAAAGCCAATCAAATGATTGCGAAGTTGATGCTTGAGAAAGCGGGTCACAGTGTGGATATCGCCGACAATGGGCAAATTGCTGTTGATATGGCACTGCAAGAGAAAACGATGTACGACATCATCTTAATGGATGTGTCGATGCCGGTCATGGATGGATTCGAAGCAACCCGTATATTACGCGCTGCTGGGCTCTCTACTCCCATTATTGCCACAACGGCAAATGTGATGGAAGCCGATCGACAGGCATGTGTTGATGCAGGTATGACAGATTTCCTTGCCAAACCGATCCGCGCCAAAGCAATGCGAGCCATGTTGCAGAGTTATACAAAATCACAGACTGAGTTTCAGAATTTTGCGGAATATGTAACCATAACTAGGTGATAATAATCACACTGTGAGCTTGGTCTTAACTTTCATACATATTATTTGCGTGATACGAACAAGTGGTCAATTATGACTTCGCCACCTTAAGTCAGTGGTAGTTCGTTCCCTCTGTAGCGCTCCAGCAATGGACGCTACAGTGTCTCCTTTCTCTGCGTCTTACTGTCTTGAACCCCTGTATACCTCTCAGCCGAATGTTTAGCCGACCGCTATCTCTCTCATTTGCTTTTGATCTTGTCGAACGTTACAGAACGTCACGTGTACCGACTAAAGGGGAAATGTCATTGATGGTGGGCGCGTCTGGGCAGTCAAACTATCCCTCTCTTATACGGCACAACCAAAACAGCACGTTATAGTTCGACGCCAATACCAAAAGTTAATCGATAGTCATCTTTTTCAGGCACATTGCCAGTACTGTCAGGCGTTGGGTTTTCCGTCCGATCCCAAACGAAGTCGATATCGAGATCAATGGTATTGGTGAGCTCTACATTAAAGGCCAGTAAGTTACGATGTAACAAGCCACCGGTTCGTTGATTGGCAATAGTGAGTTCGTAACTATGCTTTAAATCGACGCTATCGGTCATCTCGTATTCATATACAGAGCTAAACGTCGCACCCAAGCTTGATTCACTATCTGCTAAACCTTCAGCCACGTCTTCGAACTGGGTGAACTGCCATGACGGACCCGCGAACAACTCCCAACTTTGATTACTAGTATCGACGACTTCGTAACCGAGCTGTGAGCTCACCTTCGCTTGTAATGCGATGTTTTGCAGCGGTGCGTGGTAGAGATCCACTTGAATAGGGCGGATCACCTGACGTGCATGGCGGAAGATATCGTAACTGCTGCTCAAACGATGGTTTCGCGCGGTGGTTTCACCTTCGCTTTCCGTCAATACGCCACTGTAATTGATGCTGGTACGTGACAAATAGGTCGTTCGCGTGCCAGAAAATTTACCGGAGATCTCGGTATTTTCACTGTTGCCTTTCGCAAAGTTAGCGCCAAAGGTGATCTTGTTTTCCCAGCGATCAACCTCGCTGGGTTTAATCTCGTGGATGGTGACAATCATCGCCGGGTTCACCGCGAACGGCACGGAATCGTTAACCGACATTTTGCCGGAGTCGTAGGCAATGCTGCCTTTGTACGAGCCGACGCCCATCACCAATACCGCCATATTGCGTGGGGTATAGAAGCGGGCAATTTTATCTAACTTGATACTTAAGGTGCCGAGATCATCACTTTTGAAACGCATGCACTCGTACAGCAGCTCTTCAATCGTGCCATAGACGATTTCACCGGATTTAAGCTGAATCCAGTCTTGATCTGCGGGGAGGTTAAGATTCTCAAACAAGGTCTGTGAAGTGACAAGGGCGTCTTGTCCGTCTATCTGAGGCAATACATTTATCGACGGTGGCGCAAATAGGCTAGCGCTCAACAAAGTAGCAAAAATATCTATCATTAGATCAAAGTATCAAAATAACTAGCTCGATAATAAGGGGCTACGCGCCAATTGTCATTACCCTTCAGTGGCATATCGTGATCCATCTTAATACGATTATCAAAATCTTCGATCACATCATCATTACACGCGCTGTGTAAGCCCGATTAACGCGAGGTATATCAACATCTTGCCTCAATCATCTCTCAGCGTGTCTTGCTTCAAGATAAATGTAAATTCTATGCAAAATCTTTTTATCACTAATGCTGAATCACTATTAACGCTATGAAGGATTTTAGGTAGGCAAAATATACGTCACAAGATCCATGATGGAGTTCACCTTTTTTTGTTGTCTGATCACGTATGGTGTGCGCGGTTCAATAACAGAAAACGCCTTACAGATGAAAATTAACAATATTAAATTCTTCGACAGCAACACAAATCAATTTCTTGATCGCGACAGTGTCGAGATCGCTCTCGTCAACGATGCCAAAGCAAACCTTGCCAGCCAAGGCGGCTACCTGATCCCCGCTTTGACTGACATTCATACCCACAGTGATTTCTATTTCGACTCTGACATCGCGAACCAATTCGCCAAAAACATGGGCGTCACATCGCAAGTTGGTGGGCTTTGCGGGTTTCACTCGGTCTTCGACGAAAATCGCGTTACGCGCGAGTCGTTTGAAGAGTACGCCTCATTTCTTGGTACCAAAGGGTCAATCTTCAATAGCTACGAGCAGCTGTTCGCACAGGCACAGCAAGCCGACAAGCAGCACCTCCAGCTGTTAGGATTAAATGCTTATCTGTTCTCGTACCCCGTTGATGACACGACAGATCTCGATGACTATGTTGAACAGATAGCGGTGCTTTTCGAGCAATTCCCGTTCGCAGGGATCAGCGTCGGTTTAGCCTATCATCCAATCAAAACCTTGTCCGACGAGCTCATTCAAGCGTTGCTACGCAAACTGATCGCCCGAGTGCCGACGGCTTACAACTACCATATTCGCAACCAAAACGCGCAAGTGTTCGAATCGTTAGAAGAAGTGTTCGCGTGCCACCGTGGCTTATCTGCGCACTGCCATATCAGTCACTTGAAATTTGCCGGTGCAACACATATTGGCAAAGTGAAAGAGCGCTTTGCTGATTTTCAAGCCTTAATGGCAGCGCAAGATTTCACTATCACCTGGGATGTGTACCCGTTCAGCTTTGCTTGTACCACCATCAGTGCGTTCCTGCCGGAGAGTGACTCTTGGAGCAAAATGAGTGAAGGGGAGGTGGTTGATTTTCTACTCTCTGCGCCACCTTACGATTTCGAAAACGTGATCATTGCTTGTGGCAATCCTGCATACAACGGTTTTAAACTGCATGAGATTGCGGCTAAAACCAACCTAAGCGTTGAGAATGCGTATTACAAGGTCGTCTGTGAACTAGAAGGGATCGGCTCATATTTCCGTCAATTCTGCACCGAAGAGGATTTGGCAACCTTGGTGTTTGCCGATGACGCCATCATCGCATCTGACAGCTTAGGCGTCGAGAATGTCCACCCGCGCTGTACACATACTTTCACGAAAGCGTTGGCGTGCGCCCATCAACAAGGTGATGCCGCCTTTACGATGATGGTCGACAAGTTGGTAAATGGTCCGAAACGCGTGTTCCCACAACTGCAAACACCAAACCAATATCTCTACATTAATTTTGATGACAGTGTTGAGGTTGATTTGAGTAGCCTCGATGCCCTGATTGATAAGAAAATCTCTCAGTTTGCGCTGGTTACTCTGAAGTAGCAGAAAAAAATAGGGAGCGTTGCTCTAATGCCGATCAGTTAAGACTTTAATCGGCAGATCAGTTGAATGATCCTACCTGTATGTAAAAATCCGATAGACCCTGTTTATCGGATTTTTTTATGCACGTTTCTCAAGCCCTCGACATCGTCAACAGTTATAAACCCAATCAAGTTGAAACACTCGCTGACCTCCTACCCATTGAACTCATCAATAGTGCTTACGAACTGACTGATACTGTTACGCTAAGAAAACGAAAGCTAACTTTAGAGTCGATGGCATGGTTACTGGTTGGAATGGCAATCTATAACGATAAATCCATGGCTGACATTGTAAATATGCTCGATATTGTTGACCGCACAGGTAAACCATTTGTTGCTCCAAGTGCATTAACACAGCGAAGAAAAAACCTCGGTGAGTCAGCGGCTAAAGCTCTTTTTGAGTGTACCCAAAGTCATTGGTTTAAGCGGGCTAATTTACCCAACTGGAACGGGCTCACTCTTCTTGGCGTTGATGGTGTCTTATGGCGAACTGAGGACTCAAAAGAGAACGCTGCAGCGTTTGCCAAGCCTACCAACCGTGACGGTAAAGAAACACAGTACCCACAAGTACGCATGGTATGTCAGATGGAATTGAGCAGCCATTTAATCACAGGTAGTGCCTTTGACTGCTATAGCGTCAATGAAATGAATGAATAGCCACCGACTTGATAGACACCCCTGAGTTAGACATTATTACTAACAGAGAGGTGTTTATGAGTGGTAAGAGATTTCCAGAAGAATTCAAAATTGAAGCAATAAAGCAGGTCACCGAAAAAGGCCACAGCGTCGTGGATGTTGCCCATCGTTTAGGGACAACAACGCACAGCCTTTATGCGTGGATAAAACGCTATGGCCCTGATGCATCTCATCATCAAGCCAAATCTGACGAAAGCGAAGAAATTCGTCGTCTCAAGAAAGAGCTAAAACGTGTTACAGAAGAGCGCGACATATTAAAAAAAGCCGCGGTGTACTTCGCAAGCCAGTCCGACTGAGGTACGCCTTTATCCGTGCTCATCAAGCGACTTGGCCTATCAGATTGATGTGTCATGTCCTCGACATCCATCCTAGTGGTTACTATGCCTGGGTTCAAAACCCTGACTGCCAACAGGAGCGGCGGCGGAAATATCTCCTCGGACGCATTAAGCAGTTTTGGCTAGAATCGGGCGGAGTCTATGGCTACCGGAAAATTTATAGCGATCTGAGAGATGAGGGTGAGGCCTGTGGAATTAATCTCGTTCATCGCTTGATGAAACGTGAGGGTTTACAGTCTCAACGGGGATATCGGAAACCTCGTCCTCGTGGAGGTACTGAAAATGTCGTTGTCGCTAATAAGCTGGCGAGGGAATTTAATCCAACTGCACCGAATCAATCGTGGGTAACAGACATTACTTACATCAAAACACACGAAGGCTGGTTATATCTGGCTGTGGTCATCGATTTATTCTCAAGACGTGTGATTGGGTGGTCGATGAAGAATCGGATAACCAAAGAGTTGGTATTGGATGCATTGCTGATGGCGATTTGGCGCCGTTCGCCGAAAGAGAAAGTACTTGTACATTCTGATCAGGGCAGTCAGTACACCAGTCATGATTGGGATAAATTCCTGACTCAGCATGGCTTGGAGTCGAGTATGAGCCGCAGAGGCAACTGTCATGACAATGCGGTTGCTGAAAGCTTTTTCCAGTTATTGAAGCGAGAACGTATCAAGCGAAAAATCTACTCAACGCGAGAAGAGGCACGGATGGATATCTTTGAATATATTGAGATGTTCTACAACGTAAAACGTCGGCACGGTTCCAACGATCAGGTGTCGCCTGTAGAGTATGAAAAGCAGTACGAAGAAAGGCTCAAAAGTGTCTACTGAGTCGGTGGCTATTCAGATAGTGGGACTTCCATACTCGTCACCAGGAGCCATCCCGAGGCAACTCCAAAACTTCTACTCAATGAGTGGGAGCTTAATACTTGAACCTAGGCGAGAAAGATCCTTCCCTAGAGTTGTTAAGAAAAAGCCAAGCCGATACCCTAGAAAAAACAATGCCGCTCACCTTAAGTGAACGGCATTAGAGCGTTGCTCCCTATTTTTATACTAACGATATCAATTAGAAGTCGTAACGTAGGCCCAGACGTACTGAGTTAGAGGCATCATCAAGGTTGTTAAACTTCATTGCTGCATAGGTACGCATTTGGTTGTTGAACTCATAAGTACCGGTCAACTCGTAGAAATCTGACGTATCTTCTTTCAAACCATTGTTGTCCACTTCTTGTTTCTGGTACGCACCGGTCACGCTCATCGCATGAGTAATTTGGTACTGCGCCGCAAGCTCAACACCGTTGAATTCGATGTTGTCTTTGTCGTCAATGTCACCTTGGGTGTAGGTTGCACCCAGAGTCAGTGCATTTAGACGGTACTTCGCACCAGCGATAATTTGGTTCGCATCACCGTTACCTTCACCATTACCGTTCGCTGCATAACCTAAACCAAGATCAAGTCCGATTGGTAGAGAGTAAACACCTGACACGCCGTAACCGTCGGTGTCTTTCTCATCGCCCAGAATAGCACTCGCTTGCAGGTTCAAAGAATCCGTTGCGAAACCGTATTTAATGGTGTTGTTGATTTGCTCGTCGCCCGCGTTGATGAACGACTTTTGGCCACCTGAATAAGTACTGAAGTCAGATAGATCGGAGATTTGGGTGCCCGCAGTGTTTTGACGACCAAACGATACCGCACCAAATTTGGTATCGACACCCGCGTAAACGTAACGTTGTTTTAGCTCAGTGGTTTGGCTTGTATTATCCGCAGAAGATTGCACACCTTGCTCAACTTCTACAAAACCAAAACCTTGCACACCTTCAGCGATTTGCGTTTCACCCGCCACATTCAAACGAAAACGGCTTTGGTTGTCCATGGTACCTTCGATGTCTTGACCATCACTGGTACCGTTGAAATCACCACGGAATTCCGCACGACCACCGATGCTTAGGCTGCTGGTGTCGTCGTGGTAGACGTTAGCTGCCATTGATGAGGTAGAGACGAGAGCCACTGCGATGGCTGAGGTTAATGCTAACTTATTCATATTATTTCCTATTAAATAGAAGATCGTCACTAATAACTTATTGGACTTGCAAGCAAAATATCCGAATCTGCTATCGAGCAAGTTGTGATTACTGTATTTAAAATAGTTCGCACCGAAAATGAAAATAATCTGAAATAAAATTTCTTTGACTTTTAAGGAAGAATTATAACTACCTGTTTTTCATGATGTTAACTTTACTGATATTGAGATTTCTCATCTCAGTAATGAAAAATGACCAGTTCACGGCACAAACACAAACATCCTCGCAGGTTAACAGTCAGCATAAATCAAGGTTTGAGAACAAAGAGTTCAATCATGAAAACCGCAATAAAAAAGCACAAATAACACTTAAAAAAACAGATGACTAAGCCATTACGCGATGAGGGAATCGAAACACAACAGTTCATTAAATAAACAAATGGGAATTTGATTAAGCGTGTATTTAGACTAGCGAAATAGGGGGTCTATGATATATGCAAAGCAGTTAGTAGCGCGAAGTTAACGACCCGATATTTAACATAAACAACAATTAACAGGCTAGGGTATGGTTAATAAGAAAGTAGATCTACCGTTTTGGATAAGGTTCATCGTTAATTGAAGTGAAAAATAGAAAATTAAGTTTTCATGAGATGTTTTAATCTATCGGTACATCCAGATTATCGGCATTTAAAAACGAATTTGTTAGTGTGACACACACCCGACAGCGGTGAAACGAAAAGAGCCAGTCATACTGGCTCTTAGGGTACTCAACAAAGAATATAAACAACGGATAGGCCGTCGAGAAGGACTGGGCCGTTACGCTTTACTCGCTAAATAAGTGCGATAACCACCGATCAAGTTTCGCGCCTTATAGCCATTGTTAACCAACTGGCGATAGGCGACGTTACCACGCAATCCAACTTGGCAATAGATCACAATCTCTTTGTCTTTTGGTAGCTCATCCATACGATGGCGTAACTCATCAACCGGAATATTCATCGTGCCTTCTATAAAGCCAACGCGATCAAGCTCTGCCGGATTGCGTACGTCCAATAGGATTTGATTGTCACTTAGGTTGTCGATCTCATCAAAGTGAATAGGGGTCGCATCACCTTTGATAATATTGCTAGCAACGAAGGCCGCTTGGTTTATCACATCTTTTGCAGAGCCATACGGCGGCGCATAAGTTAACTCTAGGTGCTGCAGTTGTTCAACCGTCATACCCGCACGTTGCGCTACAGCCATCACATCAATACGTTTATCGACACCATCTTTACCAACGGCTTGAGCACCTAAGATCTTGCCTGTTTTAGGGTCGAATAACATCTTGAACGAAACGATTTCTGCACCAGGGTAGTAACTCGCATGGCTTGCTGTGTGCACATACACTTTTTCATAAGTGATGTTGTCACGTTTTAGTTGTTTCTCATTTTTACCGGTTGAAGCCACGGCAAGATCGAAGATCTTACAAATCGCCGTACCTTGGGTACCTTGATAATGCTCGTTTCGGCCTAACATATTGTCAGCCGCCATTCGCCCTTGGCGGTTTGCAGGCCCGGCCAACGGCACCAGAGAAGGAGCGCCAGAAACAAAATCTGCGATCTCAACCGCATCACCCACCGCATAAATAGACGGATCACTGGTTTGCATCGCACTGTTGGTCCAAATGCCGCCGCGCTCACCAAGCTGTAATCCAGCATCTTGCGCCAATCCAACTTCGGGCTTAACGCCGATAGCCATGATCAATAACTGCGTATCTAATGTGTCACCGTTACTCAACGTTAGCGTGAGGCTATCGCCTTTGTCATCGACAGCCTCAAGGGCAGTGTTTAGGCGCAGATCAATACCGTGTGCGCGGATTGTTTCATGGGCGAAACCGGCCATTTCGCGATCAACAGGGGTCATAACCTGATCAGCCAGCTCCACTAAGCTGGTTTGAATTCCGCGAGCGTGCAGCGCTTCCATCATCTCTAAGCCAATAAATCCGCCACCCACAACAGTGGCATGCTGCACGCTATGGGTTTCGAGCGTATGCAGGATCTTGTCCATATCCGGAATATTACGCAGTGAATGCGTGAGTGGGTTGTCGATACCTGAAATCACAGGAACGATAGGCGCCGCGCCGGGGCTCAATAGCAGAAAATCATAGCGCTCTTGATATGTCGAACCATCAAGTAGCTGCTTTACCGTGACCGTTTTAGCATGGCGATCAATCGACACCACTTCACTCATTACGCGAACATCGACGTTGAAGCGTGCCAAAAAGCTGTCCGGCGTTTGCAATAACAACTTACTGCGCTCTTTAATGTCACCGCTAATGTGATAAGGCAGGCCACAGTTAGCAAACGAAACAAATGGCCCACGTTCGAACATAACAATTTCTGCCTGCTCGCTGAGGCGTCGCGCACGCGCGGCGGCTGACGCTCCACCGGCGACACCACCGATAATCACTATTTTGGTCATCAACAATTCCTTAGTCTGTGCAAATTACAGCACGTCAACAAACGTTCGAGATACAAAGTAAACGGAAATTACGCCCGGTAACCTGATAGAAGTCACTGAACACAACTTAAAACATTAGATTAGAAATGTCTAATTTATATTTACCTTACTTAGCATTGACTTCTCTCTTTGTATTAGTAAACTCTAATTTAAATAGGTATTCGGTCGATCAAGCTACTCGCGTAGCTCGGTAGTGCCATTTCAATATTAAAAGAGGTAATACAATGGATTTCACTATACCTTGGCATGCCCTGTACGGCGGGATGTTGCTTGGCGTTTCCGCCAGTCTGTTACTGTTGTTCAACGGACGAATTGCGGGGATCAGCGGCATCGTTGGCGGTATTATACAGCCCGATAGCGGCGGCCTTGTCTGGCGGGTGTTGTTTGTTGGCGGCATGATTGGCGCAGGTTTAGTCGCCAATCAGTTCGGCGTGCATTTCCCTTTGTTTCCCAGCGACGCCAACCTCGACGTAACCAACGTTGTTGCCGCAGGCTTGCTGGTTGGAATGGGAACCAAAATGGGTAACGGTTGTACCAGTGGTCATGGGATCTGTGGGATAGGGCGCCTGTCAAAACGTTCCTTTGCCGCAACCTGCACCTTTATGGCCGTTGCCATGATCACCGTGTTTATTCGCCTACATCTACTTTAAAGGAGCTGCGCTATGTTTAATCTTATCGCTCTGATTTCAGGCTTGCTCTTTGGTGCAGGAATGATGGTCTCCGGAATGGTCGATCCCAATAATGTGATTGGTTTTCTCGATATCGCTGGGGATTGGAATCCAAGTTTGGCATTTGTAATGGGAGGCGCACTGCTCGTATTCATCCCAGCGTACGTTTTACTGATCAAACCGAGACGTCAACCGATCTGCGACACCGATTTTCAGCTGGCGGTCAATTCGCGTATCGATAGAAAATTACTGCTTGGTGCCAGTCTGTTTGGCATTGGCTGGGGCGTTGCCGGGATCTGTCCGGGACCAGCTATCACATTATTAGGAAGTGCCAGTACGAGCGTATTTGCGTTTGTGATTGCGATGCTCGTCGGCCAACGCTTAGCTGGGCTCTTTACCCATAACAAAGTTAGCCAGCAATAGAGAAATATTAAGTGATTATCACCAAGAATAAAGGGAAAACGGCGACGTTTCCCTTTATTTTTCCATAGTTTCAAACAGTAACCGGTTTTTGCCTTTCGTGCATTGCCGATACCGCAACATTTTTCCTACCATATAAGCCAGCGAATTTTCCCCCAAGCTATCACCGCAAAAATGTGGCGGTTGAAAGCGATGATTTGCATACAAACAGCGAAAAGAGGAATAACAATGAAACGTCACGGATAGCTTTTTATCAGCGCCTTAGTGGGTTTTACCGCTCAAGCAGACCAATTACATGATCAATTACTGGATAATGAAGATGTTCAAGTTAATCGCTACAGCTATCCAGCAGGCAGTGAATCAGGCTTTCATGAACACCAATTTCCAGCACGCGTAGTTTACGTGTTAAAAGGCGGGAAACTTCGCCTAGTGAACGATGATGGCTCAAGCCGGGATATCGACGTTAAAGAAGGCATGACCTTATATGTGCCAGCGCAGCACCACAACGTCATCAACATCGGCGACAGCGAAGTTCAGCTGTTAGAAGTGGAAATAAAATAGTCGAGCGTAAACTTCCAATGCAAACGTGTTGGAAGTGCTCCAGTCAGCACAGTATCAAGTCGCAAATGGCTGGTGCGACAAAACAAATCGAGTTCAAACAGAACGTACAAAATCAGCAGTGTTTGAAATGCAACGTACAAAATAGAAGACACGATAACTGACACTTGGTTTAAAAGTCCGTCTCAAAACCATCTTTAAAACTGAGTTGAACACCAAGCCTGATTCAAAGAGCTCATCAATCGTAGTACGCATCAATCATAGCGACGAAAAGCCTCAACCGGTCATACCGCCACTCACGCCCATAATGCGCATAATCTATCTTATGTTAAATTATTTATCTGAGATATGATTTAGTACACGTGGAGTAAATCCTTGATGTACTGCTTCATCCCCACTGGTGACATAGCGTGCCATAATCGCTTGGCTCAATTTAACCAAGCGGTTATTTACCATAAAATAGCTAATAAACATCTTTCAAAATGCTGCTTTGGCAGCACTTTGAAATCTGCTTACTTGCAACAAAGCTCGTTCAGTTTTGGTGCGTTTCTAGTGATGAAGCGTTAGTTGAAAAACGCTTACACTAAACATTTTCAACCCGTATCAGTTATACGTTACCAATTATCCAACAAGCACTTACTGACAATTCATTTTCTCAACGTAATAATCATCGTCGCTTGCTCCAGCGCAGGTCACCACAGCGCCTGTTTTAATCGCAATCCTTTACGGTGTCGAGGTTAGCCAGCTTATCAAAATCGTTCATTCCATAGCGAAATGATATCAACTGAGCTGTGCGCAAATACGTTCCGTCAAACGCGGTGATCGCAATCTCGTTGAGCTCATCGGCTAAGTAACTTTGAAACTCCGCTTCCTTTTCTGCTTTGAGTTTGAGGCGGCCTTTGTTCTGGCGATAGGTAAAATGCTCTGTCACGTCCCACGTGCCGTCTTGGTTATAGAGCTCAATCTTAACATCTTCGAGCAAGACTTTAGGCGTGCTTGATATTTCAATCGTAAATCGACCCGCCGCGGTATCGTATACGCCCAACTCGTCAACTAACGGCAACTTCACCTCCAGCAATGGCGGTAATCCTTCACTGTCTTTGTCTGGGACAGACTGTGGTTCAAACAAATTTTTTACCACACTTAACGGACCCATTACCTCACTACCCGATTCGCATTCAACCTCGGCTTTATGCGGCGTCACAGCCTGTGCTGACTCAGTACCTTCGGCTTTGTCATCGCAACCAACCAATAACAATAGAATGAGCAATAACAAAAGCCTACGTTGGGTTATCATTTTACAAACTCCATTTGATGAAATGATCGCGCTATCGTACCGTTCTTTGCGTTACCTTATGTTAAGCGATTGAAAACATTTACATAGTTTGAAACTTAACCACGTCACACGCAGCTTTTGATCATACGCTGCGATTACCTTTATCAATAAAAGATTGTCGCTCCAACTCCACTTAGGCTAATCTAACCAACTGATTTAACAGTTTGTTTAAGTAGTTCGCACTAATGGAAAGAATCGGACCTAACGCGTTAGTCGTTGAAGGCGGCGCGATGCGCGGTGTATTTTCTTGCGGGATCCTTGATCATTTTCTCGCAGCGGACTTTTCGCCGTTTGATAGTTTCTGGGGCGTGTCCGCTGGCGCAAGCAATCTGGCCGCGTATTTAGCGAAGATGCCAAAACGTAACCTAAAAATCTATCTCGATTACAGCTTAAGAGCGGAGTTTATCTGTCCTGGACAATGGTTTCGTGGCGGGGATATTCTCAATTTAGATTGGATGTGGAATATTACACTCAACGAACTAGGGATCGACAAAGCCACGTTAGCGGCCGACAAGCGCCCTTTTTTCCTCGGTGTGACACACAGAGACACGGGACAAGCAGAATATCATACACCATCGGTCGAATTATTGGCCGAAACCATGAAAGCCAGCAGTGCCCTACCGATTCTTTATCGCAACGGTGTTACCCTCAACAACGCGTGTTATGTCGATGGTGGCGTGAGTGATGCGATACCTGTCGCGGAAGCTATTCGACGAGGCGCAAAGAAAATCATGGTGTTACGCAGCCGACCAGCACAATACCGTAAATCTGCGCCGCGATTGTCGCCGATGCTCAGAGCCTTGCTGCACGAAACCCCGGCATTGATCCAACCGATGCTAACCCGTCACGAGCGTTATAATCAGGCGATAGATCTTATTCGTCATCCCCCAACCGGTATCGAGATCATCGAGATATGCCCGCCCGACTCGTTTAAGCTTAAGCGATTAAGCCGATCGCCACTTCCTCTACAAGAGGCTTATCAACTCGGTATTCACGCGGGTATTGAAGCCATTCATCGATGGACTACGCCCTAACTGACAGCGCGATTAGAAGTTTGAAGCATGGCTGCGCGGCGCCAAGCTCGATAGTGATGAAACAAAGTGTTACAAGTCATTTTAAACTCTCTACTTTGTCGCAAACTTGCGACGCTGTTCCTTACAGTGTCACAGGCCAGTGATAAGATTAAATAGGAGGTAGTTTATATGCTCAAATGGATTGTAAACAAAAACAAAAAGTTAGAAGCTGTTGAATTAATTCGCAGTAAGTTAAAGGGGCAACACTACTACAACGAAGATGATGCAACAAAGACCGCAACCTCGGTTATTACTGAAGGTTGGGATGCAAACCCTAAAGTCTTTGATCATGCTGACGGTGCACCACATCCAGTGATGATTGCGCTTTACTGCATTTGCACTCAGGTCAACGACCATCTTTCTGATCCAGATGTCGAAACCAACAATCATCTTGCTACCCTAGCTGCGATTGCTGAGCATTATCTATCCGTCGTTGCGGTAAACAAAAAGACCTACGTGCTGACAAAGCGTGATGAGTCGATGCTGGATGAATGCATTGAGATGGCATCGGAAATTTTTGCTCATATCGATCAGCACCCCATTTTTGCCCATTAATGCTGTTTACTCGAATATTCAAACACAAAAAAGCCCGCTTGATGCGGGCTTTGTTTTATTGCGCAGAAAATTAACACTGGTTAGCTGCTTTTAGTAATGCGTTACAGTTTCTCCCTGCAGGCATACCTTCACCGTCTGTTGGCGAGCAAAGCGCGTCACTCGTTACGATAAGACCACCAGTGTAGTAACACTGAAAACGACGGCCATCATAAATTGCGTCAAAACTTACCTTCATAAAATCGGCAGAACGATTTTCGATGGTGATCTTGTCTGCACTTGTGCCTAGCGCAAACGCTGCTTTTTGCTGAATACTTGAATCGTCTCGAGTAGAGTTATCGATAACACTACAACCCGACAGTAGCAAAACGCCGCAAAGAGCCAAATACTTCTTCATTTACATACCTTGTATATTAATTATTAAAATCCGAAGCATCTTAACCAATATTAAATTGAATGCATTGCATATTGTTACTCAATGGAGATATAGCACATTATTACTTGTAACACCGAAGCGGCAAACTCAATAACAATCCATTTGGGAATTTAGTATCTCTATAGCTGAATGGCAAATATAAGATTATACGTAAGAGTCACTTTAACGAAATGGTCAATACGCCCTAAGCCACAAAAAAGCCCGCTTGATGCGGGCTTTGTTTTTCAATACGTTACTTAAACGTTCGTCACGTCAATAAACATCGAGTCGTCGATATTCGTTGATGACACTTCCGCTTCTGAGAACGCGTATTCTTCTTTCTCGCCTTCACGATCTAGTGGTAAATCGATGAAGTTAAACAAGTTGCGATCAGCAAGCTGACTTGGGCTCACATTCTGAATCGATTTAAAGATGCTCTCTACACGTCCCGGATTACGTTTGTCCCACTCCGTCAACATCGCTTTGATCGCTTGACGCTGCAGGTTCTCTTGCGAACCGCACAGGTTACACGGAATGATTGGGAAATCTTTGTGCTCTGCGAAGCGGATCAGATCGTCTTCTCGGCAATACGTTAGCGGGCGGATCACCACGTTACGACCATCATCTGAACGCAATTTCGGCGGCATCGCTTTTAGGCGTGCGCCGTGGAACATGTTGAGGAACAAGGTCTCTACGATGTCGTCCATGTGGTGGCCTAGTGCAATTTTGGTCGCACCAATCTTTTCGGCAAACGCATATAAAGTGCCGCGACGAAGACGTGAACATAAACCACAGGTGGTTTTGCCTTCTGGGATCTTGTCTTTAACAACGGAGTACGTATCTTTGTCGATGATGTAGTAAGGAATATTCAGCGACTGGAAATACTCTGGCAAGATGTGATCAGGGAAACCCGGTTGTTTCTGATCAAGGTTGACCGCAACCACATCGAATTTGATTGGCGCAGACTTTTGCAAGCTCAACAAGATATCGAGCATCGCAAACGAGTCTTTACCACCACTGATGCACGCCATCACAACATCATTTTCTTCAATCATGTTGTATTGGGTGATCGCGTTGCCGACATTACGGCGAAGGCGTTTTTGTAGTTTGTTGTACTCTAAAGTCTCTTTGCGGTTATCTTGTTGCGTCATTACCGTTTCTCTGTGCTACGACCTATGGACAGGTAGCGTCCATTTTGGGATGTGGATTATACGGATTTTGTTGTTAAGTGGAAACTCAAGACGCCATTTAATCCTTGCAAAGCCTAAAATCTTGTCTGCAATTCGTAGCTATCACCTATTTTCAGCCTACAAACGTCACACTGTCACTATACGTTAGCATTTTATCGCCATTTCGTTATCGACTCCGTGTACAACACTCGGCGGTATACACCAAATTCAGGTAAGATAAAAAGACTTAGACTAAAGGAATGCCTTGAATATGAAGCACTACAACCTACTGGTTAACCATTTTAAGAAGATCGCTAAGTTCAATCACCTTGCGGCTATTTGCCATTGGGATCAGGCGGCAGTTATGCCATCAGGTGGCAACGATGCCCGCTCTGAAGCAATGGCCGAGCTCTCCGTCCATATTCATGGCTTACTTACCCAGCCACAACTTTCGGATTGGCTGAATGAAGCGCAATCAGAAGTCAAAACCAGTGACGAAATGGCAGCGCTGCGCGAAATGAAACGCAGTTGGTACAGCGCCAATCTATTGCCTGAATCGTTAGTTGAAGCAAAATCGATCGCCGGTTCTAAGTGTGAACATGCATGGCGTCAACAGCGCAAAGACAACAACTGGGACGGATTCGTCAGCAACTGGCAAGAAGTAGTGACATTGTCACGAGAAGAAGCCGCGATCCGCGCCGATGCTACCGGCACATCGCCTTACGATGCCATGGTTGATATCTACGAGCCAGGGATGAAAAGTGAAACCTTGGATGTCGTGTTTAGCAATCTTAAAACCTGGTTGCCGTCGCTCGTTGACGAGGTGATCGAAAAGCAAAAACAACAGGCGCTTATTACACCGGCAGAGCACTACTCGACCCAAGCGCAAAAAGCGTTAGGTCTGGAAGTGATGAAGTTGTTGCAGTTCGATTTCGACCATGGCCGCTTAGACGAAAGTATCCACCCATTCTGTGGCGGCGTGCCGCAAGATGTGCGCATAACCACACGCTATAACGAACATGAGTTTGTTCAATCGTTGATGGGTATCGTGCACGAGACTGGCCATGCACGATACGAGCAAGGTCTGCTCTCTCAATACGCTGGCTTACCGGTTGGCGAAGCACGTTCGATGGGGATCCATGAATCACAGTCGCTGTTTTTTGAAATGCAGGTTGGCCGCAGCGCGCCGTTCATTGAGCATTTGAGTCAGTTAACACAAAAGCACTTCCCAGCGCTCGATCAAGCCCAATTTAGTCAGACCAACCTGCTTAACCTTTACACCAGAGTAGAAAAAGGCTTTATCCGGGTTGACGCCGACGAACTGACCTACCCCGCGCACGTGATGCTGCGCTATGAAATTGAACGTGATTTGATCAACGGCGCCATCAAACCAACTGATGTCCCTGAGCTCTGGGATCACAAGATGCAGTCGTATCTGGGTCTAAGTACGGCGGGTAACTATCGCGATGGCTGTATACAAGATATCCATTGGACTGATGGCGCCTTTGGCTACTTCCCTAGCTACACCTTAGGTGCAATGTATGCCGCGCAATTTATGATGGCGATGCGCAACACTGTGGATGTCGATTGTGCAATTCGCAGCGGCGATCTCACGCCGATCTTTAACTGGTTAAGTACAAACATCTGGCAGAAAGGCAGTGTGCTAACAACCGATGAACTGGTTAGTCAAGCGACTGGCCAAACGTTGAATCCGGAGTTTTTCCAGAAACACTTACGCGCTCGTTATCTATAAGCACGAATACATCACACATCGCCTTTATTTAGTCTTATAAAGACTAAAAGCAACGAAACCCGAGCATCTTCGCTCGGGTTTTTATTTGCCTGCTCCTATCTAGTTAAAATTCTCAAATAGCGCTTTTTCACGCACGCATACCGCCGTTCAAATTGAACAAACTCTGAACAGTGCGCAGATATAACCACAGACACTTATCGGATTGATTAAAATCATTTATCGAAGAGGGACCTCTCAATAATATTGGGCAATAGAACGCATTAAGGGCGAGCAACTTCGCTCAACATCGATAACATTTGATTCAAAAGGATAGATAATGAAGAGGCGAATTTTTATCGCGCTGCTAGCCATTTCAACGAATGCTGCCGCGATGACGGATACAGAGGAGAAAGAGATCAAAATCGTCTTGATTGACTCGCTTTACTGTCAGCTCAACGGACACATCAATAATGAAGAACGCTGGCATTGGATAGAAGCAGCAGAAGATGTCTACGGCCATGAATATGTTCCCTACTATTCTACGTTCGACATGTTCAGTAAAGGCAACTTTAACAAAGTCGATAAAAGGATCTGGTCAGCTGAAACCTGTGAACGCGTGTTGAACTATTGGGTTAATTAAGGAGTTATCGTGAAGACGCTTATCATCACTTTACTAGTGCTATTGTTCACGGGGACGCCCCTTCAAGCACTAGCAAAATACAACAAC
The DNA here is from genome assembly GCA_019703815.1 of Thaumasiovibrio occultus. Classification (GTDB taxonomy): domain Bacteria; phylum Pseudomonadota; class Gammaproteobacteria; order Enterobacterales; family Vibrionaceae; genus Thaumasiovibrio; species Thaumasiovibrio occultus. The sequence continues at coordinate 636,615 of AP023053.1, read as the reverse complement.
GAGTATTTAACGTTAGGCAGCGACTTCGAGGGCCATATCGGATTTGAAGGCGGCAGCGTCGCACCCGGCTTTGGTTGGTACTTCGGTTTTGGCGGCTACGTTGGCAATGACACAGCCAAAGGCGAGCATATTGACGATGCCGTGTGGCACCCGGATCAAGAAAAGACGTTCATCAATTCGGGCGAAACCGCCGTGTTTAACCTTTACGCAGGCCCAAATTACACGATTGATCATGGCCAACACGTTAAATCCACCTTTGGCGTGGCGGGTGACATCGCTTTTATCGAGTCGTGGACTAACTACTCACTGAAACACCCGGATATCGAAGACCCATTTCGGGTCCACGAGAACGATTATTCTGCCGAATTTGGCGCACAGATTAGTTACAACTTAATCATCAAAAACTTGGTGGTTGGCGTAAGCTATCGAACAGTCAGTGAACACGTGGGTGTGAGCCTAGGATTCCGTTATTAAGCATCAAGGTGTCATTTTCCCATATCGATTACTGCCTTAGTTAATCCGAGTTTGGCGTGTATTGGCTACTGCGTTTGAGGCTGCTTTTGCCAAACCCTAGTCACGAAACGGGCAGTGAATAAAATCCAATTTCTATTCACTGCTGTCGATACTCACCCGAGAAATTTCATATCAGTCAGCATATTCAATCACTTATCTCGAATATCATTTGACTAATTTGACAGTAACGCTGTATCGGTTACTTTCCTTTGACTGTCGCCTTTAGCTTGATCATAAAGCTCTTAAAATGAGGCATGAATTCAGAAAAGAATGGATGCTTGCGGTTTTCCATCATGGTCGGGCCTAAAAGTCGCAGCCCGACACCTAGACGCGTGGCGGTCGAATTATCAAGGCCGCTACCCTGCTGGATCTTCTCCACAACAGACAACATATCTTCTCTGTCTTTGATCTCAAACTGTAAGCGTCGTGGGGCTTCAGTTGGTTCGATTTCTTCAATGGTGATGCGGTAACTGTGCTCTTTCGCCATGATTTTCTCCTGACATCTCAGTGTTTGGTTTTGCCACATGCCGTTATATCCGTCATCTTGTTGCAGCAAGTCTCTTGATATAAACGTCATCATTGTTGATAATATCAACTACATCGATATGATTGATAAAGTCAACTACATTCAAAGTGAGATTAACATGCGTGATACCCCTGCCTTCGACCGCCTATTCCATCTCGTTCACTTATTTAAACGCCGTTTACATGATGAAGTAGAACAGCTGCAACTGAGTCTAACGCCGATGCATGTACGCGTGCTCAAGATCATTACCAAACAACCGGATTGCACAGCTGTTGACGTCGCTTCACATCTCGCCCGCGATAAGGCACAAATCACCCGCTTAATGAAAACGCTGCTTGATGAGGGGTTTATTGGAAAAAGGCCAAATCCCAACGATAAACGTAGCCAATGCTTGCAGCCAACCGCAAAAGGCGACGCGGTGTTAGAGCAGCTCCGCAGTATCGAAGCCAACCTTCATCGTCAAATGACCCTTGAGGTTTCTGACGAGCAACTGGGAGTATTTGCCAGTGTCACAAGCCAGCTGGCAGCCAACTTAGAAAAAAAACGTGGTCAATAACATCAAAATTACACTAAGCATCAGTCCCTATTTCAAGTATGTGGCGTTGAGAGCCTGAAAGTAGTGTTGCTGAGTAGCTAGGCAAGACTGGAGAAAAGTACACATTGGGAACGTACGCGCGCGATGTAAAGTGGGCGTGCAGCTACGGTGTCTTGCCGACTTACTTTATGCTTCTCTATTTTCCTGCGCTTTTCATGATGGGTAAATTGGCAAAAGCGCACTTAGGGTATCGATTTTTGTGCGATAAAAGATGGGATTGAGATGACGGTAGAAAAAGATTAGACACTCATGCAGACACACCAGTATAAAAAAACAGATGTTTAGAGGTGTATTTATCACTCCACCGATGCTATTCGTTTGCGTTAGTGGAAGCATCAATTATTAAAATTTCTTAGGATCTGAGAAAACTAAGCAATAATAAAGTCACACAATAACAAAATGAAACTGGTTGATTATTAAATAACGTATCAATCTTTCGTCAAATAATGTAGCGAACACATCGAGTAAGCCGTCGTTATTTTCAACAACCGTTCTATCTACATCACTTTTATTATCTTAGTAATCCATTCCCTACACATTGGCAACCCGTCATTTACTTCATCGGATCTTAGTCTGATGTAGCGTGCTCGCCAAATGCAAAGAATTCACTGTCAACCAATTACACCGCATGAGTGAAGTGATCATCACTGAGCGACAGAACAAGACGATTAGCATCATTAAAACAAGGCAACAACAACACAAACAGAGAATGCAACAGGAAAAATAATACGCTCATTTTCAGTGGCAATTCTGCATTGCTAATCTTGCACAACAAAAAGAAAGGCAATATCTATAAATTAATCAGACCGAACAAATATTGCTCAATATCACCGATATGTTTTAAATATGTTTAACAAGCTAAACGTTAATGTTTGTATATTAATCCACACTCGTTACTTTCAAGGGTGGAAAATTTGTTGAAATCATGGTTGTGGAAATTATAACTCGCCCGGGAAGTTTTACCGTCGGGAAGGGCGGGGTATTTAAATAAAATAGCTATCAGTAATAATATAAAACTCTGGAGTAACCTGTGGTAACTATCTTTAGTATTATAGTGATAGTGTGTGTGGGCACCTTGATCTACAAAAAATTCAACCCACAAACCTCGCTACTTATCGGTGGTATCTTAATGATGGCGGCAGCTACGTTGATGGGTGAAGGTACAGCCCTACCTGAATCAGCGTCAAGCGGCAACCAATGGCTTGATATCTTTACGTTCATTAAAAACACCACATCTAAAACCGTGAGCTCATTGGGCTTGGTGATCATGGCCGTGGGTGGTTTTGCGAAATACATGGACCACGTTGGTGCATCTCGCGCGCTTGTTGCGATTGCAATTAAGCCGCTGGGGTACTTCAAGTCGCCGTACTTGGTCATGGCCATGGGTTACATCATGGGCCAGATCCTTAACATCTTCATTCCAAGTGCATCAGGTTTGGGTCTACTGTTGATGGTTACCCTATACCCTATTCTGGTTCGTTTGGGTGTGAGTAAGATGTCGGGTGTCGCGGTTATCGCAACCGCAGCGTGTTTGGACTTGGGTCCTGCGTCGGGTAACGCGAACCTCGCTGCAGAGACCTCTAAGCTAGCTGTTACCGACTACTTCCTGCAATACCAATTGCCTGTTGCAGCCGTTACTATGCTGACTATCGCGGTACTGCATTACTTCGTACAGCAATGGTTTGATAAGAAAATCACCGCTGATGAGAACACAGAGATTCAAGTAGAAGACAACGCTGCAAACCCGCCAATGTGGTACGCGCTGCTACCGATGATCCCACTGGCTTTGATCATGACCTTGAGCCCAATGGTATTCGAAGGTATTAAGATTGACGTTGTTACCGCAATGTTTATCTCGATTGCCGTCGCGATGATCTGTGAAGGCGTGCGTTTCGGTGCGAAAAACGTGTTCAAAGATATCTTCATCTACTTCGATAGCATGGGTAAGCAATTTGCTCGCGTAGTAACCCTGGTTATCGCGGGTCAAACCTTTGCTCACGGTATGAAGGTAACCGGCCTACTCGACAGCGTGATCCAATTTGCGGTTAACGCTAACATTGCGCCAGCACTGATGGTTATCATGATGGTTATCATCATCGCTTTCGCTGCGATCTTGATGGGCTCAGGTAACGCACCGTTCTTCTCATTCGCGGCAATGGTACCTGAGATTGCAAACAAAGTTGGCATCAACCCAGTTGCGATGCTGATGCCTATGCAGTTGGCGTCAGGTATTGCACGCTCAATGTCACCTATCACGGGTGCGATCGTTGCCGTTGCTGGTGTGGCTGACGTTTCACCGTTCGAGCTAGTAAAACGTACCGCGATCCCAATGATTGGTGCGCTCGTTGTTTCTACCGCAGCGTCTTTGATTATCGGTTTGTAATCAATTAGCTAAGCTCACTTTTTAAAGTGAAATACGTTAAGGCCAATGAGAACATTGGCCTTTTTTGTGCCTGCTATCCCTTAACAACCCCGCCTTCTCCCCTACACATCCACAGCTCTTTAAGCTAAGACGCTGACAAGCACTCGCTTAAATATCCACTCGTAAATTTAGGGCACAAAAAAGGGCGCTCTCGCACCCTTGGCTCAATGTGATGTCTTTACTGATTACTTCAGATATTGCTTGGCAGTGGCTGTGGCAATGTTTTGGATCACTTCAACGGCCTTATTCATACCTTCAATGGTAATGAACTCATGAATGCCGTGGAAGTTGTAACCACCCGTAAATACGTTCGGACATGGCAAGCCCATAAAGGACAATCTTGCGCCATCGGTACCACCGCGGATAGGAACAATACGAGGCTCGACATCCGCTTGCGTCATCGCCGCTTTGGCTAGCTCGATAATATGCGGGTGTTTTTCCACTTCGACTTGCATATTCATATAGCTATCGTCGATGCTCACCGTCACCACTCCTTTTGGATAGATCATCTGAATATGATCGGCGACGGTGCGGATATGGGCTTTTCTTGCTTCTAGCCCTTCTGGCGAGAAGTCACGCAAGATATAGCGCAACTCAGCCTGCGTGATCGAGCCCGACTGGCTGTTGAGGTGATAAAAACCTTCATAGCCTTCTGAGGTTTCAGGCATTTCATCACGTGGAATGCGGCTGTGGAAATCACACGCCATATTCAGCGCGTTGATCAGTTTATCTTTGGCTGTACCCGGATGAACGCTGATCCCTTTGAACTCAATTTTGGCAGACGCAGCGCAGAAGTTTTCAAACTGCAATTCACCCACAGGGCCACCATCAATGGTATACGCCCATTGCGCGCCAAATTTAGCCACATCGAAACGATCAGCACCGCGTCCGATCTCTTCGTCAGGCGTAAAGCCAATGCAGATGTCGCCGTGAGGAACATCGCTGTGCTTCAGGCCTTCAATCGCAGTCAGAATTTCGGCCACGCCGGCTTTGTTATCAGCGCCTAACAGGGTTGTGCCATCAGTGGTGATCAAGTTACAACCAATGAGGTTATGTAGCTCAGGATAATGGGCCGGTGAAATCACTTCATCGCCCACACCCAGTGCAATATCGCCACCTTGGTAATTTTCAACAAGTTGAGGCTTAACGTTCTCGCCTGACGCATCAGGCGCTGTATCTAGGTGGGCAATAAAACCAATGGCTGGCACAGTGTGAGGCTGCGCAATGTTACTCGGTAACTTTGCCATCAAATAGCCGTTTTCATCCAAGCTCACATCGGCCAATTCCATGGCAATTAGCTCTTGCTTAATGATTTCTGCCAGCGCCATTTGTCCTGCTGTCGTTGGACAGCAGGTTTGGCTCGCATCAGATTGGGTGTTTACTTGTACATAACGGACAAAACGATCAACAACGTTTTCCATGTTTTCCTCAGTATCAAACAACGACTGAGAGTTATTATCAACGGTGCACCAACACGGTTTGTTGCGATGTATCAGTTTTTGAGGAAAATTATAGAAATCAATGTTTACCGAATTTGAAATTTCGGCGTTATTTTAACCACTTGCGTTAAATCAAGTGCGGCTACGCCTTCGCTATCTTCAACCAGATAGGTTTGATCTGGAGTGTGATAAGTCAAGCCAACAATCGCGGGCATCTCATCGGAGCCGGACAGTTCCTGATATAGGCGCGAAAATTGATCGAGAAGCACGGCGTAATCAGCCACAGCATTGGTCGAGAGTACCTGCATCTGCATATCGCAGGTTTGAACCGTGTTCACCACGTAAGCGACATCGGGATTGACTCGTCTAAGGTGAGCGTCTAACGGCAAGAACAGTTGTCCGTCAGACGTTGGCGAAAATGCCTCGTAGTGCTCGTCTTTTCGCATCCAGCCTTCTGACCAAAAGCAAACATCACCACTGCCGGTTTCGATCAATCGAAGTTGTACCTCAACGTCAGGGAAGTCTTCGGTGTGATTATGTTTCATCGGTGAGTAGAGTTGGCTGTAGCGAAACTCATAGGTCTGTTCGGCAATCGCTGCGTTAGATAACGCAGCGAACATCGCGATAAGAGCGATTGCCCTTTCTTGCATCCTTGCCATGGTGATCCTTCTCTATTCTAAGACGCTCAAAATGTGCCGTTACGCATCAAACGAGCCGCTGTTATTGTCATTATTGCGCACTTGTGATTCGCGTGGCGCAGTTTTTGGCTGCGGCGGCTCATTACGAGGTTCTTGGTTTGACGCGTTATCAGCATCGTTGCTTTGCGCAGTATCGTTACTGTGTTCAACATCGCTGGTTTGCTCGTTGCTGCGCTTTACATCTTCGTGCGGCGTGTTGTCGTTAGATGAAGACGCATCACGGTAGCGTTCTTGGGACTCATCTTGGCGTGACGGCGCTTGTTGTGCTTCGGCTTTGGATTTCTCGCCAGTAGCAATAACCTGCAAAGTAACGCCAAACAATTCGCGGTAAACGATCGCCGATACGTTGTAATAGAACGCCAAAAACAGCAAGGTAACTACGCTGCTCACCAAAAAGCCAAAGGCGGTTGCCATTAGGGTAATAATAAAGCCGACCAAAAAGACCAAATGGATCAGCAAAATCGACAAGAATTTGCGAATAATGGCTTTACCTGAGTACGCCAATGCCAGCAATGGATTGACTTTCTTTTCACACACTAAGAAGAAACTCATGCTCAGTAACATGATTAAAAATACTGCGAAGACATTGAATACCATCAATAAAAACAACTGAGCAACAGACAACACTATGACAGGTATAACGTGTGCGAAGCCTTTAAATATATGAGTAGGCTTGGTTTTTACCCCAACAGCATTGGCGACCGCCACAAGGGACAAGCCCGCATGCAGCGGTGAGCAAAGAATGAAACAGGTCAGCACCGCAAACTGCAATGCAACAACGGCATGCATATCTTGGGCAGGATTAGATAACCACGCTTGATCTTGATAGATAGTAGAATCAACGCCCTGCATTTGTAGCGCAATAGACCAAATGAGACTAAAGACGACTTGGAAGATGATAAGCGCAGGTAGCGTACGAAAAAAAGAAGAAACGGTGATCTTGGCGCCTTCTTCCAAAATAGCCACCGGACGCAAAGTAACTTCGCCATTTAAGGCTCTCTCAACCGAGCCACCTACATTAAAATCTTGTTTGTATTGCATATCGTTCAGGAGAATTAGAAATTTATACCGAGTATACGCGACTCTTTACTCAATATGTAGTTAAGCAAGTACTCGACAGGCTAATTGATCGATAAATAATTTAAAGGCGTTGTTCTAAGGCTCACAGCCTGAGCTAGGTAAGGAAAAAGCAAAAGGACGCGGCTTCGATGCTGTTCGATTTGGCTCTCTACAGAGCCGGTGGAAAACAACGGGGCGTAAGCGCCTTTGTTTGAGAAAAAGGCATCTTTAACAGTGATTCCGCAAAGCAAAGCGAGTGCTTCTTGCAGTAAAACACTCGCTTGAATGGCGTTTACTGGGAGGCCAGTAACTCTTCGACAAACTCAGGCACGATCACTGACGCATGACCGTAGCGTTTCTCTTCAAACTCACTCTCAACGTGGCTAGGCTCAAGATTCAGTTCGATGGTTTGTGCGCCGCGCAGTGAGGCTTCATGCACAAAGCCTGCGGCGGGATATACCGCGCCACTGGTCCCAATCGAAACAAACACGTCGCATTCGATCAGCAAATCATGAATACGATCCATCGAGATCGGCATTTCACCAAACCACACAACATTAGGGCGCAGCGGCGACGGAATTTGGCAGCAGTGACACATGTCATCCAAGCTAATGTCTTCTTTCCATTCGGTGGTTTGACCCGACATTGAACATTGCGCTTTAAGCAATTCACCGTGCATGTGAATGACACTTTTGCTGCCCGCTCGCTCATGAAGATTGTCAATATTCTGCGTCACTATCGTGACTTTACCATCGAATTCTTGCTCTAACTTGGCGAGCGCCAAATGTGCGGGATTGGGCTCTACACTGCCATGCACAAGCTGACGACGACGCTCATTGTAGAAGTTCTGTACCAAGGCGGGATCGCGGGCGTAGCCTTCTGGGGTAGCAACGTCAGCAATGTGGTGATTCTCCCAAAGGCCGTCTTGATCACGAAATGTTTTAATTCCAGATTCCGCACTGATCCCAGCACCGGTTAAGACGACTATTTTTTTGGAGCGATTCGACATGGTCTATTCCTTGGATCATATTTGAGCTGCTTTAGAAGCAATTCTATACACTTTGTACGGTTATGCCGCACGACCTTGGTCTAATTTGCAAAGAATCATGGGTTGATCACGATTGGAGTTTGAAGCTGTACATGCTTGTAAAGGTATTGAATATCTTCATTACTCATCGCGATGCAGCCTTCCGTCCAATCCGATTCCTGATAATCCCCAAGCGGACGATTGGGTTGATTGGGTAAGCCGTGCAGGAAAATATCGCCCCCCGGATTCAGCTCATAACGCTCGGCAAATTGCAGATCGGAAAAGTTGGGATAATCGACCCGTAAGCTAAGGTGATACTGGCTCGCGGGATTGCGCGCACTGATCCGGTAAATGCCTTCCGGGGTGCGCCCGTCACCTTGCCAACGTTTCGGACCGTCAGGATCAAAGCCTAATTGGATTGGGATCACGCGCACACTTTCACCGTTAGCGATCACATGTAGTTCGCGCTCGTCTTTGTAAACAGCAAGTGATTCAATTAATACCGCCTGCACTGACAGCGGTAAAAAAAGCAGTGAAGAGACAATCCCCCAACCATAACGGCGATGCATTTTAATGGTTGCAATAGACTTTCGCCCTATCACGCCTTTGTTACATTTATATGAATTTATACGTTCCATCGTGTTTTTATCTACGTATATATGGTATGTATATACCTACCAGTACGAACTACCTCTAACTGGGACACAACTTATTAATTATCAGCACAGTAACGGGGGTAACCATGTCACAAAACGAAATGATCCAACCAACCGCTATGGGCATTATAGGCCGAGTGTGCAGCTTTGCGTTCTGCGCCCTTCTCGTTGGCCTATTTGCGATGTAATTTCTGTAACTGACTCAAAATTATCAACTAAATTAAAACTAAGCTACGGTTAAATGTTGATATATTGTTGAGTGTCTCAAATGAAGCTAACTTGGGTAATCTTGGCTGGTGGCCAAGGACGTCGAATGGGCTATCGCAATAAGGGGCTATTGCCATATCAAGGCAAGCCCCTTATTTGTTGGCCATTAGACATCATTGATGCGCTACCAAGGCAAGTCATGATCTCCGCGAACAATGATCTGACGCAGTATCGAGCTTTGGCCCCTACCTTTACCGACGGCTCCCCCTCGCTGATAGGTCCGCTTGGAGGGATCCTCAGCGCCTTTCAGCAAACCAACCATGACTGGCTTGGCTTCATTCCCTGCGATATGCCTGTCTCGTCATCGACCTTGTTTACCAACATTGAGGAAAAACTCACCGACTCATTTGATGCCGTGTTGTACCGAATCAACGGAAGAGCTAACCCTTTATTTGGTGCTTATCACAGAAGGTGTCTGGCGCAGGTTGAAATGCTAATAACGGAAGGGAACTATAGAGCATCGTGTTTGGCCGATGCTCTGGATGTTGGCTGGGTAGACGTAGAGGATCCGACCCTGACTAATGTTAATTACTTACATCAGCTGAAGTAGGTTTTTTATTGGCGTTAGCGTTTTGCATTTGAATATAGCTGCCCAAATGCATCGAGGCCGGTTTGCCACGCAAGAAGTACGGTAATTCTGTGGGTGTTTGTGCTTTGGTGGATGCGGGCTGCATACGCACATACAAGGTGCGAAACATGTTCTGCGCAATCAATTTGCACACCCTATCCAGCGCTTTGAAAAAGCCTTTCACAACCCCTAGCTTTATCCAGAGGCCTATTTGGCTAAGTACAATTAACGCCCCTACCGACCAATGAACTTCAATCATCGTAAACCCCTATGGCATCAAACTAAACAATGTCACTAAGTTGGTTTCGATTATGCCGGAAGCGCTATTTCAGAGCATCTCGGAGATGTAACTGAAATTCAGCTTCATTTTTGTCCAATTTGCGCAAGTTCCATTTTTGCAATCTTAAATACATGAAACGGAAAATTCATTTTGAGTATTTTAATTGTTTTAATTATTCGCTAAAAATTACAAATGAAAACTCGAGAAAAAAATAAATAACCACATAACATCAAACACTTATATAAAAGCGAAACTTAACACACGCCTAGTTAAACTACCTAAAACCATACGTTATCAGTGCATAAAGACGAGACTCTATGCATATTTAGCCCGTTGCCATATCGTTCAGCAAATCGACAGTTTTATTTTTAAAAGCTCACAATTCTTACATTATGAAACACATTGTACTTTTTATGTACAAGTCAACCAGCATCTGGATAGACCATTTACTCTCCTCTTTTCATGTACACTGCGCGCAGCGAGACTATCAGGTAGAGAAAAATGTTTTTAAACTCCTATTTCGAACAACAAAATGGCGCTTGGCAATTCTCTAAACAGCAAGCAAGCGACTTCGCAAAAGCGGTAGCGGGTGACTTCAACCCAATTCATGACACCACAGCTAAACGTTTCTGCGTACCTGGGGATTTACTCTTTTCTATGGTGGTGGCACACCACGGCCTTTACGAGAAAATGAAATTCACTTTCTCTGGCATGATCAACGATAAACACAACGTTCGCATTCAAGACGACCAACAAGGCCGTCTCGATATTGTTGATACCGAAGGAAAAAGCTTTCTGCACCTTGACTACCAAGGCAGTCACACACGTAACCCTGAACAAATTGAAAAAGTAGCAAAAAACTACGTTCGTTTCTCCGGTAAGAACTTTCCGCACATCATGGTGCCGCTAATGGAACAAGAAGGCATCATGATCAACCCTGAGCGCCCTCTCGTGATCTACGAGAGCATGGAAGTTGAATTTAGCGATCTCACCTTCACCAACCCAGAAGTGAAGCTCACTGAATCCATTATCGAAAGTGATGGAAAACGCGGTAGTGTGATGTTGGTGTTCGTGTTCATCGAAAACGGCAAAGAGATCGGTATCGGGCGTAAATTGCTGCGCATGAGTGGTCTAAAGCCTTACTGCCCTAACGCGATCGATGAGTTGGTTGCCGAGTTTAACCGACGTAAAGACAGCTACCAGCAGGTCGCTTAAACGACAGAGCCACCGCATTCGGTGGCCCATACAAACAAAAACGCCTGACCAAGAGTCAGGCGTTTTTGTTATAACCTACGTGATATGACAACCGCTCTTTTCGAGTGGTTGTCTTTTATCAAGCAAGACATTAATTAACGAGTGGATTCAAGGCTTGGCGGGTAGTATTGAACGATCAGCTCGCTACCAATAACTTCAACGTTAACGATGCTGCCTTCGATTGAAATCTTGCTGGTTAACGGAGAGTCATGTCGAACACCCGCAGCAACACCAACCGATGGAATAATCACTTCCGGGCGTACACGCATTCGTGCACAGAACTGATCTACAAAATCTCGCGTTAATGGTAATTCGCCGCGCAAACGAGCGGAAAACTCCCCTTGCGTCACGCCTAACTTCTTCGCCATCTCCATTTGTGTCATGCGCATTTTTACTTTTTGCGACATCCACAGATCATAGAGCGCCATACGATCGTTTTCACTGTATTCCATAATCCACTTACCATAGTGACATTGTCACTTATTACTGTTTGATTACCTTGAATAGTAGTGGTTGGGCATCTTGTATGTGTCAGAGTAATGTCATTCTGAAGTTTTCTATACCAGGACAATTTGTTTTTGCTAAAATAGCCGACTTGTCTAACGTAAATGAGAGTAACAATGTCAGACCAACGCCGTAAAGCATTGAAAAAAATAGCGAAGTGTCTTGAGTTAGGGAATTCAGCTAACGTCAATGAGGCCGCGCAGGCGATAAAAATGGCTCATCGCCTGATGCTTAAATATGGTTTGGACAAAGCAGACATCGAGTTTATCCAAATGGGTAAAACCATTTCACAAACCTTGTTACCAACTAACGTGAGCGCGCAAATCCTTAAAATCATTCGCGGCATTAACACTAAGTTCGGTGTCGAATGTGTGCTAACCGGTCATAAAGGCCTTAAAAAAGCCGAATTTATCGGTGTGGCTGAACGTGCGATTTTCGCCGCCTTTGCCTTTGATGTGGTTTATCGTGAAATGAACCAGCAAGTTGGTCAGTTTCGTAATGGCTTTGCAGGCTCAGGTACCGATAGCATCACCGTCAACCGCCGTGTCGCGTCTTTTGTCGCAGGTTGGATCGAAGGGGCAATGGAAAAATTGCCTGAACTCACCGCTGGCGAAGATCAAGAATCGAAAATCAAACGCTATATCGATAAAGAATTTGAAAACATTGACCGCGAGACCTTCAAACAACAATTAAAAGAAGCGATGGCGGCGATGACAGAAGATTACGAAAAAGGCATGAAGAAAGGCCGCGACATTCGTGTCAACCAACCGGTCGGTGGCGAAAGCCCGCAAAGCCGTATAAAACTCGGTCATCAAGCATAACCCTAATTACCTTCGTTGTATCCAGAGCGGCTTCTCTCGCCGCTCTTTCCCCCACTTCACGACTCTACGCCATTTGGCCAATTTTTAGTTATTTCAGCCTGGCTCTCATTTCTCAGTTTTGCGGAATAAATATCACGATTCCCCGCCATACTTAATAAAACGATATAGACTTAAAAACAAAAAGGATGGGTGTACAGTGAGCAATCTTCCCTATATTTTGACTGTCGTTACGCTGTGTATTGTGCTTGCGCATCTGTTTGACCGCCAATTTAAGAAAATGTACGGCCGAACGCGACAACTTGCACGCCGACACAAATTGCTGCGTATTCTTGGCCAGGCACAAGGCCACGTGTTTTGTGATGTCGTCCTTCCTACCAATGAACACAGCGAACCTATCGATTTCGTCCTTATTTGCCGGCGAGGGATCTACCTTATTAATATTCACTATTGGCGAGGGCAGATCTTTGGGTTACCGCTCGCCGCCGAATTGGTGCTTAACAATAAAGGTAAGAACGCCAAGTTTCACAACCCCTTTTATCATTGGCATGAGATAAGACGTCATATTCTTTCACACCTACCGGCAACCGATGTCGATATTGTCCACCCGATGAGCTGCTTTATTAATGCCCAAGTGATGGACGAACTTCCCTACTGCATGACAGGGACCAAAGAAATGCATCGCTACTTCCGGCGACAGCCCGAAGTTCTCTCCGACGCCGACATCCAAACGCTAACAACCCGCTTTAAGCAACATATCGCAGCGTGATGCTAACCTTAGGGTCACCGCTAGTCTCGATTAATCTTAAATCGCCCGAAATTGTAAGTTATAGTGCATCAGTAAACGGTGAAATCGCCACTTGAGCACTGCCTGTAAAGACCATATTATTTACAAAACTATAAACCGGAAAAAGCAATGTTAGGTACCATCAAAAAACTCACCGCCGTCGTGAATACACCGCTCGACTATCAGTTACCGATCGGCGATAACAACGTGAACTTAAGTGACAAAATTGGTCAAACGATAGCCTTTCAACACACCGGCAACATTTTTTGCGCCAACTGCGGAAAGCGGACCAAAAAGAGTTACTCGCAGGGTTTTTGTTTCGTTTGTATGAAAAAACTCGCCGCATGCGACATGTGTATTTTAAAACCCGAAACCTGCCATTTTGATCAAGGCACGTGTCGTGAGCCCGAGTGGGCGCAATCTCACTGCATGGTTCCGCATATCGTTTATCTGTCCAATACTTCCGGCGTGAAAGTTGGGATTACACGCAAGACACAAATTCCAACACGCTGGATCGATCAAGGTGCAATCCAAGCATTGCCGATTTTTGAAACCAAAACCCGCAAAATCTCTGGTCTGGTTGAAATCGCACTCGCCCAACATATTGCCGATAAAACCAACTGGCGCGCGCTATTAAAGGGTGAAGCTGAACAACTTGATTTAGCGAGTATCGCTGCTGAACTAAAAGCAAAAGTGCAGGATGAACTTGCTGCGATTTGCAACGAATACGGGTCAGATGCGGTGCAGGAGATAATACAAGACGACGTTCCCTTAGGTTACCCTGTCACCCAGTATCCAGCAAAAATCACCAGCTTTAATCTGGACAAGAACCCACGAGTAGAAGGTACGCTTATGGGAATAAAAGGCCAATATTTGATTTTGGATAACGGGGTCATCAACATTCGAAAATACACCAGCTATGAAATTGAATGGCTTAGCGATGTATAGCCGCGTTACTTTGACAAGCTGTTAACAACAGAAAATCGCATGCCGTTCAAATCAAGCACTGCTTAGATAGCCGGTAAATACGAAAAGAGACCTTTCACGGTCTCTTTTTCTCTTAACGACTTTTAACGAACTTCACAACCGGTGATCTCGACTAGCAAGTCACCGTGCTCTTCACTGTCCAATACGATTGACCATTCCGCACCGCTACCCTGCGCTGCCAAAACACGCCCTTGGGAAAAGTAGGTGATAAGTTCACTGCTGGCGCGTAACGTGATCCCTGCCGTTAACCGACAATGCACGTCGTTGGGTGTGACGTATAACGCGCCACCGCTAAATTCAATTTTCATTTACTCTTCTTCGTTTTTTTCACGCGACGCTCGCCGTTTTTTCATTCGTTAAGATCGGCTTTTCGCTGTTTTTACCATCATCGTTAAGCGTGACTGACAAATCAGATCCTGGCTTTCATTGGTGATATCAATAGACCACACGTGCGTGACACCGCCAAGGTGAACGGGAGTCGCTTTGGCATATACGATTCCGCTGCGAGCGGCCTTGATATGATTGGCATTGATGTCTAACCCAACGCAGTATTGGCCTTCTTCAACCGCCAAATTGGCGGCTAGTGATCCCACCGATTCCGCCAACGCCACTGATGCGCCGCCATGCAGCAACCCCATTGGCTGATGCACCGGCGCGCCTACCGGCATTGACGCTGTTAATGAATTCTCGTCGATGTGGCAGTACTCAATCCCCAATGTGGCCATCAAGGTATTGGCATTAAGCGCGTTCAATTCTGCCAAGGTTGCATTTCGCTTCCAAATTCCCATTCGTTTTCCTCTACAACCATTAATATCTTTTTTGATCGTTGCATGCTTGCAACCAAACACTATAAGGTGAACTTACGCGATAGTACCATATCGCACTGCATTAAACGGCGAAGGTAGTGCTATTGGCTAAGTACCACCGCAAACAATAGCGTGTGCTACCCAAACTATATGCAATTAAGCTCTTCGCCTTCTATATTGACCCAGAGTATAATACGAAGATAGCGTCTGATATTGTTAGGTTCATCAGCACATTAGATTATTACACGTATCGCCAGGATTATTGATAACAAAAACGACTGGCGTTTTAAGGAGAAACTCGTGTTTAAGCTCAACAAGGCATCCCATTTTATTGGCTCCGCCGCCATCGCCATGGCTCTCACGGCTTGTACTAGCTCCCCCACAGGACGCAGTCAACTTCTGATGTTTTCCAGTCAAGACATGGCACAACTCGGCGCTCAATCTTTTGATCAAATGAAGCAAGAAGAAAAGATATCACGCGACAGAAAGATCAATGCTTACGTCCAGTGTGTCGCCGACTCAATTACCCGCCACGTAGGGCCATTGCCAGGGTTCACTGAATGGGAAGTAGTGGTGTTCGATAGCGATCAAGTCAACGCCTTTGCCCTACCGGGTGGTAAAATTGGGGTTTATACCGGTCTGCTTGATGTGGCGCAAACACCGGATCAACTCGCCAGTGTCATAGGCCATGAAATCGGCCATGTGATTGCAGAGCACAGCAACGAGCGACTATCTCGTAGCCAACTCGCAGGCGCGGGTATGCAGATCGCTAGTATCGCCATTGGTGGTTCTGACTATAGCCAATATCAAGATATTGCGATGGCCAGCCTTGGCCTCGGGGTCCAGTTCGGTGTATTGATGCCCTACGGTCGAGCGCAAGAGAGCGAGTCTGATATCATCGGGGTGCAGTTAATGAATCAAGCGGGTTACGATCCACGCGAAAGTATCAATCTTTGGTACAACATGGCGCAACAATCCAAAGGACAACCGCCAGAGTTTATGTCTACTCACCCATCTCATGACACCCGTATCGCCGATCTCCAAAGCGAAATCACTCGATTACCGGTTTCTAGCTCGGCGACGCCAAACTGCCGACGCCCGTAACAGCGCTATCAACACCGCGTTATGTATGTAATTAACTGACCTACGCGGAACATAAAAAAGCACATCGTTTAGATGTGCTTTTTTGTATTAGAAACGGAATGTTTCCGCATTAATAACGAGCGCTATTATTGCTCAATCTCGAAACCTGGGGTGAAGACTTCTACACGACGGTTGCGTGCACGGCCTTCTTCAGTTTCGTTAGTCGCGATAGGTTGCTCTTCGCCACGACCTTCGATGAAGATACGTGATTCACTGATATTGAAATAACCTTCTAAGTATTCAGCGACTGATGCAGCACGGTCTACCGACAAACGTTGGTTGTATTCCGCTGAACCTTTAGAGTCAGTGTGACCGATTACGTAGAGTTGAGATTGCGGGTACTCACGCAGACGCAACGCGATAGGTTGCAGTTTTTCCACGTCTTCTTGCGTCAGCTTACCGCTGTCGAAACCAAAGTAAACATTTGAGGTAATTGGCTCAACCGCAACAACCGCAGGCGCCACTGGCACTGGCTCAGGCTCAACCACTGGTGGCGGTGCAACCACAACCGGTGCTGCTTTCGCGCCAAAGTTATAAACCAAGCTCACGCCCCAAAAGTGGACATTGGCATCAACCATGTCGTCGTAGTATTGATATTCTAAGCGCGTTGATACCGCGTCAGTCAGGTAGTACTCAAGACCCGCACCCAGCGTTGTAACTAGGCCATCGTCTTCGTTGAAGTTAATACCGCCTTTCGCATCGTTGTCAAAGTAGAAGCCACCAAACTTACCGAAGAAGTCTAGGTTTTCTGTTAGCGCCCACGTTGGCTTCAATACTGCATCAAAACCGCTGTAAGCCCAGCCACCACCGTTAAGTTTCACTTCACCCAGATCAGTGTAGCCACCTTCGAGTGCAAGCCATGGGCGAACACGGTAACCAAAGAACACGCCACCGGCGAAGTCATCACGATCGTCATAACCTAAAACATCGCCTTGGAATGCACGCGTATAGTGTGCGTTACCGATACGTGCGCCCGCATACCATGGGTTAAATTCGCTTGCCACTGCACCGAATGTTACTAGCGCAGCAAGAGGTAATACTCCGTACTTTAGCTTCATAATATTTATATCCCTTTTACCACTACCGTCGATTTAATTAGAGTTTCTTTTGCGTAAACAGCTTTAATGCAATCATATATGCACTAAATTGATGTAAGCATAGTCGCTAACATTCGCGGCAACAAACCGATGCAATATCACTTTTGATAAACATTAGTAATTAATGCGCCACAGCGACAACGAAACCTTAGTCGCAATATTACAGCAACATTACAACAACATACAACACAAAACTGTGAGCATCTCACACCCAATGTTAGCAACGTGTTAGCGTCAAGTGAACACTATGAACAAAGGAATTAGAAACGCAGAGCGAAATGCTCTGCGTTAAAGAAAGGAAATTTACAGCGACGACTATATGCCGATAGCCTCATTCGTTACATCTTGGATAAATAAGCTCATGTGTTCAATTTTACCCGTTGTGCCTTTAATTGGCGCGAGTGTGACGTTTTGATACATGTGCTCGGCTTGTTGGGTAATTGGGCGAACATTGCGGCAACGGAAGAGATAAGGCCTTTGCTGCCAAGTAATAAAACTGCGACACCCCAGTGAAAATACGGGGCGTGCTTTAGCGTCGAACCATTCGCGATCGATCTCCGGAAAAACCTCATAAAGGCTACGATGTAACACCTCTGACGCTTGTTTTCCGGTTTGATGGGTCATAAATCCATTCCACATATGGATTTCCCCTTCTTTATTGACCACGATGATCCCCGCATCAATATTCTGGACGATATCCACAACCCACTGGAGTTGCATAAAATCGATTGGCATTTCTTGCATCGGTTTAGTCCTCCAACAGATAAGCGAGTTTGTTGTCCAGCAGCGGCAGTGATTCATCAACAAACAAAATCAACAGCTCACATTTGATCAGGGTGTCTTCGATTTGATAGCTCACTTCAAACGCCATCGTCCGACGCCAAAATCCGTGGGTGCGCTCAATCAATACGTCCACACCAATATGCTCACCGATCAAGATCGGGAAGCTTTGTTGAAAGCGTACATCGCACTGCTCGCCAATCCCAGATAGGAACGCGCCGACCATAATATTGCTGACGTCGGTTAACAGCTCTGAGCGATTCGCCTCGCTTTCACCGTTACGTTTCAAAAGATGGCACAATTCATCAACACTGCTATCGCTAATCAATACCAGTGCTTCGCCAGCGATCCCTTCGCCAGAAAACCCTTGGCAAACCCCAGCAATCGTCTCGTTTTCCATCAAATCACGCAGCGTCATATGAAGCTCGGCGACTTCAAAAATGTTGACGTTAGGCAACGGCAGTTTCACAAACACATCAAAATGCTGCGCTAGTGCACTCGCCCCTCGGCCGATCGCGATATTGGCCACTTCATTGTAGATCTCGCGACGTTGCAAACGCGGTTGTGGTGTCGTCGTGGGCGCCACCAGTGGTTTAGCTAACTCTTGTGCAAAATCACGCAAAATTGCGTCAACTGTATCGCGGTTCACTGGCTTGGAAATAAAACCACTGGCACCAAGTTGATTTACTCGGCGTTGCGCTTCTGGCTGGATATCTGCCGATACGACAATCACGGGCAGGCTAATGTTGCGCTGACGAAGCGCGTCGAGTGTCTGGTAACCATCCATCACAGGCATGGTTAAGTCGAGGAACATGAGATCAATGTGGCGCTGAGCAATAATCGCAAGAGCTTCTTCCCCATTGGCAGCGAAAAATATCTGAATATTCTCACTGTCCGGGATCACTTTTGCCAATTGCTTTCTCGCCAACGCGGAATCGTCACAGAGTAGCAATGAAAGTGTCATGTTGCCTTCCTATTGAGCGATGACTTATTAATCAGTTTACAATGTAAATTGTTTCAATTTGTTTATTGATTATTATGATATCACAGTCAATATACAGGAAAGGCATTGATAAATCACATGTTTTAAACAAAGGGCATATTGCATACCCCTTAAGGACGTAAACGTGATCAGAGCACAAAGTTCGATATCGAAATATGAAAAAGCCTGTGCTATATTGCTCAGGCTTTTGATTCTTAAGGATTAAAGGCAGGTGCTAATCGAAGACAAGTTCAGCAATGCGTTTGTCAACGTTGCCATAGTCCAACCGAACGGGTTCTTAGGGGTAAGATGTTTGTTCTGAAGGTAGGTATGTCGATTAGCGCCATCCCTCTCCCCTTAAATTTCTCACGCTGACTCAAGCGCTATACGCCCACATCACCGATTAAACGTCGCGAAACCACGTGGTTTTGATTTGATCATTCAATAACGTAACCACATCACGATGAATGAAAACGACACCATAATCCTCTTCGAGTTTAAACAGCAAACGCTCAGCAAGCGGAACACTATCTAGTCGAGAAAAATCCCAGTCTGTTGCCGAAATATCTAACCAATTCAGTTTTCCATAATACTTGTCTTCATTGGTTAATCGATAGGTTTGGTGAATAAACGGAGTACGGTAATCATCAAACACCTTAATTTGGCTAGCCGTTGGTTGACTCGGCGAGCAGTCAATCATGGCATCCAACCAATCGACACCGAATTGAACCAGTGCCTCTGTACTTTCGGCTATTTCTCATCGGATAAACATCTTAGGCGAGAAAGTGAGCTCTACGAGTAAGTCAGGTGCATCAGACACTGTCTCGTTTGGCTGAAAAACGAAATCGCTCAATACTTGCTTCGATAATACGATATAGTCATTCTTCATCTAAAATCCCGGCGCCTCTTCATTAAAATCGAAAGGTTGCATCACCATCCCTTGCAACCCTTCCGACACCGCGACATCCCAAACTGTATTTGCCATTTGCGCCGAAAAGAAAATTGTACCGTCTGCCCCTTTTACACGGAAGATGTGTTTTTTTGACTCACAAATCTGAGCATATTTAGTTTCGCTGATGTATAGCTCATTGACGACAATATCTGGTGGCAAGTTGTAGCGTGAATTGTCGCGGGTGAATACGAAACTATTTTCTTCATCCATGACGTCAATAATATTGTTCACCGCCATGATGTATCTCGAATCAGACAAGCTGTCATTCGACTTCAATTTCACGGGCACAAAGATTACGCCATAAGGATCCCATGACATGATCACGTCCATAACCGCCTTAGACACAACACGGTCTCCCTTATCAATCATGTCTGGCAGAGCATCAATATCGGCTTCCCCTATATCCCAGACAAAATAGTTATCTGATGACACAGGAATATAGCGATTATGGCTGTGTAGATATTCTCGAGCGTCACTCGGTTTAGCCATGATGTCGTTTGACAACAGATCTTCACTGAGTGTTGCCAGCGCATTGTTTTCCATTGCTATTACTCTACATTGGGTTGTAGTGTTCTTCCGATAGTGGTCGATTCCCCTTTGAGGAGCTCACCACATTATTAAATCATTTCAGATAGTGAATAGTTTGGTTGCTGCTTCCGCGCCAAATGAGATCGGCACCTTTAAGCGCTTGCTCAAATTTACCGTCCACCAGCACATCAACATAAGCAAGAACCTCGCGTTGTGCATCGGTCATTTCGTCGAGGCGGTAACCCGACCACAGCCAGATATCTTTACCGTCACATTCAGCGACAACGCGTTTTACCAGTTGCAGCACGGCAGAGAGGTTTTGCGGGTGCAACGGATCACCGCCAGAGAGCGACAAACCGCGACGTTTGATCCGCGTGTCATTGAGATCGGCAATAATGCGATCTTCTTCTGCTTGGGTAAATGGCAAGCCCGAGTCCAAACGCCACGTCGATTGATTATAACAACCACGACACGCATGCTCGCAGCCAGACACGAACAAGGAACAGCGGGTACCCGGGCCGTTAATCACATCGACCGGATAATATTTATGAAAATTCATAGCCAAAAACCTCTGCAACAAAAAAGCAGGCCGAGATAGCCTGCTCTTTAGAGATAGTCATCTATCTGACTGACTCAGCGCGATAAAACGCGATCCAACACGTATCGTCGACGATTTACATGTGCTTAACGCGACGTTTTACTTCTTCTTGTTTACCGTCATTGAATGGACGCGCATCTGGGCTGCCCAAATAACCACAAACTCGACGAGTAACCGACACTTTTTCAGAGTCGTGGTTCCCACATACCGGGCAAGTGAAACCTTTACTGGTACATTCAAATTCACCGGTAAAACCACACTCATAACACTCATCAATTGGCGTATTGGTGCCGTAGTACGGTACGCGGGTGTAGCTGTAATCCCACACGTTCTCAAGTGCTTCAACGTTATGTTGGATGTTTGGGTATTCTCCGTAACAGATAAAGCCACCGTTAGCGATTGGCGGGTACGCCATTTCGAAATCGATTTTATCGTACGGGTTCACCTGCTTCTCAACATCCAAGTGGAAGCTGTTGGTGTAGTAACCTTTGTCGGTTACCCCTGGGATCACGCCAAAGGCTTTGGCATCAATCTTACAAAAACGGCTACACAAGTTTTCACTTGGGGTGCTGTAGAGGCTAAAGCCGTAACCGGTCTCTTTCTTCCAGCTGTCGGTTGCATCGCGCAGGTACTGGACAATCGCAACCGCTTTTTCACGCAAGGTGTCGCAATCGTAAACGTGTTTCTCCGTTCCGTAGATAGCGTTAATCGCTTCATGCAGACCGATATAGCCCAGAGAAATTGACGCACGGCCATTTTTGAAGATCTCAGACACATCGTCGTCAGCCTTCAAGCGCACACCACAGGCACCTTCCATATACAGGATTGGGGCAACACGTGCTTTCACGCCTTGCAGACGCTCGATTCGGGTATCCAACGCTTTACGTGCAATCGCCAAACGATCATCCAGCAGTTTGTAGAACGCTTCTTCACTGCCTTTCGCTTCAATCGCGATACGTGGCAAGTTCAAGCTCACTACGCCGATGTTGTTACGACCATCGTGAATTTCTTGGCCGTTCTCTTCGTATTTAGACAAGAAGCTACGACAACCCATTGGAGTCTTAAATGAACCCGTTACTTCAACCACTTGGTCGTAGTTCAAAATATCTGGGTACATACGCTTCGACGCACATTCCAACGCCAAACGTTTGATATCGTAGTTTGGATCGTCTTGCTTGTGGTTTAGGCCATCTTTGATTGCAAACACCAATTTCGGGAACACCGCAGTTTTACGGTTTTTACCCAAACCGGCGATGCGGTTTTTCAAGATAGATTGCTGGATCAAACGTGATTCCCAGCTTGTGCCTAAGCCGAAACCAAAAGTGACGAATGGGGTTTGACCGTTTGCGGTATGCAGGGTGTTGACTTCATACTCCAGTGATTGGAATGCGTCGTAACACTCTTTTTCAGTGCGAGCGTGGGCGAAAGCTTCTGCATCTTCAATGCCCCACTCTTTCGCTACGATCAGGTGTTTTTCGTAACTAAACGTCACGTAGCGCGCCAAGATCTCATCGATACGGTTAATTGTGGTACCGCCATAGATGTGGCTCGCCACTTGCGCGATGATCTGCGCGGTCACGGCGGTTGCGGTTTGAATAGACTTTGGCGTATCAATTTCCGCATTACCCATTTTGAAACCATGGGTCAGCATGTTCTCCAAATCCACCAGCATACAGTTGAACATTGGGAAGAACGGGCTGTAATCCAAGTCGTGGAAATGCAGTTCGCCGCGATCGTGCGCTTGTACTACGTCACGAGGCAAAATGTGTTTGGTCGCGTAGTGTTTCGCTACGATACCTGCCAGCAAATCACGCTGGGTTGGGATCACCTTACTGTCTTTGTTTGCGTTCTCGTTCAGAATCGCTGCGTTGCTTTGCTCGATAAGTCCGCGAATATCAGTGTTGAGCTTACTTTTTTTCTCACGGATTGTGTCACGGTCATGGCGATACTCGATGTAAGCACGCGCCACTTCTTTATGCGGACCGGACATAAGCAGGTTTTCAACAACGTCTTGGATCTGATGGATCTCGACTTCCGGCTGATCAGCAAACTGGGCCAACGCAGTGTGCGCAATATCCAATGCATAGTTACTTTCGATAGCTTCGACAGACTCCGCTGCCGCTAGCACTGCTTGTTGAATTCGAGTGACATCGAAAGGCACTCGACCACCATCACGTTTGATGATTACCGGTTTCACAGAAGGCTCCTTAGTTATTATGATGACGCCGCTACTGTATCACTAAACAAGAAAGAGGACACCACTAAATGTAGGGGTGAACAGCTAAACGACTACAATATGTGGTGTATTAAGCGAGAATTCAGCAATAGAAACATTGATCTAAATCAGTCTTTCGGCAAGATAGTTCAGCAAGCGAACGATATGTACAAATGTGTGACGGAGTACTTTTTTACATGAAATTGACAGAAAAAATGTCAAGCGAAACATCCGCCGTTAACACACTTTTTTGTGTTGACTTTCGGGGCAAGATTCTATGGTGATAGCGCGATGTAATTCTGTTAACTCAGCATCAAATCCAAGGATCTTTTATGAGATCTTCATCAGTAAATTACAAACTCGTTTTTACTGATTCTTTTATGGTAACACCTAGTGACGACTAAATTCCTTTTAAGCGCCACCTCCTGTTTATCGTCACTCAACGTAAAGCGGCTTAACACGCAATAGACTTTCAACACACAGTAAACGAGCTTCGTGCAGAGACATATATTTGCAACTTTAGCGTCATAGCATAGCGATGCCCTATTACAGAGCGTTGCTATCGCCTTTCTATTTGGAGATCATGATGTTAAAGAAGACCGCTGTTGTAACTGCCCTTTTTGCGTTAAGTCATACCTCGAGTTACGCGGCAACCGAGACTGTTTCCATTTCCGGCTCTACCTCGGTAAGCCGTGTGATTGAAGTGCTAGCGGAAGTGTACAACCAACAGCAAGACACAGTAGTTGTCGAAGTGCATGGTACTAGTTCGTCTGCCGGTATCAATGCCGTCAGAAATGGCGCAACCGATCTGGGAATGAGCTCGCGCTATCTGCTCGAAGAAGAGATCCAACCGGATTTGCACACCGTTGAGATTGCCAAAGATGCCATTGCGATTGTCGTTCATCCTGACAATCCGGTGAGCGCTATCTCTTCTGCCCAACTCAATGAGATCTACCAACACAAATTAACTAACTGGCAGCAATTGGGCGGTGAAGATTCACGCATGGCGGTGGTGAGCCGAGAAAATGCCTCTGGTACGCGCTATTCATTTGAAGCCGCGATGGATTTGCTACGCAACGTCAATGGCGAAACAGTTTCTGGGATCCACGAGCAAGTCTTAGTGGCCAACGCCAACAGTATGGTGAAAACCTTGGTCAATCATAATCGCCAAGCCATAGGGTATGCGTCACTCGGTAGTGTTGATGATTCAATAAAAGCACTGACCGTCAACGGTGTTGCCGCAACCGGCGATAACGCGCTGAGCGGCGAGTACGAGCTTAACCGTCCGTTTTTACTCATGTATCAAGGTGGTAGCCTTGACGATAACGAACAAGCCTTCATTAACTTCGTACTGTCTGCTCAAGGCCAACAAATCGTTGCTGAGTTTGGTTATCTGCCTGTCGACGAATAAATACGGTTCAGGCTTAATAATTTAAGAAGCCATACATGTAAGGAAAAGCGGCTGTGGTAGCCGCTTTATTAGCGTTTATGCTGTGCCTTTAAGTGACACTTAAACAACAGCGCTGCGTCCGTCATCCGCCAGATTGGAAACAGGTTACGACTGCGTCACCACCGGCCAAAGTGAATCGCCGCCCCACTCGGTCCAAGAGCCATCGTATACCGCCAATTTGCGATATCCAGCCTGATACGCCCCTAATGCCAAAATGCATGCCGTGATCCCTGAGCCACAACTCATCACTAATTGTTGCTCGTTATCGGCAAACGCGGCAAAACGGGTCGCGAGTTTTTCCGGTGCTAACATCGCGCCGTTTTTCACGAGCTGACCAAAAGGCAAGTTTCGTGAACCCGGCATATGGCCGCTGCGCACTTCTGGACGCGGCTCTGACGCTTGACCAAAAAATCGAGCAGACGAGCGCGCATCTAACACAACCGCCTCATCGTCTTGGCGTAACTCATTGACTTGCGCCGCATCGACTACCCACTGCGGCTGGAACACTGCTTGGTAG
Source organism: Thaumasiovibrio occultus (assembly GCA_019703815.1). Classification (GTDB taxonomy): domain Bacteria; phylum Pseudomonadota; class Gammaproteobacteria; order Enterobacterales; family Vibrionaceae; genus Thaumasiovibrio; species Thaumasiovibrio occultus. Next base: position 611,147 of record AP023053.1, on the reverse strand, counting down.
TTGTTTGGCGTAACAGTTAACGGCTCGCCGGTTTCAACATCACCGTTTTCTTTCAACCAAGCCGGTAAGCCGCCATTTAAAATAGCAACACGGGTATGCCCCATTGCTTTAAACATCCACCAGACTCGTGGTGAGGAGAACACGCCTTGGCTGTCATAAACCACAATCTCATCGTCATTTGTGATCCCCATTGCGCTGACTGCCTGCGAAAATAGCGTCTCGCTCGGTAACATATGCGGCAGCGGTGATGACGCATTCTTGATCTTTTGGTCAAAATCGAAAAACTGCGCACCGGGGATGCGCGTTTGAATAAACTCACTTAACGGATCACGCTCACTCCCTGGCATAAACCAAGAGGCATCCAATACCTTGACGTCAGGCCGTGACAGATTGCTTTTTAGCCAATCAGTATTGACCACGCCTGTCGATGTCATGTTTGTCGACATTCTTCATATCCTTCGTTCACGTTTCCCAATAACATACTGCAAAAATAGCACTATCACATTGGTTCTTCGTGTTTTTTACGTTAACGTGGTAGCAATTTTGAACTTGGGTTAAATCATCAGTTCAAGCCGTTGGTCGAAAAGAGATGGAACATGAAGTACACCTATATTCCCCTGCTGTCATCACTTGTCGCTTTGCCCGTCAGCGCTGCAACTATCACTCTCTCCCATGACAATGATGGGTTAATGGGCACCGATAAGAACTACTCAGCAGGGATGTTTGCCAAATACAGCTCTGATCTCAATGCGAACCAGTTCGATCACACCCCTTTTCTTAGTCAAATCACCTCGTGGTTAGGCTCCGATGGCTACCAAGGTTGGTCGGTGATGCTGAGCCAGCGAATGTGGACACCATCAGATATCGAAGCCACTGTGCCGCTGGTCGATGACAGGCCGTATGCCGGCACCCTGTTTGTTACTTCTGAGATCCATCAATTGAGTGCAGGTCGTGCTGACAAACTACAGCTCGCCGTTGGCGTGATTGGCCCGGCAGCAATGGCCGAGCATGGCCAAACTTGGCTGCATGATATTATTGGCTCAGAAACACCGAATGGTTGGGATTATCAAATTGATGATCAGTTGCTCATTCAACTTAATTACGAGCACTACCGTACGTTACTCACAACACAGCTTGAAAGCGGCAACGCTTTCGATCTTAGCTGGAATGGGCGCATAGGCGCAGGCAATTTCCGCCCTGAGGTGGGCGCTGGCGCAGTGTTGCGCTTTGGTCGAGGGCTTGAAAATACGCAAGGCAGCGTAACGCTGAATAACGGCATGTATGTTGACTCAGCGATGCTAACGCTCAATGAGCAAGGTTGGTTTGGCTTTGTTGGTGGCGAAGGACGCTATCGTTTTGATGATGTCACCATTAGCGGCGACAAAGCCGGACCGGATCACCATTTTGATGTGCAGCGTGAACAGTGGTCCGTCTATAGCGGCATGGTCTATTACAAGAAAAACTGGGGCGCGTCTTTTGCCCTGGTCGCGCAAGCGAAAGATTACCAGCAAGACAACAGCGAGATCTATGGCCACGGTTCAATGTCGGTGTTTTATCGCTACTAGCCCGAGGCCTCAGGCATTAAATTAACTTGCAGTAGGCGACTCGCTTCAGCGCAGCCACCAAAAAGAAAAGCCGCATTAAGCGGCTTTTCTTGTATTAGTTGACGGTACGATTACTCGTCGTCATTGATCACTTCAAGCTTGGTCGACCCACCGTGGTAGCGCTCACGCATACGTTGAACCATGGCGAAGAAGCCAGGGATCAAGATGGTACCAACCATCAGTACGAACAACAGACCACCAGTGAGTGACACACCCAGCGAGTTCTGGCTCACACTACCCGCGCCCGACGCGAAGATCAGTGGCACAATACCCAAGATAAACGACCAAGAGGTCATGTTTACCGCACGGAAACGTAGTTTACCACCACGCACCGCCGCATCTTCGATACTACACTCTTTCTCTTCTCGCTCGAACTTAGCAAACTCCACAATCAAGATGGCGTTCTTCGCTGCAATCGCAATCAAGATCACCAAACCGATTTGGGCGTACAAGTTGAGTTCCGTACCGGCAAGGTTGAGCGCAACAAATGAGCCCAAGGTTGCCAATGGCACAACCAAGATGATCGCCAGTGGGATCGCCCAGCTTTCATATTGTGCAACCAAGAACAAGTAGATGAACACTAGCGCCAACGCAAACGCGATAATCGCTTGGTTACCCGCCAACTTCTCTTGATAAGCAAGACCTGTCCACTCGTATTGGTAACCGTAAACCGGATCTTCTGCAGCAACACGCTCCATCGCGGCAATCGCATCACCTGATGAATAACCCGGCGCGGCCATACCGTTGATCTGCACTGAACGGTACATGTTGTAACGCCATGCAACATCTGGCTCAAATACCTGATCGACGCTTACCAAAGTACTTAGCGGGATCATCTCACCCGACGTAGAGCGCACGTGGAAACGTTGCAGATCTTCAATGCTCCCACGAGCATTCTCTTCCGCTTGCAGCGTAACTTGGAAGCTCTTACCAAACATGGAGAAGTCGTTAATGTACTGACCACCCAAGTTGGCCGCGAGCGTACCGAAAACTTCAGATAGCGGCACGCCAAGCTGCTTGGCTTTCTCGCGATCAATATCGAGGTAGTAGTGCGGCACATTGGCACGGAACGTGGTAAACGCTGAGGCAATTTCAGGTTGCTGCATCGCCTTTTGGATCAGCTCGTTAGCGCGATCGGCCAGATCTGAGCGTGAACGGCCCATGGTGTCTTCAAGCACGAACGTAAAGCCCGATGTTGCACCCATACCCGGCACCGCTGGAGGACCCATAGCAAACACTGCCGCTTCAGGGAGCTCCATCGCCGCACGCATATTGATACGACGCGAAATCGCTGCGGCACTGTTGTCGCCTTCCATCGCCAAACGCTCATCCCAATCTTTCAACTTAATGAAGATAGATGCACCGTTCGACTGCGCGGCACCTGTCATAAAGGCAAAACCGTCTGCGATGGTCATGTTCATCACGCCCGGCTCTTGCTGCAGCATTTGCGCCAGTTGCTCGGTCACTTCACTGGTACGTGACAACGTTGCCGAGTCCGGCAGCTGTACGTTAACCAACAAGATCCCTTTATCTTCCTGTGGTACGAAACCCGTCGAGGTGTTTTTCGCAAACCAACCTGCAGTACCGGCGGCAATCACGAAGATAATGATCATCGAGATGGACTTGCGTACCAAACGACCGGCAAGCACACCGTATTTGTTGGTCACCGCATCCAAGCCACGGTTGAATTTCTTAAACCAACCTGAGTCTTGCGAGCCACGTTTTAGCACCAAAGAACACAATGCTGGCGAAAGCGTTAATGCGTTTACGGATGACAAACATACCGCGATACAGATAGTTAACGCGAACTGACGGTACATGATCCCGGTAATACCCGGCAGCAAAGAGACCGGAATAAATACCGCAAGCAGTACCAAGGTCGAGGTAATGATAGGGCCGGTCACTTCTTTCATCGCGCGCAAGGTCGCTTGACGCGGCGTAAGATCCGGCTCTTTGTGCATGATGGTATCAACGTTTTCAATCACGAGGATCGCATCATCCACCACAATACCAATCGCCAAGATCAAACCGAACAAGGTAATGGTGTTGATGGTAAAGCCGGTCATCGACATGAAGGCAAAAGTACCAATCAACGATACCGGGATCGCCACAACGGGGATCAAGGTCGAGCGCACATTACCCAAGAACAGATAAGTCACCGCGATAACCAGAATGATCGCCTCAATGAGTGTTTTAACCACACTCTTAATAGACTCAGAAACGAAGGTCGTGGTGTCATAACTGGTGTCGTACATCATCCCTTCAGGCATCAGCTCTTGTAGCTGGCCCAAACGATCCATCACCAATTGACCTGACTCCAATGCGTTCGCATCCGACTGTAGCGTTAACAGAACGATACTGGCTGGTTTACCGTTGAACGAGCTTTTCGCGGTGTAGTAACGCTGGCCCAGTTCCACTGTCGCCACATCTTTCACGCGTACCATGGTGCCGTCGTTGTTTGCGCGGATCACCACGTTTTCAAACTCTTCAACCGACTCCAAACGGCCTTTGGTTACCAAGTTAAACTGCACTTCACGCACGTTACGTGATGGTTCCGCACCCACAGAGCCGGTCGCAACCTGCACGTTTTGCTCGCGCAGCGCGTTGCTGACATCACTGGTGGTCATCCCCAATTGCGCCAATTTATCTGGGTCAATCCAGATACGCATGGAGTATTCGCCACCACCAACAACCATGACCTCACTGATCCCTTTAATACGGGATAGCTCGTCAAGCACGTTAACGCGCAAGTAGTTGTTGAGGTACTGCTCGTTCATCGCACCGTCTTCGTGGTAGAAGTTCAGTACCATCAAGATATCAGGCGATGATTTACGCACGGTAACGCCAACATCACGTACCACTTGCGGCAGTTTGTTGATCGACTGCTGAACACGGTTTTGCACATCAATCTGTGCTTTGTCCGCATCCGTACCAATGTCGAAGGTGACACTCAAGCTGTACGAGCCATCGTTGGCACTTTTTGACGACATATAGAGCATGTCTTCAACGCCGTTGATCGCGGCTTCCAGTGGCTCAGCCACCGCTTCTTCTACTGTTTCTGCACTCGCACCCGTGTAGTAAGCAGAAACAGAGACCGTTGGCGGACTCACTTGGGGGTATTCCGTTACCGGCAGGCTCATAAAGCTGATGATACCGGCCAGCGAAATCACAATGGAGATAACCAATGCGAATTTAGGGCGCTGGATAAAAAAGCGACTAAGCATAATGATTATTTCTCTTCTGCGTTTTCAGTTGCTTGGGCGATTTCTGTCGCGGCATTCTCAGCAGGCGTTTGCACTGCTTCACTCGCCGCTTTGTCTGCACTTGGCGCTGCCTCTTGTGCCAACTGCACCTTCACTTCCAAGCCCGGGCGAACACGTTGCAAACCTGAGGTCAGCACTTTAGTGCCTTCTTCTAAGCCTTTTACGATCACCGTCTGACCCACATCAGAGCCCATAGTGACCGGATTGCGATCCACCACGTTGTCGTCGCTGACCGTCATCACGAACGCACCGCCGATATCGGTTTGCACTGCACGACGAGGCACCACAACCACATCGGTGGTGTCAGTACGTTGCAGTGTCACGTCTGCGTATTGACCCGGCAGCAACAAACCATCGGCGTTATCAAATTGCGCACGCATTTCTAGCGTGCCCGTCGCGCGGTTAATACGGTTTGCCACATAGGTAATTTCGCCGCCTGTTGGGTAACGGTGGCCTTCACCGATGCTCAAATACGCGACGACACTATCGGCTTCGGCATCAGTGGCATCTGCGCTAAGGGCAAACTGGTAGATTTCGCGTTCACTGATCGCAAACTGCGCGTTGATAGGATTGGTGCTCACTAGAGTGGCGAGCGCACCGGTCGATGGCGCAATCAAATCACCAATACTTACCGTACTGCGGCTGATACGACCGGCGATTGGGGCACGAATTTGGGTGTACTCAAGGTTAAGTTCAGCCGCTTGCAATGACGCGCGCGCCGCCGCCACTTGAGATTCAGCTTGGCTGCGCTCGGCAGAGAACTTGTCGTATTCTGAACGGCTGATACTGCCGCGTGGCAACAACTCTTGCGCACGGTTCCAGTTCACCTTGGCCAGTTTCAATGCCGAGTTCGCTTGCGCTAAGGCCGCTTTCGCACTCGCTACTTGCGTTTCATAAATGGCGGGATCCAATTGGAAAAGCAACTGTCCTTGCTCAACAAAATCACCTTCAACAAAGTGACGTGACTTGAGGTAACCCGAAACCTGTGCGGAGATGGTCACATCTTCTAATGCTTCCAATCGACCTGAGTAGGTTTTTTGATAATTATATGGAACTGATACTGCTTCAACCGCCGATACGGTCAACAGCGGCATTTGCCCTGCCTGCTGTTCGCCACCGCAACCAGCGAGTAAAAGCCCGGTCATCAATCCAATAGAGAGTTTTGAGTATTTCACGGATTGCCCTTCCTAAATTGGGATCGTTTCTAAAATAAAATGCAGGGTGTACTTTCGACACCTTAGAAAAAACTGTCTTACAACTTATACAGCGTTTAACATACCGCTAAAACATAGCAAGTTAAAGACTTGTAGCAAACTTAACCAAAAGAACCAATATGTTAACTATGAAGAATGGTTATTTTATCGGCGCCATGACAGGAACGAGCTTGGACGGTTTAGATTTGGCGCTTTGCCATATCACACCAACCGAGACGAAAGTCTGTCATAGCCACAACTGTGCTCTACCTGAAGCGCTACGTGAATCACTCAAGCAACTGATTTCTGGAGAGCAAACCACCTTACACGAGTTAGGTCTTTGTGATGCAGCTCTCGGTGAATTTTACGCAGAAAAGATTAACGAGTGGTTAACGACACTTAAGTTTGATCCCTCTAATATCATTGCGATAGGTAATCACGGCCAAACAATTTGGCATGCCCCTAATGCCGAGCACCCGTTTACCATGCAAATCGGCGATAATCACCGCTTGGCAGCAAGAACCGGAATCCCGGTGGTAGGTGATATTCGTCGGATGGATATGGCCTACGGCGGCCAAGGCGCGCCCCTCGTGCCGGCCTTTCACGACGCGGTGTTTCGCAAAGAAGGAAAAGCCACTGCAGTAGTGAATATTGGCGGTCTTGCCAACGTGTCAGTGATGTTACCCGGCCAAGCTGTTTACGGTTTTGATACTGGCCCTGGCAATACCTTGATGGATATCTGGGTTGGTGACTACAACGGCAACAAATACGACAAAGATGCGGAACTCGCGCTACAGGGTCACGTTAATCGCGCCCTACTTGCGCAAATGTTGCAAGATCCCTACTTCGCCTTGCCTTACCCGAAAAGTACCGGGCGGGAATATTTCCATCGCGCTTGGCTTGAACACCACTTAGCAAGCTTTACAGCGATCAGTGCGGCGGATGTACAAGCCACGTTATGTGAACTGACTGCACGCACGATTGTCGACGCGCTGCCAGAGAACATCACAGAATTACTTGTTTGCGGCGGTGGCGCCCGTAACCCATTACTAATGCAACGTCTCGGCGATTTGTTGCCAAACGCCACTGTTGCCGATACCGAACTTTATCAACTCGATCCCGATTATATTGAGGCCGCAGCCTTCGCTTGGCTCGCCTACCGTCGCGTTAACATGTTACACGGTAACTTTTTAGAAGTGACAGGTGCAGAAAAACCTGCAATATTGGGCGCGATTTATCAGCCTTAGTCCAGGAGGAACCATGGGACCTATTATGATTGATATCGCAGGCACTCGCCTGACCGATACTGATCGTGCACTACTGCGCCATCCTAACGTTGGCGGCGTGATCCTATTTAGTCGCAATTACCAAGACAAAACCCAACTACAAACGCTGATAAATGAGATCCGCGAAAGTAGCGATCAACCTCTTGTGGTCGGTGTCGACCAAGAAGGCGGCCGCGTACAACGTTTTCGTGACGGTTTTACTCGCATTCCACCCGCAAACCTCTACCGTCAACACGCTAACGGCGAGCAACTGGCTTATGATGCTGGCTTAGTAATGGCAACGGAGCTGATTGAATGCGGCCTCGATTTCAGTTTCTCACCAGTACTGGATATAGGTGAAGCATGCGCCGCGATTGGCGATAGAAGCTTTGGTGGTAACACCGAAGAAGTCTACCGCTTTGCCCTGCCTTATCTCAAAGGCATGCGCGATGCAGGTATGGCAACCACTGGCAAGCACTTTCCTGGCCATGGCGGTGTCGTGACCGATACCCACTATGCCTCAGCCTCCGATCCGCGTAGCGATTTACTCGAAACCGACGCGCAGATCTTCAAACGCCTCATTGAGGAAGACTTATTGGATGCGGTGATGCCAGCGCACGTGATTTTCCCTGCGTACGACAGTCAACCTGCCAGTGGTTCAAGCTTCTGGCTAAAAACGGTGTTGCGTGAACAGTTTGGCTTTAGCGGCGTGATCTTCTCTGATGATTTAGGGATGAAAGGCGCTGACGTAATGGGAAGTTACCTCGACCGTGGCCAACAATCACTGGATGCGGGCTGTGATATCTTGCTATTGTGCAACAATCCTGAAGGCCAAGATGAAATGGTACAAGGTTTGAAAGCGCGCGGCGAAGCGCCACTTGCCCCATTGGTCGCTAAGCAAAGCCGCGTCGATTCAGTGCGATATCAAGAAGCCGTTGAACGTATTCGCGCCCTAACATGGTAGCCTTAATACCGCTTATTGCTTAAATTAGTGATAACTGTATAAATAAACAGTTATCACTATAAACCTAACTCTGTGGCATCTACAAGCGCATCGACAAGCGCTTAGCAGCTCGATAAATGTGGAATTAAAAGTGCTCGTAGGGCGATGAGCGCAATGAGCGTTAGGTCTAAACCGAAAAAGCAAGTGCATCGCACTTGCTTTTGTCGTTTAAGGAGGTGTGTTGGCAAAAAGCCTCATGATCGCACGGCGAATTGAAAAGCCACTGGCGTAAAAAAGCGTAAGCATGAAAGCTTACGCAGATTGAATACGGACGGGGTAAGTATCTCACTCACACCTACATCTCGTAGAAAAGTACTTAAAGGGAGTCGGACTTGAATGTGCCTTTTCGCTGGGCTTTACGACGCTCTCGTACCACGACGACCACAGCGCCCACAATAAATACAACGATCAATGCAATTTCCATAACAATCACCTTACAATACCTTTCCTTTGGTACGTTAAGCATAACACCAAATGACCATTCTTGTTTGCACTACATCAAGTTATGAGGTCAACATCACCGATAAAACGTGAGCAAAATAGGGCTTTTTTAGTCAATAGGCCCACTTTTCTAGAACCAGCCAGCATTTTAAATACTCTTCCTCTGCCTTTGCTTACCAACGAGATCTTCATCCGATCTTAGCTTGTACAAAAACATATAATTAACACTATGAGTACATTCATGGAGATGCAGATGAAAAGTAAGAGTATTGATGTCGCTTACCGATTCAACAACATCGGCATGCGCCATAAAACCCTGTTTTGTACCAAACCACCGTTTACGGCTTGTAATGACAAAGAAGTCTGTTACTCACTTGCCCAACTGATTGAACTTCATCAAGTACACTCGACAAATGGTAATAACACTATCCACAACCTTCTGCTCAGTGATAGCAACTTAGATCATCTGCTCAACAAGATGCGCCTCATGTGCTGCGTTGAAGTCGACAGGATTTTAATTCACGAAGACAACCTAACCACCATTGTCTACGATCACGCGCCTCGCGCGGCATAACGCGTTACCAAGTGACTTAACAACCACTAAAAAGGGCTGAACCTCTGTCCAGCCCCACATCAGCTCGTTACCATTACTGCCTGCGATAACTTCTATCCAAGCAAACTTATCCCCCAGGCACTAGCAAACAGCGCCATCGCCAGCCCCCATACCGGAACTTTGGCTTTTTTCAGTAAACCAAAACCGAGCAAGCAGATCGCCACATCACTTACGCCCCCAATTGCCGAAGTGCCAATGGGGTTGATCAGCGCCACCGCGAGCAAAGCAACTACTGAAGCGTTCACCCACTGAATCGATACTTTCAATCTTGGGTGGCTCATTAGGCTCTCCCACACCGGGATCACTGCGAAAAGCAACAAGGCCCCCGGTAAGAAAACCGCCAATGTAGCCACAACACTGCCAAGGATCGGCGATGTCGCTTGGCTCGCAGCGCCCAAATAACTTGCCATAGTAAACATCGGGCCGGGAACAAGCTGCGCCGACGCATAGCCAGTAATAAAGGTTTCGCTATCTACCATGCCGTCCAGCAACGGCTCTAATAAAGGCAAGACGACATGACCGCCACCAAAGACAAAGGCGCCAGCTTGATAGAAGGCATTGAACAATGCGGCAAACGGATTGTATTGACCCAAAAACGGCATACCGACCAATAGCAACATAAACAGCGCAAGTAAGCCCCAGACAGGGCGACCCGTTAAACGCCATGGGGTGTCTGTTGTTGGGGCTTTGCCTGCCATGGTGTAACCCACCAGCGCCGCAGTAACGATAGGCACGAGCTGAGCAGCTAATCCACTGCTCAGCGCAAGCCAAATTGCCGACAAACCAAACACCAATAGCGACGAGCGCGAGGTTAAATTTTTCGCCGCCATGCCCCAGACCGCATCGGTCACCACAATCACTGCCAGCCATTTCGCCGCCGTGATCAGAAGTGTCAGGCTTTGCGTGGTTTCAATTTGTGTATTGGCCAGCATCGCGGCGGCAGTGAGCAAGGCAAAAGAGGGAAAAGTAAAGCCTAAAAATGCCGCGAGCGCGCCGAGATAACCCCCTTTGCGATAACCGATGTACATCCCAAGTTGGCTACTTGCCGGGCCGGGTAAAAACTGACAAAGGGCGACGGCTTGGCTGAAACTTGACTGATCTAACCAGCCTTTCTTTTCGACAAATTCTCGCTGAAAAAAACCGATGTGGGCAGCTGGCCCACCAAAACTGTATAAACCGAGAATGAAAAACTGCACAAATATCTTCATAGTGTCCTCAATACAACATCCGTGATGCGTGTGCTTCTGTTCAGCTGAGGTTTAGCTTCAACCCGCTAACGTTATTTCAGCGTTCACCTTGTTATCACAGCAATGCACCCTTGCATTGTACTGACAGCATCTATATTAATTAAATCGTTTGTAATAATGGCAGTCATCGATTTGAATAATTAACCAGGTCAGCTATCTTGCGACGATCTTGAAGATCCTCCCTCTACTGAACAGAGCTGCTCATATGTTTCCATATGGAAACCAAGCTTCTAATTCCCCGTATTTAAAAGCGTTAGAGCATGTTAGTATCTACTTTCTCTTTGGGGTGTTCCCGCCCTTAATTCACCAATAGAACGTGGACGCGCATGCTGGATAAGCTCACTCAAATCGTCATCCTTGCCACACTGCAACGCGAAGAAAACTTTACTCGCACGGCAGAGCGTCTTGGGATCTCAAAGTCACATGTCAGTAAACAATTAACGGCATTAGAAGACAGCTTGGGTTGTCAGTTAGTCGAGCGCAGCACCCGCACCCTCCACTTTACCGAGATCGGTCGAGAATACGCCCAATTCGGTGCAACTATCATCGCCCAATTTGAAGACGCGGAAGCGGCCGTGCGTAGTTTTAAGAATGAAATTGCCGGCACATTACGTGTGGCGCTTTCTCCCTTGCTGGAAAGCCAACCATTATTTGCCTTACTCGGTGAGTTCCAACGCGACTACCCTGCTCTTTCCATTGAAGTAACGATTGCCGATCCCTACACTCAACCTAGTCAAAATCTTGATTGCTACTTAAGTGGCAGTGAAATAACCGAGCAAGAGGTTGCGTCAGATTTGCTGCACCGAGACGGACATTGGCAGAGGATCGATTTCGCTAGATTTGAGCAAATCCTCGTTGCCAGCCCTGCGTATATTGAGCGACACGGCAGCGTCACGACGCCAAGCGAGTTGGCCAAGCATCAGTGTATAGGTTCTGTTAGCACAAGTGCGATTGGTGTCGGCTCTCTCGGTTTAGGTTCGTGCGGTATCAGTGCGAGCGGCACTCAACGTAATGATTGGTGGCTGAGCAAAGATGAGCACACCCAAAAGGTGGCACTTAATTTAGGATTGCGCTTCGCCTCACCCTCGATGCAGGTGCAAGCTGCGAAACAAGCCATGGGGATTGCGCTCGTTTCTAGCTATGTTTTACAAGATGAAATTCATCAAGGCGAACTCGTGCGCGTGCTGCCCGAATGGCACAGCGCTCACCCTTATGTGCTGAGCGCGACGCTGCTAAAAGAAAAGCACCAAAATCCGAGGATCAGGTGCTTTCTAGAGTTTGTTGCCGCTCGATTGTCGCCGGGTACGTTTCTTTCTTGGTAAAGATTTCGAATGGAACCGCCAAGGCTAATCACTTGGCGGAAACCTCAATTACACCGCAGGATGTTTCTTACCAACCGGCATTGCGTACATCGACGTCACACGATCCGCAATCGACTGATTGAGCGTTGCCAGTTTTTGATGGAACACTTGCTTTTCATCGTCGGTGATCGAATCATGCTCACAACCCGCCGCAATATAGTTCACCGGGAATAAATGATAGTGATCGGCGATTTGTTGATCGATATGCTGCGCTAGCTCTTCAGGTGTTTCAAAATCCGCCTCAACTAACTCACCAAATGCGACATGTACGCGGCGCTTCTGCCCCACAATCCCTTGAACGATGCTGTCGATATCTTCAAATTCCGACTTTTCATAAAAGCCTTGGACGTCTTTCGCGTCTAACTCGCTGGCTTTGGCGATATCACACGGATCGTTTTCATAGCTGATCGATACCGGAACAATCTTCAGCGATTTCATAGTGTCGGCAAAAGAGAGTTTGTCTTTCTTACCTTGCATGTAAAACATCTTCAAAATCGCTGGATCGGTTTTGTCGTTGCCGTCTTTAGCGCGACCTTCACGCTGCGCGATCCACACCGATTGATTATCTTCTTTCAATGAGTGATGAATATAACCCGACAGTTGGGTCAATGCCTTCATCAACTCACGTGGCGCGGTGATCGAACGTTTGACGATAAAGCTCTTGTTGAGCTTCATAAGCTCGGTCGCACAAGGCTTTTTCAATAAGTTGTCGCCAATGGCGATACGTACCGTATCACGCCCCTGCAAATGCAAAGACCAGTTCACTAATGCCGGATCCATCGCAATATCACGGTGGTTCGACACAAAAAGATAGCTCTGCGATGGGTCGAGTTTATCTAAGCCCGACACGGTCAAACCATCGGTGGTGCGCTCAATCATGTGCGACATATACGTCGCAACCTGCATCTGTACATCTTGAATGCTATTAACGTTACGCCACCGCCACAATAGTCCTTGTTTAAGCAACGGTTTTAACAAAGGCAATAACGCCTTTGGCATATTTGCAAAGCGATAATGAATAATGGCATTGAGAAACTCATTGTCACTTACCAACCGACGAATAGCTTCTTTGACCTCACTGTCATTATAAGGTCGGATTTCTTGGTAGATGTCGTTCACGGTGAATCTTCTTCAAAATTAAGATGGCAACATTCTACGCAGATAGCGGATCATTATCAGTAGCCATTTTCACCACTTGCAATGGTTGGAGGTCTAACCAGACTGATATAACTCGCAGAATGACAAGTAACTCACGCAATAAGTGACAATGTCACCCCATTGAATTGTTTGACCTCTTGCTGAAAAGACCGCAATATGTCGGCTGTTATTAGCTACCCCTTCTTTTATCCATGCAAAGCTACCTAGAACACCAACTTATCACCTGCAGTGAATTGCAGCTTTCAGGCCGCAAGCCAGCAACGTTCGACACGCTTGTTGCGGTCAACTCAGGCTCTCTTTTGGTCCGTGTTGGCAATCACCACCAATTACTTCACAAGGGCGATCTGTTCTGGATAAATGCAGGCGCTCTGTGCAGCTATACCCTTTTCCCGTCGACCCGATACCACTGCGTGACGGTGTCACCTAGAATTACAGTAGCAATGCCTTCAGTGTCTGGCAAAATCAAGCCATCGCCGCTAATGACCGGCTTGCTCGATACCTTGGCGCATTCTCAGTGCAAGCCTTTGGTCGAAAGCGCTCGCCAAACTCTGCTGCACCTGCTGACCACCCAAAAGCCTAAACTACCAAAAGCCTATGTTTCGATCGAATCGCTGCTGCAAAAAGCCAGCAAAGAAGATCTGCAATGGCTCCTCGCAGCGGAAGGTAAACGAGGGGTACGCTCAGGCCAGAAGATCCAAGCTGTGGCGAAGAAATTGAATGTGGACGTTGAACAGCTCATTCAGGCTGGCATCGATTGTTTGCAAGAGCAGTGGTAATTCTGCGTTAATCCCACCGCCAATGAGACTTCCGTTAGACGAGACAATGGTTTGTCTAGGTTATCGCTAGATGAGTTTGTTGCATTCCGCGAACGGACGAGATTGGATAACCTTGATCGTTTTCGCTAACGAAAAGAAGGTCGCCCCTATTTAAGGGGCACCTGAAATTGCAATAAGATTTCGCCGTCATCATCTTCATGCCAGCTATAGTCGAGGCGCATTTTCGGCGCATCCGGCTCACTATCCCCCAAGCCAACACTCATATTCAGTCTGTGCTCACGCAGCCATTTCTCGATTGATTCATCGTTACGCAACCGATCATTAATATCTTCTTCTGGTGCAATAAAACTCAGTCCGTAATGTGTGCCGTTGTCGGCGGTATCTGAAAAAGTTGGGCTATCGTTGTACCACGATTGCCAAAACGACTCTTCTTCCTTCAAATGATATTCGTGAACCACAAAATCACGATTTTTTGGGGTAACCGATTGTTCGCAATTGATCACCACCGATGTCGACTCCCTGCAAGGCAATGTCTCTCCATTTAGCAATAACAACAACGACATTGCACCAAGCCAGTCACTCATCAAGCCGGCTCCTGATATAGGGAATAATGAGAAATTAGGGCTGCCACACCAGGTGTTACCCAAGCATCAATCGCATCTTGCTGTGCGATAGCGTCACGGATCATAGTACTTCGAATGTTCACAGTTTGCGGGCAGGCCATTATATTCCAACGCTGCAAAATATCATCACTTCGATAGAATTTGTTGAACGCGAGTAAATTATCCGGCCCCAGCACAAAGGTGAATGTCGCCTCAGGATCGCGCTCTTGCAACGCCGTTAACACCGCAAACGTGGTCACACTGTCGCTCTGCTGTAACAACTCCGCTTCGAGCGTCGACAGCGACAAATTGGCAAGCTGAAGATCGGTAATAAACGCATCAACTAATTGGCAACGAATATCAAACGGCAGCATTTTCTTGCCCCAGGCATGCGCTGCACTTGGCAATAATAAAACTTGGTCAAACATAGATAGGCGCTTTAATACCGAGGCATGGCCCAACGATGGCGGATTAAACGCGCTTCCAAAAACAGCGATATTTTTTGTCACAACAACTCCTCCCTACGCTTTAGTTTACGCAACTTTTTATGGAATTGACATTGAAGATCTAGGGCGTTTGCGGGATGATTGGCGCTTATCGTGATTCGCCTTCAGCTGTTTAAAGCGCAAGGACAAGTATATGGAAAAGACAATTCAAAAAGAGATGCAGGTATTGGCGCAAATTGATCCTCAATTTGAAGTTGATCGCCGTGTCGCTTTTATTCAACAACAACTGCGCGCCTCAGGTTGCAAAACGTTGGTACTCGGTATCAGTGGCGGGGTTGACTCGACAACCTGTGGCCGTTTAGCCCAGCTCGCCGTCGACGGTTTAAATACTGACAACGCGACGTCGGACTATCAATTTATTGCGGTTCGCCTGCCATATGGCGTACAGCAAGATGAAGACGAAGCCCAACTTGCGTTGCAATTTATCCAGCCGAGTCACAGCATTAGCATTAACATCAAAGCCGGCGTCGATGGCGTGCACCAAGATACACTGTCAGCGCTCGATAACACGGGTTTGATCCCCACCAACCCTGCCAGTGTCGATTTTGTAAAAGGTAATGTGAAAGCCCGTGCCCGTATGGTGGCGCAATATGAAGTCGCTGGCCTGACGCAAGGCTTAGTGCTTGGCACCGATCACAGTGCCGAAAACATTACCGGTTTCTATACCAAATACGGTGATGGAGCCTGTGATTTGGCGCCATTGTTTGGGCTTAACAAACGCCAAGTACGTCAAGTCGCAGCCCATCTAGGTGCGCCTGATCAGTTGGTGTATAAAGTGCCAACGGCCGATCTGGAAGAATTAGCGCCGCAAAAAGCCGATGAAGATGCACTTGATCTGACTTACGATCAAATTGATGATTTTCTTGAAGGGAAACCGGTTGAAGCGTACGTGTCTGAGCGTTTGATTAATATTTATCAAAAAACCCAGCATAAGCGCCGCCCTGTTCCAACCATTTACGATTAAATCTGAACACTAGGCTGATTAAGGGAAGCTCAAGCCTTTTCCTTGTGTTAACAATTAGGGTTTGCGCTGCACAGCACGGAAAGCGAAGTATTCAAAGCAGCCCAAGCGATGAAAGCAGAGTGAGCTTCACTCTGCTTTTTTATTCTGAACCCACTTTTTCGATCAAATTATCCAACTCCCACCACACCGCTTCACACAAGCCTTGGCGATAGCAAGCACGGCGAAACTCTAAATGTTCATCGCGATAACGTTGTAATCGCTGCGGATCTAATTGCTTACTCGCCCGCACATTAGCGAGACGATCGCACGCTTTAACAATCAACGCCAAACGGCCCGACTCTTCAAACACTGTCAGTGATTTTAGTCGCGCGTTAGCCTCTTGTTTACGTTGAGTTCTTTCCCCGAAAGGGGTGTCGGTCAGGTACAGCACCGCATCAGCAATGGTAAAACCAAAATCTGCTGCGATTTCATCAATTGAACTGTCAGTATCTTCAATCAGATCGTGTAGTTGAGCCACGATCATGGCCTCGGTGCCAAACGGCGTCGCGAGATCGGCAACGGCATCCAAGTGGTAACTGTAAGGGTACGTACCATATTGTTGGCCGGCATGGCGAGTGCGTGCCAGCGTTCTTGCTCGGAGATAGTTATTGTTCATGATTCAAGCCTTCCCTGAACGGATAATAAGACAGGTCAGATCAACAAAAACCCCATCGTTGAACGATGGGGTATCACACAAACAGTGTTACTCTTTCGCCTGTTTTTGCTGACGAATTTCGTTCGCTACTTTCATTATAGCTTCTCCACTGCTCATACCTTGTGCCATAAGCGCATGAATACGATCAGCGGCTTCTTGCTGCTCTTCGTGTGTTAAGGTTGGATCCGACATAAATACCCCTTATTACTGTGGTTAACAGTGTATTGCTTCTTGATAGCGCTGTCACGTGCGTGGAAAATAAAATTGCTAACCAAGACACATCTATCAGGCATATTTACGACAAGGAATGTGAGTAGATGAAATAGAAGACGCAGGGAGAAAAACAGATAGCTGCTAGTTATTCACTAACAGCCATTTACCTCAAAGAGAATGAGTAAAGAATGATTATGCAGCACAGCCTTGCTGATGGCCTAAGCTGTATAAACCAACACCTAGGGTGATGATTAATGCGCCGGCTGTGCCAGATAACTGCGCGAGGGTTGCTCCGGGATCAATAGCCGCACAAACACGGCCCAGGAACAGTACAATCACGCCTAGTAATGTCATGATAGCGATAAGTTTTTCGTTCAGATTTAACATATGCAGATCCTCACTGGTTTATCATGCATAGTCATCTTAACGCTGCCATAATGAGTTATCCATCACTTAATCCGCATAAAACCGCAGCGATTAAAAATCTGAGTCACACCTCTCGCCCAAAATGAAACGAATACCTAGTTGCATTTCATGAATTTAAAAGCGTTTTATATTGGCATCGCTCGGCGAAAAAGATGGCTAGTCCAATTCGAGCCAGTCTTCTAAAATCCAATCTTTAAAATCACCGCCACCCAGCTCGACATCGGCTTCATGATGGTCAAAATACCCAACTTCGCCACTTTGGTTAATCGTAAAGAAATTGCCATTGTCACCACAAAAAGCCAAGTGATCATTCGATACACCCTGCTCCCAACCACGCTTTGCCAAGGCTATCAGATCAAGATATGGCGCGAGATCTGGTAGCACTAAAGCAGGCTCCAACACGCCATAGCAAACATGGCTCGCGTGCAACATAAAGTAACGATATTGGCTCGGAAAAGGAAAATTGAGCTGACGCTCTGCCGCAGCGACTTCTTCTTCAGTGGGTAAACGCAACGGGCGCGGCACGGTCTCTTGCTTTTCAATCAGCAGCGCGACCGCCTCTACAATATCCATGTATTCATTATTTCCTTTCAAAATGCTCGCTATTAGACGCAAAACTGCACGTAGGTATTTAATCATCCGACATATTGCTCAAGTTTATTGAGCGATAGATCATAAACACATTTAGTGTACTCTTGAGAAAACCAAGAACGGAACAACTCAGACTGATATCTTCAGGCCATTCGACGCCATTGTTGATGTACTCTCCTACTTCAACGCGGAAAATATCGTCAGGGTGTTTTTCGAAGCAACTCTCCCAACAATATTGATCTTCCGTATCCGCCAAATAAACATTGGATGAAGAAAGTTTTTGAGTTGGGAGGACAGCGTGCTGAAAAGAGATCCGATAGACGGATTTTGTGAAAGGGTAACCCTACTCGCCGGAGGTGACTGCGCTTATCGCGCCTTTATCTTCAAGGTTTACGGGTTTAATCAATCGCTGCACTTCTTGGATTTTAAGCTCGCCCTGCCAGCGAGTGTTAATTAACGCCAAACTAAACCAGTAACTGCCATTGTCGACATCTAAGCGGGCGCGATCAAGAAAAGTCGGCAATTGCGATTGTTGCGTCTCGCTCCACACCGAGT
Organism: Thaumasiovibrio occultus; assembly: GCA_019703815.1. GTDB lineage: Bacteria > Pseudomonadota > Gammaproteobacteria > Enterobacterales > Vibrionaceae > Thaumasiovibrio > Thaumasiovibrio occultus. Next base: position 592,672 of record AP023053.1, on the reverse strand, counting down.
GTTGATACAAACTGTCTAGCGGGTATAGCTTTTGCTCTAATTCATCACGAGTACAACCGCGCATCGGCAACCGGCGAGATTCAATATTCCAGCTTTCGGTCCCTACCCAGTTCAAGCGTTGAACTTTTGGCGGCGCGGTTAACAATACCCACTGCGACCAAGTCACATCATCACTGGTCGTCAGGTTAAGCTGATAAAGACCGCCCATGATCGCTTCGTTCATGCGGCGAAATGTCACCACAAAGTGCCCTTGTGTCGACGTGGCCGTTTTGCCGCTCGCCACCACATGATCGGGCCAACGGACTAAATCGACTGTCAACGATGATGCATCGACCACGCCAGACACAGTGATCCCATGACTCACTTGGTTTACGTGCAACAGTTTTTCCCGCTGCAAGGTTAACTCAGTAACCCAAGCCGGCAAGGGGGTATCGGTTAGGCTATGGCCACAATCAACAGAAATGGCGGATTGCAAAAGGTTTTCAAGATTGGTCGCCACGATCCCGGTAGGCGCTTTTTGCCACAACTGCACCATTTGGTCGAAACTTTCAGATACATTACCCTGTAACAACTTGGCATGCGCGTCCGCCAGGGTATCCTGGGTTTCAAACCATCTGGCCTCAAGCGGCATCACCGCAAGGGCAAGCAATAAACCGGGAAGTAGTCGCATCACTTCGCTGCTTTCATTCGATAGCCGACGCCACGTAAGGTCTCGATATTGATCCCTTCCAGTTTCTGGCGTAACTGCAATACGTGAGTATCAACCGTACGAGTGGTTGGATAGTGATTGTAACCCCATACGTGATCGAGCAATTCGTCGCGGGTAAACACACGGCCAGCATGCTTTGCAAGGAAGTAAAGCAAGTCAAATTCGGTGCGAGTCAGTGTTACCACTTGATCATTCACTGACACTTCACGGCTTTCGGTATCGATTGTGACTGGCTCAACCACCAGCAAATCATTGCCTGACGCCTCTTCTTGCTCTGACTGGCGCAACTGCGTACGAATGCGCGCTAGCAGCTCTTGCTCGGCAAACGGTTTGGTCAGGTAATCGTTCGCACCGGAATCAAGGCCACGCACTTTGTCATCAACCGACACCATCGCAGTTAACAAGATCACGGGGACTTTTTTGATTTTACGCCATTCAGGCAGGTGATCGAGCGAATCGCCTTCCGGCAATTGGCGATCTAAGACGACAAGATCGGCTTTGTCCCACAGTGGCGCCACTGCCGTCGCGCAGTCGGCGTGCAAGCACGTGTAACCGGCATCTTTAAGAACAGCAATTAAACCAATTGCTAAGTTGTTGTCGTCTTCAACTAACAGAAGTGTTTGGTTCACAAGGTATCTCCAATACAAATGTCGTCGGTGGGCCCTGCAAAGACATCTTGCCCCCCATACGTTTGATCATTGATTCGACGATGGTCAAACCCAGTCCCATACCACGCTCACTAACGAAAGGCTTCCTGATCCGTGACCAGTCTTTTGCAGATAACTGGCCTTGGTCGCCTATCTTAATTCGTAACTTTCCTTGGTAGATATCAGCATCCAAGCTTAACGGCGCTACGCCGTATTTCTGTCCATTGGACAGCAAATTCGCTATACAAGTTGCCAACCAATACACATTCACCGAGATCGCGCGATCTTCCGGTAATGACATATTGACCTCATATGGCTCACATACAAACTCCAACCACTCATTGAGCGACGGAATTGTTTCTCGCTTCAACTCACCCTGAGTTGATTGCAAATAGTCTTTACTCGCCTCGGCCAACAGTTTCAAACGCCGTGAATCTTCCACAAGGCGACGGAACTCGTCGTAAAGTTCTTCCGGCAAATAGTCAAACTGACGGCGGAATCCTTCCACCGTTAGACCCAAACTCGCGATCGGGGTTCGCAGCTCGTGTGTCAAAATCTGCAGTACCAGCATTCGCTCGGCCATTATCTTACGATGTGACTTCCAGCGATAGATACCCCAGCCAAAGAAGAAGATAATGTTGACGAACACCAAACCAATCGCCAAGTAATAAGGCAGTTTCGAAGGACGCTCTTCCTTCCAACACACATTACCACTGCGGGTCACACAGTATTCCGCTTCTTCTACCGGCGTTAGGTGCAAATCATAATTGGCGAGCGCTGGCTCCCAAATGGTTTGCGCGAAGATCTGATATTCATCTTTACTTCTTACCCACAAATCACCTTCGACCAAAATGAAGTCAGCACCGGCGATCAGCGAGCGCATCCCATTGTCCGGCATAGTTTGTAGTCGATAAAGTAAGGTGCCTTCTGACGCGACCGGACGCTCTGAAATATGAAAAAACTTCATTAATTCGTCACGGCGCTCTGGAAAGAGCGTCACATAGCGATTGGCGTACGAACCACCGCCGGGGTGAATATAGTCAGCGCGGGCAAACCACCCCACCGGCAACGGCGTTCGGCGGCAAACTGCTCGTACATACACTAACGGTTGGGTAACCAGCGGGCTAACGGGCCAAGGTCCCTTACAAATTTGGGCCTGCCGATAGAGCTGTTGCAGCGCATCAATAGGATATTGGCTGGTTTGTGGTAATAGATATTCAGGCAATAGCAATACCTCAGGGTAATCCAGCTGAAACTGACGAAAATCGATTTCATCCTCTGCCGGACTCTGCCTGAGTTCTGCTTTTAGGGAATCAATACGTTCAGCCACGGTATTAGCGTAGACTGCAGCGCTCGTTACCCACATGAATAAATATAACCATCTCATGGGCGGGATAGTAACACCGTTACGTAAGTAATTGTCAGTGTTAGGTGAAGATCTGCTTATGAATTCAACCAAGTTGCGAATAACGTCGAATGGTTATGCTAAAAATTAGCCCATTTTCGCGATTGAACCTTTCAGTAATGTGCCGCATTAGCGCCGTGCTAGGGACGCAAGTGAACGCGGTAAAATGATAACGAGAGGAAAACCATCGAATAATATTTGGCAGCCAGTACCGGCTACTGAGTCATCGATAACATTAAGGAGATCGGTGCAATCAGTCGGCGCTGATATAGATGGCGGTTACGATAACAACAGGCGCTATTTTGCCCAATAGTGACGTTTGGTCGTGCTTCAACAGAACAACGTAAGAATAAGAAAAGAAGAAAAGCGATATACAGATAGTCCTCTGTATACCGCAAGACTGAAACACCAAGGCTTTAGCTAAACCACGACTGTAACCACGCCGGTAACTAAATCAAACTGGCTACTAAGCCAAAGCCAGTAACTACATATACCAAAGTAAGGTATCGCATTCGTTACTAGAGTTTCTCCAAAATCCGAACGCATGACTCTTTCGCATCGCCAAACAACATGCCCGCGTTGTCTTTGAAAAAGAGTGGATTTTGCACCCCTGCATAGCCTGTATTCATCGAACGTTTGAACACCACCACTTGTTTGGCTTTCCACACTTCAAGCACCGGCATCCCCGCGATAGGACTGTTGGGATCATCTTGCGCGGCGGGGTTCACCGTATCGTTAGCACCAATCACCAGTACCACATCGGTTTGCGGGAAATCATCGTTGATCTCATCCATTTCTAGCACAATGTCATAAGGCACTTTCGCCTCAGCTAGCAGCACATTCATGTGGCCCGGTAACCGCCCCGCTACGGGATGGATCCCAAAGCGCACCTCTTTGCCCTGCCCGCGCAAGCGCTCAGTAATTTCATGCACAGGGTATTGCGCTTGAGCGACGGCCATCCCATAGCCCGGTGTGATGATCACACTGTCTGCTTCACTGAGCATTTCAGCGACATCGTCCACTTGCAACTCAACATAACTGCCTAGTTCATCGTCACCAGCAGTGCTAGTCCCATCTGAGCCAAAGCCACCCGCAATGACCGAGATAAACGAGCGGTTCATCGCTCGGCACATGATGTACGACAGAATTGCGCCCGATGAACCGACTAAGGCACCGGTCACAATCAGCAGATCGTTTTTGAGCATAAAGCCCGCTGCCGCTGCCGCCCATCCTGAATAGGAATTGAGCATGGATACCACCACGGGCATATCAGCACCACCAATTGAGGCGACCAAGTGATAGCCAAAGACTAGCGCGATAATCGTCACAATCAATAGCACCGCTACCGATCCCTCGACGTTAACAAACACCAGCAAGAGTAACAGTGAAATCACCAGCGCCGCTAAATTCATCTTGTGGCGATGGGGCAACATTAATGCCGCTGACGATAACAGCCCGCGCAGTTTGCCAAATGCCACCAGCGATCCGGTGAAGGTTACCGCCCCGATAAATACCCCTAAGTAGATCTCGACGAGATGAATATTGAGCATGGCTCCGGTCAATTCACCATGATCAAAATAGGTATTGAAACCGACCAACACCGCCGCCAGCCCTACGAAGCTGTGTAGCATCGCGACCAGTTCAGGCATTTCTGTCATTTCGACGCGGCGGGCGTAAAAGATCCCTATCGCACCGCCGATAACCATAGCGAGCAAGATCCAGCCCAAACCCTGAGTATTGGGGCCAAAAATCGTCGCAATAAGGGCTAATGCCATACCGGCAATACCGGCGTAGTTACCGCTGCGCGCCGTGTCTTGGCGAGACAGACCTGCAAGACTCAAAATAAACAACAAACCTGCGACAATATACGCCGCTTGAACAATTCCATGTGACATAGCTTGCTCCCTATTTGTCCTTGCGGAACATTTCCAACATGCGTTTGGTCACCGTAAAGCCACCAAAAATATTAATACTGGCGATCAGCACAGCAATAAACGCCAGTACATTTACCAAGCCATGCCCTTGGCCTATTTGCAGTAACGCGCCCACAATAATGATCCCTGATATCGCATTGGTTACCGACATCAGCGGGGTGTGCAGGGCGTGAGTGACGTTCCACACCACGTAGTAACCCACCACACAGGCCAAGGTGAAGACGGTAAAATGAGCAAGAAATTCCGGCGGCGAGTAATGCGCTATCCAGCCAAAAACAGCGGCGGCAATGCCTAATCCTATCCATTTTCGCTTAGGATCCGATTGCGGGGCTGGCTTGATTGGCGCATTGGTTGCATCATTTGCTTTTGTATTAGCTGCGTTTGTCTCAGTTTTGGGAGCGGCACTTACTTTGATCGTAGGTGCAGGCCAAGTAAGCTCACCATCGCGAACAACGGTTAAGCCACGGATCACCGCGTCGTCAAAATCGATGTCGATTTCACCATCTTTGTTCTTGCACAGCAGCTTCATCAAGTTGACTAGGTTTGTGGCATACAGCTGAGAAGATTGGGTGGGCAAACGTGACACCATATCGGTATAGCCGATAACCGTAACGCCGTTGTCTGTGGTGATCACTTTATCGGCTTGGGTATATTCACAGTTGCCGCCGTTGGCCGCAGCGAGATCAACGATTACGCTGCCACGCTTCATTGAATCCACCATGGCTTTGGTGATCAAGGTAGGTGCAGGTTTACCCGGGATCAACGCAGTGGTGATAATGATATCGACCTCTTTAGCTTGCTCGGCATACATCTGCTCTGCGGCATGTTTGAAGGTCTCGGACATCTCTTTAGCATAGCCATCGGACGAATCTGCCGCTTCCGCCACATCGACGGTGAGAAACTGCGCGCCCATACTTTCTACTTGCTCTTTTACTTCAGGCCTCACGTCAAAGGCGCGCACAATCGCACCCAAACTGCCCGCCGCCCCAATTGCCGCTAAGCCAGCCACCCCGGCACCGGCCACAAGCACCTTGGCCGGAGGAACTTTACCCGCAGCCGTAATTTGCCCCGTAAAAAAGCGGCCAAACTGATGTGATGCCTCAACCACCGCACGGTAGCCAGCAATGTTTGCCATCGAGCTTAGTGCATCAAGCGCTTGCGCCCGTGAAATGCGCGGTACGGAGTCCATCGCAAGTACCGATATTTGTCGCGCTTGGAGCGCTTGCAGTAATTCGGCGTGTTGCGCTGGCCAAATAAAGCTAACTAAGGTTGTGCCTGCTTGGAGCTTATCGATTTCATTGTGAGCATCACTGACTTCTGGCGCGTTGACTTTAAAAATAATGTCGCTCTGCCAAACGGTGCTGCCCTCACCTATCTCTGCGCCCGTTGCAATGTAGTCCGAGTCATCAAAACTCGCGGCGGCTCCGGCGTCTTTTTCTATCACCACATCAAAGCCCAGCTTAATTAGCTGGGTGACTGTCGTTGGGGTGGCGGCTACGCGTTTTTCACCCGCAACCGTTTCTTTAGGTACACCAATCTTCATCGCTCCTCCCTGAATCATCTTCAGATCGCTCATTTTTAGTGACGCAAAACTTCAACGCATTCCAGATCGAGTGTAGTACAGCCCAGAAAAATCAAACGATTAATACGAAGCGATGCCAAGAGACATCAAGTTAAAGGGCGACGAGAGCGTGATTGCGTTAGCCTAAGTTGAAATTTCAAAGGCAAATAAACGCAAAAAGACAGCACAAAGCTGTCTTTTAATAGATAGGCAATATATTGGCGGGATTTAAAACATCTTATCGCCAGTCTGATCGATAAACATTTGCGCCTTAGTCAGCATAAATGAAATCGCATCGTCTTCAGTTGGCAACACATCCGAGCGAATAAAGCGATGCGTTAATAACTCGCCGTCAATCTCTTTACAGATGCGACCCGCTAACCGGTACTGACTCCCTTCGCTAATCGGCTCAGGGTAAATCAAATAACCTTTATATTCGGTAGGCTCTACCTCAACCGACGCAGCCTCTGCACTGCCCAAGCCAAACAATTTTGAAAAAAAGCCCATTGCCATTCTCCGCAAATTCTAACTGGGCTTAATAGTGCCACGCCTTTAGGCAAATAGCACTTTGTTTGATGCTTGGGTTAACACACGGTTTTGCACCGGGTTTAATCCGCTGTTTAGGCTAATTTGACACACGAATCTGCACGAATTTTTCAAAGGGCAACGTCAACAACGATCCACTGGTTTAAATACCTAAATCACGACGCATATGATCCGATAGCGCCGCAGGATCGATTTCGCGCGGTTCAGCAGGTAACGTAAACACATCCTTGATATGTGCCCATAATCCTTTGATATTCAGCGCATAGGTTTTTGCTGTTGGCTGTGGTGCGGTTTGCGGGTAGTCGAACTGCGCTAACTGTGCCATAACTGCCTCTCGATTTATCAAAGTTGGTAAATAGATAGTTGGGAAAAGTAAATCTAACCCACTCATTTAATAAAATTTTAGCGCGGGCGCTCTGTGGCTGAAAAATGACAATTCCTCCCCTTTCGCATTAGTATTTATAATGCACTTTTATTTAACATTACCCAACAAATCCAAACTGAGAAATATGCATCCGTACTTGCTATTGATGAATACACAGTCGAAAAATATCTAATTTCATTCAATAGATAATTTTCCATTGCGACTCGACGATTGTCGTGATTACATTGTGGTAACAAAGCTCGGGGATTAGGAAAACAAAAATGGGATGGATCGCAAAAAATAGCTCATGGTTATTGTTCGTCGCGGCAGGAGTGGGTTTTGTCTTTCCTGCACTGTCGGCGCTCATTTTCCCTTGGTTACCGGCTATTTTGTTTTTTCTGATGCTGTTTACCCTTACCGGTATGGAGCAATCGCAGGTTTTGCGCTACCTCGGCCAAGCCTCGACGTGGAAGTACGCCCTATTGCACGGTATCGCGCTGCCTCTGTTGCTTTGGCTTGGTGCGACATTATTTGGGGCCAGCGCGGATATGACGCTCGCACTGATCGCAGTTGGCGTCACCGGATCGCTGTTCGCAACCCCTGCCATTGTCCGATCATTGGGATTAGATGCGATCCCGAGTGCGGCAACAACTATCGCCTCGACCTTAATCATGCCGCTCGCTTTATTTGTGTTTTTACTTATTTTGCAAGGCGATGGTATTTCCCTCGATCTCACCACCTACTTCGCTCGCTTACTGATCTTTATCATCATGCCCATGGGGATTTCGGCGCTGCTCTATCGTTATGTTCCCGCGCCGCAATTACAACAATACCATCAACGGATCGCCCATTTTCCTATCGTACTAGTCTTCGCGTTTCCACTTGGTTTGGTTGGGCAATTTCGCTCCGCGTTTGATGATTCCATCGGCCAAGGACTTGGCTACCTTGCTTTAGCGTTTGTCATCTGCGGGGTGTTCTTTCTAGTCGCGCTGGGATTTTACTGGTCTCACGGCATAGCGGCGGCGCTGACTGCGGCAATCACCTCCGGCAATCGCAATGTATTGCTGACATGGACCGTTGCAGGGAGTTATTTGGGCAGTGAATATCTCTTTCTCATTGGCGCACTGCAAATTCCTATCTATCTGCAACCTTTATTGATCCGGCAACTCTATCGCAAGCCTAGTTATGCGGAAAATTAATGGTTGATGAGCTACAACTCAGCTAAAGAATGCGCAAGAACATGGCACCACTCGCGAAGAAAGCGTGGTAAGCGAGATTCGAGCTGATCACACTTGGTAATGAGTAAGGCTCCGCAAATGTCAGTCGGTGATAAGTAGGTCGGTGGTGAGTAAACGTCGGTAGTGAAAGCGAGCTCACTGTCGCGATCTAGCCCAATCAAACATACTTGGTCAAAGCACTTGCTTTCATTCCTGCCGTTCCAGCCAATTAGCGCTATTTCAGTTAACAGACGCCACCACCACACTGCACATCACGAACAATACCATCAGGCGCCGTTAGGTCAGTCCCGGCATAAAAACGACTAAGCCAACCCAAGCACCAACCCAAACCATCACCATTAGCACATCCAGCCAATCTCTTTGCTGCATACCGATTCTCCTTGGTATTCAATTGAACATCACGACATTCGACAACTGCCAACGATGATGCAAAATGAATACCAAGATTCGGTCAAAAATATGTTAGTAAAAGGTCAATTAATCAATGAGTTGAGCAAGCCTAACTTTAGGCGCATCCAGCACGCCGTGTTTGCGGGCAAAACCAACAAACGCATCAGACATGGTCACCCCTATTGATTCAGGCGGTGTGACTGCGCAAAGCAAGGCGTCATAACCTTCTTTACCTAAAGCGGTATAACTGGACGAGACCATCCAATAAAGTTCGTCGTCTGCGACCGGCACCCACTCGGAATTGCGAAAAAGCTCTAGCGAGATGATCCGCTCACCTTCCGGCATCGAGCGTTTGAAGGTGTAGCGCAGGTGCGAAGTGTAAGGAAAACTGCCATCGCCACTACTGGTTTCCACCAAGCCGAGCGCATTGTTGATTGCGCCTTCTAACGCGTCACGCAATTGGCTGCCACGCACTTGATAACGGACAATATCAATGGCAAACGGCAACAGTCTTCCGGCAATGTCTCCAGCGGTTAGGTTACCTTTTGCCACATCGACCCGCACGCCGCCAGCATTATGCATCGCCGCATCCACATGCATCCCGCGCTCGCGGGCTTGCCATACAAAAGCGTCACACACGAGCGGTGCCACTTCGCTCGACAGATCATCATTAGGCACCCGAATGTGACGTAACCAGCGTTGCGCCTCGGCGATGTTTTCTTGAGCGATATCGGCAATTTTCTGCTCGTAGGGCTGCAATAGCTTTTTGATCGCTTGGTGGCGCTTACCCATCCAAACCAGCGGATGCGCTCGTAGCTGCTGATGAAAATCCGCCGCCATGACTTGTTCGGTACTGATGAGCAGTTTCGCCGCGCCACTGCGCAGCTCGGCACGGCCAGACGCCGCAAAGGCAAGTTGGGCTTGTCCAAGCAACAAGCCATTACAACCCGCTTGGAAGATCAAGGTATCTCCGACACGCTTACCGTAGGGTTCGGCGTTAGGCAAACCGAGTTGGGAAAAGTCCCCCTGCCACGTATGGCTATGGCCGCCAAAAATAGCGCTGATCCCGCCCACTTCCTGCGCTAATTGCTGATCGCGGCTGTAGCCCAAGTGGCTAAGAACGATAATATTATCAATTCCCTGCTGCTTTGCTTCTGCTACCATCGCGCGCAGCGTCGTGACGACATCTAAAAACGGCGTTTGTGGTGAAGGATGTGCAATATCTGCCATGTTATCGAGGGTGATCCCCATGATGGCGACGCGATGCTCGCCGAATTCACGCACCAGATAACGGCCAATTCCACGCTCCGTATCAAAACTGATCAAATTCTCAGGCATGCTCGGCAACGATGAGACATCCCAATTACCCGCCAGCACCGGACAGTCAAGCGCATTCACAAATTTAAGGGCTAATTCATTGCCCAAATCAAATTCATGATTACCCAACAAAAATGCATCTGGTTTTAGAGCGTTGTGCATATCTGCATTTAACGCTCCCTTGTACATCGAAAAGTACAGCGAGCCTTGGAAACTGTCACCGGCATCAAGAAAAAGAAAAGGTTGGTCAGCATGCTCGGCGCGAGCTTCAGCCAACGCGCTAGCCACTAAACCTAGACCGCCACACTGCACTGAACGCGGTAAGCCGTTCAAGTTCATATTCACCGCGCTGGTAGCGAAGTTTGAGTGGCTGTCATTAATATGAGCGATATTTAAAATAAACGTGTCTTTCATCCATTTCCTTAGTGCAATTTCCGATGCCAACCGCGCATAACGAGTATAACGTGGTGCAAAGCATGAGTGTCTTACAAAGGCTCAGACATTTCAATATAGCGGGAACACTCTGTGTTATACGATTAATCGCTATGATTCTCACCTACTGGCATAAATACCTCTAAAATTGATAGGGAAAATCCACCAGACTTATTACAATAACCGCCTCTTACCCTATTGCTGCAACGTTTAACACCCTATGGAAAACGCAACCCTGCTTCTGTTTATCCCCACTTTTTTCGCTGTTTCCGTTACCCCGGGACTCTGCATGTCATTAGCCATGACCTTAGGTATGACGATTGGTGTGCGCCGCACACTCTGGATGATGTTAGGAGAGCTGGTCGGCGTAACGATTGTGTCTGGCGCGGCGCTCATTGGGGTGTCAGCCCTTTTACTCAGCAAACCGGCGCTATTTGAGATGTTCAAATACGTTGGCGGTGCGTACATCCTCTACTTAGGCGTGCAGATGTGGTTGTCGAAAGGCAAAATGGCGATCAATCTCGATGACCAAAACCAGCAACGGGTCACCAACAAAGCGTTGATCATCCAAGGTTTCGTGACCGCCATTGCCAACCCGAAAGGCTGGGCGTTTATGGTGTCGTTGCTACCACCTTTTATTGTCGCGGGCGCTGATTTACTGCCTCAAGCGACTCTGCTGATTAGCATTATTCTCTGTCTTGAATTTATGTGCCTGTTGATCTATGCCTACGGCGGGCGAACTTTGCGTAAGCTCCTAATGCGCAACAACAATGTAGTGTTGATGAACCGGATCGCAGGGTCGATGATGATGCTCGTTGGTGTCTGGCTCGCGGTTGGTTAATTAGACAATTTTGTGAAGCTGACTGTAACACCCCCTTGGACTATGAGTTAATCTCTAGAAAAAGGAGGTGTTATGCAGTTAGCTCGGGTTGAAATATCGAATTTCCGCGGCATTAAACGGCTATCGTTGCCTTTTGACAACTTATCTGTCTTGCTTGGGGAAAACGCGTGGGGTAAATCATCCCTGCTTGATGCACTAGATATCCTGCTTTCACCACATATCGACAACTACGCCTTCAAACAAAGCGATTTTTATCTCGACCATATTCAAAAGCACCAACCAAGCCATTCGCTCACCATTGCGTTGATCTGGCATGAAGATTATGAAGGTGAATCGCACCTACAACGCTATCGCGCGTTTTCGACATTTTGGTGTGCCACCGACACCGGTCGCCAGCTCTGTATGGCGATCTCTGCCCAACAACATGCCTCGGGAAAAATCACCACCCAGCGCCATTTTCTCGACCACCATGGCAATCCCCTCGCCTGTGACGAACCACTGGCTATTTTTTCCCGTATTCGCTCGCTTCACCCGCTAGTGCGGATCCGAGATGCAAGACGGCTGCGCAATATCGAGCTCGAAAATGGCCATCGCTCAATTACCCATGAACGCTTGGCCAAGCGCTTAAACAATACCTGCCGCCGACTGCTCACTACACCGGGCCACGTTAACGACGGAGAGCTCAAAAGCAGTATCAACGCGCTGCATACTCTGATCGAACACTATTTTGCCTTTACGCCCCATAATCGCCATCAAACCGAACGCCATGTATTCAAGAGCGATAGTCAAACCCCGTTAATGTGGCTTAACCAAAACAGCTTCAGTAAACAGCAAAAGTTACTGATGATTGGCTTGCTCAACGCCTATATTCGTGCGCGCGGGCCGGTGACGCTCAAACGGTTATCTCGGCCCATTTTGCTACTTGAAGATCCCGAAGGGCGTTTGCACCCCACAATGTTACAGCAGGCATGGCGTTTCTTTACCCAGCTTCCCGTACAACAGGTCATCACCACCAACAGCGCTGAATTGCTCGGTGCGATGCCACTGGAGTCGCTAAGAAAGTTACAGCGTCATCCGGATGGATTGCGGGTTTTTAGCCTTCCACCACGCGCGTTGTCTGATGAGCAGCGACGACGGGTCTATTTCCATGTGCGCTATCATCGCCCTAACGCCCTGTTTGCGCGATGCTGGCTACTGGTGGAAGGTGAAACCGAGGTTTGGCTATTTTCAGAATTAGCGAAGTTACTGGGTTATCACCTGCCAAGCGAAGGGATCCAACTGATTGATTTTGCCCAAAGTGGCCTCAAACCCTTAGTCAAGACGGCCAAGTTGCTGGGGATTGAATGGCACATGATTTCAGACGGCGATATGGCAGGACAAAAGTATGCCCATCAAGCTGAGCAACTGGCCGGCCCCAACATGTCCAACATGCGGCTCACCAAACTCCCCGCCCGAGATATCGAGCATTTCTTGTATAAAAACGGCTATGAACCACTGTTCAAACAGCTTGCCGGTGTACCAGAAGGCTCACCGCTGACGCCCAAACGGATCATCGCCAAAGCGTTAAAGAAAAACGCCAAGCCCGATGTGGCCTTAGCCGTCGTCGAGTATACCGAACAGTTTGGCAGTGACTTTGTGCCTGTCCTGCTACGCTGGACGTTGAAACGCCTCGTCGCGATGGCCCGAGCGCAGGCTTAACATGGTCAATAACGAACTGACTTAACGCCAACGCACCTAACGCCCAGAACAGAACAGAACAGAACAGAACAGAACAGAACAGAACAGAACAGAACAGAACAGAACATAGAAAGTGAAATAGCGCAGAAGTGCAAGAAAGGGAGCCAGAAATAACGCAAGACAATAACCTGCCTGATACGAATGTCGTCAGGCAGGAAAACACGGAGCCGGCTTGCTAGCGCGAAGAGACCACCGCACGATTACGCCCTTGCGTCTTGGCAGCATACAAAGCTTCATCTGCACACTCTTGCCATTGACGGCGGGAAATCGGCTCGCTGGTGGAAGTGATCAAATGTGCGCCTATACTGATACTGATAAAGCCCGTTTCACTGGCTTTGTGCGGGATCTGTAACGCGCCCACTTCATCAATCGCCGCTTGCGCCATGTGCACCACTTCATCTTGATCGATGCCCACTGCAATCGCCGCGAACTCCTCGCCGCCGATCCGCGCCACATGGTGTCCGTGGGATTCAAACGCATCAAGTAACGCTCCCGCGACGTATTTCAGCGCCAAGTCACCTTGTACATGGCCGTAAATATCATTGAATTTCTTGTAGTAGTCGATATCGAGCATAAACAGCGCGACATCTTCACCCTGCTCTTGCGCTGCCAACGCCGCTTTAAGGTGACGACGAAACGGACGACGATTGCTCAAACCAGTCAGCTCATCGGTTTCCGCGCTGACTTGCAGCTGAGCATTGAGCATTAATAGCTCTTCTTGCATTTCAGACAGCGTTTTAAGATGTTTTTGGTGAATGAACAACTCGCTCAGTGCGGTCGCAAAGCGGTTGAGAATATCTAAGCGCTCTTTCGACCAAGGCAAGCGATTGTTACGACGAGCTACCGTCAGTAAGCCAAATGATTCGCTACCATCACTGAGCGGAAACGCCGCAAAAGAACGTACATTCGGATCTTGAAGCAGCTGTACCCGCAAGTAACGATAATCTTCATAGAACTCACGAAGAGTATCAATATCATCGACGATGAGAGGTGATTTCGAGATTAAATGGCGCTCAAGAAACATCACCTGATCGCGCTGCACGGATATCTCGCCTTCTCTTCGCTCTACCTCTGGCCAGACTTGCGCCAATGTTAAGGTGTTATCCTGACACTCCAGTACCGCCACGTGATCGATATCCATCAAGATCGCTAAAGAGGCAATCGCCGAGCTAATGCTGTCACTGAGGGTGGCGTTTTTACTGTTGATCCCACTTAACGTCAGCTCAGCAAGAATACTGTTCAATTCTGCTTGCTTGCTGATCGCTTCAGTGCGTTCAGCGATTGTGCACTCTAATTGGTGTTGGTGCACACGTAGTTGATGCTCTACTTTTTTCTGTTCGGCTAAGGCTTGTCGAGCCTGCTGTTGCAGCTTAGTTACCGCCTGTGCAACGTGAGAAATTTCATCCCCTCGCTCCAGCAACGCACTAGGGAACACCACTTTGGTTAATGAGCCTTTTTTGTTGATGCGGCTGGCACGATCGTAAAGCGTGATCAACGGATTGGTGACAATACGTGTAACCAACCAAAGCAACGCACTCACTAAAATAACGATTTTAATGATGTTCAGCGCCATGACCAACAGCACATGATCATACAAAGACTGTCTGATCGCCATTTTATCAATGCCGATAGAAACCAGTCCGGTCTCCCTCTCGTCATGGTAAAGCGAAAATGAAAATGTGAGATCGCTATGCTCCTCATCGCCCTTAAACGCTACGCTGTTGCCATCTTTATCAAACAGCTCAACGCAATCGACAAAATCAAAGCTACGAATATTACTGAGCAAGGCGTCAATTTCACGGGATTCACGATCTTGCAGCGCCTCACTGAGCGGCACCAAACTGCTGCGCATTTTAGCGAGTAACTGAGATTGGATCTGCGCCTGCTGCTGGCTGTAATCGATATAGAATTGGACGAAAACGGAAAGGCCGGTAAAACACAGCGTGAACAACAACACATATAACGCGATGCGCTCTTTGATTGACTTAATGACGTGTAACACTGCTGTCTTCCTATACCGGTTGGAAACTGCCATCGCAGGTGGAATACGGTGCTGACTATTTTACTGAATAGACAACGACTTCGAATGTAAAATCACCACAGTATTTCCGTTGCTTCCACGCATTTCACAACAAAATGTATCGAAGAGAAACACGCTCGAGCCAAAGAATTGCCGCAATTAACGAAGATAGGGCTATCTCGGTCTTAAAAAGTTCCGTTGCCATCCCATTTTTACGTAATAAAACCCAAATAGTCCCGAGCGCGCACGAGTTTGGCGCCTAAGAACATTGGCGTTCTTGCCACAATGCCTTTGGCCACCGATCGGTATCGGCTCTCAGCGTAGGTCTCATTATTCAATCAGCCCAAATAGTATCAGTTATCACACACACAGATACAAAAAGCCCAGGTATCTACCTGGGCCTAGTCAACTTACAACAATTATTATTTTTATGCTTTCTTACACTGTGTCGCTATTACCATACCAGCGAAACGATAGTCTTTTGATTAGAAACGGTAACCAGTTGTTAGGAACACCGAAATATTATCAATGCCCACATTCACATTGCCCGCCGTGGTATTGAAGTTGTTTTCCATGTTCACGTAATTCAACTCAATGCCGGTATACAGATTTTTGTCGTTGGTATAACGGAAACCGATACCCACTAACAAGTCAGTGCCATCAAACTTAGTATCCGCGAACTCTTTTGGCATCACGTTTGAAAAGGCTTCGGCGTCCCATTGAGACACGCCCACTTTTACGTAATAAAGCACATCATCACCGTAATTTGGCCCTAGATTATCAACGCGATAACCCAATACCCCGCTTAGCGTCAGATGATTGCTTTCTACATCGTACGGCTCTGACTTAAAAGTATTATCGAAGGCCTCAGCACCCAAATTGACACCAACTTCAAATGTGTCTGTCAGCGGCAACATCAGGGTTGTTTCCAAACCGTAAACAAAGCCGATATCGTCCATCGAATAGTTGATAGTATCAGACGCCTTTATGTCTTGGTTCACAGCCCCCAAACGTAAACCCGCCGTCCATTCGACCGCCATGGCTGGCGATACGGAGAGAAACAGAGCGAGAATAGTGAGGCTGCGTTGTAGGAATTTCATTGTCTTTTTGTCCTCAAGCGATTGAAGGGCAAAACATATCGCTTGAGGACTCGCTGAGATAGTAACGTCGAGTGAGAAATAGAAATATATCGCAATTTAAAATGCAATAACTCACTACCGTGATAGGACAATTAGACTCAGCTGTCAGAATTTGTTTCTGGTTTACGCTTTTTAGGCATAAACACCGAATCACCCACTGCAACCGTCTTGTAGAAAGTCTTGTCACGACGTTTCACGCTCGTCGATTTCGTGTTATCTGCATCTTTTTGCTTTTTCGCAGCAGTTGTCGGCTTTTTCGCCTGAGGTTTACGGGTTTGCTTTGGCTTCAATCCTTTAAACTTGCCGCCTAAACCTTCAATGGCATCAAAGCTGATTGTTTGCTGCAAAAACGCCTCAATGTTTTTAAAGCTCCACCAGTCTTTTGGTCCAACCAATGAAAACGCTTTACCTTTGTTACCGGCGCGACCAGTGCGGCCTACGCGATGAACATACTCTTCAGCATGCTTAGGCATATCGAAGTTGATAACGTGAGAGACTGCGCTAATATCAAGGCCACGAGATGCCACATCAGTGGTCACCAATACCTTATGAACATGACGTTCAAACTGACTCATGATGTTATTACGCGCAGTTTGGTTCATACCACCACTCAACGCCACGGCTTTGCGCTTGTCTTTGTTCAGCTTTTCAGTCAAACGTTCGGTATCGGCACGGGTTGCGGTGAAGATGATCACTTGTTGGTGATCTTCTGACTCTAGCAAGTGATCCAAAATCGCTTCTTTGTGGTCAAGGTGATCACACAAAATGAACTGCTGCTCGATATCTTGGTGCTGCTCGTTAGATTGCCCCACGCTAATGCGTTTTGGCATGTTCAGCATATCCGCTGCAATTTCGTTAACTTGTTGATGATCCAAAGTAGCTGAAAACATCATGGTTTGACGACGACGGTGGTTAGCTGCCGCGTTAATACGCTCTAGCTGATCTTTAAAGCCAAGATCAAGCATGCGGTCGGCTTCATCCAAGATCAGCATTTCCAAACCATCAAGCACCAAGCTGCGATGCTCAAGGTGGTCCGCCAAACGGCCTGGTGTTGCCACCACAAACATTGGGTCTTTGTTGCGAAGCTCTTTCACCTGATCGTTAAAGTTTTCACCGCCCAACACCAAACAGAAAGTGTACGGCGTGCCGGATGCCAGCGCTTTTAGCTCAGCGTACACTTGCTTAGCAAGCTCGCGGGTTGGCGTCAAAATCACAACGCGTGGGTCACGGCGCGTGAATGGCTTAGAGCGGTACATACGCTGCATCGCAGGCATCAAAAATGCCAACGTTTTGCCTGATCCCGTTTTCGATGATGCCAATAGATCTTTGCCCGCAATGCCCACTGGGATCGCCTGACTTTGGATATCAGTCGGCGCTTTAAAACCCATATGGTCGATTTTTCTCAATAAGCGATTGTCTAAGCCAAGATCTTTAAACTGCAAAATGAAACTCCGGGCCCGCGTCGGGCACTAAAAGGTAAAATATTGTTGAAATCCCCTTCGGGGCGCGCAAGATAGCATATTGCGGCCGAGATCGGAAAGCCATCTACGACTTTGTTAGGTAGATTATATCTAACTTGCCAGCGTTTGAGATCAAGTTAAGTGAACGACCTGAGTCCATTGGTTGCAATTTGAGCTCATATGGACCAATATAATGAGGTCATATGAACCTTTCTCAGGAGTTGGACTATGGCTACATCCCAATTTCAAAGCTTCAAGCCCAAACGCGGCCACAAAGAGAACTTCTGGATCAGCCTCGGCATCGAAGATGCAAAAACGGCGCGTACCGACGCAGTCCATCAAGGATTTGAGCCGCAGGTTTACCGCAATATTATTGAGCGTACCAAGCTATCACAGCATGAATTTCATAACGTCACCTTGATCCCTGTGAGCACCATCAAGCGCAGGCTCAAAAATGACGAGCGCTTTAACACTCAAGAAAGTGATGCGATTTATCGCCTTGCTATGCTGATCAAATTAGCCACCGAGTTGTTCAATGACGAACAACGCGCCCTAGAGTGGATGCGAGAAAGTGTATACGGCTTGGGCGGCAAACGTCCCTTAGACATGGTCTCCACCACGGTCGATTTTGAAATCGTCAAAGATCTGATTGGCCGCGTTGAGCATGGGGTGTTTGCTTAATGAAGCTCTATCGACTGACCCAGAAGAAATTCGCCGACACGCCGTTTAGTCCGGTCGGCGCCAAACTGTATGGCGGTAGATGGAACTCTAAGGGCACCGAAGCCCTGTATTTCGCCGAGTCCGAATCCCTCTGTTCGCTCGAAGTCTTCGTACACGTGAACAACGATCCGAATATTATCGACCAGTACGATCTTTACCGAATTGAGGTGCCCGACAAGCTCATCGCCGCACTTGATCCTGAAGACTTGCCTGCGACGTGGCGCGATATTCCGGCCTCAGAGCAGACCCAGCTGATTGGCGATGAGTTTTTAAACGATGACAACCCAACGTTTGCTGTACTGCAGGTGCCATCGACCATTTCACCCCGCGATAAGAACTATCTGGTTAACCCCAATCATCCCGCCATGGCGAAAATTTTCGAGCAACACGAAAAACTGGCATTCCAATTCGACCCCAGGATCTTCAAATAATACGCTGTTTTTCTCAATTTCCCTTTAGGCTAATCGCCACTATTTCTTCTAGAGCTAACGAGTACCTATGAGCAAAATTCACCATCAGTGGAAGTCTTTCTCTCTCGTCGAAACGACAACGACATTTCCTGACAACCAAGAGCGTCATCATACCTATGTCGCTCATCCCGGCGCGGCAGTGATCGCAGCAGTTGATGACAATCAGAATATCCTCGTTTTACGTCAGTTTCGCCCGGCAATAAATCAATGGATATTAGAACTTCCTGCTGGTACCCGCGAAGCAGGCGAAGATATGCTGTTATGTGCCCAGCGCGAGTTAATTGAAGAAACCGGTTTTAGTGCTCAGCAATGGCAAAACATCGGTCACTACTACCCTGCACCGGGCTTTTGTAATGAACGCTTAGAACTATTCTTAGCCCATGATCTTTCCGCTGAATTTGCCCAAGCAGATGACGATGAATTTATCGAGGTGCACCGTTTCAGTTACGCTGAGCTATTGCTACTAGCGCAACAAGGCAAGATCCACGATGCGAAAACCCTCTCTGCCTTACTGTTACTCGCGCCCTACTTCACGAATTCAGCATCATAATGTCAACAGATCTATCCATTGCCTGCCGTTTTATGAGTAAGCTGCACTTATAAAATAAGCCTCAAATATTTAGTCCATATGCAATTCAGAGGCACCTTCCACACTGTTGCACGGATCTTAAAGGATCAGTTTCGCCCGCTGTGTTGATCCTTTCGGAGCCGCTTCATTTGCCGTAAGTCTAAACCGACCCAAATTAATCACGCAACCCGCTGTAGATCTTATAAAAAAGTGCGGCATGTATCGGAATAAATGCGCCCCAAATTACCATTTGAAATGCAGTTAGGTATGTTAGTCGCACATTATTAAATCACTTTGCCCCGATGATACACCGCGAAGTGAGCCTAATCCGTAATACAGAGTGAAGTAGAATTGTGAATACTGAGGCACGTCATGTCTGATTTAAAAAGCGTCATACAATCAGCGTATAACGACAAAATTTCGCAGCTTTATAATGATCTCTACGCAAAAGTAATGATCGCACAAGGCGATGAGCAAAAAGAACAAGCCGCTCAAGCGCAGTTTTACGCTGCTGTAGCCATCGCACAAAAAGCCCAATCACTGGCGATTGCCACCTTCAACGCCGAATATACAAACCAGGTGAACGAACAGCCGATCGCGTCAACTGCAATAGAATCAAATGACGCTCAAGTTGCACCAACGCAAAATGATGCTCAAGCGGCGGCACAAGACACACTAAAAGCGGATCTTGTAGTGAGCGACGAAGCCACTGAGCAAAGTGCAGACAGCGCGAAAACTGCGCCAGAATCCCCTGCTAAAGAACCCACGGAGGCAAAAGATAACAACGATCCGGTTGTTGCAGCGCAAGGTGAAGCCGAAGCTAAACAAATCGCTGAGATAAGCGAATCGCAAACCACTGTTGAAGCTACTGCAGAGAAACCACAAGCAGCAGCGGAGAAACCACAAGCAGCAGCGGAGAAACCGCAAGCAGCAGCGGAGACACCACAAGCAGCAGCGGAGAAACCGCAAGCAGCGGCGGAGAAACCGCAAGCAGCGGCGGAGAAACCGCAAGCAGCGGCGGAGAAACCGCAAGCAGCGGCGGAGAAACCGCAAGCAGCGGCGGAGAAACCGCAAGCAGCGGCGGAGAAACCGCAAGCAGCGGCGGAGAAACCGCAAGCAGCGGCGGAGAAACCGCAAGCGGCGGCCGAGAAACCGCAAGCAGCGGCGGAGAAACCACAAGCAGCAGCGGAGAAACCACAAGCAGCAGCGGAGAAACCGCAACAAGTAGCGGCGGAGAAACCGCAAGCCGCAGCGGAGAAACCTCAAGCAGCGGCGGAGAAACCGAAATCGGATACGAAAAAGGCAGCCATTTTGGCAGACAAGCCCCGTCAGTCGGCTCCGCAATCTAACGCATTCATTGATGATAACGCGTTGAAAGCACTCGCTCCGAAAAATGGCAAAGCGGTTGCGTCGCAACAATCAACACCTGAACAAGATAAGCCGACTGAGAAAGCGTCAATCAAGGACACGGAGTCAACCAAAGCGACTGAAGCGGTACAAAAACCTGAGTCCGCTCAATCTATCGCATCGAAGAAAACCGCTCAGCATCCTGACACCCCTACTGAACAAACTAACGCAGTAGATCAAGCTGAAACGGCTAAGCCAACTGAAGCCGCTGCTCAGACAGCAACCGAGCCAAAAGAACCACCCGCGCCAACTCAAGATGCTAAACAGACTGAAACCGCGAAACCTGAGCCGAAAAAAGAGTTTAAGATCAAGGTAACAGCTGATGACGACGCCATGCCGAATGCCAATGCAGTGCTAGACGAGGAACAAAAGCCTGCCATTGCCGTTATCGAGCCGAGTAGCGAAGCGCAGCCCGACGTCGACGAAGATGACAGTGACCCTGATGCACGGGAACTGGCTAAACCGACGACACCGGCGTCAGCCGCAGATGCGATGGAAGTGAAACCGTTTGGTCATGAGCAGACACGCACTCTGTCCCGTAAAGATCTCAACGTGCGCTACGCCGAATCGTTGAAGCGACTCAAAAGCAGCCCAATGTATCGCGATTAATCGGTTAAAATGGAGCTATCTCAGCACAAAGAAAAGAGGCGCACAAAGCGCTAATGCCGTTCACTTAAGGTGAGCGGCATTGTTTTTTCTAGGGTATCGGCTTGGCTTTTTCTTAACGACTCTAGGGAAGGATCTTTCTCGCCTAGGTTCAAGTATTAAGCTCCCACTCATTGAGTAGAAGTTTTGGAGTTGCCTCGGGATTGCTCCTGGTGACGAGTATGGAAGTCCCACTATCAGACGCATGATGTGAGCGAGTGCTCCATTGAAGCTAAGTTGATACGGCAAGTAGTCTCCATTCAACGTATTACACATCTGGACCATTTGATACCTGACCAAGTTATATGTCAGTAGTATTCCCCAGAGTTCTTGCTTCACTAATTCA
This sequence comes from Thaumasiovibrio occultus, assembly GCA_019703815.1. Classification (GTDB taxonomy): domain Bacteria; phylum Pseudomonadota; class Gammaproteobacteria; order Enterobacterales; family Vibrionaceae; genus Thaumasiovibrio; species Thaumasiovibrio occultus. Next base: position 570,776 of record AP023053.1, on the reverse strand, counting down.
GGGAGTCGACTTCGAAGTGTGATTCGGTTACCAAGCATGTACTGTTTTTGCTCACGATACCCGAGTTCAATTTCCCAACGAGACCCATATAAGCCTACGATATCTGACTTTGGGTAGAGCATAGGGTCAAGCATTGAGGAGAGAACATCGTATTGCTTACCATCTTTGACTCTCGTGATTAAACGTACAACCACTTCTTGTTCTAGCTCTGGCCACTTTTTACGTGCTTGCGGATTACTCTTCAGTTTTATCAGTTTATCTTGGCGGCCAAGAGACTGAACAACGTCATAAGTGAGTCCTTTTTTCATTGGGATAAGCCAATGTCGATTTATGCCTTGCGAGCTCCATGCTTGAAGTAGACCAAGGGAGTAAAAGCCTTTATCAAAAAGGGTTAAGCTATTATCAGGTGTCGTCTCTATCAGTTGTTCGGCTAACTTCATTTCATTGACGCTATAGCAGTCAAAGGCACTACCAGTGATTAAATGGCTGCTCAATTCCATCTGACATACCATGCGTACTTGTGGGTACTGTGTTTCTTTACCGTCACGGTTGGTAGGCTTGGCAAACGCTGCAGCGTTCTCTTTTGAGTCCTCAGTTCGCCATAAGACACCATCAACGCCAAGAAGAGTGAGCCCGTTCCAGTTGGGTAAATTAGCCCGCTTAAACCAATGACTTTGGGTACACTCAAAAAGAGCTTTAGCCGCTGACTCACCGAGGTTTTTTCTTCGCTGTGTTAATGCACTTGGAGCAACAAATGGTTTACCTGTGCGGTCAACAATATCGAGCATATTTACAATGTCAGCCATGGATTTATCGTTATAGATTGCCATTCCAACCAGTAACCATGCCATCGACTCTAAAGTTAGCTTTCGTTTTCTTAGCGTAACAGTATCAGTCAGTTCGTAAGCACTATTGATGAGTTCAATGGGTAGGAGGTCAGCGAGTGTTTCAACTTGATTGGGTTTATAACTGTTGATGATGTCGAGGGCTTGAGAAACGTGCATAAAAAAATCCGATAAACAAGGTCTATCGGATTTTTACATACTGGTAGGATCATTCAACTGATCTGCCGATTAAAGTCTTAACTGATCGGCATTAGCGCACAAAGCGCCTCTTTTTTTACATACATTTAACGTACATGTTGAACAAGCTGACAGCACGACCTCTTAGGCGGTTGTTGGCTCAATGTCTGAATAGTCGTCACATCCACAGTAGGCGATCGAGCGTCATGTAGACAGGCGTTGAAATCACAATCTCAGATTCATTTGGATGCTCTGAAAGATCAATCAAATAATTATCATCAGCGCTGGTTATATACACGGCCAATGCATCGGGAGGAACCGAGACTTCGCCGTTTGTAGACAGCGCAACGGTACTGGCTGCGTAGCTTGTAATCACATCGGTGTCGTCGATATAAATCGCCCTTTGCAGCTCTTCTTGCATCACGGCGGCACCATCTTGCTCCCATTTAGCAATAACGCTCGGATATCCTTCAGCCCACTCTTCCCAATCAGACTGATGCGCAACAATCAAATACATGAGCTGTGACAACTCACCGTAGTAATGCAGGTACATACTACTGAACATCCACTCAGCGATCTCATTCAGCGCCAATGCATTGCCATATTTGGCTTGCTGATAAACTTGAATATTTTCGGCCAAACGATGGTTGGTTTTCGCCACGTCTAAACTAAGCTCAATGAATTGTTCTAAGTGTTCAGCCGGTACCCTTTCTTCAAACATCTCATACAGCTGTGCTTTACCCTCGTCCAAATGACCTGGATTACCGATGTATCCAAAATAACATACCTTGGGTTCGCTATTACTGTCGGACTCACCTAGCAAGATGGTAAGTTCAGGCGTCGGGGCGGACACACCAAACCGAGACGCACAGCTCAAAGATGAGCCACCATCGTCACTTTCCAACGCCCCAAGTTCGGCAAATCGATGAACAACGGGCGACGTTATTAACGATGACGTCCTATGTTGCTGGTTAATTAATGGCAAAAACCTTCGTGCTTTGCGATAGCTTTCTCGGATATTGTAGAATACTTCGAAGCTTCCGTACTCATCACCGCGATAATTCAGTCCTGGGATCAAACTGCCATCAACCTGTTCATCAAATGCGGCTAGCCTCTGCTCCATCCCAGCAAGATACTCACTATATTCGATGATCAACTTACTGTGCTGCGAGATCGCGAGTTCAAGAGCCTCAGAAATTAAAGTCTCTTGCGGCGCTGTGCGTATCACTGAAAAAACGTCAAGCGAGAGCATGCCATTTAAGGTAGGCGTCGCATCCAGAGCTAACGCCATAGATTGAAGGTTCGCTGCCGTCGGCTCGCCGTTAAACCAGCGGTCAAGATTGCGCCGTAATGTACGCACCCCCGCTTGGTCAAGAAAATAGACCTGCCCATCAGAATCTGGGTTGTATTCTGCTATCCGAAGTGTTTGAGCTGGCTTGATCTCTGTCCTCGCTTCGGTTTGAGTTTGGCTGGTGCACCCCATAATCAGAACAGCGTACAATCCAACGGCGATAGATAACGGCTTTAACAAAAACAATTTCATATTAGATCTCTATACATAGTAGAGCCCCGCACCTTTGGCAGTTCTCTACATAGCACCTATATATCTAGTGCAAACTGATAGCATATTTCACGTCGAAAAAGGGTTAACCTTTACGCATAAAAATTACCCACTGATTATTCCATCAAAGACACCACAAATTGCAACCTAAGGACAACAATTACAACTCACATCACTTCACATTCATCACTCAATGCGGGTTTTGCGTCATTGCACACACCAAATGCTTTGCTCACACTCTCTTTCATAGTGCGCTAGGCTTATTTTTCCCATCTGTATGAAATAAAAGACAATCCTCGGACAATTCTCCTAATGATCCTAACCAAACGTTGACCTTTGCCTCGTAATGTAAATAGCACTGTGTAAATCCACAGCAAAGGAGCAATGTGATGAAAACTCTCACTTTACACCGCCGTTACTTTAAACACGGCACCTTCGGCACTTTGCATTCAACAACAGGTGAAGAGCTCTGCGCCACCGTCGAGCGGCCTTGGCTCAATAACAAACCGCGCGAAAGTTGCGTTCCCTCCGGTACTTATCGCCTACTACCGCACAACAGCCCAACATTTGGTGCATGTTATGCGCTAGAAGCAGAAGCGCTTGGCGTCACGCGCTGGGGGCCCTCACTGCGCAGTCACATTTTGATCCACGTTGCGAATTTGCCATCGGAATTGGCCGGTTGCATTGCGCCCGGGGAAACTTTTGGCAGTGTGAACGGCGAATGGGGCGTGATCCGCTCTCGCGCCGCCTTTAACCGTTTAATGGACTTTCTCGGCCAAGACGAATGGCAACTGCGCATTCTTTAATCACGATGTTTAATGAACAGCTCGCGTATTAACCCACCATGTAGTAGGAGAATGTTATGGCAGTGATCTCGACAGTATTGAGCGTCGCTTCGTTGGTGACCGAGCTTGGACCCAAAGTGTTGCGCGCCGTGGGCAGTTTGCTTGGCGGCAAAACCGAGCGTGTGGCAGATACGCTCGCTCAATCAATTGAAGAAATCGATGGCGAACTCTTTAGCCAAGAAGATCGCCAAGCCCACATTGCGGAGGTGATCCAATCGTTACCCACCGAAGATCTTTCAGAGTTGGAAAAGATAAAAGTGGAACTAGAGAAAGAGCGCAATCGCCGCTTTGAATTGCAGGTGCAAGATCGCCAGAGTGAGCACCGAGAAACACAGACCACGATCCGTGCTGGCGATATGGCCGAAGACCCGTATGTTCGCCGAACCCGTCCGCAAGGTGCCCGCTTATCCCTGTACACGGCCATAATTTATACCTTCTTGTTCGAAGGCTTGGCCGCCTTTGATAAGGGAGATGGCGCGGATGTATATATCCTTGGCTTGTTGATCGCCCCCTTTATGACATACATGGGCTGGCGTACCGCCGATAAATTTGGCTATGCGAAATTGTTTAAAGCGCAACTTAAAGAGCAATTCAGTCGACCGTTACTGACACAAAAGTAACCCACATTTCAAATGATGTAGAAAACGACCTTACAAGCGACAGCCCAAGATAATGCTGTCGCTTGGCCTAACCATCATCGTGAACTACTCTTAGTCTATCTTCGATAGCTTCACTTCGTACTTCGTCAACGGCTATACCGATACTTTGTTGATGTGCATATTCCTGATGCAACTAAAGTAACTGCAACAGCAATTTTCCTGTAGTACCCCACTTATAGTGAGAAAAAACTGGGAATAGATGGGAATGATTGGGATCAGCTGGGAGGCCCGATAATACAAAGGGTTGTAGGCTTGATGATCAAAAACGGCGCTCAACTCAACTGAATGAGAAAAAAGCGCCGAAATCTAAAACTTGCTCGAATAGCTCAGGCAACGTGAGAAAACACTTAGCCTGATAAAAGAACCGCTACAGGTCCGTTGAGACATTTACCACGCGACCAAACACAAACAACTCACCTACTCTTTCCGCAGGGATCGTAATTGGCTGATACTCTTTATTGTCGCTGATGATAACAACAGAGCCATCGAAACTCTTTTGAATGCGTTTAGCGTAAAGCTCATCGCCAAGCTTCACCACAAAGATCCGTCCATCCTCAAGCTTACGCTTACTTACATCCACCAGCAGAGAATCGTTATCCTTGATTGTCGCCTCCATCGCGTCGCCCTTATTAAAGACAACAACAAGGTTCGACTCATCCAAGCCTCTAAACTGTAGATACTTGCGTCTAAAGCCAAGATAGCGACGAACAGGCAGATCAGAAATGTCCGTTTGGTCGGATGGAATCTGCACGTGATAACCTGGGATCATCACCAATTCCTCATTCAGAGCAGATACCGCCACCGACGTACACGGTTTACCCGTCACATTGTGCGTTTTCACCACCTCAGCTTCGCCAGCAACGTCAGCCACCATCGCATTCGAGAACTTAGGCCCACAGCCCGAGCAAAGCCAGTCCAGCGTCACGCCCGTCTCAAGCGCAATCGCGACAACCTTATCAAAGGCAGGCTTCGACTTATTAGGCGGCAAACACTTACGCAGCCCACTCTCAGAAATCCCAACCTTATCGCCAAAACCTTTGACCGATTGGTTTCCAATCAACTCCCGTAAACGCTCACCGAATGTTTCCGTTCCTTCTAAGGAAATAGAAACCGAGTTTCCATTCTCATTCATCAGGTTCTTTTCTCTAACGCACTGTTTTACTGAGGATATGGCGATTGTACTCCCTTACTTGCCAAATCGGAATGGAAACGCCAGCAAATTGGGAAAAAGGAAACAGATATTAAAACGGATTACCTAATAGTGTTGAATTGAACGCACTAAAGAGCGGATGGCATTCCTTTAGGGTTGATCGCGTCAAATAGCGCGGATAAGCTTTATGTGTCGTAGTAAGCAACATACCAACTAAGACAAATAGTGAGGATAAATCCGAATAACAAGCCAACAACCCTTTACAAAACAAGAGATTGTAGGAGCTCTCTATTCACGTGGATGGACCGTCAGATCGTGGGCAATTGCCCATGCATACAACCCAAGAACGGTCCTCTACTGCATAGAGAGCTTTGCCCCAGCCGTAAACACCACGCCCAAAAGAGCGTTAGCCAAAGAGATCATGCACGCGCTTGAACTCACACTTAACCCAACCAACGAGGAAACCACCAATGACTAAACAATGGTTCACCGTTCGCGAGCTCGTTGGACTGCCAGATATGCCTCAAACCCCGCAGGGATTAAGGAAACTCGCGACACGTAACGAATGGAAAAAGCAGCGTAAATCCTCCGGCAAAGGTTGGGAGTACCACCTCTCATGCCTGCCAGAGCAAACCCGCGCGCACCTAAGCGCCCTATCAACCAGTAGCGAGCAAGCGAAACAGGAAGCCAAGCGCGCTCTGTATCAATCCGCACAATCGAAAGGAAACGACGAACCCGCCGACACCATCACCAAACAACGTGAAATGATGCTGTTTAACAACGCGCCCAAAGAGCAGCAAAAGATCGTATTGGCCAAAATTGAAGTGCTCAACGCCCGTGAAGCGTACCTCGACACCTTCAAATCCGCCAAACGCGTCTCAGAAGCCGAGCGCCAATTTGTCGAACGCTACAACCGACAAGAGCTGCCCTTTGCCAAACAGATCTACCTACAAGTACCTAAAATCAGCGTACCGACCCTGCGCCGCTGGCAAAACAAGCTTGATCACAAAGGCCCAGTCGGCCTCGTTGCCAACGTCCTACGGAAAAGAAAACAAACCAAGATTGAACAACAAGAAAGCCTGCAAAACTTTCTCGTTGCCATCATCACCCAAAAGCCGCATTTCGCCAGCAAACCAAACCGCCTGCACGAACTCATCGTCGAAAGTGCTGGAAACTACCCCGAATGGGCCGTACCCAGCCCAACCTCGATCTCTCGCTGGCTAACCCGTTGGATGAAAGAAAACGCCGCCGCGTTCACCTACCTCACCAACCCAGACGCCTACACCAGCAAACACCGCCCGCTTTACGGTTACATGTACCCATGGGTGCAAGCCCCCAACGACTGCTGGGAACTCGACTCCACCCCCACCGACGTAGAGCTACAAGTCGATGGCAAACTCAAGCGTTACAGCATCGTCGCCGCGATAGATGTCTACACCCGCCGGGTGAAATTCATCCTCGCGCCCACCTCAAACTCCGAAGCCATTTGCCTACTACTGCGCAAATGTCTACTGGAATGGGGAATGCCAAACGAACACGGCGTCGTCAGAACCGACAACGGCAGCGACTACGTCTCGAATCGCGTGACCGCCATCTTTGAAATGCTCAACATCAACACCGAGCGCGCCCGAGCCTTTAGTGGCTGGGAGAAACCCTACATCGAACGCTTCTTCCGCTCATTGTCCGAAGGGCTACTCGAACTGCTGCCCGGTTACATAGGTCACAACGTAACGGATAGACAAGCCATCGAAGCCGCCAAAAGCTTTGCCGAGCGCATCAGCAAAGGCAAAAAGCAGCTCGACCGCGAAGCCATCACCCTCGCCTGTACACCGAAAGAGCTCGAACAGCTGATCAACGATTGGATCGACTACAAATACATGCACACCGCCCACAACGGCGAAGGCATGAAAGGCAGCACCCCATTCCAAAAGTTCACTGCCGCCAACTACACCGCCAGCAGCATCAGCGACGCCCGCTCGCTCGACTACCTGCTGAACTACGTCGGCACCGCCACCGTGATCCGAGGACGCATCTCCAAAGACGGCATCGCCTACACCTCAGAAGATCTCATGAACCTCACATGGGATAGAAAAGTCGTCAAAGTCTTTATCGACCCAACCGACGTCGGACGCTGCGTCCTCTACCGCGACGACCAATGGGATTGCTACACCGAAGCCTACAACGTCGCACTCGTTGGCCAGTCCATCGACCCGCACAACCTACGCATGGCGCGCAAAGCCCAACAAAAAGAGCTCAGCCGCTTTAGAAAATCAGCCCAAACGCTGCAAAAAGAGTACGGCATTGACACCCTCGCCGCCGAGAACCTAGCCGCGCGTAAAGCAGCCGACAACTTAGAAACCCTCGCACTCAAAGTGCAAACAGCCGACAACAAAGCGATCCAAGCGCTCAGCGCCATTAGCGCACGGCAAAAGCAAGACAACCCAAGCTACACACCCGAGCAGCTAGAGCAAATAGAACAAGCGAAAAAGCTGATCGACCAGCAACAAGAAAAAATCAACGAACGAAAAGGCTTACTGATCCGAGACGAACACGAAAAAGCCTCGCATCTCGCCACCGAATCGACACACCGGCTACTCACCGAAAAAGAAGAGGAATTTTTAGCGAAGTACAAACGCAACAACCCATTTGCACGAAAGCGAATTGAAGAAATTATGGCGCGCCGCGTATCAGGCTAAACGCGCCATAAATGCCTATCGAAACCCAATAGACACAAGGAATATACCATGAATCCAACTGTTGCTCCGGTCAAAAACGTGATCCAAGCGCAAATCTCGTTTAACCGACTTTACGAAAAACAAATGGGCGTCCCAACCATCGCCCTATGGCATGGCGACTCAGGCCGAGGCAAAAGCACCGCCGCCACCTACATCTACAACCAAATCCAAGGCGTTTACATCAGCGTACGCAGCTCCGACTCCGTGCTCTCACTCACCCGCCGCATGGTCGAAGAATGTGGCGGTGCGCCTCGTGCCACCAAAGCCGCCAACATCGACTACATCATCAGGCACCTCAGCCTCAACGTCAGCCCCTTGTTTGTGGATGAAGCCGACTACCTCATGGGGAAAACCGAGCTACTCGACACCATCCGCGACATCTACGACGCCGCCGAAGTCCCCACCGTCTTGATCGGCATGGACAAAATTGCCCGTCGAATTGAGTCCAACCGCCAGTTCTTCAACCGCATCTCAGAATGGGTTGAATTTCATGCCGCCGATCTTGAAGACATCAAAACCGTCTCCAGCTGCATGATCGGCGACGACATCACCGTCGATGAAGATCTCCTAGAGCAGCTTCGTCGCGCCACCAACGGCGAGATGCGCCGGATCGTCATCGGCATCAACAAAATCAAAGCCCTTGCGACCGCCAACGATCTCGACCTGATCACCACCAGAGAATGGGGTGACGCCCCATTCCACGGTTACTAAGGAGCGCCCATGTCACACCACCACGCTGCTTGGCAGTTCATCTGTATCGCAAAGAAGTTCACAGGCGAGCAACTGGCAGAGGCGTTGCAAATTGACGGTCGCCGAGTACGACGCGTCCTCGACTTTTTGTTAAAGCACCACCGCATCAAGCGGCTCAACAGCGCCGTTAACAAAATGAAGACGACCTACTTAGTGATCGACACCACGCCGCCACCGTCAGCGTATGTCAAACGACTTAATCGACCACTGGTACATCAGCGGTTGTGGAACGTGTGCCGAATCAACAAAACATTCACCCTGTATGACTTGCGCTCACTGGGCGATGCAGGCGAACAGTGCGCCAAAGTCTACATCAACTCGCTGGTGAAAAGCGGCCTAGTACGCCGCTTTGAACAAGCCGATGCCACCATATACCGCCTTACATACGACATAGGCCCAAAGCACCCCATCCGGGTTGACGGTGGCATGCAGTGCCAAAACAACGGTGAGTTTTACCCCTATCGGGAGGGACGATGAACGAATCAGATTGGATGGATGTACTTCGGCAGGAAGCCAAATACTCGGGCAAAAGCCTCAACGCCCTCGCCAAACAGCTCGGCGTCAGCAGCTCCAAGCTCAGCCAAGTGCTGCGCGGCATCTACCCCGGACAAACTGAAGATCTGCGTATCGCCGTCATGGGCCAGTTAATGGATCAAACCGTCAACTGCCCAGTGCGGGGCGCAATCCGGCTTGATGAATGTGCCGCCCAGCAAAAGCAGCCCTTTTCCACCGCCAACCGCGAGCGCATTCGCTTGTACCGCGCGTGTCGAAGTGGCTGCCCCCATGCTAGCCCAGAGCTCAACACCAACGACGATGGCAAAACCAACAAGGTCGTGAACAAAGCCCCCATGGGCGAGTTTTACAACCTCGAACAGCAGAAGAACTTCATCCGCCGCACCGCCGATGGCGACATGAGCAAAATGGCCGAACTGCTCGAACGAGAGCTCGAACGCCTCGCCATGAAATACAACCAACTGCTCTGGCAACGTCGGAACAACTAAACGCATAAGGATTTGAAAATGAAACCACTCAAACCTCATCACAAAGCAAAGGAGCTGATCAAACAGCTATCCGCGCTCAACTGCACCATCAGAACCGTCACCCAAAAACCGCACGCGTTACTGATCACCATAGAAAAACCCACACCCGAGCTGACACACCGCAGCATCGAAATCACAGAAATCTACAACGGCCAAACTCGCCGCCTACGCGCGGCCCGTCATTCAGGCTGCTGTATTGTATGGGAGGCGTAAACATGGAAACGACTTTAAACGGCTACCGCCAAAACGCGCAAGGCCACATGGTGCCAGAGACACAAATCAAGCCCATCGACCTACTGCGCGATGACTTGGTGAAAGAAATCGTCGATAGCGCGCGCCAAACCCAACAGCTATTGGCGCAATTTAAGCTGCAAGCCATGGCCCAAGTCGGCGATTTTGTAGACCTTTCAGCAGAAGAATACGACGTTAAATATGGCGGCATTAAAGGCAACGTCACCTTAATGAGCTTTGATGGCCGCTATAAACTCGTTCGCGCCAAAGGCGAGCACCGCATCTTTGATGAGCGCATCCAAGCCGCCAAAGCCCTGATAGATGATTGCATTAATCGTTGGTCCGAAGGCGTCAACGACCACATCAAAGCGTTGGTTGACCATGCCTTTCGTGTCAACAAACAAGGCCGGATTGACGTTAACCAAGTGCTCTCACTGCGCCAGCTCGACATCGACGACATGCAATGGCGTGAAGCCATGGACGCTATCGCCGACTCAATCCAAATCACAGGCACCAGCAGTTATTTACGCCTTTATGAGCGCCAAGGGGATGGCCGCTACAGCCAAATCCCGTTAGACATCGCCAAGCTATAAGGAGAGAGCATGGAACGCTACAACCCCATTGCAGGCGATAAACAACTCGATGCTGACCGCATCGACTTCTGTGCTAAACACCTACGCGGCCACACCGCACAAGCGCTACTAACCCTGCTTGAAAACGTGCAAAGCGATCACGCCATCAGCGGTAACACCTACCAACGTGGCGTCGCCGACACCCTGCAATACCTACTGGGGATCTCGCACACCCCACCCACCCCACGCTAACGCGCCTCTGCCCCGGCAAACCACCGGGGCACGTTTAAACACCCTTTAAAAGGCATAGTCATGTTGAATAAACGCAACCATCTCATCCAATTAATCCACGTAGGCAAACGCGAATTGCAATTAGACGATGCCACTTACCGTGCCCTATTGCAGCGCGAAACCCACAAGCAAAGCTGCAAAGCCATGAGCATCAAAGAACTCGACGCAGTGCTCGCGGCCATGGAGCGCCAAGGCTTTAAACGCAAGCAGCGCACCGCCAAGCGCTACAGCCCCAAAGGCGGCAAAGCCCGTCACCCTGAAATCGACAAAATCCGCGCCATTTGGATCGAAATGCACCGCCACAGCATAGTGAAAGACGGCTCAGAAAACGCGCTCGATGCCTACGTGCGCCGCATGACCAACCGCAGTAAAGGCCAAGGCGTAGATGCCGTTGCATGGCTAGAACGCGAGCAAGCCGTCACAATATTGGAAAGCTTAAAAGCATGGCACCGCCGAATAGCGATTGCCGAAATGAAAGAAAGAGGCTGGACGATACCCACCAATGCGGATGGGTATGCGGGTTATGAGGCAGTGTTAGATTCTTACCACTACATGCAGTCAATACCGTGATTGTCATCACTACATTAACTCAAGCTCTTAGTGCACCATAATAATGAACACAAATGCCAATATTTCTAACCACTTAAATGTATAGGTCGAAGATGCAATCAGATTATGTTTATGATGTAACAACAGGATGGAGTAACGTATCAACTCAGACACGTGAATTACTAGATTTAGGCAACGTGAGTAAACCCATAGTTGATGTGTTAGAAGAAAAAGGTTATACCCTGAATCATTTCGAAGCATATGAAATAAATCATATTTCAATTAACCTGTTAACCGGACCATTAAACAACCCATTCCCATATATTTTGACCTTCAGGGATGACTGCAACATTAACGTAATACTAATTAAGTCCTCTATATCACTAAGAGCATGTTTAGCGGAGTTAATTAGAAACGAAACCATTATTAGCAATATAAAAGACTGACAGCTTACTGCCGCATTAGGTGATATCCAGTGCGGTAACTTATCTCAAGTGATGATAACTCGCCTTAAACCAACTCCTAAACGTCAAGTAACCCGCCATAAGCGTCAATACAAAGAACAATACTGGAACTAACCACGCGAGGTATTTAAAAGGCGCGAGACTCGCTAACATGGGAGAATCCATTGGCGTTTGTGTAATTTCAATACACCATCCCACAAAAAACACACTCAATGAACCCAAAACAACGGTAAGTACCGCCCCTAACGGCCATAAAAAATCAATAAAGTCGAACAAACGCTCGATATTTTCGATAAATCGTCCCATTAAATACCACACAATCATATGCATCAGATGGAAATAGAGTACGGGAAATTCACATCCTTTACCACCACTGGCCCCACGCCCTATTCCCATCAATAGTGGGAATATATAATTTGCATCCTGATTAAATATCACCCTCAATATAAGCAATTGTATTAGGAGTGATTATGGACAAAACAGCACTAGAACTGTTTGATGATGTCACCGCCGAGGAATGGCAAGAGCTATTAGAACGGCCAGAAGATGACAGCGTTTGTGAGTTTGAGCGATTGCGCTGGCCAAGCACCCTGCAAAGTTTGGTCGAGCTACTGGTCGCCGACTTAGAACGCGAAAACGTGGCGAATGCGCGCGGTTTAGCGGCCAAGCTCACCTCATCGCTTGCGGTCTATTTTGGCGGGCGTGATATTTATATTCCCAAAGGCGACGTGTTAAAAACCAGCCTGCGCAACATTCAAATCTGGCGAGATTTTACGGGCCGCAATATCGAACAACTGGCCGCGCAGCATAATCTCACCGAGCGCCAAATCACCGCCATTATCAAAGAGCAGCGCAAGCTCGAACTGCAACGAAGACAAAGGGTTTTGTTTTGATCGCATTAGATTTAATAGGCATCACGCAAATATACACTTCACATACTGTAATCCATATGACTTTATAAGTAAGCTATTTAAGTCATCTATGCACAGAGAATGGAGCCCCGATGTTTTTCCAAGAAAAGTCTCCCGCATTCAAAAGATTTTTAAATCTGAATAAAAATCAAACATTAGACAATGAACGACACAATGTTCTTCTTGCGTATAGTTGCGAAATTATTAAGCTAATTTCTAGTCACCCTGAACTATGGGATAGAAATTGCACAACAAGTAATTCCGTTGCCAACACCAATCTATTGCTAGCTATGGAGAGATACGAAGCAACACCTGACATCAAAGAGATAATGAGAATCTTCACCACTTCTTATGCGCTTCTGTGTGAATACGTCTACATGGCAGACGGTAATGATGAACTAGAGAGCGAAACTCGCATTCTAATGCATAATATTTTGAACTCTGCCGATCAATTTGACCCAGCGATGTATAGTAGCGTTCTCTATGCTGCGCATGCCTTTCCGACAAGACTTTTTAAAAAGATGACGAAAGACAACAATTTCCGAGCGGTACTTGATTTTCAAGAAACCTTGCTCAAATCTGAGCAATTAAAAACAGAATGGGATGAATCATTTACTCAGAAAAAGAACGATATTGGCGAGATAGAAGCAAAATTACACGATCAAAAGTCTTCGTTCAATTTTGTTGGTCTTAACAAAGGATTTTCAGATTTAACGGAAAAAAAAGAAAAGGAAAAACGTTGGCTATTCCTGTCTCTATTAGGTATGGCGTTTCTCCTGCTTCTACCTTTAGTTGCTTTATTGCTCTCAGTTTTCACCTCAACGCCTGAAACTGATTCAATATCTAGTTATTTCTTCAAACTAACCCCAATATTCTCGTTAGAAATGTTCTTGCTCTATTTCTTTAGAATCATCCTTATTAACCATAGATCAGTTAAAACTCAAATCATGCAACTGGAACTGCGCCAAACGCTATGCCAGTTCATACAAAGTTATGCTGACTACGCCAAAGAAATTAAAGCTAAAGATGGCGCATCATTAGAAAAGTTTGAGAACTTGATTTTCAGTGGGATCCTTGCCGATTCTGACAAAGTGCCAAGCACCTTTGATGGACTAGAGCAGATCGGTGCAATGTTAAAGAGTATAAAAGGTTCATCATAAACGTTGGTGAGCCTTTTGGCTCACCAGTAACTACCCTTTCCTAATACTGACTGAATCTGATATTCACCTAATCCGTTAGAACCTAGTGTTTTTGGACACAGCAGTTCAACTTTAAATTCGACAGTTTGGCCCTTTACATCTGGTTCGCCTCTATGATTACCGGTCATCTCACCATGAAACTCCAATAGGAAGCCTTTGCTAGGCACAAAATTGTACGATGATAGGTCTACCGAAACATTATCAACCTCAATATTTGCATCCACCAAGACAGCACTTAATTGGTCATTATCAATCAAGCTAAATGCATCCGCTTGAAAAAAGTCACTAATCTCCTCAGATAGACCTTCGCCGGAAATAAGTTTTACATTCAATTCTTCTAATACACTGACTATAGCATCAAAAATGTTACCACTAATTATGTCCGCTTGATCTTCCTCTTCAGCCTCTTCACTTGCTATGTAATATAAGGTTTCGCTTAAAGAACTATAGTCATTATATACATAATTGGTTTTCTCTTGGCTTTCGCTACCAAACGCAGAATCATGCAATAAATCATCAAATCTTTCATAACCAAAAACAACAGCCACACACTTAGATAAAGACTTTAGTGATAACTTTATATCGTCCTCACGTAAGTTGCGGTCTAGCAAATACAAAAGTTGATAGTGAATAGCCACCGACTTGATAGACACCCCTGAGTTAGACATTATTACTAACAGAGAGGTGTTTATGAGTGGTAAGAGATTTCCAGAAGAATTCAAAATTGAAGCAATAAAGCAGGTCACCGAAAAAGGCCACAGCGTCGTGGATGTTGCCCATCGTTTAGGGACAACAACGCACAGCCTTTATGCGTGGATAAAACGCTATGGCCCTGATGCATCTCATCATCAAGCCAAATCTGACGAAAGCGAAGAAATTCGTCGTCTCAAGAAAGAGCTAAAACGTGTTACAGAAGAGCGCGACATATTAAAAAAGCCGCGGTGTACTTCGCAAGCCAGTCCGACTGAGGTACGCCTTTATCCGTGCTCATCAAGCGACTTGGCCTATCAGATTGATGTGTCATGTCCTCGACATCCATCCTAGTGGTTACTATGCCTGGGTTCAAAACCCTGACTGCCAACAGGAGCGGCGGCGGAAATATCTCCTCGGACGCATTAAGCAGTTTTGGCTAGAATCGGGCGGAGTCTATGGCTACCGGAAAATTTATAGCGATCTGAGAGAGATGAGGGTGAGGCCTGTGGAATTAATCTCGTTCATCGCTTGATGAAACGTGAGGGTTTACAGTCTCAACGGGGATATCGGAAACCTCGTCCTCGTGGAGGTACTGAAAATGTCGTTGTCGCTAATAAGCTGGCGAGGGGAATTTAATCCAACTGCACCGAATCAATCGTGGGTAACAGACATTACTTACATCAAAACACACGAAGGCTGGTTATATCTGGCTGTGGTCATCGATTTATTCTCAAGACGTGTGATTGGGTGGTCGATGAAGAATCGGATAACCAAAGAGTTGGTATTGGATGCATTGCTGATGGCGATTTGGCGCCGTTCGCCGAAAAAAGTACTTGTACATTCTGATCAGGGCAGTCAGTACACCAGTCATGATTGGGATAAATTCCTGACTCAGCATGGCTTGGAGTCGAGTATGAGCCGCAGAGGCAACTGTCATGACAATGCGGTTGCTGAAAGCTTTTTCCAGTTATTGAAGCGAGAACGTATCAAGCGAAAAATCTACTCAACGCGAGAAGAGGCACGGATGGATATCTTTGAATATATTGAGATGTTCTACAACGTAAAACGTCGGCACGGTTCCAACGATCAGGTGTCGCCTGTAGAGTATGAAAAGCAGTACGAAGAAAGGCTCAAAAGTGTCTACTGAGTCGGTGGCTATTCAATCTATCCCGCGAACTTAACTACAGCGCAGACGATGATAGCCTTGAGTTTGGTACGAACTGCGAATACGGGGCCATTCACCACTTTGGCGGCTCGCCCGACATGCGCCCAGCTAACGCCGCCATCCCTGCCCGCCCTTGGTTGGGTGCCAGCGCCGACGACCTCGACGACATCGCCCAAATCCTCACCGACCACCTAATGAAAAAATAACGCGCTGTAAGCCCGTTTCAGCGCGTGACGCTCAAACGGGACTCATGGTGCTGGGTATAGGCATTTAAATGCGTCTGAATGGATTTAAACGGGGTTTAAACGGAGGAATGACAACGAGGTGAGCGCAATGTGAGCCGAGCACGTTCATACCGATAATGTGTACTAG
Organism: Thaumasiovibrio occultus; assembly: GCA_019703815.1. GTDB lineage: Bacteria > Pseudomonadota > Gammaproteobacteria > Enterobacterales > Vibrionaceae > Thaumasiovibrio > Thaumasiovibrio occultus. The sequence continues at coordinate 554,567 of AP023053.1, read as the reverse complement.
CTCATGCTCGATCTAACCGCTTTATTTGATAAGCCACGATCAAATCGTACATACGTTTAGTTGGCATCGTGACTCAAAGCTGGACATATCCGCGTTAGGGCATCATTGCGTGTCCAGTAAAACGGTTCAAGTCCAGAATTACTCTTAAATTGTTTGTTAGCCTTCCTCTTCCCATGTCGAACGTATTGCCCATTGTGAGCTCTCATTTAAGCCAAAATCCTGCTTTAGATGTAAACGTCGGAGGTATTCTGGAGTAATGCATTGCTCTAACTTGTGTCCAAAGTCAGGGTCTCCGCATAGATTACGATAAACCTCTGATTCAAATCCATGGTGAGTAGCATTTAAAATAATTTGTATATTCATAGTGGCTATACGAGATGAAAAACCTAATATGTTCAGAATAAGGTTCTTCGTTTTTGGGTTAAAAAATTCGTGGCTATATTCAGGGTTATCTACTATTGGAAAGACGCCATGCGCTATATGATTTCTAATATTTCTTACAAGCGAAAGACCAAAAGAAAGTTTTCCATTGTTTTCCAACTGAATGTCAAAGCTATTATCGAACCTTTTTTGATATTCCTTAACTTGAGCTAGATAACCGTCGACTTTGTGACCATAGTGCGACGGAACTTCCAAATCACTATAAACTTCATCAAGTAGCCATGCTGCTTGAGCTGAGTAATTTCTTTTTCGTTTTAGTGAGTTATTCTTTAGTTGAGCCCGAGAATAATGGAACTCATATTGTGAGCTAGTAAAACGGTACGTCTCCTCAAGCGCATTTGAAATGAACAAGAAGCGCGTGAGTGGTGTAATGATTGAACTATTATGAGAGGCATCGGAATCTAACTCATCTCCAGCTGACTCACACCAATAATGCGCTTCTTCATAACGAAATGGGTTTAGTTGAACATTATCCAACTGACTAGCTAATTTTAACCACTTAGCAATACTTTCGGTATGAGCCTCTGTTTCTTGTTTTAGTTCTCTCTTTGAAAGCTTATACACATCTGACTTATTTTTCAGTAGATCGCAAAACATATACAGTTCATGTAGATGTAATGGCAACTCACGAAATTCAGAACATTTCTCACATTTCATCAGTATTCCCAAATGTTGAAGATATTGCTTGAAGGCTAACGCCCAATTAAGTAGTGAGCAACGCTGCCACCGCACTCAAACACTTCACCGTAATCACCAAACCAATTGAAACCGGAAGTGCCGAGCGTTGCGAATCAGCTTGAATTGCTTGTTATGTTCCTTTTCCGTGAGCTCATTTTTAACTCATTTTCGCAATGTTACCAAGTGACATTTTTTGAAATGTTCTTCCTTTATTATCATATACTTCTAACTCAACAAAAACCCCATAAAGCTGATACATACACAAAAAATAAGGTATAAGCTCACCACCTAACTCTCGGAATGCATTAACACCCAAAGAATTGACATCAGTAATATTAATCTTCCAATGATTTAGTGCTTTATCTACGCTTAATACATCGTAATCTAATATAGCTAAGATATTACCTATTTGGGACATAACCGATTCCTTGGTTAATTCATAGCGCTCATCATTATTGTCAGTGTGCTTCTTTACACACAAAGTTCAAAGCTTGATAACTCAACACAGGCTTTTAGAAGAATTTGAATACAATCTACAGATTTGAGTAGTTCCGCAAACTCATCATACTTGAAAGAAACAGAGTAACTATTATTGTTCCCATACTCACATGAAATTAAATCTGAGGATTTGATGTATCTGTAAGATGTATGATTACTAATATTTCGCCATTGGTTTAAAAGGAATATCTAATAACAACGAACTCAAGACAGACCTAACAACCTCGGATGATTCAATGAGATCTGAAACAATCTTACCACTTGATAAGTTTGTCTTATTACCATATAGAGACGATCCTTTACTAAGAGTTAGAACACCGTAAATCAGTTTCAACTGTGGATATAAACTACTTTCAATCATATCTCCAAGTAAGTTAAAACCAGCTTTGACCTTTGTCCTTTTATTGTCAACATTAGTTGCAGCACTACTACTCATTGCTGCGGAGTCTTGATAGCTAACAAGTGCTTCATGGATGCCTAAATCGCAGCTTATATAGAGCTTTAATACCTCTTCTTCGTGATGTTCAAGCGCAACTCGTAAATTTGCAAAGAAAAAATCCATGAAGTCGATAAATACCGTTCCATTTGCCCACTTAATAAACATAACCTCAAAAGCAAATGATTTAGAACTCACTATATCTTCAATTTTCTCTTTTCCACGGACATATTTACTTAGCACTTCAAACGAAAAAAGATCAAACTCTGAAATTGATTCAAATTTAAGCCCTTGCATAAGGAAAGAAGCTTCTCGCTTACTGTTTATCAAAAAATTTTCAATCATACCTACTTATATCCGAAGTCGACTATGTCTGCATGGAACATAACGCCTTGCTCAGCGGTGAGTTGAACTGGCGCTTTTTTGCGGGTTTTGGCAAAAAAGTGACAGTTTGACGTGTCCGTTGCAGCAACTTGTTAAAACTTGCTACGCCCACTGCTCGAATAGCTCTCCCGTAGAAAGAGCCTCCATAAAAACTTTTTGCTCTTCGGTTACTAGTGAATGAGGAGTGTATCCGTGCCCATCGGGCTCCGATAACAGGTTGTTTTGTGCTTCCTTTGCCGCGGCAGATAAAGCACTCTTTTCGTCTTCAGTCATCGATGCAAAATATTCTGGCAAGGTTTCTTGTATTCTGACTGAGTAATCTGGATCGATTACATCCTCTCCCTCAAACAAGATGAGCCATAGATATTCGAAAGATAGTTGTGCTAGCGTCTTCATGCGCGATATATCCTTAGAGTTTTAACAGCTTATTAGTGTGCATGCGCGCTTACCTCATTAGACCAGTAAAATCGCGCATCGTTAACTAATTGTATTACAACAAAGTTATCACCATAACCTCAAATACACCACCCAGAAAAGTGCGCATGCGCGTTTTCAAACCTACTATCTCAATCCGCAGAAACGTAACTAACTCTTATGTTGTGAAAAATGTAAGTATGCTCAGATATAAACGCGCATAAAAATCCCGCACTCTTCCTTGATATCGGCCAAACTTCAATATGACTGTGTAAATGAACAGCTCTCAGAGGATGGTGATCATGAGCCTGAAAGTCCCATTATAAATGGGGTTCGATAAGAAATATGCGTGCGCGTTTTCCAGCCCGGTGTTCTAACCCATATAACGTTTAATAACAGGTTTAAAAGATATATATTCATATTGAAATATCAAAAAGCGCACGAGATTGGGATGAGTATTTGTAGGGAAGAAAGTCTGTGTTTGACGGCGTCACAGGCAATGAGTTAACTCGTTTGGGGGCATAAATAAGGTAGAGTAATCTGTCAGAACTGATTACACCTTGACTTGAAAAAATGACAGATTGCGTCCTGACTAATCCAGATGTTGACTTACAAGGTTTTAGAGGAGCAAAACCTCCTTTTATATACCGCCTCTAAACTCAGCCATATTGGATAAGTAACCCAATCCCGAATCCCTTCCAATCCACCCCCTAACCACATAGCGCCATCATGGCGCTATGACTTTATTTAATCCGCCTCGAATTGCTGCCCTCTCTGCCGAGCTGCCCCAAACGTGGGCCATGCTCAGTGCCGAAATCGTCCCAGAGGCCGACGGTTGGGTGCAGCTACTCCCCGCAGGGAGCTTTAACGCTCGCGACGGTCGCCCCAGCGACACCGTTGATGGCCAGTGGCACCTAGATGCCACCATTGCGGCGCAATTCATTGCCGCCACCAAAGCCATGGCCCCCAAAGTGCTGATTGATTACGACCACCAAGCCCTCAAAGCGCGCGAACTCACTGGCCCCGTTCCGGCAGCCGCTTGGCTATCCAGCAGCGATATTGAATGGCGCGAAGGTAAAGGCATTTTTATCAAACCCGCGTGGACAAGCACCGCGCAGTCACTCATTGAAAACCGCGAATACGGTTTCTTATCTGCCGTTTTCCCCTACGACGAGCAAGGCCGCCCGCTTTATTTGCGCATGGCCGCACTGACCAATGACCCCGCCGTGCTGGGCATGGAACCGCTCGCGTTGCTGGCCGCAGATATGAACATCAGCTTTCACACCCCAAACAGCACCATCAATTTATACGGACAAGCGGAGGATGCTTTCGTGAATGAACTATTGAAACAGCTACTTTCAAGCCTTGGCATTGAAATCGGCGAAAACGGCGAAGCCACCGAAGAACAATCAAAGGCGGCACTCGCCAAAGTGGACGAGCTAAAACAAGCTGCGGAGAAATCCGGCGAGCTTGAGGAAGAAGTCGCCGCACTCAGCGCCGCCTATAACGGCGTGACCGAGCGCGTGGCCGAGCTTAGCGCGCAACAACAAATTGGTGCCGTCGATAGCATCATCAACGCCGCCAAAGCCGATGGCCGCATTGTTGAGGCGGAAGTGGCGCACTTAACCTACTTTGGTCAACGTCACGGCATGGCCGAGCTTTCCGCGATGCTGGACAAGCGCCCGAAACTGGCCGCGCTATCCAGCCAGCAAACCACCACAACCGAGATGCAAGTCAACGTCACTGGCGATCTTTCTGATGAAGATTTGGCGGTGCTCAGTGCTTGCGGATTGGACAAAGAGACTTTCCTAAAAAATAAGGACTAACCATGCAAGCCAAACGTGTGGGCACTAAACGTGCCTATGGCATGAAAGGCAATGCGGTGATCGTACCTAACGCCGCCGTCTTTCTTGCAGCGGGCCTTGCCGTGGCCCATGCCGCAGCAACCCCAGCCGATACCTTTGTCGGTGTCGCCACCCTTGGCGCAGATGCCACAGGCCAAGCCGATGGCGTCGAGCGCATCGAAGTGGATACCACCGAGATCAAGTTTGCCAACGCGGGCGATGTCACTGCCGCGCACATTGGCGCAACGGCCTATTTCGCGTCGGCAAGTACGCTATCTGCCGACTCAGCCACCAATACCCGCACCCCTGCAGGCGTTATCACTCAAGTGGATGACGACGGCGTGTGGACGAAAACGGGAGTCTAACCCATGGAAATTTCTGCAAACGGTTTACGCGCCATTTATACCGCCGTTAAAACGGCGTTTAACAACGGTCGCGGCAGCTATACCCCGCTTTGGCCGCAACTAGCGACCTTAGTGCCCTCAACCACAGGCACCGAAACCTATGCGTGGCTCGGCCAATTCCCACGTTTGAAAGAGTGGCTTGGCGAGCGCCAAGTGCAAAAGATGGCGCTGCATGACTACTCGCTGAAAAACAAGAAGTACGAAAGCACCGTCGGCATTCCGCGTGATTCTATCGAAGATGATCAATACGGCGTTTACATGCCGCTAATGGAAGAAATGGGGTACGCCGCCGAATCGCACCCAGATGAAATGCTGTTTGCGCTGATGGCATCGGGCTTTGCGACGTTGTGCTACGACGGTCAAAACTTCTTTGACACTGACCACCCAGTGAAAGACCCAGAGACAGGTAAAGACGTATCGGTTGCCAACATGCAAGCAGGTAGCGGCGATGCGTGGTTTGTGCTTGATACTCGTCGCCCCCTCAAGCCGTTTATCTTCCAACGTCGCCGCGACTACAGCATCGAATCTAAAACCGATGGTGGCAGTTCAGATCGCGTCTTTATGGCAGATGAATACATCTACGGCTGCGATGGACGCGGGAACTGGGGCTTTGGTTTTTGGCAGCAAGCGTTTGCCTCGAAAGCAGCGCTCAACGATGCCAACTTTGATGCGGCGATTAAGGCCATGATGAGCATTAAGTCAGACGAAGGCCGCCCGCTGGGCATCATGCCAAATCTGCTTGTGGTTGGCCCATCGAACCGCGCCGCCGCGAAAAAAGTGGTCGATGCGGAAAACAAAGCCCAAGGCGAGAGCAACACCAACTACAAAGCCGTTGAATTGCTTGTGGTGCCTTGGTTGCCGTAACACCCCACCCATGAGCACAGGCATTGGTCTGTGCTCATTGTCTTAGCCTTTAAACGTGGAGAATTTATGTTATGTCGAATGAGGCCAAAATCCTTGTTATCTGCGCTGCCGCGTCTGGTTATCGCCGCGCTGGCATGGCTTTTGAGCGCGGTGAGAACCACATTGAAGCTACTGCAGTCACCGACACCCAATTGGCGCAGCTATCCGCTGATCCGCGCCTTACTGTTAACCGTCCCGATGCCCAAGCAAGTGCGCCAACTACGCCGCCGAAATCGCTGGTTTCAGGTGAGCTGGGTGAGCCTTTAACGTTTGAGCTTGCCGTGGCTCAACTTAGCCAAGACAACCCCGACCATTTCACCTCGGGCGGCAAGCCCCAAGTGAACGCATTGGAAACCTTGATGCAGCAACCCGTCAGCGCAAAGCAGCGTGATGAGTGGTGGCAAGCGTATCAAGCCGACGGCGCGCAGGAGTAATCACCATGTATTGCACGGCACACGATTTAATCAGTCGGTTTGGGGAAGATGAATTGATCCGCTTAACCGATAGCCAATACCACGCCATTGACATGCCCAAGGTCACGCAAGCCATTGATGATGCGTGCGCCACGATTGATGGCTATCTCGGCGGGCGCTATTCCCTGCCCTTGGCATCGGTGCCGCGCATTTTGGTACGCATGGCCAGCGACATGGCCCGTTATTACCTGTTTGACGACAACCTCGACGAGCACCACCAAGCCGCCAAACGCTATCGCGATGCCATCGCCTATTTAAAGGAAGTCGGCAAAGGCGCGGTGCAATTGGGCCTTGATGACAACCAAGCCCCCACACTGAGCAATAACGAGTCAGTGGTGATGTCGGCGGGCACGGTGTTTGGGCGCGACAACAGCAAGGGCTTTATCTAATGGCAGACATGATCACCAACACTATCGCGCACCTAAAAACCGATCCGTTATGGCGCGATGTGCAGCCCCTTGCGGATTTATCCGAGTTTGACCTCAAGCGCTCGGGCGTTCGCACCCCCGCCTTGTTTGTGTTTTTGGTGGTCGATACCCCAAAACCCGATGTGCGGGGCACCGGAGCCTATTTGCAAAGTGTTGAGGCCACCGTGGCCGTGGTGATTGTCGATGGCAACCACAATGGCCAGCCGTTGGACTTTGAACCCCTGCGCCGCACCTTGCGCAAGCAGCTTTTCGGCTGGTCGCCCATGGCTGGGCATGAGCCGTATTGGTTGGGCCGGGGCAAGCTGCTTGGCGTGGGCAAGGGCCAAGCCAGTTGGATTGACCACTTTTCGACGGAGTACACCGCCGACCAATTAGCGCCCTAAATTCGCCAGCCATTAACTAAAAGGACTGTTCACAATGAGCCGTAAAGCCAAACAAAAAATTTTGATGTTCGCGTTAGAAACCGCCTACGGCGTTGACCCTATCGCCACCCCTGCCGATGCCACCTTTGTGTTGGGCCGCGAGTTTGCCATCGTGCCACAAGCTGGTGAGTCGCAAACCTTGGAATACGAAACAGGCGAGCTGGGCAACTCCCCCGAGATCATGACCGAGTGTTTTGTCGAGGTTGAGTTTGGTGTCGATTTTGCCCCCGGTAAAATTCCCCCACTGGGCAAGCCGGGCGAGCCAGCACCATGGGCCTCAATCCTGAAAGCCTGTTTGCGCACCGCCACCACAACGCACACCGCAGAGAAAGACGAAACCGCCTACACCATCAACCAAGATGAAAACGGCAGCTTAACCCTGTATTACAACCAATCGGGCACCTTGCACAAAATCACCGGGGCGCGCGGTTCGGTGTCGCTGTCACTGCAAGCAAAAGGCTTTCCGCAGTTGAAATTTAAATTTGTCGGCTTGCACACCATCCCGGAATCAGCCGCCGTGCCCGTGCCAAGTTTCGACCAATACCTCACCCCATTAAAGGTGGGCGTGGAAAACAGCGCCTTCACCATCGACGGTGCGCCACACAAAATGATCTCGCTCGAAATCGACCAAGCCAACAGCGTGGTGCATCAAGAGTATGTCGGCCATGAAGAAGTGGCGATCACTGACCTTGCCCCCACAGCCACCCTCGTGATGGAAGCGCCGCCGCTGTCAGTCTTTGACCCGTTCGCCTTGGCGCGTTCCGGCGCAGAAACCATGCTCGACTTTGCCAATGGGCCACTGGGCAACCAAGTGGGCTGGCGCTCAACACGGGTGCAGTTTGGCCGCCCAAGCTATGGCGACCAAGACGGCACGCAAACCTATTCCATCCCCCTGCGCCTGATTGGCCAGTCGGATGAGATTTACAACGCCTAAACGGTGTTTAAACGCCGTTTACTTTTCCATTTAAAACCGTTCAAACCTTGTTTAATTAGGAGCTTATATGTTCAAACTTGTCACAAACCGCGTCGTTAAAAACTGGCCCGCGACCATCAAACTCGCCGCCGACAACGGCGACACCGAAACCCATAACATCACCCTCGACATTGAGATTTTGCCGACCGATGAATTTGCCCGCTACTCAAAGCGCGGCGATGAAGCGTTTTTTAAGAAGGCCATCAAAGGTTGGTCGGGGGTTGCCGATGAACATGGCGAGCCGCTGCCGTTCAATGCCGATACCGTCACCGCCGCCAGTCGCCACCCCTCGTTTACCGCTGCCGCCCTGACCGCATACCTCGATGCGGCCCAAGGCAAGGCCGCCACAAAAAACTAACTGACGCAGTGATTGCGCTACTTGCTGCCCCCACCCAAACCGATGAGGACGAGTGGCAGCAAGAGCTTGCAGATTGGGGATTGCCCCCCGAGCAACCAGCCGAGCCGGAGCTGTTCGGGCTATGGGAAGAAAACGCCACCGCCATCGAATGGTGGCTATCCCTGCCCCAGTTTTTGCGCTTTAACAACGGCATTTGTTTAGGCATGGACATCAAAGCGGTCGCCGCTGACCGCGAACTCAGTGGCAACACCTACACCCCCGACGATTACCGACGCCTGAAACAGATTGCGATCACTGCGACTAACGAAATCAACAAGAGAAAACCATGAATCAAAACCTGCGCTTTGCACTCAAATTCGATGCTGACACCGGGCAATTTGTTACCAATGTGCGCGCAGGTGATCGAGCTATCGACAAGCTGGGCAACCAAAGCAGCGAAGCCAGCCGCCAGCTTGGCACCCTAAACCAACAGTCAGACATGCTCAGCGGTGGCATGGCCAGCTTGCGCACCCAGCTATTGGCCGTCGCGGGTGGGTTTTCTGCCATTGCGGCCCTCAGTGATGCCACCCGCACCCTTGCCACCTATCAAGACATGCGCACCCAAATCACCGCTTTGGTGGGTGGGCAGCAACAGTGGATTGAAACCGAGCAATATTTGATTGCCACCTCGACCACGCACAACAAAGTGCTGACCGACATGAGCCGCAACTATGCCCGCCTCGCCAGCTTGCAAGAAGCGGGATTGGTGAACGGCATGGAGCTGCGTTTGCTGTTTGAGGGCATGAGCGACGCCCAAAGCCAAACTGGGGCCAGTGGCGCGCAACTTGAGCAAGTGATGTATGGCCTATCGCAAGCCCTCGCCTCGCCTATCGTGCGCGCGGAAGAACTCAACCAAGTGGTTGAGCCGCTGCCGGGACTACTCAATAAGCTGGATAAAGCCGCCGGATTGCAATCGGGGGGCTTTCGTAAAATGCTGCTCGAAGGGCAAATCACCTCGGCATTTTTCAAAGACACCTTAATCAAAGCGCTGCGAGAGTACGACGGAGCCGCCGAGCGTACCGCTAACAACATCAACGCCCGCTTTAACGCGGTGAAAAACGCCTACCAACAAACCGTGGTCGCGTTTGAACAGCCGTTAAACGACAGTTTAGGGCCGTTTTTAACCACCACCGCTGATGGCTTGCAAGTGTTGGCCGAGAATGCCGAAACCGTCAGCCAAGTGATTGAGATTGCCTTGCTTGTCTCGCTCACCCGTGGCGCGGCAGCGTTAAGCAATATGACCGTTGCCAAGGTAGCCGACATGGCCGCCAGCCGAGCACGCACCAAAGAAGTGATCGCCACGACCACCGCGACTATCGCCTCGACGCAAGCCGAAATCACGCACTTGCAAACCCTGCAAGTGAGCAATAACCAAAAGTTTCGCGCCATTGGTGGCGACAAAGCCCTCGCCGTGGCGCGCGGCCATCTCACCGTGGCCACCAAGACCCTGACCGCCGCACAAACCCGCCTCAATGTGGTGAGCCGCGCCGGGGGCATTGCATTGGGGATCATGGGTGGCCCATTAGGCGTGGCCATGCTGGCCGCCTCAGCCATTGGCTACTTTGCGGTTAAGGCGATGGATGCGCGGGAGAAAGTCAAAGATCTTGATACAGAAGTCGCCAAGCTCTCAGGCTCATTTGACACCTTAAACCGCGTTCAGCGCGAAATCATGATCAGCGAACTCAACCGCGAAATGGAAGAAACGCGCCAAACGATTGCTGAAACAGAAGCCGAGATCAAACGCCTTGAAGCGTCGCTACTGCTAACCGATACCATCGGCAGAACCTTTCTGCGCAGCAAAATTATTGGGCTAAAAGATGAAGTCGTGGCCCTTGGCAATGAGATCACCGTCGCCGCTGCCAAGCAGCAAGAGCTATTCAACGCCGGGCTGCCCAAGCTCACCGGGTTTTCAGGCGATGACGAAACCGACAGCATAGAGAACACCATTTCAGCGGGTGAGCGCCGTTTGGCCCAACTGCAGCAGCAAATTGCGCTGCTCGGCCAAGTGGGCGAGCTGGCGCGGGTAAACTATGAAATTGAATCCGGCGCAATTGAAGATCTCACCGATGCGATGGCGGAAAAACTGCGCCTCGCCGCCAAAGAACTCGACCAACGCCGCCAAGCCCTTGCCGCCCAAGAGCGCTACCGCGCTTTGCAAGCCCGAGGCCAAGATGAATTGCAACGCCTTGAGCGCAGCATTGCTTTGCACGGCCAAGCGGGTGAAGTGGCCCGCCTACGTTGGGAGCTTGAGCACGGCAGCTTGCAAAACGTCAACAGCGCACTGGCGGAAAACATTTTGCTGCAAGCGGCCCGCCTCGACCAATTGAACGTCGAAGAAGCCGACACCAGCGCCGTGGATGCGTTTCGCGAAGAAACCGCCGCGCTCGATAATGCGTGGCAACTGCGCCAAGCCATCATTGCTGACCGTGAAAATGAGGCGAAGATCCGCGAGCAAGCCGCGTATGAAGACCGCACCATCGCGTTATCGCAATCGTTCCAAGATGCCTATCACGCCGCCCGTGACAATCAAGAGCTGCAAGACGAGCTAGAGCGTGAATATTTCGCCAGCCGCGAAACCTTGTGGGCCGAGCATCAAGCCAATTTGAGCGACATTGAGCGCACCCAACAAGAAAACCGCGCTGCATTCCAACAACAAGTAGCAAGTCAAACGCTGACGTTTACCGAGCAGCAGCTCAGCATCACCACCAACTTTTTAAAACAAGCAGGCAAAGAGCACACGGGCATTTATCGAATGCTGTTTTTGGCGCAAAAAGCCGCCGCTATCCCGTCGATGGTCATTGCCACTGAAGAAGCCTCAGCCAAAGCGCTTGCTGCCTTTCCGCCACCCGTTGGTCCTATCTTATCAGGAGCCGTGCGCGCTATGGGTTACGCCTCGATTGGTATCGCGACAGGCACCGAGCTGGCGGGCCAAGCCCATGATGGTATTTGGCGCGTACCGAAGGAAAACGAGGGCACATGGATGCTCAAAAACAATGAAATGGTACTCAACCAAGATCAAGCCGATAACTTCCGTTGGATGGTTGGCGTAATGAACCAAATGAAGCAATCACAGCTCGCCGCCGCAGCCCGAACGCAACAATACGCCGCTGGGGGCAACGTTAACGTTGCCGCGCCCCCGGTGCATGTGGCGTTTTTGGATGACCAAACCCAACTCGACCGCTACTTGCAAAGCGACCTCGGCCAAGAGGCAGTGGTGAAGATTGTGCAACGCAACAGAAACAGTTTTTAAGGAGAGAACATGGCGTGGGAAATGGGCACAGCAAATGGCTATAAAGATCTGCTCAAAAAAGTGCATGACTTGGCGTTATTAAACGGCTGGACAGTCGAGCGCTACACCACCGACCCAGCGGGTTTTGATGAGCTGATTTTGTCAACGACGGGGCGCAGCGGGCAAGAGTTTTACACGGTGGGATTCAAGACCGAAGAAGATCCCGCCGCCGACCGCTACAACGTGAAAATAATGAGCGCCGTGGTGTACGCCAACACGCTGACCTTTGAAGACCAGCCCCAGCGCACCAACTTGCAATACCTCTATTTGTGGCAAAACAGCATTCCGTATTTGATCGCGCTAGATAGCGGCCATATTCGCATTGCGGCTGCGGTGTCGAACTCGTTTCATGTGTGTTATTTGGGTGCGCCGCTGGCGTATGCCTCGCTCGGCCACTGGCCCCAGCGCAACGGCTGTTTCGGTGAAGGCACCGCCGCCAACGCCGATTGGCGGACACAAAGCGATGCGCTATCGACGCTGCAATATTGGCGCAACGACGCGCGGCAAATTTATTGGATAGATGACACCTATATCACGCCATCGCTGGTCTTTCCGAGTATGTACAATTGCGCACTTTCAAAATGCGGCAATTTTACCGATCACATTTCGCTTTATCCGTTAATGCTTGCTGCCACATCTAGCGACAGCGCGAAAAACCATGGCATGTTAGGAGAGTTTGCGGGCTGCTATTACCTTTCCGGCTCAGGTATTTCGGCATGGACAATGATTCAAAATGGCGGTCGCCAGTTTTTGGCGGTGCCTAACGTGTTTAGAAATGGGCAAAACGATTTTATGGCGTTGGAGTTAATATAATGGCATACGCATCTTATTTAGTTGAAAGCCGTTCCGCAGCGCTCGACAAAATCCGTAGTTTTCTTGCGGCGAACCCCGCACAAGGCTGGGTGATGATGTATGAGCATTCGCAAAACGACGCAAAGTTTGTGATTGAGAATCCCTCGATCCCCATGGCGATGGGGATCAGCTTGGGGAGTTACGATTGGCACAACTATCACTCAAATCTATTTGTTGGTACAGCTTTCACCCCATCGGCAAGCTGGCCACCCAAAATGGAAAATGGCAGCGGCTTTCGCCCCTCACTGTTTAACAACTTTTGGCCAGCCACGCTGCACATCATTATGACGCCGCGCAGTTTTCACATTGTCATTCAGCGCCAAGATAACCAACTATATTGCTGGGCCATTGGTGGCGGCATTTGCACCGACCGCTATGCGCCCGTGCCTAACGTTAACTGCATTTATGGTAGTACACCATCACGGGGAGCGACCTCAAATGCGCCGCGCGGTAATTTCCTGACGCAATCAACGAGTGATGTGACGACCACGATCATTATTGATTCGACTCGAAAAATAAACTACGTGACAAACGGACTAGATGCCATCGCGCCGTTCCCTAATCGGTATGGAAAAACACTCGCGACCTATCCGCCAGCAGTCTTTCAGTCGCTTTACAAGAAGGACTCCAAAACCTCTATATTTTTGCCTGTAATCATTCCGGCTAAAGCTGACATCGAAGGTTACGCGCCACGGTTTGAGCTGGAAGACATTCGCGCCACGTCCATTGTGGGCCAATTTGCTGGTGCTATTGTGCAATATCAGGGCGAGCCTTGGATTTTGTTTCCTCAACATGGCGGCGAGTCGGCAGGAGGAGGGCCATCGAGATATGCCGAGTATGAAGCGCAAGCGGTAGCCTTCAGATTGGAGCGTGGCGATGCTTAAATCCCTATGGGTAGTTGATTCGCGTTTTTGGTTTGAGGGCAAACGCCTACCACCTAAGCCGATTCCCACGCCCGTGGTGGAACCTGCGTTAGTTTATGGCTCAACCAGTACAGAAGCGTTTGCGCTGGAACCGGGGAAAACAAAGCAAAATAGCTTTGTGCCTAGCTTTTGGGAACGTGATTTTAAAAACTCGATTTTTATTGAACCTGCGCAAATTGAGCTGGGCTTTATTTCCGGCCCATCAAGCCATGATGTCAAAGTGTGGAGTTCATTCGAGCAACCGCTCACGCTGCAATCTCTCACCGCCAATGGCAACAGCGGCCTAAACCTTGTGAGCATTGAGGGCGGCACGACGCTCGCCCCACATGGCGGCACGTTTCGCTATGTGCTGAATGTGTCTGACAAAGTGCCCGTGCGGATTGATGCGCATTGGCGCTGGCAGTTTGATCACGCGGCGACCTCGTTAAGCGTGAACGGCACCAAGTTGGTGATCTGGCCGTACCCGCCAATCTACCCGGTAGTTGAGCAATGGCAGTGGGCGACCGCCATCATTGAAACGCGCAGCGCCGAGCAGCGCCTTAACAACGCCGATTGGCCCGTGCAAAGCCTCAGTTATCGCTATACGCACCACCGCGATTTGGCCCTTTCCAACGAGATGCGCTTTGCCATTAACGGCGATTTTCCGCTGGCAGTGCCGCTATGGCTGGATGCGATCCCCAACGTGAGCGTGCAAGCCGGAGCCACCACCATTGCAGCAAGCGTGGGCCAGCGCGAGTTTAACGATAGCGCCTTGCTCTATCACAACGAGCATGATTATGAGTTGGTCAACATTGCCGCCATCACGCCCAGCACGCTGGAACTCAAAGGCCAAGTGCAGCGCGATCACCGCAACGCCACCCTATTGCCAATCCGCTTTGCCATTTCCAAAGACGGCATCAAAACCAATCGCCGTGGGCTGGAAACAAACCAAGAGATCAGCTTTCTCAATACCGAGCTGTTCACCCTGCCCGCGTCGCCTTGGCCTGTCAATTACCGAGGCATTCCGGTGCTAACCGAGTACCGCAAGCAAGCCCGAACACGGGCCAAATTCCCATGGAAACAGCGCCGCACCGCGACCAATACCCCGGTGAATTTTTTGCAACGCGATGTGCATCGAAAGCAAGTCGATATTGAGCTTTTAGACCATGGGGATCGTTTAGCTTTCCGTCAGCGTTTAACGGCGTTTAAAGGCGGTTTAAACCCGGTGTGGTGGTTGAGCTATGGCCACGAAATTCGCATCGCGGCACTGTGTACCCGCAATAAGTTGGTGGTCGAACGTCGCGGCTTTACCGAGCGTTGGCCGCAGGGCTTGCACCTTTGGCTTGAGTGGGCTGACGGCCCCGAGTTGGTGGCAGCAAGGCCCGAAGGTTTGGACGCCAACGGCAACGAGATTTTGGCTATCGACACGCCAAACACTCACCCCGTCACCGATGCCGATTTAACGGCGGGCCACCTGCTCTATTTGGTGCGCTGCGACGATGACAATTGGAAGTTTAAGCACACCAAATACCAATCGAGCGTCACCCTATCGTTGATTGAAGTGCCGCCCACGGAGTACCCACAATGACAGTAACCGAGCTTTATCAGGTGAGCGTATTTGATGACGTTTGGCGCTTTACCTCGGCCCAGCAAGATTGCCAAGTCGATGGCTTACAGTGGTTAAGCCAACCGATTCACCGCAGTGCAACCATTGAACAATCCTCAGACCCGCTCAAAGTCGATACCAATTTCGAGGTGGCGGCGGGCTGTGAACTGGCCGCACTGGTACTCAATCCGCCGTTAAACATTGCCCCTACGTTGACCATTCGCCGCCGCGAAATTACCGGATGGCGCACCGTCTTTACGGGGCGGATTGTGGCCGGGGTATGGAATGAAGGTTGGGTAAAAGTCGAACTGGAACCCGTCCAAACCCAAATGCAGGTCACGGGTTTGGTGGAAGTGGTTTCACCGCTATGTCGGTATGACTTGGGCAGCCGGAAATGCGGGGTAACGGTGCAGCCATACATCAACGCTATCGCGGCAATCAGTGGCAACCAAATCACCCTCGATTTACCTGTGCCACTGCAATTTCAATATGGCTATTTACGGGTTAACAACGAAAACCATTTCATCGAAAGCCAAGTCAGCTCAACGGCGTTGGTGTTATTGCACCACGCCGCGTTGGATGTCGGAGCACGGATTGAGTTGATCCAAGGTTGTGACCGCACCATGCCTTGTTGCGCCGAGCGCTTCAATAACATTCTCAACTTTGGCGGTGCTGCCCATCTACCCACCAAAAACCCCTACACAGGCGACCCTATCGACCGTTAAGGAAATACGATGTCTTTTTTATTACTGGTTGGCATTTATGCCCTATTTAGAGCGGTTCGCGAATTACAAAAAGAACAACCGGGGCCAGAAGCCAAAGAGCCGAAAGCGCCCGAAATAGAAGAAGGAAAACCAATAGGCGTGGTGTTTGGTAAAGCCAAAATTACCAGTGCGACGGTGTATTGGTGGGGAGATTTACGCAGTGAAGAAATCCGCAAATAAAATCTATTCCACCGACTTGGCCCCGGCGGGCTTTTGCTGCAGTGGGGTGCGTGAATGGATGGCAAACCAAGGCATAAGCTGGAATGAATTTGTGAAACACGGCATGACCATCGAACGTGCCAAGCAATTTAATGATCCACAAGTAGACAAGGTGATCGCATGGGTGGAAAGAAAAAGAAAAGCGTAATCGGCCACCGCTGGTATTGGGGCCAACATTTGGTGCTTTGCCATGGCCCGGTGGATGTAATTAAACGCATTTGGTTTGGTGAAAAAGTCGGTTTCGAGCAAGACATTACCAGCAATCAGCGCATTTACATCAATAAACCCACCTTGTTTGGTGAAGCCGACAAGGCGGGCGGTGTGCGCGGCCACGTTGATATGATGTTTGGCGACGCCAACCAAGAGCAAAACGATTATCTGCTGGCCAAGTGCGCCAAAGGCGGGCTGCTAAGTGCATTTCGCCATCTTACCTCGCTTGTGTTTCGCCAAACGTATATGGGTAACTCATCGTTTCCGCCCCCGGTGGCCATCGAGGTTGAGCGCATCCAAACAGGTTGGGACGGCAACCCGATGTGGTACAGCGAGAAAGCTGACACAGGTAACGGCTTAAACGCCGCCCATCTAGTCCATGAATTGATTGAGTGCCCTGAATGGGGCGCGGGAAACACCAATGTCGATAACGCTGCCTTTACTCACGTTGCGGATCAACTTTGGAATGAGCGCTTTGGCCTTAATATCCACTGGTTTCGTCAGCAGCCCGTTGAGGATTTTATCAAAGATATTTGCCGCTATATTAACGGCCACGTTTTCACAGATGAAATTACCGGAAAAGTCACCATTCGATTGGCCCGTGATGACTTTGACCCCAACACCCTGCCCGTGCTTAATGAGCAGCATATTCGCACTGTTCGCAATGCCAAGCGCCACACAGCCGCCGACATTGTGAATACACTTACCGTGACTTACACCGATCCTAACACACATGAAAAAGCCGCCATTACGGTGGTCAATTCCGCGATGCGCGCCGCAGTGGGCCGCACGATTGGCGAAACGGTGAACTTCCCGATGATACAAGACGCGGCGTTGGCTTACAAAGTCGCTATGCGCGAACTGAAACTGCTTTCGTCACGCCTACTCACTGCCGAGGTACTATGTGATACCACTGCCGCCCATTTTCAGCCCGGCGATGTGGTCAAAATCGAGTTTCCCGCAGCTGGCCTAAACCATGTGATGCGAGTGCAAAAGAAGCGACGCGGCAGCATGGATAAACCCGAAACCCGGTTACAGGTTATTGAGGATGTGTTTTCATCCACCAGTGGCGTGTTTACCCCACCACCGCCAAGCGATTGGCAAGTGCCGCTCTCAGAGCCGCAACCCGTGGTGCGCCAATTGGCAATGGAAGCGCCTTACTGGGCATTGGCAAGCACTTTGAAGCCGTCGGAACTCGCCAGCATGAGCGACGATAGCGGCTTGCTATTGTGGCTCGCACAGCGCCCAACCACCGACACTCAAGGCGTTGACCTTTATTTCAACAATGCGGGCCGTTGGGTGTTTAGCCACCGGGCGATGTTTTCCCCATCATCGTACTTAACCCAAGCGATTGACGCACAGGCCACCAACGCGCCAGTAAGTGACAACGTATTGCAGCAAGCCGAATTACCGACGGTGTGCGCATTGGGTGATGAGTTGGTGGTGGTGACGAGTGTCGCGAACGGCATGGCTACGTTGGTGCGCGGCGTACTGGACACCCACCCAACACCCCATGGCAATGGCGCATGGATTGCGGCCCTTTCCCCCGATGGCGTGGAAGCTGAATTTATCAATGGTGAAAGTGTGCAGCTACGTGCCCTCACCGTCACGCCGTTGGGCACACTACCCGAGGCACAATCAAACGTGATTCAAGCCACGGTCAACGCCCGCGCTATCAGGCCGCTACCCGTGAACAACGTGAAGTTTAACAATCAATATTGGCCCGCCAGCGCAACGCTGCCCCTTAACATTACATGGGCACACCGTAACCGACTAAGCCAAGCCAGCTACCCGGAGCAGTTAACAACGTGGTTTGCCAACGGAAGCCCAGAGCCGGGCACCGAAACCCAGATCACCATTGAAGACCAAAACGGGGTGCTCATCCACCAGCAGCAGGGTGCGATCTCCTCCTTTACTATAAGCACATTAGATCCCTCTGTAGATGAGTTGATAGTGAGGCTACGAACGAGGAGAAGCGGCAGAGAATCGTTGCTCGACTTTATACACAGGGTAAAAGTGATCCAAACAACAAGCGGTTAAGTAATATTTACACTATGCTGTCAATTAACACAGTAGATTCACATAAAGTGATAAAAAACGGTTAGCGTGAAAAAAACGACCAGCAAGTTTTCTCACCCTACGCGTTTTCTTTTCTCACGCAAAGCGGCGGGCTACATTTCCTACCACGAAAACACGCAAACATAATTTCATTACAACAATTTGAACCACTTTTAGAATCTCGATTTATTTTGCGACTTTTTTTCCATGATGTATTGACATGATCAGGAGTGCCTAGCGCCATTGGATTCACTCGAGTTTTCCACAGGCTTATACACTACTTCTGTGGATATTCACAACGAAAAAGTGCTTGCACTCTAAGTACAAATGCACTAATAACCGCACTTCATTTCGACCTATCCTCCCGTTTTAATTCAGATTTATCTGTCTTTATATGTTTAACATCAACGACAGTTATTCAGTCAACTTCCTGATTAACTCTCGCCAACACTAATGTGGATAAATTCCTTTTATCTCTTCAATCTTCATGAAAATGTCAAAATGAAAATCAATAATTCCGAAAAGGAATCAAGATCAATCTTTAAATTTCAAATAAGGAAAATGAGAACAAAAATCAGCAACACTTGATGTATATCAATTTACAAACCCCAACCAACGCCGTAGACTGAAAATATCGCTTTTACCTATTTATTTAACAAAGATTTAATCCAAATTAACTTATATAAAGGGAAATAGTATGGAAATTCAGTTCTACGCCCCCAAATTAAGTAGAGAGACGTTTTATACCTATATTGAAGGGGCCATCTATTGGTTGTGTGGTCATGAAGTCAAACGCCGGTGTGTCAGTATTGAGCGGTTTAATGAGAAAATCCGATCCGGAGAATGGGTTGTGACCTATGTGAAGCCTTTATAGCTTAATCATTGATCACAAAAGGATATCTGAACTATCTGACCAAGGTTGCGCGATCTCATAAAATCAGACATCGCGCTAGTTTGGAACCGTATTCGATGCCATGATAATTCTGGTTTTCTATTTGACGGATTAGGCCATGCTGAAAAATGCCACCAGCGCCTCACAGGGAATGCTGATTTTCGCACTCTCTCAGACCCAAAGCTTTGCGATGGGCACCTTAAAGATCCGTGAGATCATTCCGTATCAACGCCTCACAGTTATCCCCAACGCTCACCCTTTTATTCTGGGCTCGACCCATTTTCGCGGGATAACTTTACCTGTGATAGATATGGCGAAAGCAATTGGGTATCGCTCGATTACCGCCGATGAAAGATCGCAATGCTCCATTATTGTTACCGATTGCCATAACATGCAGGTCGGTTTTCTCGTTAGGAAGATCAACAAAATTGTCGAGTTTGATTGGGGACAGATCATCCCGGCACCAGACCATATGGGTCATTCCCTCTTCGTCACAGGCATTTTAAACGTTGGAGAGCAATTGGTTCAGTTGCTCGACATTGAGCTTATTCTCGCCAATGTCTTCCCTGATATGCACAGCAACACTCACCCTGTTGTTACCGATGTACAAAGAGAAAAACTCCGCCCGTTGAATATCTTACTTGTGGATGATTCAGCTGTCGCACGTCGTCAATTGTCTGATGCGTTGGATTCCATCAGTATCCCCTACTCAGTCACCAAGAATGGAAAAGAAGCATTAGCGCTATTACATCACGCTGCAGCGACACAACAGGCTTTTGATATTGTGGTTAGCGATATTGAAATGCCGGGACTGGATGGCTATGAACTGGCTTTTGAGATCCAAAACACGGCGGTATTGAATCGCGCCTATATTATTCTGCACACCTCGATATCGAGCGAGATCAGCGTCTCGCAGGCTCGCCAAGTGGGTGCCCATGAAGCCTTAACGAAATTTGATGCCAATGAATTGGTACATGCCATGTTGCGTGGCGCGGATTATCATACCGCAATGATTTCCTAGTGCATTTACTCAGGTTTTCATCTGAAAAATGGCGTAAAACGAATTTAACCTAAGACAATTAATCACCAATTAGGATGCAGAATACCCAATCAATTTCCTCTGGTAATAGTTCTAAAGGAAGAGAACAGACAAAATACTGTCAGTAAGGTAAACTCCAACAAAGCCAAAACATTGGTCTATAGTGAACAAAATGCCATACAAAACAGGATGGACTGCGCATGCTCAGGACAGCGAAAAATTGGATCATTGCTCTTAGTTGCAACCTTATTTTTGCCTCAACCAGCTTCGCCACACTAGACGGCTATTGGCAATATGACGAATACTTAGAAGAGCATCCAGAACAACAGACATACCTCTCCACACTGTCAGCCCTCGTAAGCGAAGACCCTGTACCCTTTGCTGGAACAACCGAGAGGCCAGTCAAAATTTCGGTGGTGTACCCGGGCAGACAAATCTCTGATTACTGGGTAAGAAACATTGCCGCGCTAGAAGCACGTTTAAAAGAGCTGTCTATTCCTTATGAGATGGACAGCGTTTTCTCTCGCCCGGGTGATGATATCCGTGAACAGAGTGCACATTTACTTTCTGCCATTCAAAGCGAGCCAGACTTTCTGATCTTCACACTCGATTCAGTCAAACACCGTAAGTTTATTGAACATGTATTGCAGGTCAACAATATCAAGTTGATCTTGCAAAACATCACCACGCCTGTTCGTGCATGGCAAGATCACCAACCCTTTTTGTACGTCGGCTTCGACCACGTGTTAGGTACTAAAGCACTGGCGGAGTACTATCAATCACAATTCCCAGAAAGCACCAATTACAGCATGCTGTATTTCTCGCAAGGCTACATTTCTGCCGCGCGTGGCGATACTTTTATCGACTTCATGCAGCCAAACGACACCTATCATTTGCAATCATCTTATTATACCCGTGCAAACCGTGAAACGGGCTACACTGCCACATTGGCCATGCTACAAGAAGCGCCGGATGTCAGCTTTATTTACGCATGCTCCACAGATATCGCCTTAGGTGCCATTGATGCACTCAAAGAAATAGACCGCGAAGAAATCATGGTTAACGGCTGGGGCGGTGGCTCAGCTGAGCTTGAGGCTATCGCTCAGGGCGATATGGATGTAACGGTGATGCGAATGAACGATGATACTGGCGTTGCCATTGCCGAAGCGATTAAAATGGAGCTTCAAGGGCAAAACGTACCTACCGTTTACTCGGGCGATTTTGAAATCGTCACCGCTAAAGACTCCCCTGAACGTATCGATGCATTACGACAACGCGCGTTTAGATATTCAGATAGATAATAAATGACAACACAGACTCAGCGCTCACAATCGTTAACTAATTTAATTGTTCGGCTATTTATTATTGGCTATAGCCTTTTAACCATTACGATCATCGCACAAAGCTATCACTTTAGTATCAATAGCATTAATAACGAACGTGAGCGCAGTTTGGTTCAAACCAACGCACTATTAAAAAATGTCCTGCAATACAAGTTGGCCGCTCTTCGTACCAACCAATCAACCCATGCTGCTAGCAGTGAAGTGTTCTATTCGCTTTCTGCCTTGGATGCGAGTGCGCTCGATAGCTTCTTTTTCAATGCTGAGCAAAAAGATCCCAGCACGGCACCGGACTTTCGTTTTATTACCAATGGCAACCAACTTCTATGGGATGACGGCAGTAGCTATTTTCATGGCATCGATCATAAGGTTTTACAACAGCTGATCGATCGCCGACTACCCGTCAATCGCTGGAATTTTACTCACCTCCCCGCCAGTATCGGTGATGTTGATTTACTGGTGCGTTCGACGCCTATCATTGACAATCTGACGGGTAAAGTCGCGGGTGAACTCAATGTTGTTGTTGTCCTTAACAATAACTTGTCATTGATAGACAGTATGCGCGAAGCCAGTAACGTTGACGCGCTTTTTCTGGCCTACAAAAATGACATCATTGCGACTAACCTTTCCGTTGATTCTCCAACGTATACGCTGATCCAAGAACAACTGCACAGCAATAGCGGTGTGAAAAGCAATGAACAACATCTTATTCACGCGTCGGATTTTGAAATCGCTCACTCTGCGTCGCTGACCTTTATTACAGTGCAAAGTAACGCCTCTATAATATTGCTGCGTAATAAGTTTCTTGCAGGCGTCATGTTATCGCTCGTTGTAATTGGGATCCTGGCGATGATTACGCGTGGCATTATCAAAAACCGCATCATCGATTCACTCAACCGGCTGATGAACTATACGCGCTCAGCAACCGATATTTCCCAATTTCGCACATTCTCTGGCACGCCAATCCGCGAATTCAACCAAATTGGCTCCACCTTACAACACACCTTATCGACCCTCATCGAGAAAGAGCAATCACTAGACGATCTGTTCAAAATATCGTTATCACCGACTATCGTTTGGGGGGTGGATGCCAAAATCCAACGAATCAATCCGGCCGCGATCGAGCAATTCGAATACGACTTACACAGCCGATTTCAGGGTAACTGCTATTTCGATTTCGAACGTCAAATCATGCCAAGTCTAAAATTGGCGTTAAATGGCGAGCTACAGCTTGGGATCCACACCACCGTCAACGACAAAGTACACCATTGGAACTTGGCGCCGTTGATTATCGATGGTGACGTCATCGCCGTGATCGCCCAAGCGCAAGATATTACCTCGCTCATTGAAGCAGAGCGCCAAAGCCGACGCGCGCAAATCGCAGCGGAAGCGTCGGCACGCGCAAAATCTGACTTCTTGGCGAAGATGAGCCACGAGATCCGCACCCCGCTCAACGGTATCTTAGGTATCGCCCAAATTCTCAAAGGCAGTTTAACCGACCCGCAACAGGTCGAAAAAGTCGATGTGTTATACCAAAGTGGCGAACACCTGCTGACGGTATTAAACGATATTTTGGATTTTTCCCGCATCGAAGAAGGGAAATTCCAACTTGAATTCAACCAGTTTAAGCTGGGAGAAATGCTAAAACCGATCAACGATGTGTACGCCCCGCTCTGTGATAAAAAGAACATTACCTTTGACATCAATTGTGACGTCGAACCCGATCGTATCTTGTATTCAGACCGATCCCGTGTACTGCAAGTGTTGTTTAATCTGATGAGTAACGCAGTGAAATTTACCCACGCAGGGCGTATTTCACTCTCCGTATCCGAGCCAACGCCCAACCTACTCAAGTTTGAGGTGCGCGATTCTGGTATAGGTATCGACCAAAAGCGTATACCCGATTTGTTCCAGCCTTTTATTCAAGCCGAAGCCTCTACAACCCGTGAGTATGGCGGCAGCGGCCTTGGGCTTTCCATTGTAAAAAGTCTGGTTGAACTTCTTGGTGGCACCGTGAGTGCAGCAAGCGAAATGGGCGAAGGGTCCACTTTTGCCTTTACGTTGCCGTCGAAGGACATCGACACGTCAGACACGATAGCGCAATCCACAGCTACTGTGATCGCATCCCCTGTTACTGAAAATGAAGAATCGCCGATTGAAGAGCTAGATATCACCTCGGCCACCCAAGGCATCCGTTTACTGCTCGTAGAGGACAACAAAACCAATGCCTTTGTCGCCAAGGTCTTCTGTAAAAAGTACGGTATTGAAGTGACATGGGTAGAGAATGGCCACTTGGCGATCGACGCGCTACAAAACGAAGAGTTTGATCTGATCTTTATGGATAATCACATGCCGAAAATGGGCGGTATCGAAACCACCGCCAAAGCGCGTCAACTGCTCAACTGCACGACCCCTATTTTCGCTTGTACGGCAGATGCGTTTCCTGAAGCCCATGACGCATTCATGCAAGCCGGCGCCAATTACGTTCTAGTGAAACCCATCAAAGACGAAACGTTCAGTAAAGCGCTGCGTTACTATGTCAGTCATTGCGCGCCGCAACGGCTAAAGGAAATTGAAAAGTAAGTGACGTCGTATCTTAGCTATCTTATCGAGAGCGGTTATATACGCCCTACTGAACGTACTCCGTAAAGGGCTACCTTATTCAGCGCTGATAGCACCGCAGACTCATAGACGTACCAAGCTACGCCATCCGTTCAATTCACTTTTCGGATGGCGCGAGTTCACACTAAAATGAATGACTTGCTTGATGATTGGCGGCACACACGCCGCCAAAGCAGGATGGGGAACAGCTGGGATAATATTTCTAACACCAAACGTTAAGCGAAACGCGTAAACCGCCTATAAGCTGTGATGGCAGCCGGTCGGGAACTGAACGTCTTCTAAAATCTTTTCTGATACTTCGCTATAAATCGTTTGAAGCATGGTTTCTGTCTGCTGATGCGACAGATCCAACTCCTGCCACCCATCTTGAGTTAAATGGCAAACTTCAGTGTAGTGAAGCGCAATGATCTGCATGCCTTTCAGCTCGGCAGTCCCTTCTGCGCGATAAACCCCAGACTGAGTGTCGATTCGGCTGATGGCAAATTCCATCTGTTGTGTAGATTCCGCGCTCAAACTACTTTCCTCCTGAAAAAAGGCCCGTTGAACACTGATTGCAACCGATATTAGCCTACCAAATTACGGGCATTTTTAACCTTATAAATATAGGCTAACGTGACTGAACTAGCGAATATCGTCACGAATTAGCGGTACGAGCACCTGATCGACGCCTTGTCGTTTTAACTCAAGCATCATCGCGAGTTGTTCGCCAAGTTCACCCGGTGGAAAGCCCTTCTTTTCAAACCAAAGCAAATATTCTTCTGGCACGAAAACCAAATAACAGCCTGCGTACTTACCAAACGGAATTTTGGTATTAGCCAATCTCAATAGTGTTTGTTTATCTAACATTTAAAAAAATCTTAACGTACGCTCATAGATTGCCACGCTGTGAAAACGATCAAACTTAAATCCAACATCCGTCAGCTTACCCACTTGCTTAAAGGCAAACTTGCGATGCAAACCACTAGATGCCGCGTTAGGCAAAGTGACCACAGAGTACGCTTTCTTAAAGCCTGATTTCTGCGCCGTTTTCAACAAGTGATTCATTAACGCGGTGCCAGTCCCGCTGCCTTTGTGTTCAGGCGCAAGATACAACGTCAGCTCGGTCGATAACGCGTATGCCGCTTTTTCACGAAATTGGCCAAAATAAGCAAAACCAACAATCTCTCCATCTTCTTCATAAATGAATGCTTGGTAAGAAGAATCGTCATGATTGAACTGTGCTAGCCATTGCACGCGCTCTTCATCTGTCCAAGGATCTAGATCAAAGGTGATCGCCGTGTTTTGCACATAGTGATTATAGATTCTATTAATTGCGGGAGCATCCTGCACCGTAGTATGTCTGATCATCGTTACTCCTTATCGGATCAGTCAAATAGGCAAGGTAAGCCAAATTAGCTCGCTGACTATTCTCATTGTTGGAAGGCAAAATAGTTTGTGGATAGTGCGGAGAAATAGCGCTGATTAACAGGTGACTTTCCGCTGACTAGCAATGGGTTGCACTATACCATATCTGGTAAAATGGACGGCAGAATGTTCCCATCTAATGAGAAAGATCAAACAAAAAACTCAACTTCTTTACCCTCAAGCACTGATACCGAACTACTTGCCGAATTTGCTCAAATAGCCAGCGCAATTGACGTTTCCCTACCATCTAAACCAGAATCGTGCCCTCGACGTCGCAGATCGAACTTGCTCCGCCTACACCACATCAATACAATGTGCCTCTCCTAAAATACGTAACAGAGATCTGCTAATGCACGCGCAAAAGCCAGGCTTTCACCCTCGAAACAAGCACAAAAACGGCTATAACTTTCCCCTGCTTGTGAAAGCAAATCCGGCATTAAAACCTTTTGTCATTCTGTCTCCTGCTGGACGACAAACGATAGACTTTGCCAAGCCTGATGCAGTCGTGGCGTTAAATCGCGCTCTTTTGTGCGCTGATTATCGTATTCAACATTGGAATCTACCAAGCGGACAACTCTGCCCACCGATCCCTGGCCGTGTTGATTACCTTCACTACCTCGCCGACCTATTAGCAGAGAGCGCGAATGGCGACATCCCTCAAGGCAAGCGTTTTACCGGTCTCGATATTGGGGTCGGCGCCAATTGCATCTATCCATTACTTGGTCACGCGACTTATGGCTGGCGCTTTGTGGGCTCTGATGTTCAGCAAAGCTCGGTGGCCGCCGCCACGACGTTGTGCAGTAGCAACCCTCCCCTACAAAAAGTGATTTCGATTCGCCATCAAGTAGATCAAAAACACATTTTCCAAGGCATCATCACAACGCAAGATCGTTTTACCTTTACGATGTGTAACCCACCGTTCCATCGCTCAGCTGAAGAAGCTAGTGCAGGTAGCGAGCGTAAACGTCGCAACCTACGACAAAACCAAGTAAAACGCGGTCAGCAACAAACGTCGACCAAGCAGCTTAACTTTGGCGGCAATGCTGCAGAGCTTTGGTGTGAAGGCGGTGAACGCCGATTTATTAGTACCATGATCGATGAAAGTATTTGCTTTAAAGATCAGGTTTTATGGTTCACTACCTTGGTGGCGAAGTCAGAAAATCTGCCTGCATTAAAAGCCAAACTTACCACGCTAAAAGTGAGTCAGTTAAAAGTCATTGAGATGCACCAAGGCAACAAAATCACCCGTGTTCTCGCGTGGAGTTTTCACGATAAGCAAACAGCAAAACGCTGGTTTGTGGCCGATAAAGCACAGTAAAACCGGGCTTCAAAAAAACAGTGCGCAACGCGAAATGCACAACTTTTAACCCGATTCCATAATTGGTCATTGCTGAGCATTTTTAATCAGAGTCTGATCTTTGTGGCAAAAAGAAAAACGCTTCTTTAATAAGCTTACTTTTAGTGAGTGAATTGAGGAGGAGTTATGGAGTTCGAAACGCTGATCAAACAAAAGTATGGGTTTTCCGTCTACGAGCGAAAAACGCTTCACACAGACGGAAAACAGAGCCGAGCCTCGTATCAGATCCGCGATACGCATGGCAAGGTTATTGAGCAATTCGAGCATATCAGTTTGGTATTCAAATACCTCGAAGAGGAACTCGCTACACCAGTGTGATTGCCGTTAAAGTGCGCAGGAAAAGTTAAATCTAAATCGAAGGCATCCCGTTACTGGGATGTTTTTTTTACAAATCGCGCGGGTCAATTCCGTCTTTTTCCAACATCTCGCTAATTTCAGCAATGCGTTGTAAGCGAGATTCTTCTTTAAATTCATTTAATACAGCAATTAAATTATTCACTTTTTCCAAAGGCATGCGCTTAATCACTGCTTTTTGACGCCCAGGGACTTCATCTGCAAAGTCCATAAGAACAGTTCGGTAATCACGTCGAGATTCGTTGGTACCACTCGCAACTTTGTTTAACGCAGCTGCAAGCGCTTTTTCTGCTTTTTCAAAATCAGTCATTGAACTATTACCCAAAGGGAATTCCAATAATATAAAAAGAGCGCGACCATTGTGGACTGGCGCGCATGCCCGTTTCGCAGGCACTGAGGGACATCAAAGAATGATGCTTGTCTTGATGATAATCCCACCTAATAAACTTGTCTAGTTAGTTTTCTCAAATTGCTAACGCAGTAAGTTCACTCGCAACCCTTTAAATAACACGTAACAAGGATCGCCGAGAGAAAGTTGTAAGTCTTCTAATGCCCACTCTGAAATATTAGCTAATATTTTCTGATCCGACAGCAAAAGTGTCACGGTGACAATCCCGTCATTTCTATTTCGATCTATTTTAACAATACTCGATAAAAAACAATTGCGCATACTTGAGATAAGCTTATGTTTTGAAAGGAC
The DNA here is from genome assembly GCA_019703815.1 of Thaumasiovibrio occultus. GTDB lineage: Bacteria > Pseudomonadota > Gammaproteobacteria > Enterobacterales > Vibrionaceae > Thaumasiovibrio > Thaumasiovibrio occultus. The sequence continues at coordinate 526,264 of AP023053.1, read as the reverse complement.
AACATCATTGGCATTAATCGATAGTCTGACTTTATCTTGCAATGAAAAGTTTTGATCTTTTGCCCATAGATTAATACCCTCTCCGATCAAAACATTCATCATGTTGTATATGCTATTTTTTTCGATCACTTCACCCGTTATAACCGAGCTAATTAATCGAGGAGGCAATCGAGACCAGATTTCTTTCTCAGTCCATAAATTAGACAATGTGCCATGTATAATACTTTTTCCATTTTCAATCAGCACAATATAATCAGCAAGTTGCATAATTTCATCGGTATCATGGGAAACAAAAATAACTGGAATGTTTTGATTTTGAACTAATCGACTGACGTAGCCCATTAATTCTTCTTTCTTTTTTCCATCAACCCCGGCCAGAGGCTCATCCAACAACAGCAATTTAGGGCGACTCATCAAACAACGACCTATCGCTACCCGCTTCTGCTCGCCACCTGACAGACGTGTCGGTTTTCGTTGGAGTAACTCTCGCAGCCCCAAGAGATCAACGACCTCATCGAGTTTCTTTCTCTGGCTTGGGCTCAGTGTGGTTGGTAGCGCAAAGGACAAATTTTCTAACACGCTCATATGAGGAAACAAGCGATTATCTTGAAACGCGATACCAATTTGGCGTTGCTCGATGGCAACGTCCACTGCTCTCTGGCTATCAAACAGTACCTCACCATCCAGTGAGAAGTGACCTCGTTGTGGCGTAATGATCCCTGCGAGCAGCTCCAACAGCGTACTTTTCCCCGCGCCTGAAACACCAAACAATGCCGTTACACCCTGACTAGGCACAACAAAATCAAAGTCGAATTCGTTATCATCGCGTTGCATGTAAAACTGCGCTGTTATCATCGCTCCCTCTGCACTTTTTGCCAATATTCCGATAGGCCAACCGCAAAGAAACAGATCGCAATAGAAACGACACATAGCCGAAGTGCCTGCCACTCTCCGTTTGGTAACTCTAACGATTGAAATATGGCTAACGGAATAGTTTGAGTTTGGCCGGGAATATTGGCGACAAAGGTGATCGTCGCACCAAATTCGCCTAGCGCGCGGGAAAATCCGAGCAATAAGCCGCTGCCCACAGATGGCGCGAGCAGAGGCAATGTGATGGTTCTAAAAGTTCGCATACGACTCGCACCCAAGGTACGTGCTGCAAGTTCGAGCTTGGGATCGATCACATCAAATCCTGTCCTCAGGGCTCGGACCATTAACGGTAGCGCAACCACAGCTGACGCCAATACCGCGCCTTTCCAGTTAAAACTAAATGATAGTCCGACACTATCAAGCCATTGCCCGAGTGGACTTTGACGACCAAAGGTTAACAGTAGAACATAGCCAATTACCACAGGTGGCATCACTAACGGTAAGTGGATCAGACTGGCAAGGAGCGACTTACCCCGAAATTGATGTCGCGATAACAGCCACGCCAACACCAGAGCGACAGGCAATGTAACCAACACCGCCGCAATGCCCACTTTCAAACTCAACCCTATCGCGGTTCGTTCAAAGTCAGTCAGGAACATCTGAAAAACCTAGTTGCCATAATAGCTCCTTTGCCTGAAGGCGATTCAGTTGTTGGTACAGCTTTTCCCCTTCTGGCGTTAAAACTACAGCCCAATAAATCAGCGGCTGATGTAACTCTGGCGATATCGTTTTAGTTAACGTTAAGCTAGGCGAAGCTTTTACATCTGTTGCGTATAGGATCCCCCACTCAACCTCACCCAACTCCAGTAGCTTTACTGCATGACTAGCACTGCGTGCTGGGATCCAAGGAAGACGGTTCACACCCAGTTGCTCCGCCACTTGGGCTGCATACTGCCCAAGCGGGACGATACTAGGATCACCCGTCACCACTAAACCGTGTTTGCCAGCAATAATTTCAACTAAGGGAAGCAATGGATCCGTATTAGCGCTAGCGTGTTGAGCGAGCACCAGCTGATTTTCAAGAAAAGGTCGCAGCGAAGCATCCGTAAGATTATTTGCAACGTACTCGGCCCACTGTTGATTCGCCGATAAGAAAAGATCAGCTGGCGCGCCAGTTACTATTTGTCGCGCGAGAGAGGACGATGATCCGACGATTGGCGACGGTTCAAAGTAACCTGATTCATTCAATTGAGTCATCGGCGTCACCAACGACGAAGCGACATAGACATTAGCGGCAGGCGCCAGCGAGGAGATAAAGAGAGAAAAGAATACGAGTATTTTCCAGCGTGGTTGCTGCACTCTTTACCTCCAGTGATTAAACGTAGCGCAATACCTGCCAGGCTTCGCACACCTCGCGAAACATTGACGTATCACCGCCTTGGCGATCAGGATGGTATTTCAGCGCCAACTTACGCCATTGACGTCTGATCTGGCTTGGTGTCGCCTCTAATGGCAATTCGAATACCGCCAACGCTTCTTCGCGATCAAGATCGATACAAGGACGACTAGGCTCAGAAAAGTTTTGCCGGTAGTTGGTCCAAAATGTATCCATTAAATGGCGAATATCTTGATGATTCGCATCGTAGTTTTGCCAATCGAGATAATACTGTTTTAGTGGGTCTTCATTCGACAATGCTTGCTGTCCGGGTTTCGCCCACATCAAACAAATATCCATCGCTTCCACTTGCAGGTATTGTTTGGGTAACAGCATCTCTTGTAACTGAAACAGCGCATTCATGATCAAAAAATTACGCTTAAACAGGTCGAGATAATTGTCATCATCAAGCTGGCGTAAGAGATCGCCTTTTAGCAATGCATCCGCCAAAATGTGCACTTTCCAACTCTCTGGCTGTTTTTCCAACAAACTCAAAATTGGCCAAATGAGCGGATTGTCTAGCTCATCCGGTGCGACTTCGACACTGTGCATTAAGACGTACTCTTCATCAAAACATCATTAACTTATAAGCGATTACGATAAGAACAACAAGGTGGCGTTTGCAGCCAAAGCAGTTACTCGTTACTCATATCCACTAAATAACTTCGCGCAGAAAGCTCGATATCAATACTTTCCAATAATTCGAATGCGTACTCACCCAGCTTTTTACTCGCTTGGTTGAGATAATCGGCTTGGAACACGAGATCTAACTGTACGTCACGCTTTTCCAAACGAGAGAACCCATCGATGATCAGTCGATTGACGTAATGATCTATCCCTTGTTCTACCAAGAGTTTGCCGACACCTTGCTCTCTATAAGATGAAAGCACAGTGATCAAATTAAGATCGATTGAGCAATACCAGTGCCCTTTCGTACGCCAAAAGCTCAGCGAGATCTTCATCAGGCCACAACATTCGTCGTTATGGGTTAGCGTAATATCGGCATCTAGCGTGTAAGAGCGCGGGCCAACGGTATCTTCATTAAGCCAATACTCTGGCAGAGAAAACAGCGTATCACAGGTTGCATGTCCTGCCAGATCGCGATTCAATGCATCGACAAACGCTTGTTGACGCGAGCGGTCCAGTTTATTCACCTGAACGTTAAACTGCGGGCTGCTTTCTACAACCCATTGCGTGCTGAGATATTGCTCTAGCGTACTTCTAATCGCCAGAAACTCACTATCGGTAAGATTGGTCGCGTTCATAATGTCGTGTTCCTACTTTAACTGAAACAGTTTACTCAAAAATAGGCTAACCACATCACTTTCAACTCGTTAGAGGATCTAAGTTTCAAGCCAAGTCACAGAACCTTAGCGCTTACGTCTAGTTATTAATCACACTGCGATCGATGGGCTAACTGATCCCGCAAGCAAGTCGCCCACATTTTCACTTCGACATCAAATCACAAGACAGCACTAAGCTGGACGGAAAAACCTAGCCGGCGTCGTATCAACCAAGCAATAGCTTAGCGATGAAAACACGCATAAAAAAAGCAGGCCCATTGGATCTGCTTCTTACTATTACCGAAATAAAGTTACAGTGTGACCACTTGCTCTTCGGCAGCTTCCAACCAATCGTAAATCTCAGCTTCCAAGCAAGGACGTGAGTACAAGTAACCTTGGATTTGTGCGCAACCCAGTAATGACACCGTATCTTTCTCTTGTTCGCGCTCTACCCCTTCCGCCACCACCGTCAGGTTAAGGTTACGGCCAAGCTCGATAATGCTCTTGGTGATGGTGACTTTATCGGGACGTTGGTCAATCATATCGACAAACGTGCGGTCAATTTTCAACTTATTGATAGGATACGCCGATAAATAAGACAGGCTCGAATAGCCCGTACCGAAATCATCAATGCTGAGACTCACACCGAGAGAGCGAATCCGCTTGAGCGTCGACAACAAACGGTTTTCGTGTTTCATCAAGATACTTTCAGTTAATTCAAGCTCTAACCATTCGCCGTCTAACTCAGTTTCAGACAGCAAGGTCGCCAGTCGCGCGACAAAATCGGGTTGGAAAAATTGTAAGCTCGACACGTTAACCGACATCGGTACGATCTGTTTGCCCGCTTTCTGCCAGTTGGCTTGTTGACGTATCGCCGCCTCCAGCACCCAGTCGCCAATATCGGTGATCAGGCCGGTCTGCTCGGCAAACGGAATAAAGGTAACCGGCTCTTGCTCGCCGTTTTCAGGATCTTGCCAGCGTACCAGCGCCTCCATCGCGACCATACTGTTGGTATCGACATCGATGATCGGTTGGAAACGTAGGAAAAATTCATGGTGCTCTAAGGCGTTACGTAAACGTTTCTCGAGCGACAAGTGTTCAAACGCCAGGCCTGCGTATTCTTCGGTGAAGAAGTGATAACGCTTACGGCCCGCTTGCTTGGCCTGACACATCGCAATATCAGCGGCACGGATCAAATCCCAACAGTCATTGCCGTGATCCGGATAGAAGCTCACGCCCATACTGGCGGAAATATTGAATTCAAAGCTATCAATGTTGCAAGTTTGACATGCTGAATCAATCAAGGTTTTCACCTGCTTGTTCAGATCAGCAACACCTTTTAATTTGTCGAAGACGACAACAAATTCATCGCCGCTCAAACGATAGACTTTACCTTCATTACCCACCGCTAAGCGCAATGATTGAGCAACAATATTCAGTACTTTGTCGCCAGAAAGATGGCCAATAGAGTCATTAACCAGTTTAAATTTATCTAAATCAAGAAAGCATAGCGCCAGTAGATCGCCGGTCTTGTAACGGGAAATGGCCTCGCCAAGATCTTTTTCTAAAGAATTACGGTTTGGCAGACGCGTCAATTCATCAAAATTGGCGTGGAATGCGAGGCGATTTTGCGCCGCTTTACGAGCGCTTATATCACGAACGATGCCTGCGGTGGCCACAATTTGGCCTTCATCAAACACCGGCACCTTAATTAATTCAACCCAAGTGTAACTGCCATCGGGATTACGGAGATTTAACTCTTTTTGCACCGACGCGCCTGACGCGATTTTCTCATCGTCGTCTAACAAATAAGGACGCTGCGCGTGAAAGTCGACCAATTGAGCGGCACTCTTTTCGGCAAGGCCTTTCTCATCCATCTCAATGGTTTCAGTAAACTCACGGTTTACAATCAGGTACGTACCATCTTTGGTGCGCACCCAGGCGGCATCAGGCAGAGTATCTAGCAATGTCTGGTAACGATTACGGATCTTAAGATGAGAGTTCGCTTCAACTTGAAACTGCGATATTTCCCGATTAGCGTAGGCGTTAATGCCCACCATAACGGCAACGGCGATAGCCCCGGGCAGTAATAAAAGGATCGAAATCAGAAGTGATTCAGTCGTTGGGAAATAAATCAGAGAAATGGCTGAAGCAATAATCCAGAATACTGCAATTGCTATCAGTAAGGCTGAATTTCGTTTCCGAGCTGTCGACATTATTGAGGGTCCTTCCATGCTCACCGGCGGGTGTTCATCTAAAATCAATGCAATAGACTTAAGATATACCCCAAACGCGGCCTATTGAACAGCAGCGATATTAATGTTCGAGATTCATTTATCACTGGATCTTATGAAATGCGCGATTCTTTTCACTCAAACATGTCGCAATAACAGCACATTTCCATATAAATAATGGATAATTGTCTCAATATTGAGATACACATCAGATTCATAAGCGTGTTAAAGCATAGACAGAAGTGCGAGTAATGTCGCATAAAAAAACCTGCCGATTGGCAGGTTTTTTTTGTTAATTAACGCTTTATTATGCGTCTTCGTAGCGACGACGCGCTTGACCACCTTGATTGCGGTCACCATGGTTACGCTCACCACGGTGTGAACCACGGTGATCACCGCCACGGTTACGGTCAAAACGACGCTCGCCGTCACGACCACCACGGCCACCTTCACGGTTGCCACGGTAGCCACCTTCACGGTTACCATCGCGGTTACCACGGAAGCCACCATCACGACGTGGGCCACCACGACGTTGCTCGTTCATCACTTCGCCTTCAACAACCACAGCGTTCACTTGGTTTTGACGGATACGCAGTTTCTTCAACTGTTCAGCAACGTCTTTGCTCATGGTTTTTGGCAATTGAACGTAAGTGTGCTCTGGTGCTAGTTTAATCGCGCCAATGCTGTCTTTGTTCAGACCTAGTTCGTTCGCGATTGCGCCAACGATGTCTTTCACTTGAACGCCTTGCTCACGACCAACTTGCAGTTGGTAAGTATCCCAATCCGCGTTGTTGTATTCGCGACGCTCACGACGCTCACCACGACGTTCACCGTCACGGCCACCGCGATCATCGCGACGGTCACGGCGACGTTGGTTGTCGCGCTCAAGCGCAGCGATCATTGGGTCTGGACCGTTGTAGAACAACGGACGGTTACCTTGTTGGCGCTTAAGCAGCATTGCCGCCAGAACCGTTGCGTCAACTTCGATGCTCGCTTGTAGCGATTCAACCAGTTCAACGAACTTCTCTAGGCTTGGCATTTCTTTGTCTGCCGCCAACTCATCACCTAGACGTGCTAGACGAGAAGCTGCTACCGCATCACGCAGAGGAAGTTGGATTTCTTCCATCTTCGACTTGGTCACGTGCTCGATGGTACGAAGCATACGCATTTGGTTAGTGCGAACAAGAAGGATCGCTTTACCTGCGCGGCCCGCACGACCGGTACGACCGATACGGTGAATGTAAGACTCAACATCGAATGGGATGTCGTAGTTAAATACGTGAGTAATACGCGGTACGTCAAGACCACGCGCCACAACGTCAGTCGCGACTAGGATATCGATAACACCACGTTTGATGTGATCAACAGTACGCTCACGTAGCGACTGCGGGATATCACCGTGTAGAGCCGCTGCTTTGAAGCCACGGGCACATAGCCAATCCGCTAGACGCTCGGTGTCCTGACGAGTACGTACGAATACGATAGATGCGTCAGTTTCTTCAGTTTCAAGTAGACGAGACATCGCTTCGTCTTTCTCAACACCTTTAACAACCCAGAATTGCTGCTCAACTTGAGCAACAGTGCGGTTGCTACCTGCGACGTCGATACGTGCAGGTTCGCGCAAGAATCGGTCAACGATTTCTTTCACCATTGGAGGCATGGTCGCAGAGAACAGTACGCGTTGTGCAGATGCTGGCGCTTGCTCCATGATCCAAGTTACGTCGTCAACGAAGCCCATTTTCAACATTTCGTCGGCTTCATCCAGAACGAAAGTGCTAACTTCATCAAGGTGTAGACGATCACGGGTGATCAAGTCTTTCACACGACCAGGCGTACCAACAACGATGTGTGCGCCTGCTTTTAGTGCGCGCATCTGATCAACAATCGATGCACCGCCGTAAATTTCTAGGACTTTAAGTCCGCTGATATTCTGACCTAGGTTCTTCATTTCAGCCGCAACCTGAATCGCTAGCTCGCGCGTTGGCGCCATAACGATTGCTTGTGGTTTGCGCTGTGACAAGTCCAATTTATTCAGAAGAGGTAGGGAGAATGCTGCCGTTTTACCCGTACCCGTTTGTGCTTTACCTAAAGCATCGGTACCAGTTAGTAGCAGTGGAATTGAGGCTGCCTGAATTGGCGTAGGCTGAGTAAAGCCCATCGCGTCAAGTGCAGAAAGAAGAGTGTCGGCCAGATCTAGCTGGCGAAATTCAGTGACAGATTCTTGCATTGGGATCCCAATAAGATAATCAATAAAAATAAATAGAGACCCCTTAAGCTCTAAGGTTCTGCTTAAAGTAACCCGCAGCTATGGGCCTCGACAAATGAGGCGCGGATTCTACGCCATTGCCTGAAAAAATACTAGAAAAAAATGAAGCGGGTCACATTTTTACTGTTGTTCCTACGGATAAGACGTGCACTCTATTGCAAATCCATACGAATTACAGGGCCCGTCTTTTAGTAATACTGACAAATAATCCGCCGCAATATGACCGACACTTGGTTTTAGCGCCGCAACCCCTTATAGTGTTGCGGTAATTGAACAGAGACCTGGACCAAATGTTTCAAAATAATCCCCTACTAGCGCAACTTAAAAAAGACATGCAGGAAAAACTGCCAAAGAAAGAAGGGACTGTGAAAGCCACAGACCGCGGCTTTGGTTTTCTTGAAATTGACAACAGTAAAGACAGCATCTTCATTCCACCTAACTACATGAAGAAAGTAATGCACGGCGATAAAGTGTCGGCATTCGTTCGTGAAGAAAAGGACAAGAAGGTTGCTGAACCTGAGTCTTTGATTGAAGCGTCAGTCTCCCGTTTTATCGGTCGAGTGAAACTGTTTAAAGGCCGTTTGAACGTTGTTCCAGATCACCCACAGCTTAAAGATGCGATTAAAGCAAAGGCCCGTAAAGGCGTCAAAGCGGATGATCTGAAAGAAGGCGATTGGGTTGTTGCTCACCTGACTCGTCACCCGCTTGAGGGCGATAACAATACCTTTTTCTGTGAAGTTAGCGAAAAAATCACCGACAGCGAAGATAAAATCGCGCCATGGTGGGTAACGCTAGCCCATCACAATCTGCCTAACGCTGAGCCTGCTGGCCAAGACGAGTGGCACATTCTTGATCAAGATCTTCCGCGTGAAGATCTGACCCACTTGCCTTTCATCACTATCGATGGCGACTCGACCAAAGATATGGATGATGCGTTGCATACCGTGCAACACGACGATGGCAGCTTCACCCTGACTGTCGCTATTGCCGATCCAACGGCTTACATCGCTGTAGGCGACGACATGGATAACGAAGCGCGTAAGCGTGGTTTTACGGTGTACCTGCCGGGTCGTAACATTCCAATGCTACCGCGTGATCTCAGCGATGAGCTGTGCTCACTCAAACAAGATGAAAAACGCCCAGCGATTGTGTGTGAAATGCACGTTAGCGCTGACGGTACCATCTCGGATGACATTCGTTTCTTCGCAGGCTGGATCCAATCCCAAGGTCGTCTGTCTTACGACAACGTGTCTGATTTCTTGGAAAACGGCGAGTGCGAAAAATGGGCACCTGAAGCGCATATCGAGCAACAAATACGCGCACTAAAAGCGTTTGCTGACTCACGTACCGCATGGCGTACCGCGAATGCCGTCATCTTCCCAGATCGCCCAGACTACCGTTTCGAGCTAGGTGAAGACAGCGCAGTATTGGCAATCCACGTCGATGCTCGCCGCACAGCGAACCGTATGGTCGAAGAAGCGATGATCTCCGCGAACATCTGTGCCGGCCGCATGCTAAGCAAAACCTACAACCAAGGTGTGTTTAACTGTCACGCTGGCTTTAACGCTGAGAAAATCAAAGACGTGATGGACGTGATCACTGAATACAACGCGCCATTTACCGAAGAGCAGCTGCTAACGCTTGACGGCTTTAGCGCACTACGCCGCTGGTTGAACGAGCAAGAGACAACTTACCTTGATAACCGTTTCCGCAAGTTCCAAGCGTACAGCGAAGTGCTAAACACCCCTGCCCCGCACTATGCAATGGGCCTTGAGGTGTACGCGACATGGACATCACCAATCCGTAAATACGGCGACATGATCAACCACCGCATGTTGAAAGGCATCATTGCTGATCAAGCGCCAGTGCAAACCCCAGACGAAACCGTGGGCGAAGAAATGGCGATGCACCGCCGCTCTCACCGCATGGCCGAGCGTAACGTGGGTGATTGGTTGTATGTACAATTGCTGCAAGACGATCTGAAAAACGAAACCATCTTCAACGCAGAGATCTTCGATATCAATCGTGCCGGTATGCGTGTACGTCTACTTGAAAACGGTGCGATGGCCTTTGTTCCTGCGCCATTGATCATGGATAACAAAGAGCGCATCGAGTGTGTTGGCGAGCAAGGCATTATCAATATCGATAAAGTCCGTGAATACCAGTTGGGCGATCAGATCGAAGTGAAATTGGCTGATATTAAGGTAGCGACACGTAGCATCGTGGCAAAACCGATCAAGCAATTTCCCGATCTAAAACAAGACAGCCCAGCAGAAGAAACTGCCGAGTAATTTCGACGCCTGTGCAAGGTGCTTGAATGCTTGAATGCTTGAATGCAGAGCATTTGAACGCTAACGCTCGACGACGATCTAAAAAGCCATAACGACGTTATGGCTTTTTTGTCTCTAACGAACGCTCGATAGGTGACGTATGTTAGTCACGCATAGCACATTAGTGTGATCAACAGCACGCAAACCCCATCTGAAATATCTCTCGTTTCACACTAAATAAACCAACAGTCACGTTTTTTTACTGTATACGATGTAGGCGAAGCCATAGGTGTTAGCTGATAAAATCAGCAACTAGCCGCATTTTTTGAGGGGCGACACGCAGAACGCCCTTTGTATCCCATCTACCCGACTCACCACAGGTATACTGTTGTAAAAGCGTTACGAAAACCTATTAGGTATTTTCATAACCAAATATGCTGCCAATCTCAGTAGAAAGCGCAGCTACATCGTCGAAACCAATCCCAGCTTACACCGCGTAATCAAATGACTGCACTCCAACAACACCTGCGCGAGCTTCCTGCATTGCGCTTAGTTTTCCCTATTACGCTATTAACCACGCTGTTGGTGACACTCGATGCCTTTGGTGGTCTCTCGCACGATTACCTCACTTTGCTCAGTACCCTACCTTACGTCGCTTACGGGTTAGTGATTTTACTGGCGCATTTATTCAATCAAAGTCGAGTCGCGCAAACCGCATTGTTGATGACGCTGGCCTATTTCATTGTTCAAACTTGGTTGCAGGTGCCGCTGTATCATGGACTAACGCGGCTTTATTTCAACGTGTTGGCAACTGTGTTGCCACTCAATTTGCTGTTTATCCTGCTGCTGCCACCGCGTCGGCCGCTGTCATCGTCTGGCTTACTGTATCTTCTTTGGCAACTGGTTATTGCGCTAGCCTGTTTTCAGTGGATCATTACTTACGCTTACCAACAACCGCAGATCTGGGATGGCTATTTCTTTATCCTCGGCAGAGTATCGCCCTTGCCCCTCATCACTATCTTAGTAAACCTCATTGCGATCAGTGTGGTGACCCTTTGTATCTTGGCACGCCGCAACAGTAGCGATCTCATTATATTCACCGCCCTTACCGCATCATTCTGTACGTTTTTGCTGTTTGATAAGACCTATATCTCTGCGGTGCTATTTAGCTTTGTTGGCGTGTTTATGCTGCTAAGTATTGTGACTCGCAGTCATCGTCTAGCCTATTTAGATGAACTGACTGATATTGCTGGCCGGCGGATGTTTGAAGAAGATCTGAATTTCCTGAAACCGGGCTATACCATCGCGATGATCGATATCGACCATTTTAAGCAGTTTAATGACAGCTATGGCCACGATACCGGTGATGATGTGCTGCGTTTCGTTGCCAGCCAAATGAAACATACTGGCGGTGGGGCTCGGGTTTATCGTTATGGGGGGGAAGAGTTTGCGGTGATCTTTATCAAAACGCCCAGCGAGGAATGCCAATCTCACCTAGAGGCGCTGCGTGAGCGCATCGCACAATATCCACTTGTTATTCGCAATCAAGCCGCACGCCCTGACGACGATAAAACCGGGCGACAGATGCGCGAAAACTCGGCAAAACATACACGCGAGTCCATTACCGTCAGTATCGGCATGGCTTGTGATGAGCACTATCGTTCTACAGAAGAGTGTATCAACGCCGCCGACAAAGCCCTGTATAAAGCGAAAAAACAAGGGCGTAACCAACTTGTTGTTGCGAATAAAGCGAAAAGATCAGTCAAAGCAAAGGCCAAATCCAACGACAAGCCCCCCGTCAGCGAAAAGAAAAAGACGCCGGCAAAACCGACTGCCCGAACCAAAACAAACGTAAAGCCAAAAACGCAGACAAACGCTTAAACACACGCTTAGACAAAAAGTAACGACTTGTCGTTGCGACAGGTATTTCCCAGCTTTACTCCTTTGAGCTGTCGTTTAGATCGCGCGCAGCGACCTATTCAGTAGGTGAATAGTAATGACGGTGTTTTTAGACCACTACGTCAAACACTAAAGGCAATTCCTGCCAAGCAATCGATTTCGTTATCATTTTTTTGAAAACCTATCGCCTCATACAAATAAGTGTGATATTAATCCAAAATAATTTAGCAAATACAGTTAGCTAGCAGCAAAAACACTCAGAAAATTACCGGAATTTATTGCGATCATTAGGATGCGAAGCACCTCCTCTAAAGTGTACTGCATTCTTTTTTTATTGGTAGCGAGCGTCACGTCTGCTCAATTTGGCCCCAAAAGAAATATAAATCACAACAATGCCACGTCACTATCTTGATCAAGCCACAGCGATGAAATGGGTATTAATGCTTACACTGGGTGTGTTTGCTACCAATGCCGCGATCCAAAGTCTCTCATTGCCAGCGCAACTGCCATCCCACGTGTTTCACTATGCACCACTGATGGTGTTAGGACTGGCCGCCTTGATGGCGCTACAGTTCAAACAGCCGAAAGCTTTTTTTGCCCTCCTGCTTCTCGTTGTTACCTATATTGCGTTGATTTTCATGTCGGTTTGCTTGGTGCCATCAGCAGAACGTGCCGGTTTTTCACTGATAGCCTTGCTGTTTAACGTGAACTTAATAGTGCTGGTTTCGCAACCTGAGCGTGAAATCTTGTCTCGTACTGGCCTGTTTAATCTTGGCGTGATCACCGGGCAATGCGTGTGGGGCGCGATCGTTATGTACGAGGCCGCGAAATGGTCGTACTTTTCGACGCTGGTTGCGTCAATCAATCTCCATGTCGCCTTGAACCTGTTCACTTTGTTAATTAGCGCGTCGACTCTACTGTTTTTGATCTACCGGATCAGACAGGTACCAACCGTGTCACATCTCTCGTTAATTGGAGTGTGCGCATGCGTCAACTCGCTATCGTTCTATCTCGGTGGTGGTGTAGGCTTTACCCTACTGTTCTCGCTCACAGGCTTTTTTACCGCCTTACTGTTGCTCGAACACAGCCGGAAAATGGCCTATTGGGACAGTTTGACGGGGCTGCAATCACGCCGCGCCTTGGATGCAAAACTGCAGTTTCTTAATGGCCAGTTTGCGATTGCCATGGTCGATATCGATCATTTTAAAAAACTGAACGATCAGTACGGACACCAGTGCGGTGATACCGTGTTAACGACGCTGGGCAAAGAGTTACGCGCACAGTTGCCAAAAGAGCACTTGTACCGTTATGGCGGCGAAGAGTTCATGGTGATTTTCGTGGGATTGAATGCCGAGCAAGCCGCGACGAAAATGGAAAAGGTACGCCAGCATATCGTGCAAACATCGCTGCAGCATGCTCGCAGCGAAGCGCAAATCAAGATGACCATCAGTGTGGGGATCAGTGATTCTATGCTTGGCAGTTTACGGACCGATAAAGATGAAGATGCTGGCTACGAGGCGATTTATCAGGCCGACAACGCCCTTTATCATGCCAAGAAAAAAGGCCGCAACCAAGTAGTCAACGCAGCGTCTATTATCAAAAGCGCCTTCAACCCAGTGTGTCCGTGTTCGCTGTAGCGTGTTTGGCGCAGCGTAAACAAGGGCGCTCTAACGAAGGACGTTGCGAGCGCCGAACAGCCATCGACTCTAGAACCTTTTCTAACAATCACAAATTACAGGCAATAAAAAGCCCAGTACGAGACTGGGCGAGTTACTAAACCTGAGTAAACAGGCCAGCTATGCAGTAACAATGTGTTGAGAGGCGTACTGTGGTGTTGGCGGCCAAACCAGCGCACAGCCGTGTCGCTCTGAGGAGTGAGCGACTAAGTGAAAGCCGCTCTTTTTTTGTAATTCAGTTTCAGTTTATTCCACTACGCAGTTACTAAGCACAAGATAAATGCGAGCGAACTCTAACTTCAATACGCGTATTGTAATCATAATACCTATATAACGCCAAGCTAATTCAATTAATCCTGTTCAAAAGCGATCAAAATCTAAACAAACGCGGTATATCACCTACATATAAGTATTTTGATGGTGAGAGCAGCATTTATCAGCACTATATAGTGACTTAGATCTCTTTTTATTCGCTATTAATGCCTTTTTTGATGACTACCATCACAAAAAAACCACAGCCGCCTTTCGACGCTGTGGTTTTCTAAATGACGACGTGTTTGAAATTAGTCGGTTGGCAGATTAACGCAAAGCGACTCTTCTAATCCCAACATCAAGTTCAAGTTCTGTACTGCCGCCCCTGATGCACCTTTACCCAAGTTATCCAACTTCGCCACCAATAGCGCTTGGCTGGCATCTGGATTAGCAAAGGTCATTATTTCAAGACGGTTACTGCCTTCTATACCGTGTGGGGTCAAAAACGCGCTGCCTTCATAGGCGGCGAAATCTTGCTGCGGGAAGACACGAACCATAGGCTCATCACGATAATGTGCCGACAAGGTGTTGTGCAGCATTTTGGCAAACTTAGGCTCACCTTGCAGCGGAATAAACACCAACATACCTTGCGCATAGTTACCGACAGATGGCACGAACATCGGTGATTTCACTAAACCGGCCCAGTGAGTAATTTCAGGAATATGTTTGTGTCTCAGTGTCAGGCCGTAAGCACCGTAAACCGGTCCGCCCTGCTCATACGACGCGATCAAGTCTTTACCACCACCGGTGTAACCTGAAATCGCGTTAATGGTCAGCGCGCGTTGGCTGATAAAATCGGCCAGCGGGGCTAACAGTGCAATAGCACCTGTCGCGTAACAGCCAGGATTCGACACACATTGCGCTGTTTGAATTGCCAAGCGCTGATCTTGGTTAAGTTCAGGAAAGCCATATACCCAACCCGGTTGTGTGCGGTGTGCCGAGCTTGCATCGAGCAAACGACAACCGACTTCTTGCGCCATCTTGGCGCTTTCTTTAGCGGCTTCATCTGGCAAACAGAGGATCGTTACATCCACTTCTTTCATAATGCGACGCTTTTCGTTGTCGTCACGACGCAACTCATGATCGATAAACACCAGCTCTATATCTGGATGATGTTCCAGACGTTGTCTGATTTGTAAGCCTGTGGTGCCCGACTGTCCATCTATAAATACGCGAAACTTGCTCACCTTGCACTCTCCGTCTGTGCGCTACATCCTACTCAATATTGTCCTGCTACGATAACCGGATAACTGTACAAATTAAACCTATTGATAACGTTCTTCGAAATAACACTGAATTGCAACTAAATTCTGATGTTTTGTGTGGCAATTCATCTTTTATGTAACAGATCTATCTCGTTGATTTTCTTTTCATCCAATGAAAATTGACGCTTATATTTCATTCATTACATGATATTTATCAAGCTTTGCTAACGACAAAGGAGTACACTACGCCGTCCGCAATTCTGCGTATTCCCTGTTCCGAGCGTCTACCAACATGACCACGACCACCGATATTGCCAAGCGCATGGGTATCGTCTCCCTCGCATGGCCAATTTTTATTGAAACGACGTTGCGAATGCTGCTTGGCGTAAGCGATGTCTTTATGCTGAGCGGTTATTCCGACAACGCAGTTGCAGCGGTTGGCCTTACTAGCCAATTGATGTTCTTTTTAATGATCGTGGCCATGACCGCAGGTAACGGCGGCAGTATTTTGATCAGCCAATCCAACGGCGCTTCTGATACCCAAAGAGCAGCCGATGTCGGGGTGATCAGTATTGTGGTGGGCGGCGCAGTGGGCGCTATTTTAAGTTTACTGACAGGTCTGTTTGCACCGAATGTGATTGGACTTTTTGGCCTCGACAGCAAAGTAGCGCTTTACGCGACCCAATACTTCGCCATTGCCGGCGGTGGCTTTTTCGGCTTGAGTTTAAGCCTCACTTTTGCCGTGATCCTCCGCTGTCATGGCTATAGCCGTACGCCAATGCTGGTAAACCTCTTTACTGGCGTGCTCAATATCGTCGGTAACTACTGCGTGCTGTATTCGCCGTTTGATTTGCCGGTTTATGGCGTAAAAGGGGTTGCCACTGCAACCATCATTAGCCAGTTTGTCGGTGCGTTCATTTTGTGGGTCAACATTCGCCAAAAAGGTATTGAAATTCCACTTGGCCGTTGGTTTAAAATCGACCTCGCATTGTATAAAAAAACCATCAAGCTCGGTGCGATGTCGGCCTCTGAAATGCTGTCTTATAACCTTGCTCAAATGACCCTGATTTACATCATCACTCAAATGGGCACCGCATCGCTAACCGCTTACACTTATGCGATGAACATTGCGCGTTTTTCGTTTGCGTTTTCGCTGTCGGTCGGTCAAGCCGCGCAAATTCAAACCGGCTACTATGTTGGTAAGCAGTGGATTGCCGAGATCACCCGCAAAGTACAACAGTACTTTTTGGTTAGCTTGTTGATGTCACTGCTCGCTACCCTACTGATCGCCGGTTTCCGCTTTGATATTCTTGGGTTGTTTACCGACAACAACGAGATCATCACCCTTGCTGCCACCTTGCTGATCGTCAGTATCGTGCTGGAAATGGGACGCGTATTTAACTTGGTGTTCATTAACGCCTTGCGCGGCGCAGGTGATATGACCTACACGGTGAAAGTGGGCATTTTCAGTATGTGGACCATCGCCGTCGGTATGGGCTACTTCCTTGGCTTACATATCGGCTTAGGCGTACTTGGGATCTGGTTTGCCAATGCGGCTGACGAATGGTTCCGTGGATTGCTCATGGCACGACGTTGGCGTTCCGGCAAGTGGCATTTACCGTCACTGGTAGAAAACCAACCCATCGCCGCGTAAAAACGAACGGGGGCATCATCGCCCCCGTTTTTGTATCTGTTAATTTTCATTCCGGCACTGCCGCAAACAGGTTACAACGTCACTCTTCCTTACCTAAAAACTGGTAGCGCTCACAAACAATCAACGCAGTGGCAAACTCGACTGGTGCGCTGCAATAAAGGTTTCCATTGCGCGTTTAGCCCTTAGCTCCATCTCGAAATACTGCTCATCTTCCATAGTATCGACCACCACTTCGTAGTAGCACTTGATCTTTGGCTCAGTGCCTGATGGACGGATGATCACTCGCGAGCGATCCGCGAGGTAGTACACCAGTACATCACTGCTTGGATAATCCAGCGGCTGACGGCTTTCATCGGCGTGTAAAATCTCACCGGTTTTAAAATCCCAGCATGACAAGATACTTTGCCCATTAATTTCAGTCGGCGGATTCGCACGCAAGAACTCTCCAATGTTCGGCGTATCATCACTGAGGGCAATACTCACCTGCGCGGTATAGTAGCAACCATGACGATGATAGATCTCCGCCAAGCGATCCCACACGGTTAAGCCTTGCTCATGCAGCTGCGCCGCCATTTGGCAGAACGCCACCATCGCCGATAAACCATCTTTATCCCACACATTTGTCCCAATGGTGTAGCCAAGTGCTTCTTCATAAGCAAACAAGAATGGACGGCTTTCTGTTTGCAAATCCATCGCGACATTGGTCAACCATTTAAACCCAGTGAGCGTTTGGTAATACGATGCGCCATAATGCTCAGCAATGTGTTCAAGCATCATTGACGACACTATGGTGTTACCGACCAAGGAATCCGGCTGCTGTCGCAATAGATGATCCGCCAGCAACGCGCCGACCTGATCGCCGGTTAAGCGTTGATATTGCCCTGGCTCACCGGTATATAGCGCTGCCGCAAAGCGATCAGCATCGGGATCGTTCGCGAGCGCCAGTTGCGCCTGATGCTGCGAGGCCGTCGCCATCACCATATCCATAGCCCCTGGCTCTTCAGGATTGGGGAAAGTGACCGTTGGGAACGTGCCGTCAGGCTGCTCTTGCTCGGCTACGCTATACACTTGGCTAAAGCCTTTGGCGGTAAGGAGCTTTCTTGCCATTTCCGCACCCACCCCATGCATGGCGGTGTAGGCAATAGGCAGTTCGTGCATGCTGTGCTCATCCAGTAACAGCGGCTCGCTGATCACCGCGCGCTGATATTGCTCGTAATAAGATTCCGTTAGCCATACCAATAGGCCTTGCTCTTCGGCTTGCGGTAGCGGGAGCAATCCAATCGTTTCCGTGGCGGCGCGATCGATTTGCGCAGCAATACCTTTATCGTGCGGCGGAATGATCTGAGCGCCGTTTTCCCAATACACCTTAAAGCCATTGTATTGCGGAGGGTTGTGGCTCGCTGTCACGACAACGGCCGCGCAAGCATTAAGCTGCTTCACACCAAACGCGGTGATCGGCGTTGCGGCAACTTTATAAGTGAGATAAACCTTAATACCTTGCGCCATCAGTACGCTAGCAGTGTCTTGGGCAAAAGAGCGAGAGTCCGGTCGGCCATCATAGCCAATCACCACGCCACGCTCTGCGGCACCTTCGATGGTCGCTAACAAATAACGCCCAAGCCCTAGCGCGGTTTGCTGGATCACAAAACGGTTCATTCGATTTGGCCCTGCGCCAACCACACCACGCAGCCCTGCTGTACCAAACTCCAATCGCTGCGAAAAGCGATCCGCCAGCTCGGTATAATCTTGACTCGCGATAAGCTTAGCAAGTTCACTGCGAGTTCTTTCGTCTGGATCTCTATCAAGCCAATTTTGCGCAATCGTCGTTAGTTGTAATGATGTCTGATTCATACCTTGACCCTCAAACGCGCTTAAGCAAGCACATGCGTTATTTCAATCATTTTCAATAATAGTGCGTCTGACCAACATCACGCGCACCAAATTGAGGTTTCGCTAATTTAACTGCGCAAGCGTCACAAAACTCCTTACCACAGAGCTGCGCCCAAAAGACTACGCATAGATACATGCCGCTCACGCTCGCTGCTAAACATGACGATAGAATAGCTTATCGTCACCTAACAAAATTAAGCACTTACCCCTTCAGTAAACCACGAAAAGACCAACCGCACCCATCGAAGCCACCTATTTTTACAATCGGTAAGATGATTTAGTGAGTTGGGTTCAGAGAGCTCGCCGCTAGCACGCTGAGTAAATAGTCAACTTGCATCAATTTCAGCCAGTTAAACGCCTAAACGCAAGAAAATCGGCATTAGACTATTGCAACCGATCCACTGAGATATTATTATCCGCTCCGTTCTCACAAAGAGACACAGTACGACCGTAGCTCAGTTGGTTAGAGCACCACCTTGACATGGTGGGGGTCGGTGGTTCGAGTCCACTCGGTCGTACCAACTTTTGCCTTAACTTTAGTAATGCAAAAGAAACAGAATTTGGGTCTATAGCTCAGTTGGTTAGAGTACTACCTTGACATGGTAGGGGTCGGCAGTTCGAGTCTGCCTAGACCCACCAAATTCCGATAATCGCACGTTTCGCAAGAAACATCCCAATAGCGATTATTTAGGGCGATTAGCTCAGTTGGGAGAGCACCTCCCTTACAAGGAGGGGGTCACTGGTTCGAGCCCGGTATCGCCCACCACTTTCAAAAACCATCGCGTTTAAGCGTGGTGAAAGTTAAACAAAAAAGCCTGCTTTCAAAGCAGGCTTTTTTGCGTTTAGGGCAAACTGAACTAATCCGAAATATTAGGCAATTCCCCGCCGATTTCGCCATCCAGCGCATTTGTGCCCACGTTGTGACCATCATGGTTTGCTAATTTAGTAATTCCTTGCTGATTTTTGACCCCTATCCTTTTCTTGTCGTAAGACGACTTAGAGCGGCAATTTATGGCGCGCCGCTGTACTCATCCCCGTCAACGGTCACACGTTGATTACGCAACTGGCTTGGTGGCAACTCAAAACCGTAAACCCACGGCAACCTCTTGCGGCCGTGAGCCTTGCAACTCGAGCTGGGCCGGCCAGTGTGCCGGTAAACTGATCAGTGCCTCAATCGCTTTCACCATTTCGGCCGTCTCGAGTCTTGACATCAATGCACGCATTGCCATATTACCCCCATAAAAAGATAAATATCTTATATATTATGGTTGGGATAACCGCGTGACTCGCATTAAGAGTGTGATACTCGTGGGGACTGTGGGGATCTGTACACTGGATAGACTTCGCACAATGTCGCATTCGCGACTGACGGGGTCGGTCAGGTGTCACTCTGCTTGCGTGAACCTACTAAATCTGGATGACGGGATTGTACTTTGTCGCTTTTCCTGCATACGACGTAGAGAACGTAATCTCGGTAGGCACAAAACTGTCTCCTTTGTACTCAGCGTCGACGTCCATGCTATCGATAAGCCCATCTTGGGCGTAGAGAATGAGGTTTTTTGTGATTTGAGTTTGCGTCGCCAGTGCATCAACGGGCACAAATACTCTGTTGGGGGGCCAATCATGCCCGCCTAACTCAGTTGGAAACAGCAGCATTTCAACAAGCTCACCTTTCTCAACTAATGCCAATGCTTTCTCTCTTGAATCGATAGCGGAATAATCCGGCACATTCTCAGTATTCGCGCAGGCCACACTTAACAATCCTAAGACTGCTACTAGTAGTTTTTTCATGTTTATTCCCTTAAACATAATGTCCTGTTACAGCTCAGCGATGTGCGACAGGGTTTCTGGGTGACGCTGAACCAACTTTAGCAGGGTAACGGCTTGTCCATTTGGTGCGCTACGCCCTTGCTCCCAGTTTTCTAACGTGCGAGCTGATGTGTGCAACAAACGCGCAAACACACCACGAGACATATTAAACTGCTCGCGAATACGCACGATTTCATCTGGTGAGATATTTAACTCACTGATGCCATTAACTTGATGAGTTTTAAGGGTAAGCTTACCCTCAGAATGCGCCTCAGTCTCAACAAGTGCTGAACTTAACTCTGCAAAGAGATCACGATTGCTCATTACGCCACGCCTCCATAAAAGCTTTGAGTTGTTTCTTTTGGTCTGCGGTTAAGTCGGCCATTTCATTCTTACCGTAAATCGTCAACAAGTAGAAACGCCGCCTTTCATCGAGGAAGTAATAGATAACGCGAGAGCCACCACGCTTGCCCTTACCTTTACTTGCAACGCGAGTCTTTCGCAAACCCCTGTACCTTGGATCACGTCACCCTGCTTCGGGTTAGCCATTAACTCCGCTTGAAAAAGCCTGAACTCATCATCGCTGAGGTATTCATGACGGTACTTTTCAAATATGCTTGATTCGACAAATACACTTTCCATACACAAATTATACGCAAGTAGCGTACAGATAGCAAAACTATACGTGATTAACGTAGCTAGGAGCAGTCAATCTGACCAAGGCTATATCACCGCATTAATTGGTGAGCAACGCCAACCACCTTACCTAAACCATTGTTACATTGAGAATAAAACTGAAGTGCGCCCGTTTTTTATTGCGTACCTGCCAAAGCGTACGAAACGATGATGGACAGACTCGAAGATCTTGAACTACTCGCTATCGCTAAAGAGCGTGGATCTGAACAGAGCATGTCGGTCAATATTGATGATCTCTAAGCTCGACTTCAAAAAGCTTGGCATAACTCTGCGACATGCCCTCGGCGCCGACTGAGGACAGTAAACACAAAACTGGAGACTGACCCAAGCCGCAGATCTTTGACTCGCTCACCAGCGCGCATCCAATTTACCGGCATCAGTACACCGCCACCTGCCCCACTCTGGCGTCGTTTTAGCTTATTTTAGCTCGCCACCATCTTTATCTCTTCGTGAAATCATGATGTTAACTTAAGCCGTGCGCTACGTAACAACGACACTGTACCCAACCCGGAAAACCCGGCACTGCCAGTAAACATGGACATGGCGGGTGGTGATAAACCCGATGACAAATAATGTAACTGGTGTTTGTGGTTCCGGTGCATAGACTCACGTCCTCGACGTCCTCTGATCCCAGAGGCAACCCATCCATGGAGCGGTATGAAATTGTGACACGCAACGCTGCGTGTTGGAGACCCACTTGGCTATCGTGAGCAAAGAGATGAAACCCGTACTTATCGCCGCCGCCCTTATGGCGCCAATGACCGCCCAAGCCATTGCTACATGGCAACCGATCGAGGGCGTGAACGCCAATTATGCCGTCGAGTCCGAAGACTTTTACGACATCTATTTGGGCGTGTTTGACGCGCAAGGGGGCTACACCGACATCGGCCTGTACTTCTACAACGATGACACCAGTGACTGTACTGAATGGGAAGCGTTCACCCGGGATGGCGGCTCGTTCATCATTGAAGATCAGCGCGTGCGTTTTGATAAGCAATGCCAAGGTCATCAAGCGGAAATGTACTTTCCAACCACCCAAGAAGGCACCGACTTTATCGTCAACCAACTACTGTCCACTAAAGGCACGATCACCATCGACTCTGCTTATGATGGCGGTACCTTTGGCGAATTCAGTACCCGTGGGTTCACGGCGGCGTGGCAAGATCGCGCGCTCTAAAAGCGCCCACCTTGGCAGCCAACACCGACAAATAACCTCGACGCATTAGGGGCTTGGCGCGGTACTAGCGCGTCCCCTGCCCATCCCTTGGCAAAGCGCACAGCGCCAGCGCAAAAAAAGCGGGCCTTTGCGCGCCCCTGATAAGCCCTTGCCGGTACCGTGAGGATAAAAGCGCGGCGGGCGACAAGGAAGGCGCCGGCCGCCTCGCAGTCACGGCTAAAAGTCAGGACAACCGTCACAGGCGCAAGTGTTACCGCAATTCCCCGATGGCGCCACTCCAACCCACCAGTTTGTGGTGCACCGCGCCTGCCCCCACAACACGTTTTTGCTCAATTACACAACGGTGTTAGCCCGCTGACATTCCCCCCTTTTACCCCAAATTGTACATATACGACACAAGACACTATCCCCTAATCCTGCACCGCCGGCATTCCCCCTAACCAGCCGCTCTTGCTGCCCCATCCTCGCACTGCTGTCCTCTTCTCTCCTCTTCTCTCCTCCTGGGGTGGGCCACTTAAGGGGATTGCGCGCGGGTTTGGGGTCGCTGGGTGAGGGTCTGGGCGGCAAGGCAGGCGGGATGATCGGTGGGGGTCGCGGTAGGTTTGGGGTTAGGCTCGGTGAGTTATAGTGCGTTAGCAAGGTAAAGGGGGTAAGGTGGGGTTAGTGGGTGACCCCACTTAAGCAGGGTCACGGGTTTATTAATGGCTCATCAGAAATTCATAGGCCAAGTCGCGCAGGGTTTGAGAAACCGCCGTGTTCTCATGCACCGCAGTTAGCAGCTGCAAGATATCTGTATTACCCACGGTATAGATATCTGCGTTTAACATTCGATTGAGCATGAGCAAATTCCAGTGGTTAGGGCTTTGTTCAACCGACGTGACTAATGCCGCTGCATAGTTACCAAAATGCTCGAGACAGTGAATAATGGTGAAGAACACGCCTGCGCCGTCGTCATCAGGAAATCGTTCGAATACGTTGAGACACGCCGCAATGGTGTCTTGATCCATGGCTTCGATACGCTGAAGCAGCGCGTCTAGGCCTAACCAATTGCCTTGGTCTGGTGCAAATTCCCTGATCTGCTTGCTAATGCTATCCATACTTTTCTCCTGGTCTGTATCACGAATGACGCTGACAATTTGAGTGAGACTGTCCAAGCGCGATCATCGTCGGCTTTGCCACATAACGCCTGACTCACCGGCACGTCATGCGCAGCAACATGTTATGGCTGAACTTTACCCAAAGCGGCCCACTGTAAAATAAATACCTGCTCTCTTTTAACGTGATCAGTTTCCAAAATGCCAATACCAATGGCAAATTCGTCACCCGCGTTGAAGCCATTAAAATCCTTAAATCGTGGTACCAACGTCGCATTATTCAGCGTGTACTGCGTGACACCAGGCTCCCAATCCGCTGTAAACTGATGCTCATCATCGATTATGAGTAGGATCGCGTGGGGCTCATTGGATTCATGCCCAGGAACCGTCGGAAACTGATATCCCGACGCATCGAGCTCAATTTCAACGGCGGGATTGATTACGTAGTATTCTGCTTCTTCATTTTCAGCCCCACCCATTTGGATATGCTGATCATCAACTGTAATAACTTGCATGCCTGCTGCACTGGCAGTGAGTGAAGCTATCGTCATTAACGCTGCGAAAAATTTGTACATAACATTCCTTTGAAGTTATTACGAAAGACGGGGGTCACCTCTCTACCCCGTCTGCCGCACTGCGTGATAGCAGTCAGACAATGCAGGAGGTGTCCATGTCACCGTTCGATTGTTGTTGTATCGATCTGATCAAGCGCCAATGCACGAGCTACGGCGTTGTAGCCCATGGAAGGTGATCATGGATAAAGCCGTTTCACGGACCAATTTGCTCAGCACCATCTTCAAGTCCCTGCTTCACTGATGGATGTCAAAGCCGGCAGTGGTTCACTGTGCGGGCAGGAACTGTTCAATAAGCTGGGGCGTGGCCTGCCCACGAGATACGTGAGGGCTTACCGTACCAACGGTACGAATGATCTCAATGCCACCGTGGCGATTTGCGAGGCAGTGCACCGTCCCTTCATACGATTTTTCCCAATTTAATCATCAGAGCGGCAAGCCGATACCGTGGCCCAAATGCGTGTATTCGTCGTTCACTAGATCAACATCAAACCGAGCACCATGAAGACGCTGCTAGTGGATTCAGGCGCTCGTCGTTTGTTATCCGCTTGCGTGCTAAAAGTCACAACGCCTTTGAACAAAAGGTAGGTGTTTGTTTCTCGGGCTCTCATCAAAAATGAGGTACTTACCATCACCGACAACCACTTCATATTGAATGTTCTTGGTACTACCACCCAGGTATTTTTCAGGCCAGCTCGGCCAAATCATATAGACACGACCGGTGAACTGAAGGACGTCCCCATCGTTAAGTGGCACCTTGCGATTACCCATACCGTCGCTTACGATATATCCCAAAACGTCATTCTCTTGCAGGAACTCGTCCCCCGCACTATTACCTGAAATATTCCATATATGCGGCGCCTCTGTGCCAAAATAGTCCGTTGCTAACATAGCAAAGGGTTGAAAGCAGTCTTTTTGTATATCTTGTATTCGACTACAACCGCTCAAGAAGAGAGCGACAACGCCAACACCACAAATCCATCTGTAATTCATATCTCTATCTCCCATTGAGAATTGGCGGAGACTGCCCAGTTAAGTGGTGAGCCACGCCACCAGCTCTTGTCCAAAATTACCGTAAGCGCGTCGAGTATTGGGTCACGCAAAGGCAAAGCGCTTGCTTGCCCTTACTCACCGTCTTTTATCGTCACCACGCTGATATGGGGGGCGTACGCCGTCAAATGGTCAATCACCTCATCCAGATAGTCCGTTAGGTGACCAGGGAAGCGATATTTTTGGCCATCGCTGCTCACGAAACCCCGCCAGCGGACATCCCCTTCGCTATCGATGATCGTATTGAGCTGCACAATCGCGTTGTATGCCAATTGGTATGAATCTCCGCGCCAATAGTTGGGCTCTGTCACAGTGAGGTGGGATGGATAGAGCGCGATAGTCGTGTAATCATTCAACCAAATATCGAGGCAGGCTATCCACGCCATATACGCAAATACTAATGCCATAATTACACCTATCACCAACGCAAACACGACACCGACAGGATCGCCATCAATCTTCCCGATGCTTTGAATTGCTATGTAAATTGCCAGGACCGCCCATATGGTAAGAACAATCATCTCGACTTTTCCACGGTCTCTTGTGCTACGCCGATACCACACCAACACCGCATTCCTGTCACCGTTATCCATACGTGTTTCCCCTACACTCGCCCAGCGCCATCTGTGTCAGTCTTAACCACTGCCGTTTTTTCTTGAATCATCATTCGTCCATTCAGTGCGATAGAGTGACCGTAGCAACCGAATATGACAGGTCGAGGCGGATCGCCAAGTCCGTGACAGCAATGCGAGTTAGGCAGTAATAGGGAGGACGATGAGACAGTGCAATGCACGATGAGGATGAGATGGGTCGCAACTATTACGCGACCGGGGCGATAGTTAGCCACTCTTGCGGTTGCCTAAGGGCCGAAATTAGGGCTGAGTATAGCGAGACAATCATGACACTTTATCGAACCACTTCACAACTTAATGCACTGTTTTAAAATGGGTATTTTTTAAATCCCATCCCCTTGTAACTGTGTTTTTTATCGTTCAATGTCGCCGTGAAGAGCGTCGCTTTTTTGGCCTAAATTGAAAGTGGATCACTGCGCGGTTTCTGTGAGGCGAGAAATATCGTGGTTGACGAAAAAATAGAAAAAGCCATCTCGCTCACTAAAAAGTTAAAGCAAAGGATGTCGCTGGGGGTTCTCGTTTTGATAGCGATCATCGTCGCGTCCTCGGTGATCGAATTGTCCATTGTCCTTTTTCAAGAGATCTTTGATTCGACCGATGACGTTCTGTTTCTTGATATCGAAGAGCTGTTTAAGCTGTTCAGTTTTGTCTTCATCATTCTGATCGGCTTTGAGCTGATGGAAACGGTGGAAATGTACTTTAAGAAAAATGTGGTCCATGCCGAAGTCGTGCTCCTCGTGGCCGTCATCGCCGTATCCCGAAAAGTGATTTTGCTCGATCTCGAAAAGTACGATCCGATCTCTGTCATCGGGCTGGGGATTATCATACTGAGTCTGGGTGGGTGCTATTTTCTGATCAAGCGGAGTTATCGCGACAAATCCTGATATACTCCGGTGTGCGCATCGGCGCCGTTGTATCGTACTACCGATACCTTACCCACGTTTTTCCGCTGGATTCACCACAAGGGGCCATTATAGATCTTTAGCTTCCTAACCGTGTTTTCGATGCGCTGCATAGCCCCGAGCTTTACTCGTATGTAGCACTGGGCAGTGTGGGACCGGCGATCTGTATTGGATATTGGCAGTGTTTTACGGTCTTAGGCGTGAATACCGCTGGGCCCACCACGGCAAAGCCCGTGATAAATCGTTACTGGTGCAATCGTGTGAGACCAACCAGAGTTTTGGCGTGTTGTTACGCCAAGGCGAGCGCCGACTGTATATCACCCTCGATCACGAGCGTCGACCCGAAGTCGTGTCGTTTATCTCACGGATCGTCGAAAAAACGGAAGGTCGCAGCCTAGAAGAAGTGATTACTCTGATGCGCACGATGACGTGATTCATCCACCAGCGAGTCAACGCGCCGTTGGTTTCCCTAACAGATAATAGATAAGGGAGCTTTCCTTCGGCGCATCAAACCCCAACAATGTGCAAAGCCGTCTTGTTGGCTTAGGGGCTTATTTCTTTGCTTTCGATTTAAATCGATTGAACCATGATCGTTTTTCTTCAAATCCATATTGCTTAATCAATGCTTCAACAAATGGCAGACCGTAAAGCTCATGTGATTCAAAATAGGCACTATAGGAAAGCAGGATCAACATACCATCATTCAGCGTGACGCACGTTTCACGAGAAAAGTAAGGCATCATATTGTACATATCTGCCCCAACAATCTGAGGCTTGTAGAGGTTCACGATTAAAGAGGCGAACGATCTTTCCCTTTGTGCAACCCAACCAAAATATTGAAGCGGTGCCTTATATTCCGATGGGATCGGCTCGACCTTGCCAGGACGTGGGCACAGGTTCACTGGTATGTGTGTAAAGTCTATATCTTGCATTATCCACCAACAACGATTTATGAAAGCACGGTTTGATACGATCTCACCAGCGTCAGAATTGGAAATTTTATCAAGATAATCTGAGTCTTAATGTCCTAACTTCACCGCGCGGATGTGATATCAATCTCAGGCATTTATGTAAAAAGTTGCCTGGTCTGACAATGCTTGAATTGCCGCAGATATACAGGTAAACATACATATTCGCCAACAATTTCATTAAATATCGTCAACGCTCAATCGTCACTTGTCGATATTGAATGGTGTGTCGATCAATTGATCACAGGGGCATCGCAAAGGTTGAGTGACCGCAATTTAAGTGTCGTTATCGAATGAGTATTGACTTTCAACAAGCGGCGTATAAAGCGCGTTCTTTCATCGTGTTCCTATTTTCTACACGGATTAAAGACAGAACGGCATCCGAAAAAGCGGCGCTATTAACACACAATGCGATTAAATTAGGCCTTATTGCACCGCGAGACCCCGTAAAAGGGCACAATTTGAAAGCGTGGCAAGCCGATCGGTCCGGCAAGAATATCCAACATTGGGTGGTGTCTAGCGCGGTCGATTGTCTTGTTAACTATGCCGATTGGCGCCCAGAGACAAGGGATGAGTTACTGAGTTACGCGTCCACACTCACGAGGTTGTATCCCCTCGTCGATGAGGTAGACCGGTTTCAAAAGCTTGTTGACCCCGACATTTGGCCGGCACTTGCGCCCTATCTTGCATTAGCACAAGTGCAGGCCCAACAATTTCGACCCGACGGCTATCGACGAAATTTGAAAGCGTTGCGAGATGAGGCCACCGATCACCAGCGTATTGGCGCCGTGCTATCTGATGCCAATCGCGCCGTAACACTTGCTGAGTTGGCGTTTACCGCGTTTCCGTTTGAGCGAGTGGCAATGAAGGATGTTGACGCACTTGCTAGCCAAGGCGGGTTCGTGTCCGACCACTATACAATCGAAGGTGAACCGCTGCACCCTAACAGCCTTGAACGCACAGATTCTGTAAAACTGTTTACATTTCAATAGGAGAAGTTAGATATGGCATTATTGGTACTAGAGTTAACACTGAAAGTTGCATTTATCCTGCTGGTCTTATTTTGTGCAGTGTCAGATATCTTTATCCGTACTAAAAACGGCAAAGTGCGCATACAGTGCGGTAAATGTAAAACTCTCAAAGATCCAGATAACACCAAGTTTGCTTTACGCTTTCCAGCCTTCTTCCCTGTCGTGAACATAGAGCGTTCGCACTCACCGCAAAGTAAGTGAGCTGGCGTTAAATGTATCGGTAGTGTATTCCTTTAATGATCCCGGACATCAAGTTAGGTGGTAAAGTTTCCACCATAAAAGAGGTGTTCAATGACAGAACGACAACGACGAACATTTTCGTCTGAATTTAAAATGGAAGCGGCTAGCTTAGTTCTTGACCAAGAATACTCGATACCTGAAGCTGCACTTTCTATGAATGTTGGAGAAACGGCTTTGAGACGTTGGGTCGAGCAACTCAGACTCGAACGTGGTGGTACCACACCAATGAGTAAAGCATTGACTCCTGAGCAACAGAAAATCCAAGAGTTGGAAGCTCGAATTAGTCGCTTAAAAAGAGAAAAGTCCATGTCCCGTCCTAAAATAAGTTGACGGTTTCTATCAAGCCAGTGACGTAATTCTCTGGCTTTTTTCATGCATCTTATTGGGAGTGTTCATCCCTAGGCTAAGATGCGGCTTCATGTTGTTATAAGTGTCTATCGATTCACTGACCAGTTTCTGCAGCTCATTGAAGCTCCTGCATTGTGTGAGCAAGAATTCATGCTTCAGGATCCCGTTGACCCTCTCGGCTAAAGCGTTTTGATAACAGTCATAGCCATCGGTCATCGAAGGGCATAGACCACTTTTCTCTAGTGTAACCTGGTAAAGACTAGAGCAGTATAGAACACCCTTATCGGAGTGATGGATGGATGCATGGATAGGAATAGCATCTTTTACTCACGGCCATGTTCAGCGCCTTAACAACATCGCTCGCTTTCATTTCGTTGCTTAACTCATATCCCATGATTTTCCAGTTTTTGAAGGCTTCTCGCTCCTTGACTATATACTTTTTTCTGAGTGACATTCCATGCTCAGCATCAAGGATATCAACGATTTTATTGAGAAGTAGGCACCGTAAACGTTCATCTTCTAGCTCTTTTTCAAGACGTTTAATGGTCTGAGCCGACGTTTCTTTTACTTTGGCAGCGCGTGACATAGCATTTTCCCTTGGGTTAGTCGTCCAATCCATCTTCCCGTGTTTTCTCAGCCAGGTCAGAACGGTAGAGCGCCCTTGAATGCCATAGCGTGTTTGGGCTTTTTGTATGTCATGTCGCCTTTTTCTGCGGCATCTACAACCTGTAATTTAAAGCCTAGTGTGTAATCGCGTTGGGTGCGCTTAATGTAAGGTTTCTTTGGCGTTGTCATAATACGTCCTCAATGTGTAAACACATTTCAGGGCGGGACACCATACTAAAAAAGGCCACCGCTCTCTTAATGTCGGACGAACTCGAACGTTCTCGTTAATTGACCAGTTGAGGGAGTATGAATCGGTCAAAATGCTCTGCGAACTGTTTGGTATCGCTTCATCCTGTTACTACGCGTCTAACCTGCGTAAACCAGATGCTCAACGGATCCGACTGATTAGCCGAACAAAAGAGCTCTTTAACCTGAGTCGGGGTTCAGCTGGTAGTCGAAGTCTTGTATCGATGCTGCGCTCCGAAAATATCAACGTCGGTCGATTTAAAGTGCAGAAAATTATGCATGAAGCTGGTTTAGTGAGCAAACAACCGAGCTCTAATAAATATAAGCATGCAAAGTCAGAGCGACCTGATATTCCAAATCTGTTGAAACGGGAGTTCTCAGTGGCAGCGCCCAATAGAGTTTGGTGTGGCGACATTACTTACATCGGTCAGGTTCGAATTGGTGTTATCTAGCCGTCGTTCTCGACCTATTCAGCCGACGCGTTGTTGGTTGGTCTCTATCAGACAAACCTGACGCTGACTTGCCTTGCAGGGCTTTAGAAATGGCTTGGGAGCAACGAGGGCGACCTAAGAATGTCATGTTCCACTCAGATCAAGGCAGTCAATACAGCAGTCGGAAATATCGCCAAAGGCTTTGGCGCTATCGAATCACTCAGAGTATGATTCGCCGTGGTAACTGCTGGGATAACGAACCAGTGGAACGGCTATTTAGAAGTTTAAAAAACGAATGGATACCTGCAACAGGGTATCTTACTCAAGCTCAGGCAAGAAGAGACATCAGCCATTATCTGATGTCTTATTACAATCGGTTGCAGCCTCATCAAGTCAATGATGGTCTATCTCCGGTTGATGCAGACAATCGACTTAAATCTGTGTCCGGTATTTGTTGACCACTACATATCCTGCTTCATTTGATCAAGATCTGTTCTTCCAAGCCAGCCCACCAAGACTTTCATAGTCTCTTCATTTAAGCCAAAAAACTTGTAATTTCAACATCAAGTGAGATAGCCAAACACTACAACGATGAATTGGCGAACATAATATTTGTACCTGTCTGGCATGTACGACTAGGTATGTGCTGCATAATTACAATATTGATATTTATATGCAAAAGTCTAACCCACAGGGGCAGCAGATTGTGATCGGAAACATCAGCACTCTTCAAAGCTTTTTATAGGCGCGAACATCACTGCCAGCTTATGTCGTCTTTAGTTAGCCGAATTTACGTCAATCGAGGATGAGTTCATGCATGCTTAAGCCCGCCCTACCCGGTAATTCACGCTCAATACCGGCAAAAAGTCGCTGTCGGCTCACTTTACTGAGCCTCTGCCCTAAAATTAGTTATTGTAATTAGGCAGCAAAGCCATGTAATATCGACGGCTCATACATTGGTTTACAGGAAAATAACATGACCATCAAAATCTGGGGCACCTCACTGGCACTGGTAGCGGTAGGTTATGCCGGGTTAACCTTGTACTGGGGATTTTAAGCCTCAACCATCACGACAAAAGGCGCATTTCGCGCCTTTTTTGGTTGCTCTAGGAACCCCCTTGCTGTGGCAGGGCTAATTAACTCGTATGAATTGCTCGGCAAGATTTTAAGAATATGCATTGCTTTTTATGCATCCTTCCCTTAATAAATACTCCTTGTCGTGATAGTGCGAAAAACTGAATGTTGTCAGGGTGTGAAAGGCTTTATACTGCCGCCATAAAAATGATAACAGTCGGTTTTGATTTATGCTTTTCCCTTTTTCCAATCGCAACAAACCCAACCCTTTATTGATAATCCAAATACCACTTTCTAACGTGTTCGCTAACTAAGCGTTAGCAAGCCGCCGTTTTAGCTCCCTCTTGATTAAGCTCTACTGTCACCATGCGTAAACCCTATTTATTACTGGCACTGTCACTGTTTTCGAGCCTTAGTGCCGCTCAGATCCCTGAACAAACGCAAACCGCGAAATACATTGGTAACCTGCGCTGGAAGTTAGATAACGGGCTGATCATCTATCGTCATCTTGAAATTGAAAACGACTACGGCTTTGCTGAGCTTGGCTGGGCCAGCACCCTAGTGATATCTGATCGTTTAAAGCTAGAGCAAGCTTGGGCGCAAGAGCACTTCTATCGTGTTTACTATCACGATTCTTCGGTGTTTGAGTTATGTGGGAAATCGCGCGGGGCGTTTGATCAAATCCACAATGTAAGTGACGATCTGGCTCACGGCGTCGTACTGCGCGGATCAAAAGGGATCAAAACCTTTGGTTGCGCTTCCGATGATAAGATTTATGTCGAATTTGAAACGCCCGTACAAATGGAGCGCGATGTCGCAGCGGTGGAATGGCAAGCCCTTAAGCCTATCTATTTGCATAACTTAACGCTGCTGCTTGGTGCCATCGTCGCCATGATGATGTTTGTTACCCTGACCACGCCAACGCTCAACCTGCTGAGAAAAGCTTTGAGTCGGTCGGCATAAATACCATGTGAATGGATATATATTACGAGGCGTATAGTTTAGGACACTTTCCTAGCATAAAAAATCGGAGACTTAGCCAAGCCTCCGATAACGTTTTATCAGCGCGCTCTTTCGGGATCACGCTTACTTTAAGCAATACAGTGTTAGCAAACGCCTTGCGCCATCATGGCATCAGCAACTTTCACAAAGCCCGCTATATTGGCACCTAGCTCGTAGTTCACATGGCCTGATCCATCACGGCCATACTCAACGCAGGTGTCGTGGATACGGCGCATGATCTCTTGCAAACGTTGATCAACTTCTTCGCGATCCCAACCAAGGCGCAACGCGTTTTGGCTCATCTCCAAACCCGACGTTGCAACACCGCCAGCATTGGATGCTTTACCCGGTGCATACATCACACCCACGTTGTTAAACACCGCTACCGCTTCTGCCGTACTTGGCATATTGGCGCCTTCTGCCACCAGCTGAACGCCATTAGACACCAGCATTTCTGCATCGTGGCCATCAAGCTCATTTTGGGTTGCACAAGGCAGCGCTACGTCCATCTCGTACTGCCAAGGGTTACCTTCGCTGTAGGTCAGGCCCATGGCATGGGCGTAATCAGCCACACGACCGCGTTGTTGGTTCTTCACTTCCATCAGACGCGCCAGTTTTTCAGGTGTGAAACCTTCTGGATCGTACACCGTACCGTTGGAGTCAGAGGCTGTGATCACGCGACCACCCATCTGGATCGCTTTTTCAATCGCATACTGGGCTACGTTGCCAGAGCCTGATACGCCGACTCGTTTGCCCGCCAAGGTTTGGCCTTTCTCTTTCAGCATGGCTTCAACAAAGTACAGCAAGCCGTAACCGGTCGCTTCAGGGCGGATCAAGCTGCCACCGAACGACAAACCTTTACCGGTGAAGACACATTCTGCGCTGTTCGACAGCTTTTTCATCATACCGGTCATAAAGCCGACTTCACGGGCACCGACACCGATATCACCGGCTGGCACGTCCGTATCGGCACCAAGGTGACGATTAAGCTCAAACATCAAGGCCTGACAAAAACGCATAATTTCATTATCGCTTTTGCCTTTCGGATCGAAATCGCTACCGCCTTTACCGCCACCCATTGGCAGCGTGGTTAAGGCATTTTTGAACGTTTGTTCAAACGCTAAGAATTTTAATACCGAGGCGTTCACCGATGGATGGAATCGCATGCCGCCTTTGAAAGGTCCAATCGCAGAGTTATGTTGCACGCGAAACGCACGGTTTACTTGAACTTTACCTTGGTCATCCACCCAGCTGACACGAAACTGGATCAGTCGCTCTGGTTCAACTAGGCGATCAAGGATACCCGCTTCGATATACTTTGGATTTTTTTCAACAAATGGCCAGATAGAGCTAATCACCTCAGTGACTGCTTGAAGAAACTCTGGTTGATGAGGGTTATTACTCGCAACACGTGCTAAGAAAGCGTCTTTTAGTACAGCCTCGGTCATCACGAACTCCTGTAAACGTAAATTAAAACTGCCCTGTGAATGATGATGTGTTTGGGAAGGTATAATTATTCCGGCAACTTTTATATCAGGGTCGTGATCTAGGCTCTAAAAGAATTGAATAAAACTTCACCACACCTCTCAATTACAAAATAAAATATTTTGTTTTGTTTCTTCCAAAATTGGAGTAATGTATCGCGGTAGAGTCACATATCTATAGAAATGGAAACTCACTTTCACATCACAGTTTGACGTTATTGATATCAGTGAAGCCGCCCCCTCTTTCTATTGCCATTTCAAACAAACCCCGACGTATCAACTTCTAGCACACTTTAACCCCAACTCAGCCTCTCTTTTTTAAACAGACCAAAAGGCAAGCGCGGGACGTTATTAACTCTTTTTATAATAAGAATTACGCAGGCTGAATATAATGAGATCAAAGTGAACAACACTGCATTACCAAACAGTGAAATACGCTGGGGGATGAGTCTTAGACTGTTAGATACTTTTGCAACAATAACAAGCGTCGATTGTTGACACTCTGCTCGTGGAAAACGACAAAGGCGAGTTTATGATAAATATGCAATCCACGCTGGTTATCAGCAAAGACATCCAGCCAGATCCGCTGACATCCAAGCTGCGTAACACAGTAGCTTTCCATTGCTTTGATTGCATTCTGGCCCAGTCCTTTACCACGCGCAGCAATCACAATCCGACGAAACTCCACCACCTGATCGCTTTCTTGACGAAGAATGATAAAACCGACCAGCACGTCACAGTGGTATATCGACAAATAAGTGAGTTCATTACCGGCAATGAAGGCTGCATGCTGCGCCAGCGTATAAGGGAGCACAAAATCACCGACGCCGTTTTCTCGTTCCATTTCAAAGAACGCGCCCGCCTCATCGACCTGCGAAGGTTGCAACCTAATGTCCCCCCCCACTTAGCGCACGACTCATGCTTTAGCGCTCAGAGA
Source organism: Thaumasiovibrio occultus (assembly GCA_019703815.1). Classification (GTDB taxonomy): domain Bacteria; phylum Pseudomonadota; class Gammaproteobacteria; order Enterobacterales; family Vibrionaceae; genus Thaumasiovibrio; species Thaumasiovibrio occultus. Next base: position 490,971 of record AP023053.1, on the reverse strand, counting down.
GTGCACGCTTAGTGTGAACATACACGTATCACTCCATTTTCCACGGTGGATTGATACGGTTTTCACCCGCCCAATAGAGTTTGATTTTATTACCTGATGGATCGCTGAGGATAGCCTCTTTCCACAGGTAAGATTGAATGGTGGGCTCTTGCTCAAATTCGATCCCTTTACCTTTTAGCGTTTCCACTAATTGATCAAGCTCTTGGTGCTCGAAGTAAACAACGCCTCGACATGCCAACCCTTTTTTATCCGGATCAAGGTAGATTGAAAATGTCGCGTCGCCGTCTGGAAACGTAAAACGCGCATAGTGCTCATTACCGACGATTTGGGTTAAGCCGAGCTTTTGGTAAAACGTGACCGCTTCAGGAATATCATTTACTGCCAGAGTGACTTGATTTAGATTCATGCTTCCTCCTTGAGAGATTTATTAATTCCTACAGCAACCAATAAACGCGGTTTTCACTGCAATTGCAACCCTGTAATGAATGGGTATTAATTTTCTGGCTGATTTAACGTTTCCCGGTCAATTCAACTGTCCGGCTGTGCTTAAGCTCGCCTAGCAATTATCGTTCTAAACCAACCGCGTGCAGACATCGATAAACCTTGGGTCAATCACTAAGTCAATCTGCGGTTAAGTGCGCTAGTAGCGCACGCCTTGCCAAAGGTATCCGCGTCGCGCAATTTTTGTTGTGTGACTGCCGAATAGACATCAGACATGAGTGCTATCCAACACAAGTTAGGTGATCCGCTGCTTCACAATATAACGGTCGCCGCGCTTAAACACTTCAATCCAAGGCTCTGCATCTCGCAATGTCCAGAGCACTAATTCAGCGTCGCGGTATCGTGTCCAATTGCTCTCAGGGAGAGCACTTTGTGCGCCGTCACATGAAAGATCGTTGAGAACAGGCTCGTCACTGTCTGGCCAAAAAAAAGGCCAACCGCCTGTTACCATCTCCACCCCTTGTTGATAAAGCGGGCAGTTATCTTGCCAGCGCCGTTCGTATTCAAAGGGAAGATCGTCAGGGAAATTGTCGTTAAACGGCTCATTGCGCGGCCAATCGTGCGTCGCCAAATAGTGCGCGATGGCCTCTGAGCCTAATTGAAAAATCGCTTCGAGCGGTGGTAGTGAGTAGTAATCACCGCTAAATAAAGGTGTATCGGAAACCATGGGTTGAGGCACCGTCTCAACATAACCCCCGTCGGCTTCATCTAAATACACATTTAGCCAAACGTCACCATAAGCAAGAGAGACACAAAGCTCACCGCGCTTGTTGCTATGCCAGTACGCCGCCGGCTCTCCTTTCCCTTGCGCCTGAAATTGCTTGCCAGTGCGGAGCAGCGCGTCAGCTTCACGGTTAAAGGTGTCGATATTCATGTGCGTTTATCACTCCGTATTGTTTTATCCCTTGCGCTAGCTGTTTGCGCTGTGCGCTCGTTTGTCTACGCTTTTGGCCTGTTAACATGTGGCCATTCGACTTGAGCGATAAAAATACGTGAGAAAATCAGCGCCGTCACACTGTGAAAACCCATTCCTGCGTACTGTCTCTAAAATCAATAAAGCGCTGATCTAAGCACGCGCCTTTGCATGCGCGCTTTGCATCGCATGGTCGTTTTTGAAAAAGTAACCGTTAATTTGCAGCGCTGCCCAGATCACTTCGGTGGCGAAAAACAGCCAAATGATGCCGGAGATGCCGTCACGCAGCAGATAAACCAACATGATGGCGGCAATGAGCAATCGCGCAGCGGTGTCGTACCACGCATAGAGCGCCGTTGGATTTCGAATTCGGATCACCGCCCACACAATACTGATAGACGCCATAATATTCACAAACAGTAAGTGAAACGGCGTAAAGACGGGGATCGCGCCCGCCAGCCCCAATTGCTGATGCAAATAAGCCAAATATTGCAACACCAATGCCGACAGCCCGGGGATCGCAAATGGCAGCATCATCAAGGCATCATAAATTCCACTGGCTTTGATGATGGCGCGATAAGAGCAGGTTTTGACTTTCATGGTAGTTCTCCCGTTGTGCGTATTCATTGCTCACGACAGTAACCATGTTGTAGCGCTATTTCATTCACCTAGATTCATTTTGCGCAATTTACTCAGTGTTTGGGGCGCAACCCCCAAATAGGATGCTACGTGATAGGCTTTAACGTATTGGAAAATGTTGGGGTGCTCGGCCAATAAACGGGCGTAGCGCGTTTGTGCGTCTTCCGTCATTACCGACAGTGTGCGCTTATACATTGGGGTGAAGAAATGATCGTGCATGTACATCCGCGCCATTTTTTCGAACTTCGGATCCGCATCGAAAAGCCGATCCAACTCGCTAATTTCAATCTCGTAGAGCTCAGTGTCTTCCAAGGTTTCAAAGGTTAAAAACGAGCCTTGCTGCTCGTAATAGCTCACGCTGTCATCCAGAAAATGATTACTGCCCGCTGAAGTAGCATCGCGAAAATAGAGCTGCCAAGTGAACTCTTTACCTTGCGGATCGACTAAATACGCGCGCGCAACGCCGCTTTGGATGTAGAAGGTTTTACTGAAAATCTCACCGGCGGGATGAATGATCTGATCTTTGGGGATCTGCCGATAGGTAAATTTACTCGCGATAAATGCCCATTCTTCATCGCTGAGCGTCACCAGTTTTTCGACTTCCTGTCTAAGCTGTTCCATGCGTCAGTGTTTCCTGAGTTACTGATTCGCCCTCAAGCAAGCAATGCGTACAACAAGATGTGCGGCATTGATTTCAATGATAGGCTTATTGATAGCAACCCACTCTACCTAAAAGCCAATGTGATGAAAAGTCAGCGCTCAACGCACTTCCTTTCGCTCAGCGCAGGTCAATAATGAAAAAAGCCTCAGCGATCAGTAACACTCATCGGCAAGGCTTATAGACGTGGCGCTAGGTTGGATTAACCGATCAACCAAACATCATATTGGCGGCCATGACCACCAGCAGACCCGCAAAGATCTTTTTAATGGTTGGCACGGGCAAATGTTGCACTGATTTCGCCCCTAACGGCGCGGTAAACCATGAGGTGCACACAATCCCTAACAACGCCGGTAAATAAACAAAACCAGCAAATCCCTCAGAAAGCGAAAAGTATTCTAAACCTGAGCTGATATAGCCAATCGAGCCAAAGAACGCGATCACGATCCCGCACGCCGACGCACAGCCAATCGCTTTTTTGATATCAAGCGAGAAGAAAGTCAACAATGGCACCAGCAGTGCACCACCGCCGATACCGATCATCGCCGATAAGCCACCGGTAATGGTGGTGAATATCGTCAATACGGGTTTGCGCGGCAATGAACGCTCTTTCGGTGCGCCCCCTTTTGTGCTGCTGTAAAACATTTTCAGCGCGATCAGCACGACACTCACCGCAAACACCACGCGCACCACTTGCTCTGGCAGCAAGGCGGCCATAAAGCCGCTGACGAGCGCGCCTAGCGCTACACCTGTCATGATCCACGGCGCTAAATCCCACGGCACATTGCCGTTTTTATGATGGGCTAATGCCGAAGAGGTTGAAGTAAATAAGATGGATGCCAACGAGGTCGCAATGGCGGTGACAACCACTTGCTCCGGCGGCAATACCTGAAAATGTAATAAAATCAGGGTTAAGATAGGGACAATAACCAACCCGCCGCCAATACCTAGCAATCCCGCGAGGAAACCAACGCCACTGCCGAGTACCGCACAGTATATAATCAACAATACCAATTCACTCATTCCATGTCCTTTCTGTAATCTCTAGCTTTAATTTCAAATTGAAGCTGCGAGCAATTCCTTTTACCAACCCCTCTGCTTTTTAGTGTTTATTTGCTTGTTACAAATCTCAAACACTACAAAACCAGTAAGGCTCTCAACTGAGCCGCTTAATATAACCTTTTGGTAACATCAGGATCATGAAGATTCTTCATGCAGCATTTGAAGTAAATGCAATTCTAATTTCTTTGTTAATAAAGTAAAAATCACTATTAAATCCAAGCTCTAATCACGATTTCGCGAGTTATTTGCCTTCACGCTCAAAAAGGCAACACAAAAACAAGCAAAAACAACAAGTTGGGAAATTAACAAATAGACAAAACCCACACTTAGAGCAAGGAATAACGTCAGCTTTTACCGAAGGAAATACCACGATGACCGACAATTTTACTTTTTCTATCAAGAGTATTGCGCTTGATGAAAACTATCACCCTGCAGACAGTACACGTATTACCACCAACTTCGCCAACCTAGCACGCGGCGAAAGTCGTCAACAGAATCTGCGTAATGCGCTGAATATGATCGACAACAGCTTCAATGCCCTAGCCTACTGGGATAACCCAACCGGCGATCGTTATTCTGTTGAGCTGGAAATTGTCTCGGTTGATATGAATATTGAAAGCGGCGCGAATGCGTTTCCTTCTATTGAAGTGCTAAAGACTTATATTGTCGATCACAAAACCAACGAGCGCATCGAAGGGATTGTCGGTAATAACTTCTCGTCGTATGTTCGTGATTACGATTTCAGCGTGCTACTGCTCAATCACAATAAAGACAAAGCCGGTTTTAGCGTGCCTGATAACTTTGGTGAGCTGCACGGCCAGTTATTCCAGCATTTCATCCACTCTGCAGTGTACAAAGATCACTTTGCAAAACCGCCAGTGATTTGCCTAAGTGTGTCAGATAACAAAGTGTATACCCGCACGGAAAACCAGCACCCAGTTTTAGGTTTTGAATATCAGCCGAATGAGTCGTCATTAACCGAGCAATACTTCCAGAAAATGGGGCTGCAGGTTCGCTACTTCATGCCACCAAACAGCGTGGCACCGCTGGCGTTCTACTTCTTTGGTGATCTACTCAACGACTACACCAACCTAGAGCTGATCAGCACCATCGCGACCATGGAAACCTTCCAGAAGATCTACCGTCCAGAGATCTACAATGCGAACGCCGTCGCTGGTGCGCGCTACCAACCGAACTTGAAAAACCAAGATCACTCACTAACGCAGATTGTCTACGATCGCGAAGAGCGCAGCCGTTTGGCGGTTGAACAAGGTAAATTTGCTGAAGAGCATTTCATCAAGCCATACCACAGTGTGCTTGAGCAATGGTCTGCTAACTTCGCCCTTTAACTCAACCCATTAGGCAATCTAAAAATGAAAAAACTATTACCTACTTCAACGTCAGGCAGTTTACCTAAGCCTTCTTGGTTGGCGCAGCCGGAAACCCTGTGGTCGCCGTGGAAGCTACAAGACGACGAGCTCGTGCAAGGCAAACAAGATGCATTGCGTGTCTCACTGCAAGAACAACACCGCGCGGGCATTGATATCGTCAGCGATGGCGAGCAGACACGTCAGCACTTTGTGACCACGTTTATCGAACATCTGGATGGCGTTGATTTTGAAAACCGTAAAACGGTCAAGATCCGTAATCGTTATGATGCCAGCGTACCAACCGTGGTTGGCCCAGTAGCGCGTCGTAAACCCGTGTTTGTGGAAGACGCCAAGTTCTTGCGCCAACAAACAGACCAACCGATCAAATGGGCGCTACCTGGCCCAATGACGATGATCGACACCTTGTATGACGCGCACTACCAAAGCCGCGAAAAGCTGGCGTGGGAGTTTGCTAAAATCCTGAACCAAGAAGCCAAAGAGCTTGAAGCCGCCGGGGTTGATATCATTCAGTTCGATGAGCCTGCCTTTAACGTCTTTTTTGATGATGTCAACGATTGGGGTATCGCCTGTTTAGAGCGCGCTATAGAAGGTTTGAAATGCGAAACTGCCGTTCACATCTGTTACGGCTACGGCATTAAAGCCAATACCGATTGGAAGAAAACACTCGGTACCGAATGGCGTCAATATGAAGAGGTGTTCCCTAAGCTGCAGCAATCAAATATCGATATTATTTCGCTTGAGTGTCACAACTCGCGCGTGCCTATCGAATTGCTGGAGCTGATCCGTGGCAAAAAGGTCATGGTGGGAGCGATTGATGTGGCGAACCACGAGATTGAAACCCCAGAAGAGGTCGCCAATACCCTGCGTACCGCGCTGAAATTTGTCGATGCGGAAAATCTCTACCCCTGCACCAACTGTGGCATGGCGCCACTGCCGCGTGACGTTGCCTCAGCGAAACTGAGCGCGTTAAGTGCTGGTGCGGCGATTGTGCGCAAAGAGCTTGAGGCGTAATAACCGCTCGTCCGAACCGGCTGCTAAGCGGTTTAGCAAGCGGTTAAACAAACACTAAACCCAGTGCTCGGCCTCACCGCCGAGCATTTTTTATCGGTTGAATCAGGGAAGGCAAGAAGCAAGACCGGTAAAACAGCCGGCGTATCAGAGATGACGACAGCAAGGCTGGCTACTCACAGCTCACCCAGTATCGAGCCAGTAATGTGGGGAAAACCTGCCCCATCACCACATTTTCCAGCTGCCCGCCATTGGCTTCAATCACCCTGCGCGACGCCATGTTATCTTCTTGTGCCGTGATCAACGCGGTATCTATCCCCAGCGCTTTTACTTTCGGCAGCGCCAAGGCAAGCATTGCCTTACCCAAACCACGACCGCGACTTGACGGCGCGATATCATAGCCGATATGTCCCGCCTCAAAAGATAAAAACCCTGTTCGAATATGGTGGCGAACACGGATCACCCCTACCATTTCGCCCTTATCGTCGAATAGCCAATAGTGGCTACAAGGCACATGACCGGCTTTCAAATTCACCCCAGCGGCTTCATCTTGCAATCGTTGCACATAAGCCCCGAAGTCGGTAACGCCTTGAAGATAGTAATCGGCATTTTTCCGGTCATTTGTTGCAAAATCAGCAAAGAAAGCCGCAAATTCAGACTCAAACGCTAACGAGGGTGAAACCAACTCCATGGTAGAAATCCTTTCTAAACGTATTCATAGCCAACTTACATTGGATGCAACATCCACACGTTTGGCTCTTGGTAAATGGCAATGTCATTCTCAACATCAACCGCGACCGTGCTCAGCGCAGCAGGCACAGTATAGTTACCTGATTCTGGGAAAATAAGCTGGGTCCAGCTTTGCCAATCGGCAATCGCGCCTTTCACGGTCAAGGTGCATTCTGCGATATGAATGACCTCTGCGCCGAGTTTTTCGTGTACACGCAGCCAAGGATCGTACAATAATCCGTCAGCACGACGCCACCCCGCGTAACTGTGGATCGATTGCAACGGATAAGCGGCTTTTTTGGTTGGGCGTACTGGTACCACTAACGAGCGTAACCCTAAACGATGCGCGAGCGCTTTCATTTCGATAAGCACTTGCGAGCTCAGCCCTTTACCCTGCACGCTTGCATCCACCAGCGCACCAATTGGGATCAAGGTATTGGGCGTTAACCCATCCTTTTTCACTGCGATACCTTGCTGCAACACCGCCTCAATGGTTTCGGGCAACGTCGCCGGGTTTTGATCCCACTGCACGGGAACGGTAAAACCCGCCGCGATCACTTTTTCATCTTCAAGCAGTATCAGCACAGAATCGCTCAGGGTTTCATAAAATTCTGACCAGCTCTGCGCGTCACTAAATTGCAAGAACGTTGGCCATGAGCGGTTATCTAAATGGGCAACTTGTTCGACAAGATCTTCTCTCTGATCAAGAGTGACAACTTGATATTTCACGTACAATCCTTTTTATATCAAACGAAAAGCCATCAGAGCCCCATCGACCATCCGAACGCAAATGATGCCATCGCCAATATTTGGCGGCGTCACCATAAAATACAGTTTGATGTGACCTTGGGTAATGGGTGCGAGCGTAATCTGAGACTGGCCTATTGGTAGAACACACTACTACATTGCGCTACTAACGCGCTATTTAACTAAATGCCGGCCAAAATGACGCTCACCCCACTGATAATGCGTCGACAAGCCTACTGATACCACTATCACCCTCCCTTCTTGCGATCGAACTCATGCCATATCATAAGTAAGAGGTAGAGCGCCTGTGACTTATCTAATACCCCCAGTGGTTTGTCGCCGCTAGTCATAGCATTTGTCGCCAAACCCACGGTGCCCTGCTTTTCGACATAAAAAAACGCCCGCGAAAACGCGAGCGCTGTCATGCATTACTTCACTTTATCCCAATCAATCGCAGTGACGTAGTAATGGTTCGGAAATAACTAAGTAGTGGCTCGGAAAGAGCTTAGTAATGAACGCCCCTCTTGAAGAGCCTTTTGCCTATCTTCAAACCCTCACACGCATTATTGATACTGGGCAGAGGTAATAAACTGGCCAAACGATTCACACCACACAATCACAGTGTTGTAACCTGAAATATCGATCTGCGCGGGTACATCAACCACAAAGTTTTCGAAGGTTTTTACATCCCCGACCACCACCATCTGCGCTTTCAAACGCTCAAAATCCGCTTCGGTCTCGACAAACTCCGGTGACAAATAGAGCTTGTAATCAGGACCCGGCGCTAGCTCTCCCATCAGGGTAATAAAATCCGGGGCGATCGACACTTCCCCTTCTCCCCAATGCAGTAGGTCGCTGTCTTGAAGATCTTTGCTGAACACGGCGGAATACTCAGCGTTCGACGAGCGATCAGTCACTTCGATCTCTGTCGGTGCGGTTGGCGCCGTCAAAATGGGCAGTAAATAGAGCCCCAAGGCGACCCCGAATGCTGCCGCCGCTAGATGAGTGACAGTCAAGGTTATCGATGCTTTTAATGTCATAGCCTGCTCCTTTCAATAAACACAACCTCCTGTTGTGTTGGCGCTAACCATACTCCCGAAATTACGGGGCATAATAAGCCTAGCTTGCGCCGCGTGATCCGTGAGTCCCTGCGCTCGGCTCTGTGCCTCTACTGCCAGTTTTAGCGTCACCACGTTGACAGTGCTAACTGTTGCTGAATGACCTAGACGCTAATTGTTTAACTAACCATTGCTTAACTAACCACTGCCTAACTAGTTATTGCTTAGTCGTATTTCAGCGTGATGTCGCCGAAAGTCACAAACACCAATGGACCTCCGGCTTCAGCGCGATATCCCCCATTCGCACTGCCGAGGCGATTGGCCATTGCAACAAACTGCCACGCTTCTTGCTCCGTGATTGTGACCATCGGCTGAGTCAATACAGCGATGTTATATGTTTCGCCGAACTCCTTAACGAGCTGAGCGTGCTCTCTCAGCGCAGGTTGTACCGATGGGTGATCCCACCCCCACAAAAAGCTGTCATTACTGGGATCATAAGTGCCGATGATCTGCACCGGCGCGGTCACCTCTTTGCCATCCGCGAACGTCCACCAAATAACGCCCTCTGTTTGGTTGATATATACGCGCTCCGCTTCGCCAATTTGCCACGTTACGTCATGAATATCGGCTTGGTTTCTCAACACGCCCATCGCCGCATCAACATAGTCGTCGAGATCCAACGGCTCTTGGGCCGCACTCATAAACGAGGCGATCTGTAGTAATAAAATAAAGATAACTCTCATGCTCACTCCTTGAACGAATAATCACTGCGCACGGCTAGCGACGAACAGCTAGCTCGAACTTTCTTTATGTGTATTTTGCGATAAATCCTTCCGCGCAATGACGCTACTTGACATCACTGAGCTGAATAACCCAACAGCTGGCGAACGGAGTAGCTAACCGTCACCCATGCACCGCGATACTGTCATCAGGCGCATCGGCACGTTCATCCATGGCGTAATCACGGATCACTCCGGCAACGCGTAAGCGATAACTGTCAAATATCCCGCTGCGACCTTTCGCTTGCGCCAATCGATGGCCCTCTAAACGACGCCACGCTTGCACTGCGGCTTCATCGCGCCAAAATGAGAGCGACAACACTTTGCCCTCACTCGTGAGGCTTTGAAAACGCTCGATGGAAATAAACCCGTCGATCTCTAACAGTAAGGGGCGAATGTCGTTCGCCACATCTAGGTATTCCGCTGTTTTTCCCGGCGCTACTTGTACTTCAAAAATAACCGCAATCATTTCATATCAACCAAAGAGTAAGACTGAGGTTAGTGTAACTCGCAAGAGCATTATTAACATGACCATCAGCAACGTTGTGTTTGAAAATACCGCCCTGACCGCATTCTTAGCAGTCGCGCACATTTTTATACTGGCTTAAATCTTGGTCGGCCAAATCGAATTCATTCAGCACATTAAACATACGGGTAGAGTCACTCGGCTTTAAGTAAATCGACACTGGCGCGTGCGCCCGCGGTTGTTCGCCTAATTTTTCCGGCTTACGCGAAATTGTAAGAGAGGTTTTGATCAAACGAAGACCAAGGGCACAAGCCATTGAATCCGCCAACATACAGTACTTTGTCAGCGCGAATGATGATCTCGACACCATGCTCAATATCCCAATCACACTCCATTTCTAAATGAATGATCGGCTCGTTCAGATCTTCTGGCTCTTCGATGATCAGTCCGCCGGGGCGCATAAAGTGGCGAATATCAGCTGGGCGCTCTAACGTGCGAGGCGATTGCCCGGTCATGGTAAGAAAATCGTTACAGTAACGTAAGCAGGCGGCATCAAGCGCAGCAACAACCTCGGTGTTTAAACTATTAAGGTAAGCGACACAACGCTCTGCATATTCAAGGGGGGTGTCGTCGTAAATGATCACCGCTGCGACCGTGTCAAACAGTTCAAATCTGAACTCACCTTCTACTTCTTGCGTTCCATGCACTAGGTTAGTGATCATCTGCTTCCTTCACTCGTTGCGTTATTAAGGCAGGTTATTGAATTTGCTGTTGTATTCGCCAGCTAGTCGAAACAGACCGACGGATTCATCTCGGCGGGCGAGAACCAAATTATATTGTGCTTTTGCTTTAATATTTGCGTTGTTTCTCGCCAAATTAGATGACAACTTCCCATGCTTTGACTGTGCGCTTCGCTAAGGGTTGCCAGCGCTTCCTTTTCCGCCTTGGCAATCTGGGCCTTGATTTTTGGAGTATCTTCAATCGGATCATAAAGAAATTGGGCGGGATCACACTGCTCATCCAAAGCGCGTGCGATACGCTCAAGCAGCAGACTATCCATCGTTTCTAGCAACTGCTTTGCCTTCAGCAAAGGCGTGTGGGTTCTTTGGTGGTAGGCAAAAATCAAAGCGTTATCAATGGTTTTGTTCATACGCAATCCCAACGAAAATAGGGTCGTTGCCCATCCATACGTTCGACGTCTGCCCCTAATTTTTGATAGAACTGGTGAGCCCGAATATTGTGCGGACTTGCCGTCCATGCAATATGAGACGCCTGCGATTCCTCAGCGACAGCTTTGACCGCTAACATCAGTTCACGACCATACCCTTTGGAGCGCTCGTTACTGACTACAAGCAAATCATCCAGCCACAGTGAAGGCTCGCCGCGAAATGATGAATACCGATAGTGGAACAATGCCATGCCCAGCACGTCATCACCCTGCTCTAGTAGCAATGCATGGGCAAACGGGTACTCTCCAAACAAAGTACGTTCAATTTTCTCAACCGAAGTAGAAATTTCACCGTCGAATCCTTTCATGCTGCGATCAAATTCCGCTTTTAATTCAATCAGAGTCAGCAGCTTACCCGCATCTTGCTGCGTCGCTTTCCTTACGATCACCCTGCTCTCCCTCAATTTTATACATGCGTTTTTAGTCTCTACTGCGGATTTACAATCTCTTTCTAACCGCTAATCCGACATGTGCGATGACACTGTTCCACCTTGCAGACTTGCTACCAGTTCATCAAAGTTGTGTAAGTTCAACCCTGCCAACATTGCCTTCACCGCCGCGATGGTTTGCTCTAGGTTAGCGTGATCATCGTATTCATGCTCAATCAAGGCGTCGATGAGCGATGCGATCAAGCTATCCCAGCTATAGCGGTTGGAAACTTCGCCGTCTTCAATTTCAAAGGCGATGTAATCTTTATTGATAATATCGTAGGCGTACTGCCTATAGCCGCCGGCATCTTCCCATAGCGGGATGATATCGCCGAGCGCGAAGGCGTGTTGCTCTTCACGGCTCAAGTAATACAGCGTTGGACAGCCCATATAAATCGATAGAGGCGCGCTTAGCTTTTCGTCGATCACATCTGCAAAAAAAGCCGGCAGTGCCAATTCAACCATACGGGCTTTAGCATTTTCACGAGAAAGGTAATTCATTAACTGGCTAACTCATACAAAGGCAAGGAAAGAAAACAGTGACACACGAGCGCCTGTGCTAAACGAATAAACACCGCGACGCTACAGGCAGGTTTTGCCATACACTGCCGTTGCGCACAACTCACCAGACGGCAAGCGGCGCTCATTACGTAACAGCCCTTCAAACACGTAACCACAACGCTCTGCGACAGCGCGGCTTTTGGTATTGTGCTCGGCGGCTTTGATTTCGATCCGGTTGGCGTTCAACGAATCAAACGCATACGTTTCGACGGCCTTCACCGCTTCAGACACAAACCCGTTACCCACGCACGAACTGTGCAACCAATAGCCAATTTCAAACGACGGTACGGTTTTATCTCGAATGATAAGCCCTATCGCACCTATCAATCGCTCGGTCTTTTTCTCAATGATGGAATAGCGCAGCTCACCTTCAAAGCGCTCGAAATTGCTGATCGCTTGGCGCATGTTTTCGACCGATTCGGCTTCGGTTAATGCATACGGCACCCAAGGTAAATAAACCGCCAATTCCTGTTGGCTTTGTTGTATCGCTTCGAGCATTTTTGGCTGAAGCGCCATTGAAGGCGGTAGCAACGTCAATCTTTCGGTTTCCATGTTATCTCCTCTCCTTATTATTTTTATTCATGTGTTGCCTGCCCGTATTGTGCTTATTCGTGTTGTGCCGTCTCGTCCCCAATCTGTCTATCGCGTTAGCTAAGGGCGAAAAACATCGGGATAGTTCAGCGTTTCAAGCGTTGCTTTGCATACTTTGATGATTTCATCCCGTCTTTTGTGCGCCGACCAACCGTTGATACATTCACAATACCATTCATCTTCCAACGCTGTGTATTCACTCAGAAAGCCGGGGAAATTGAGTTTCACGTTAACTAAATAGATTTGCCTAACGCCAGACTCTGGTGATAAATCCCCATCAACAATATCTTGGGCAAGCACTTTGGCATAGCCTTCTAGCGCTTCATCGTCACTCGGCTTTTTGACCTTCAGCTCGCTAAGTACTCGATTAAAATAATCATCGGCTTCAAACTCATTCACTGGGCTTAGCAGCGTCGCCAAAATGGCAAGGTGCGGCGTTTCAACGCCTTGCTGTAGTAAATCCAGCGCCCAAGCAACCTTATGATCGCTCCCGTCCGAGTGCAAAGCGGCAAGCCCGAGAACCCGATACGTTTCGTGTTGCTGTGGTTTAGATAACATCATTAAGCCTAGCGTTCATCAACAACAGCATTGGCGTCTGAGATTCATTCGATACTGTGTTATTCATCAGAAATAGCCCGAGACATCAGCGTGTAGCCATACGACGCGCCATCAATCCGAAACATATCAGTGAGCTCACCTTGTTTACTAAAACCCGCTTTCTGATAAAGCGCAATAGCCGGCAAGTTTGAAGAGAGAACCCACAGATCAAATCGCTCAAGATCGGTCTCTTTTTCTGCGTAAGCAAGGAGCTCGCCAATAAGCCGCGTACCCAGCCCTTGATTACGTGCCTTTCTGTCTACGCCCATACCAAGCAGTGCACGGTGTTGGGTATTTGATTCGGGGTGGGAGCGCATATCAATATGCCCCACTATATCGCTGCTATCGTTAATCGCTAACCACAAACGTCGCCAGCCATTGATGCTAATAGGCGTCGCCATCCCTTGCTCGAAACGGGTCATCAAGCCCGCCGATACCTGCGATTCTTCTCTGCTTAGAGGCTGAAACAATGGCGTACCTTCACTGCCATTATCAGACAGGTGATCGTTGAGATAATCAAAGAAGGATTTGAGGTCTGACTGTGTTGCTTGCTGAATCATTATATCCATATGAGTTGACTCACTGTACTGGTACTGCCGGTATCAACACCGGCAAGGTAGCCTTTAGGCTCTAAAAACTATTGGTAAGTCTACCTCCACAGGCCGGCATTAACGTCTACGAATGCGCACGTTTTCGAGATAAACCGCAGATTTATCAGGCTGCTTTAGATGAACAAAGAACGAGCCTATATGGCGAGTTAGAAGGTTTAGTACTTTTATTAGCTTATAAGCCATCTGTTTTTATCAGACCGTCACTTCTTTACACCTAGTTTCACCCCATTGCCAAAAGCTATCACTACAATAGATCCGATGAATTAGTACCTGTCAGCGTAGAGGCGTAAAGTCGCGCTATTGTTACTTTCAGGGCCTTTTTATGTCTTCGCTTTCATCTGCCTCTTCTTGTCATGCGCAACCTGCCTCTCTCGACAGCCTTAACGGCAAAAACACCACTTCGCTATTAAAAGGCAACGGCAAACGCCTGTTAGGTCCTGCTTTTATTGCCGCGATTGGCTATATCGACCCGGGCAATTTCGCAACCAACATTGAATCGGGCTCAGCTTACGGTTATCAGTTGTTGTGGGTCGTCCTGTGGGCCAATTTGATGGCAATGTTGATCCAATACTTATCGGCCAAACTCGGTATTGTCACGGGTAAAAATCTTGCCGAGCATTTACGCGATCATCTCCCTCGCTGGGCGGTGGTACCGTATTGGATTCAAGCCGAGATCATCGCTATGGCGACGGATCTCGCCGAATTCATTGGCGCGGCGGTCGGTTTTCAGCTGCTGCTTGGGGTTAGTTTGTTTCAAGGCGCGGCGATCACTGCGGTGATCAGTCTGGCTATTTTAACCGTTGGGCGTCGTAGTCAAAAACCGCTGGAATGGGTGATCGGCACGCTCCTGTTAATTGTTGCGGTTATTTATGTGTTCGAGCTGATCTTTGCCAAACCTGACTTCGCGCCGCTCGCGACAGGACTACTCATTCCTAAGTTGGACGATCCAAAACAAATTTATCTTGCCGCTGGGATCTTAGGTGCCACCGTGATGCCGCATGTGGTTTATCTCCACTCTGCACTGTTTTCACGCGCTTCAGAGCACAGCACGCCGCAGCGCCTGAAAATGACCCGCGTTGATGTGCTGCTGGCAATGACCATCGCCGGATTCGTCAACATCGCAATTATCGCAATGGCAGCCGCCATCTTTCACCACACCGGCCGCAGCGATATCGCCAGTATCGAAACTGCGTATCAAACCCTCACACCCCTATTGGGTAAAGGCGCTGCACTGCTATTTGGCTTATCGCTGATCGCTTCAGGGTTGTCATCAACAGTAGTAGGTACACTGGCAGGGCAAGTTGTGATGCAAGGTTTTGTGCACTTCCATATCCCGCTGTGGCTGCGCCGATCACTCACCATGCTGCCCGCTTTTGGCTTTATCGCAATGGGCGTGAGTACCACTGAGATTTTGGTTGCAAGCCAAGTCGTACTGAGTTTTGGGGTTGCGCTAGCGATTATTCCCCTTTTGATCTTCACCAGCAAACGCAGTGTGATGGGGACTTACCGAAATCATCGTGCGATCTCAATGTTGGGGGCGATTGTAGTGATTTTGGTTTTGGCGTTGAATGGGTATTTATTACTGAGTTTAGCGGCTTAGCTTACTTGCTAGTTTATCTGTTTAACTAACCACTGAACTGCATAAATTAGATGCCTAAATTGGCAGCCCAGTGACGGAGCTAGATATGAGCGATCACCTGCTCAAAACCATTTTCAAACTATAAACGCGCAAAATAAAAGGCAGCCCGATTATATCGTGGCTGCCTTTTTGTGTTTCTAGTGTTTGGTAAACGTGGCTAAGCGTTGGTACGAATCTCATTGGCGATGGCTTGCGCGCGCTGCACGATAGACCATAAACCTTGCGTTCTTGTAGGGCTAAGGTGCTGTTGCAAACCTAACTCATCAAACCACGCTTGAATATTAAAACCCACAATCTCATCCGGCGGTTGCTGATCGTAAGCAATGATCACTAGCGCAAGTAAGCCTTTAACGATTGCCGCATCACTGTTAGCGTTTAACTGCATGTTTCCCGCATCATTTAACGCCATATCTAACCACACTTGGCTTTGACAGCCCGACACCCTTTTTGAGTCCAATTGCAACTCCGCCGGCAATGTGGCAAAACGCTCACCGAGTTCAATCAGATACAAATAGCGCTCTTGCCAGTTACTACAGCGGGTAAAATTACGGCTGACTTTTTCCGGCGTCATGCGTTTACTCCCAGCAACTGACAAACCTGTTTAAGACTGCTGATAAAATGCGTTAAGTCTTGTTCATCGTTATACAACCCAACCGACACGCGGCACATTGCCGTTTGGCCAAACGCCTTTAATAAGGGCTGGGCGCAATGATGTCCGGTACGGATCGCGATGCCAAATTGATCGAGAAAAGCACCGACATCAAATGCATGCTGCCCTCTCAGGTTAAACGCGATAGCGCCAGAATAATGCTCTGGGTCACCATACACTTCCACTTCTGGCATCGCTTTTAATTGCTCACGCAATCGGCTAAGCCAAGCGTGTTCATAGGCTGCGATTGCTTCAAGCCCAATATTCTCAAGGTATTCAATCGCTGCTCCGAGCCCCAAGATCCCCGCAATGTGAGGAGTTCCTGCTTCAAAGCACCACGGCGCTTGCGTGTAGGTTGTGCCCGTTGGCAAACACACCTGCTCTATCATGGCACCGCCACCTTGATAGGGCGTCATGCAAGCTTGAACCGCTTGGCTCGCATACAACACGCCAACACCTGTAGGGCCATAAAGTTTATGCCCTGAGAAGACATAAAAATCGCACCCCAGATCCTTAACCGAAACGGCCTGATGCGCCACCGCTTGCGCCCCATCCACCAGCACAGCGCAGCGCTTTTCACCTTGGTGCGTTGATTCAGCGTGTTCAGTCTGCGCGCTGTTGTGCGTGTTAACCAGTGCTATCGCTTGATTAACTGGGGTATGACTGCCAAGCACATTGGATATCTGCGTCATCGCTAACATCACGGTTCGGTCACTCAGTAGTGGCTGAAGATCTGATATCGCCAGTTCACCCGTTGGCGTCATTGGCCATACTTTTAACGTCAAACCCAGTTGCTGCGCCAACATCTGCCACGGTACTAAATTGGCATGGTGCTCCATTTCCGTCACGATGATCTCATCGCCGGCTGACGCAACATTGGGCAAGTAGCTATTCGCCACTAAATTAATCGCTTCGGTCGTCCCTTTGGTAAAGATGATTTCACTGTCTGAGGTCGCACCAATAAAGTTCGCAACTTGGCCTCTCACCTGCTCTAGGTTTTGCGTCGCTGTCGCGCTCAAGGAATACACGCCGCGATGGACACTGGCGTATTCAGCTTGATAATAACGCTGAAGTCGCGCAATCACTGATGCTGGGGTTTGTGCCGTCGCGGCGGTATCAAGATACGCAAACGGCGATGGTTGCTTTGCAAATATCGGGAAATCGACGCGCCAGGGGTTTTCAGATATCACCGCTTGGCTGCGATAAACACCGCGAACTGGGCTTAACGTACTCATCGCGAGATCATGCTCTATATCGCCTCCCGCACGTGTCGCTTTACTGGCAGAAAGCGCGTCGTGATCTTGTTGCGTCATTCCAACCTATCCTTTACCTAAACGAGAAACGTTCGAAATCATGCCCATTATCGCCATCTTTTCAATCCTGGCTTACGGGCGTTAAACGCGCTGAAACGCGCTGCCATGCATGATCTCTGACTGCCTTGAGCGATACGGCATCTAACACATCGCGAGCGAAAGCTTGGATCAGCATTTGTCTCGCTTGGGTTTCGTTGATGCCTCGCGCTTGCATGTAAAACAGCTGCTCTGGGTTCAGCTCGCCCGTGGTCGCGCCGTGGCTACACTTCACATCATCGGCATAAATTTCCAATTTTGGGCGACAAAAGACCCGCGCCTCATCACTCAGCAGCAAGTTATGGTTATCCATTTGACCGTTGGTTTGGATCGCATCTGGGCTGACCAAAATCATGCCATCAAAGGTACTTTTGCTGCGCCCTTGGCCAATTAACTTGTGCTGCTGATTACTTTCACAATGACTGGCTTGGTGTTGTAAGTAAGTACGGGTTTCCACGACTTGGTCGTCGGTGGGCAGTGCGAGGCTATTCATTGCAATATCGGCTTCGCTGCCTAGCAATGCGCTGCTGGTTTGATGTCGCGTCATTCGCCCAGCGAGCATCAACACATGGCTTGTCGCCTGCGCGTTCGCCGCAACGTTGATGTCATTGTGCGCGAAATGTTGTTGATTTTCGCCCTCTTCCACCAACTTGATATGCTCGCACTCTGCCCTGTCATCCACCGCCAAGGTTAAGCGCGCTAAACTCGTCCCGCCGCCCAGATCGAGCGACACATGATGCTCAATAATGGTGGCGTTCGCTTGCGCTTTAAGATGAACATGATGGCGATAGCTGCACACTTCGCCTTGATTTCCCGAATTGAGATGGAACAAATAGAGAGGTTTGTCGAGTGCTTGCTCAGCAGCAATCTCGACATACACGCCCGTCGTTGCCATACCATCGATCAACCAACACAAAGGATCGGCGTTCACACTGCGGCGCAGTTGTTCACTTTGCTCGGCAGATAACGCGGCCATTGAGGTAATGGTGACGGCAGGAATGCTATCAGATAACGTCTCTTGCAACTTGCCATCAAAAAACACCAAGCGGTAAGCATCAGTGTGGAGACTCAGGCTTTCATACGACAGATCATCCATCGGCTGCGCCAACGACGGCCTTGTTGGGTTGGTGAAAATCGCTGAAATCGGTGTGTGCAACCAATCTTGATCACGCGCCCCCGGTACCCCTGTTTGACTCAGCTGTTGCCACTGCAAACGCTGCCAGTCCAACTGCGGCGACAGCGCAAACAGGTTCTTTAGCTCTTGTTCGTTCGCAGGATTAGGCATGCTCAGTGATCCAACCATAACCTTTCTCCTCCAACGTTTTCGCCAGGGTATGATCGCCTGACTTCACGATTTTTCCTTGTGACAACACGTGCACATAATCGGGTTTAACGTAATCTAAAATACGCTGATAATGCGTCACCAAAATAAACGCACGCTGGCCATCACGCAGGGCGTTGATCCCCTCGGATACCGCTTTTAATGCATCAATATCAAGGCCTGAATCCGTTTCATCAAGAATACACAGACGCGGGCTTAATACTGCCATTTGAAGAATGTCGTTACGTTTTTTCTCACCACCAGAGAAGCCCTCGTTCACCGCGCGCTCCATCAGCTCGCTAGGCATTTTCAACAAGGCCATTTTCTCTTCTAACAGATCTTCAAAATCGAAACGATCTAGTGGTGGTTTTTCCTGATATTCACGAATGCCATTGAGCGCCGTTTGCAAAAACAGCTTGTTGCTGACACCGGGGATCTCAACCGGATATTGAAAAGCGAGAAAAACTCCTTCACCCGCGCGTTCATCGGGATCAAGCTCAGACAGCTCTTGATCAAAAAACGAGATGAAGCCTTGATCCACTTGGTAGTCATCACGACCGGCAAGAGTGGCCGACAAGGTACTTTTACCTGATCCATTCGGGCCCATAATGGCGTGAACCTCGCCCGGTTTCACGGTTAAATTAATCCCTTTTAAGATTGGGCTATCTTCAACCGAGACGTGTAAATCCTTTATTTCTAGCATGATTAAACCTCTTTGCTCCTAGCCCACGCTGTGCTCTAGACTGATGGACAGCAATTTTTGCGCCTCGACCGCAAACTCAAGCGGCAGCTCGGAAAAGACGTCTTTGCAGAACCCGTTCACTATCATTGAGATCGCATCATCTTCGCTGATCCCACGTTGCACGCAGTAAAACAGCTGATCTTCGCCAATCCGCGACGTCGTGGCTTCATGCTCCACTTGTGCTGATGAATTGCGCACATCAATCGTTGGGAAGGTATGCGCGCCGCACTCAGTGCCGATCAACATAGAATCGCATTGGGTAAAGTTGCGAGCGCCATGAGCCTGTGGCAAGACTTTGACTAAGCCACGATAGCTGTTTTCACTTTTGCCGGCAGAAATGCCTTTTGAAATGATGGTAGAACGGGTGTTCTTACCGATGTGGATCATCTTGGTACCCGTATCAGCTTGTTGTACCCCGCTGGTGAGCGCAACAGAGAAAAACTCGCCAATCGAGTTGTCACCTTGCAAAACCACGCTCGGGTATTTCCACGTGATCGCCGAGCCTGTTTCAGATTGGGTCCACGACATCTTGCTGTTTTCGCCTTCGCACAACGCACGCTTAGTAACGAAGTTAAGGATCCCACCTTGACTCTCATCTTCACCGGCGTACCAGTTTTGCACGGTGGAATATTTCACTTCGGCGTTTTTGTGTACGATCACTTCAACAACCGCTGCATGTAGCTGATAACTATCACGAACCGGCGCAGAGCAACCTTCGATGTAGCTGACATACGAGTCTTCATCTGCCACCAAAATGGTACGCTCAAATTGGCCCGTCTTCGCTTGGTTGATCCTAAAATAGGTTGAAAGCTCGCGTGGACAGCGCACACCCTTTGGAATGTAGACAAAGGTACCATCTGAGGCGACGGCCGCATTTAACGCCGCGAAGAAGTTATCTTCCGGCGGCACCACCGTGCCGAAATACTTTTGCACTAACTCGGGGTATTCATGGATCGCTTCGCTAAATGAGCAGAAGATAATACCTTGCGCTTTTAGCTCTTCGCGGTAGGTGGTGGTGACCGACACGGAATCAAAAATCGCATCGACGGCCACTTCTTTGCCTTCTCTTACCGGCACACCCAGGGCTTCAAATGCCGCTTCGACTTCCTCGGTTAAAAAGGCATTACTGCCATCACTGCCCGCTTCATTGCTCGCAGTTGCGTCTTGAGACGTGTCGTCGGTATCACAACCCGTGTCGCAGCTTTGGCAGCTGGGCGCTGAATAATAACTAAATTGCTGATAGTCGAGATTGGGATAATCCGCTTTGAGCCAATGAGGCTCTTTCATCTTGCACCATTGATGGTACGCTTTTAAGCGGAAATCGAGCATCCATTGGGGTTCGTTACGCTTGGCACTAATAGCGCGCACAACAGCCTCGTTGATCCCTGAGTCCAACGTATCGTTATCTACTTCGGTAAAAAATCCTTCCTTGTAATGCGTCGTTTGAACCAACGCATCGACTTCTGGCTGCACTTCAATTGCACACATGGTTAAACTCCAAAACTTTCACCGCAACCGCATTGATTTTTCACTTTCGGGTTGTGGTACACAAAAGCCTGATTCAATCCCTGACTCACATAGTCCACTTCTGTTCCATCGACAAACGGCATTGAGGTCAACGCGGCATAGAAAGTGCAGCCGTGTGATTCAAACGCAATATCGTCATCACTTGGCGCATCAATCAACTGCACCACGTAGGCGTAACCAGTGCACCCCGACACCTTAATTGAGATGTGAAAGTGCTTGTTGCCTTGCGGTGTGAGTTTTTGTATTTGATCTGCCGCTGCCTGCGTCAGCGTTAGTCCTTGCCAGCTCATCTCATCAAGAGACGCACTTTGCGATAGGGATGTATCTTTGCTCATCGAGGCCATCTCCATAAACCGGGGATCGAATGATAATCATTATCAGTTAAATATCAACCACTATGTTTCTGTGGTCACTCGAGTAAGATCAATATATTGATCATTTTAGTTGATTAACCACCACATGTTGTGCTTGAGTGTAAATGATTATCGTTTAGGAGAAGATAGATGTTAGTTACCCTCTATTCAACCGCGCGCTGTGTGCAGTGCGACGCAACTAAGAAAGCCCTCGACAACCAAGGCATTGAGTACCAACTGATCGATCTGAATGACGATCCCAGTGCTAAAGAAAAAGTCGCGGAATTAGGCTATCGACAACTGCCCGTGGTTGTAGCGGGAGCTCATCATTGGGCTGGATTTAGACCTGACATGATCCGCCAGTTAGTCGCATGATCTTGTATTACTCCAGCGCCTCAGGAAATACCCAGCGATTCGTAGAGCGCTTGGCACTGCCGGCGCTGAAAATCCCGACTAACGCCCCGTTGTGCGCGCGTGAAATCAACCAGCCCTTTATCTTAATTTGCCCAACCTACGCTGATGGTCAAGGAAGAGGTGCGGTACCCAAAGCGGTCGTCGACACCCTCAATCAATCAGCGATACGACGCCATTTGATTGGGGTGATTGGTAGCGGAAATCGCAATTTTGGTGATCTCTTTGCTCGTGCCGGACAGATCATTGCTAATAAGTGTCAGGTTCCACTGCTCTATCGCTTTGAATTGGCAGGCACTGAACGCGATCGCGTGCTAGTCAGGCAAGGGATCACCGCTTTTATCGAACATTATGGACAACAACAATGAGTGAAGCTTTGGATTATCATGCACTCAATGCAATGCTTAATTTGGTAGGCCAAGACGGCCAAATTCAGTTCGACGCCGACCGTCGTGCAGTGCGTGAGTTTTTCCTCCAACACGTCAACCAAAACACCGTGTTTTTTCACCATCTGCGTGAAAAGTTAGATCATCTCGTGACCGAAGGTTACTACGAGCCCGAAGTGCTCGAGCCCTACTCGTCACAGTTTCGCGAAACGATCTGGCAACAAGCCTACGACTATAAATTTCGTTTTCGCACATTTTTAGGCGCTTATAAATTTTATGCCAGTTATGCGCTGAAAACCCGCGATGGCAAGCGTTATATCGAGCGTTTTGAAGATCGCGTTGTAATGACGGCACTGACCTTGGCACAAGGTAACGAACAACGCGCATTGAACTTAATGGAAGAGATCCTCAGTGGTCGCTTTCAACCTGCAACGCCCACCTTTATCAATGCTGGCAAGAAACATCGCGGTGAGTTGATCTCCTGTTTCCTGCTGCGGGTTGAAGACAATATGGAAAGTATCGGCCGAGCAATCAATGCCTCGTTGCAACTTTCGCGTCGCGGTGGAGGGGTAGCGTTGTGTCTCACCAATCTGCGCGAGATTGGTGCACCGATCAAAGGCATTTTGAATCAATCGTCCGGCGTGATCCCGGTGATGAAACTGCTCGAAGACAGCTTTTCGTACGCCAATCAACTCGGTGCGCGACAAGGCGCAGGGGCGGCTTACCTTAATGCACACCACCCCGATATTTTGAAGTTTCTCGATACTAAACGCGAAAACGCCGACGAGAAAATCCGGATTAAAACGCTAAGTTTAGGTGTGGTGATCCCAGATATTACGTTTGAGCTGGCCAAGCAAAATCAAGCCATGTATCTCTTCTCGCCGTATGACGTTGAGCGCGTTTACGGCAAGCCGATGTCTGATCTTACTATTTCCGAGCACTATCATGACATGGTCGATGACAGCCGGATCCACAAAACCAAGATCAATGCCCGCGCCTTCTTCCAAACCATCGCAGAAATTCAGTTCGAGTCCGGCTACCCGTACTTAATGTTTGAAGATACGGTGAATCGCGCCAATCCGATTGATGGGCGAATTTCCATGTCCAACTTGTGTTCGGAGATCTTGCAAGTCAACGAAGCGTCAAGCTTCCATGAGAACCAAAACTACGATCACATTGGCCAAGATATATCCTGTAACTTGGGCTCACTCAATATCGCTAAAGTGATGGATGGTGGCGATCTGGCTCACTCCGTGGATGTGGCAATCCGCG
This sequence comes from Thaumasiovibrio occultus, assembly GCA_019703815.1. Lineage (GTDB taxonomy): Bacteria > Pseudomonadota > Gammaproteobacteria > Enterobacterales > Vibrionaceae > Thaumasiovibrio > Thaumasiovibrio occultus. The sequence goes on along the minus strand of AP023053.1, from coordinate 467,355 downwards.
CGCTAACGTCGGTATCACAAATGAGTGAGATGGAATGTGTGCCGTCAGTCAGAAACGGGAATGATCGCAGCCATGCCATTGGCCTTGGACAAATGAACTTACACGGTTATTTGGCGCGCGAGGCGATCCACTATGACAGCGAACAAGCGATCGACTTTACCAACTGTTATTTCGCGGCGGTGCTTTATTACTGCTTAACCAGTTCTAATCAACTGGCACAAGAGCGAGAAACCCGTTTTGATGGTTTTGAACGCTCCACCTATGCCTCAGGTGAGTTCTTCAATCGGTATTGTGAAGAATCCTTTTTACCGCACACCACTGAAGTCGCGGCACTGTTCAAACGGGCGAAAATCAATCTTCCTACCACCGAAGATTGGCGTGCACTGAAGCAAAAAGTGATGGCTCACGGCTTGTACAACCGTAATCTACAGGCGATTCCGCCAACGGGTTCGATCAGTTATATCAACGATGCAACCGCCTCTATTCATCCCATTACGGCGAAAATCGAGATCCGTAAAGAAGGGAAGATCGGGCGTGTTTACTACCCTGCTCCTTACCTCGGCAATGATAACCTCGATTACTACCGAGATGCCTACGAGATTGGCCCGTATGCGATTATCGATCTCTATGCTGCCGCTACGCAGCACGTCGATCAGGGCTTATCGCTCACGCTATTTTTTACCGATGATGTCAGCACTCGCGACATCAACAAAGCGCAAATTTACGCGTGGAAAAAAGGGATCAAGACCATCTATTACATCCGTTTACGTCAGCAAGCACTTGAAGGAACGCAAGTCGAAGGCTGTGTTTCTTGCTCACTTTAAGGAGTTATCATGCATCTTGTTCACATAGCGCCAGAAGAAAAAGCCGCTTCACTAACGCGCTCACACAGTATCACCTCAACCAACAGCACCTCAACCAGCAGCGCCTTAGTGCAGGCGATCAATTGGAATCGGCTTCACGACGACAAAGATCTCGAGATCTGGAATCGATTGACCGCCAATTTCTGGCTACCCGAGAAAGTGCCCCTATCGAATGACATTCCGTCATGGAGTCAGCTGACGGAAAGCGAGCAAACCCTCACCATTCGTGTATTTACCGGGTTAACTCTGCTCGATACTATCCAAAACACCATTGGCGCACCCGCTCTCATGCCCGATGCCATCACCCCCCATGAAGAAGCGGTACTGACTAATATCGCCTTTATGGAAGCGGTGCATGCGCGTAGTTACTCCTCCGTCTTTTCCACGCTTTGCAGCACGCAGCAAATCGACGAAGCGTTTCGGTGGTGTGAAGAAAATGCGCTGCTACAGCAAAAGGCCGAAAAAATCCTTAACGACTACCGCGCTGACGATAATCCGCTCAAGAAAAAAGTAGCCAGCGTTTTCCTTGAAAGCTTTCTGTTCTACTCTGGGTTTTATCTTCCCATGCACTGGTCGAGTCGCGGCAAGTTAACCAACACCGCCGATCTGATCCGCTTGATCATTCGCGATGAAGCGGTGCACGGTTACTACATTGGCTATAAATTCCAACTCGGCTATCAGCAATTAAATGACAACGAGCAACAGGCGTTAAAAGATGATACCTATGCCCTACTGCTCGATTTGTACGATATTGAATGCCGCTATACTGAGGCGCTCTACGATGAGGTGGGATTAACCGAAGATGTGAAACACTTCTTGCACTATAACGCCAACAAAGCGCTAATGAACTTGGGCTTTGAGCCTCTGTTTCCTGATGAACTCTGCCAAGTTAATCCGGCGATCATGGCCTCGTTATCACCCGATGCCGATGAAAACCATGACTTCTTCTCGGGCTCAGGCTCATCTTATGTCATCGGCAAAGCTGTCGCCACGGAAGATGAAGACTGGGATTTCTAACTTCTCAAGCGTCATTCTGCATAGTTAAATGAGATGAGTGAACTGAGAAATGAGAAGTGAGATGTGAAAAAATACCGCCGATCTGGCGGTATTTTTTTAAAGCGAGCAGATACACGCGCTGACACCCATTAGAGTGCGGATTGATATTCATCCACCCACTCGGTTGGATATTTGGCATAGAGCTCGCGCAGTAAGGCTTGATTCGCCTCGGTTTGTTGGAAATCTTTATAGTAACTTCCCAACCACCACACATCTGACGCTGAAAGCGAGGGGCTATGAAGCGCTTGTAACGTTGCTTTAGACTCGGTTGCGTCATCTAACAACAATACTATCAGCATGCCACCAACCAGCATTTGGTGATCGTACACCACCCTCAATAGTGTTCTGACTCGCGCCATAACGCTTGGATTGTCCGCAAACTCTTGGAAACGTGCGCGTTTTTCACGCTGACCGAAATTCGACGTGTAGCTTTGGCTGAGCGTACAAAAGCGGTAGCCTGATGAAATTGATTCAAAGTCAGCGGTGAAATCCGGCTGGCGATTGAAGTCGCCGAACATCATATGCAAATCGAGCATTCGAGATGTCGACTCCGGATCACGCCAGCATTGCGCTGCAGCCGCCCAGTATAAATGCACATTACGCTCTGTCGGTTTAGGTAATTGGCTCAATTTTAACGCGTAGTAATACGCCAGCTGGATGTCATCAGCAGGGATTTTAGCCATATTGCCGTTTAGCACGCGCGTTATTTCATAGTGATAATAGGGGTAAAACATCCCTTGAAAACCAAACTGCTGCGCCTCGCTTTCACTCCCGATAAAGTGTTGAATAATCGCGGCGTTGTCTTTTCGGATCTCAGCTGCAAAGCTGGAATTGTTATACTTGCGCTCTTGATGTCGCTGACGATCCATCGTTACCACCGCTTCACTCCCTCTCCAATGACAAGCGAGCCAACACAGTAGCAAAGAATGTGGTCTTCTCAATCAATGCGCCGTTTTTTGCGACCGACTACCGAATTATCCTGCCTTGGCGGATAAAGGCGGGAATATCTAAATAATCACCGGCAGGGTTGTGCTGGATAATCGCCTCTAACTCTTCAAAGCTCACACCAAAAAAGCGTGATGCGCGCATTAACCCATTGACATACTGCTTTTGCGCTTGCTTTTCTAAGGTGTCTTCTTGCGCAATCGTGTTATACCGCGTCAACGACTCTTGCAGGTGAGCAAAGAACTCAAATTTCATCATAATTTACCACTTGTTTATTTATCGCTCGTCGATTACTTAACCGCAATAAATGGCGGCGATGTCGACCAAGAAACCACAAAAAAGAGCCCAACACGTGGGCTCTCATTGCGGGTATTTACTTGCCAACAGGCTCAGTGTTTGAATGCCGTGAACTCAAACTCGAAACCTTGAGGATTAACCCCAGTACACATCACTTCATCAAACGTAAAATCCGTCACCGCAATGATGGTGACATCCTTGAACACCTTGGCCGCTTTTTCGCAATACGCATAACGTTCAGCGTCATTGTGTTTCAGCGCTTGTTGCGCCGCACGCTGTACTTCCGTTACCCCTACATTGGCAGCGGTGGCAATACCAGAAAACAGCAATGTAAATAGGACTTTCTTCATACCTTAAATCTCAATACTTTCGCTTATTTCCGTCATTCCGGTTTTTCGGCGATATATTCAGTAAGTGCTTAAATAAATAACAATTTGCCGATATTGTTTTAACAACGATGGGGCGTTCTTACGATCTATCACTACAAATGCAAAGATGTAGCCATCTATCTACCAACGCAACCATTACCATCCAAATTAGCGATTGGTCTTGTCGTTTAACTCTTCGCTTAATTTATAATTAAGACTACGACTTATTATTGTACATTAACGAAAACTGACTATTAAAATGAATCGTCGGCGATATACCTATCCATCCGTGGAGATCTAGCCAAAGTTAAAGTAGTTATAGTTTGCCCATGTTATTATTCTAGCGTATCAGCAATGACGAGCATTTCTGATACATGCAAGCGAAAATCAGACACAAGCATTATCAAAAGCAATACCGCCAACGATTCGCCCAACATTCTACTCATCACGGCAAGGCACACTACTTATACGCCGTTATACTTTTTCTCAATCGCGACACGCACCGTTATAGAGAACGCCAACAGATGCCCTATAGTTCATGCACTTAACTATAAAAAACACTAAAATAACGCGCTTTTCCGCAGCCTCTTATGACGTCAGATCAATACCATCGAGCCAGAAAAGCCCCTGGTTAAGTATTCACCAAAATAAGGGAGGTAAAAAAAATGTCAGCAAACATAATTCCCATTACCCTTCCCTGCCCCCAGATTGTCGTTATAATCCGCCACCCTGTATCTTTGATGCAATGTAGCAGGCATGAACAAAATAAATAACACACTTATTCTCGGTGAGTTTTCTTGGTGTACCTCATCTCGAGAAATTCATCGTATAGATGAAAAACCTTCTGATAACGACAAAACAATACTGACGCCTAAACAGTACCTTTTACTTGAGTGCTTATATCAGGCCTATCCTCATCCGATAGATAAAGAGCAGATCATTGCGCATGTGTGGGGAACACAACATATTTCTAATGAGAGCTTACCGCAGTTAATTATTCGGACACGTAAGACACTCGAAGATAAAGAGAAAAGCATCATCGTTAATATGCCGGGAAAAGGCTACCTGTTGTCGTTTAAGCAATCTGAAGCGCCTGCGCCAGTCATTGAAAACATCAACAAGCCCAAAGCCTATTCCCTAGCGCAGAAAATCACGGTATTAGGACTTGCACTACTCACAGGCATCAACGCGATGTGGTGTATAAAAGCCAAAAACGAAAAAGACCAATTTCATCAGGTGATGTTCTCAACACCTTACCCATATATCAAACCCGTGGGTAACGGCGAACTCATCATTCAGGTTGGTCAACAGGAATGCCATTTTGACAGCGAGCACAGCGCTCTGGAGTGCAAATAACATGTTAGCTATTCTTATTTTTTCTGTACTCATTAATACCGTCATACTTGGCGTGACGTTCACGCAGACAACCTATCTCGTCGGCAACGTTTCTTCACATCACGTAGAAAAGACCGTAAGAACCAAGCAGTTTTTTAACGCAATGAACGTCCGTATGACGCAGTATCCACTAAAGGGGGTGGCCAGTTACGATGAAACCTTTTCGATTACGCCATTGCTTCCCAATGGCAATTTGCTAACAAGTGCTGAAAACCACATTAAGACTCTCTATTTTCAGTACTACAAGCTCAATGATAAATGTACGTTGATCTTTAAACATCCGACGGAAAGATCACTGGATTACCTTTCTATGGCCTGTGTCTACTAAGGGACAAATTAGACACTGAGACTACGACGAAATCTGAGTACGCCGCACCTTCAAGCAATTTGCTGAAGATGCGGCCGCTTATTTAACGATAGTCGATGTAACCTCTGTGCCCGACGTTGCTTTAGCTTTTCACTTTGCATTTTCGCTTCACCGTGTCGTTTAATCGCTTTTACGCTCCACTGCCGATGTCAGCGCCTCAATTGCCGCGTTTTGCTGTTTGACTAAAGCGGTCAGTTCATCAATGCGTTGCTCTAATGCTTCGTTATTATCCATCACCATTTCATCAATGAAGATCGCGTTGGCTAGCGACAGCGCAAAAAAGCTGCCAAAGATGATCACTGCAATGACATATGCGCGGATCAAATAAAAGAATATCGTGTACGAGGTAACCGCATTGGGGATCTCATTCCAACCTTCAACGGTAAAGAGAGAAAAGACGGTATAGCTGGCTAAAATCGGATCGCCAAAATACTGCGGCAGCACTTGGCCAAACAAAATGAAGCCGAGCATAGAGAAGAAAACCAGCAACACCACCAGCATCAAAAACACGCCGCGTGATGCTTTTACCGCTCGCCCCACCCCAGAGACAATATGCTCGGCATTGGGGATCAGCTTTACGATTTTAAACAGGCGTAATAAGCGGATCACCCGAAGCGCGGAATAAGACTGCGTTGTCGCAGGTAGGAAGAAATGACAGGCGATGCTGGTGAACACAATCAAGGCATCGAACACATTTAGCGGAGAGCGCCAGTAACGCCAACCGTGCCTGCGCGCTTTCATAACAATATCGACCACAAACACCACTTCGATCAGCAACTGTAAGGCAAAAATCCAGTTACCCGCAGCCAGTTTGTTGTCGAGCACCAATAACGCACATTGAAAAACGATAAGTACAGAGAGTTGACTATCGCTCAACCCTGAAAAGCGAATTCGATTTAGCTGAAGTTCCATTTCACGCCTTTTTAAGCGGTGAAATAATGCTCCAGCTCCAATGCCAGGTCATTGCACCGCTTTAATTCATCCTGATTGTCTTGACTGAGGCTATCTAGAATAAATTGATTGTCTTTTATTTCAACAATATCGAGCAATTCGAGTTTATCGGCGATATACACAATGAAAGATGATGAGATCAGAGTTAAACCGCTGTAGATGATCGGCGATAACGCCATTGCCAAGTCGGCAAATCGCGCATTCTCTTTGTAAAGGGTATCCACAGACTCCTCACACAGAACGTTATAGGCAATAGTACCCGTGCCGAAAATAATCTTCAGGGCTTCGTTTGCGCGGTGCGTAACATCATTCGTCGCGGGGGAGGCCAGAAATAGCTCCAGTGCGTTTAGCAGCGAGCCGTAGCTTTCACGTACAAATCTAACGGTGCGCGTCCCCGTCATTACAAAGATCTTCACCAACGTGGTTTCAAGATGCGCCAAAATGGTGATCACGGTACTAATGTCGAGTACCGTTTGCTCCTGCTGCCATTTCAACAGTAAGCTGCCCGTCACCTTCTCTACTCGCCCCATCACATTTTCTAGCAATGTATCGGTTTGCTTGTTCTTGCTATACAGCGATCGGATCTCCGAAAAAGAAGCGGAAAAGAACTCCCCAATCAACTTCGCTATTGCGGCTTCTTTTTCTGCATTGGCACTCTGACGTCCGCCGTGATGTTTTGATATTTGTAAATGGGATGAACTGATCGCGACCGCTATATCGGTAAAAATGGTTTGATAGCCCCCACGTTGAAACGTATCGCGCAACTGGAACAGCTGCTCTTTGGCGTGCCGTCTATCCACCACAGATCGCAGGGTTGAAATTTCATCTTGTAGCAACGGGAAGGCATGCGCAGACACATAATTCAATGTGTGCGCAAAATGGTGAATGTCCACCTCATTTCTCGCCAACGCTTTGGTTAACGTGACTATCATAAGCTGGTGAACCGCTTGATGATCGCGCGAGGTTTTGTGTCGCTGCAAATTTCGCAGCGTCAGCAACAGCTCTAAACGCTCTTCTTGCATCATTGCTTTATCCGCCGTCCTTGTGGCAACCGAAAACATCCCTTTCAGTGCCGAACCGTCTTACTCGTTACGCCTTCGTACGATGGCGCGCCGTAAGTCTTGGTTATGATCCGTAATTGATGACCTACAACCCCAAAATCCGCAGTTGTAGACACCTTTGCCTTAAATCACCTAACTTCACTACGGATTGAGTATAGACAGATGCAAATCAACGTAAGGTCAAGATTTAAACAGTTTTGCAATAAAGCCTTCGCGAAAGCGAAATGCCGCTATTTTTCATCAGATTAAGAGCAGAGGCTTAGTCGAGAACCACGGCCGATAAATTGGCGACAAATAAGCAAGCCCCTTTTTCAACTAACACAGTGCTTTTCGTTTCTCACGAACAAAACGCCCCAAAACCATTTAGGGGCGCCTTTGTCTATCAGATACTCACACCCAACTCACCTCAGCCGCTGAAAAATTTGTTATAGATAAACAGTAAGATAAATGCGCCTGCGGTGGCCGTCAGCACACTAGTTAGGTTAAAGCCGTCCGTTGCACCGACACCAATAAACGATCCGAGAAAACCGCCCACAAATGCGCCAGCAATACCCAGAATAATGGTGAGGATCAGTCCACCACCATCTTTGCCTGGCATAATCCATTTCGCCAAGATCCCAGCCACCAGCCCAAGAATTATCCACGTAAAAAAGCCCATGAGTTCGCTCCTGTTGATACACACCTCTTAAGCCTAGTTAATCGAAACCAGCCCCTATGAAATTGAGCAGCTTGTCACAAACAACAGACACTCCAAGGTTAGTTAACGTGATCACTTTGCGGGTCGTCGTCACTTGCAACCCGTTTAAGTGAGTCTACTTTTACACTAAACCACCAACAAACGAGGCAACTCATGACAAAGCTTGTAGACATCGAAGGGATCGGTGAAACCTACGCGAGCAAATTAGTCGCAATCGGCATCTCATCCATTGAAGATCTTTTAGACAAAGGCGCAAAGCCAGCAGATAGAAAACAGATCGCTGAGCAGTCCGGAGTCAGTGGCAAATTGGTACTGAAATGGCTAAATCGCGCTGACCTAAGCAGAATCAAGGGTATTAGCACCCAATACGCCGATTTACTTGAATTTTCTGGCGTGGACACTGTACCAGAGTTGGCTCAGCGCAATGCTGCCAATCTCGCGCTAAAAATGAAAGAAGTCAATGAAGAGCGCGGCCTAGTACGCCAACTTCCTGCCGAAACTAAAGTGCAAGATTGGATAGATCAGGCAAAGCAACTGCCTCGCGCAATTCAATACTAACTTCTACACTGGGTTAAGTCCTGCGCTGGATCTTCGGCGCTGATGTTCAGCGATAAGCGATTTTCATTAGGGCTTGGGTAGACCGAGCCCTGCTCGTTGCCTGTCAGGCGCTCTGCATTCGTGCATCGAATGTGCCTGTTACTTTTGAAGATCATCGAAAGCAACAGCGTGAATTGAGTAAGCGTTGGCACAAGGCTGAGTCTTGAGCATAACGGTGTTTAGGTGTATGTTTTTTTAACTTTATGTGATGGGTTAATAAACAAATAAGGAAGCTAACCTGTTTATGCCTATCACCAATCGTCGTGCCGCTTTAACACTACTTTGAATATCAACATGACGGTTTGGCTCATTACTTTACATCAGGATGATATATGACACCGGAAACAAAACCCGCCAATCCCAACTTTTCTTCTGGCCCTTGTGCCAAGCGTCCCGGGTATGATCTCGCCACCCTTGATACTTCAACGCTAGGTCGCTCGCACCGCGCCGCCATTGGTAAAGCCGCGCTACAAAAAGCCATCGACGACACCAAATCCATCTTGGGTTTACCGGCAGATTACCGCGTAGGGATCGTGCCGGCGTCCGATACTGGCGCGATGGAAATGGCGATGTGGAACCTGCTAGGTGAACGCCCTGTCGATATTTGCGCGTGGGAATCTTTCGGTAAAGAGTGGCTGACCGATATCACCAAGCAGCTTAAGTTGGCTGACACCCGTACTTTTGTCGCTGAATATGGCGAACTGCCCGATTTCAGCCAGACCAATCCCACCCACGATATCGTGTTTACTTGGAACGGCACCACCTCTGGCGTCAAGGTCAACAACGCTGATTGGATTGCTGACGATCGCGATGGGCTGACTATTTGCGATGCGACTTCGGCTGTCTTCGCAATGCCAATGCCGTGGGAAAAGTTGGACGTGATCACCTTCAGTTGGCAAAAAGTGCTTGGTGGCGAAGGGGCGCACGGCGTGATCGTGCTCAGTCCAAAAGCGGTTGCGCGTTTAGAATCCTATCAACCGGCGTGGCCACTGCCGAAAATTTTCCGTCTTACCAGCAATCAAAAGTTAATTGAAGGTATTTTCGAAGGTGCAACCATCAACACCCCATCTATGCTATGTGTTGCAGATTACCAAGACGCCCTTGATTGGGTGGTTTCTATTGGCGGGCTCGACGCTGCTATCCAGCGCTCGGAAGACAACCTTGCGGTGCTGTCAGACTTTGTTGAGAAAAATGAGTGGATTGATTTTCTTGCAAGCGATCCCACCACACGCTCTAACACCAGCGCGTGTTTTACGCTCAAGCTCAAACCTGATGAAGTGAAAGCGCTGATCAAACTGCTTGAGCAGCACCAGGTCGCCTTTGATATTGGTGCGTATCGCGACGCGCCAGCCGGGTTGCGAATTTGGTGTGGCAGTACGGTCGAGACGGCAGATCTTAAAGCCCTACTCCCCTGGTTAGAATGGGCTTACCAGCAAGTAGCACAATAATCCCTAGGCGCAGACACACTCTGCGCCTTTTTTATATCTGCGTTGCTTCGGGTGCAAATCACCCTTTGCAACGACATAACGAGAGGATGAATATGTTTACGATCAGAACTTACAACCACATTTCCCCGCTGGGGTTGCAATCTCTGCCTGAACACACCTTCTCGATCTCCGAGCAATACGAAACCCCTGATGCACTATTACTACGCAGCCACACACTGACCGAGAGCGACTGCACTGCTAATCTCCTTGCGATAGCACGCGCGGGTGCAGGTACCAATAATGTGCCCATCGAACACTGCTCAAAACAAGGCATTGTGGTATTTAACACCCCCGGCGCGAATGCTAATGCAGTCAAAGAGTTAGTCATCACCGCACTGCTATTAGGCTGTCGTGGTATCGCTGAAGGGATGCACTATGTGCAGCAACTTGATAGAGAGGAAAACGACGCCGACTTTGCCCAGCAAGTCGAAGCCAATAAGAAAGCATTTAAAGGGGTTGAGCTGAAAGGAAAAACCCTTGGGGTGGTTGGCTTAGGCGCCATTGGTGCCAGCGTCGCATCCAGCGGACTCGATTTAGGCATGAACGTCATTGGTTTTGACCCGGCGATTTCGGTCGATGCCGCTTGGCGTTTACCAAGCAGTGTCACCCGAATGGAAAGCTTAGAGAGCCTGCTACAACATGCGGATTTTATTACCTTGCATGTTCCTGCTCTCCCCCAAACTATCGGCCTATTAAACGCGGCAACGTTGGCCAAGGTGAAACCCGGCGCCGTCGTTGTCAACTTTGCGCGTGGCGAGATCGTCGATAATCACGCTCTGCTCGATGCTATAGAGCAAGGCGTGATCAGCAAATACATCCACGATTTTCCCGCACCAGAGCTCCAGCAGCGTGACAAAGTGATCAGCATGCCACACTTAGGTGCGAGCACGATTGAAGCTGAGCAAAATTGCGCAGTGATGGCCGCAGAGCAGCTGCGCGAATTTCTCGCTCTGGGGAATATCACCAATTCAGTCAATTTTCCCAGCACCGCGCTACCGCCAAGCACTGGACACAGGATCACTCTTTGTAATCACAACGTACCCGGGGTACTAAGTAATGTGTTGTCGATATTGGCCGATCACCAAATCAATGTCAGCGATATGATCAACAAAAGCCGCGATAACATTGCCTACAATATTTTAGATACTGAGTGTATCGTCGAACAAGACGTACTCGATGCTATTGTGGAATTAGATGCAGTAATGAAAGTGCGCTATCTCGATGCCAGCTATGAGTAACGTGAACGTTGCACCTCGTGGAGCGATCAGCAAAGCCGGAATAGTCCAATTCCGGTTGTTGTTACCAATTAAATAGAGCGATTGACGTACCGTTTGTCATTGCGCTTCTGGTTTACGTTTATCTCAACCTCTCAGGATCTCGCCAGAAGCTTTCACTTTCTAGCGCTTACGTTGAAATTACAAGCCTTACGACTTAATCCTTCAACTTAGTGCAATAACTCTATTTTTATGATCATCAGCTCAATTATATTGCGAACAAACCATCAGACCATAAGTTGTTCTCAGTGAAGTAAAGACGCCAATGATTGAGTCAATATTGCCAACTTATTCCATTTATTGAATCACAGTCATACCTTTTGATTATTTTATTAATACTTAGATTTACACCTGTGCTAATGACGCATAACATGCTGTGAAATTGGCTATTTGTCATAACTGCTCTGTTATATGAAGAATAAATCGCCATTTATAATAACAATTCTTACAAATAGAGAATAAAATGCACAAGAAGTTATTGCTCTCCTCGATGATCGCTTTAGCGCTATCAGGTTGTAATACTGAGGCTTGGATCCCTAATGAAAAACCAACCTCACCGCCTTCAATTCCAACACCGGAACCGACACCTGACCCAGAACCGGTCGTCTACGCCAGTAAATTAACCGCGTCAGGAAAGATCATCTCTGGCGATGTTGTTTGTAACGGTCAACCGCTCGACACAACGACTGAGTTTAACGTCGAAGAAGAAACCCACTTTAGCTGTCAGTTTGATTCCATCACTTTAGGTGAGTTTGAGGCACCAACTTATTCAAAAGATAAACCATTTAATGGCCTCTTTGATCTCGCCTCACTGCACACTGAAAATGCAACTAAGGTTTTGCAATCGATTGATACTTGCGATGCGGCGAACGAAATTTGCTTAGATGAGTTCGACAGCATCGACATTGCCGATATCTATCAAAAGCTGAATGACAACGATGCGGTCGAAGCCTTTCTCAACGTAAAAGAAGAAGAGGCTACCGACGAAGTTGACAAAGCGCCAAGCTCGCACGTTGATAACGATCTCGCGCCGGTAGTATCAGGGGGTGATAACGATCTTAATGATGACTTCGTATCCATCACGGCAGAAAGCACACTGGAATATAAACCATCCGCCGACTCGCAAGTACTCAGTGAAGGTATTTTGCGTGATGCCAATGGCAAACCTATCGCGGGCGTAGACTACTTTTCAGCCAATTCGCGCGGCACAACCGATAACGACGGTAAATTCGATTACCTTTGGGGTGATGAGATCACCTTCGGTATTGATACCTTTACCTTCGGTAGCGTGAAAGGAAATCAAGTCGATTACAAGCTTACCGATGTGAGCGATAACAAAGTCGTTAAAGCCAACATTCAAACCTTACTGGAACGCTACGGGCGCTACGAAGGGAACACACTTAACATTAGTGATAATGTTCATAACGTATTCAGCGGCTATCCGAACGTGATCAATGAGTTGATTAACCTCAACTTACCTAATGGTGGCTTGCTCGATAACGGCATGCCGATCCCAAATGAATTCACCGCGCAGTTTGAGCAAGGTTTGACCGCTGAAATTGATGCTGCGCTGAAACCAGCATTTTACATTTTCGATAATATCGAAATGTACTCCACCTTCAGCGACACTTATGTCACTGATGCGCTGAATGACATCTTTAAAGGCGTCAACACTTTCCACGTTTTCAACGATAACCAAGCTTTCTACTCAGCGACGGGCTACACCCGCGCCATGCGCGCGCTGAATATGTCTAACCGTGCCTTCCCAGTAATGATGCCACGTTCAGATATCAACCGCCGTATCGGTTTTGGTGAACCACAAGCATGGACGCGCGAAGGTAAACCGCATGTTACCGTCGATCCTGCACGCCCTAAGTTTGCGATGCCGCCAGTTCCTTTGGTGACCAGTGACACGGCCACTTACGGCTTCCCATTTGTTACCAATGGTGAAATTGGTGCAGGTAACGTGGTATTTATGGGCAACAGCCTCTACCCATCAATCCTGTCTTGCCCTGATAACTATTGGGCTAACTCACATCGCGAGTTAAGCGTCGATAGCGACAATAAGCTTTGCGTAACCCCGAACGTAACTGCAGATGATCCGCGCTCTGATAACGGTAACATGCAGCGATTTTTCACTAACTTGTTCAATTGGTTGAGCCCTGAAGCCACCACGATTGGCACCAACATTACGACAGGTCGCATGGCGGTTGCCAACGTATCCCACGGTTTGGCGTATGACTTCTTTATCGCCGATAGCTATGGTTTCAACAACGTTCAGTCGTATGACTATAACCAGTTTACCGGGATCACCCCTGAAAGCGTGCCACTGCTGGTACTGCAAGCCTATGAACCGAAAGTACTCGGTGACGGTCAAACCAGCCGCTTTATTGCCGATCTTGAGCAGCCAAAACTCAGCACAGATGATATCACCGCGCTGATCCACTACCTCAACCAAGGTGGTAGCATCGTCTTTATGGATGCCATCGAAGCGGTAAACCCCGAGCCAATCGGTCGTCTCGCCGATGCCGCGGGTATTAGTCTCGGTGGTCAAAACGTTGCGGTGACTAACCAATCTAACTGTGGTTCGAGCTACTACTGTCATGGTCCTGGCGTTAAACCAAACGTCCATGTCGAAACGCAACACGATATGGTTGTAATTGAACGTTTCGACGATCTGGATGGCGACACCCCGCTATATACCGTCGATGAAGATGGCAAAGTAACATGGGCACCACCGTCGGCGATGGTCGGTAAAGAGCTCTACGTACCGAAATACGAAGTCACCACCACAAACAATAAAGGTGAAGTGGTGACCACTGAGCAATTTGCTCAGATTTTCGTTTCCTCTGAACGTTCGAAACAATACGCGATTGAACAGCTGCAACGCGAGTTCCCAGGAACGCCTGTCTGTACCGACGACTACCCGTACGAGTTCAACTGTATTGAATTCCGCCCGGGTCATCAGCGCATTCAACGCGGTAACTATGGTCGTCCAGACTTTGATCGCTACGACGTTGACGTACCGAGCATGATCAAAGCCGCAAATCTAGGAACGGCGATTGAGTCCATGGCGCAGCACGAGATCTACTATCGCACTGGCGGCACCCAAGGTACTCGTTTATCGGTCGGCGATCTTAACCAAACCTACGACAACCTATCGGTATGGCTGTGGAATGACAACCAGTATGAGTATGACGATAAGGTGCAAGACGAGCTTGGCTTTGAAACGCTGGTCAATTACCTCAACTGTTACACCCAAGATGTTCACCAAGGTGGAGTGGATCAATGCCCTACTGAAATGATGAACAAGCTGGTTGAAGTCGGCATGATTCATGGTGCAGATGAAGGCGAACTAGCGGGTTACATGAACCCTAGCTACCCGCTGAACTACATGGAAAAGCCCCTCACCCGTTTGATGCTGGGCCGTTCGTTCTGGGATTACGATATTAAGGTCGATACAACCCAGTACCCATCGCGTCCAACCAGCGCAAGCACCTCAGCCACAGTGGACATCATCACAACAGGCAACAAGGTGTCATTTTCTGCTGGCAATATGCAATCCACTGGGTTGTGGGCGAAACAACACGAGCTTGTGACTGTTGATGGCGATGTGAATGCTAACATCGTTGTGATGCTTGCTGACGATTTAACCGGTAAACCGCAACACGAAACCAACTTAAATCGTCCACCTCGGATGCAGATGTCGTTCAAACACACGGCAGGCACGCCGACTGAAGTCATAGTCCCTTATGGTGGGCTGATTTATGTTCAGCCTCATGCGCAGCTAGCTGGCAACGGCATTGCAACGTTCAGTTTTAGCAATGTCGTCGAAGCGGCGTTGTGGCAAGACGGTAACTGGAGTATTGCACCTGATCAAACCCAAGTGCAGATCGCGGAAATCGACACAGGGCATTTCGTATACACCACTGCGCTCAATAACGTGAAAGCGTATACGCCTGCTCAGATCGACACCTTCAACGCCGCCATGAACCGCTTTGCAAATGCCGCCAGTGATTTCTATGGTAGGGATGAAACGAGCGCTCAAGGCGATCACCGCCGCTTTACCTATGCTGAGCTCTATGGTTTCCGTCATCGCTTTGTTAACGATGTGCAGATCTCGATTGGTGCCGCTCACTCGGGTTATCCAGTGATGAGCTCTTCATATAACAACAGCCGCAACACCATTCCAACCAATGCGATGGATGATTGGCTACTGTGGCATGAAGCCGGCCATAACTTAGCAGCAGCGCCATTCAGTGCGACTGGCTCGACCGAAGTGACCAACAACATTTTGGCGCTTTACATGCAAGAGCTGGAAGGTCGAAATGACAACCCACAAATGGACCGTATCCGCACCGACATTCAAAAAGCGCCACGCTGGTTAGCTGAAAATGAAGGGCATGCTTGGTCGCACGGTGATGCGGGTATGCGTTTGGTGATGTTTGGTCAGTTGAAGATCTGGGCAGAAGACCACTTTGATATCAACACTTGGTATCCTGAGGAAGAAATTCCTGCGATCTATAGCGCGGATCAAGGATGGAACCTGTTCAAACTGGCACACCGTAAAGCCCGCGGCGACGCGCAAGGTGATAGCGGCAAAAACTACTGTAGTGCCGCCGCAACAGGCCTATCTGGTGGCGATCTGATGATGGTTTGTACTTCGTACCTTACTGGCGCTAACTTGGGTGAGTTCTTTGACCAATGGAACGTCGGTGAGTCCTCATCTACCAGCGCGTTGGGAACCGTGTCTTACTCCGGTGGTATTTCAGACAAAGGCCGTCAAGTGCTCGCCGAAATGGGTCTAAGAAAGCCGGCAGTCAGCCCGCTATCCATCAAGGCGTTGCCGACCGCAAACTACTTCTAATCGCAACTTGCCGTTGAAAACACAAAGCCGAGCAGCATGCTCGGCTTTTTTCGTTTCGCTGTTTCGTTGAAACCATACCAAGACTTGCTATTAATAAACTTTGCTCAGCTCTTTGCGCCATTCAGGCTGCTTATCTTCAAACGCCCAAAACGTGTCCATCGATACAATCACATTCTCGGCAAAGGTAAAAATGCTAGTTGCATAAAAGCTATCGGGCCAGCCGGGTTTCGTCACATAGACGACTGACATCACCTTGCCCGAGAGGGTTTCTTCCAATGCCACTATCTCAAAAGTCCAGTGTTCGCCAAACACCTCGTTGACCGCAATGAATGCATCCACGGTTTCATAATATTCACGACTTGTCGGCCACGTAACGCGTACATTCGGGGCAAATAAGCCTTTCGCTTCTTCATATTGGGCATCGCTAAATAGCGTCCATAACTGATTGACATGAGCCATTTTGTTCACGGTTTTACTTCCTAATTTCCGCAAAGAACATCAAGACAGCCATAAGCTGTCGACAAAAAAACTGAAAGATTGGGATAGCGCCACCCTATTCATCCATGCAGTCAAAGAAAGCGACCGTTGCGGGTTGGTGATATAACAGCGCGCTCGATATGACGGAATAGATGGCGAGCTATATCGCCAACTTATCCAACTGAGTGCGACTGACCGCGCCCAAGACCACCGCTATCGGCATATCGAGTTCGTGGTGCTCAGCCGCGACAAACACCACTTTATCGTCGATCCGCCACGCTTTGCCATAAAGTGCCTCAGGAAACCAAGAAGTGAAATGACCGTCCTCAAAGTGAAAGCTCGGCTCACCATACAAGGCTATCATGCTATCAATATGGTATTTGGCAATGTCGATATATTGCTCATACAGCGCGGCAATACGCTCTTGAGGTAACTCATCAAGCCATCCAGAATCAGCCAAATACTCATAGGCATCGCTACTTGTTGCGACCATCTGCTTGACCATCGTCGCTATCGCTATGATGTTACTCACCACATCCTCCTTGAAACTTTGAGCAGGACAAATTAGCAGTTTATCGATATTAAGATGCGCTTTGACGCGGTTTTCTGTCTAGTGGTGAAATGTCATTTTGCGGCTGAGTCGAAGTTATCGCCATAAGGCAATTGCGTTGGTTAAATAGTGAATCGACAAGTAAAGATCCACCTGCAAAGCAGGTGGCTTTGAATGGCCCCCTATAAGGGGGCTCACTGTTAATTCTCTATACCTAGCTTCATTTGGCGCTCCTCTTCTTCCTTCCCCACTCGATCTTGATGCCTGACATATCTGCGAATAATTTCCTCGTTCATTCCTACCGAATCAACGAAGTAACCTCGCTGCCAGAACTTGTTACCCCAAAGCTTTTTCTTTCTCAAATACGGAAATTTATTGAATAACCTAATCGCTGTACGGCCTTTAATAAAACCCATATAGCTTGAAATACTCAGGCTCGGTGGTAGTCTCACGACCAAATGAACATGGTCGATTTGAACGTTCAACTCTACAACCTTACATTTCTTCATATTGCTGTATACGTAGATGCTTCTGTATAACTCCTTACCTAAATTACCCTTGAGTATTTTCAGGCGATACTTCGGAGTCCACACTATATGATACTGGCATCTGTAATACACATGTGAGGCGGATTCATATCTGCTCATGTTCTCTATCTCCTTGATTTGCTGGTTACAAACGAGGACATATTGAACATGAGCGTCCTTCGGGCAAAGCCCAAAAGAACGATCACCACCTTCTAAAGAAGGTGGTTTAAGGTTGGAAAATAAAAAGCCAGCAGGCTCCCCCACTGGCTCTATCGGTCTAGTAACGCGTCATCTCAGCCACCAAACTCTGGCGACACCACGCAGTTAAACCAGCGTTTCAATGCCGTACTTATGGCCGTAGTTCTCGACTACGAAGTCGATATCTTTGTCACCACGCCCTGACAAGTTGATCAAGATTGAGCCTTTCACGCCGCTGGCAGCCAACTTTAATGCGTAGGCGACGGCGTGTGATGATTCAATCGCGGGGATGATCCCTTCTTCACGGGATAATTCAAAAAACGCATCAATGGCTTCGTCGTCATTCACCGTGCCGTAGTTTACCCGGCCACTATCTTTCAGGTATGCATGTTGCGGCCCGACTGACGGATAATCTAGGCCACTCGCCACTGAATACACTTCCTGCGGCTCACCGTCACCATCTTTAAGCATGTAGGATTTAAAGCCGTGCATGATCCCCGGCTCACCCAAGGTTAACGTCGCAGCGTGCTCGCCCACTTCCGTCAGCGACCGCCCTGCCGGTTCAACGCCATGAATGGCCACCGACTCATCGCCCAAAAATGCGGTAAACAAACCGACCGCGTTTGAGCCGCCACCAACACACGCCACCAGATTGTCAGGTAGTCGTCCGGTCATCTCTTGAAACTGGACACGCGCTTCGTTACCAATGATCGATTGGAAATCACGCACCATTTTGGGGAAAGGATGCGGCCCGACAACGGAGCCAATCGCATACAGTTGAGTGATGGGATCTTTTAAGTACGCTTCGAACGCCGCATCCACCGCTTCTTTTAATGTTTTGCGGCCGTGAGTTGCTGGGATGACGTTTGCGCCCAAAATACGCATGCGCACGACATTGGGGTGCTCCTTGGCGATGTCCACTTCGCCCATGTAAATATCACACTCCAAACCAACCAAAGCTGCTGCCGTCGCCAATGCCACGCCATGTTGGCCTGCGCCGGTTTCGGCTATTAGTTTCTTCTTACCCATTTTCTTGGCAAGCAGCGCTTCTCCCAAACAATGGTTTATTTTATGCGCGCCGGTGTGATTAAGATCTTCACGTTTGAGATAGATATCAACGCCATGCTTACGTGACAGATTTTCAGCATGGAAGATAGGGCTAGGCCGTCCAACAAAGTGTTTGTACAAATGGGCGAGCTCGGCAATAAAGGCAGGGTCTTGGCTGCATTCGATATACGCTTGGTTGATCTCCTTCATGATCACCTCAAGCTCCGGTGGAATAAAACTGCCACCGTATTCGCCAAAATAACCGTCACTGTTAGGTAGTGCGTGCTCAAACGTGTTTTTCATCGCTAACATCCTTATTCTGTTTAGATGTTCAGCCTACACTGATAGTTTTGTGAATGGGATTGCTAGACGAGGAATTCGTGAAGCCGTTCTCATCAACTAGTACAAAAAAAGAGTAGCTTTCGCTACTCTTCTAACATTTAGTGACGTTACTGTTGCTGATATCGTGCTACAGCAACATGATCCCCTGCTTCTCACATTCAGCGATCATCTCATCTTGCCAGATAGATGCCTGAACTTCGCCAATGTGGGCCTTTTGCAAGAAGAACATACAGATACGTGATTGACCGATACCACCACCAATGCTGTAAGGGAGCGATTGCGTCAAAATACCCTGGTGGAACGGCAGTTGCTCGCGATCTTCACAACCGGCAATCGCTAGCTGTTGTTTTAGCGATTCTTCGCACACACGAATACCCATTGATGAAAGCTCGAAAGCTTGATCTAGCAACGGGTTCCAGAACAGGATATCGCCATTTAGCTGCCAATCATCATAGTCAGGGGCACGACCATCGTGTTTCTCGCCGTGTGACAATGCGCCACCGATCTGCATAACAAACACTGCTTTCTTCTCTTTACAAATCGCATTCTCGCGCTCTTTTGAAGACAGGTTCGGATAGAGCTGCAGCAATTCTTCAGAAGTAATAAAGGTGATCTCTTCTGGCAGCCACTTCTCTAGCACTGGGTATTCTTGGGTGATGAACTTTTCTGTTTTCAAAAACGCGTTGTAGATCTTACCCACGGTTTCCTTAAGGTATTCAGGCGTGCGCATCGATTTTGCAATCGATTTTTCCCAGTCCCACTGATCAACATAAATAGAATGCAGGTTATCAAGCTCTTCATCACGACGGATCGCGTTCATGTCGGTGTAAAGGCCTTCGTCCACTTCAAAACCATAACGCGCGAGCGCCATGCGCTTCCACTTCGCCAGTGAGTGAACCACTTCGACTTCTGCGTGGTTGTCATCAAGCAGATCAAACGATACCGGTCTTTCCGTCCCGTTCAAGTTATCATTCAATCCGGTTTCTGGTTTTACAAAAAGCGGCGCAGAAACACGCGTGAGGTACAACTCATACGCAAGTGCTGACTCGAAATAGTCTTTCAGCTTTTTGATCGCAACTTCGGTGTCGCGCAGTGACAAGGACGAATGGTAGTTGGCGGGGATGTGTAATTTCATTATGTCATTCCTTCGATATCGTGTCGCTGATGGAGCCAAGGCTCCATCTTTCCCTTTCTTATAGTCGAAACACAATGAACGATTTCGATAATGAGTTCAAGGAGAAATATATGCGGGCGCTTTATCGCGAGCGAATAACACCCGAAAATACCTATTGCCAATATTACAATTTGCGGCCCAAGCGCTTTTCTATCTGTTTTTTCTCCCACTCGGGACCAAATAGATTCACGACTTCAAACGCACTCAACCCATGACTAACGAGGCCTATTCCCCACCCTAGCATTGGCCACACCACCCAAAAATAGTCTGGCGTGACCATAAGATTGATGACCAATAATAACGCCATAACAGCGACATAATTAATCACGTGGGAATAAAACGCTTTCAGCTCTTTCACCCGCTGGATCACTTGCTCTTCTTCCGGTGTGATCGCTTCTTCTGTGATCTTCGCATCATCGGCCAATACGCTGTCATTTGATTTAGGTGTCGTCATCGTTTCCTCCGGCTGTAACAGTGAAATATCCACTTCAAACACCGCCGCCAGCGCGTTCAACGATTCGAGTCCCGCGTTACCGCCGCGCTCGATACGCTGAATCGTTCTTACACTTAAACCCGCCAGTTCACTTAACTGCTCTTGTGACCAACCGCGCTTAAGTCGAAGCTTTCTGACAATCATGGTTATTCTCCGTGGTTTACCTGCTTCCTAGCCTAATAACTTCACCGTTTTTTACGACGACATGTTAGCGACACCAACCTGCCACCATGGTGACACCTCATACAAATCAATGGGATAGACTTGACTTCAATGCATCGTATCCATCGACAAGTAACGCATCAGCAAACTAAAAGCACAAAACCGTTATCTCTATAGCGCCCGGTGAGCAACGCCTGTCGACAACAGCTCTTTTATACAAACTTATCTATTTGACGTTTTTCACGACGCTGGCTGTTAGTCCGTCGCTCAAACCCAAGGTACTTTGTTTTACTTTTGCGTCTATCCTCGCCACGGCGACGTTCAGAGACATACACGCCATCAATTAACACCGTCTCGATACTTTCCGTTGACACAAGATCTTTCGATTTCATGACGTGCTCCATGCATACGGGTTGGTTTGTTTTATTTACGGAAAACGGGCTCCGAAAGATGATGCTTGTATTTATCCTGAAATGAACCGACAAATCATACGGGAGACGATACGTCGAGAATGAACGATAAGTGACAAACATCATTGATTTAGAGGTCAATTGTAGTTCAAAAAACAATCGACCGCTATTTTCTCATTGCACAGAACACCGCCCATACCGATTAAGAGAAAATGAATGAAATTAGCTATACAAATAAGAATTGGCTATTAGCCGTAGACATGTAAATAACAAAAATGACGCCAATAAGACGTAGCGTCATTCAGGTTCGATTTAATTAACGGAAAGCTGCTGCATGAAATTATAGCCTGAAACCAACCAACCCAAAATTGAGAGATGAAACACCTTATATTGAATCCAGCGCAGCCTAAAAGGCTATTAATAAGATCGTTACTCGCAAAGCTGTGTTCGCACTTTCATTAACGCAAACCCAAGCAGGTTTTCGCCGCGCCATAAGGTTGGGTTGTCGCATCTAGGATCATCTTCTGCCAAGCCAATCCCCCATATCCGATCAACAGGGCTAGCTTCAACCAGCACGGCGTCGCTGGTCGCCAACAAAAACGCCTTTAATTCAGGATGCGCCAAAAACTTCGCCCGGTTTGCCTCTACTACGATGTCAAAGCGATGACGTAGCCATTGATCGTTGTCAAACCCAACAACCTGACGCCCAATCGCTTTTGCCACGCCTGGGTCCGGTGCCAATAACACCTTTTCTGCAGATTGATGATCACCGAACAATAGCGCTTTGTAGTACATCATAAAGTGCTCGGCCGTTTGAAATTGCTTACCATCGGCCAAGAACGGCGCATGATACCACTGACTAAAACACGCTTTCGTCACAGCATTTGGCTTGCATGAATGCCCCCAGAACTTCACAAACGTCATCGGGGTACCATGACAATAAGCATCAATTAACGCTTCACGACTGTATATATCCACGATTCAAACGAACCTCAACACTATACGCATACTGACACTCTCGGAATGAGCCATCAGAGGGTACGGCCGCACCGATATAACAAATAAAGACTAATTACTATGAAACTCAGGTAAGTCTAACATTGAGATCTAGCACGATCTACATCGGAAAGCTTGGTGAAAAATGAATCCACACCAAACAAAGGAGAAAGGTAAAGTGCTTAAACAAAATCAGTATCTTGGTTAAGCACTATGCAGTTTTTAGATAACTGTATGATTTAGCGTTTGCCGTCATTCTGCACTTGAGGGTTTCCAGATCTCCCCCAGTCCCGCAGAATGGCAAAGTAAGGCCCATGAAGCGTAAGGAATGCTCGAGTCTTCACTCGTCCAACGACGAACGGTGCGATCGCTGTTTTTCCCTAAACCCAAAAACTGAGCTGCACTCCCTCCCGTATGGCCGCCTAGTTTGAGTACGTACTTAATCTCATCACCTGTAGGCCGGATCCATTTGGCTGCAGGCTGTAAACACTCAGGTCTAACCATGAAAATCCTTTCCTCTTATTTTTAAACCAAAAGCCATGACTAACGTAATTTTTTGAATAATTCATCAAAAAACACAAATCAGGAATAATTGCCCTGAATATTGCGTTTTGACGCTATGAATTTAAATAAATCATCTTACAGCCGCAAGTTTCTAATATTAAGAGATAGATTTCCAGAATTTTATGCATATTTTTATTTTTAATTTATTAATTCTGCAATTATGAGGAAATAATGCCCCAAAAAATTAGCCAAATTCGTTATTACTTTTAGTTCTCTCGTGAATTTAAGCACCAACCTATAAGAGAACGCGCGTTAGTTCACGTATTTAACACTATTTCAGGCACGTACTGGCTAGAAAACCATTTCAAGAACAACTCAATCATAAATTCCCAATAGGTATTAGCGGGTCAACTTTGGATTCTTATACGCTTAGTTGGATAATTAACGAAATCTTTTTAGGCAGAATCAGCCTCTTCTTCATATAACCATGTACAAATTTAAAGACAGAACTAGCCATTGATAGAACATTGAAGTGATAGGCGAAAAATCCAATTCGCTGCTCAAGACATGATAAACACTATAATATTAGGCAGATAGAGAATTCATCGTGACGATAAATCGCATTGATAATAAGACAGGGATTGACGTAGACATGTGGCAAGTCTAGTTGACGGCGAACCAAGTGCTATTGCATTAAAACATACTAAAGCAAATAACCATTTAAAGGGTGGGAGTATAATGCTAATTATAATAATAGATGAATTTGTTGTGGTGATATTAATATTCACATAAACATTCTAGTTTAGAAATGGCGCTTACAATATTATTTATAGTTTATACTTTTCTTATTTTTGCGACATTGCAAAGATAAATATCATTAAAGCATCGGCTTATATTGAGTAGCCGTACACATTAGACCACTGAATAACGAATAAAGCATACATAAGGGCCACTGATAGATTGAAGGCTAATAGCGCCGCTCAGACAGCGGCGCTATGTTCACTGAGCGCTCTTACTCTTCAGGCTTAACGACGTCCGCTTCTGACGAGGTCTCATCAACAAGGGTACTCGTTACGCGCACTCTATCAATACGATTATGCTTTAACGATAGGACTTCAAAATGCCAATTTTCGACGGTGATCACATCCCCTTCTTGCGGTACATCGCCTTTAAACCACATCAACATACCATTTAAGGTTTGATAATCCGCGTCTTCGTCATCCTTAAGATCAAGGGTTAAGCGCTCTTTGGCATCGCCTACCGGCATAAGCGCATCAATAATGTACGCACCCTCTTGGTCTTCCGTGACCCAATGGTCACGCGGATCGCTAGCCACTAGCTCACCAGCGATCGCTTCGAGCAAGTCGCTGCTGGTCGCAAGGCCTTGGATATCGCCATATTCGTCGACCACAAACACCACTTCCGCACTGGAGTTTTGCAAGTAGCCAAGCATGGTCAAACTGTCCGTCGACTCAGGAATAAAGATAGGCGCCTTAACCGAGCGGGCGATCTTCTCTTTGTCTAACTCTGCGCCATGACGCAACAACGACTTGGCCGACACCGTACCTATCAAGTCTTGAATACCGCCACGACACACCGGCCACATTGAATGCTCTGCATAGCGTAGTTGCTTTCTGATGGTTTCGATCGGCTGAGTTAAATCAATGAACTCCACGTTGATACGTGGCGTCATTAAATGACACACCTTACGGTCGTTAAGCTTAAAGATATTCAGCAACATATCTTGTTCGTGCTGATGAATGATCCCACTTTCCGTCCCCTCACGAATAAAGGCTTGCAGATCGTCTTCTGTCAGATCGGACTCCCCCTCGCCTTCTTTTACCCGTAAGGCTTTGAGCGTGATATTGGTTGAGCCGCTAAGCAGTTTGACAAACGGCGCGGTGATCATTGCTAAGGTTTTGATCGGGATCGCCACAAGGGTGGCAATGCGCTCAGCATGCGCTTGGGCAAAACGCTTAGGTACTAACTCACCATAAACAATAGAGAAATAGGTTATACCGACGACAACAATGGCCGTTGATGCCACGCTGGCAACATCGGGTTCAATACCATGTTCAATCATTTTCGCCATCAGAGGCGCGGAAAGCACCGCTTCACCAGCGATACCGCTACACAAGCCTATGGCGGTAATACCTATTTGAATGGTGGAGAGAAACAGCGTGGGATCTTTTTTGAGGGCTAGCGCAACAGCGGCAGATTTTTCGCCTTGGTTGGCTTTACGTTGTAGTCGCGATGGCTTAGCGGAGACCAGTGCGATTTCTGACATGGCGAATCCGCCGTTGAGCAAAATTAATAACGCTAATAAAGCTACGTCCATAGTGGGTTGAGCAAACTCCAATGTTCCCGGGTTATGTCATACCTCAGCACCTGCCAAGCCATAAGCGGGGTAAACCGTAAACATAGACTAGAAGACAGTCCTGACTAAAGTGAGTATTTTTTATTGTGATAAGTAATCAGCCGCATCGTCATTGCTTTTACTGCGCCAAAAGCACTGCTAGCTTAGGGTATCGTTCGGAAAAAACGAAAAATGCTGCAGTCTCGAAAGAGAGAATGCAGCATTTAAAGTGCAAGGTGCACCATTGTTACGGTATAGCTGATGCTAGTCGATCACACCGTTTGTTGGAGTGCTTGTTTCAGCTCAGCTTCGGCTTTTTGGATCAAACCTTCGGCGTGCTCACGCTGCGCTCGGCCTTCTTTCACCCGAGATAACGTGTTTTGCAACGTTTCGATTGTCAACTTGTTCACCGTCTCCAGTGAATCGAGATCCAAGACCCCGCGCTGATAGTTCTCTGCAATTTGCTCTTCCAACGCTTTTAGCTGCTCAGCGTTTTTCACATATTGCTGATTGGTGTAATCCTTAACCGCGCGGGTCACCTTCAACGCTTTCTCTTTTTCATAATTAGAAATCGCGATCAGAAATTGTCGCTTCCACAATGGCAAAGTGTTGTGAATGATGTCTTGGATATCTTCCATTAACATCTTATTGCCTTCCTGCGACAAACGAATTTGTGGCGCGGTTTGAATCGTTGCCATTCGCGTTAGCTTCAGGTTGTGTACGCGTTTTTCGAGCCTTACCATCGCCTGCTGTGCATCACGATGATGCTGCGCATCTAGCGCGTCGCCAGTGCTTTCGGACTTCGCTAGCAATGCTGGCAACAAAGTATCGCGCATTGTGGCCACTTTGTGCTCACCGGCCGCAATGAAGTCTTCCAGCACTTTCAGCAAGTTGAGGTTTTCATCGTACAAGCCATCTAAGCGACGGACATCGTGCGCCAGTTTGCTCGCTTGACCTTCCAACTGCTTCGCTAACTGCTCAAGTTGTCCGCTCACGGTATCAAATCCGTCAGCAAACTTCTTGAACGAATCGAATAGTTCGCCGATCAATGGCAAGCGCGCCCAAAAGCCCGGATTGCTGACCTGATCAAAGCTGGCTTTTTCCATGTTCGAGACCATGGCCTGTAAAATATCGCCCGCAGGCCCTGAATCACGTAGCTTAATTTGATCAAGCACTTCATCGGTAAACTTGGTGAGCCCTTCTAAGGCTTCCGAGCCAAAAGTGATCGTCGCGACACTGTCCATCGGATCGAACTGTTCTGCAATCGCGACGATCTCAGGGGTCAATTCGGTGGTCGCACCTTCCGTCAGCGGCGTAACCGTGTTTAGTAATTGCTCTACACCGGTAGACTCTTTTTCAGGCATATTGCCTCCCTTTACATAATCATCAAACGTCAGCAAGGGCGCCAAGCGCCCTGCTCGTTAGAAACGGTTGGTCAGATTGGCCAGACTTTGATTCAGCGCCGCCAACTGCTGTACAACTTGGCCGGCACGATCAGCTTCATCACCTAGCGTTTGTTTGCGCTGATATCCCGAACGAATCGACTCCCAGCGCTCGCGTTCATCGCTGGTCATTGCGCCGCGTAACTCCGCCAGTTTGAGTAAGTTCTCTTCGGTACCTGAAGTCAGCGTTTGCGCTTCCCCTTGGTAGTGATCTCTTACCAACTGTTGCAGTTCATCTTCGGTCATGACTGACGAGATCTTCTCCGCCAGTTTGTTCATATTCCGGTAAGAGCCTTGCAGTTTAAATGGCGGTTCAACGCGGTACGAATCTGCAGTCGCGGCTGACGCAATGTACTGTTGATTCACTTTCAATACCGTTTGCTGCACCGTCATCAGTTTTTGCAAGGTTGCGGTGATTTCATTGGCTTCGGTTGCTGAATAGGTGTGTGACATATCGCTGAGCGCGACATTCTCCCCTTCCGCCATTGCGACAAAACGGTAGAGATCGTTGAGATCGCGCGTTGCCAACGGTGCCAGCACAGGATTCGACGTGAGTGAGTTTTCAATAAAGCTCAATTCAAATGCTGATTTTTGATCCGACAACATATCACCCAAGTTATAGATGTCTGCACGGTTTGATAGCATATCTGGAATGCGGAACACTTCACCGGACTCGGTATACGGGTTACCTGCCATTACCACCGCAAACTTCTTGCCCCGCATATCGTAGGTTTTTGGTCTGCCATTCCACGTACCTTCGATACGGCGGGTACCATCACACAAGGAGATGAATTTTTGCAAAAACTCGGGATTGGTATGCTGAATATCATCCAAGTAAAGCAGGACGTTGTTCCCCATCTCAAACGCGAGGTTGATTTTCTCTATCTCACGCGCCGAGTTTTGATCCGGTGCATCAGAAGGGTCGAGTGAGGTCACCTCATGGCCAATCGATGGGCCATTGATCTTCATAAATACCAAGCCAAGCTTACGGGCGATGTATTCAATCAAGGTGGTTTTACCGTAACCCGGCGGCGAGATCAGCAGCAGCATACCCATCAAATCGGTACGCTTGCTGTCGCCTAACGCGCCCATCTGCTTGGCAAAGTTATCGCCAATTAACGGTAAGTAACTTTCACTGATCAGCTTGTTGCGCACAAACGAGGTTAACGGGCGGGCCATAAACTCGCTCAAGCGGAACTGATCGCGTGACTGCTCAAGCAGATCGGTACGTTTTTTCTGGTACGACTCAAAACGCGGCAACGTTGACTGGCGGTGATACTTGGCACGGTTCAGGAAATCATCCAGCACTAAGGTCATTTCACCGCTGTCGATACGCTTGTGCTCGCCCAACAACTCTTTAACCTGACAACGGAGCGAGAAATCGACGGGCTGCAGTTGTTGCAATGAGTTTGCGGTCCACACCGATACCATCGCCGCTTCAGTGATAAACTCCGCGCCACTGCCCGATTTCGCGGTATAGGCACTGAGCCACAACACGTGATCATCAAACTTCTCGGCAATCGATTCAGTATCGACGGGCGACCAACCTAAGCTGCGGCGAAACTGCAGATAGTCCTCAGCCAAACGGATCGCATCTTGACTGACCCTGATCGACTTATCTCCCTCTGCCAACACATGGATCGCATAATCACATGCTTCATTAACAGAGGCATCAGCAACAGGGCTAATGACAGCGCTCAGTTCATCCAGCAAGCTATCAAACGCAGCGCCGGCGTTAAGGTGCTCGCGCATCAATACCGCATTGCGCGCTTGGCGCTGCCAGTCTGCTTTGTCGTCTTTGCTCTGTTGCAGCAGCCACAGTAACGCGGTGGCACGTGCCGCTTGGCCGTAGCGCAGCAATCCGGCATCACGATAAACAGGCAGCAACGCATCGAGGATTTTCACCGCGTCACAGTCGTGGATCCCTTTCACATACCCTTCGCGGTAACGAGGACTGGCTACTTGCTGCACGCGATGCAGCAAACTGCCCACTTTGCTTTCTTCCAGCAACTGCTCGATGCTCGCGCTTTCACCGCCATCGCTGTCAGGCTCAAGCAACAAACTCGCCAAATATTCACCGCGATAGATCGCCGGTGACTCGGATGCCACATCCAAACGCGCACTGTCTTGCAGCGAGAGAAACTCTTCGTCGTCAATCGCTTGATAAAACTCGGTACCGGCAATGTGTAGCGACAATTTACCTTGCTGATCCACCAGCGATAAATCGAGGTTTTGCTGATTTACACTAAAGCGGTGCTTACCTAAACGCAGCACTTTACCGCCTTGCTCGAAGATATCTTGGTTATCACGTAACGCTCGCAAGGATTCATCTTGTAGCGCTTTGATTTTAGATGCCAAGCTATCCGCTTTAACGCTATCGCCTAGCTCACGGATATCTTCCGTTAACTGGCGCAGTTTCATCACCATGGCATCAGTGGTGAAGTAGCTATTAAGCTCCGCCACATCTTCAAAACGCGAAACCCGTTTTTCAACGCTGGTTAAGGTGACTGTCGCGGCTTGATATAAGTTTTGAACTCGGCGCTGCTGCGCGGCCACCAGCTGCTGCTTGTGGTTATCAAGCGTCGACTGGATCTCTTCGCGCTTGGCGTAGATCTCGCCTAAGAAATCATCGAAATCGGCAAAACGCGATTCTAGCTTTTCAAGCTGACCAACCAAACGCGCTAACTGCGTATCACATTCATCCGGTGTGCTCGCCTGCTCCATCGCACTACTTACCGATTGAGCGAGCAGTTTGAACTGTGCGCTGAATTCGGAGGTCACTTCTTCCTTTTGCACCGAGTCATGCTTCAATCTCAGCTTGGCTGAGGCAGCATTAAGCATGGTCGTGACTTCGGTCGTCAAATCGAGAATGCGCGTTGATTGCGTCGGATCATCGGTTTCAATCGCGGTGACTTCTTCCGATACCAAGGCAAGGTCGGCGCGCAGGGCTTCCACTCGCTCTTGAAGCTTACTGATATCCGCCGTTTTATCGGTTTTTCCTAGCTCTTTTTCGACCAGTTCAATTTCGACTTTGAACGGGCGATACGCTTCTTCTTTTTGCAACAAAGAAAGCAATAACGCGTTGAGCTCATCACGCTGCTCGTTGAGCTCTTCTAACAAGCCGTCAACCGCGTCGATATCCATATAGTGCTGTTGTTTCAACACCATGGTTTGACCGGTTTGCTTGCGCAAATCGTTTAGCAACGACAATAGCGCTTTGGCATCATAACGCGGTGCAAGTTTGATCTTGCCAACGAGGGAGTTAACCGCAACGATTTCCGCTTCCAGCGCCTCTTTGGCGTGCGCCTGCATCTGCACCACTTTGGCAAACTCGTCGATGATGCTGTCGGCAGTGGTTAACAGCTCTTCAATGGCCGAGCCCACCCCGAGGGCATAATCGTGCGAAAGCCAGTGGTAGTGATCTAACGTCGACTGCGCTTGGCGGATCAAGGCTTCATACGCGGCTTGGGTTACTTCTTCTGTACGCGCCAAATGGCACACCGAGAGTACCGCCGACAAGGCACGGACGAGCTCGGCGTTACCCAAATTAAACAGTGGGCTTGAGCGATCGCCTTCACCACTGAGGTTGGTGTAGTGCTCTTGGGTAGAGAATGGCGTATCCCAAACCCGTAATGGGTGAATGGTTGACGCTTCGGCGTTTTCACCGGATTGGAACACCAGCAAACGGCCATCCGGATAAATACTGAAACCGTGCGACTCCATCGGCGCGGCAAACTTCTTCTCAATCATGTTGTAGGTATAGGAAATGTAATACCCATCAATCGGATTAAAGAAGATGTACAACACATCCTCGCCATTAGGGGAGTTGATCTGCTGGAAGAAGTTCAACGACTGCCAAGGCATGTCGAACTGCTTGCTCTCGCCGTTAGTTAACACATAACCGTGCGAATAGAGAATGCCGTGATCTTCTGGCAATACCTTCGCTGTCACGCTCAACGCATCAACCCGGGTAACTTCCTGATTAATTGGGTTAAACACGTAGTAACGGTATTGCTTTTCTCGGTTAGGCAGCACCCTTAGCGCGATCAAATCACCAACAAAGGCATACGCTATCCGCGCATCCGACACCGTTTGGTGCAGATCTTCGACTACCTCTCGGTAAATCCCTTTGCCATCTTCGGTGTTATCTTCCACCTTGATGGTCAAATCGCCGCCAACACATTCGACAAACAACTTGTCTTCAATCGATACGTGCGGATGGCTGCCCAACACGTGATTGTCACGGGTGGTTTCTATCCATTCAAAGTCCATCTGACGCGCTGACGTTAATGAGCGCTGACCGTTGGAATCGAGATATTCTACCGAGTGTGCATTGAGTTGGAACTGGAAGACTTTAACGTCTTCTGGGCGCGAGCCAATTTGGAACGCGATGTAGAGAATACTTTCGTGACGCGAGATTTGCGACAGACGCGCATCAGAGTAATAAGTGAATAATTCGGTAAATTCTTGCAGGAATTTAGCATCGCTCAGGAAGCTTTGTTCAAGCGGGATTGGCTCGACGCGAAAAATACCGTCGTTATGATGCAATTGATAAAGACCAAAGACATCTTGAAGTGAGGGGGCTGCTTTCAGACCTACGGTGACATTGTAACCAAACAAAAGTTGGTTATTGACCTGCGCCATATCAACCGGCACACATTTCGCCGCCGTTTGCACGTTGGCTTTGCCGATCAAATTAAGCTTCTGCTCGCCAAAAACTTGCTGGCGGGCGCTATTTAGCTCGCCGGTAATCGATTTAAGTTTGTTGCCTTGCTGCAGGAGTCGGGCTTTAAGCACGTCATAGGCGCCGCCCTCAGCGACTGCTTGTGTGGTGTTTTCTGACATACTGATACCTTAATAACCCGCCTCTTGCGAAGCGGGTTGTTAATCAAAGAAATAACGCGATTTGCGTGACTACGCTTTCTCTTCTGACGAGCCGCCAGGTTGCGTGATTTTCTTCAGTAGATCAGCCACAGAGCCACCTTGATTGTTCAAGATGTTAGCCAGTGCAAGGTTCGCCAGATCGCTTGATTTCAGATCGGTGCCTTCCAATACATCTTTCACATCTTGCGGCAGGCTACGAGTGCCGTCTTGGTACTCTGATACCAATGAGCCCATCACCTGAGATTCGCTGAACTTGTTGTCAATAACAGCGGCATCAACCACAGTGCGACGTAGTTGCTCCATGCCTTCGCCACCAAACAGCTTGATATCTGCGGCAGCCAGTGCTTGCGCCAATGCGCCAGCGTTCGCGGTCGCAATTTCACGCTGCGCATCGTAACGCGCCAGTTCCAGCTCTTTCGCTTGGTTGAGTTCCATAACCCACTTGTCGTACTCGCGCGTTTTCTCGTCGTATTGCTGCGCGGCTTCGAAACGAGCGCTGGTCGCTTCCGCTTCGGCCAAACCTTTCGCACGCAGTGCTTCCGCTTCTGCCACACCAGTACTTTGCAATGCATGTGCTTCTGCTTCACCGGTCTCACGGATCACGTTGGCACGCTCGCGGTCTACATTCACTGCTGCTAGGCCAGTCGCATTGATGTACTCTTTCTCAGCATTTGCCATGCGCTCTTTCGCCGCAGCTTCACGATCTTTTTGGATGTACATCGCTTCAGATTCAGTGCGGCTTGCTTCCAACTCAGCTTCAGCTTGCTTAACGCGCGCCACTTGCTCAGCTTCGGCTTTCTTAATCAAAGCTTCTTGCTCAGCTTCCGCTTGCTTAACACGGGCAATTTGATGCGCTTCAGCTTCTTTCACGATCACGGTGTGTGCCGCTTCCGCTTCACGAGTGGTGACGGCCAGCTTGTTCTCCGCTTCACGAGTTTTCGCCGTTAGCTCCGCTTCTTTTTGGATCAATAAGCGTTCAGCTTCTTCTTTCGCGGCTTCTTTCTCCGCTTTCGCCGTCACGATCAACTCAAGCTGCTTCGCTTCCGCTTTCGCTTCTGCTTCGACCAAGGCAACGCGCTTCTCACGGTTCACTCGCTCATTAACACGTAGGTTTTCAGTCTCTTCTTCTTCGCGGGCGATCTTACGTTCAATCTCCACACGTTGAGAGCGCATTTCTGCCACTGACTTCATCGACTCTTCAATCGCGGTGTCTTTCGCCATTTCACGATCAGCAACTTCCGCTTGAGTGCGCACTTTCTCGGTCGCCACAGCGCGATCAACTTCTTCGCGTTGGATTGCGATCTGACGCTCGTTCGCGGTACGGGTCAGCTCCACTTCCATTTCAACGCTTTCACGTTTCTTCGAAACTTCTTCTTCCGTTTCTAGCTTCGCGAGCTCAATGGAGCGTTGGTATTCCTGACGTTTTTCTTCTGCCAGTGCCGATTGCTGCGCTTCAATGATTTCTACTTCGCGGCGAGTATTTGCTTCGGCTTCTTTCTCTTGCTTATCAAGCTCTAGGCGAATTTTCTCGGCGTTGACGTTTTGTTGCTTGATTGTCGTTTGCTCGCGTTGACGAATTTCATTGGTTTTGGTGTTCTTGTCTGAGGTTTTCTCAGAGATCAAACGAATACCTTCAACGTCCAAGACGTTATTCGGATCGTGCGCATCCAAAGCGGTTTGATCGACTTTATCGATAACAACGTCATAGATCTTAAAGCCATCCATTTCGTTGCCGATCACTTCTTTAATGTCGCCACGGAACTTCAAACGTTCGGTCAAGAGCTCTTCAAATTCGAAACGACGAACGACCGTTTTTAGGGCTTCAGAGAATTTAGGCTGGAAGTGCTCTTTCAAACGCTCAATGTCTGACGCCCCTTCAGTGGTAAAGAGTTTCGCGACATGGGCGATATCTTCTTCGTTGTGATTCACACCAATGTAGAAATCGACTTTTAAGTCGGCACGGATGTTATCTTTACAGTGCAGACCTTCGTATTCTTCACCGACTTGGCTGCGGCTACCACTACGCTCTACCGAAATACGTTTACGGGTAATATCCATAAACTCCATACGGTTAATGACTGGCCACACCATGGCACTGGTTAATGTCGCACGGGTTGCGTTCTTACCGTTCACGATAAGCGCTTCACCTTCTTTTCGTACTTTCTTGAAGCGCGTAGTCAGGAACAATAAAAACATAATGAAGATGACAACCGCCACTCCAATCCAAACCACCATTGGCGATATTCCAATACTCCCCATTTACCGACTCCTTAGTAAAAATTATTAATCTGTATAACCTAAATGCTGACGCAAAGCGCCTAGCTTCCCTACCTAGTCGTAGACGACTGGTTTATTCATTTGCTGCGTAATATCAAAAAGGCACTGACTTATGTTTCTAACGTTGACACCTTAATGAAACAGCTTTTATTAATCCGCACTGATAGCGACAGCACGGTAATAAAATAGCATTATCAAAGTGCTTATTTATACCTTAATCACTTCGTAACGTTTCTTTTCTAAATCTTCTGCGACAATCACTATTTCGTCACCATACCGCAGAGGCTCTTCGCCTTCATGAAAAGCTTCTAATAGGAATTCGGTGCCTTTGTCTTTCACCATGACTTCGCCACTGCTCGCATTCACCTCAGGAGAGTGCACTCGACCTGTAAGGCCGACATACACCACAGTGGCAAACGATTTGCTTTGATCAAAAAGCGGGGCAATCGGCTTAAACACAATGGCCGCAATATGCAGTGACAAAAAGGCGGTGGCTAACAACTGCACCGCACCAATGATCCAATTCGCGATAGATGGCAAGGCGGGAATAAATTCCGAAACATAGAAGCTGATGATCGTGCCAATAAAGAAAGTCAAACAAAGCGCCATCGGTAACGGCACTTTGCTGAGAATAGGCGGCAATAATAGGCTGCCACCGGTCGCATCATCAAAATCGAGGCCATCAAAACCATCGAAAATCTCACCGACAAAATCAAATACCATGTCGATAAGCATAATAAAGAAGATAATAGAGAAAGGGACGAAAAAGAATCCAGTCGGAAATGAGAGTAGCTTGTCAATAAATACTGAAATTTCCATGGATCCCTCTATTTAATTTGCTGAAATGTCACACTACACAATCTAGCCAAAATACCAAGGAACGCTAGTGTGTTTGACGACAGAGTTCAAACCCTCCTATTTTTATTTGCAGCAAATTACATATGAGTTTCGAGAATCTTCTACCCATAAAATATTGGCAGGCATTTCCCTTCGTTATTTATTGAAAATCATCTAACGCGCTAAAGCTCGCGCTATGACGTTCAACGGCTTGGCAGCACCAAAATAGGCACTGCTTGATATTCATAAGAGATGGACCGCATCAAACGATGGCGGTTTTAAGACCGACAGTTAAATTCCGACCCTTAGAACGCGCCTATAAAACACCTTCGGATTGCTTTTCTAGGTACGCTTGGCATAAGGATCTTACATCAACCTTGGCCTTCAAGCGTGAAGCGAGCAAGTACATTCCCCCAAAACGACGGTGAATAAATAAAGCGTTGATCGGTGGTGAGTGCCACTCATTTCTATCCAGCGTCATGCCAAGCGCTTTGACTTGCTCGACCACCGTTGAATTGCTGAAATCGTAGGCTCCTTGCGTTCGCAACGGCTCACAAGCGATCCAAAACACCTCTACGATTAACGCTTGGTGCTCTTTTGACAATGGCGTATCAAAAAAGCCAATCTGCTGCGCGGCGGCATGGATCGCATTTCTATCTTCGGTTATCGCCGCGCTCATTAACATCCGATAACCCGCCAGTAATTCAGGGGGGAAGGCTTTCACTGCGCCAAAATCTAGCAGCCCTATTTGGCGCGTTTTCGGCAGGTAGAGATAGTTGCCGTAGTTTGGATCCGTTTGCAGCAATTCCATCTCTAGCATCTCTTTGAACAGTAGCGAGAACATCTCACTCATTACTTGATCAATCACCTCTTGCGGCTCTTGCGCTAAGGCGGTGATCTCCTCCCCTTCTAAGTACGTCATGGTCAGGGTTTCAGCGGTGGTCAAAGATAAAATCGGACTAGGCACTTTAATGGAGTGGTGAGCGTGAAATTCACGTTGATACGCGGCCATCGCCTCAGCTTCAGCGAGATAATCGGTTTCAGCGTGTAACTGTTTGGTCGCTTCATCTAAGAACAGTTCAATGTCAATCGCCGCTGGCACCAAGCCGGTAACTTTGAGCAACGTGGCAACGTTGCTGACATCGCTATCAATGCTCTCTTTTACGCCGGGGTATTGCACTTTTACCGCGACGGGTGTGCCGTCTTCCAAATGGGCTTTGTGGACTTGGCCAATGGAGGCGGCAGCAAAAGGCTTCAGTGAAAATGCGCCAAAGCGATCCAACCATTGCGTGCCCCACTGTGATTCAAGGCGCTGTATCAGTTGCTTTTGCGACATAGGGCTCGCGCCATCACGCAACATCGCCATACATTGGCTGAGGGCGGGCGGTAATATATTGCCATCATCCATCGAGAGCAGCTGGCCCACTTTCATCGCTGCGCCGCGCATTTTCGACAGCTTTTCCGCAATGTGCGTCGCGTTTTGTGGTGTCAGTAGCAACTTCGATAGTTGCGGCTTTTCGCCTTTGGTCAACTCTTTCGCGCCCTGCGTCACGACGTTACCGGCGATTTTTCCGGCAAGGTGTCCTAATTGGGTGAGACGAGATAAACGCCCTTTCGGCACTGCACTTTGCTTTTTCATCGAAACCTCGCGTTGCGTTACATCAGCGCTGACATGCACTATTGGCCACTCTTTCGCTACGGGTTAAAACGGCGTTGTGATCACTGCCAGTCAGCTGTCCTGACGCCAATACCGTCACGCCCTACTCAGCAATAGCGCGGCCTTTACTGACATCCATGTATGTCAGTGACTTATGGTTTTATCATATTGATGCGGATCACACGCCACCGTTTATTTGAGGTAGATCGCAGTAACACCTGTAACACAAGGTGTAAACAAAGAGAGTTATTGATGACGCACACAACGTCTTAGGCGTTTTCACTAATCGCCAACAAGAAAGGAAACGCGCGGGGGTTGCGTTGACGGTGATAAAAAGAAGTGACGGCAAGAATTGAACGCAGTAAAGATCCACCTGCAAAGCAGGTGGCTTTGAATGGCCCCCTATAAGGGGGCTCACTGTTAATTCTCTATACCTAGCTTCATTTGGCGCTCCTCTTCTTCCTTCCCCACTCGATCTTGATGCCTGACATATCTGCGAATAATTTCCTCGTTCATTCCTACCGAATCAACGAAGTAACCTCGCTGCCAGAACTTGTTACCCCAAAGCTTTTTCTTTCTCAAATACGGAAATTTATTGAATAACCTAATCGCTGTACGGCCTTTAATAAAACCCATATAGCTTGAAATACTCAGGCTCGGTGGTAGTCTCACGACCAAATGAACATGGTCGATTTGAACGTTCAGCTCTACAACCTTACATTTCTTCATATTGCTGTATACGTAGATGCTTCTGTATAACTCCTTACCTAAATTACCCTTGAGTATTTTCAGGCGATACTTCGGAGTCCACACTATATGATACTGGCATCTGTAATACACATGTGAGGCGGATTCATATCTGCTCATGTTCTCTATCTCCTTGATTTGCTGGTTACAAACGAGGACATATTGAACATGAGCGTCCTTCGGGCAAAGCCCAAAAGAACGATCACCACCTTCTAAAGAAGGTGGTTTAAGGTTGGAAAACAAAAAAGGACGGCCTTGGCCGTCCTTTCCTCTTCGATAAGTGTCGGAATTACACTTTACGAACGAACTCAGACTTTAGTTTCATCGCGCCAACGCCGTCGATCTTACAATCGATATCGTGGTCGCCATCAACAAGGCGAATGTTCTTCACTTTGGTACCCACTTTCACGACCAGAGATGAACCTTTCACTTTCAAATCTTTAATAACAGTAACAGAGTCACCGTCTTGCAGTAGGTTACCAACGGAGTCTTTGATCACACGCTCATCTTCTTGCGCTTCATCAGCACCCGTCGTCGACCACTCATGCGCACATTCAGGGCACACGTACATGCTTTGATCTTCGTAGGTGTATTCTGAGTTACACTCAGGACAATTTGGTAAACCAGACATAATTATTGCCTTCAGTCAGCATTAAGAAAGGCCGTATTCTATACCATTTCACTCTGTGTGGGTACTTGAGGCGGCAGATATCTCAAACCTTTCTCTTTTGTGGCACAAGAAGCAGCAACTTCTGTTCAGTTTGGCGCCAGCTTCGCCAATTTTTAGTCATTTTCGGTACATTCGCCCCTGAATATGAACCTAGTCACTGATAGCCCATACCCTGTTTGCTACACTCGTAACTGTTCGAGATAACTCGGATTTACCGATATAAAGGGGGAAATTATGAGCACCCAATTCACTATTACTCTCGCGGGGCAGGATCGACCCCAGATCATGCATCAACTCGCCCAAGTCACTCACCGACATGATGGTAAATGGTTAGTCAGCCAAATTCACCGTCTCGATGGTCAGATCGTCGGTATTATTCGCATAGATGCACCTGAACCGCAACATGCTGATTTAAAGCACGCCTTAACGCAATTTACCGAATGCCATATTCGGGTGATTGATGCCGTCGACGCGCAACCGCTGAAAATGGAAAAAGCGACCCTTAATGTAGAAGCCAAAGATCGCACGGGCCTGGTGCATGACCTTACCGCTGAGCTAGACCGACTAGGGATTGATGTGCTCAGAATTGAAAACCATCGTTTGGGTGTACCGGAAGCTGGACAAGTGCTGTTCTTCGCTAAGCTCGAAGTGAGCCTCCCAGAGTCAGCCGATAAATGGCAAATTACTCGCTTGTTGGAAGAAGTGGAGCCGTCAATGAATGTCGAACTAAGCTAATCTTTTAAACTTAAACTTGGTCATATCAGCAATACATCTTACCCCGATACAACAAAGCCGATGCTGCATGCATCGGCTTTGGTTTACTCAACGATTTATACGCTAGCGACTGTCAGAACGTAAACCGCTATATAGCCCTGTCGCGACTGAGCCGCTATTATCCCCATCAGTCATGATCGCAATCGCAGAGATCTCGCTCACTTCGAGATCAAAATAGCGCATAAAGTCTTGCTGGATATTACGTGACTCTGTCGTCCAGTCAGGTGTATCACTGCTGTCTCTCAGCGCTACCATTTTGACCTTATCGCCAGCAAAGGGATTGTCCCAGGCATAACCGCTGCGTTGGGTTTGGGACCACACGTAAGTAATTGCTTTAACATTCCAAGGCCCCCATCCAGTGCGCGCGACCACATAGATGCGCAACGCGAAGTCATCACCACCTTTTACGCGCTCATCAGTCACCTTGGGAAAATCCACCGGTTTCCAACGCCAGTGCAACACCGGCGTTGCGTTCAAATCGATAGTGTTTTCATAAAACAATCCCGACGCCGAGCCATTACTTTGCGCAAGGATGTGCTCGCCATGCAGTCGATAATCGGTTTCACCGGCAAAAGCCTTGGCTTCCCATTGCAATATTGCACTTGGGCTAAATTCCATCGTCGCCAAAAGCGGTGCACTGAGTAACAGCAATCCGCTGCCGACTAACCACTTTTTCATCGTTGACCCCTTCCTTTTCAGCTGTCCCATCGCAACATTCTTTAAGCAACGACTCAAGGCGATCGCTTACGGCAATTCAGCCTGCACTGGCATCAAACTCTGGTCGTCACTTGCTACTGTCGTCTCCACGTTCACCGTTCGATCGCAGTCGCGGCATAGATCAGCCTCGATTGATTGATCGCCGGCAAGGCGAGCAAATAAAGCATGAACCCGTTGCAGCGCCCCAACCTGCATTGGTA
This sequence comes from Thaumasiovibrio occultus, assembly GCA_019703815.1. Lineage (GTDB taxonomy): Bacteria > Pseudomonadota > Gammaproteobacteria > Enterobacterales > Vibrionaceae > Thaumasiovibrio > Thaumasiovibrio occultus. The sequence goes on along the minus strand of AP023053.1, from coordinate 427,689 downwards.
ACTGTTCAATCGGGCTTAAACGCCAGTGATCAAACTCATTGCGCTTGGCAAATACAAACTGAAACGCCAAGAAGTCTGCCATTCCCATCCTGAGATCGGCAACAACGAGCTGATCGTCTTTCTCAGTGTAGCTAATATAGCCATCGGAAAAAGTGATCAGGTCTTGCAGTAAAGGCGGCTTATGCGCGAATGGCCATGCACCTAACGGACGCTCGATAAAGGCAATCTCAGTGCTGTCATCAAAAAACGACACCAAGCCTTCGGCATAGGTCTCTTCTTGCAGCACCACCACTCGCCACAAGACGCTATTAAATGGGGTTGGCGTGACATAGATCTGCTCAGCGGCCATATTACGCTGGGCCAATTCGTCCTCAACCTGCGCACGAATTTGATATTGCGCCACCAACGTCCACGTTAAATAGAGCGCCGATACGGCTACACCAAGGGTGCAATACAATGCCTTACGTTCAGACGAACGAACAGCGGCGGCAACGGCTATTAATAGCGGTAGCGTAAACAAAGGATCAATAATAAAGATGCTCGACAGCGAATAAGCGCCCGGGATAGGCCACAATAATTGCGTACCGTAGCTGGTAAACCAATCAAGCAGCGGATGCGTTACTAATGCAAGCGCAATCACTTGAAATAGTGTGCGATAAGGCCAGTCTCGCGCAAACAGCTGTTGCCAAACCCCAGCCAAGAGCGCGGAAAAAGGCAGAAGAACAAACAGTGAGTGACTGAAACCGCGATGTTTGACCATATCACTGATGGGATCACCATAGTCAATCAACACATCGAGATCAGGCAAAGTGCCAAGCGCTGCCCCAGCCAGCAAGACTTTAGCATTACAGCGTTTACCGGCAGCAGCTCCCGCAACCACTGCCCCCAATGCCGCCTGCGTTATCGAATCCATATACCTATGTCCATCATTATTATCTGTCAGAGTCGTCAAACATTGCGTAACACACGACCATACTTATTCTTTTACCCACAATGAGTGAAGATGTTTTTTTCATTCTCTGCAATTTGTTACTTCACTCTTTGATATTGAGTCGACTTTAGCCATTTAGTCCTTAATTGTACATTGTTTTTTTGTTTAATCGCTTAAATTCAAACCAAATCTATGTCAGTATTGCGTTGAGATTCTGTAACCTCGTGCCCAAGCGTTTTTAATACCATTAGCCAATGAGATTAAAACAAGTAAAGTCTGCATAACAATAAATAGCATGTAGAACAGGCATGAGCGTCCTTTACAACAGAGCATGTGCTCATTTTACTCAGTTGAGTCGGTATAGCAGTGTGGCGCAGCCAGACTGCCATCCTATATTGGAGGTTTTTAAATGAAACGGATGATCTTCATTGCAGCAATGTTGACATCACTGCCACTAATGGCAGTTGAAAATATCGTCTATCGTTGTGAATCAGGTGGCGCATTGCGCGTGATCGAGGTTCAGTACCCGAGCGGCAATGCCGTTCCGTGTAATGTGACTTACACCAAAGGCGGTGATGTGCAAACATTATGGCGTGCGGCTAACTCTGCAGGCTACTGTGAAAAGCAAGCCGCTGAGTTTGCGGCAAAACAGCAATCATGGGGTTGGCAGTGCCAGAAGGTAGAAGCTTCCGGCGCTACCACACCGGTTGCACCAGCACGCCCGGCCGCACCGGTTTCAGCGCCAGCTCAGCAACCAGCAGCTCCGGCTCAGCCAGTCGCTCCAGTGGAAGCACCCGCTGCGCCCGCTCCTGTCGCACCTAAAGCCGCAGTAGAGCCAGCAGTAGCTATTGAAGTTCCAGCCGCTAAACCTGCGACCACTGAGATCCCTGCGATTGATGTTCCTTCAGACGTGCCAGCGCCATTGGTTGTTGAAGTGAACCTGCCTGCGGTGGATATTCCTGTCGGCGTACCGTCAACAGCAAGCATTCCTGCGGTTAATGTGCCGGATGAAGTGCCAGATGCGCCTAAACAAGAAGAGTATAACGTTCAATCAGTCAGCGTACCTGGCTTTTAATCGCTCCTCACCTTAGATGATGTAAAGCATAAAGCCAGCCACGGGCCACTAAAACGCAGTGAAAAACAGCCAGTTTCGACTGGCTGTTTTTATTTCCACCAACCTATTTTTTGATATTGAGACAGTTACTGAGAGATCAGCCACGCCAGCACATAATCAAGGCTTGTTGCCATCTGATCCGTATGCGCACCGGAATGGGTAAACAGCGCAATGTCCGCGCCTTGCTCGTTTAATGTTTTTACTCTGGCGACTGTACCGACAAAGCCCGGCTCTTTCTCGCCAATATCGACGGCTAACTTCGTCTTCCGCGTTGGCGTGTCTGCCAGCAAATCTGTTGCTTGACGCGCGGTATCTGTAAGCGCTTGCCATTCGTTATCTGTTGTTGGCACCGTGCAGTAATACGGCGGCGCTTCTGGGTTTGGTGCCAAAGCTTGCATTAACCCAACCCACAAATGACGCCATACATCTAAGTGGTCTTCCGGTTTTTCTTGCTGAGCGGCCTGTGTTAACGCCTCTCTACCTTCATCATAAAGCTCACGTAACCAGGCGCCATTGTTGGGTTCCAGTGTAGCGGGGCTCATCGCAAAGGCAGCATCAAACCAGCCCGGTCTGGCCATCACCACATTCAAGACGCCACTGCCGCCCATGCTATGACCAATCAGCCACTTGTTTTTCGGCAAATAGCCCAGCTGCTCAGTAATTAGCTGACTAAGATCGTCACACACCATACCGATCCAGTCACCTGCAGCTGAATTATTTGAGTACACCGTAGAGGTAAAGCGGGTATGAATTTCAGGGATCACAATCAGCGGCAAAGCCAGCTCATTTTCTCCAGCTAAATCACAGAACTTCTGGGCTATTTCTAGCTCATCTAACCACGCCTGTGCGCTTCCGCCAAAACCGGGTAGCACAATCAACACGGTTTCAACACGTTGATGCGGCTTGGTTGGCACTGCCAGCCAAACCGGCAGCACATCACTATCTTTCAATAGGTTGTTGGCAATGCTTGCTGAGCGAAAACGCGTTTTACTAATGTGGTAATCCATACCCACCTCCTTGTTAGTAACACCATCATCAATTTTGTTAGCATTTCGTCAACAATTACACATTTACCGCGCGATCCAGCTTTGATTTCCGGCTAAATCAGCCCACTGTTCACTGTGCAATTTACGCCACGTTTTATAACTATACCCAAGTGGCTTCAAGATGCTGGTTCCAGAGGCACACCATGCGCGAAGAAGTCACACAACATATTACTGATTTATCAATCCGAGCCATCACCGCAGGGCAGCTATAGTGGCTAATGGCTAATGGTTAATGGAAATCTCTTGAGCGGGTCTGCAAACCCGCAAGCATCGGGGTAATATCTTCCAAATGGCCAGCAATCACGTGAATAACATCGCCTTCGCGCTCTAAAATGCCTTTGATCCGCAAGATTTTCGCAGTGAGATAAGCCTTTTGCTGCGCTTTGGCTGTGCCTGACCACACCACAACATTGATATTGCCCGTGTCATCTTCTAGCGTGAAAAAGGTCACCCCTGCCGCTGTACCGGGCGATTGTTTTCCGGTCACGACACCCACGACGGTCACTAACGAGCGATGCGCTAAGTGCACTAAATCACGCTGGCGTGTAAAGCGCCCGAGTTGTCCGCCGTTGGCTAAGAGTGTGATCGGATGATGGGTTAAGCTCAAACCGGTAGCGGCATAATCTTCCCGTAAGGACGTGACGTGATCCGGTGCATTCGCGTACTGGGGCGCCGCTTCTTCAATTCCTTGAAATAAAGGCAGCGCATCAAGGTTATCCATCAACGCCCACCGTGCTTGAAATCGATCGTGATTAAACACTTTTAACGCATCGGCCGATGCCAGCCGTTCGATATCACGCGCGGCGATCTGATGTTGGCGCAGCATGCCCACATGGCGATACCCTTCAGGCGGACGATGAGCGACAACTTGCTCAGCACTGTGTTGCGACATCCCCTTAATCAACCGCATACCTAGCCGCACGCCATAACGTCCTTGCTCATAAACAACCGAGTGATCCCAGTCGGAATGGTTGACGCAGACCGGATAGATTGGTAAATGATGACGCTGCGCATCTTGAACAAGCTGAGATAAACTGTAAAAGCCCATCGGGTGACTGTTCATCAACGCAGTGTAAAATGCATGGGGATAGTAATGCTTCAACCAGGCCGAGGTATAAGCCAGCACCGCAAATGCTGCGGAATGGCTTTCGGGAAAACCGTACTCACCAAAACCACAGATCTGCTCGAAAATTCGCTCAGCAAACTCACGTTGATACCCCCGTGCCGCCATGCCATCGAGCAGTTTCTGGCGAAACTGCATCAGCTGTCCGTTCTTCTTCCATGAGGCCATGGCGCGGCGCAGTTGATCTGCCTCCCCGCCGCTAAAGCCAGCCGCCACCATCGCGAGTTTAATCACTTGCTCTTGAAAAATTGGCACACCCATGGTGCGTGATAAAACCTCTTCCACCTCTTTTGATGGGTAGGAGATCGGCTCATCACCATTTCGACGCTTCAAAAATGGGTGCACCATATCCCCTTGGATAGGCCCAGGTCGCACAATCGCAATCTGGATCACAAGATCGTAATAACAGCGGGGGCGAAGGCGCGGCAGCATGCTCATTTGCGCGCGAGACTCAATCTGAAACACCCCGACAGTATCGGCGCGGCAAATCATGTCATACACCTTAGGATCATCTTGCATGCGGGTAATGTCCGCAATAGTCAACTTGCGTCCGTGCCAGCGTTCAATCAAGGTAAAACACTTACGAATGGCCGTGAGAATGCCGAGTGCTAACACGTCCACTTTCAATAAGCCTAAATTTTCTAAATCGTCTTTATCCCACTGAATCACAGTACGGCCGTCCATTGCCGCATTTTCAACCGGCACCAACTCGTACAGCGGACCCGATGCGATCACAAAGCCGCCCACATGTTGTGATAGATGCCGCGGAAAGCCCATCAGTTCGTCCACTAACTGGATAAACTGCTGACCCCGCAACGACTCTGGCTGCAAACCCAGTGAGACAATTTGCCCCTGCCAGTTCTGGCTACGATCACGACGGTTAACGTTCTTAATGAAGTAATCCAATTGCGACTCAGCAATACCCAGCGCTTTGCCAACATCACGAATCGCACTTTTAAAACGGTATGAGATCACGGTGGCGGCGAGCGCTGCACGTTCACGGCCATATTTTTCGTAAAGGTATTGGATCACTTCTTCGCGGCGTTCATGCTCAAAGTCGACATCAATATCCGGCGGCTCATTACGCTCTTTGCTGATAAAACGCTCGAACAGTACCGAAATTTGACGCGGATCGACCGAGGTAATTTCTAAGCAGTAACAAACGATTGAGTTCGCCGCAGAGCCGCGCCCTTGATATAAAATGCCGCGCGATTGCGCAAACATCACAATGTCGTGAATGGTGAGGAAAAAATACGGATAGTTCATCTCCTCAATAAGATACAACTCTTTATCAATGGTGGCTTGAATGCCGCATGGTATCCCTTCAGGAAAGCGCTTATCTGCCCCTGCTTTTACAAGGCGATGTAAATACGACATGGGCGTGTCACCTTTGGGGATCAGCTCGCTGGGGTATTCATAGCTCAAGGTGCCGAGCTCAAACTGGCATAAATCAGCAATGCGGACACTTTCAGCCAACCATTCAGCGCGAAACAGCTTGCTCAGTTTTTCCCGCGAACGCAGGGTACGCTCGCTATTCACTAACAACCGCTTCCCAGCTTGCTCCACCGTCACACCGTGACGAATTGCCGTTAATACATGCTGCAACGGTAAACGCTCAGCGTTGTGCATCAACACCCCACCACACGCAGTGATTGGAAGCTCGAACTGCGCAGCGAGTTGCTCGCAATGTTGCTGATAGTGAAAGTCATCGGGCCCTAAATGGCGCTGCAAGCCTATCCATAACCGAGATGCATGGTGGCGCTTTAACCATGCGCCCCAATGTTGATCGCACGCTTGCTGCTTTGGCAACCAAATCACCAAACACAAACGCACCGACATCAGATCCCACTCTGAAAGCTGATATTCTCCTTTTTCACTACGGCGGCGCGCATTAGTGATCACCCGACACAGTTCGGCGTAGGCTTCCCGTGTTGGGCACAACAACACCAGATCTAGCTCATCGTTGTATCGCAGCACACTGCCGACGAGGAGTTTAATATCGAGTTGATGCTGCTTGATAGCCGCCCACGCTCTCACCACACCCGCCATCGAGCACTCATCGGTGATCGCAATAGCGTGATAACGTAAAAAATCCGCTTGTAAGATCAGCTCTTCAGCATGAGAAGCGCCTTCGAGAAAAGAAAAATTGCTTTGGCAGAAAAGCTCAGCGTAGCGCATTGACAACAACCTCACGCCCAGTTAACTAAAGATGCCATGCACGAACCACTGCTGATCTGGCGTGCGAAAAACCCACAGCCACCGGCCAACGCCATCGCGGGCAATAAAATAATCACGGATCACGGCCGCGTTGTCCCACCATCCGGTTGCAATTCGCTCTGGGCCATGTTCCACCGTGACTTTCTCCGTCAATGGCATAGGTTGAGGGAGCAGAAAGCTCGGTCTAAGCGGAACACCTTCCTCTATATAGGTATTCATACCCATTAATGGTTTTTCGTATATCGTTGCACACTCTGGGCGAGGATCATCATTTAACCGCAAACCGTTCACTGCAGACTCGCCCAACTTAGCTTGTAACACCGACACCAATTCCAGTGCTGACTGCGCCCCTTTCTTGCCCGCAAACAGATCATGCGCCTCAACGGTACGCTGCGCCACCCTAGTAGCGATTAAGGTCAATGCGGTGACTGGCGCAGATAAGCTGACAGACTCGAACCGTAAACTCGATAGCGACAACCATTTCTCCGCCTTATCCTCACCTTGCGCAGCGGTGACGACCACAGTCGCGTCGTCCTTATCACGCTGGTGCAAAACAATGTCGACGCGGTAAGCCAGCTGATCTCGCGCCACCAACCATTGCGATAACTCACGAAATAAACGTGACAGTGGCTTTTGTAAACCTTGAACATGCTCAAAATCAAACAACAGCTCAAGGTAACGTTCAAACCCCGCCGGCGGATGATAAAACACCACGGGATGCTTAAACTGTCCGGTTAGACGGCCGACATAGTTCACCAGATCGATGTCAAAACGCCGCGCCACCTCCTGCATAGGAAGCGCCAACAACGACGCGAGTGAATCCACCCCCACGCGTTGCAGTTTCTCGATGGTTTTCTCACTCAGCTCGGATTGCTGTAGCGGCCGCTGTTTGACTGCAGTTAACAATAATTCACTGTCATCGCTAATGTGATTAAATCCGCTACGCGCCAGTAGACGCGCCGCTAAAGGCGAATAGCCTGTCGCATACTGATAGCTCACATTCAAAGGGGCCAGATGCTGCGTGACGCGACGCCAGTAGTTGGCGAGAGAGCCATAAAGCGACAGCATATCTGTCACACGTAGCAACAAACCGTTCGGAGGGAAAAAGCTCATTTCCGCCGTCACGGAATACAAGCTATGCGCAATATCTTCTAACCGTCGTCGCTCTACCGTTTCGTCATAAGGGTAGACTTGCAGATCAGGGCAAAGCGCAGCAGCAGTGCCTAACCCCATACCCACAGAGATCCCCGCTTGCTGCGCGATCTGATTGCATTGGGTGATACGGTGAAAATGGCTTTCCACAATCAGCACTGCGGTGCTCTCGGCACATTCAGGGTGAGTGTCGGTTAGGTAGAAACTGTCTAACTGTAATGCCGGAAAATGTAAATAAAGCCATAAGGTCATACTAACCTCGGCGCAACTGTGGAAATGCCACCACGGTCGAAGAGTGAGCTGCAGCGTTACTTGAGCGCGAATCCCGTACGGTTAATTGTGGGGAGACGCTGCGCATATCAACCACAAAGCGTCCTTTTGACCAACCCCCTTTGCGTTTTACGACTTCCACCCCAGTACCGTTTTCATCAGGGGTTAGCGCCAAACTCAATGTCACAGGCAAAGAGATACGCTGTGGTTGCGGAAGATGAAACAGCCATTGCAGGCTATCACCCGTTTCTGCCGCCATCTGCAAGCGTTTGATCTGATGGATCTCGTACTCTTCCTGCCACAATAACACTGCACCACACGCGCCACTTTTCAAACATTGCTCAGCGGCCCAAAGCGCATCATTCGGCGCGCTAGGGGATATCACCAGCACCTTATCGAGTGCAATACCTTGGCGCTGGAAATAAGCGGCATTAACGTAACCTGGCGGCTGGATCAAAACCAGCAACCGACTCGCCACCTTCTCTTTCAACACGGAATACAATAGGCGTAACTCGCCAATTCCCCATTCAGAGCTCACTTCAATGACGCCCTGTCGGGGGAAACCACCATTCGTTTTTTCGTCAAATAACGCAAAGCCAGAAGAGAGACAATCTGTAGATTCATCATTGGCACATCCGCGCCAAATCAGATGTTTGCGTTCAAGTAAATTGATTAGCTCATTCATAACACGACACCTGTATATATGTACAGTATATTCGTATTTTAATGCGCCGCAAGTATTTTAATTAAGTTGTTGTTCTACAAATTTCGGAAAAAATCACTTCAATAATAAGCATTCACGCACACAATCGAAATAACTTACTGTTACAAATTACTTATATGAATAACAATAAGGTCATTCAGCCATGACAACGCATTCCATGGATGAATACCTATGCGCTCAAAAAATTGACGAAAGTAAAGTAAACGTATATCGCGGGTTAAAAAATCATCATTAGACAAGGACCCGTCTTTTTCCATAAACCCAAAATATTGAGGCTATATGAATTGGTTAAACAATATGGGCTTTAAGTATAAGTTAGCCTTCCCTATCGCTGTTGTTGTTGCAATATTCCTTTTGCTGATCTCTAAAGTCATTGTTGGTTACCAACAACAAAATGAGACCAATGTATTATTGCGTGAAGAAGTGCAGCCCGTACTTGATAAGCTAGAAGATGCCTATCGTGATATGTACCAGGTGATGTCAGCTGGTGCCAGCATGGCGTTAGCCGATCCTAGCGATAAAGAAGCTACGGAGCTGCACAAGTTCAACTTTTATGACAACGCCCCTAAGGCAGGTCCTCGTATCCAATCGGTTTATCAACTGATTGATATTGGTTATCTCCCTGAGAGCAGCCGCGCGAACATCGATAAACTGTACGCCGATTATGATCGTTGGCAAAAACGCTACGAGTACATGGTGCTTAACCCAACCAAAGCCACTATGTTCTATCAAGCTAACGAACAATTAGCTGAGAAAGATTTCGAAGGCATGCGCGATCTATTGAAAGTGATCCGTGCAGAAATCGAAGATAAACGCACCGCATTGACGGCGGCCATCGATGCCAGCGCTGAAAGTACCAACAACTGGCTGATGATCGGCTCCCTTGGCGCCATCCTAATTAGCATCGTCATCATTTGGTTTACCCAGCGCATGGTGGTCACCCCTATTCGTCACCTCACTGACGCGATGAAAGATATCTCGCAAGGTGAAGGCGATCTGACAAAACGCATTGCTATCAGCAGCCAAGATGAAGTCGGTGAATTAGCTGAAGCGTTTAATACCTTTGTGGGCAAAATCCAAGCCACGCTATGTAATGTCGTCACTGCGGCACACTCAGTTCGTGCACAAGCCAATGAGCTACACAGCGCGTCGGTAAATGTGGTATCTGCATGTCATCAGCAGCAGATACAATGTCAGCAAGTGGCAGAGTCGATCAATGATCTAAGCTCATCAAGTGAGAACGTCAGCCAAAGCGCGACTGATACCGCGCAAGCGACGCAATCGATGAGCGAGCAATCAACCCAATTGAGCGCCAATATCTCAAACTCCGCCACAGCAACTAGCCAGTTAGCGGTAGAGATCCAGCAAACCAGTGAAATGATCCAAAACCTTGAGCAGAACGTGAGTGCGATCGTTTCCATTCTTGACGTGATCCGCGGTATCGCCGATCAAACCAACTTGCTAGCGCTAAACGCCGCCATCGAAGCAGCGCGCGCTGGTGAGCAAGGCCGAGGCTTTGCCGTGGTCGCTGATGAAGTACGCTCGCTTGCGAGCAAAACCCAAGATAGCACTGGCGAAATTCAGTCCATGATTGAGCAGTTGCAAGCGATCACCTCACAATCCGCCGAAGCAATGCGTTCCAATGCAAAAGCAGGTACAGATACGGTAGAGCAAAGCGAGCAGACCTATGCCGGCTTGGTGTCGATGAACTCGACTATCGCGACAATTACCGATATGAATACCCAAGTTGCAGAAACGGCGTATCGCCAGCATAAGCTAACGGAAGATCTCAGCCACACTGTGCATGAGATTGTCGATAGCTGTAACGCGACCTTAGAGCACGTCGGTCTGGCCCAGAAAACCTGTGAAAGCCTTGAGGATCACAGTACGCAACTAGACATGCTCGTACGCCAATTCAAGCTGTAGTTAGCTTATACAAATCCTGAGCCACAAGCTCACACAAAGCGCAGCACATCGGTGTTGCGCTTTTTCTTTTCCACGATTAAATTTCCCCATCCATTGACCCCATTCAGATCGCTTTCTAAGGCCGTTGACGACGCAATGAGCTAATTACTTGCAAATCAATTTTCTGCCAAGCAATCACGGTAACGTGACTTAACTCAAAGATTTATCGCAACAAAAGCGGCTAAATAGCACTCCAGATGGCAGATCTGACGCAGGAATGAGTAAAAATTGCCTTTACACCCTGAGTTGAACCGTAATTGACAACTATAGAAAGTATTTAGGTGATCAATTTTCACTGCTCAGCACATCACATGACGAAAAACGATAACGCCTTAGCCTCAGGGCATAAATGTAAAAAATAAAATTATCATCAAGCTACATTTCTTAATAATTGCAAAGATTTACATTCATGCAACATCCCTGGCCTACCCAGCAATATCATGATGCAGACCTCAGTTAATTACTTTATAAATTCATAAATTTACATTAAGTTCGTGATATGAGCCGGAGCTTCGAGGTCTGAGCATTCAGCTAGATGAATGAAGTGGTATAAAGGTGCTTAAGGCTCAATTTGGAAACTTTGGACAATGCAAACGCAAGCTGCAGAAGAAAAGGACGTACAGGAGAACACTGTCCGCGTTGACGCGCTGGTCTACATGATCGGTGATATCACCTGCGACTTCTCCAACAATTATCTTGACCTGAGAGACCAAACCCATTGGTTGATGTTAAAAGAAGCACAGGTATTGCTCGCACTTGTTCGAGCGTATCCGATGCCGGTCAAGCCACAGGAACTGCATGACAATATCTGGCAAACAGGTTCACTGGATGAAAACCTGATCGACCGTGTTATTGTGAACCTTCGTGAGAAGCTCAATGACGTCGACGCGCAAATCATCCGAAAAGTACCTGACTTTGGCTACGTATTGACGGTTGCTCCTACCCCAATCAAATATACGACTTCGCCGACAAACTTAGAGTCAAACTTTAATGATATTTATCAGCAGTCTTCTGCGTCAAAGTTTGGTTTCCTAGGTAGCTTAGCGGGTTTTGCATTGGTCTTAGCTTTAATGGGCTTATCCTTTAAAGTGGGCGAAATCTCCTACCGTCACTTCGCGGGTAAAAGCGAAAGTGCTTCTTGGGTGAAACTGTCAGAGCGTGTGGGCGCATCTGATGTTGAAAGACTGAAACAACGCTATGATAAGAGTCAACCTCTCTTTATTGACAAAGATCGCCAAGGACGTTTGATCGTTTGTAGTATCGATTCACCAGAAGGGAGACTGCTTTCATGCAATATAAGATAATTATTTCGGCTTTATTGATTATTGCTAGCTTCGGTGGCGGTATTGCTTATGTCGAACACCAAGAAGATATGAAGGCCAGCTTCCAGTTCAGTGGTAAATGGATGGCATCGTCTGAGTTTACTCACTTGGAAAACCCATATCGAGTAACGTCACAAGCGTATATCAGTGAGAGCACTGCATTGTTCCACGATTATTACAATACGCTGTATCAGACAAGTAACTACTATACTTCAACAGAAAGAACACTGTTCCAATTCACCAAATACCGCCTAGCGATGCGTTTGGAAATGCAGCAGTATTCAAAAGAAGGTATTCCTAAGCCTCGACATAATCTAGCTATCGCGTCATTTGTACCGTTGAAGCACGATCAGTTCTTTATTAAGTACAATAACGATAATGACGAGCCTGTATACTTCTTGTATCAAAAGCAGAACTAATTGAGAAAGCCAGCTAACTTAGCTGGCTTTTTTATTCCCTGCTCTCACATAAACACTCGCTCCCCTTCCCGCCATTTTCTTTTATTAATCATGATGATGTGATAATCTGTGTAGAAAATTTAGTCACTTTTGCGTGTGAAAACTTCGCACTCACGTTCGCTGAAATTAATCAAAACCAAATAGCGAAACCGCTCAAGTTAAAAGCAAATAGCAAGCAAGTACCTACAGTTAAGAAACCATTAACCCCGAGGTTTATTTGCACTAACGCACAAAGATATATGCTATCGCCATTGCACATTGAAGGATAAAACGACGATGTATGACGAAACTATCGCTGCCCTAAAAGAAATGAACACCATCGCCAACCATATTACGAGCCTGGGCCGCGTAATGAACATTACCAATGATAAAGATCTCCACGCTCGGCTCGATAAAGTGATCAAGTTACTGCAGCGCATGCACGTCAACCCGCGCTTTAAATACCGCTCTACTCCCGTCAATCTGATCGGCTCGCAAAATCCAACGGTAAAAGATCTCTCCAAATACTGTATTGAAAGAGCATCGGCAAAAAAACCTGAGTGGCAAGTTGTTGCTGAACGCCATGGCTGGGGTCCAGCGAAATAGTCAACGCACCGCGTCAGTGAGAGATGCCCTTGCTGTAGAATCATCTACCGCTATCTCTGTCAGTAGAACGTAATATCCGTTTCCTTCTATAGACAATCCGATATTGCAGTGTGTAATATCGAGATAGTCTTTCAAGACAGTATGTTAGTCGGGGAGCCATTGGCTGAGACTGCGCATAAGCGCAGGACCCGTTGAACCTGATTCAGTTAATACTGGCGTAGGGATACTAACTGAGCACGTCTTCTCTCAGTCTGTTACCACGCCCTATGACCTATAGGGAAACTCATGTCTACACCTATTACTCTTACTATTGCCGGCTCAGACAGTGGCGGCGGCGCGGGTATTCAAGCCGATATCAAAGCCATCTCAGCAACAGGCGGCTATGCTTGCAGTGCGATCACCGCACTCACCGCACAAAACACCCAAGGTGTCAGCGGTATCTTCCCTGTGCCTATCGATTTTGTCGCCGCGCAGTTAGATGCTGTCTTTACTGATTTAGAAGTGAAAGCCGTCAAAATTGGTATGCTTGCAGACTGCGACATCATCACCACCGTTGCCGCCAAGCTTCAGCAATATCAGCCTGAACACATTGTTCTCGATCCGGTAATGGTCGCGACCAGTGGCGATCTCCTGCTAAAACAAGAAGCGATAGCGTGTTTAAAAGAGCAACTGCTCCCCATCGCGACAGTGATCACGCCAAATATTCCCGAAGCGTTAGCATTAACCCAAAGTCCTTTAAACGCTCATGATCTTTCACAAGATGACATTGAGCATTTAATTAGTGCGCTCGATGGCCTCAATACGCCTGCAGTGCTGCTCAAAGGTGGGCATTTAGAAGCTGACAGCTTAGCGACCGATTATTTGATCCGCCAAGGCAGCGTGAACGAATATAAATCGCAGCGTATATTTACCCTTAACACTCATGGCACCGGCTGTACTCTCTCCTCGGCCATCGCGTCTTATCTTGCGCAAGGTTGCACTCTGGATGAAGCGATTGATCGCGCAAAAACCTATATTACCCATGCGCTCAGTGGCGCAGACAGATTCCAAATTGGCAAAGGCCATGGGCCCGTCGATCACTTCTTTGCACTACGCTAAGCCACTTAAATTGGTGCAGTGAGGCTAAACCGCAATAAAAAGAGAAGGTGTTTACTGTATCGCCCAGTGTGCCTTCTCTTCTCTTCTCTTCTCTTCTCTTCTCTTCTCTTCGATATTAAGCAAGGCCTTGCTAAATCTAGCAAGGCAATAGCCAACGCTGCCGCTCACTTCAAACTAAACACGTTACCATAGCGCTTCAAAAACCGCGCTCTTTCAACACCTGCAAGGCCTGATGAACCGTATCGGGAATAGGCTGCGCTAGCTGAAAACCTTGCGCAGGGTAATCCCGGATCCGCTCCATATCCGCCACCAGCGCACTGATCATATCGGCAAACGAGATCTCGTCGGTCGGATAATCTTGCATCGCGATGGCGGGTGAGCTCACCGTTACCTCAACACCTGGCCATTGCTTGGCGACCGCTGCGTACGCGCGACGCTCAGCATAAGGCTTTTGCAATACGTGCACCCGTGATATCGCAATGCCTTTTTCGGCCAGCAGGGCCCGGGAATAGGCAATATTTTCGCCAGTATTGGTCGCACGAGGTTCGCGTAAAATGGCACTTTCAGGCACACCGTTTTCACGTAATACCTGAGCAAACGCATCCGCTTCTGATTGTGAAAACACGCCGTGTGTCAGCCGGCCAACGGCGCCACTGCACACAATAAGAGGGGCAACGCCTTGATGGTACAGCGTCGCACCATATTCCGCGACGCGAAGATCATTGCTCCCCAAAATCAAGATCACATCAGCATGCGCGGCTTGATGCGCCAAATTCATGTAGTGCCACAGCGTTTGCGCACTGCGAAACAGCTCTCCAGCCATTGCCCACTCCTTATAAAAAGCGTTGAAAACGTAGCGTATACCCAAGTGACTTCAATGTGCAGAATTCAGAGCCGAATCACAAATCCAAGTTCAAGGAAATCGACGCCGTGGAATAGTCGGCTATTTCCAAGTCGTTTGACGCTGAAATTGGGTATAAATAAAAAAGGGCCTGTAAAAACAAACCCTTTTATATGCTACTGGAAAAATTTATTGCAGTTTTTCTGGGGTGATCTCAAACGAGTTTTCCCCTGCATTTAACCAAATTTGACTATCTTGGATGGTAAATTGCAGCTGCATGGTACGTTCACACACGCTCTCTAACGCGGCCATTTGCCCGTCATTAACGTGATAAATCGATAGATTATCGAAACCGTAGACTTTCGGCTGCGTTTGTTGCCACCAAGGCCCGACGGCATGATCATCATAGGCAAACAGTACGGCTTGCTGAGCACGTTGTGATGCGCGCTTGATGCGTTTCTCGTCCGGCAAACCAAGATCAATCCATAGTTCGATTTCGTCAGCATAGCTCTTTTGCCACAAGGCTGGCTCACTCTCGTCACACAACCCCTTTGAGAACGCCAAACGCTCATTAGCAAACATTACCCAGGCTAAAACACGCAACATCATACGTTGCTGCGTTTCCGACGGATGCTGTGCCAGCGTCAGCGATTGATCAAGATAAACGTGATCATCCATATTCGCCAAATTGATACTGGCTTTGTAAACTGTCGCTTTTAGCGCCATTTTAATTCTCTTCTACTTGCAGCTGGGGAAAGCGCTGCACCAATGTTTCATAGGAAGTGATCTGCGCGATCACCTCCTCCTTTTGTTTGCGTGTCAGCTTTTTCAGACGGCATTCTAACCGAGATGCCTGTTGCCTTGTACCAGCGTTTAGTTGCCAACACAAGTGTAATGGCGCTTTACCATTTAGAAACTTCGCACCTCGTCCACGCTGATGCGCAACAAAACGCTTTTCTACATCGTTGCTGATCCCACAATAGAGCTTATCGCACTGCGTTCGAACAAAATAAACCGACCAATGCGGGTTACTCATTGTCACAATAAGCTACTGAGTTTTTCTTCTAACTCACTCAGACGCGCTTTCAGTCGCTCAACTTCTGTTTCTAGCTGCGTAATGCGATCGCTTTGCGCACTAGTATCAACTGCGGCACTGCTGATCGGCGCAGCCGCTAGCGATGCCATATCTTGATCGCCAAACAGATGCATGTAGCGAGACTCTCGCTTGCCCGGTTCACGTGGCAAGCACACCACTAACTCACGCGCAGCCAAGGCTTGCAATACCGATTCTGTTTCTCGTACATCTGAGAACTCACATAAGCGGTTAGTACGGGTTCTTAGCTCTCCTGGGGTTTGCGCGCCGCGCAGTAGCAAAACACAAAGAACGCCCAACTCTTGCGATGTCAGTTTTAGCGAGCCAAATTCCGTGTTGCAGAAACGGTGCTTATATTTCACTGCACGGCCACCAAACACTTCATCGTCGTTGACAAGGCGCTTGGCTTTAAGGGTGGTTAAACCATCCAGCACTTCGGCATCATTTAACTGCATCACGGGCTCGCGATTGCTTTTTTGGTTGGCGGCAGTCGTAAGGGAATTTAAGGTGAGAGGATATTGGTCAGGAGTGGTGATTTCTTTTTCAAGAAGACAGCCAATAATGCGCGCTTCCAGAGCACTTAGCGAAATGTCCATAAATGTACCTAATAGTGGTTTAGCCTTCTAAGAAGAGTAGCAACTCACTTTACGGGGAACAATAGCCCCCCTGCTCGTTCGTCGATTTCCTCATCAATAGAATCGTGACCTAAGCCACAATGCCAGCACACTCAGTCATTTATGGTCAAATAAACTCGGCGGCGACGTAACAATTACGGCCATGTTGCTTGGCTTTATACAGGTAGCGATCCACTAAGCCATAAATGTTTTCTACCGTTTCCAAACCGGTTGGCACCCACGCCAACATTCCTTGGCTGACTGTCACTCGATCGGAAGTGGATGAAAACGCATGCGGCATTGCCATCTCGTACACCGCTTCATGCAAACGCTGACAATGCTCTATCGCGCTGTCGCGATCGCAGTTACTGATCACGATACAAAACTCTTCCCCGCCGTAGCGCCCGACGAGTTCACCCGCTCGGCAAAACGTGGTTTTCAACGTTTCAGCGAGCTTTTTCAGGCAGTTGTCGCCTTCAATATGACCATAGTTATCGTTGTAGGCTTTGAAGTGATCGACATCAATCAACAAAATGGTCATCGGTAAGCCGTTACGACCATGCATCGATAACGCTTCTTGCAAGCGATAGTCAAGACAACGGCGATTAACCAGTCCAGTAAGTCCATCTTCTGTGGCTTGTTTTGATAATTGTAGATTGGCTTTTTCGAGTTTGACGGTGGCTTCGGCTAACTTATGGCGCATCTCTGCGATCCGCTGCATCGCTTTTAATTTGGCTTGCAGCACCATTTTATCGACGGGCTTCACCAAATAATCGTCGCCACCCATGTCAATCGCCTTGGCAATCATTTCAGGCTCGTCGTGACCGCTAAGGAAAATAATCGGCACCCATTCGGGATAACTGTTACGCAGCTCTTTCGCCACTTCATGGCCACTCATGTCCGGCATACTCACATCAAGCAGCACCAAATCAGGCGATACCAGCGGGTATTTCTCAATCGCTTCTGTGCCATTAGCCGCCGTTACCACCTCATGCCCAAGGCGCTCTAAGCGAATGGATAATTGCAAACGTTCTATTTGAACATCATCAACGAGAAGGATCTTTATCGAAGCCATGCGTCACCTGCTAACTTGCCGAATATTAAAAGCTTATATCAATATCCAACTAACTGCACAGTAATTGGCCGATAGCTTCAGAAAGTGACCCCTATCATGCACTTCACGTTGACTTTCCTTGCCAGCAATTTACTATCGCAACAAACCCACACTGTTCAGGAAAATACAATGACAGACAATACTTCAGTTGATAACCAGCAAGCGTCTCTAACGCTGGATGAAGCGTCAGTAGAACTCAAACGTGCAATGGCTTTTGAGGACGTACCAGAAGAAATGATCCCTATGGTGCTGGGCATTTATGAAGCTTCTGAGGAAGCGGTACGTGAAGCATGGGATAGCATGCCAGCCAGTGCGCAAAATGTTCTCGACAACTTTGATCAGTTCCATGCCTTGGTGGCTATCAGCCAAAGCTACACGGGCCTGGATTTCATGGAGTCGTTCAAGAACACGCAACTGCCTGAAGACATGTCTGACGAAGACAAAGCGAACTACCAAGCTTCGCTGCTTGACAAAGTGTTGAGCACTGCAGTGAAAGATTTGATCAAGCAGATCAAAAAAGCGCGTCTAAAACCAAACATGAAACGTGAAATTCGCGCGATCTTCGAAGCCAAATAATCGTTCAGTGCCCGAGCTCTGCTCGGGCGCTATTTTCAGGCCCACTGAAATTCACGCTTTTCCAACAGCATCCCCCTGATGAACATTCATCTCCACTAGCGCACTCATACCCGCCCTTTCACCGTCGCAAATGCACTTTACGCTCGTCCTCGCTGATATCTATGCGTCATTCAACACCTGTCGTAACAGACCTTTACCGATCGCGACATTTCTCACACCTCGATTGGCCTTAATTTGTCGCTCAGTGATCGCTCGACTAGATTTATCTCGTACTAGTGACAACTTTTTGCCTACAGGAAGAGCGCATGCCACAGATCACCGGAGCCTATCACTCCACCATTAGCCTGACAGGCGAGTCCCCTCAAGCCAAACGCGAAGAGCTCAAAGCCTACTTCAACCACACGTATCGGCTCTATGAATCTCTCTTTACCCTGATCAACAGCGATGACGCCTACTACCTCAAAGCCGAGCCGCTGCGCCACCCGCTTATCTTCTATTTCGGTCACACTGCATGCTTTTTCATTAACAAGCTAAAGCTGGCGCAGATCATCGACTCACGCCTCAATCCCAAATTTGAATCCATGTTCGCAATTGGGGTTGATGAAATGTCATGGGACGATCTCGACGAGCGTAATTATGATTGGCCTAGTGTTGAAAGCGTGCGCCAATACCGACGCCAAGTACAAGATCTTGTTAATCAAGTGATTGATACCATGCCTCTTGAACTGCCAATCAGCCAAAGCTCCCCCGCATGGGTGATCTTAATGGGAATTGAGCACGAACGTATCCACTTAGAAACCTCTTCGGTGATCATTCGCCAATTGGGCCTTGAATGGATAGCGCCCTCGCCTGCTTGGCCTATGTGCGAGCAAAGTGCCAGTGCGCCGCAAAATCAGCTCATTGCCGTTGCGGGTAGCAAAGTGACTCTCGGTAAAGTCCATGAAGATTTAAGCTACGGTTGGGACAACGAATATGGCCGACACTCTACCCAGGTAGCAGCGTTTAAAGCGAGCCAGTACCTTGTTAGCAATAACGAGTTTTTGGCATTTGTCGAAGCTGGCGGCTATCAGAAGAGCGAGTTTTGGGACGACGAAGGACAACGTTGGCTCGCCTATACGAAAGCGACGATGCCCCGCTTCTGGCGTTTTCGCGATGGGAAGTACTGGCAACGTAACCTTACCGCAGAAATGCCGCTGCCGATGGACTGGCCTGTCGAAGTAAATCAACTCGAAGCGCAAGCCTTCTGCCGTTGGAAAGCCGAACAACTGAGCGTGCCTATTCGCCTGCCCACAGAAAGCGAGTGGTATGTGCTGCGCGATAAAGTGCAAGGTGATGCAATAGACTGGGGAAATGAGGTGCCCGGCAACATTGAGCTGGCACACTACGCCTCTTCTGTCCCCGTCACTTGGTTCGAACACAACGGTTTTTACGATGTCATTGGCAACGTGTGGCAATGGACAGTAACACCCATCGATGGCTTCTCTGGCTTTGCGGTTCATCCCCTTTACGATGACTTCTCCACCCCAACGTTCGATGGCAAACACAATTTAATAAAAGGTGGCTCGTGGATCTCTACCGGCAACGAAGCGATGCGATCATCACGTTACGCGTTTCGCCGTCATTTCTATCAGCACGCCGGATTCCGCTATGTCGAAGCCGAGCCAGTTGAACAAACCCAGCAAAGTGTCAATATGTATGAAACCGACGAGCTAGTATCGCAATACCTTGAAATGCATTTTGGGAAAACCTATTTCGATGTACCGAACTTTTCCGAGCAATTGGTCGAGTTAGTGATCCAATCCGGTCTGCTTGAGCGCACCGATCGCGCCTTAGACATTGGTTGCTCGGTCGGGCGCGCCACCTTAGAGCTTTCGAAATATTTCAACCACGTTGATGGCATCGATTTCTCGGCGCGCTTTATTCAGCAAGCATACCAACTCAGCGAGCAAGGCGAGGTGCGTTACACCATTCCCACCGAAGGTGAGCTGGTCGAGTTTAAATCGATCACGCTTGATGAGTTAGGGCTATCTCAAGTCGATAAAAGCAAAATCCACTTTTCACAAGGTGACGCCACTAACCTCAAGCCCCAGTTCAGCGGATACGACGCGGTGCTAGCGGCCAATCTTATCGACCGCTTAAGCGATCCCGCCAAGTTCCTCAACGCGATGAAACAACGCGTGAACTCTGGTGGCATATTAGCCATCGCGTCGCCTTACACGTGGCTTGAAGCACACACCGCGAAAGGTAACTGGCTTGGCGGTAAAAAGGTCAATGGGGAAAATCAAACCACTTTGGAAGGCTTAACCGAGCAACTGGCTGATGCCTTTACTCTAGAGCAAGTGCAAGACGTGCCCTTTGTGATCCGCGAAACACGGCGTAAGTTCCAACACACCGTTTCACAACTGTCGCTCTGGCGTCGAAAATGATGAGCAGACAGTAGTTATGAACAGATAACAGGATGAACAGATAGCGGTGATGAACAGGCAGCAATCAAGGTGCGGCAAACGTCGCACCTGATCTCGTTTTAGTCACGGGGCGCTGAGATTTATAGCCAGTAAGATAGAGTTGCTATGTAAGTAAATGAAGAGCGTATTGCGAGGTTAGGCTTCTACCTTGATATCTGCGAGTAACAAACGCATTTCGGTTGGCATACCGATATAAAACCCTTGCACGAAATCGACACCGATCCCTTTCACTAGCTCTAACTCTTGCTCGGTCTCAACCCCTTCAACGACTACGAGCGCGCCCAACTCTTTCGCCAAGCTGATCGCGTGACGCAACGGCTTTTCACAGCTGTCGATCGCGCGCAATAAACTGCGGTCAATCTTAATAATGTCGGGGCTTAAATGACTCGCACGGTGCAGGTCGGAAAAACCAGAGCCAAAGTCATCCAACGCGATATGGTAACCTCTTACCCGCAAGTCTTTCGCACTTTCCATTAAGGCATGCAGATCTTCGCAATCGTCCTCCACCACCTCGATATAAACCCGCTGCTGCGGATCTTGGCTCACCAACGGATTATGGTGGTGAATATTCCCCACTTGCTCTTTCACCAAAGTATTTGGAAAAACATTGACAAACAAACAACAAGGTGAGAGGAGCAGCTGGAAGTTTTTAAAATGCAGCTCTCTTGACCATTGGTCGAGCAGTAAGCAGAGAGCCGGATTGTCGGCAATCGACTTAAAAAACAGATCGGGGCGGATCGCGCTGCCGTCAGCGTCATACACACGCAGTAGTGCCTCATAACCAAAGCACTCACCGTTTAACGCGCAAATTGGCTGAAAGACGCTGCGAAAGTGCTTGTCGAGAAAATCCAGCACATAGCCAGCATCCCCATCCAACTTGATGCAGGGTGTTTGACGTTGATGACTACCGGCGATTTCTGACACTACAATGCTCCATTTGTCCGTGCGCCATATTGCGATAAATGGCCTGCACTTCTTGCTTCCTTGCACTGTCCATCATTGCGAAAATGGGCGCTAAGGGCACGATATTTCTCGTTTTTTATTTAGAAAAAAGAGCTAGATCGAGCAACAAATCCTTATCCAGTCACAACTGCATAAAAAAGCCATCAAGCTGAAAAGTGACTGTCGTTCCAAACTCGTCCTCTCCACGTTTTAAGGCACGGGCAAAGGAACGAAGTGCACTTTCATCAAGTGCTGAACATCCCCACAAAGAAGCTATTTTTTGTACCGAACGCCGGCTTCAGTCTACCAACTCATCCGCACTACTTCGCGGTCTGAGAGCCAAGCCCACCTCCCGTTTTAACAACGCTAAAAAGCCACCGGAACCACTAAGGAAAAGCGACAATACAAAGACAAGTGGCAAGGGTTTACTGAATACTGACAAATATTCCAAATATGCATGCAATTTCTTTTGCAATACCAATCCACTGCTACACTCAATGAATCAAGGATGTGATCATCGATCAGAAAAAAGGAGACAGGGATGAAAACATGGCTGCAAGCGCAACAAGAACCAACCCGCGGCGACTATGGTTACAGCGATAATTGTTACGGCCGTTATTGCGATAATTGCTGCGACAGCACTGATGATTTGCCGATGCTCAAAAGCGACGACTACCCCTTCGCCGTGAACCCTGATCCTGCACTCATGCTCAGTGCAAAAGCCAATGAATGGTCGATCATGGAATGGCACCACGAACATCTCTAAGCCACTGCATCATTGAACATTCAAGCGACAGCCTATCGTGCACATACACTCAAGCAAAGGTTGCTTTAGAGCTCGCTCGTGAAAGACGTTAGTCCGCTTTGAGGCAACATCGAGCCCTACTCTTTAAAGAAGGTAGTTGAAGGTGAGAATACAAAAAGGCCTGCTAAAAGCAGACCTTTATAAGTAATATGCGTTTGCGCTAAAGGCTTATTTTTGGGCGCGACGCTGAGCCACAGAGCTTGCCAACTGGCGCAGTACGATTTCCGTATCTTCCCAACCAATACACGCATCAGTGATACTTTGGCCGTAGGTTTCCACTTTACCGTCTACGATATCTTGACGCCCTTCCACCAAGTGACTTTCAATCATCACACCGAAGATAGCCTTGTTACCGCCAGCGATCTGGCCAGCTACATCTTCTGCGACTACCATTTGGCGCTTAAACTGCTTGCTGCTGTTCGCGTGGCTGAAATCAATCATCACCTTGTTACGCAACCCCGCACTTTCTAGCTGCTCAGAGATAGCATTAACGTGCACTGCTGAGTAGTTTGGCTCTTTACCACCACGCAAAATGATGTGGCAATCTTCATTACCCGCCGTTGAGACAATCGCTGAATGACCGTATTTGGTGACTGACAAGAAGTGGTGCGGCGCGCTCGATGAGCCAATTGCATCAGTGGCGATCTTAATGTTGCCATCAGTCCCGTTTTTAAAGCCGACTGGGCATGATAGACCAGAAGCAAGCTCACGGTGAACTTGAGATTCCGTGGTACGCGCACCAATGGCGCCCCAGCTGATCAGATCGCCCGTGTATTGTGGCGAGATCATATCAAGAAACTCTGTCGCGGTAGGCAAACCAAGATCGGTAAGCTCCGCCAACAATTTACGCCCCATACGCAAGCCATCGTTCAGCTGGAAACTGTCGTCCATGTAAGGGTCGTTGATCAGTCCTTTCCAACCTACCGTGGTACGCGGCTTTTCGAAGTAAACGCGCATTACAATTTCAAGATCGCCCGCCAACTCATCGCGTAGCGCTTTTAGGCGCTTACCATATTCAACCGCAGCAACCGGATCGTGAATCGAACATGGGCCAATGATCACCAGCAAACGGTCATCTTGATCGTTGAGAATTTGGTGGATTGCTTTACGCGATTGGTACACAGTTTCGACGGCATTATCGCTAGCAGGAAAACGCTCCAGCACTGCGACAGGCGGCAGAAGCTCTTTGATCTCTTTAATTCTTACATCATCCGTTTTATGCATCTTTATATCCTATTGCCACCATCAGCTGGTGAGCGCATGCTTACTCATTGTCTATTCAATAAACATATCGTCATTAATCAGCAGGTGCAACGAATATTTTACGATTACATAAAATTCTTTTTAGATACATGCCGTTGACATTAACTTTGATGTATGAGTCAAGCTTGAGCTATAGTTACGGAAGGTTTCAATAATGGAGAAAAAGAATGCTTGGAGAAAAACACAATTTAGAACACGAATTTCCTCACCATGTTGAACGCATCGCTCTACTGAAAGAAAACAACGCTGATTTTCGGACAATGGCAGAAGAATACCATTCACTCGACAAGCAAATTCGAGTCTTAGAGCTCAACAGCCTCCCTATCGAAGATATCTCTTTTACTACCCTCAAAAAGCAACGAGCCTACCTAAAGGACTGTTTGCATCAAATGCTAGAAGGCTAGCACTTGCGGGTTCGTTAGTTTTTCAGGCCCGGCAAATCTTCCGAGCCAGAAAAACTAACACAACGGCTGTTAAATAACGAAAAGCAAGCACCTGGCCGGCGCTTGCTTTTTTGTCATCCGATTGGCCTATGTGAGGCTTATTCTCAATCTCTCAGTATCTCAATGAGCCCGCCAACACTATTGCGCGGGCCCATTGGGCAACAAGTAGACTAGCAATGCAATTCCAACAACTGTTGGGTGCTCTGCTCAATGTGATACTGGTTTTTGCCTTTGCGCTTCGCGACGTACATCGCGATGTCAGCTTCAGTGATCTTGTGATCCAACGGCTCGGCGCTTTGACCATGCCAATAACTCACACCAACACTGGCTGTCACATGACATTTGTAACCATTGATATCTATCGAATGCGCCAGCGTATGAATAATGCTCTCTAGCATAGGTACAATAGGCTCGCTGTGCTCAATCGCTAGCAAGAACTCATCACCTGACAGACGCGCCACCAAATGCTTGCCAGAAACACACTGCTCTAGGCGTCTTGCGACCACCTTGAGCACTTCGTCACCGACAGCATGTCCGTAGTTGTCATTCACGCTCTTAAAGCCGTCAAGATCAAGAAAGACAATATATTGGCTCTCTTCATTGGCATGTAAGCGGTTCATCCACGACATCACTTTGGCGCGGTTAGCAAGCCCTGTTAATGCGTCATGGTTAACCGCATGGCTCAAGCGTTTGATCTTCACCTCTGCCGACAGATCGCTAAGCGACAACACAAAGGCTTCAACTCGGCCTTGTTCATTCTTCAGCGTTCGCAAGCGCAACATACACGGTTGCTTGCGACCATTGATAAAGAGCTCTACCTGCGAAACGTAAAGTCCGTTACGCAGCAGTAGTTTCATCTGCTGACCAACACTCTTGCTTTCTGTCTTCAACGGCAGGTTTTCAGCTTTTTCTATGCGACCAAACCACGCGATTGACGCCGCATTTTGCATTTGTACCGTGTAATCACGCGAGATCACCATCACCGCATCTTGGTTTTGCTCAAACATCAGATCGATCAATTTGCGGCGACTTTCTGCTAAATATTGCTCAGAAATATCTTCAAACTGGATCAACGAATGCAGCTCAGACTCCATCGGGTGACTGCTGATCTTATATTGACGTCCGGTGTGGGTAGTGCGCACTTCAATGCCTTGCACACTGCGATGCTCGGCCACCGCCCTCATTAAGGTATCAATCGCTTGGCGAGGCTCGACGACGCGCTCCAAGATACTGCGGATATCGGTGTCACAATCGGTGCAGTCGAAATCTTGGGAGATCAACGGGTTGCGATAAATCACTTCCCCATCCGTCGAGAGTACCATGACGCCACGCTTCATTACGTCCAGTGCGCCGTGAATATAACGGTTACGTTGCTCGACGTATTTCAACGCCAGTTGCAGCTCGTGCTCTCGCTCTGACAAGCTCGACACCATCTCATTAAAACAGCGCGTCAGCTTACCAATTTCGTCATCTTGATAGATAGGCAATTTGCGTTTCACCACCCCTTTATCGGTCATCTCTTCCATCGAGCGATGCAAAGAGGTCAACGGGGTAACGATCAGTGAGTGCAACAGTTTTGCCAGCAGCCAAGCAAAGAACGACATCGTCAGCGAAATCGCCGCGAGTGCGCCCCACATCTGCTTCACTTTGCCAGCAACCCGATTTTCGGAAACCCATACGACCAGCTTACCCAAAGTTTCGTCGCCTAACATGATATTGGTTTCACGTTGGGTATAAGGAATGGTGTTACACGTCACCACATCTTTGTCCCAAAGGCAATCGTCCGGCAAACGACGAATGGAGACCAATTTATTGTCATTCCCCTGCAAAACTTTCGCAGCGATAATATCGGGGTCAAAAGTCAAAATGGTCAACTGTTCGCGCGCCGTTTGCGCATCATCAAACATCAACGCCGCATCCAGCGTGTTAGCAACGCCTTGGCTTAAGATCATCACTCGCTGATCCAACGCTTCGTATTGCGAGTTCGACAGCAGCTTGATCGCCACGGAGCCAACCCCAACGATCACAAACATGACCGTCAACCACGTTGGCAGAAGCATTTTATAGCGCAGCGGCAACTCGTGATAGCGATGTCCCATTCACTACCTCTCATCTACCAAGATAGCGATATCAAGCAACTGCGAGCGCAGCGCGACGCCGCTTTCACTCACATTGTTTCTTGAAATCAATGGGCGAATACGGTTGTTGGCTTTAACAAACGCAATCATGCCACCATCGGAAATAAAGTTTTCTCCGTTGCCAATAAACAACGCGTGCGGAAAGCGCGATTTTAATTGGGCAATTTGATCTAGCGTTGATTGTTCTAAATAGACCACATGGCATTGTTCAGGCACTTGGCCTTCCCACAAAGCCACGAAGCTCGATGTATCGGGGCGGCTTTCGACAATGGTTTTTAAATTCAGTGCCACGGCACTACCGCTGTCGGCACAATAGGTGATCGTATCGCTGATCACCCCGAGTTCTGACCAATCAGCAAACATGGCAAAGCGGTATAGATATACCGCTTTCATTTCTGCATCTTCAACGTTGCCACTCAATACGGTTTGTGGCCACATCGCAAGCATCGCGCAAGACAACATTGCAAACGCGCGATGCCAAAACTGACTTACTTTCATCAATAGCCTTTATTCATTTGCGCAAAATCCCAATCAACAGTTAGCCAATATTGCAGGCCATTTGGGAACCCCATAATGTCTGGAAACTCTTTAGACTGATCTGCGCCGATATTCTCCACTGATAGGGTTACCTGAGGGGAGGATGGGCTATGTTGCCAGCTCGCGGTAGTGTCAAATGATAATACCTCCGGCCAAATACGTCGGGGATCATTTCCCTTTGGATCTGGATTTTCTAAGTACTCGTCCGGCAATTCTGAATCACCAACATACTGCATAGTTGCACTCACCCATAACTGGGGCGAGACATCCCACATTACCTGCATATTAGCAAAGTGATTTGGCTGGCTTTCTACACCGCCTTTGGCTCGCGGATATTTTTCGCAAATTACATCACCATCACAGTGGCCAACTACTCGCTTATAGCTATAGTTTGCATTAATCTGCAAATCATCCGCAGGCATCCATTTAACGGAGAGTTCTCCCCCCATTGTCTCTGACCAAATAAGATCGGAATATTGAGCAATACCGCTCCAAATATCAGTGTCTCCGAAATGGCTAGATGGACCCAACGGTTTTAATTCCAATACTGAGCGAATATTGTCCTTACGACTATAAAATGCGTTAACACTTAGCTGCAGTTGCTTTTCATTCCAGAATCGGTAACCCAACTCAAAGGTTTCTATTTCTTCGACATCAAGATCTTTGTTTCCGAACGTAGTGTAATTCTGGTAGAGGTAGTCGCCATCTATCTCTGGATCTATAGTGGTTCCACATGAGCCCTTCTCGCAGTACGCGTTTTCTCTGAAGACAGAATCAAGCTCCAAACGAGAAGGGGTTACAATTGCTCGTCCCCAACCAGCCCAAAAGAAGTGCTCCTCAGAATACTGATAGCTTATGCGAGCTTGCGGTTGAGCATCAACATCGCCAGTTAAATTATGATATTGCCAGCGATTGCCAAGTATCACAGCGACATCATCAGAGACCGGAATGTTCCAGTTCGCATACACGCCGTAACTTTGATTGAAAAAGTCAGGATCATCGATGACACGAACATAATACTCGCTTAAGTATTCCTCTTCGTTGTAACGATGAAAACGCTCATCAATCAAACGCATATTGCCACCTAATAACAACTGCGTACCATAAAAGTCCGCAATGTTATAATGGGAGTCAAAATCCAAACGAATGAAAGAAGCATTGCGACTCGTACCATCGTTATCGTTGTATGTTAGCCATACATCTGTACCGATGCTGTCACCATTATCGGCACTATAAATATGGCTGCCACCGATGAAGAATTCTTGTGCCGTCGTTTCTGTTTCAAATTGATGAGCAGGCGGTCTCCCTGGAAACAAAATATCGGGGTAGTATCGAATCCATAAGTAGTCCTCACGTGACCGAATACCACCGGCTTGCAAATTCAAGGTGTGTTCCATGTTCTGATAATCAACCCTAGCGCCGAAACGCTCGGTGTACACATTGAAATGCTGAATCGGCTCGATTCTCGGATCACTTGGATCTGTTGTCCATGGTTTGTGATCTACATACTCGATATAGCCACTCGCGTAAGTATTTTCACCAACTTGGCCTGCCGCACGCGCGTGGTGCTCTTGATAGCTATAGTTACCGAAGGTGGTAGAAACTTTACCCTCATCCGAATTTTCGGCATCTTTAGTGATAATATTAATAACACCGTTTACTGCATTACCACCCCACAGCGTACCCACTGGGCCCAGCATCACTTCGATTTGCTCGACGTTATCAATACTGACGGGAAGCAGATCCCAATAAACGCCCGAGAACATCGCATTGACCACACTGCGACCGTCAACCATTACCAACAGGGCATTGTTCAAACCCTCGTTGGTATCACGCGCAGAGATTTCCCAATCGTAGTTCGAGTATTTCGCCACATGCAGACCGGGTGCCAGCACCAACGCATCGGCAACCGTGCGCGCGCCAAAGCGCTCAATCTCTTTTGCGGTAATGATATAGACCGCTGCTGGCGTGTCAGCCAAGCTTTGCGCGGTACGGGTAGCAGAAATCACTTTGGTTTCCGCTAACGATTCTAGCGGCATATCCATAAGGGCCAGCAAGTCTTCGCTTGCTAGCAGCGGTGCGCTGGTTAAGCAGGCCACAGTCAATGCGGCGCGGGAACTGACAATACGTAATGGCATTAATTGTACTTCTATAAAGCCTCAAAGGTTAGGAATGGCACTGGTCGGACGCCTTCCTAAAGACTAATGTATCATTAGTGAGACGAATTGACATGTTTAACATCAAAATTATTGACATAATTATTTTA
The DNA here is from genome assembly GCA_019703815.1 of Thaumasiovibrio occultus. Taxonomy (GTDB): domain Bacteria; phylum Pseudomonadota; class Gammaproteobacteria; order Enterobacterales; family Vibrionaceae; genus Thaumasiovibrio; species Thaumasiovibrio occultus. Next base: position 398,587 of record AP023053.1, on the reverse strand, counting down.
AGCTCAAGATAAAAAATAACTAATATTCTCACCAAGCAATAAAACAATGTTTTTCGGTGATTTTTCCAACAACCCGCCCCGTTTGGATCTTTGATTTTTTCCACTCGACACGCATATTGACTTCACAAACGACCATCGGCACAGCCCTTTACCAACACGCCTGTTTTTTACTCGGTGGCTGAAATTTTTAGATCGCACTAATCGATGGTAAACTCTCGCGATTCATCACTAGCCAGCAGGCTAGCTGCGTCAGGCCGCTAATTTCAGCGGAAAACCGCTCGGCGATTTCGCCCTTGTGCGCCTGGCTCAGATTTCGTTTACCAAAAGGCTGAACTCAATATGGTTAACAATACGATTCAATGGTTCCCTGGCCACATGCACAAAGCGCGCAAGGAAATCGAAGAGTCCATTCCAAAAATCGATGTCATCATTGAAGTGCTTGATGCGCGCATCCCTTTTAGCAGTGAAAACCCGTTGATTTCTGCCATCCGTGGTGACAAGCCGGTGGTAAAAGTGCTTAACAAGCGCGATTTGGCCGATCCAGAGCTTACTGAACTGTGGATTGAGCACTTAGAGAAAGAGCAAGGGGTGAAGGCCATCGCCATCAGCACCAGCCAGCAACAAGAAGTGCAAAAGATTATGGATTTGTGCCGTAAGTTGGCGCCTAACCGTATTGCGGCAGATAAGAATATTCGCACCATGATCATGGGGATCCCAAATGTGGGGAAATCTACCATTATCAATATCTTGGCAGGCCGCAGCGTGGCAATTACCGGTAACCAACCGGCAGTTACGCGCCAACAACAACGCATCAACCTCCAAAACGGTATTGTGCTAAGTGACACCCCTGGCATTTTGTGGCCGAAAGTCGAAAACCCGCACAGTGGTTTCCGCCTTGCTGCCACCGGCGCGGTTAAAGATACCGCGATGGATTATCAAGATGTTGCCTTCTACACCGTGGAGTATCTGGGTCAAGCGTATGCGGCGAATTTGATTGAGCGTTATCAGTTGGATGAGCCTCTACCAGAAACAGAAATCGAGCTGTTAGAAGCGATTGGCGCGAAACGCGGTTGTAAGCGTGCGGGCGGTCATATTGATTTGCACAAAGCGTCTGAGATTCTGATCAATGAGCTGCGCAGCGGCACCTTGGGTAACATCACCCTAGAGCGCCCTGAAATGATCACCGAAGAGCTAGTGCAAGTCGCACTCGACAACGAGCGTCGTGCCGAAGAAAAGGCGCGTAATAAAGAAGAACGCCGCAAGCGTTATCTGAAAAACAAACGCTAATTACAGCTCATCGCAAAGGCAGCCAAGCGCTGCCTTTTTGTTGCGTACTTTGTCAATTCATCCGAGATCTTGCTATGCTCCACCCTCTGCTTAACGATATCGGCAACACCGCACTAACGTTAACCTCGAAACAACAGACACGTGTCGCACAATGGATTGAGCACGAAGAGCCTGCGTTTGTCGCCCGTTGCAATAAGCTCTCCCATCTTAAACACCATGAGGTTCTGCTCGGCACTCTCACCAAAGCCATTCGCGATCGTGAAACCTTGATTGACCGCCACGCCAATGAAATGAAAGAGATGAATAACCTGTTGCAACAACATCTCGGCGACAAAGGCTTTAGTAACGATTTGGCCGAAGAGTGGTTAGTACTCGCTCACTTGTGGCTGCTTACGCAAGGCTATAGCAACATTCATCGCTCTCTGGCCAAAGAGCACGCCAGCGATATCGCAACAAAATTGGCCAACATTACTCAGCTGGAACGCAAAACCATCCACAAAAACCTGATGGCGGCTTATGCCATCGGCCAACAGCACCAACCACGACCCCATTGGATGCAAAAAATCAAGCGGCTATTTTCAACAAAAAGTTGAAAGTAATTTCAATGAAATCGGTATTATCAATTTCAACAAGAAAGATATGATATCCCCCATAGCAAGGCAGGAAACAAACGAACGGCTGCCTTACCGAACAAATCAGTTTTAAGGGGAAATCACCGTGTCTCATCCAATCATTAGCGATCTCAACCGCCGTTACACCGCAAAAAGCTACGACGCAGAAAAACGTATTTCTCAAGACGATATGGCGATCATCAAACAAGCGATCCGCCTATCGGCATCTTCAATTAATTCACAGCCTTGGAAATTCGTGATCATTGAAAGTAACGAAGCCAAAGCGCGCTTCCACAACACCTTTGCCAATAAACATCAATTTAACCAACCACACGCCAAAGCTGCCTCACATACGATTTTGCTAGCGTACGATCCGATGTTTACCAAAGAGAAATTTGCCAAGCGTGTCGATGCGGAAGTCACATCCGGCCACCTTCCTGCAGAGATGTACGACATGTTCATGGGTGCGTACGCCTTTGCTGAAGCCAACACCGATGAAACCGGGTTTAATGGCCATTGGACCAAAGCACAAGTGTATATTGCACTGGGTAACCTACTGCACACTCTGGCTCGCCTCGGTATTGATTCAACGCCGATGGAAGGCGTGGATGCCGAGCTTATTGGCAAAGAATTCAAAGATGAGCTTGACGGTCACGTGTGTGAAGTTGCGCTCGCGATGGGCTATCACAAAGACGGCGAAGACTATAACCATGGCCTGCCGAAAGCGCGCCTTGCGATGGATGATGTGATCACCACGCTGTAAATACTTACGCCTCTCAATGACAAAGCCGCACCCAGTGCGGCTTTTCAGGTTCTTTGTACAGCAACTGACTTCCTCGTCAACGCCGCGAATGTGAAATGCTCCATTTACGCCACTCCTCAAGTCGTCAGCTCAAATCTCTAACACCTGTTGTGATAAAAAACCGAGCAAGGGTAAAATAGCCACGATAACAATACGTTTTATTGAAGAACGCCAATGACCACTCAAAACGACTACAACGCTGCAAGCATCAAAATACTAAGAGAAGAAGAGGCGAGCGACGCCTTTACATGGTTACTTGAGGGCAACTTAGCTACCGAATATGGCGTTCCTCTGAGCTTTGTCCAACGCGGAATGGAAGCGTCTCGGATCCTTTGTATTCCACCGGATTATTTCATCGGAAAATACCTGAAAAAGGATTTATCCATTGCAACCATGCCTGAGTTTGGCGAGGTCTACGCCGAATTATTAAAAAAGGAAAGATCTAACAACTGGAAGCCTCAGTCGGCTGGCGCTCGCAAAGATAGCGACGGCGAGAAGAAAAACGATTAGAGAAAGCGAGCTACAGACAAGAAAGTCACTCTGCACCAAAGCTAAATTTCCTGAAAGATTGGGCTCAGATCAGGAAATTTAGTTGATAGCATATAGAGATCATTGAGCGATGATCGGCCAGAAAGGCCTATGTGCGATATAGAATTTTTACGATATGCCAGCCAAATTTTGTTTTGACTAAATGAGGCGTCAGGATTTCGCCTGAAAAACAGACTTTATCGAACGCAGGCACCATTTGACCACGACGGAACTCACCGAGATCGCCGCCCTTCTTGCCCGACGGACAAGTTGAGTATTTCTTGGCTAGCGTCTGGAACTTCGCCCCTTTCTTTAACTGCATCATAATGTCTTTGGCTTGTGCTTCATGTTTCACCAAAATATGCAGTGCTGCGGCTGTTTGCGCCATAATGAGTACCTCAATCATTAGATATGGGCGCGATTGTGCGTCAAAACAGCACTTGGCGCAACCGTGTCTGTCAACTGCGCTAAATTAAGGTAAACTGCGCGCCATCAGTACCGAATCGAGAACCTACCATGGATATTTTGGATCACAAACTACGTAAGATTGACCGTCAGAACTACCGCAGCTACTACTCCATTAAAGGCAAGTATGAACTGCCAGACATGACGCTGTTTATCGACACGGTACAAAGCGATCCGTTCGCTTCCGCTTCTCGTCTTCGGGTATTTCGCGCATGGTCGCTTACCGATCTCGCATGGCTGAAAGAGCAGTCTGCCGATTACCAACGCGCTGCGCGTGACTATCTCACCCGTGTTTTTGCTGGTTACACTCAGCAAGAAAATGCGCTGTCGATTGATAAGCCGGGCCAAACCATTTTGGACCGCACCTCCGTGCTGTTTACCGATGCGGGTATCGAGCTGCGTTTTCGCGCGGTCCTGCCTGCCGATGGCCGCTCGATTTTGGCGAAAAAAGCGTTTCAACTGCTCACAGAAACCCTTGCCACTTTCGTACGCAGAACTACCATTGCCCGTGAGCTCGACATCGAGGCGCTAAAACAGCACTGTGAACATGTTGAAAACCAAGTTGCCCTGCGCGCGCAACTCGACGAGCACAACCTGATCGCATTTGTTGCTGATAACAGTGTATTGCCGCGTTTGGCGGGTAATAGCCAGCAACCATTAGAAAATGCGATCCCGTTTGCCACACCTGAATCGCTGCGTGTCACGCTGAACACGCCTCATGCTGGTGAGATCTCCGGTATGGGCATCCCGAAAGGCGTGACGCTGATTGTTGGTGGCGGTTTCCACGGTAAATCTACGCTACTCAATGCCATCGAAACGGGTATTTACGATCACGTACTTACCGACGGCCGCCAATGGGTTGTGACCTCTGAATCTGCGGTTAAAATTCGTGCAGAAGACGGTCGTTGTGTTCACAATCTCGATCTTTCCCCTTACATCAACCATTTGCCGGGTGACCGCTCAACGACCGCGTTTTCAACCCAAAATGCCTCAGGCTCCACCAGCCAAGCCGCGTGGTTGCAAGAATCACTCGAAGCTGGCGCGTCAACACTGCTGATCGATGAAGACTCGTCGGCAACGAACTTTATGATCCGCGATGAGCGTATGCAGGCATTAGTTGCTTCCGAGCAAGAGCCAATCACCCCATTGGTTGATCGCATCGCTCAGTTGCGTGATGAGTGTGATGTCTCAGTCCTGCTGGTCATGGGTGGCTCGGGCGATTATCTCGACATGGCCGATACCGTGATCCAAATGCACGATTACCAACCGGTTGATGTGACTGAAAAAGCCAAAGCCGTGGTGGCCGCTCACCCGACTCAACGTCTAAAAGAAGCCACTGACAGCCTGTCACGCCCGCGTGCACGCAAACTCAATGTGGGTGGACTGAATCAGCTATTGCAGCAAGGTAAATTCCGCATTCAAGCCAAAGATCTTGCGTCACTGCGCTTTGGTAAAGAGTGGATTGATCTTGGCGCACTATCGCAACTAAGCAGCGCGAGCCAGTTACATACCGCCGGTTGGATTTGGTTTGCACTCGCGAGCCAACCAGGATGGCTCGCACAACCAACCAAACAAATCGCGCAACAACTTATGGGCGAATGGTACAGCACTCTACCGCCATACGGCGACTTTGCGAAACCACGCGCCATTGATGTAATGGCCGCGCTTAACCGTTTGCGCAGCGCGCAATTTAAATGAGAGCAACAATGACCGATTTTACCCCGCTACTGTCCGGCGGCAGCATCCGCTTTATGGGCGATCTTCAGCTTAACCTGATCACCCGTGCTGATGTCGAAGATATCATTATCATGCTTGATGAGCCGGAGGTGTGTGAGTACTTGTTCTTTGCTCCAGCACCGCGCTCGGTGTACGAAGAATACTTTGGCCCGATTGTTGATTTAACCGAAGAAGCCCTGCGCGAGCAGCGCTGGCCGGACAATCCGGTGTTGATCATCCGCGATAGTCAGCAAGCGTTTGTCGGTATGGTGGGCATTGTGGGCGTGATGTTCCAGCAAGGCACTTACGAAGTAGGCTATCAAATGCCGACGCGCAGTTGGGGTAAAGGGATTGCGACTGCAGGCTGTCAGCTAGCTTCTCGCATCATCTTTACTGAGCTTGGTGGCCACAAAGCCGTCGCCGATTGCTTTGCCGGCAACATTGGCTCTTACCGGGTGATGGAGAAATCCGGTTACCGCCGTGAAGGGATTCAGAAAGACTATTTCCGTCACGGCGAGGGTTTTGATGATCGCCTTCTTTACGGTATGACGAAATCAGAGTTTGATGCATCTGCGCTATAGTCAGCCATGAATTGGCGGATCAACGCCGCCGTTTCTTGTACCACTCCAGCACGATGGTTCCCGTCGTGCTGTTTATCTTCGGCCAATTGCGCTCTCAATGGCGCTAGACTGGCTTCGGTGATCTCACCATACCCCATCGCCCAATTGGCAAACGCCCGCTCATTAATCGGACCACGATCGACGATCTGCACATTGTGATGGCGCGCATCGTCACAGATCTTGGTATATAGCGGCGCAATAGTGCCTTCGTCACCTTCAAGAACTTGAAAGTAGTAAGAGCCGGTGAACAACAGCAACCCGGTGATCGCTTGGGAATGATTAAACGCCCGAAACTGGGTTAGCGTCTCGGCTAAATCGGTATCACTGGGCGCGACATTGGCCTTGCTGATATAAACGATCTGGTACATGCGGCTCCTTTCTTTATTACACGGCTCCAATCCCCTGCTCAATTCAACAAGTAATGAACGTCACCACGTGGCGTTGCACTACTTCGCACCACTAGTAACTAACTCGTTGGTAAATGATCAATGAGATCAATGATATTTTCAGCATAGCACCGGAATTTGACCTTGCTCGTCAGCCATTGAGTCGCTTAGATATAGCGGTTAGTATGCTAAGCGTCCTCGCGCCAAATGAAGGGTTTCGTGCGATGTAAGGAAATTTGCGACACTCAAGAAGAAATGGAGACATGATATGGAATTCTTCCCAGCCTTTTTAAGGCTCACTCACAAACCTGTGCTGGTTGTTGGCGGGGGCGAAGTCGCCTGTCGCAAAGTCGATCTTTTGTTGGCGGCCAATGCCGCAGTGACAGTAGTTTCGCCGGATCTCCATTCTTACCTCAACAGCCTACTTAACGCCGGGAAAATCGAGCATATTTCTAAACCTTTCCATCCTGATGATATTCATGGTTATGTGCAGGTATGGGCAACTACGGACAGCACCGAACTCAATCACTTAGTTGCCGATACTGCCCGAGAGAAAGGCATTTGGACCAACGTGGTGGATGACCCGCTCTATTGCGATTTTATTACTCCTTCAATGGTAGATCGCTCGCCGCTACAAGTGGCGATCTCTAGTGGTGGCGCCGCGCCGGTACTGGTTCGTTTTCTGCGCGAGAAAATTGAAACGCTTTTACCGCAGAACCTTGGCTTGATTGGCGAGTTTGCCGGTAGCAAACGTGATTATTTGAAACAGAAGTTCGCCACCGTCGATGATAGACGTAAGTTTTGGGAGCGCTTTTTGCGTCATCCTCAGCTTGATAACGTGCGCAATGAAGAAGAGCTAAACCAACTGTTTGATAGCACGCTGCAACAAAGCGAACAGAGTGCGGGCGCGATCTACGTGGTCCATCACGGTCACGATGTCGAGCTACTTAGCCTAAAAGCGTTGCGCTACATGCAGCAGTCTGAGTTAGTTCTTCATGCGGGAGCCCCGTTTGATTTTATCAATCTCTGCCGTCGCGATGCGGAGCGCGAACAACTTGATTCCATTGAGGCCGTAATTCATGAAGCGCAACACCATGCCGCAGCGGGAGTGCGCGTCTGTATTTTGCATGCTAAACCGCTCGAAAAATCGGCATTCACCGCTCACACCGCCATTGAGTGGCTGTCGAGTGTCGATGCCCAGAGTTGACCTTTTTTCGACATCCATCCAATATACTGTCACTTTTAACTATAGATAGAACCTATGCGCGAACGTATTTTATTATTTTTCAAAGGGATGGCGATGGGAGCAGCGGACGTTGTTCCTGGTGTTTCCGGCGGTACTATTGCTTTGATCTCCGGCATTTACGACACTTTGCTGGACAGTATTCGAGCAATTAATCCCTCTTTATGGAAAGTCTTTCGAAAAGAGGGCCTTGGCGCTGCACTCACCCAAATGAATGCGGGCTTTTTGATCACCTTGATGGCCGGTATTCTGACCAGTATTCTGACCCTCGCAAATTTGATCTCTTATCTCCTTGTCGCGCACCCTATTCCATTGTGGGCATTCTTCTTCGGGCTGATCATCGTCTCTATTCTCTTGATGCTACGCCAAATCAAGCAGTGGAGCATTCCTGCAATCGTCCTGTTTATTGGCGGTATCGCCTTTGCTTGGTTCATTACGGTCGCTAGCCCGCTGCAAATGGAAGCCACGCCAGTTAACCTGCTTATCGGTGGCGCGATCGCGATCTGTGCGATGATTTTGCCAGGGATCTCTGGCAGCTTTATCCTGTTACTGCTAGGCCTGTACGGCCCTGTGATTGACGCCGTTAAAGCGTTCGATATTCCAATGCTCAGCCTGTTTGCGGTTGGTTGTGGACTGGGTTTGCTGTCGTTCTCGCACCTACTAGGCTGGCTCCTCAAGCATTTTCGCGATTTCACCATGGTGTTTTTGATTGGCTTGATGGTTGGTACCCTCAACAAAATCTGGCCATGGAAAGAAGTGATCTCTTGGCGTATTGACTCTTCTGGTGAGCAAGTGCCACTGATCGAATCAAACTTGTCGCCGATGGCATTTGAGCAAATCACTCAACAGCCAGCACAGCTGATCCCGGCCATCTTGGCGTGTGTGTTCGGTATTGCCATTGTGATGATCCTTGAGCGCATTGGCCGTCAAGCTGAAGCACGCTAAGGCCCACCAAAGCAGACAGGGCGTGAATCAGCTCCAGAAAAATGCCAGCTGATAACGCATTTGCAAAAGGATAACGGGGTAGAAGGACCAAAATGTCCGGTCTACCCTTTTTTTGTGCCTTTGCTCTGGTAAAGTGGTCGTTTTGAGCAACAAGAAGGCAACAAATGAGAAAGCTAATTTACATTGCCGTTTTAGGTATTGCGGGTGCGGTAATGGCGGCTACTTACTTTGTGCAACAAGGCGCTTCCGTCACTGTGCAGGTTGCCTCTTCCAGTAATGTCGAATGCCTGATTGAGCAACAAACCTGCTCGACAGACAAAGGCGACGTTTCGCTTTCTCACCCCACCTCCGAGCAGAGCAACCAGATCACCGCCAAGATCCAGTCAAATGCCGATTTGTTAGTGCTCACACTGCGTGGTGTTGATATGGATATGGGCGTCTACCGCACCGCATTACGCAAAGTCGCGCCGAATACTTATCAAGGCGATCTCATGCTGCCAATCTGCACGCATGACGTGATGACATGGGCCGGCACCCTTGCCGACGCGCAAAATGACGTCTCTCTGTCGCTCGCGATCACCGTTGCACGCTAATGTATTCCTGTGCGCGGCTTAAGTGACTTCACTCTGCTAGGCGTTGTCTGAACTTAGTTTGTGGCCGTTCATATCGGTGTAGCGCTCCAAGCAATCATCCAGCGCCAGTAAAAGCAAAAGAAGTTCACCACGTGTACTTTGACTCGCTTCGTCACACTCTTGGCGCAGCGCTCTCCTTATTGCCTCAAAAACCGCTACGCTTTAGACGTTTAACACTGTGTAGGTGTGCATATGAAAAAGATAGGATTTATCGCTATCACCGCGTTTGTGTGCGGCCTGATAGTCAGCGTAGTATTGCGAATGGACTCGGATCCCTCGAAGGTACCTTTGCGTAATGCAGTCCAACAAATTCAACTGGTAGACAGCGAAGATCCGCGCTTGAGAGTGATCTATTTTGGCTTTACCCACTGTCCTGATGTCTGCCCGACGTCATTGGCTGTCATGGCCGCTGCGCTTAATGCGCTGCCTGACAACGCGACACCCGTCCTACCCCTGTTTATTTCTCTTGATCCTGAGCGAGATACGCCAACAAAGAGCGATGAATACGCCAAATACTTCCACCCCAGCATCGTCGGGGTCAGTGCGTCTCTCAATGATACGCGTAAGCTTGCCACCCACTTAGGCGTGCTGTACGCCAAGTCCAACATCACTTCCGAGCTTTCCTACTCGATTGATCACAGCTCTTTTTTCTATCTCGTCGGCCCTGATGGTCAACTGCGCGATAAAGTACCGCACACCCTAAACCCGAACCAATTGGTTGAAGCGATAATGCGACAGTAAAATTATTGTCAAATTGAACCTTGGCTGAATATATTGATAACTCTATATAATTTACCGACCTCTTCCTATATAGCGCAGTGGAAGAAGGTTATATCTATTTGAAATATAAAACGAAGAAATAATTACTTACTGACAATCGTGATGAATTCATCTGACTTAATTGTGAGATTAGGCTCCAGTAAATTAGGAGATTTTGACAGTTGACAATAGATTAACATTCCAAAACCGTCAGGCTGTGTCATACTGTGTGTTGCTTATATCACTGTTATTGAAAACAGTTTAATTTTATCTGAGGTTCGCTATGAAAAAGACTCTAACTATACTGTCTGTTTTGGTTCTAGGTGGCGTTGTTGCGGGTTGTTCTAACTCTTCTAAGCAAGAAGAAGATGCAATCACAAACCTATCTAAGCAAGTTGAAATGCTGTCTCAACAAGTTGGTGCATTGGAAGCTAACCAGCGTGAAGCTGTTAACGCTATCCGTGCCGTTGACTCAACTGCAGACGCTGCATTGAAAGAATCAATGCGTGCTAACCAGCGTCTGGACAATATGGCTACGTCTTACACCAAGTAAGCTTGTCGTGAAAGGTGTGGTTCGCCCTCAGCGAACCACACCTGATTGAATTTCGACTGGTAAACCCGCCTGCATTCTCAACGCCGCATACAATAACGTTTCCGCACGCTGATCACTCTTCACGTATTCCAACAACTCATTCGACACTGGCACCGCTTTGAATTGATTCTGTTCAGATTCTTGCTGCGACAACGGCTGATGCACTTCCACAAACAAGCTGCCATCCGGTTCAACCGATGCTTTTAACGGCTGATTGACCACGGTGACCTTCATCTCTTGGTTTACGCGCGCAAACAGCCAGACGATATCCGGCGGCGCCAAACGAATACAACCCGAACTCACACGCATACCGATACCGAAATCTTTGTTGGTGCCGTGGATCAAATATTCACCTTGCCCATACGCTAAGCGCAGCGCGTGCGTCCCTAATGGGTTTTCAGGGCCGGCTGGCACCACTTGTGGCAATACAATGTTGTGCTTTTCTAGGTACTCATTGCGAATGTTCTGGGTGGGTGTCCAGGTTGGATTCTCAATCAATTGGGTAATACGCGTTACCATCTCCGGTGTTTCACGGCCAATACGCCCGATCCCAATCGGGAACACATGCACATAGTTCGTGTCTGGCTCAAAGAAGTAGAGACGCAACTCGGCCAAGTTAATCACTATCCCTTCATGCGGCACATCCGGCAACAACATTTGAGTTGGGATTTGCAACATATCAGACTCTAACGGCAAATAAGGATCCGTCCCTGGGTTTGCTTCTAATAACCCTAAGAAACCAACATGATAACGCTCAGCAATATCAGCAAGACTTTCGTCCCCTGTCGGTTGATACGCCTCATAATTACCGATCAGCCGCCCTTGTTCGGGAATGGTGTAGCGGGTTGCATGTGCACCGAAAGCCAAAACACTCAGTAAGGCGATAGTTAATTTACGCACGCTAAACCTCTGAAATAAAATAATAACCTAGATAATTTCACCATGTCGGAATAAATACATACCGATATGACATCTTATATTTAAGCCTACCACTTACCGAACGCTATACGCCATATTTCACCCAAATCAACGATTGGGCAACAAGGTGTATAAATAAGCGGGGTTCTGCTTGGAATGCTAATACGGTGCGGGAAACAGGCGTGATTTGCAAGTATTGCTTGCAGATACGGCCAGCTTTGAGAGCCAAGCCAGCCGAAGTTCAAAACGATAAGTATCGACACAACCGGTGTGCGTCTGTGAGGATCTCAATGCAGTTAGATAAAAGCAAACCGAGCGTCTACATCATTACCTCGCTCTTGCCGCCTCTCTATTGCCATCACCCACAAGGTAACATTAAAAACGGAACCGTAGGCCGAGTTGTCCTTCAAGCTTCATGTCGGCTGATTTCTCGATATACCACGTGGTGCCCGCTTCTGCATACGCTGTCACTAGCTGGCTATGGCCAATCGGAAGCTCCAGACCAAGACCAAAACGCGGACCAAAGGTGTGCTCGTTATCGTCCACATATTGCAGGCCACCAAATGCGTAAACAGGCGCAAGGTTACTATTGCTAATCAGGCTAGACAATGGCATTACCACGTCGCCGCTGACACTGAAGGTGTCGACGCCCATGGCAAACTTAAACATGGGATGGGGTTTGATGATAACGCCCGAGGTCGGAGAGCCGAGGAAGATCCCTGCTTCAATGCCATAGTTCGCAGACACTGGCAAACTGCCACACAGCAGCAACGCTGCCAACACCTTGGTATGTTTCATTTCGATTCCTTGAATGATTTCCTTTTTATCATCATACCGTTACTCACTAATTCATGCCTATTGCCGATTTCATCAATATCGCTGCTGAAGATCACAATTCATCAAATTACCAGCGCGCTCTTAACTAGGACACCGTCATCACCATGAAGAAGCCCGTATACCTCACACAGCGTTAACATGATGAGAGATAAAGTGATCCGCTACACTCTTTGAAAGATATCAATCAAGAGCAGGTCTTTATCTCAAAGCAAGGAGTCAGCATGAAGATAAAACAACGCCCCCGCTGGTTTATCAGCGAAAATGATGCCACACCTGAAACCGTGTATCACAACCGACGTAAGCTGTTAAAACAGCTGGGAATTGCGGCAGCTACTGTGCCTGTTGCTTCCATGGCCCAAGGCAGTTTATTTAACCTCTTTGGTGATGATGAGCCTGCCGTCGATCGCCGCGCCGCCCTGTCACCCACTAAACAGCAAGGGGATTTGCCGCTGACACCGGAAGATAAGATCCTTTCGTACAATAACTTTTATGAATTTGGTACCGACAAAACTGACCCTGCAGAGAGGGCGCAGAGCTTTCAATACAACCCATGGCAATTGACGGTTGGAGGGCTCGTTAATACGCCCGTCACCCTCGATTACGACGATCTACTGAAACGCTTCCCACTGGAAGAGCGTATCTATCGCTTACGCTGTGTCGAAGCGTGGTCAATGAATATCCCTTGGATAGGTTTTCCGTTGGCAAGCTTAATCAAAATGGCCAACCCCACCAGCAAAGCACGCTATGTCGCTTTTGAAACCTTATATGATCCCGAGCAAATGCCCGGCCAAGTCTCACGTCGTCTGGGCGGCGGCATAGACTACCCCTATGTAGAAGGATTGAGATTGGATGAAGCCATGAACCCGCTCACCTTACTATCCGTCGGCCTCTACGGCAAAACACTAGCGCCGCAGAACGGTGCACCAATCAGACTGGTTGTGCCCTGGAAGTACGGTTTCAAGAGCATTAAGTCAATTGTCAAAATTACTCTCACCGATACTATGCCACCTACCACATGGAATTTGCTGGCCCCGCAAGAGTACGGCTTTTACGCCAATGTGAATCCGTATGTTGACCATCCTCGCTGGTCACAAGCCTCCGAGCGATTTATTGGTGAAGGCAGCCTGTTCAGTAGCCGACGCCAACTCACGCTGATGTTCAATGGCTATGAGCCCGAAGTCGCTGCAATGTATAAAGAGATGGATTTAAAACGATGGTACTAAAGTTAACCGCAAATCGTGTGTTGTGGCTCAAAGGCGCGATTCATACGCTAAATCTTGGCTTTGTGGCCTATTTTCTTGCACTCACCTTCGGCGGCGGTTTTGGTATCGATCCGTGGCAGCAAATGAGCCACTTTACCGGCACTGCGGGGTTAAACCTACTCATCATCACCCTGCTGGTTTCACCCGTGGCCAAAGCAATGAAAGCCGGAGGATTGATCCGACTTCGCCGCATGCTTGGCCTTTACTGCTTTTTTTGGGCCACGCTGCATATTGCGATTTTCTTCTGGCTCAACTTAGGGTGGGATGTGTCGCTGATCAGCAGTGAAATAGTTTCTCGCCCCTACTTAGTGGTCGGCTTTACTGCGTACCTCCTACTTTTCTTGCTTGCAGTTACCTCATTTAAACGACTGCAAGTAGCGATGAAACAGCGCTGGCAAACACTTCATAATTTCGTATATCTGATTGCGCTCCTCGTCCCATGGCACTATTTGTGGTCCGTAAAATCCAATCCACTCGTGCCCTACTTGTATTTAGCTTTCGCACTCTTTCTGCTCTATCTCAGACGCGATAAATTCAGCAAAGTACTTTCAATTAGGAAAATAAATACGCATAAAACATATTGATAGATGACGGGTTAGCGCTAAAATAGTATTAAGTCTATTTTAATCGCTTTTGCCAGTGGGAAGGCCCGTTGATTGCGCAACTAATTCAAGATTCCCTTAACGAGTTTGATGTCGACTATCGTCAATTTTGTCGCCACCATTATCCCACGGTCCATAATCGCGGCATGAAAAGCCAGCACTTGATCCGACTGTTCGCGACACGCATGTGGCAGCAGTTTAAAGCGCAAGGTGTGGTAGCCGATTATCTGCGCTATGAAGGCGAAATTGCTTTTAAGTGCCCAATCCACAGTTTAGCGCTGCCCTCGGCCCGTATATGGATTGTTGCCGATCAATGGCTAAGTGCGAATACCGCAAGTCGAAAACGTCTAATTGATGAATTAACGCGCTTGAAGTCATTAATGGATAGCGCTCACCAGCATTATGTCGTCGTGCTGGCAGATCACTGGTTTGACCGGAGTTTAGGTAGTAAGCAATTGCCAGCTTGGTGGCTAGGACACCTGCCTGACGATGTTGATACCTACATACTCAACGGGTTGAAATTGCAGCTTTCTCCGGTGACATTAGTCGAAGCACTGAAAGCAACGTTGCCACATAAGCATGCCGCCATGACACTGCGCCATCCGCTACACAAGCCCGGCTCCAGCGTGCCGGTATATCGTTACTTATTGATGACAGCAACGATTACATTTTAAAACCGCAATGAAACAAATGAATAACTTATGTTTTTTTGTGTTAACTCGATCACTTTGATTAGCAGCCCAAATTAGTTACATTGTAGCCTTAAGATGTTAACAACAAGGAGAGTCACACATGGCACGTCGTGTAACTAATAAGCGCGTTAAACAAATTATTGCTTCTGTGAAAGGCGAGAAGAAATAAGTTAGCTCAGCGCTGACGCAAGAATTCCAACGGGGAGCTTAATGCTCCCCGTTTTACTTTTCATCGATAACGCATCGCTTCCATTCCGCATTTTATCAATCTGCTATGTCCCAATTTTAACCTCGAGCCTCCCATCGCGCGAAATTTAGGCACATTGACAAAAGCTCTGTATTTTTGCCATGCCGGAACATCACCGGTATAAATTTACCCCCCCTATCAATGCACTCCGTACAGAATTTAAGAATCTCGCCACTATCTTTCCAACCATCGACATTTCATGCCAAAGACATTCCAACCCACTCCATGTGGTGGCCTGGAGCACTCGAACCAAATCTGTGCCGAACTCATTTATACAGACATAAGCAGCCTCGTGCTCAATCATGCAGTTTTTCATAGCAACCGCTCATCGATTTTTACACCTGTCGCTTTCTGCCTGCTCTGAATTTTTGCCACAGGAATGCATCACAGATCGCGCATCAATATTTCCAATTCTTCTTCAGCCGTTTCAATCAGTTTGGCCAGATCTCGTGCATCTTCGTTGGTCATTCCCAGATCCCAGCAAGGCTTTTTGCCCTTGTCTGAATAGCACACCAAACGGGTTACGCCGCCCTTCGATTCAAATGTCAGTTGGTCGAATTCCGCATCGACCTTATGTTGCCGTTCGATGATCTCGACACTAACAATACCGGTAGGGATCACATTCACATTGGCGTGTAATTCTGGTTTTCCGGGAAGCGTATATTGACGTGACTTAGCTAGCATTTTGTTCTCCTTAACCTTCAAAGGATATTCATAATTAGCATAGCCCACAATAGTGACGGGATTTATTGTGAATAGATATTTTCTCAAGAGGAAAACACAATTTATCTATTGATTCATTACGTTACTTTCTATTATCGATTGATGATAACAAATCGATTCTAATGTAATTTTGCTATATCAATAACGATAGACGCGGCTAACAGACATCAACAAGACAGTCGATGTATTGGCTGTTGAAATACAAGGAAGACTAAAGCATTTCTTAATCCAATAAAAGTAAAAAACGAAAGTCCACAATTAACCGTCGCACTCTTTCAAGTGCGAAAAAAGGCCTCACACGAGGCCTTTCGTACTAAATATCCAGAATAAAACTCGCGCGTAGTGCCTATAAACCTCAGGATGCAGTCACAACGAGTTTTATCTCATGTCCTCAATCAAGCCTAAGAGGCTTTCTTGCGGTTTTGGATAGGCGTTACTTTCTTCTGCTTAGCCCAACCATCTTGATGGTGTTTACGGTGAACATTGGCTGGCATACCCGTAGTACGATTCTTCCATGGCGCTTCAGCAATAGCTTGCTTCATATTCTCGTAGCCACACTCACGGCGCAGTTCCAGTGAGCGACGCGAAAACTCGGTGTCACTCAGCGGAATATGACCTGCCACTGCGTCATACGTGATGTGAATAACGTCAATATTGCCGCCGACCTTCAATGCATCCTTATTTTCCACTGCACTCGAGTCAATCTCTGCCAGCTGCTTTCTTAACGCGCATAGATTTTTCTTGTCTACTAAGGCATCAATGCTGTGGCAAGTGCGGCTAGCGTATTGGATCTCTTTTTGACGCCATAATACATCGTTCATGGTGCGTGGCATCTCCCCATGGGCATTCCACAAATCGACCATAAAGATCAGAAGATCATCAGACTCATCAGCAACGTCCAAAACACCGTTAAGCGGCGTGTTAGAGACAACACCCCCATCCCAGTAATGATCGTCACCGACTTGTGTTGCAGGGAAGCCTGGTGGCAATGAACCACTCGCAATCGGGTGCTCTGGACCAATCTCTGCTAATTGATTATCAAAGAAAACAAGTTCGCCATCAGTGACTCGGGTTGCACCAAGCTGCAAACGTACCGTTTTTTTGTTAATCAAGTCGAAGTCACACAACTCGCGCATGGTATTAAACAGGGGTTCAGTGCTGTAAAAACTGGTGGCACCTTCGCTACCCGCTGGGGCGAAATACGGGTTCACTGGACGTGGGGTAAAGAAGTTAGGCTGACCAAACAGCAGCGCTTGAGATGCACTTAGCACATTAAAAGATTCCGCTGTTTCACTTGGGATCACCACGGCACTGCTCGGGCGCGAAATACTGTCCCAGAACTGCTCTAGCTTACTCAAACGATCTTCGGGTTTATTACCCGCCAGAATCGTAGCATTAAGCGCACCAATGGAAATACCGGCGAACCAATCAGGCTCAAACCCTGCTTCAACCATCGCTTGGTAGGCACCGATATGATACGCACCCAGCGCACCGCCACCTTGCAGTACTAAGCAAATCTTGGGTTGTTTTGCTTTTTTGCTTCCTGCCTTTGTTACCATGTCACTCTCCTCGCTAAACTATGCCAGATTAGATATAGGTATAGTGCATGATTTATAGGCCATCCATGTCTGAATGGTCTTACCTGTTTAATAGGCTTTTTATCAGGAGATATCTGGGTCTACCCATACCTGAGTAAAGTCAAACCACCCCATACTGTTAGTCTGCACATCGCGCAGATCAGGTGTCGGTCGGATACCCGCCCATGAATGGAACAAAGGTAACAATTGCCCTTTGCCGATCAAACTGGCGATCGTATTTTGCGCCGGACATTCATCACTGAGTCCACTTCGCCAACGGTCAATCTGCTCAAAGGCATCGACCTGCGCTTCTTTCGTTAACGCGCGTACAATATGATGATGTTGGAATAGCCAATTGACTAGCATATTGGTCTGCCGTGAAACCAAATTAACGCCAGACAACCACAAATCCGCCTGGATATGCGCGTCACTATGAAAAGCCTCGTAGTCAATCCCTACCATCTGACATTCAATGCCGTCTTGTTTGAGCAGATCTGCCATCAAATAAGCAATTTCAAAAAAGGCCGGATGACTTTGTACATAGCCCAGCACTAAAGGATGCTTTGTCGCTGGAAGCGCAACTTTGCGGCGACGCGGCACGTTTTGCTTCCAGCCCGGCAAAAAGCCATAGGCCGGGATCATGTGCATGTTGTCTTTGCGCAGATCCTGCATTAAGTAATGCAGCACCACAGGGTCAAATCGGCTAGTGAAGTACTCACGCCACTGCTCATCTTGCCCTACTGGCGAATTCTGGTTGATCAGCAAATAACTGCAACCTTCATCCAATCGCGTTGCAACCTGATCAGGTCGAGATGCTTCGCTCTCAGGCGCATTAACTTGTGGCAGCAAGGCGCCGCAGTCTTCTAGATCAGGCAACACCCAGATCTCGATTTCATCAACCAATGCGCGATAGCCAAAGTAGTGGTCGAACGCTTGCAGTTTTAGCTGCTGTTGATCGGCTTGTTCAATACGGTACGGTCCCGTGCCGATAGGCACAAACGCTTCGACTTGGGTGACAATCGCTGCCGGTTGGATCACCGCCTCAATCGCCACCAGTTGTTCAACCAGCTGACGGTCATCAGCCGACAGGTGAATATCGACGATATTTTCCTGCGGCCATTCGACTCGTTCGATATGACTGAAAAGAGGAAAGGTTTGCAGCTGACGCAAAGTGACGAGGTAATCTTCCGCACTCACAAGTTGACCATTGTGAAAGCGCACGGCCGGGCGCAAGAAAAAGCGCCAATGTCGCGGGGAAATCATCTTCCAATGGTGCGCCAAATCCGCCACAACGGCTTGCTGAGTTTCGCAGTAGCGCACCAAACCGTTGTAAATCTGTCTTGCTAAGTGCTGCTCTGAACGTCGCATCGGACGCCTCGGATGCAACGGATTAATCGCACGATAATAAGGCAAGCGAAGAATCTGCCGACCTTCATTGCGAGCATAACCCAAGTGATCTCTTAGCGCTTCGACGAGACGCTGTCGATCATTACCGAGCACACTCAACGCTTTATCGAACTGGCCATTACGTAGCAAGTCGTCTACATCGGCCTTGGCCAAATCATCTTCACTGACGACAAACTGCAAACGCGACAACTTTCCGCGCCCTACCGCTGGTGACCACTGGATCCACCCCTCCTCAGACAATTTACTCATCACCATACGAACGTTACGGCGAGTACAGCTAAACACATCAACCAAATCGCTCACCGTCACATCGGCATCTTGCCCTTGGTATTGATGATAAAGCTTGAGAAATTGCTGTTTAAGGCGGGAACCACTCATAAATAAGGAAGCCTGTTTTTAGTCATAGCGAAACAAAGATTTCCCTATTTTAGAGCGAGGCGACTAGGTGTGTCTATTCATAATCAACCGCATAATTGGCCGAACAACCCGTGCTGTACACGCTGCCCACATAAAAAGCTAAGGACCGCTCTTTGAATCGAAAACGAAGGGACTACTGGCCTCACAGGGTGCGATGCGTCTTGGAAACCATCTTGGGAATGTTAGATTAACGGCAGCGCGTTACGGTGAACATCTGCCATGCTGAACTCGTTAGTGCTGAGCTGCCAACTCAAGCTTAGCGTCGACAGGCCTGTATCAAGCTGCAATTCATATTCACCGTCATCATCAAACAGCTGCTCAACTTGATATTGGCAAAAGCGGAGTATTTTACTGTCTTCTGAGGCCGCTAAACTCTCCAAACCAATACCTTGGTTGCGAATGATGATCATCATACGGTCGTCCACTTGTTCAAAGTCGACATAGATGATTTCTGGCTTTTCTTCGGTGCCATCTATGTAACTAATAATGCCGCCAATAAGCGGGCGTAACAAATAGCGTGGGCAGTTGTTTGAAAAAGAAAGGCGATCATCCACGTCAATGAAATAATCGAACTGCGACTTGTGCAGCGTCTTATGTACCGACAGATAAGCTTCAAGCAACACGATTTCTTCTTGTAAGCTCACTAGCGGCGTGCGCGTACGTTCAGCCGACGACTTCAGCAAATTCATTAAACAGCCGCTCAAATCAGACGCTTTTTGGGTGTTGGTCAGAATAAGCACATCGATTTCCGTGATCACGGTATGCGCAAATGCAATGTCTTGTTGATACAGATAATGGGCATAATCACTACTGGGGAATTCATCTCTGCCGTGAGATGACAGCAACTTGACGCGATTAAGCTCGGCCTCAAGATAGACAGCACGGCCTTTAAGATAAAACACAAAGCTCACCCCCAAAGCCACAAACAGGCCCAGTAAGAATAAGGTGATCAACTGCATGATGTCTGCGCTCAAAACCAACTCCCCGTAAAGCAACACAATTGCCAAGGTCCCGGTGATCACCCCTAGCGGCGTCGCAAAGAGGTAGTGCGCCAGCACCGGCCAATGCCTAAATCGGCGTTTGGTAAACATATGCGAGCCGTACATGGGAAATGCATAAGCAAACGCAATCAATAACTGAGGAAGAAATGGCTCGTCAAAATAGAGGTGTTTTGCCAGCCCCATCGCCATGCAAATAGACAAGATAAGCCAAGGGCCTCGCAGTGATAATGTGTGGAATAAACGGTCCATGTTTTCCTCCTTTGGTCATCTTCCGTAACCCCTTCCAGCACTACAACTTTGAATAACGCGCTTTAGAGCGACAGCGCACAATACAGTAATTGATAAGTTAGCCAGTTTGCATATCTTTTAACCATCGTCACTTTACGTTATATCTTTTTTACGCATACCCACCCTTTGTTACGGTCCCCGAGCCGATTGATATGAAGCTAGCTCTCTTAACGCAGCGGTGAAATTCGATTTATGCCGAGAAATAGCGTAAGGTGACGCTAGAACTTCAATAGTGCAGTAGAAATATGAGTCAAACCCTTACTCTGATTGAACAAAATCGCCTAGATTGGATGACGTCACACGTTAATGAGTCTCCTTATCCAACGCCTGAATCTGTCCAAGGTTTGGCGGCCTATCTCAATGTTAGCCGACCACTCGATGCGCTAACGCCACTGCACCGCCCTGAGCTCACCCTTTACGAAGTGGACTGCCACCCTTTGATGATCCGTTACGCTCGCTTGCTTGCCCAAAAATGGCCAGAGCAAGAGCAACCGTTATTGATTGAATTTCTCACCCAACTCGACAAAGATCCAAGCGGCAATGCCAAGCTCTATTTGGGTTATGAAGGCGGCGCACCTGTCGCGACTGCGATGCGCTATGTCGATGAAAACCATTTCGTGATTGCTGATGTGCATGCCAATGAGCAAAGTCACGCGCAAGGCCTTTTGGCGGCGATATTAGCGGATAATGAAGGATTAGACTGGCTGGCACGCGAAGATTGAGCCGCGTTGATTGACCTAAAAGAAATGCGAGCAAACGAAGCTCGACAAAAAGAAAAGAATAACAAAACGCACAGCTTTTAGGCTGTGCGTTTTTCGTTTTACGCTTTTTGGATCACTTGCAAAATAGCGTCCACCAGCTCCGCCAGTCGCTCTTCTTGCAGGCCGGCGATATTAATACGCCCATCACCGACCATGTAGATGCCGTGCTCATCTCGCAATGCATCAATTTGCTCTACCGTTAAACCGGTATGCGAGAACATGCCTTTGTGCTGCGCAATAAAATCAAAATCAAAACAGTCACGAGCATGAAACGCGTTAACTAGCCCTTCACGAAGCGAACGCAAACGCTGTTGCATGACGTTCAATTCGCTCAACCACTGCGCTTTAAGCTGGTCATCGGCCAAAATGGTTTCCACTATCGCCGCGCCGTGATCTGGTGGCATGGTATAAGTTGAACGCGCGAGTTGCAGCAAACGACCTAATCCCAAGCGTGCATTGTCCAGCGTTTTACCGACAATAATCGCCGCTCCAGTACGTTCGCGATATAAACCAAAATTCTTTGAACACGATGTCGCAATCAACATCTCCGGTACGCGCTCAGCCATATAACGCAGACCTGCTGCATCTTGCTCTAAGCCATCGCCAAACCCTTGGTATGCAATATCAACAAATGGGACGAAGCCGCGCTGAAGCGCCATCTCGGTAAGTTGTTGCCATGCATCAAAAGAAATATCTGCGCCCGTTGGGTTATGACAACAGCCGTGCAGCAATACCACATCCCCTGCCGATGCATGCTCTAGCGAAGCCAGCATTGCTGCTTCATTTACTTGCTTGGTCTCTGGATCAAAGTAGTCGTATTTCTCAACAACAAGGCCCGCCGATTCCATCACGGGTTGATGGTTAACGTAACTTGGATTACTGATCCACACTTTGGCTGATGGCGTTGCGCGGCGGATAAGATCGGCCAGCATACGCAATGCGCCAGACGCACCCGGAGTTTGTAAACCAACCGCACGCTCTTTAGCGGCGCTGTCGCCCAACACCAAATCAATCATAAAACGGTTAAAGCCTTCGCGGCCGACTAGACCAACATAAGCTTTAGTTTCTTGCGTCGCAAAAACCTGCTCTTGGCTGGCTTTCACCGCCGCCATCACCGGCGTCGCGCCGTGCTCGTCTTTGTAGACCCCAATGCCAAGGTCCATCTTGTTTGCGCGTTGATCTTCACGGAATGCCACCGTTAAGGACAGAATTGGGTCCAGCGGTGCCGGCGTCAATGTTGAAAGCATGGTATTTCCTTATCTCACCGATATGTGCTGCCTTCTGTTTTAACACGGAAATTAGACAACGCAATACATATTTTCATGTTAGTTGAAAACCGTGATTGATTTTCACCTCATAAGAAACTTGGCGCTGTTGATTACGGCCGTTATCTACAACGCTAAGGTCAAAATAAGTCAGGCTAAATCGCGCTCGACGCAACCACAGTTCATCAAAATCCACAGTGGCTTTTCCGCTCAATTGTCCTAAAAAGCAATCACGAGTGTCTTATCTGTTCTTTAACCATAACTGCCAGCCTCACAGACTGGTTAAATAACGCGAAATCAAAGAGTTCGCCTAGTGCCATCCTTGGGCCGCTTACGTATAATCGGCGATAGCATTATGTTTATTAAGTGAGTCCTTTATGTCTAACTTGCTTGCTTCTGTCGATCAACGGACCCAACTCGTGGGTGAGAACCGTCTTGAGCTGCTGATTTTTAAGCTAAACAGTCGTCACCTGTTTGCGATCAACGTGTTTAAAGTGCGTGAGGTGTTAAGCCTTCCTAAGTTAAACAAGCTGCCGGGCTCACACCCAACCATCTGTGGTGTTGCAACCGTGCGCGGCGCAACGATCCCGGTGATTGACTTACGCGCAGCAATTGGCATGCGACCATTGGAGCAAGACGAAAACGCCAACATCATCATCACTGAATACAACCGAACCATTCAGGCTTTTTTGGTCGGCCAAGTGATGAATATCGTCAATACCAGTTGGCAAGACATTCAGCCGCCGCCAACCACCGCAGGAAAAAACAATTACCTGACGGCGATTACCCACCTCAATCACAAAGATGATTGCGATATCGTGGAGATCATTGACGTCGAGAAAGTGCTGGCGGAAATCATTCATTACGATGTCTCGGTATCGGCCGACATTATTGATGATCAGATCATCACCCAAGCCGTTAACCAACGGATTTTAATTGTCGACGACTCCATCACCGCACGTAATCAAATCAAAGACACGCTCGAACCCTTTGGCATTCAAATTATTGAAGCTGCCAACGGGCTGCAAGCACTGAACTTATTGAAGCAGTGGTTGGACGAAGGGAAATCGGTTTACGACGAAATATTAATGATGTTCACCGATGCGGAAATGCCCGAAATGGATGGCTATAAACTCACCCACGAAGTGCGCAGTGATCCGCGAATGAAAGATCTGTTTATCACCCTGAATACGTCACTTAGCGGTAATTTTAACGAAGCCATGGTGCAGAAAGTGGGCTGTAATCGGCTGATTTCCAAGTTCCAACCCGATTTACTGTTAGATGTAGTACAAGAGCGCCTTCGCCAAAAGCAATAACGCCGCTGGCAGTTCGGTGAGACGCGGTAGTTTTTTGAGATGAGGCAGTTTGGTGAGACGAGGTTGCTCAATGAAACAAGGTAGTTTAGTGAAGAAGTGGTCAGCGCTACGCTGTTCAATCAGGCTCAATTTGAACAGCTCAGCGTGATGGCTCTATCAGCGTGAAAACGCGATGAGCAGGCATCTTCTCTTTTGGATTTCAGTAACCCTAAGAGACGTTCAGTAACAGCAGAATAAGCACAAGACTAATTTGATGGATTTTAATCAAGGTTAGCATACGTCATCCTCCGATAAATTCAGTGCTTAGCGCCGAGAAGGGCTCAATCTCGACGCTAAACAACTGAGACAAACAACAGTAATAGCAACGCACTGATTGCGTAGTAATGTGTTTCTCGGATCATAATTATCACTCCTTTCCTTACCGGATCCTTACGGTGGTAGCCTGCTCGGCTACCTGACCGAATTTTCATCTCTTTTCCCTGATTGACGTCTCAATTAACGCTGCGCCGTTTGCACTTCCCAATGACTGATCGTTACTCGGCGGTCAAATACGTTATTTTCTAACGACTCTTCTTCCATCACCGGATTTGCATCCCCCATTGGGTCGATGATCAACTGAAACTCATCAACGCCACGGTCAACCAAATAGTTGCGTACCTGATACGCGCGCTCTTCCGACAACAGATAGTTGTACTCCGGATTGCCCACGCGGTCGGCGTGACCTTCAATGATCCATTGCTGCTGCTCGCTGCTGCGCATCACTTCCGCCAACATATCGAGTTGGGTGTAATACAAGGACTCCAACTCCGCCGAGCCAGTTTGGAACTGAATGTTGAGCTCTAATGGCACCGGATTCTGCGCTTGTGTTTCCATCTGCGAAATCAAACGCGCATTTTCAATCTGCGATAGTTCGTAATCGCGCTCAATGCCCGCGAGCATGGCGTTTTCGGCTTCTAAGTCCAGTAGCGCTTGTTGTGAGGCGAGCGCCTCTTGTTGGGCGTTTTGTACTTCTTGCTCGTAGCCGACGGCAGAGCCAAGAATGCCACCGACAATCCCGCCGACAATGGCACCAACGGGGCCGCCCACAATTGCCCCCGCAACCACACCGCCGCCTAAGCCGTACGCCTGCGCTTCTTGCAAGTCGTCGTTATTGGCTGCCATTACTGGGCTCGTTACCAGTAGAGAAGTAATTAGAGTTGCCATCACTGCCTTTTTCATTTTTGAATCTCCTGTTCGTTTGGTATGTACTTATTTAAACAAAGCAATCTGGCGATATCGGGCTGAAAAAATGGCAAAGTCGCGATCAATTGTGGCAACAATGTGGCTTTTACGATTTCGGTCTTTTTCCTCTTTCTATTTCGGGTATAGTCGAGATCAGATAACAGCGTCACAAAGTAATACAGTGATCGCTGACAAAGCTCAGAGAGATGCAGAAGCAAAAAAGCAAAAGCAGAAAGCAGAAAGCAGAAAGCAAGAGACAAAAGCTGAAAGCCATCTGGCAGAAGAATTCAAAGAGAAAGAAAAGATGAAACATATCGTTATTGTTGAAGATGAAGCCGCTATTCGCGCGAACTATACCGATGTATTGACCCGACAAGGCTACAAAGTAACGGGCTACGCCACACGTTTAGACGCAATGGCTGCGTTTGAGCAAGGGCTACCCGATCTCGCCATTATCGATATTGGGTTAGATAACGAAATCGACGGCGGCTTTCAGTTGTGCCAATCCCTGCGTGCGATGTCGACAACTCTGCCAATCGTCTTTCTCACTGCTCGCGACAGTGATTTTGATACTGTGGTGGGCTTGCGAATGGGCGCCGATGACTATCTCACTAAAGATATCAGCTTGCCCCATCTAATGGCGCGGATCGCAGCGCTGTTTCGTCGCAGTGAGCTAGCCGGACAAGCGCGCAGCGAAGAAGATCTGTTAGAGCGCGGCTTTCTCACCATAGATAAAAGCCGCATGTTGGTTCAGTGGCAGCAACAGCCACTCGATCTCACCGTGACGGAATTTTGGATGCTTTACGCGCTGGTGCAACGCCCAGGTATCGTTAAAAGCCGCGACGCATTAATGGAAGCGGCGCACATCGTCGTCGATGACAACACCATCACTTCGCATATCAAACGCATTCGCAAAAAGTTCATCGCTATCGACGCGCAATTTGATCACATCAATACCGTGTATGGCATGGGCTATCGCTGGCAGGAGCCGAATAAATGAGGATCACCCTAAGGTTAAAAGCGGTGCTGATCTGCAGTTTTCTGATCTTGATCCCTTGGTTGGGTTACCGCTACCTGTGGGAAATGGAACGCGTGCTCCGTCAAGGGCAGGAAAATAACCTGCTCGGCACCGCCCAAGCCATCGCGATGTCACTGCACGAGCAGCCAGCGCTGTTCGCCAGCAGTAATTTTCAATTGCAAAGTCGCGATCTCTACGCCTATCCCTTGCCAAGTGCGCCAGTCGTTGACGGTCAATTCAACGACTGGCCTGCCCTGTCGCCGCAGCATTATGGCGAGCATTTCGTGCAATATTCTCGCTATCGCTATAACGAGAGCAGTTTTGCGTTTAGCGCTCTATTGGGGCGGGTCAACGATACGCTGTTTATCCAGTTTAACGTCACCGATAGCACGCCCATTCCAAGGCAACCGCAACGCGAACGCGCCGATCGTAACGATCACCTCACCATAGTATTTACTACTGCGTCCGGTGAGCTAACACGCGTGATTATTCCTTTGCTCCCCGACGATGAATTTGCCGCGTACCGCTTAACCGGCAACGCCAACAATCCGGGTAATTACCAGCCAGAAACAGCAATTCAAGGGCAATGGCACACCACCGACACCGGCTATCAGCTTGAGCTATCCCTACCTGTTGGCTGGATCCATCATCAGCTCGCGTTTGGTTGGCACAACGTCACCAAAACCCACAGCCGCGATGTCGAAACCATTATCGCTACCGCCAGCCTTCAAGATCCCGCTCGAATGGGACGTTTGCTGCTTCCAGACACCGGCATTGAACAGCGTTTAGCCGCAATGACCCATAGCCAAGCCAAACTGACGGTAGTGGACTCCCATCGCCAAATCTTGGCCCAAGTTGGCTCACTAAATGGTGGCGAGAGTTTATGGGGCGATGTGTCTCCCCCTGCGCAGAACAACCACATCCAAAACCTTATCAACCAGTTCTACAGCTGGCTGTTTCCGCTCCCCAACATCAAGCAAACCGAAGCACCCGCCGAGGGAAACAAGGTTTCTGGCGTCCACATTACGCAAGCCCTGACGGGTCAGCCGTATTTGCGTTGGCGGCAAGATAGAAATCAGCAAGACAACGATGTGGTGATCTTAAGTGCCACCCACCCGATTTGGGTGAACGGCGATGTGGTTGGTGTGGTGATTGCCGAAGAAACCAATGCCGGGATCCAAGCGTTGCGCACTCAAGCATTGCGTGGTCTGTTTAGCTTAAGTAGCGCGGTTATCATCATTGGCATTACGCTATTGGTGCTGTTTGCCTCTCATCTATCGAGCCGGATCCGGCGCTTGCGTGACCAAACCGATGCCGCCGTCGATGACCAAGGTAAAGTACGTGGCGTCATCGCTATCGATCCCAGCAAAGATGAGATTGGCGATCTGTCACGCGGTCTAGGTGCCATGGTCGAGCGGCTAGATGACTACCACCATTATCTAGAGCAGATGTCATCGCGGTTAGCCCATGAATTGCGAACGCCGGTTGCGGTGGTGCGCTCGTCACTGGAAAACTTGGCTTTTTTCGAAACCGAGCCTGCCAACCAGCAATACATCACGCGGGCGCAAGAAGGGATTGGTCGACTCAACACCATTTTGACCCTGATGACCGAAGCCAACCGAATCGAGCAGAGCCTTGAGCATGTCGACAAAGAAGTCTTTAGCCTAAATGAAGTGCTCATTGGCTGTAGTGAAGGTTATAAGCTCGCCTACCCCGAAGCCGAATTTGAAACCCATATCGATGCGACTCAGGTCGATATACTGGGCTCGCCGGATCATTTCGCCCAGTGTTTAGACAAAATCGTCTCAAATGGGTTGGATTTTCGCCAAGACGGCACGCCGATTCGGATTGAGATGACGATCGATGGCAATACCGCCATCATTGCCGTGAGTAACTGTGGCGCGCATCTGCCAGACAAAATGCAAGATCAGCTGTTTAATTCCATGATTTCCATTCGTGAAAAAGGAAAGTCGACCAAGCCACACCTTGGGCTCGGCTTGTACATTGCACGACAGATCACCGCGTTTCATGCCGGCACCATTCGGCTTGAAAACCGCTATCGCCCCGATGGCGTCGCGGCAGTGATTGAATTGCCTATCCAATAAGACAAGCTGTTCGTGCATTGCTTTCACCCACTTTGCCCTGCAGCATCATTGCAGGGCAAAGTGCCTTTTCATCGCGCTGCGCTGCGTTGCGTTGCGTTGCGTTGCGTACTCAATGTTGACGCATTCAGTTTTAACGCAGTGTTATGTGAATTGAACTCATCGCCATCAGCTCAACTTAAAAATAGTGAGCGGTCACAAAATAGCGAATTTTGCGCCTACACTTGGTAAATTATCACCGCAATTTCACACTAGCGCACTATGCTAAATAGCTGACAGTAAAACCAATTCTGTGAGAGTTTGCTATGACCCAACCGACCAACACCGTATTAGTTCTTGTGGATGTTCAGGGTAAGCTAGCCCAATTAATGCATCAAAAAGAGTCGCTATTTCAAAACTTGCAGCGTCTAATCAAAGGAGCGCAAGCCCTTGATATTCCAATCATCTGGGTCGAGCAAAATCCTGAAAAACTGGGGCCAACGATCCCCGAATTGCAAGCGTTACTCAGCGATCAAACACCGTTTGCCAAAATGGGGTTTAGCTGCTTGTCTGAGCTTGCTGTGCGCCAGCATTTAGATCAACTTGAGCGCGATCACGTACTGGTTTGCGGAATAGAATCGCACATCTGCGTGTATCAAACCGCAATGGATTTATATCAGTCGGACTATTTGGTCGAAGTGGTTGTCGATGCGATTTCATCGAGAGAGGCTTATCAAACCGCCAATGCGATCCAACGTTTTCACCACTTTGGTATTTTGACCACCACGGTAGAGTTGGCGCTGTTCGAGCTGATGAAAACCGCAGAGCATCCAAAATTTCGCACGATACAATCTATCGTTAAGTAACTTCAGTCCATCGCCAAGTGTCGATGGACAGTCACATTTGATCGGGAAAATGCCTTTTCAAGCGACTCTTACACCACAAAAAGCTAAATCTTGATCATTGTTGAGGCGCATTGCTACCAGAAACACTGCTTAAATGGTAATAAAATCCGATCAATCTGTAGCAAGCTTTTGAACATATTCGAGTTAGGGCGTCATTGCGTGTCCAGTAAAACGGATCAAGTCCAGAATCAGCTTGAATTGCTTGTTATGTGCGTACACTAGAGCGCTACATATGTGTCATCGTAAACGATTTCACCATTTGGATTACGCCAAGACAACCTAGCATTGTAAGCCATTGGTGTGCTTTTACTGATTGCAGCAATCAAACTAAGCTCGCAGCCACTTTGGAGCTTTGGAGCTGGTAACTTTTCTGCGAGATCAGATTCAATGAGAGGACTATGCCGATTTGAATCTAGCAAAAGTTCGAAGTTTACATCTTGAGCATCAACATCGCTAACGTTAGTGATAACGAACTTATATCCATTTCCCTTGCTTACCAAAGCTAATTTTAGTCGAGCTGAGTTTTTCACCTGATCTTCACGCATTAATACTTCAAGCTGCTTTTTGGCTAACTCAGCTGTCGCCTTTTGCATATCTAAACTTTCTTGTTGCAACTTTCTTTGCCCGTTCCATACAACTAGGCTAATAAGAGCTGCAATAGCAGCTAAAATAACAGATACAAACTCATATTCACTCATCAATTATTCCCCACTCCTCATGCTACCGACATTAGAAAGCACATAACGCTGCCATAAACGGCGAGCAATTTTTGCGAGTCCAGAGCCCGCAGGGCGAGATGTTTGATGGCCTTGTTATATTTTGCTTGCATACAAATCATGCAACTGCTTACATCCTTGGCCAGAAATTTTATCGGAACCTATCGATGCCTCTACTGGTTCAACAGTTGTGCTGTGAACACCATCCATGATTTCAAATAGATTGATGAGGCTGATATCAACTGTTTCACTGAGGATTTCCCTTAGTAACCGCTTATGTTGAGGGGTAAGGTTGTTAGCCCACAACTGAGCCTCTTTAGACACACCAATGTTAGATCCCTCAGCCCAATCGATAGCAAAGTCCCTTGAATTTTCTTTTACTAGAGAGACGAATTCTTCAGCTTTCATCGGTGCCTTCCAAAATATAACGCCCGCATTTGCGGCTGGTTTGGAGCGCAGCGGAAAACCAGTCCGACAACATGCGCTTGTTAGGGCTGACCCTTGCCATTGTAAACTTCCTTATATTCAGGGTGCTTAGCTTTTTGGGAGCGTGTTAAAACTGTGCGCAAAGCAATTGCAAACACCCACTTTAAATTCAAGTCTTGTTCTTTATAAAACTCAGCTAATAAAGACTCAGAGGCCACTTCATTGGCATCTTTTTCCGTGAGAGCACGAATAATACCCTCTCTAATTCTCGGGTGATGATCAATATTTAGGTGCTTGACCAAAATTGGATAGGCTCCAGCATAGCTGCCATTAAACTTACGTAAAAACTCATGGCGATTATTATTGTTGACGAAGTCCCAAACTGATTCGACTTCATAGCCAATTGAGGATAGCTCTTCGATTAAGCTTCGTTCATCCTCTGCCAGAACATCTTCTCTCTCTTTTAAATCCAGAGCTTTACGCTTTTGCATCTCCTGATATTCGGGAGCAGCTTCGAGCTTTTTCATTAAATCACTGGCTTTCATTCGTAAGCTCCAAAAGCCCTAACAGCTTATTAGTGTGCATGCGCGTTTACCTCATTAGACCAGTAAAATCGCGCATCGTTAACTAATTGTATTACAACAAAGTTATCACCATAACCTCAAATACACCACCCAGAAAAGTGCGCATGCGCGTTTTCAAACCTACTATCTCAATCCGCAGAAACGTAACTGACTCTTATGTTGTGAAAAATGTGAGTATGCTCAGGTATAAACGCGCATAAAAATCCCATGTTTAAAATGGGTTCGAGAAGAAATGTGCGTGCGCGTTTTCCAGCCCGGTGATCTAACCCATATACCTTTTAATAACAGATTTAAAAGATATATGTTCATATTGAAATATCAAAAAGCGCACGAGATTGGGATGAAGATTCGTAGGGGAAGAGAGCCTGTGTTTGACTGCCTCACAGACAACGAGTTAACTCATCTTGGGGCAAAGGCGTGTTTGCGATAGTCGGTTCGCGTCACCTCTGCCAAATGAACTAACAGAAGAGACGTGACAAACTTTGTTGTAAGTGAACGAACTTTATGGACCCGATCAAACTATATTGTTTTCCACCGCCAAGCCGCATCGGGTGAGCAGGAACAAACACACTTCTGCGCTCAGCCAAGGTTTGAGAAAATCACACCCAAAAAAAAGGCTGCGTACTATTTCGCAGCCTTTTCCGATTGCGCGGCCTTTGCCAACACGCCTAGCCTTTACGGTTTTTCAGACGCGCCTTCATCTTCTGGGAACTGATCTGCATACCCTTTCGGTGGTGGCGTCCAACCACGTTCAGAGGCGTCGTGTTTATCATGGCGATCGGTTTGCATGATGTCAGCCAAGACCTCTTCTAACTGAATAAACAGCTCGCGGTACGTGGCATTAAACTTGTTTTCTTCGGTACTGTCGCGCCATGCTGCATACAACTTATCTTTACTGGCAAGCTCGGTCTCAATAAACGCCGCTTTTTGATTCTCGGTACGAAAACGGTGCTCACCCAATGCCGATAACGCTTCCCCACCCAAGTTCAGCGCCGAATAGAAGGTTTCCGAAATCACCAGATCCGCACCCGCATGGCGTAGTGCGTAAGCATGGCCGCGATCATAGGCTCGGCTCATCACCTGCACATGAGGGTAGGTCTGTTTCACGTATTCAACCAAATCCACTGCGCGCTCGCGATCATCCAGCGCCACAATCAATATTTTGGCGGACTCAATCCCTGCGGTATGGAGTAGATCGGGCCGAGTCGCATCACCAAAATAGCTTTTGATATTAATGCTTCGCATATTCTCGATTTGCCCAACCTCATGGTCGAGCACCACGGTTTTTATGCCATTAGCGACCAAGAAACGATTGACGATCTGCCCAAAGCGACCGATCCCCGCCACGATCACCGTGCCGGTTTCATCAATCGTATCAGCATCGCGCTCGTTGGTTTTTTCTTGGTAACGCGGCACGATAAACTTGTCGTAGGCGATGAACAGCAACGGCGTCAGGAACATCGACAGCGCGACGACCAGAGCGAGCGTCTGACTTAGCTCCAACGGCAAAACATGGCTTTGGGTACTAAAGCTCAGCAACACAAAACCGAACTCACCGGCCTGCGCCAAACTCAGGGCAAACAACCAACGGCCACTGCCTTTCACTTTAAAGACCAGCGACAACAGTAACAGCACCAACGCCTTACCGATCATCACCGCAAGGGCCAAGCCAATCACCACCAGCGCGTTATCAAACAAGATGCCAAAATCAATGCCTGCGCCAACGGTAATAAAGAACAACCCGAGCAATAAGCCCTTAAACGGTTCGATATTCGATTCTAACTCGTGGCGAAATTCACTGTTGGCTAACACCACGCCCGCAAGGAAAGTGCCCAATGCGGGCGAAAGGCCAAGAAAGCTCATTAACGCCGCAATGCCAATCACCAGCATTAAGGCGGTGGCGGTGAAGATCTCGCGCAGCCCCGATTGCGCCACAAAGCGAAATAACGGGCGGCTTAAATAATGCCCCCCGACCACTAACCCCGCAATCGCCGCCACGATAACCAACGCGTACGCCCAACCAGGGATCGCAGAAGCAAGATGAAACTCATCATGGTGACCTGCCGCTCCACTGGCGAGCGCTTGCGCAGCAGTAACAAGTTCGGGCAGCGCCAATAAAGGGATCGCCGCCAGCATTGGGATCACCGCGATATCTTGAAACAGTAATACGGAAAACGCAGTGCGCCCGCCATCGGTTTTCGCCAGCCCTTTTTCATTAAACGTTTGCAGCACAATTGCGGTTGAAGAGAGCGAGAAGATCAAGCCAATCGCCAGTGCATATTGCCAAACAAACCCCAAATAGCTGGCCGTCATAAAAATAATGCCAGTGGTTAGACCCACTTGCAGACCGCCCAAGCCCAATAAGCGATGACGCATATCCCAGAGCATACGCGGCTCTAGTTCTAAGCCGACCAAGAACAGCATCATCACCACGCCAAACTCAGCAAAGTGCTGAATTTCTGTGGTTTCTTCGCCGACCAAGCCGATAAGCGGGCCTATCACCACACCGGCAATTAGATAGCCTAACACCGAGCCTAAACCAAAGCGTTTCGCCAGCGGCACCGCGATCACCGCTGCGGCTAAATAGATAAACGCTTGAATAAAATAACTGGTCATCGCGACGCCCCCACAATGTAACGTTCAGTGTCGTCGTTAAGCATGTCACAACGGGCGGCAGCATTAAGATCAACGCGCCCCGCCACCAAAGCTTCAAGCAGCTTACGCCACTGCTCTACGTGGCGTTGAGTGCGCCCTTCTTCGGCGGCAGTGCGCGCGCCAAACAAGGCAAACGGTGCGATGTACTGCATCCCTGTTAAGTTCGCCATCTGCTCTAACGGTTGCAGTAGTTGGCGAATGGTAAAGTGATTATGCCCCTCTTCGCGATACGCACTCTCCTTGCCCCCTGCCGTCAAGGCACATAAAAACGTTTTTCCAAACAACTCAGTGCCTTGTGAGCCATAAGCAAAGCCATATTCAAGCACCAGATCTTGCCATTCTTTTAAAATGGCTGGGGTGGAATACCAATACAGCGGGAACATAAATACAATGACATCATGCTCGCGCAGGCGATTTTGCTCTCGGTCAATGTTGATCCGATAGGTAGGGTATTCTTGGTACAGATCGACGCAGGTCACGCCTTGGGTTTGCTGTGAAGCCTGAAAAAGTGGCAGATTAATTTCCGATCGGCGCTGAGAAGGATGAGCAAAAAGCACCAATACTTTGCGGATTTCGTTGGTCATAGTCGTCCTTGAAACGGATGAAAGCGTCATCGCCTAGTGCGATGTTCATTATTACCCTCAACTATAGGTGTTATCCTTTGATGCGCCCAGATCAAAGTTAACATTATTAAAACAATGCGTTATAAGGCGTTGACCCAGACTCCAATAACCCAAACTTCAAGCAGCCACGGATCAAGCGGCTAGTCAACGGCGACTAATGCTCGGCAAACGCGACGTCTGTTTTTTTAGCGCAGATGAAATCATTGAGGTGCAAACCGTTGACCGAATGTGTCCACCACTTCACCACTACCTTGCCCCAACTCAGCACCACTTCAGGATGATGGCCTTCTTCTTCAGCCAGCCCACACACCGCATCACTAAAACGCCACGCTTTCTTGAAGTTAGAAAAGCTGTAGGTCTTTTGCAGCAGATCAACGCCGTCTTCTTGGCTGATATGCCAGCCTTCTAGCTCAGGCAAATAGATGTGATATTCGTCGGGCAAAAGCGCCTCAGCGCCTTTGTGACACGCTTTACATTGCATTGATTCAAGCATTCATTCACTCCTATTAACATAAATCCTTTCTTACTGCGGGATAGCGATTTACCGAAAGCCTCGCGCAAACGCGTTACGCAGAGGCAATTTTGGGCGGAAACAAGGGCGCTTTAAGCCCTAGCTGCATCGCCCGTTCAACCTGCGCCAAAATAACAGCGTCCGATAACGCATACAGCTGCTCCAGTGACAGCAAACAGTAATACAACGGCTGCATAATATCGATCCGGTACGGTGTGCGTAACACCTCAAGTAGCGAAAATGGCTCGCGCAGCGCTACCTCACTGTGCAGCGCATACTGGGTCTCGCCGCTGGATGATAAGATCCCGCCGCCATAAATTTTGAGCGCGTCGTCTTCGTACACTAAGCCAAACTCTACCGTGAACCAATACAAGCGCGCCAAATACACTCGCATTGCTGGCGTCGCCTGCTTCCCCATTACACCGTAGGTATGGGTGAAATGGGCAAATGCGGGGTGAGTCAGCATGGCGCAATGACCAAAGATTTCGTGGAAATAGTCTGGCTCTTGCAGGTAATCCATCTCGGCAGGAGTACGCAAAAATATCGCCACCGGAAAGGCTTTATCTGCCAGTAAGGCAAAGAAACGGTCAAAATCAATTAACGCCGGTACTGGCTCACAACGCCAACCCGTCGTCGCGTGCAATACGCGATTGATCTCAGGCAGTTGCGGGACATGATCAGCAGTGATCGCGAGGGCCCGCAATCCGTCTAGATACGCCGCACAAGCACTTTGTGGCAATTGCGCCATTTGCCGCGAGACCAAATGCGACCACGTTTGGGCCTCTTCTTCACTCCAGTCAACATAGCCTTGTTGATCGACTGGCTTTGAGCGATACGCTGTCATCTCACACCCCCTGTAAACTGGCGTGTACTTCTTCTTTAAGGTTAGAAACCTTGTCGCGACTCGCCAAGTTAGGGCGCCAGCTCTTTCCTCCCTGCGCTTATTGTTATGTAACATATTTTTTACACCCCTTGAGCAATCGCTCCAGATCATATTGGGAGATCGCCCCAAGCCAACTACGCTTTGATCAGGTGTTAGCTTGGATTTAATCAAGCCTTAACTGCAATTTGATCACGTGTTAACTACCTAATGAAGTCAGCAGTTTCCTCACATCAGTGCTGTCGAACGGCAATAGCGCTTCATCAAGCCCAGCTGACGTTAATAGGAGGTCGTATGCAACGCCCCTTTCGATTTCCCCACGTTGAAGGCCAAGTCTCGCGCCAAGCCCATTGTGACTTGCCTGAGCATACCTTCGAGCGCGAAGTCAGCCGTGACGGCTTTTTTGGCTCGGCCAGTCACCTATACCACCGCCATATGCCAACAGGCTGGAGCGGGTGGGATGGCCCACATCGTCCACGCGCCTTTAACACCCACGCCTTAAAGCAAGCTACACCGACACTGTGGGACTCCCCGATACTATTAGAAAACGCGGCCTTGCAACTGCGCTTTTGGCAATGCCACAAGCCGATGGAGCACCTGCTGCGCAACGGCGATGGCGACTTATTGTTGTTTGTTCACGGCGGTAGCGGCGCACTGTTTTGTGATTATGGCCACCTGCCGATAATGGAAGGCGATTATGTGCTGATCCCGCGCGGCACCACTTGGCGTTTAGAGCCGGCATCACCGCTAAGTTTGCTGGTTATCCAAGCAACGCGGCAATGGTTTGGCTTGCCCGATAAAGGACTGCTCGGCCAACACGCGATTTTCGATGAAGGGGTGCTGCGCAGCGCGCGGGTCGATGCGGCTTATCTTGATCAGCACAGTGAAGAGCGCTGGCAAGTGCTGCTTAAAGCGCGCGATCAACTCAACACCATCACATATCCTTACAACCCGCTCGACACCATTGGCTGGAAAGGCGATGTCACCGTATTTGCGTTAAATTGGCGCGATATCCGCCCTGTAATGAGTCATCGCTATCACCTCCCTCCATCTGTGCATACCACGTTTCTCAGTCAAGAATTTGTGGTGTGCACGTTTGTGCCGCGCCCACTAGAGCAAGATGACGGTGCGCTGAAAGTGCCGTTTTTTCACAGCAATGATGATTACGACGAAGTGATTTTTTACCACTCTGGGAATTTTTTCAGCCGCGACAACATCGACGCAGGCATGGTGACGTTCCATCCGTGTGGGTTTTCCCACGGACCGCATCCGAAAGCCTATTACGCCCAAGGCAACCACCACGCCACCGATGAGGTCGCAGTGATGATCGACAGCCAACAGCCGCTCAACATCACCCAAAGCGCACAATCGGTGGAAAATTTAAACTATTGGGCATCGTGGCAACAGAAGTAACGCCTTGATAACAGATTTACATTGTAAAAGAGGAGCGAGCGATGAAACTGGCCTCATTGAACCATGGCCGCGACGGCCAACTGGTTGTTGTCTCGCAAGATCTGACGCTGGCGACCTATGTGCACGATATCGCCCCCACCCTGCAATTTGCCTTAGATAACTGGTCGATACTTGAGCAAGACTTACGCCATCAATACAACTTGCTGAACGTCGGCAAAGTGCCGAATGCGTTTAAGTTTAATCCTCACGATTGCCACTCACCGTTGCCGCGCGCGTATCAATGGGCCGATGGCAGCGCGTACCTCAACCATGTCGAGCTGGTGCGCCAAGCGCGAGGCGCAGAGATGCCGCCAGAGTTCTGGCACGATCCGCTGGTTTATCAAGGAATGTCCGATGGTTTCTTGCCACCCTGTGCCGACATTGAAGTGGGTGATATTGAATGGGGCGCGGATTTTGAAGCCGAAGTGGCGATTGTTACCGACGATGTGCCGCAAGGGTTAAGCGCTGACGATGCCGAGCCCTATATTCGCTTGGTGATGCTGGTTAATGATGTCTCACTGCGCCAATTGATCCCCAGCGAACTCGCTAAAGGCTTCGGTTTTTTCCAATCCAAACCTGCCTCCGCGTTTTCGCCAATTGCGCTCACCCCTGATGAGCTGGGCGAGCACTGGTACAACGGCAAGCTGCATCTTCCCTTGCAAGTCTCACTCAACGGTCAAGCGTTTGGCGCGCCGAATGCCGGTGTCGACATGCAGTTCTCGTTTCATGACTTGCTGGCACATTGCGCGAAAACCCGCTCACTGTCCGCCGGCACTATTATCGGTTCGGGCACCGTTTCAAATCGCGATCCCGACGCGGGCTGTTGCTGCCTTGCCGAAAAAAGAGTGAAGGAAATTCTCGCCGCTGGCGCTGCCACAACGCCGTTTTTGCAATATGGCGACCAAGTAAATATTGCGATGCACGATAACCATGGCAAAAACCTGTTTGGTGACATTTGCCAAGCGGTGGTGCCCGTCAATACGCTCAAACATTCAGGGAATAATGATGTCACATCAGGTTAGTGCTTCTCATCACCCATTCCAACACGGGGTACTGTACGATTACCACCGCTCATCCGCCTGCTATCGAGTACGGATCGCGCTTCATTTACTCGATATTCCCTATCAAAAAGTGAGTGTGAACTTACTTGAGAGCGAGCAAACCGCTGCGGGCTTTATTAACCCGATGCATGCAGTGCCCTTTTGGCAAGACGAGCATATTGGCCTGAGCCAATCCCTTGCCATTATTGAATATTTGAACGAATCCGTCAGTGAAGATGACGGCGCTTCCTTGCTGCCCGATGACCGACAACAACGCGCCCAGTGCCGCGCACTTGCCCAAATCGTGGCCTGTGATATTCACCCGCTCAACAACTTACGGGTCTTGAAATACCTCGCTGCGGTTAATGCGTCATCTGATGATGCCAACACAGCGACCAGCCGCTCGCCACTCGATCTCACTGACAGCAGCTGTTCAACCAATCGCGGCGCTCTAACTAATAGGAGCAATAAGCCCATGATTGATCGCCAGCACTGGTATCATCACTGGCTTGCTGCGGGGTTTAACGCCTACGAAGCCAACTTGAGCGATACCTTGTTCAGTTGTGGCGACGTGCCCACCCTTGCCGATGTCTGTTTGATCCCGCAGCTTTATAATGCTCGCCGCTTTGCGTTTTCGCTCGACAGCTACCCCAAGATTCAAGCGATTGAAACACGCTGTTTGCAACTGCCCGCTTTTATCAACGCGCAACCCGAGGTTGCCGCCGAGCAAAGCGCGTGAGGCGCAAAGTCGATGAAAACACCGCCTTCATCTAACAACTTAAAGCCTGCAATGCCCACGTCACAGTCCGGCGAGAATACCCCGCTTTGGCAACCGTCGCGCCAACGGATGCAGCACTCCCACCTCAACCACTTTATGGTGATGCTGAGCGAGCGACATCGCGTGTTGTTTCACAACTATCAACAACTTCATCACTGGTCGGTGACGCATGCTGACGCCTTCTGGCGCGCAGTGTGGGATTTCAATGGCGTGATTGGCGAACAAGGTGACGTCATTCGTTGCGCCGGCCCGGCAAAATGGGGCGATTTCTGTGCCAGTCGCGACACGCTCTGGTTTCCCAACGCCACCCTCAACTTTGCACAAAACCTGCTGCGTCATGCTCCGCCACCACAGCGCGAACAAGCGATGATCGCAGACTCGGAAAGCGGCCACCCAAGCTATACAAGCAACGACGACAATAAAACCGACAAGGCGATCAGCAAGGCAAACGAGGAAAACAACAGCACAGACAATCGCGCTGCCATCATTAGTGTCAATGAAACGCAGCAACCGCAGACGCTTAGTTGGCAAGAGCTTACCGATCAGGTGTCGTGCTTGCAGCAATGGCTTGTACAATGCGGCGTGACCAAAGGGGATGTGGTGGCCGGTTATCTTCCCAACACCGCGCACGCCGTGATTGCAATGCTTGCCACCACCAGCTTAGGGGCGATTTGGACCTCTGCCCCGCCGGAGTTCGGTATCGCCGCCGTCTGTGAGCGGTTTGGGCAGGTGAAGCCAAAAGTCGTCTTTGCCTGCGCCCACTACCAATTTAATGGCAAGCAGTATTCGATGGCAGAGAAGAACGCCGCCGTGTTGGCATCCCTGCCCTGCGTTACGCATGTCTGTATGATCGACAACGCAGCAAGCCTTACTCCCAGCTCTCGTAATTCTCGCAGTTCACATACTTGCCATGACTGGTACGTGACATTGTCACAATTTGCACCCGACCAAATCCGCTACTGCGTCATGGGATTTAACGATCCTCTATATATGCTCTACTCGTCGGGTACCACAGGTCAGCCTAAATGTATCGTCCACAGCGTCGGTGGCACCTTACTGAATCACCTGAAAGAGCATCGCTTGCATTGCGATATTCACCGTGGTGATCGCGTGTTCTACTACACCACCTGTGGCTGGATGATGTGGAATTGGCTCGTCTCCACCCTTGCCAGTGGCGCGACGCTTGTGCTCTACGATGGTCACCCGTTTTATCCACAAGGTGATAGCTTGTGGCAGATGGCCGAAACGCTCAATATCAGCTTGTTTGGCACCTCAGCCAAATATCTCGAGCAGCTTGAAGCACGAGGCATCGCACCAATAAACCGGTTTCAACTGCCCGATTTACGCAGCGTGTGCTCCACCGGCTCTGTGCTCAATCCTAGCCAGTTTGACTACGTGTACCGCGCGATCAAGCCCGATGTTCATTTAGCCTCAATCTCTGGCGGCACCGATATTTGTGGCTGCTTTGTGCTCGGCAATCCTCTGTCACCGGTTTATCGTGGCGAGTGTCAGGGCGCGGCGCTTGGCATGGATGTCGCGGTGCATTCCCGCGGTACTCGCGCCGCCGACAGCACTGAATATACAGATAGTGGCAGTAACACAGATAACGACTCGAACACAGGCAGCGGCGACAACACAGACAGCGGAGACAGCAAGGCAGTCAACGATGAAGGCAACAACAAGCGAGGCGAGTTAATTTGCCGCAATAGCTTTCCCAATCAACCGCTCGGTTTTTGGCATGACAACGGTGAGAAGTACCACCACGCCTATTGGCAGTCAGTGAACGGGGTTTGGAGCCATGGGGATGAAGTGATGAAGACGCGCCATCAGGGCTTTGTGTTCTTTGGCCGCAGCGACGCCACGCTAAATCCGGGTGGTGTGCGTATCGGGACTGCAGAGATTTATCGCATCGTTAACCAACTGGCTGAGGTCATCGACTGCGTGGCCGCAGCAAAGAAAACCGCCTCCGATGAAGCGGTGATTTTATTTGTTCAACTTGCGCCAAACCTGCCGTTGACCACCGATCTACAGCATACGATTTGCCAGCAACTCAAACAACAGGCGTCACCACGGCACGTTCCCGCCGCCATCTATGCGGTGAGTGATATTCCACGTACCTATTCTGGCAAGATCAGCGAGTTAGCGGTCAAAGCCGTGATCAACGGTGAAGAGGTAAAAAACACCCATGCCTTAGTGAATGCCCAAGTGCTACGCGAATACACCGTGGCGCAATCCCCATCGAGCGATCATTAAAACGCTATCTCGTAAATGATTCACAGCAGAGACTGATGCTCATCTGACAGCGGCTCGACAGATGAGGATTAACCACGGTGCGGCGCTTTTGCAGCAAAGACCCAGCGCGAGCTAAGCACAAAGTTCACCATCATGCCGGCGAAGATCCCGGCCACCAGCGCAAGATAAGGTTGAACATCCCCTGCCAGTGGCGTCCAAAGCACAAGATTGAAAACCACCCAGTTAGGGATAAACGTCACCAAAGCAACCGCGAAAAAGCGCAGTGCCTGCTCTGTATGGGCAGCCGTTGCCTCGCCTTTATGCCGATCGGCAAAGGTAAAATAGCGATTTCCCAAATACGTGGTGCAAACCGCCGCGACAAAAGCGGCTATCCGTGCCAGTTGTAACTCCAACACCGACGCCAATACGCTAAAGCACAGCACATCAACCGCAAAGCCCATTCCGCCCACCATGGCAAAGCGAAAAAAACGTTTCAGTGGTGCCAAACGCGTCTGCCTAATGACAGACGCTGTTTGAGTTGCTCTCCGACTTTGATCCGGCGAAGCTGCATTACCACCTTGCACCTGCGAGTTTAACTGTGGCTCTTGGCGCAGCATGCTCCCTTTTCTCAGTCGTGATAGCGGAGTTAATTGCGACATAAGTAGGCCACGCGTCCCGACGGCGCATCGAGTTTCTGCACACAGCTGAGTTTGCGCGTCATAATGGTCGGGTTAATGCTGTCCGGTTTGCCTATCAAATAGTAGTCCGGGCCAGCCTGCGTCAAATCGGTTTCTGGCAGCAAAATCTTCGCTTGACCGTTACTGTAAAACTGACCAGAAAACGGGCGTTTATCAACATAATAAATGGGCTTTTGCTGATCAATCGCGGTCAGTAACATGCGATCGCTACGCTCATCCGCTTTACCGGTATTGAGCACCACCAACGCGATCATCAATGCTGCCGGCACCACAAAAGCGACGCCGCGTAACCAGCGGTTATCCTCATCACTGCACAGCATCGCAACCATCAATCCCAGCGCGGGGATCCCCGGCAGTACATACGCCGGCAGAATGTTGCCCGACAGCGTAAACAGCAGCAGTGGCGCAATCATCCAACACATCAAAAAGCTAAATAAGGGCGAGCGCAACGCTTCCCATTGGCGACGCTGCCACATCAATAGCGGCAACACGACCGACCACGGTAGCGCCGATATCAACCAAAACAGCCAAATCGTGCCACGCGGCTCATCGTGCGCAGAGCCATACAGATCGCCTTCCCAGCCACTGACCACGAAACGCTTAAAGTGCTCGCCAACAATGAAGTAATCCAAAAAGCCCGGGGTAGCGATTTCCGCCATCACATACCAAGGTAAGGCGATGGCAAACATCAGCAGCAAGCCTTTCGCTAGCGGGAAACGGGTCCACAACTCGCGAAACGCGCCCAACACGCCGTGTTGCAACATCAGCCACGGCATGACGGCCAAGCCCATAAACACCAGCACCACCGGCCCTTTGGCCAGCAAGCCCAGCGCAAGGCCAATAAAGCCAACATAACTCCAACGTCGACTGCCAAGCCAACCTTGATAAAAACCAACCATCGCGAGTGTGAATGCTAACGTTAGCGCCATATCAGTCATCACAGCGCCCGCCGAAATCGAGAACACAGCGCACGTCGCCAACACCAAGATAGTGATCAACGCACTCCGACCATGTTTTCTTGCAAACCATCCCATCAGCGCCAGTACCCCAATCGCAGCGGCGAAATGCGGCACGCGCACAGCGAATTCACTTAAACCAAATAGCTGAATACTGCCAGCGCTCATCCACGTAAACAGCGGTGGTTTACCCCAAAACGACACACCATAATCAAACTGAGGGGTTAACCAATTGCCGGTTTCCACCATCAAACGCGCCATTTCGCCATAGCGCGCTTCAGTAGTATCCATTAGCGGATACAAACCCAGCGACGCCAAGCGCAAAACTAAAGCGAGCGCGATCACCCACCACAAAGAAAAACGTTGGAAATTCATGCGCTCTCCTTTAGCCAAACGGCAGAGGTGGGAGCTTGCTCTGAAACGCGCTGACCCGTGTGCGCCATGTGCGGCGCGACATGCACCGACTGCACGATATACAAAGGTCGCCCTTTGGTTTCGATATAGATCCGGCCAATGTATTCGCCCATCACCCCCACAGTGAGCAGTTGTATACCGCCAAGCGCCAAGATCACCACCATCATGGATGGATAGCCTGCCACCTCAGCGCCATACAGCAGGGTTGAAACAATCAACCATAACCCATAGCTAAACGCACCAAAGGCGATGAGCGCCCCCAGCAGCGAGGCAAAGCGTAACGGACGAATAGAAAACGAGGTAATGCCATCAACCGCTAAACCAAACAGTTTGAAATAGTTCCACTTGGTTTCGCCGCAAAAACGCGCGTCGCGCTCAAAGGGGACGGTAATTTGACGAAACCCCGGCCACGTAAACATACCTTTCATGTAACGGGTTTTCTCGGGCATTTTGTTGAGCTGATCAACCACTTCCCGATCAAGCAAACGAAAGTCACCCACATTCTCCGGTACGTGATTGTCCGATAGCCAATTGAGTACGCGATAAAAGCTCGCCGCAGAAGCCCGCTTTACCCAGGTTTCACCATGGCGCGTGCTGCGTTGCATGTTCACCACGTCGTAGCCTTCGCGCCACTGCGCTAACA
Source organism: Thaumasiovibrio occultus (assembly GCA_019703815.1). Taxonomy (GTDB): domain Bacteria; phylum Pseudomonadota; class Gammaproteobacteria; order Enterobacterales; family Vibrionaceae; genus Thaumasiovibrio; species Thaumasiovibrio occultus. The sequence continues at coordinate 354,855 of AP023053.1, read as the reverse complement.
TCTCGGGGATCAGCTCTGGCGGATCTTGCAGATCGGCATCAATCAGCACCACAGCTTCGCCGCTGACATGCTTGAGCCCGGCGCTCATTGCCGCTTCTTTGCCAAAGTTCCGGCTTAGCGCCACATACACCAGCGCAACAGACGAATGCGTAAACGACTCCACCAGCGCGCGACTTCCATCGCTACTGCCATCATCGACATAAATGATTTCTGCGCTCAGCTCAGGCTGCGCCAATTGCATGGCTTCCAACACAGCAGTAAGGCGCTGGTGCATCACAGGCAGCACCTGCTCTTCGTTATAGAAAGGCACAATCACCGACAGGGTCACTGCGCGTTGGGGAACGGTTGATGACAACTTCATCACAGTCACTCCTTGCTCGTACATTCAATTGCCAACAAGCATGCAGGTCAGACTGTGAAACTTCTGTCATCGACAAATTTTTCACCTCAAAAACGTAGACTTGCCGCCGATCCACCCTATCTTCAGGTATGATCAAAGAGAGTTAGATCAGCGTTAATGGACATCACAATGAAAAAAATATTGTTAGTTGAAGACAACCGCGAAGTAGCAGGCATTTTGTTCGATTACTTTGAGTGCCTGAATATGGAATTGGATTACGCCGACAATGGCGAGCTTGGTCTCAAGCTGGCGCTAGAGTCTGATTTCGACATTATTTTGCTGGATTTGATGTTGCCGCGAATGGATGGTCTCACCGTGTGTAATCGCCTACGTGAAGCAGGTAAAACCACCCCGATTTTGATGCTCACTGCCTTAGATGGCCGCGAAGATACGCTCAAAGGTTTTGCGCATGGCGCAGACGACTATCTCACCAAGCCGTTTGATCTCGACATTTTAGAAGCGCGCATGACATCGTTGATCCGCCGTTATCGTGGCCAAGTTGCCAACACCACCGTACGCTACGCCGATGTGATGATTGATCAGAAAACCCGCAAGGCCTACCGAGAAGACAAATACTTGGCGCTCAACCCAACCACCTACACCATTTTGGAAATGCTGTGCCAACGTGCGCCCGAAGTGGTAACGCGCGAAGAGATCGCCCAGCGCCTGTGGCACGACGACGAGCCTCAAAACGATGTCCTACGTAGTCATATTTATCAGCTCCGCGCTCAACTCGATAAGCCATTTGAGAAAGCCATGCTGATCACCGTGCCGAAAATCGGCTTTCGTCTGGAGGGATAAATGCGCCACTTTCTTCACAGCACCCAAAGCCTGACTGGCCGATTGGCACTTCTATTTGCAGGCTTGTCGATCGTGATCGTTTCTGCGTTTGTCGCCCTGTTTGTCGCCGCGCTGCATTGGTCGGAAGATCGAATGGGCGAGCGCCGCATTTTACTCGACCGCGATGAAGCCACAGCGTATTTCCAAACCACACACGAGCAGCATGTGCAGCTCGACCCGCTCACTGACGCTTATAACGACTGGGGCTTAGTGCCTGCGCCCTACCGCGAGGCGCTCGCTGGGCAAACGATTTATTTAGGGGAAGTGTTGGAAGCGCCCCATTCCCGCATGGTGTATGTAGGGCGATATAGCGATCAAGGCGAGATCAAACCCATCATCTTGCTATCAAAAATTGATGCGGTGGAATTTCAAAACAACGAGCTGATCATTGTGTCGTTATTGGTGCTCGCGGCGACCAGTTTATTGATGCTAACGTTTGGTTATATCTTGCAAAAGCTCTCCACCCGCTTGATTGACCCGCTCAATCAGCTGGATCAACAGTTGGTCGACTCAGCCGGCGATCCGTCCGTGGTGTTTTCGCTGCCCAACAACGCCGCCAATGAGTTTACCGCATTGGCCAAGCGCCTGAATGACGATCGCGCCGACATCAACCGACTGATAAAACGCGAACAAGCCTTTGCCCGCTATGCCAGCCACGAACTGCGCACACCGATCACTGTGGTGAAAGGGGCGCAAAATTTGCTGTCTCGCAGTGAGCTCACGGATTTCCAACAGCGCCAAATTGGCCGAATTGCCGCCGCCAGCGAGCAAATGGAAGAGATCACCGGCGCGCTGCTCGGGTTAGTTCGCTATGAACGCGACCAAGAAGCGAGTGATTGCCGCCACTTATGTGCTAGCGAAGTGCAATCGATCATCGATTTGTCTCACGCTGCGGCCGAAGCCAAGCAAGTGCAGGTGACGTTAACCGCCCACGGTGAGCCACTCATTAAAGCAGTGCCGCCTATCATGCGCATGTTGATCGGTAACCTCATCCAAAATGCCATTGCCGCTAGCCGTCATGGCCAGATTGCCGTGAACTTAGACGATAAACAATTGTCTGTAATCGATGATGGAGAGGGATTGGCAGAGGCGCCCAATAGTCAAGGGCATGGCTTGGGGCTGTTGATCGTCCACGACGTGTGCGAACGTTACCATTGGCAATTTTCGTTGCAAGATCATCCCGAGCAAGGTTGCATTGCCCAAATACGCTTCACCGATTAACCGGTCACCGCCGGATCTTACGTCCTACCTCTCAAGTTGAGCAGAAGGTTTGTGTCAAATGAGCAATTTAATACTATGCTCTAAAAATATAAATTAATCATGGCGTTAAGATAGAAGGATCGACAGCAAGTATTGGCGGTTTGAATGAAAAGATTCATTTTATATTCATATTGACATCCTTACACTCATTCCTAATTTGCAACTGGTAATAATAGATCCGCAATTAGGAGAAGTTTCATGAATGTCAAACGCACGCTGCTGTTGATATTCCTGATGCAAGTGCCAACCCTGCTGCAGGCTGAGCAACTTTCAGGTGACAATCCTCTAACCGATGCCCAAGAGCAAGGTATAGATGTCGAGATTCAAGAAGATCATGACGACGTATTTGAAGCAGTGCAAGATGGGTTAATCCATCCGTTTTCAGCCGTTCAGGCTGACGTCGATAAATACTTAAAGGGCCGTATTATCAAAGTTGAACTCGATGGCGAAGGCAACGAATGGAAATACGAGCTGAAAATGATCTTTGAGAACAGAGTTTATTTTGTCGAATACGACGCCGCTACACTTGAAATGCTAACGCTTTCTGGCCGTAACATTCAGGCCATAATGAAATAACAGGGAACAACAATGAAGATTTTGGTGATCGAGGACGACACGCAATTAGGTGAACAAATTTGTACCGCGCTTGAAGGTACAGATTGGGTGCCTGAGCTATCGAGCGACGGTATTGATGCCCTCTACCGCGCAACCTCAGAGCCTTGGGAGATGATAGTTCTCGATCTCGGCTTACCCAAAATTGACGGTCTCACTGTTCTGCGAGGCATTCGCGATGCGGGCATTGATACCCCAGTGCTGATCCTCAGCGCCCGCAATACGTTGACGCAACGTGTTGATGGACTCAACGCCGGTGCTGACGATTACCTCACTAAGCCGTTTGATATGGTGGAGCTGATCGCCCGTATTCGCGCCCAGCTGCGCCGCTCCTCTGGCAATCCATCACCGGTGGTACAAGCCGGACAACTCAGTTTAGATACCCGCACCTCGAAAGTGTTCTGGCAAGGCGAACAAGTCTCGCTAACCGCGTTGGAATACAAAGTGATGGCGTACTTCTTCCACCATGCGGATCGCGTGATCTCACGTACCGAGTTGGTAGAGCACATTTACAAACAAGACTTTGACCGCGATTCAAATACCATCGAAGTGTTTGTTGGCCGAATTCGTAAAAAGATCTCACCTACCATTATCAAAACCGTGCGTGGCTTAGGGTATCAGCTCAATGCTGAGTAACACCCCCGCTCCAACGCGTCGCTCTCGAGTTCACTTAAGCTTACGCCAACGCTTAATGCTAGCCGCCGCCCTGTGGCTAGCACCGATGATCATCTTAGCCGGCCTCGCTATTCCGCTCATCATTGAAGATTATCTGCGCGCTGATACCAAGCTTGCCTTGGAGCGCGGCGTTGATGAAATCGTTGCCAACATTGAAATTAACAACAACCAACAGCTGACGCTTCCCTACACCCTTGCTGATGCACGCTACAACCAACCCTACAGTGGATACTATTGGCAGCTGACCTACAGCGGCAGTGTATTGCGCTCACGCTCACTATGGGATCAAGCCTTTGGTTTCGACAGTCTAAGCGGTAAATTGATTGGCCCGCGCGGTGAGCCGCTCATTGTGGTCGAGCGCAACATTACCTATCCCGGCGTTCAAGGCGCTATCACCATTACCCTTGCTGCCAATGCCACGCCGTTGCGCAATTTGGTGGAGCACATTACACGCCAAACTTGGCTGATCTTGGGCGTGATGTTCTTAGGGCTATTTTTGGTGATCGGCTTGCAAATCGGTTGGTCGTTGATCCCGCTACAGCGATTACAAAAAGAGTTACAGCAGCTAAAAGTTGGCAATATCGATGCGCTGAGTAACAAATACCCTAAAGAGATCGCACCGTTGGTCTCTGATCTCAATGCGCTGATTTTCCACTACCAAGATCTGTTGAGTCGAGCCCGTGATCATGCGGGGAATCTTTCCCATGCGCTGAAAACGCCTATTTCCATCTTAAAAAACCAAATTGAAACCCTGCCCGATGAGGAGCAAGCGAAATTAGCGGTGCCTCTGGCCCAATTGCAACGCCACATTGATTATCACCTTAATCGCGCACGAATGGCGGGCAGCATGAACATTCTTGCGGCAAGAACCGATGTCTCAGAGTGCGTTGATCGCATCTCACTCGCTTTTGACAAGATTTATAACACGCGCGACGTTCTGCTGGTCAATGAGCTGGAATCGGATGTGTTTGTCAATGTCGATGCCAGTGATCTTGACGAGATGATCGGCAACTTGCTGGAAAATGCGTACAAGTGGGCCGATTCTATGATCCGCGTGTATGCCATCTACCCGAATGCGACCCAAATAGACATTATCATTGACGATAACGGCCCCGGCATTCCCGCCGAAAAACGCGAACGCGCCTGCCAACGTGGGGTACGTTTGGATGAAACTACCCCGGGCAGTGGATTAGGGCTTAATATCGTCAGCGAAATGGCCCACAGCTATCGCGGCAGCCTCACCCTAGGCGCCAACGAACCACAGGGGCTACGCGCCGTGTTGTCGCTAATGCGCAGCAGTTATTAAGACCCAAAAAAGCCAGCAATTATCGCTGGCTTTTGTTTCCTCACGTTAACTCACAGATTAGCCTTGCTCTCTTGCGGCACACGACCCCGGGCCACCATGTAAATCTGCATGTAAGAACAGTTCAACATTGTCGCGTTGTGCTGGTGTAAGTTGCGAATAGTAGCGGCCGTACAGTTCAAAGTGCTTCTCAATGAAATAACGTAAATTCATACGCAGGTAATTCGGCGCATCCGCATCCATGCAGGCGTCGGCCGCCAAGTTGACTAACACTTTCCCGGCATCTTCGGGGTAATACATCGCGTATTCGCCCAACGCCATAATATAGTGGTGACCATCACTAAGTTGTTCTCCGCTGTGGAAGACGCTGGCAAATGTCGCGAAATCTTGCGGGAAGGCGTCGATGTACTGGATAACATCTCTCTGCTCTAAATTACCTTCCACCAAATTAAGCGCAGCGGCGTGTACTTGTTTAGCGGCATTGTTCAGGGTAGAAACATCCGTTGATCTCACCTGCATCGACGCATACACGTCGGTTTCTACGCCTTCCACCATCATCCAAGTCGTCCCTGAGAAAGGCACAAATTGAGCAGCAGCGGTTGCCGAAAATAAAGCCGTGAATGCCGCAATTTTGGCCACTGCTTTCGCCGCTTGCGATCGACGTGTTGCTATTTTCATAAATTCCAACGTCCCTATTCATACTAAACATCTGATATGGTTCACTTATTACGATTAAACCATATCAATATGTCGAGTTCATCCAACGCTACGCCGTTTATCAGCGCAATTCTCATTTATTGAACAGCCGCGACAACCGTCTTCCGTTTTAGCTAAACAACAGCACATTTTAGCGCCCACCTCGAGTCATAAACCCCGGTCACTCAACAACAATTCATTAACATTCGACAAAAATCTTGAAAAATCCGCAAGATTGGAATGATAATGGTTATCAGTACCGTTTGTAACAATGAGCTATGTGATGAAAGAGTCGACCCGGTTATATCAAGCCTTCTATCAATCCGAAGACCGTTTTTTACTGCACAAAGACGAAAACGGCTGTGAGCAAGATGTTGTGTTTACTTATATTCAAGCCAGCCTCAATCTCGCTTCTTGGTATCGTGATTCGTCCCAGTTTATTAATCCCCTACTGGAAGAGTTATTCCTACGCCGCGTGTACTACAACTTACTCAACGCCATCGATGACATGACCAATAGCCAAGTGTTGCGCCAAATCTGCCTCGACCAAATCCATGGCCCTCTCATTGCACTAAAACGGCATTACAGCCACTCCTCAGCAGGCTACGCGCGCTTTTTGGCGCTACAACAAGATCTGCGAAATATCCAATACACTAATAATCGATAAGGACAGACCGAATGACCACGTACCGTACCGAAAAAGACAGCATGGGTGATGTGCAAGTCCCTGAAACGGCGCTCTATCAAGCGCAAACTCAGCGTGCCGTCGACAATTTCCCGATCAGCGGCATCACTATGCCCGCACAATTTATCCAAGCGCTTGCCTACATCAAGCAAGCGGCCGCCAAAGCCAATGCCGAACTCGATTTGCTAGAGCACGATGTTGCCGAGGCGATTGCCGCCGCCTGCCAAGAGATCATCGACGGACAACATCTCGACCAATTCCCTGTCGATGTGTTTCAAACCGGCTCTGGGACCAGCTCTAACATGAACGCCAATGAAGTTATTGCCACGCTGGCGACCACCAAGTTAGGCAAAGCCGTCAACCCCAATGATCACGTTAACATGGGACAAAGCAGTAACGATGTCGTCCCGACCGCCATTGCTGTCAGTACCGCCTTGGCCGCCGATAATCATTTGTTGCCAGCGCTGAAATACCTCAGCGAGCAAACCGAGAGCAAGGCGCAATCCGTTGAGCACATTGTGAAAACCGGCCGCACTCACTTAATGGATGCCATGCCAGTGACACTGGCGCAAGAATTACGTGGCTGGAAATTCCAAATTGATAGCGCAATTGCCGGGATTGAACAAACGCTACCACGCGTTCAAGCCCTAGCGCAAGGTGGTACTGCGGTGGGTACCGGGATCAATGCTGTTCCTGAGTTTTCTTCCTTGTTCGCCAAATATATTTCCGCCTCCACCGGTGCTACTTTCCAACCCAGTGACAATTTTTTCTACAACATGTCGAGCCAAGATGCGATTGTCAGCTTATCAGGCCAACTTAAGACCAGTGCCGTTGCTATCATGAAGATTTCCAACGATCTGCGCTGGATGAATTCAGGGCCGTTGGCGGGACTCGGCGAAATTGAGCTGCAAGCTTTGCAGCCTGGCTCGTCGATCATGCCGGGGAAAGTGAATCCGGTGCTCCCTGAAGCGGCCGCGATGGTTGCTGCACAGGTGATCGGCAACGACACCACCATTACACTCGCTGGCCAATCGGGTAACTTCCAGCTCAACGTCATGCTGCCAGTGATCGCGCTCAATATTATTCAGAGCATTGAACTACTAGCGAATGCATCAACACAATTAGCCGACAAAGCCATCGCCACATTCACGGTGCGTGAAGACAATTTGCAAATTGCACTGGCGAAGAATCCGATATTGGTGACTGCGCTTAATCCGGTGATTGGCTACCTTAAAGCTGCAGACATCGCGAAGAAAGCTTACAAAGAGCAGCGCGCCATTATTGATGTCGCGGAAGAAGAAACCGATCTGAGCCGTGCAGAGTTAGAAAAACTACTCGATCCAGCCAAGCTAACGCAAGGCGGCATAGCGCAGTAATCGATAAAAAATACGTTTTTACGGACGCTTCGGCGTCCGTTTTTTATCAAATAAGACGAGCGTTTTCCTTTCATTATTTTTCCGCTCGCTACTCACTTGATTTTCCCTATAAACGTCAAGAAAACGAATTGGCCACACTTGTCCTCTTCACTTCATGACGACTCGATTGTTCATCTTTCATTTATTTTTGTAGGTGGATATTTATTTTGATAGGCTGAACGTCATCGAATAAATATTAGACAAATTAACAGCTATGGAATTACTCAACGTCTCACCTGAGTCTGCTGAATTTACATTAAGCGGGTATCTACTTTTCGGATCTATTGCCTGTTTATTTCTGTTTATCGCAAGGCTTGCAAGTAAAGACAGCGTCTACAGCGCGGGGATAAAAACACTCGTTCTGGGGCTGTTCTTTTCTGCATTAAGCTACTCTGCCGCCAATAAATTTTATCAGTTGGAAGTCAGAAACGAGCGGATCTATTTACATTACATTTGGCCGGTGCTCAATAAAGATATTGCGATCACCAATATCGACAAAATCACCTATGGCGCGAAATCCAAAACGCGCAGCTGCCATATTAGCTTGAACACCTATTCCGGCGATCGCTATAGCAGCGTCATTCTTAGTCGTGATATCGCCGTATGCAAAGCAAAAATGGCCGAGCTAACCGACGCGATAACATTGTAGTATCGCGATAAAACGTTGCGCTTGGCCACTGATACGGCGTTTACATTATTGGCCTACTTAATATCAACAAGCAGCTTCGCATGGTCCGCTGACGGGTCGAGGCCAAGATATTTCGCCAACTCAATCGCTTGTTGCTGTGATTCCAAGATCAAGCATACAGAGTTAGGGCCACTTGAGATAGAGATGGCCTGATTACTCGTTATACGGCAAATACGGGCGTTGACGAAACACGATAAAAAGCCGCCAAACGCGCTAACAATCACCACGCCACCCGGCTTTTTCTGCACTTCCACTTTCTGCCCGCCAGCGAGCACTGCATCAAAATAAGGGCCGCGATTGCGCTTAACCACTTCTCGGTACTCTTCGTACGTCCTGCCGCCTTTGAACTTAACTACATTGTCCATGCCGCATGCTCCTGCGCTTATACTCGGTTTTACGATCAGATCGCCACGCGATGTCTGACTAACTTGCCGTTTTCAAGGACATATTTCACGCTACCCGCAGGCAAGATTTCTGACCCCTCGACATCTTCGTAATACGCTTCGGTGGTAAAACTAATTTCAAGCGTGTCGTGACGCTGAATATCAAGATATGGCAACAGCGAACTGCTGTCTAAATTGTTCGCACATTCATCGATAGACCCAAGACGGAGAGGTTGGTTATCACTCCACTCGAAGACGGAAAAACCCCACGAATATTCCGCTGCTGATTCGGCGAAGATCAACGTATTACCCTCAGCAGCAGCGAAGAAATTCAAGGTAACTGAATAAGCGTCATAATAACCCTTACTCACGGACGCAACTTGCCACTGGTCTTGGTGATATTCGAACACGGTTAAGCGCCAACCGTAGTTGTCGCTGGTATCCAACTCATCGTACTGACACATCGCTAGTGCATACCCTTCATCTATTTGATGGATGTCCCGACAGTCTGCGTTATGCTCTGGCAAGTCGAGAAGATCTTGCTCAATCGGCTCGTAATTCAAGGCAAAGGCATTAACGGAAAAAAAGATAAGAAGGGATAGGCTGTGCAGTATTTTCATGATGGCGTCACTGTGGCTGGTTTACGGATTTACTATCACCTCATGGTAAGCCCCCACTAGTGGCAAGGGCATTCAAATCGCCAAGCCGACGCGTTTTTTGCGTAATGACTCCAAGAATACTGAAGGGGGATTCAAGATATGCTCGCAAAAGCGACTAATCACCGCATTCCTAACGAAAAATAGCATCGAAATTGCAACATCTACCTGTGCGCCAACTTAATTTTAATGCACAAGGCTAGAATTGAATCGAGATGCCTTTTCGCTTTGCTTTTTGTGGATTAAGCGGACAATTTGATTGACTGATTTTGCGCTAGCGGCTTCTTTATCGCTGATATCGATATCAAATCGCTCTTCCAGCGCCACAACAATGGCGACGTCGGCCATCGAATCAAAATCAAATAGAAAGGCAAGGTTTTTCGAAAAGTCGTCTTCGGCCGCCAAACGTGAAAGATCAATATCTAATTGCTGCTCAAGGATCTCTAGAATACCGACCACGACGTCTTGTGATACTCCGGTGTCAGCGAAATAATGCTGATAGAACTCATCGCCCGTCAGCGCAGGGCGGTTAGCAAAAACATGCTCAAGATCGTGTTTATATTTCGCATCGGTTTTTACATACTTAATAACAAATACCACTAATAAACAAATGACCAATGCGACGACGATTCCAATATCCATAAGCACCTATTCGTTATTATTTTCCCGTTCCCATTCATCAACTTTAGCAAATATTCACCATAACAGAGATGGAAAAACAAATACTAAAAAGGGACGACGTTACTCAATGTCGTAACGTCATTACCTCTTCATCTAAAATAGTTGGGTGAGCCAATTGGGCGTCGTGGATCCGACAACGGTGGGCTTTCCCACCACCAACACGTTGCCATCGGTGTAGTAGTCGTTCGCTTCGTGGGCTTGCTGTGCAGGTAAAGTGACCGCTGACCATGAAGGTAAGGCGTTTTGAATCGCGGTGGCCATTCGCTCGCGCTCACTATCGACATCTTTGGCGATGCGATGAAGCAACGTGATGATCCCGCGATAATGGGCGGTTTTTAAGCCATCATCATAGCTTAACGCGCCAAGCCAAACCGGTAAGCCGCTTTTCTCGCTCACCCCTGCGTACCACCAACGAATATGGCTGCGTGCGACCAGCGAGCCCGGTAATTGCCACGCCTGCCACTGCGCTTCCCCTTGCCAGAACAAGTCCGACACTGGCGGTTGCTTTACCCGCAGCATAGTAACGTATTCATCCAGATCAAAATCATCACGCGAAAAGGTGTAGTTTTTAATCCAGCCCAACGCGGACATTAACGTCTCTGGTGAAGAGCCAATCAACACCACGTTGATCGGTTGCGCCGGATAAACGCTCGCTTCGCCCGGATACGTGGTCCACTCCACTTGCTCTAGCGTGGTAGAACGTCCTTCTGCGGTCGGGATCGGCTTGCCCTGCTCGTTCTCAATAAAAAAGTGCACATAGTTCACCGCCCCTAAAGCCAGCAAAAGTACCGCCGCACACAAGGTTTTGCGAAATGCCATCGCCGAGCGCCAAATCAATACCCACAACACAAGCACAATCAACAAGCTGATCAGAAGATTGGCGTGTTCATCAAAAAACAGTGCTAATGGCTGCCACCAACCTAGCTGTGACAAACCCGCCGCACCAAGGTAGCCCCAGAGCACAAACTGGCCAATACCTAAGCAAAGGCCGATGGCGCCATACAGGGTGAAGGTCGACCAACGTACCCCTTGCGCGCCAGCAAGAAAGGGTACGACCCACGCGACTGGCCCCATGACACGGGCAAAGATCAAAATAAACCGAGTACGACGTTGCAGCAGATGATGCGCTCTCGCAATTGGCCGGCGAGTGCGCTGATAACGGCGAAACAGAAAGCGGCGCAGTGGTTTACCCCAACGACGCCCAATCCAATAGCTGCCTTGATCGCCGCACCAACCGCCCAACATAACCGCGATAACGCCGATAACTTTACCCGAATAGAGCGCGGCACCTGCGGCTAACAAGAAAGGCTCACCAAAGACAAAGATGTTTGAACCAATCAAGGTATCAAACAGTGAGCCCCAAAACAGTACCAAGGTTTCCATTACTTCGACTCGTAATGACCGAATTTGTACTCCATTTCATTGTTGCGCATTTCGCCGAAGAAGAAGCGACGCACGTTCGCCTTCAAGTAGGTAAAGCCCATGGTAAAAAAGCCATCTTGCTGTAGGCGACGCGGATCAAACTGGAACATCATCGGAATAAAGCGAAAACGCCAAGTCTTCGCGGCACGTTTGACGTAGTCGCAGTCTTCACACAGCACAATCGCTTCATCAAAACCGCCCAAACGCTGATGAATGGTTCGGGTTGAGAAAATGCACGCCCCAACAGCCGTGGGGAAACCAAACTGGGTTAAGAAAAGCCCAGCATTAAACAAGCCATACCCTAAGCGATAGGCGAGCGGCAGATCTTGCGCCCCCATATAAACGCCAGCTACATCAAGGCCAGAATGCTCTAGCTTGGTTATCGCGCGTGCTAAGAAGTTACTCTCTAGGCGCACATCCGCATCCAAGAACAGCAAACGCTCATTTTGAGCAAGGTTTGCTCCCGTGTTGCGGCCTAAACTGACGCCACGCGTTTCCATCACCTCAATGCGCAATGCCGGCAATTTGTCATGGTAGCTTGCGGCGATCTCACAGGTACGGTCTTCGCTATTCGAGTCGACCAAAATCACTTCAAAATCACGGAAGGTCTGCGCCGACAAGTCATCCAACAGACGACCAATGTTTTGCTCTTCGTTTAGGGTGATCACCACAACACTCAGTTTAGACATACCAAAACTCCTCAATTCGATAATACGCTGCAAAGTCACTCGCCATTCGTGAGTCGCGGCTGGATTCGCATTGATCTTACTTTCCGCTTTTTTACGCCATGATGAAGCGCGTAAGAAAGTCATGTGATGTAATGCGTATCCACTGCGGGCTCTGACGGTTAATCGCAGCTGATAGCCTAAAGGTAAGCGAGGGACTGTGAACAAAACGTAGAAAGAGAAAGCGGAGATTTTAAGATATCGAACAGAGCGAAGAGCTGACGCCGAGCGGCACACAGCAGGAAGCTCAGCAAAACTCAGAAAAAGCGCAATAAAAAGCCCAACCAAAAGGTCAGGCTTAATGGATAAGATGCTCGCGGTATCAAACTCTTATTTCAAAGCGTACCCCAAACAACTTAGTCTTCTAGCTCGTCTTGCCAAGGCATGGCTGGCAGCACTGCTAAGTTTTCAGCGTAACGTTTTTCGTTAAACGTCGCATCGTTCTTCATTACATCAAACACTTCAATCGCCAATGCTGAGGCGATAAACGCCAATGCGTCTTCACGGCTATGGCCGGTCATCATCAAACGCATGAGGGCTTCTTTTACTTGCTTTGGCTGACCGTCTTCGAGTTGGTTCTCGACGATCTCGATCAGGGTTTCCCCTGTCATCATCTCTTCTTCAGACATTACTGTTCCCATTGTGGTGGAATCAAAACTGGGTTGTTAGCGAGGCGCGATGGCCTGCTGGGGCTAAGGCGCGTATTAGAACGAGATGGAACGGCGACCCGTGTTACTGTCACGATTCACACGCTTGCCTTCACCGCCTTTGTCCGCTTTCTTTGCGGCCTTTTTACCGTTCGCTTTTTTCGCTTTATCGTGCGATTTCTTGCCTTTGTCACCCGATGCTTTGCTCGGTGATGACACCGACAACGCCTCTTTCGGTGGCGGCACAAAATCTGGGGTAAAATCGACCTGAGGCTGGAAATCAATAAAGAAAAACTCTCCATTGAATTCAATTACATCACCGTCTTCCAATTTGCGGCGTTTACGTTGCTCTAATTCACCATTAACCGCAACATAGCCTTCAGAGATGGCGTGTTTGGCCTCGCCGCCGCCCGATACCACATTGGCGATTTTCAACGCCTTGTAGAGTTCGATTGGCAGAGAATCTACCTCAATCGGTAGCGCCTCAACTTCAATTTCAGTCACATTATTTGTCATAGTTGCAGACTCACTCAATTTACGGCGCGAGTATAACGCAAAATGATAGGGCTGTAATTATGCGGGAAGAAAATGTATATACATTCGTAAAGAAATGTGACCGGCATGAAGCCAGTCACAAGGTGTGTCACTCTGGGCGATTACAGATCCGCGCCAATGCTTAGGATCACTGAATCTGTCGTCAGCTCACCCATTTCGCGGTACTCGTAACCCAGTGTCATTTCTAGCACTGGCAGGAACGTCAGCACGAAGCCAGCACCACCGCTAAAGCCCCAACCACTGTCATTGATGGTCGAGTTATGGTTTACGTCGTAGTAGTTTGCACCCGCTTTCGCGTATACATCACCGATCAGCAATGGAATGTCTGCACGCAATTCAACTGGGATCGTAGTGTAATCGACGGTAGTCTTAGTTTGGTTTAGGCTGGTTGCAACCTTACCTTCACCCGCCGTGTAGCCACCGCTTACGCTCAGAAATGGCGCAACACTGTAGCTTGCATGAATGCCCACTTCGTGGCCGTACTCATTGCTGCCATTGCCGCTTAGGCGAGTCACGCCACCATTGGCACCAACAGTTAAACCGGTAAGAGCAAGAGAGGGTGCACTAACTGCTAGTAATGCCGCGGCCAATAGCGCCTTTTTCATTTTCATATTCCTTCACCTAATATATGCAAATCAACATGATATTAATTAATCATATCGGGATGACACCTTATTTTCAGTCATATGTATGCAAAAATGTCGTCCGGCTCCAGTTTAATCTAGGTTAAGCTTGTTTGACACCGGTGTCTGACAAATATTTGAATAAGGAAAGCCTATGTTCTGTCCCCGATGTGGCGATCATCAATTTGCCGCACGCTGTACCAAGCGCTTCAGTTGCGACTCGTGCCAATTCGAGTTTTATCAAAACGTTGCCGCCGCAACCGCCGCGATGATGGTATGCAATGATGAACTCTTGGTAGCGATCCGAGGCCGTGAACCGGGCAAAGGGCTATGGGATTTACCGGGCGGTTTTTCCGATCCACAAGAGTCCCTTGAGCGTGGTTTATGCCGTGAACTAAAAGAAGAATTAAACCTCGAACTCGACCCCAACGCGCTGCAATATTTTTGCTCTTATCCCAATATCTATCCCTACAACAATGTGACTTATTACACCTCGGATGCGTTTTTCTTGGTCGAGTTGGCCCAAAAGCCGCCCCTTCAAGCCGATGATGATGTCGCAGATATTATCTGGGTGCCGTTGGCGGAGCTCAGCGCCGTCAATTTTGCCTTTTCGTCGATGCAGCAAGCCATCCAACGCTTATTGGACGATCGGCAACGTTAAAGACTTTCGGTTAGGTTAAAGACTATCGCCGACGCTGAAGGCTCTGGCTATGTTGAAAACTCTCGCCTATCTTGAAGAGTCTCGGCAAGGTTAAAACAAACGGCGTTGCGTGACACGCAACGCTCGCGACCAGCGCATTAATTCGTAACGTCACACAAAAATACAATCTGTGCTGTACAATATTTCAACGCTCACTTATTATGCGCCCTCTCATTATTCACTGAATCTCATAAGGCAGTGGCGGCGTGTTACACCTCGCACTGAAAAGGTTATGTAATACCTCACTCTAAAACCAATTAACCTCACCAACCTGCTGAATTTGCGGGCGGTGTTCACACGTTTATTGTTTTAGGAGTCCGGTTTATGAACCCGAGATTTAAGTACCCGCGTACCCCGCACTTGCCGTGGTCACGCAAATCCACCAGCGACGATTTGATCTGCCACGACACGTCCCGTTTTGACGGCAAACGCGTGATCGTGACCGAAAAGATGGATGGCGAAAATACCAGCCTCTACCCTGATGGCTCTCATGCCCGATCGCTCGATAGTTTGCATCATCCCTCACGCGATTGGGTAAAGCGCTTTCATGCCGCCATTGCCCACGACATTCCTGCCGGTTGGCGAGTGTGCGGCGAAAATGTTTATGCACGCCATTCCGTTAGCTACGAGAACCTGCACAGCTATTTTTACGGTTTTTCCATTTGGGATAACCACAACACCTGCTTGAGTTGGGACGACACCCTAGAATGGTTTGCCCTGCTTGGGATAACAGCGCCGACCGTGCTGTTTGACGGCCTGTGGGATGAAGCCACAATCCGCAATATCACTATCGATACTGAGCGCAGCGAAGGTTATGTCGTGCGATTAGCTGATGCCTTTGACTACGTACACTTTACCCACTCGGTTGCCAAATGGGTGCGTAAAGGCCATGTACAAACCGATACCCACTGGATGCACGCAGAAATAGTGCCTAACGCGCTCGGTTCAACAACCACTGCATTCAATGAAAAGTCCAAGCCAGCCGCATCGACCAGCTCGGCGAGAAAGAACGCCGAAATAAACGCGGGAAAAAACCACAAGGAGGGCCAGTAATGAACAAACAACTGGCGCGCTGGATCGACAGTTTGGCCATCGACGCCACGCCAGATCTGGATGAATGCATCGCGATGCTCGGCACCACGCTGCCGTGGCTGCACGAGCTGGCAAGCACGGCGCAAGATCCCCAATGGCACGCCGAAGGTAATGTGCATATTCACACCAATATGGTGCTGCAATGCCTCTATCAACTGCTCGCAACCGAGGCAGCGCACATCCAAGGCCAGCAACGCCAAGCGCTGATTTTGGGCACCTTACTGCACGATATCGCCAAGCCTCGCCGAACCAAAACAGCAGAGATCCAAGGAGTGCTGCGTGTGGTTTCGCCTCAACATGAAACGGTGGGGCGATCGTACCTCGCGTTTCGCTTAATGGCGCTACCGCTGCCTTTTGCGGTGATCTGGGATGTGCTCGGTTTAGTGGGCGAGCATCATATGCCAAAGCGCTTAGTGGTAAAAAATGCACCGCGCGGTGAGTATCTCGCGCTTTCGCGGCGGGCACCGATGGCATTGCTGTATTGGCTCGAAGTCGCCGATATGCAAGGGCGAATTTGCCCAGATAAACCCACCCAGTTGGGCTACCTTGACGAATTTCGCCTGTTCACAGAGGAGTATGGCGTGTGGCAGCGCCCCTTTCAGCTTGATGCGTTTACCCACGAGATCAACCGCGAATCACCCCAAGCGCAGCGTTATCTTACCGGTTACGCCAAAGCAGAGTTGCAAGCCGATACCATCACTCTGGCAACCGAAACACTGGGGCGTCACTTTGCCCATAAAGATAGTCATCCTCATTTAGTAGTGCTGTGTGGACCTAGTGGGATCGGGAAGTCACGTTTCGTTGCCACGTATTTTGCCGATCCCAGCGTCGTGATGGTGTCGCTCGATGAGATCCGCTGTGCACTCAACGGCAAACGTGAAAGTCAGAAAAACAGTGGTCAGGTGATGCAGGAAGCCAAAGCGCAATTGAAAGCCGCGCTGCGTGCTCAGCAAACGGTGGTGTGGGATGCCACTAATGTACGTAGCGATTTTCGCAAAATCGTGTGCGATTTAGGCCGAGACTACCATGCGCTCATTACGCTGGCGGTGTTCCTCTCCCCTATCGACACCATTAAAAAAGGCAATAAGGCTCGACGCTTCGCGGTGCCAGAGGACGTTATCGACAAGCAGATCGATAGCTATCAGTTTCCTCTGGTCGATGAAGCGCACGAGTTTTGGGTGATTGGCGACAAAGCCGACATCATCTGGCGCGCATAGCTTGCGCAAATGCAAAGCGCGATTGATACCGTCAGGCACGGTGCTTATTCATCATCAAAAATGATGGGTACCGTGCAATTTTTGATCACATCTTATCAGCAAAGTACGCCAAAATTTCCGCTTCGGTCAGCGTTGGCGTCTCGTTTGAAAAGCAGTAATAGTCAGGTTTGCTATCGATGAAATATTGCATACTCATCTCCAAGCCTTCGACATCAGGGAACAAACCCACTGGCACATTGAAGCTGTTATTGTGCTTAAAACGCACAAACAGATTCGTACCACAGCGATTGCAAAAACCTCGCGCCGCCCATGCCGATGAATCGTACTCGCTGATCGCCTCTTTACCATCAAAGGTCACATCTTCGCCACACTGCAACATAAACAGCGGGCCCGTGCTCCACTTGCGACAGGAAGCGCAATGACAAACGGTAAATTTAGGGTTGATCACCGCTGGCGATACAGTGACCGCCCCACATAAGCAAGTTGCCGTCCGAGACAAAGCATCTGACATTTTCTATCCTTAATTTTCTCTAATTCAAAACAACGCGTTACTGCCCAGCCCAACGTCATAAGCCAACCAAAACGTGCAACGAAATGCTGTTTATTTATACAGTTACTTTTAGGTTAAGAGAAGCACCGGAGCATCACGTTTAGAGATGCCTCACCAATTAAACATACAACCGAGCGCGCGATTTGGCGCACTGGCAGGTTCGCCGTACCATACAAACCTCTGCGATAAGAAAGGACACCCAGTGACGGATCACAAGCTTGCCATCGAAGAAAAACTAGGTGCGTGGCTGCGCCGTTACTCGCCACCTGCGCTCACCGATTTTCTGATGTTCGGTGCCAAAATGGCGTGGGCGACCATCTTTGCTGGGATCTTACTGCTGGCGATCATCATCACCCGCTATATCTATCCCGATGAGGCGTGGCTTAGCCGCTACGACTTTCTCACCTTGTTTGCCTTGAGCTGCCAAGTGCTGATGATCGTGTTTAAGTTAGAAAGCTGGTCAGAAGTTAAAGTGATCTTCTTGTTCCACCTGTCAGGCACAGTAATGGAAGTGTTTAAACTGGCGAAAGGCTCATGGGATTACCCCGATACCGGGCTGTTTGAAATAGCGGGCGTGCCGCTCTTTTCCGGTTTTATGTACGCCTCCGTTGGCTCGTTTATGGTGCGGGCGATCCGTGGCTTTGATATGAAGTTCACCCCGTTTATTAAACCCGCTTATGCTTATTTTCTGGCGTTTCTGATTTACCTCAACTTCTTTACTCACCACTACATCGTTGATTTACGTTGGGTATTAATCGGTGCGACTGTGCTCTGCTTTGGCCGCACTCAGGTGTACTTTACGCCACTGGAAAAAACCTACCGCATGTCGCTGGTTTTGGCCGCGTTTCTCTCTAGCCTGTTTCTCTATCTGGCGGAAAATATCGGCACCCTCACCGCAACTTGGACTTACGCCGGCAGCAGTGGTGTGGATTTCACCCACCCAGCAAAAATCACCAGTTGGTACCTCTTACTCTATTTAAGTTTTATGCAGGTGATTTGGGCGCATATTTCAGCGGTGTCGGTCAATCAAACCGAGCCACAGCCCGAGTAAAGCCCGAAAACCAAACATCAAAGGAATGAAAGACAATGTCGATTAGTAATAAATGCGATGACCGAGCGGTGGAAGACATCATCGCACAAGGCTATCCCGCTAACAGTAATCGCCTCGACGAACTTCTCGAATGGACTTGCGATCCGAACTGGCCGATTGCAGGAAAAATCTATGACTATTTCATCGCGCTGGGGCAAAAAGAAGTGCAACGCGTGCTGCATGTCGCGAGCAAAGCCGATATGGATTGGCGCTATTCGCTGATCACCCAAATCATCGCCCACTACGATGATAACACCTTGAAGTCCTGCACCGCGCATTTACAACAATGGGCGAAATTGACCAGCAGCGAGTCGTGCGATATCGAATCGATCCGCATTTTGACCGCAAAAGCGCTGATCCCTGCAGAAGAGATTGCGGAAATCGCGCGACGCAATTTGTTCGTTTACAACGTGCATATTCGCGAAACCTTGGAAGCGGCAGAGCAAGCGATCTACTCGCTGCCGCTGCGCGATCACACGCTGTAATAAAGATCTGCACTACGCGATTGGAGCCATGAATTGCGCTGCGATCGGTTCATCGTCGAATACCTTATCGAGCGCTTACAGAATAAGCGCTCTAAGCAACTTGCGAGCATCTCTGTGCAGAGGATCGCTACTCCACTGTTGATGTTGAATCACGTCAATATTGGCTTGCCACGCTAAGTGCGTAAAATCACCGGTGAGTTTTAGTAGCTCATTATTCTGTATACCTTGTTTAGCGAGATGTTCAGGCAACAAGCCCCAACCAAAGCCACCTTTCACCATTTCCAATAGAACATTGAAACTGTCGGCGTACCAGACATCAGGACTAAATTGTTGTCCCAAAGTGCTAACTTGCGCGTTCTTTGAACGCATCACTAACTGTCGGTACAGCTTCAACTCATCAATATTTTTCAGCTCTCTGCTTGCTAGCGGGTGATCTTTAGCGATGTAAACATCGAACGTAACGGAGCCAATACTTTCAAAATCAAGGCTGTGTGGTAAGTTGCCTTCCGTCAATATCAACCCGGTTGTTGCGCGTTTAGTTTGAACCAACTCAATAATATCGTGGCTCGACGCGCTTAAACATTCAACCTGTACCATAGGATAGCGCTGAGCTAATGCTGCTAAAAATGTGGGAAGATGTTTAAGCGGTACGCCTTCATCCATAGCTAAGACAAACGCCGAATTGTGCTCGCCGAACAGATGTTGCGCTTTATGATTCAGGCGCTCGAATTGGCTGATGGTTGCTTGAGCATACGGCAGCAACTGCTCACCTTGAGTGGTTAGAATGGGATAACGACCAGAGCGATCAAACAATTCACTGCCACAATCAATCTCCATATTAATGATCTGCTGGCTGATCACCGACTGCGCTTTGCCGAGTTTACGCGCTGCCGCAGAGAAGGATCCCACTTCAGTGGTCGCGACAAATGCATGTAATTGTTCGAGTGAAAACATATCTAAATTTACGATGGTATCTAACTTTAAAGCATCTTAGTTATAGATAGAATGCGTCGCAAGTTAAGTTTATTTGAGATCCATTATGTCTGTGACCACACCTACAACGACCAAAGAGCGCATATTTCATGCTGTCGTATTTGAACTTGTTGCACTGGCTATAATCGTACCCATATCTGCGTTACTGACTGGCAATAAGTCATCTGATATGGCGATGGTCGGTATAGCCTTGAGTCTGTCTGCAGTGATTTGGAATTACATTTACAACTTTTACTTTGATAAGTGGTGTGGTGCCGACCGCACTCAGCGCGGGCTTTGGATGCGTATTGGCCATACTATTGGTTTTGAATGTGGCCTAATCATCGTTACGATCCCAGCATTAAGCTGGTTCTTGGGAATTACATTACTCCAAGCGATCATTTTGGAAGCAGGATTCCTCGCTTTCTTTATGGTCTATTCCGTTCTATTCAACTGGGTATACGACAAGCTTCAGCCATACCAGCGTCTGCTGCGCGCGCTGGTCTGAGTGAATAGTGGTGGCAAAAAAGGTCGCATTAGCGACCTTTTTGTTCATCAACCTTGCACAGCTGGCCTTATATCTCTTGCATCAGTTGAATGTAATTACCGCAGGTATCATCAAGCACCGCGATCATCACAGGCCCAGCTTCTCTTGGCGCGACCGAAAAGCTCACCCCGAGGCCAGAGAGCCTTTCATACTCTTTTTGCACATCATCCACCGCAAAAGAGGTCCATGGGATCCCGGCATCTTTGAGTGACTGTTGGTAACGTTTAGCAGGCTCAAACGCCATCGGCTCTAAAAGCAGTTCCACGCCCGATTGCTCTTGCGGCGAGACCACGGTGAGCCACTTGTACTCACCAAGAGGCACCTCTTTCTTCTTCACAAAGCCCAACACCTCAGTGTAGAAATGCAGCGCTTTGTCTTGATCATCAACCGGGACACTGGTTAAACAGATTTTGATCATGGGTCTATTCCTTCGCGTAATGGGCTTGACTCAAAGATACCCGACGCAGACAGCAAACACTTATTCCCGATTGCTTTTGTGCTGTTTTTGAAAGGCGCTCGGTGAATATCCGGTCGCTTTTTTAAATGTACTCGAAAACCTCGTCAGGCTTTCATACCCCACGTCAAAGCAGGTATCCGTAATAGTTCGCCCTGCTCTAAGCAAGGTTTTCGCCTGCGCGAGACGCAAGTCTTTCAGGTAATTGCGCGGCGTCATGCCATAGAACTGCTTAAACATCCGCACGTAGTGAAAGCGCGACATAAACGCAGCTTGCGCCAACTCGTTCAATTCTACCCGCTCGGCATAATACTGCTCCATGAAAGCTTTCGATTGGCGGATCAGCAGCGCCTGTTTGGGTTGCAATCCGATCTCACTCGATAAGCGGTCGAGCTCTTGCTCATAAAAGGTTTTCGACGGCATGGGTCACTCACAACAAATACGCGACGCGATTCTACCACTACTGCTCTAAAACTGTGGTTCTGACACTGTAGCGCTTACATCGACGCCTAAAACGTGCCGCCAGTGTGAATGATAATGCCCACCACCATCGCCACGTACATTAAAAAGCCTAAGCAGTTGCCCACCCAGATGGTCGGGTTTTTATGATACAGGCCGTAGATTGTCCACAGCAGTGCAATAAACGAATACAACCCCCAAGTGGTGAAGGACAAACCAAGCGCATGATGGCTGTGAGAAAAGTAGAGCTTATAGAGTTGTGGCATCGTCGCGATTGGGCTGATCAACCCCATCACCAACATCAGGGGTTCGAGTGTTTTTCCAATTCGATCAATCAGCGACATACCCACTCCTTCAGCAAGAAAACTAAAAGTATAGTGAGTAAACCGAATCGCTGAGGTGAAGTGAAGTGCAGGAAATGGCATGGCGAGCACATTAGAGCTGTGATCAGTGTTCAGTGAAATGGCAAAGCCCACTGTGTTAGAAATGGTTGTGATCCTAAATTCAATGTTACGGGATGGCGTCATGTGGGATGAAAATATCACCAAAATTTGGTGATTGACGCCATAGGCGCTTGTTAGCCGCTCATTCCCAACGGTTATTACTTTCTCAAGAGGAACTTACGCAAGTCTCGCTCAGTACGCATAACAAACAGAATAAATACTTTGTCGCCGTCTTGTTTATAGAAAACGCGGCACGGATTAACGACAACTTCACGATAACTTAGATGTTCTAGTTCAGGTGGAATGCGACCCGATTCAGGGAAAGCCTCTAAGCGCTCGACTTTAGAAAAGATCGTTTGAACCAATTGTTTTGCAGCTACGATATTTTCAAGTGCGATGTATTCAGCGATATCATTGAGGTCGGATAACGCTGGCTCAGTCCAGATTATTTCAGCCATTTTGACATTTTGTCCTTGGCTTCATCGTGACTCACCACTTTACCGTCAGCTAATGCACGTTCACCTCGTGCAATACCCTCAAGAATCGCCAAACGATTTTGCATAAATTCGTAGTCATCAACATCAACCAGATATGCAGATGGCTTACCATGCTCGGTAATTAACACTGGTTCCTTGGTCTCGTGGAGATCGGCGAGGATCTTAGTTGCTTGGCGTTTGAGTGATGTAACTAGTTCTACTTTCATGAGAGCTGCTCCAAAGGAATACTAAAGTGATACTATTCTATCACTTTGAGTATAGCAACCTCCATGACGGCTAACGCCCGTAGCTGCGGGCAATTTGTAGCGAGGAACGAGCGGAAAATTGGTCTGCCAGCCTACGTTTGTTAGGAGTTTTCATCATCAAGCTCGCTATTCAAGTAGCCAATAAATTTTGCATTCCACTCAGTAGCTCCCGTTCTCCAACTTGCAGATTCCATTTTAGACTTCCCTGCAGGAAGGTAATGACTATCAGCTGATTCAAACAACCTGTGGAATGGAAGAGAGTACGGACATGCAATCCAGGAAATTCCGTCATTTAGCTGCTTTACGTGAAAAACAAAGCAACCAAAATTGTTATCGGGGCCGGCACCAGCAAAAGGAGGAAGCCACATTATTTGGATTTCCCCGTCTCCTTCCCAACCTCGTTTTAGAAGCTTATTTTTTACTTTTTCAATTAATTTCTCACCCTCAGACCAGTCACGCAAAACATGCGTTGCTGGCTGCATGAAGGATAAGTCATCTAAATACTCGTATGTATAGGTATACCAGTTCTCAACCCCTTCAGGAGTACCTAGCCTTTTTTCCCAATAATTCTTGTTCATTGATACTACCTTGTACTCCTAATGCCTAAAACACCGGCTTGGTGAAGTTGGCGGCTTTTTTGGAACAAAAAAGATGACAGTTTTACCAAGTCCGCGTGCTTTGACTTGTTATGTGGCGAGTTTTTCATAGCCATATTTATTCTCTATTGGTGGTGCTATATGTTCTTTTCCAGTTACATCTATAGCAGAAGCAATACAGACAAGGTGCAGCTCTCTATCACACAACTCAGGAATATCAAAAGTAAACCTAAGCGATGGCACGTAGCTCGCT
Source organism: Thaumasiovibrio occultus (assembly GCA_019703815.1). GTDB lineage: Bacteria > Pseudomonadota > Gammaproteobacteria > Enterobacterales > Vibrionaceae > Thaumasiovibrio > Thaumasiovibrio occultus. Next base: position 330,989 of record AP023053.1, on the reverse strand, counting down.
TCAACTCGCTGTGACGCCAGCATGGAGTCAAAATGCTCACTAAGACCAACAAGAGACTTTTTCAGAACAGCTTCGTGCTTTAGGCCACACGGTTCAACGATAGAGTTTCGGACATCAATACAAATTTTTTGGACACCCGACTCCAATGCAGAGCGATATAGCCATGTACTTTTATAATCCCCTTCAATCCAACCCAACGTACTCATATATGAGTCAGCTAGATTGTGAACAAAAGACTTTATTAGTTTAGTTCTAGCCACGATATTCCTTTAGCCACATAACGAATGACATGGATCCCCTCTCTATCCCGCTCTGCCACACTTAGGTGATCGCGGTAAGACAATACTGGAGGTTTCCATGTCTCAGTCCCTTTGTTTTTGTAGTGTTGACCTGGCTAAGCACCACTTCACACTCCATGCCGTTGACGCATATGGCAAGGTTACCCTTCATAAAGCCGTTTCGCGCGCCAAGCTACTGGCTACCGTCGCGCTACTGCCGACTTAACGTATCGGGCTCGAAGCCTGCAGCGGCTCGCATCACTGGGCGCGTCAGTTCAATAGGTTTGGACACGACGCACGGATCATGGCCGCCAAGTACGTTACGCCTTACCGTACCAAAGGAAAAAATGATCTCAATGACGCCGTGGCGATTTGCGAGGCAGTGCAACGTCCCAACACGCGATTTATCCCGATTAAATCACCAGAGCGGCAAGCCATCTTAGCGATACATCGAATGCGCGAACATTGGGTGCGTGAACGAACAGCACTCATCAATCGCCTACGCGCTATGCTGGCAGAGTTCGGTCTTATCATGCCCGTTGGACGAGCTGCTGTGCAGAGAATGATCCCAGAGTACCTTGAAGATGCCGACAATGAGTTACCCGATATTGCCCGAGCTATCGTGGCTGATGGTTACCAACACCTACACGCGCTTAACCAACGTATCGATGAAACGGAGTAGAGCTTTGAACTCGTTCTCTCTGCCAGTCCGCAGGCGCAGCGTATTCATAAAGTCAGAGGTGTGGGACCTCAAACAGCGACGGCCATTATTGCGGCTATCGGTAAAGGCGACCAATTTGATAAAAGCCGAGATTTCGCAGCGTGGTTAGGCTTGGTGCCTAAGCAGTATTCCACTGACGGCAAGCCAAGGCTGGGACGGATCAGTAAACGTGGTGATAAATATCTACGAACATTGCTTGTGCACGGCGCTCGAGCAGTGATAACCAATCTTGGGGAGAAAGAAGATAAGTTAAGTACATGGTGCCGCGAGCTTTTAGCAAGGCGAGGAATGAACCGTGCTATCGTTGCCCTCGCGGCCAAAAATGCGCGTATTATTTGGTCACTATTACACAACCAAACCGAGTACCAAGACTACGCCGCCAGTTAATACTGACGACGCAGAAATACCACCAACCGGGTCATTGCAGACGCTAATGATGGAGATAGGTTCAGACCATTTGCGGATAGCCTGTTAATGCGGCGGGCACAACAGATGCCTTCTAACGAATGAGGCACCGCAACCGCGTAACGTCATCAGGGCCACGACGTGAGTCGATAAAAGGCCGTATGTAGAGCGGCAGTCCACAACCCATCAACTGAAGTTTAGCGGATGTTTGACAACCGAGGGGATCCATGTAGCCTCGTTAAGCGGCGAAATAGTTGGCTACAATTTGCGAGGCACGAACAAAGTCAACTGTTTTTGTCCGTTTAGACGACTTGTATGGATAATAACCAGCAAATAAGGGTAATGTGAGACCCAGGCTTTAGCTGCAACTAAAGCTTTCTATGTAACAGTTCGTTTGAACGCTGGATCCTCAATCGAGAGACCGATAACAAACAAGAACGTTACATAGGACTCCAAGCATCAACCTCGAATAGTCGACTGGGTCTCGAACCCGCATTTCGCAAGCAAGAGTTAGCTTATTATGAATACTAAAATGAAGCAAAGTATCAACGTTGGTGTCGATACTGGGAAAACACAACTGGACATTCACATCAGACCGCTAGGATTGTTTTCTCGGTAGAAAACAGCAGCAAAGGTATTAAAGAAGCGCTGAAAAATATTCGAAAACACAATCCAGAACGCATCGTGATTGAAGCAACTGGACGCTTAGAAATGCCATTTGTTTTGGCTTGTTCTGAAGCTAAACTCCCTATTGTTCGTGCCAATCCTATTCACATAAAACGCTTCGCCGGCGCAATCGGACGACGAGCCAAAATGATCGGTTAGATGCAGAACTTATTGCACACTACGCAGAAGCGATTAAACCTCAGCTCACTATCATCAAAGCTGAAAACATTAGATTAATGAGCGACTTGGTTATCCGTCGCAATCAGTTACTCGCAATGCAAACGATGGAAAAGAACCGCATACAGATACTGCCAAAATCTTTACACGCAACCATCAAACCGATACTGACGGCGATGAAAAATCAAATCACCAAACTAGAAGAAAAGCTCGTCAAACTGATTGAAGAGAGCCCCGAATATCAATCAAAAATACCCTATTGCAGAGTGTTCCTGGTATTGGAAATATCGCTGCGGCGTCAATCATCAGTAACGTACCTGAATTGGGATATATCACCAATAAAAACAAGCAGCTTCTTTGATCGGTGTTGCCCCATTACGAGAGAAAGCGGACGTTATAAAGGCAAACGGGTCATCCAAGGTGGCCGAGCACAAGTACGGACGGTTCTCTATATGGCGATGATGTCCGCTATGCAATGTAACCCGGTTTTAAGGCGACATACACACGTTTAGTGGCCGCTGGAAAACCCAAAAGTAGCCATCATTGCCTGTGTTAGGAAAATGGTTGTTATCCTAAATTCCATGTTACGGGATGGCGTCATGTGGGATGAAAACATCATCAAAAATTAGTGATTGACGCCATAGTCGTTTGTTATACATTAAAACTTCGGAGTATATAATATTCGCCCAATATCTTTACCATCATAATGATTTGTAATTTCAGGTTCTTTCTTTAAAAATTCCGCTAATGGTAAATATTTCTGTAGCCATTTGTCTGATTCAGCTTTATCAAGAGACCAAGATTCAATTCCAGTAAACTCTATGTCTACTTGTGCTGAAATATGATGTTCTTCTCCGCTAACAAGTCCAGTACCCTCCCATTTCAAATTGAGAAGATTGTTAGATTTATGGCTTAATGTAATTCTAGTATTTGCTACATCTTCATGTTCGAAAACAAAAATACCAGCAATATTGTCTTCAATTTTTTCATCCCAGCACTCTTCAAATTCAATTTTGACTTGACCTAAGTCTTTCCAACTTTGTAAATCTAGCCTTAAGTCCTCACAATAAAGTGCTACAACCCAAGTAATACCTTCAATTTCTAGGCTGCCTGAGTGGATATCGATCCACCAAGTTAATTTAGCGTTTTTAATTTGACCATAAATATTACCTCCAGAGGCTTCTAATTCATAATCATCAACTCGAAAGTAATTCATGTAGCGATCCTATGTGGTAAAAGGTAATGTATAACAGCTTATTAGTATGCATGCGCGTTTACCTCATTAGACCAGTGAAAGCGCGCATCGTTAACTAATTGTATTACAACAAAGTTATCACCTTAACCTTAAATACACCACCCAGAAAAGTGCGCATGCGCGTTTTCAAACCTATTATCTCAATCCGCAGAGATGTAACCGACTCTTAAGTAGTGAAAAATGTGAAAATGCTCAGACATAAATGCGCATAAAAGTCCCGCATTCTTCCTTGATATCGGCTAACCTCAAATATGACTGTATAAATACACAGTACTAAAGGAGTGGTGGCCATGAGCCTGAAAAGCCCATTTTTAAATCGGGTTCGAGAAGAAATGCGCATGCGAGGTTACAGCATAAGAACGGAAAAAACCTATCTGTATTGGATCAAAGCTTTCATTAATTTTCATCACAAGCGTCACCCTGAAACAATGGGAACGGCAGAAGTTACACAGTTCTTAACATTTCTTGCCAATCAACGAAATGTTGCCATTAACACTCAAAAAATTGCGCTGAACGCATTAGCTTATTTATATCAAAAGCATTTACAGCACGAGCTTGGGGATTTACGTTTTTTCCATGCAACCAAACAACGACATTTACCCACAGTATTATCACCGCTAGAAATATCATCGATATTAAATCAACTTGAGGGCCGTAATAGGCTAATCATCGAATTACTTTATGGGAGTGGATTAAGAATTTCAGAATGTCTTCGGCTTCGCATCCAAGACGTTGATATTGAGAGAGCGACTCTGACAGTTAGAGACGGTAAAGGGCGTAAAGATAGGCAAACTGTCCTCAGTCATAAATGCGCTGAGAGACTCAATGTATATATAGATAAAGCCATTAAGATTCAACAGCATGATAACCATCGAGGGATTGGTCCTTCACTGCCAAATGCATTAGAACGCAAGTACCCAAATGCTTTTAGACAAACCGGATGGATGTTTATCTTCCCTTCAAAAACAACCAGTATCAATCCGTATACCGGAACCCTTTGCAGGCATCATTTGCATCAGAGTGTCATTCGTAAATCACTCGGCCATGCCACTCGCCGTATTCAAATCAACAAACGTGTTACCTGTCATACCTTTAGGCATAGCTTTGCAACCCATTTGCTTCAAGCCGGTCGTGATATACGAAGTGTTCAAGAGTTACTCAGCCATAGTGATGTGAGTACAACACAAATCTACACCCATGTACTGGGGCAACATTTCGCAGGAACAACCAGCCCATTAGACACGCTGTAATTTACCGTCAAACTCAAAAGATTAGGCGTTTAAAATTATCAAATAACGCTCAAAAAATTGCCTCTTTCACACTGTCTCGAAAACCGACGAACAGAATGAAAAAGGCAATATCTGGTTATGGTTGCTTGCGGATAAAAAGCCTACAAACAACAGGTCATTAACTACAAATGCAGGCGGCGCATCTCTTTCTTATCAACTTTACCCACACTGGTTTTAGCGATAGCGTCCACTAACTTCACTTTTAGCAGTAGCGCCTCACGCGCCAAAATCCCTTTGGTGATGAAGTCTTTGGCGAAACCCAGTAGCTCTTTTTCTGTCACTTGTACGCCTTCTTTCAGCGTCACTAAGGCCAGAGGCACTTCGCCCCACTTGTTGTGTGGCATACCGATCACTGCGACTTCCGACACCGCCGAATGTTGGTGCAGAATGTCTTCCAGCTCCAGTGAGCTTACCCACTCGCCGGAGATCTTGATCATGTCTTTTACGCGATCGGTGATCTTAATAAAGCCTTCATCATCGATAGTCGCAACGTCGCCAGTGTGCAAATAACCACCACGCCACAACGCTTTCGAGTTCTTATTATCTTTGTAATAATTTGGCGTTAACCACGGCGCGCGTACGACAATTTCACCGCTCGCTTCGCCATCATGCGGCAACTTATTCATCTCTTCATCAACGATGTAGGCTTCCACCATTGCCACTTTCTTACCGGTCTTCGAGCGGTATTCCGCTTGTTGGTCGATATCAAGCGCTAAATGCTCTGGCGTTAGCTGCACGATTGACAAAATCGGGCCGGTTTCACTCATGCCGTAACCGGCGAACACATCAATATCACGCGCCAACGCTGCTTTACACAGGGCTTTTGGCAACGCCGCGCCGCCAATCACCACTTTCCAGCGCGAGAAATCCACCGCTTGCGATTTTGGCGAACTCAACAACAAATGCAGAATGGTCGGTACGCAGTGAGAGAAGGTAACCTGCTCTTGCTCAATCAAATTAAGCAGTACATCAGGAATGTATTTACCCGGGTACACCTGCTTCACGCCGAGCATGGTCGCCATGTATGGCAAACCCCACGCATGAACGTGGAACATGGGGGTGATTGGCATATAGATATCGCCTTGGTGTAAGCGCCCTTGCACTGCGTTGGTACCAAGCGAGCTTAAAATGCCCAGCGTGTGCAGCACCAATTGGCGATGAGTAAAAAACACCCCTTTTGGCAAACCCGTCGTACCCGTGGTGTAAAACGTGGTGGCAACTGTGTTTTCATCAAACTCTGGGAAGTCGAAGTGCGGTGCTTCTTGCGCCAACAGCTCTTCGTATTCACAGCCTTCACCGTCGCGCAGCACGACATAGCGCGTCACGGTATCAATGCGCCCTTTGATTTGGTCAAGGATCGGCAGAAACTCTTCGTGGATCAGTACGATGTCATCTTCAGCGTGATCGATGGTGTACAGAATTTGCTCAGGCGACAAACGCACGTTGATCATGTGAAGCTTGGCACCAATCATCGGGATCGCGAAGTAGCACTCAAGGTAGCGGTGCGAATCGTAATCCATCACCGCGACGGTATCGCCTTTTTTCACGCCCATCTTGGTCAAGGCGTTGGCAAACTGCTTCACACGGTTGTGAAACTCTTGATACGTGTGGCGACGGTGGTTGGCGTAGACGATTTCCTGCTCAGGATTGAAAGCGACGGGAGAAAACAGCAGGTTCTTTATCAACAACTGGTAGTTGGAAGGCTCATTTACATACTGGTTCATGCGTTGTTATCTTTTTGTAATTGTTGGTATTTAAGCTCGTATCGCGTTCGACAGGCTCATTGTTCATTACTTTAGAGTGATATATTCTACCATTTACGGCAATTATGTTAGATCTCAACTGTTAAGCCGGTATAGTTTTTAGCCAAAATTCCACGCAGTTCTTGTGACTTATGCTCAATCCCCCAGCGCTAAGATCCATTGTGCGATGGTTTCAATCGCCGTTTGATTGCCATCAAGCAGCCGCATAGATAGCCCACCAAAAAGCAACGCGAAGGCTTGATCGGCATGGTCGTTCCCCACGATGTTGGCCAGCTGTTGTTTAAACTGCTGGTTCGCCGTCGCAAGTAAACTATCCTGCCCCACTTGCTGCGGATCTTTATGCTTGGTGTAATCGAGCATCAAGGTAAGCTCGCCTCGAAAACGCGCATCTAAGGTGGCAATCAGCATCGTTAGCATCTGCGCTTTGTCTTGCGGTACGGCTTCACCTTCAGCCAAACCATAAAGGGAGCTTGGTTCTAGAAACGCTTCTGTACTTGCTTTAAACAGCTCTTCTTTGCTCGAAAAGTAATGGTACAGCGCGCTTTTCGATATCCCCAGCGCTTCAGCTATCCCCCGCATTCCCAGCCCATTCACGCCGTGCTCGGTAAATATATCGACACTCTTTATCGCCAACTCTCGACGGTACGCGTCATGATCAACAATCTTTGGCATTGCGCTTTCTCTTCTTTTCGCCCTTAGCTTCGGGCTGTCGTAATTTGATCGTCGCCAGTTTACTGTATTCTTATTTTAGTACAAGTGGTCTAAAAACGTTTGACAGCGTAAGTTTTGATCGGCTATCTTTTTTAGACCGAGTGGTCTTTTTAGTTTTCTGCTTTAAAAAGCCGCTTAATTACCGAAAAGGGTCGAATGATGTCTACCACCAAAGCAACGATTAACAGCGCCCATATCAACTGGGACTGCGAAGGGAAATTCAACTTCACAACAGGGTTTGGCGCGACCAAAGCCGAATCTATCATCGCCAATTACGCCGCGCTGATTGCGCCGGTTATCCTCTACTTTTTCTCGTGGCATGCCTTAGCGTGGAGCTCACTGCAAGTGGTCGTTGCAGCGTTACTCACCTTAGATATGATCGGCGGCGTGCTAAGCAACTCATTAGGGTCAATGAAACGGTTTCTGCATACCGATCAATCGCTTGAGCTTTCTTGGATGGGGAAATTGGTCGGCAGTAAGTTTCTGTTTCCTTCGGTTCACTTTCAACTGTTTGCCGTGCCGCTTTGCTTTGATATTGGCTGGTCTTACGCCTTCATTTGGTATGGCGTCATGATGAGTGCCATCGTGTTTCTTCACGCAATGCCAATGTACCTGCATCGTCCGATAGCGCTGATAGTGGTAATGATATCGATAATTCTTGCCACATTGCTTGCGTCACCCGTAGGGCTTGAATGGCTCGCTCCGATCTTCATTATCAAGTTGGTACTGTCACACGGCGTACGGGAAGAGCCTTATCGCCCGACGTTATCGGACTGATAAAAGCAAAGAGCGCTATTGCAGCGCTCTTTGATCAAGCCTTGGTTTTTGCTCAGGGCTAACGTACCCACCGTCTTCTAGAAGAAACCCAGCGGATTTACATCGTAGCTGATCAGCAGGTTTTTGGTATTTTGATAATGGTCGAGCATCATCTTGTGGGTTTCACGACCGATCCCCGACTTTTTATAGCCACCAAAGGCCGCGTGCGCAGGGTACGCGTGGTAACAGTTGATCCAAATCCGCCCGGCTTCGATGTTGCGTCCCATGCGGTAGGCGAGATTCGCATCACGGGTCCACACGCCGGCACCTAAGCCATACTCGGTGTCATTAGCGATCTCTAACGCTTCTTCTTCGGTTTTGAACGTTGTCACCGCAATCACGGGGCCAAAGATCTCTTCTTGGAAGATCCGCATCTTATTGTGACCTTTAAACATGGTCGGCTTGACGTAGTAACCTTCTTGCAAATCACCATCTTGCTGGGCGATATCGCCACCGACGAGTACCTCTGCCCCTTCTTGGCGACCGACTTCTAAGTAACTTAAGATCTTATCAAATTGCTCTTGCGAGGCCTGCGCGCCAACTTGGGTTTCGGTATCCAACGGGTTGCCTTGCTTAATCGCTTGGGCACGTTCAATTACTTTGGCGATGAACTTGTCGTAAATCGACTCGTGGATCAACACGCGAGACGGACAGGTACACACTTCGCCTTGGTTAAAGAACGCCAGCAACATGCCTTCAATACACTTGTCTAAATACGCATCTTCGTGATCAAACACATCCGAGAAATAGATGTTCGGCGATTTACCGCCCAGCTCGACCGTTGATGGGATCAAGTTATCTGCCGCGCATTTCAAAATATGGTTACCGACCGCCGTCGAACCCGTAAAGGCCAGTTTTGCTACACGGGTGCTGGTTGCAAGCGCTTGGCCGGCTTCCGCGCCATAACCGTTAACCACATTCACCACACCAGCAGGCAGCAGATCCGCGATTTTCTCGATCAGCACCAAGATTGAGGTTGGCGTTTGCTCGGCAGGTTTCAGTACCACACAACAGCCTGCAGCCAGCGCGGGCGCGAGCTTCCAAGCCGCCATCAGCATCGGGAAGTTCCATGGAATGATTTGACCAACAACACCGATCGGCTCTGGGAAATGGTACGCTGCGGTGTTTTGATCCAGCTCTGCAGCGCTGCCTTCTTGCGCGCGAATACAGCCAGCGAAGTAGCGGAAGTGATCCACAATTAGCGGTAGATCCGCCGCCAAGGTTTCGCGCACCGGTTTGCCGTTTTCCCACGTTTCCACCACCGCCAGCTCTTCAAGATGCTGCTCAATGCGATCGGCAATTTTCAACAACACATTGGCTCTTTCCGTCACGCTGGTTGCCGCCCACCCCGCACGCGCAGCATGTGCTGCGTCTAACGCGAGCTCCACATCCGCGACGCTCGAACGCGCCACTTGGCAATAGGCTTTACCTGTTACCGGCGAGCTGTTCTCGAAATAGTGGCCTTCGACCGGTTTCACCCACTCACCACCAATGTAGTTATCATAGTGTGATTTGAATTCGACGATGGCATTGTCCGTTCCGGGTTGAGCATAAATCATGTGACTTCCTTTTTATCTAATTAGGGATGACACGTTCACCGCCTAGCCAGTGAACCTTCATGTAACACCGATAAACAACGCAAGTCACAGACCAAGTTGCGCCCATTTGATGTTAAATAAATGTAACACTATGATTACCATTCAATAACATTCCGTACCCCGCCATCGCGTTAGTACCACGGATGGCGCTTAACTCTGTGCCAGTGTTCCATTTTGGAACACCCCAAATGTTAACTGTTGGAACAGTCATGGAACTACACACCTTAAAAGACAATGATTGGTTGCTCTCTTCTTGGCATCGTTGTAGTGAAGCTGGCCTCACCCAGCGCAATTTGCCGCAAGATACCCGCGTATCACGGGTGTTATTGGAAGAGCGCCGCCACCATGCCAAAACCATCATTAATGCAGTCGAGCAATGCGCGCTCCCCCTGTTTAGCCAAGTGATGGCGAAAACAGACAGCCGATTGATCCTTACTGACAACCAAGGAGTGGTGATTGGCAGTTGGGGACAAGAGCGCTTTCGTGATCGCCTCACCACCATTGCCCTGAATACAGGCGCGTGTTGGTTGGAGCGTTTAAAGGGAACGAACGCGATTGGCACGGCCTTAGTTGAGAAAAAACCGGTGATGGTGGTGGGGGCGCAGCACTTTATTCACTCGCACCGCTTTATCAGTTGCAGCGCTAGCCCTATTTGTGACGCCGACGGCAACATCATTGCGATTTTAGATATCACCAGCGAAGAGAAAACCCACAACGAAACCACGCATTTGCTGGTACACAACATGGTGTTGCAGGTGGAAAACCACCTCCTTCAGAACTTACCCAATGTGGCGCTGCGTTTGCGCATTGCGGCGCAATCCTCCGTGCTGTCGTCGGGCTGGGAAGGGATTATTGTGGCGGATGAAAACGGTACGGTTATTGCCCATAACCGCATCGCAAGCCAACTGACTGAACGCGGCGATTTAGTGGGCTGCGATATCAATGAAATCGCACAAGCCAGTAGCCAAATGAAAACGCTTGTCACGCAAACAGAAACCCTTAGCAAGCCCGCTCGCAGAGTGCGTCGTTATCAACCTGCCCTACATTATGGCGAGCCGCGTATCGAAGAAGCGTGGCAGCAAGCCAATCATATTGTTGGTCACGACATTAGCTTGTTGATCTTAGGGGAAACCGGTGTCGGCAAAGGTGAGTTTGTCAAAACGTTGCACCAGCAGAGCCCGCGCAGCACCAAACCTTTGGTGACGGTGAACTGTGGCGCTCTGCCCGCCAATTTAATTGAGTCCGAACTGTTTGGTCACACCGCTGGCGCGTTCACTGGCGCCAATAGCAAAGGCTACTTGGGCAAAGTGCGCCAAGCCAATCATGGGATCTTATTTTTAGATGAAATCGGCGAAATGCCGTTGGATGCGCAGTGCCGTCTGCTTGGGGTATTGCAAGACAAGCAAGTGACGCCGCTAGGCTCGACCCAATCTTATAATATCGATATCCAAATCATCGCCGCCACCCATCAAAACCTGCAAGAACTCGTCGCCCAAGGTCGGTTCCGCCAAGATCTCTACTATCGCCTCAATGGTTTGGTGATCGACTTGCCGCCACTGCGTCAACGCCACGATAAAGCTCACCTGATCCGCGCCATTTATGCCAAATACGCCCAGCCCACTCAGCAACTCGACAGCGCCCTCTTTACTCTGCTAAGCCAGCATACTTGGCCGGGTAATCTGCGCGAGTTAGATAACGTGTTAAAAGTCGCTACACTAATGAGCCAAGGCGAAGCGTGGACAACGCCAGCGCATATACCTAGCCATCTGCGCCAGCACATGACGCAATCAAACGTCAACCAACTACCCGCCACGCCTGAAGCGCTGAAAGAGACCGTCGACACTCAGCTAATGGCAACCTATCAAGCCCAGCAAGGCAACGTGAGTCGCACCGCCAAACTGCTGGGGATCAGCCGCAATACGGTATACCGCAAACTGCGCGCCCTAGGTGTTCAAACTTGAAGTTTTGTTCACTTTGATGTGCTTATAGATTCCATTGTCGAAGCTCACATTATTAGCTGGCTAACTGACTGGCGTCGTGAAATACCGTTCACGGCGACAGTCACCACCATTTAATTACACCCATTCACTTTGGCAGCGAGATATACATCGAAGAGTTGCCCTCCCGAAAAGCATTCTCGCCTCGCGCACAGTTAAATAGCCTATCGCAGCAGACGACAACGTTCGCATGTTCACCAGCACGGATGCTGGCGCAATCAATATTCAGGAGGAACCCATCCATGATCAAAGCGGGATTTATCGGCGCACTTGTTTTTCTTATTGGCATCGCTACCGGCGGTTATTTCTTTTCAGATACCAAACAGCGCCCACTGCTCAAAGCCCAGCCTTGCACAATTTGTGTCGATAAGAGCGAACTTTTGGGCATCATTTCCTCTGTTGGCATTCAAAAAACGCCAATGCTGATCCCAAACATTGTTTACGAGACCGATAAAACCTTGGTCCTCGATTTATCTGCGCAAATTGAATTAGTGGGGTTAAGTGTCCAGGGCTACGAGAATCGCTATATTTTGATCCCAAAACACGACATCCCTTCCGTCAGCGATTACACCCCAGAAGACATTGAATTTATCGTGGATTTACATCAAGCGGCGGTAACAGTAATCGAGCAAAAAGAGATCCAAAACTACAAGTTCTGGACCAGCGGCCCTGCAAGGCAACACGTAAACTACTTGCACTACCACTTGGCGTTTTAATTACGTTGTCGTGATAAGTGAACTTCGGGTTTAAATAACGGTTGTGCGTACTACCTTCCGCAAATGGAATGCAACCCGTCGCCTCACCAGCTCGCGTATTGTCGAGCCAAGTACGCGCACTTATGATGGCAATATGTGCGCTGCACCGAAAATGTAGAAGACGCAGGCAATACGACGGCGAAATCAAGGAGCGACATGTTTAAAAAACACCACATTTACTTTCGTGTGAAATCCGGCGAGGTTGAGCTAACCCACATCGAGGGCGGGAAAACCGTCACAGCGGCATGCGCTGGCCTTTCCCATCCGCGCACCTTGATGGGCGATTTCTTCGACATTGAAAACTGCTTTAAAACGACACTGCAGCAAGTGCTGCCCAAATCCCTGTTTACGCCTGCTCCACTGGCGGTGATCCAACTGTTGGAGGCCGGTGACGGCGGTTACACCAACGTTGAAATCCGGGCTTTTCGGGAAGCTGCCTTAGGCGCCGGCGCGCGCGATGTCGTTTTTGCTAAATCACAATCCTTGTTGTCTGCAGATGAGATTCGCCGTGGTGATTATCCCACACTCGACAACCCCTAATACGCGCAAACCCAAATGCGCGTGAAGCGGTGTGTTTCACAGCGTTGATATTCACTCATTATCAACGACAGAGAGAGTTATCAAGGAGAGGGCATGACAGAGAAGGACATGAAAGACAAAGCCGTAACAGAAAGCGCCAGAACAGAAAGCACATTGGAATACCCACTAAAAGGAGAATGCCAGTGCGGCAATGTTAGCTACGCCCTTTACGCCGCGCCGCTCATGGTCATGGCATGTCACTGCCGCGAGTGCCAGAAACTCTCCACCAGCCCGTTTAGTATTACTGCCGTTGTTGATGCCAAAGACATTTCCTTCACTGGCGAGCTTCAATCGTGGGAGCGCATCGCGGAAAGCGGGAATCGCAACCGCGCCCTATTCTGCCCAAATTGCGGCAACCGAATTTACCATTTCAACCCCGATGCGCCAGAAACGGTGAAGTTAAAACTCAAGCCGGTCAACATCGCGCAAAGCCAATTGTTTGAACCTCAAGCCCATGTGTGGGTGAGCGAAAAGGTAGGCTGGTATCAACTACCGCAGGACGTGAAAGTCTTCCTCAAGCAGCCATTTTGACGAGGCATACACCCGCTCGCGACACCTCTGAGAACTCATGAGCCCTCTGAGCACAAGGGAGCGTCACGCTTTGCTTAATCTATCTCAATGCTGTTAGCCGTCATCTTCAGAATCCACACGGGCGACAGCACTCCTAGCTCGCCGCATGCCCTAGCCAGAAAGGTTGCTAAAATGTAAACTATTGATATGCGTGACAGGGAGTTGTCACGTTTTCACTGTGTACCCGGTAGTGCATTGAGGTTTCATTACACAATCGATTTTCGCAGTGAACCCACTCAGCAGTAAAAGGACGTTAAGTTGTACATTCCCGCCAAATTCAAGCAAGACAATATTGAAGAGCTCGTTGCGCTCATGCAGCAATACCCGTTTGCCACCTTAGTGACGACAACCGACGAAGGTATTGAGGCCACGCATTTCCCCACGTTACTTGAACAACGCGGTGACGATCTAGTCATAAAAGCCCATATCGCCAAAGCCAACAAACTGTGGCAAAAAGTGGCAACCGGCGCAGAGGTGCTGGTGATTTTCAATGGCCCCAACAGCTATATTTCCCCAAACCACTACCCCACCAAAAAAGCCCACGGGAAGGCGGTACCGACATGGAACTATGTGGTCGTGCATGCCAAAGGTCACATCGCGTACTCGCATGATCCTCAATGGATTTACCAACTCGTCGATGAACTGTCTCAAGCGCATGAGTCACACTCAGCCATGCCGTGGTCGATCTCCGATGCACCAGCAGAGTACATCGACAAAATGTTGCCGGCGATTGTGGGTATCAAAATTACCATTAGCTCGATTATCGGCCAGTGGAAACTGAGCCAGAACCAACCCGAGGCGAACCAACAAGGCGTCATCAGCGGCCTTAAAACGCTCGATGATCAAGGTGCAAGTGCCGTTGCTGCCATGGTGAAAAAACACTGCGATAAATAGCCGCACTTACTGCACAAGTTTTCAGACAGCTTCGCACATCACAATTCGTTTCCATCTTGTTTTACATCACGCGTTTTTTTGCGACTAACGAGGCACAGTCGCAAAGAAACGCTTAAACCTTCCCTCGCTATTTGTTGCTATGACTCAGCCCCCATTGGCGAAAATTACCGCACGAAACAGTCGTGGCTTGCAACGGCTTAATTACCACGTTAGGGATGACTATGACTCCAGAAATTTGGGTAGAGAAATTTAAAGCGATCTTCGAGAAATCAGAATGGGAAGCGTTAGAAAAGCTCAGAACAACCACCAATGAACACTTTGCCGCCACGTTCGACGCGGCTGGCGTAAGCGCCTTTTACAGTGAAGTGATTAAACTGGCGCTCGACGCAGCGCATCAGTCCAAATTGGCGGCCGCTAATAGCGCCGGCATCGCGGAAAAAGTGCAAGCCGCACTCAAAGAATCGAAAGATAAAATCCATGCCGCCAACGGTGACATCAAAGGCTTGTACCTTGAATACTATTTCGATGGCTGTCCCGATGCATCAGCCCTTTATCTTTTCTTATGCACAGAATACGACGACGAATGCCCAAGCTGGGCAGCCGAATTTGAACAAGACGGCGTGATTGACGGCGGCTCACTGCCGGAATACTTCTATGTCGAGCCCGACGATGAAGCGGACTATTTTTCTGAACTCGTTATTAAAGAATATGCTAACGGCCAGTTCCTCGCGATTTGCCTGGAAGCGCTCAAGAGTGCCGATATTACTGGCATTCCTTTTGGTTACGCCAACCACGATAACGATATGATCAGAATGCCGGCGCTCTAACCGGTTGGGAAACCTGATTCAGGTTTCCCACTGTTTCACCATCTGGCGACTTCGCCGTTAAGGCTTCGCGGCTAATAACACATCAATCACATCGTAAATATCAACCCGGTTTCGCTGTGCGATGTCAGCGGGTAATACGGCAAAGAACAACGGTGGCTCTAGAACTTATCAGGTTGGTTAGAAGGCAGCTCAAAATACTCCCTAAGTTAACCCACTGTATTCCGTTCACAGTTTTAACCAACGATAAATTATGGGGAAATAATTTATCGCCCAAGAACTATTCCCCTATAAATTAAAATACAGTCATCTAAAGGGATAATAAGCATTACAGATGACGTAGCCATTCTTTAAACATATAATGTCTATATCATCTGTTATGTAGTAGGGTAGACAAATTAACAAACCAGGGTTTGCGCAGAAGTTTAATTAGTTCATTCTTTTACACAACTGGCTTACATCTACAGTTTTGTCCATTATGTCGAAACACTTCTGATTGGTGCAACTCAATACGTTTGCCAATTCTTTTTCTGTAAACTGATCAATCAAATTATTCAACATCAAACTTGATGTATCGTAATATCTGCAAATCTCTTGAATATCAAGGTGTAATTTCTGAATTTCATTTTCAAGCTGTCTAGTTTGTTCCACGGCTATTTCAGCTTCGGCCATCCGTTCAACAAGCTCACCCTCTACACCCTCGAGGTATTCATTATTCTCGTTAAACTTCGACAATCTTAACTGCTCATTTCTGTATTTTTTCGGAAAATACTCTCGCAAAAAATGAACTGACCTGGGAAGATTCGAGTACCACAAAGGATCAAATGACCACAATAGTAGAAAGATAAATATTAACTTTATGATAAAACTATAGAGTTTGTCACTGAAAGAAGCCCCTACTCTTAGTGTCTATATTCTTTCCGCTCTCTACTGACGTCCCCTGCTGACTATTTTCTTGATTAACCAAAACTCAATCCCTTTACTATTAAGTGCGTTCACACCAAATTAACTCAATAAGACAGGAAATAATACATAGTAAGGGAAAAATTTAAACCTAAATTAGACTCTGTTTACCTCTCATTTTGAATCACGAGTTTCTTTTGCGACTGACGAGGCATAGCTACCAAAAACATTTAAACCTTCACTCTCTATTTGTTGCCATAAGTCAGCCCCGGCTCGAAAAATTTACCACGCCCAAATAGTCGGTGTGAATAGCCACCGACTCAGTAGACACTTTTGAGCCTTTCTTCGTACTGCTTTTCATACTCTACAGGCGACACCTGATCGTTGGAACCGTGCCGACGTTTTACGTTGTAGAACATCTCAATATATTCAAAGATATCCATCCGTGCCTCTTCTCGCGTTGAGTAGATTTTTCGCTTGATACGTTCTCGCTTCAATAACTGGAAAAAGCTTTCAGCAACCGCATTGTCATGACAGTTGCCTCTGCGGCTCATACTCGACTCAAGCCATGCTGAGTCAGGAATTTATCCCAATCATGACTGGTGTACTGACTGCCCTGATCAGAATGTACAAGTACTTTCTCTTTCGGCGAAACGGCGCCAAATCGCCATCAGCAATGCATCCAATACCAACTCTTTGGTTATCCGATTCTTCATCGACCACCCAATCACACGTCTTGAGAATAAATCGATGACCACAGCCAGATATAACCAGCCTTCGTGTGTTTTGATGTAAGTAATGTCTGTTACCCACGATTGATTCGGTGCAGTTGGATTAAATTCCCTCGCCAGCTTATTAGCGACAACGACATTTTCAGTACCTCCACGAGGACGAGGGTTTCCGATATCCCCGTTGAGACTGTAAACCCTCACGTTTCATCAAGCGATGAACGAGATTAATTCCACAGGCCTCACCCTCATCTCTCAGATCGCTATAAATTTTCCGGTAGCCATAGACTCCGCCCGATTCTAGCCAAAACTGCTTAATGCGTCCGAGGAGATATTTCCGCCGCCTCCTGTTGGCAGTCAGGGTTTTGAACCCAGGCATAGTAACCACTAGGATGGATGTCGAGGACATGACACATCAATCTGATAGGCCAAGTCGCTTGATGAGCACGGATAAAGGCGTACCTCAGTCGGACTGGCTTGCGAAGTACACCGCGGCTTTTTAATATGTCGCGCTCTTCTGTAACACGTTTTAGCTCTTTCTTGAGACGACGAATTTCTTCGCTTTCGTCAGATTTGGCTTGATGATGAGATGCATCAGGGCCATAGCGTTTTATCCACGCATAAAGGCTGTGCGTTGTTGTCCCTAAACGATGGGCAACATCCACGACGCTGTGGCCTTTTTCGGTGACCTGCTTTATTGCTTCAATTTTGAATTCTTCTGGAAATCTCTTACCACTCATAAACACCTCTCTGTTAGTAATAATGTCTAACTCAGGGGTGTCTATCAAGTCGGTGGCTATTCAGTGGCTTACAACGGTTCAGTTGCTATCACATTAGGGATGACTATGACTCCAGAGCTTTGGATAGGAAGAATTTAAAGCGATATTCTCGAAATCGAAATGGGAAGCGTTAGTTAAGCTCAGAACAACCACTATAAGTACTTTTCCACAACGTTTTACGCTATCTCTTTGGCGCTTTCAGCGCGCTGCTCGACAACGCCATTAACCCCAAATGAGGCATAACGTTTCTGTACTTTGTCTGCGGCTTTGATATATTCCTATCGCCCATAATTTAAAGAGAGCACCCATGACTGAGTTTGAGAAAATGACCTCAGGTCAGCTATTTGATGGCGCAGATGCGCACATCAATGCTATCCGAAACACCGCTTCTCAACTGCTCTTTGAGCTAAACACAAGCCAAGATGAGTCAGCGCGTCAAACCGCATTTCACCAGCTGTTTGGCCACTTTGGTGACAACAGTATCATCCGCTCGCCGTTTTCCTGCGAGTTCGGCCAAACCGTGTCGATTGGTGAGCAAACCTTTATCAATATGAACGCGACCTTCTTGGACGGCGCGCCCATTACCATTGGTAACAACGTTTTGATTGGCCCCAACGCGCAGTTCTACACCGCCAGCCATGCACTGGATTACCGCAGCCGCCGCCGTTGGGAAACCTTCTGCAAACCTATCGTGGTAGAAGATGATGTTTGGATTGGCGGCAATGTGGTGATCAACCAAGGGGTGACCATTGGTGCGCGTTCGGTGATCGCGGCCAACTCTGTGGTTAACCGCGACGTCGAGCCTGATAGCCTTTACGGCGGAACACCGGCGCGCCTGATCCGCCGGATCAGCGAAAACGACTAAAACAATTAGACACCCAATGGAAATGTATCTAACCGTAGCATCTGTACAGCGTGAACAGACAGTTGTAAAAAAGCACCCGTAAAATGAGCTGAGCAGTAACGCCCAAGCACAAGCTAACAAAATGCAGCGAAAGAAAGGACACAAAGCCCTTACTCAGCGTTTGCATAGCAAAATAGTGCATCATTAAAGCGCAGAAACATGGTTAAGCTTGAATTTTTGCGCTCTTATCTCGGATGGTCTGCCATCGTCTCTATCTAAGATCTAGTTATCTACGAATAAACAAGGAGGCGACATTATGGAAACTGTTTTGTTTTTAATTGCAGTGTTTCTGATTGCTCATGCCATTTCTAAGTAAAATGGTTATTTACAGAAATTTGGGTGCCAGCTGATCGCTATCACGCTGGCACCCAACCACGGTTTAAAAACGCGCTGACTGGCACGTTATTTCACCAGCGATGCGATCCGTTGACCAAACTGTTTAGCCGTGTCTAAGTCTCCTTGGCACGGCGCTTCATCCGGTGAAGCATCCGCCGGGCTTTGCGCTAGCAAACCGGAAAACCACCGAGATAATTAATATCATCGCGTACTGAGCCTTTTTGATTGGCTGGCATCATACCCGTACCGACCCAAATCATGCCGTGCTGCATCGCCAGCGTGATCAAATAGTGGATCGTGACGCTCTTGTCGCCATTCATCGAGGCGGAATTGGTAAAGCCCGCCGCCAGTTTGTCTTTCCACGCCAAATTAAACCAGCGCTTGCTGGAGGCATCTGCGAACTTCTTAAACTGCCACGACACCATGCCCATATAAGTGGGGCTGCCAAATACAATCGCTTTTGCTTCATCTAACACTTGCCATTGCGCTTCGCTCAATTCACCTTGCGGATCTATCTCTACCAACGTGGCTGTCGCGCCCGCACCTTCTTGCAGTGCGGCGGCTTGCTTTGCGGTATGGCCGTAACCACTGTGAAAAACGATTGCTATCGACATGGCACTATCCTCTGCTGATGACATGATCACTATCCTCTGCTGATGACATGATCACTATCCAGTGTAGTAACTATCAGCCTGGGCGAAGAAAGATTGCACCACGAACGTCCTGCGCGCCTAGGCATAAAAACGGGAATGTGAAGAGGTAAAGCGATAAAGAAAGAGAAATCGATAGCAACGTTGGACGCCATGCAATGAACTACATGGCGTTGTGATCAGATCTCAACCACCTCAATGGCGCGATCTAAAATCGTGATCCCGTTAAGGTGATCAAGTTCATGCAGGAAAATACGCGCAATAAAGCCGGAGAATTCGCCTTCAATCACTTCACGCTCATCGTTTTCATAGCGCACTGTGATATGGCAAGCTCGCTCTATTTGGCAACGTTTTCCCGCCACGCTCAAACAGCCTTCCCAACCCAGCTCTGTTTCAGCGCTTTGCTCTAACAGCTCGGGGTTGATCATACAGATAGGATCGATTTGTGGCGCGTAGGGATAGCGTTTGTTGGGATGGGAGGCGACGATCATCATTCGCTTCGACACCCCGAGTTGAGGCGCGGCAATGCCGACCCCGTTCGCGGATTCCATCGCGGTGAGCATGCGCACAAACAGCGCGCGGGTGGCTTCGTCGCGTCGCACTGGCTTGGCAACCTGAGTCAAAACCTCTGAACCAACTTGAACAATCATCTGGTTACTCCTTTGAACTCGGTAAAAACTGCTTGGCAATTACTTTGCCTAATTTCAGCGTGCGCTGCCACTCTTGTTTCAAATTTACTCTGTTTTTTTGATGCCGGCGGCGGTTATGCTGTACATGCTCCGCTTCATCGAGAGACACAAACACCGCGTCCTCCAATACATCAATATTGAACGCATCTTGCTCAGAGACGCACAGCGGCACCCAAATTGTCTCTTCCGGCAATGGTAACTGTTGCTTCAGATAGCCAATGAGCTCGGCCACGTGTTGCGACTTCGCGTCTTTTGGCTCGGCAAAGTTTAACGTTTCTAACGCGGCGGCTGGGCCCAGCTGATCAATATGGGTGATAGCGACCACCACTGGCGCGCGGCGGCGCTCTGGGTGCTGCTGGTAAAAATCGGCAATCCGGCGCGCAAACGTCACATCCAGTTGTCTGCCCGGCTGGGTCGCTTTCACCACCCAAATCACGATGTCACTCGCTTTCACCAATTCCAACGTGGTAGACACTTCCGCGCCGCGCATCCCGGGCGAGTCTTGCAGCAACACCGCTTCCCCATCCGGGTAATCAAAGCGATAGCCGACCGCTTTCGCCGTCGCAGGCAGCGCATCGGCTTCTGCCGCGCTGTAGCGAACCAGTTGATTGATCAGCGAAGACTTACCCGCGTTGGTTTGGCCAATCAGGGTTACCGTAGCGGGCAAGGTTTGTTCTGCAAGCTCGGGTGATGCTGCTGGCGCTAACTGCCAATGACCGCTGTAAAGATCGATCGCCACCGCACAGCTTTGCTCAAGCAACAAACGTTTCGCCATGTATTGCACTTGCGCTGAGGCTTCATCAAACAAGCTGCCGATCACCGCGCCGCGCAGCTCCCCTAGTAGCGCCGACGCCGGATTGACCCAGCGCGCGACACGGTAGGTGTTGTTCGCCCAACGCCAACCAGTTTCGAGCCGTGATTTGTTCTTGTACACCCGCTTGAGACGGTCGAGACGCATATGCTGAACCATAGGAATATGCTGATCGACATAACGCCGATAACGCCGACTCACTTCTTCGTTAATTTGCAGCATTTCAGGCAAGGTGAATGCGTACACTGCGTCAGGGTTTTCTGGATGAAACTGCACCGCCACTTGCTTGAAATTCTCAAGACTCAAGGTATAGATTTGCGACCACTCCGGCTCGCTCATCGCATCCAGCATCGTCATTTGGCGTTGCCACACCGCTTGTTCACGCTCGCCCCAACCTTTGGCTGCGGCGCTCACCGCTTGATGAGTGACTTCCTCATCCCGTTGACGACGCTGCCAGTAGCCAAGCCCCCAGCCCAGCAAAGTCACCACTGTAAATACGGCCGCAAACGGCAACCAATAATGGTTTTGCCACAGCCACATTCCGCCCGCCACCATCAGCAGCAACACAGGGACGGCCCACAGCAGTAACAGTAATAAACGCCCGCCTAGCACGCGTTGTAATAAGGTTGTTTTCATTCACCCTCTCGGCATTAGGGATTCAATAACAAAGAATTGGGTTAGCTGACGCCATGTCGCTTTCTGTGCGATTTTAGTGCGCGTTTAGTATGACCCTTTACTCTTCCGGCGACGGGGCTTGATCGCGATAGGTTTTGGCTTCACTCAGGGCTTGGCGATAGATCACCTGCAAACTTTCGGGGTCGACCGGCAACGCGTGATGGGTTTGATACAGGTAGTAACACGCAACGCGCCCCAAGGCATAGGTGGTTGAAAATGAAACCACAGCGGCAGCGGCACTGCCAATGGTTTGGCCAATACCCGGAATGAGTTTGGCCAGTTGGCGGCCACCAAGTTGCCCACCAAAGCGCAATAACATGCCAGCCCCCAGCGCGGAGGAAAACGCCGACAAGCGTTCGCGATCCCAGCTCACACCGTAACGTCGTCCAAGGGCGTGTAACAGTTTTCCCTGAACGCCCGGCACAGTGAATAAGCCAATCCCCGGCAAGGTGTCGGACGCCGCAGCGGCACTGGCATACCAGATGATCTCGCTACGGTATTTATGGAAGCGACGACTCTCGGCATCTTTAGCTTGTTGGCTTAGCAGCCACAAATGTATTTCAGGCAATTGGTCGGCTAAGGTTTCGCGCAATTGTTGCAAACTTTCGGTTTCAAAGCGGTCGTAACACACGTACGGCAAACGCACTCCGGTGCTACGCTGCAATTGCCCAACCACGTATTGGCTGACTCGCTCGACATCACTTGCCGCGACAAAGCTCTTGCGGCTAAATACCACCATGCAGCCGCGATGTCGGTTTTTCGCTAAGATAGGTTTTACCGTATCGATCACGCTCTGCTGATCGGGATCATCCAATGCGACCACGATGACAATCGCGTGGCTTTTGTCGGCGCAGTAAATCAGATCATCTGCGGGATCGTAGTCGACTTCATCCAAACCTCGGCTGTCCAAAAACGCGACCACGGGGTGAGCTTCAGGATGGTAATAGATCTGCGCGGTGCGCGTGCAAGGTTGAAAGCCGTTACCGACTTCAATATCTGGCGCTTGAGTGAGCGCTTCAATCAAGCTCGATTTCCCCGCCCCTGTTTTACCCAGCAACCACAATGTGGGTGTCGGTAAACTGTCAGGCAACAGTGACGCCTCATCAGGCTCTGGGTTCACCACCGCCTCGTACAATCGTTGGAACAGTTTCGATTTCATCCAGCCTCCCTTCGCAGTTTGCTGCGAGTACCCCATCGCCTAAAAACGGCGCACATATCAAATGTACGTGGTTTCTACTTATTATATTTTTTCACAGCATAAGTCTGTCAGCGGTCATAGTACAAGGGCTGCGTGAAAGATCCGTCAAAACAGAGAACTAAACTCGCACGAATCCAGAGCATAATACCGAGGGAGGCACGGTAATGGCGCGATTTTGAAGGCAAAGACGGCGAAACCAGAGAAACCCACTCAGGCCAAGTGCAAAGCGATCTCTGCTGCGCCTGCCCCTTGGGCTGCGCCCATTTCATCGTAAGGTGTTTCCATTCGCAGCACGGCGTGACGATACCCAAGATCGCTCAGCTGCTCTTTCGCCTCAAGCAAGCCAGCAAATCGCACGCAAGCGCCGTTTTCATCAAATACCAGCTCGTCACAGCCTCGGTTATCATGGGTGGCAACATGCTTGGTCGATGCTGCATTGTCAGCGTCTGTCGCGTGGAGTGACGATAGATTCGGGCTTGGCTGGGGACGCAGTAGCAGCAGATAAAAATGACAATCAGCCTGACTTAACAGTACCGGAAGACAATCGTTATAATGACGCAATGTTCGCATTGGTCAGCCTCTCAGGTAGGGTTGGTTTAACCACTTGTACCCTGCGCGATTGACAATGATCACTTTGAACAGAAAGCCCGGATATCGAGTTTGAACAGGAAGGAGGAATAATAAAACAACCCACCTTGACGATGGGCTGCGATGCATAAGACTATATGGATCAAGCTAACAAGCTAGCAGCGACACGCCGTCGCCTATCCAATCTGTCCAATCTCTGCTTGTTATTTAGTAGTGGTATTGCGGCAAGGCTAACAGCTCATGCTCTTTTAGCGATAGATCTCGCTCCAGTGCGCGCAAATCATATTGAAGATGACGGCGATCATCACGTAGGCGGCCGAGTTCAATCAGTAAGCGACGGCGCACTGACACTTCATCGGCCTGTAAGTACTCGACTTCTTTATCGCGGATATCACTCTCTAACTGATCGATTTCATCCTCGTAGCGATACAACTCGTTTTCGAGCGCGTTAATTTCACTTTGCAGCGCATAACGTTGCAATCCTTGCTCGTGGGCTTTGGCAAATGCGTCGTGCAAGTTGGCAGGACATTGGCCGTAATAGTTATTGCCATTCAATCCTTGCTGGTAGCCGTTGGCAGGGGTGCAATAGGTGACGATCCCTTCATCGTAGCCCTTGCGATAGGCAATCGGATCTGGGCTGACGCCGTACTCCGCGCATGCTGAGCGATGTTCATCTAAACGCGCTAGACGGTAACCCTTGGCGCCATCAGTTAGGCCAAGCAGTTGCCAATCTGCACTCAAGCACTCTTCTTTGTTCATGGTGGCACAGCCCGACAACAACAAAGCGGCCCCCACAAAAAGTAATTTCAGAACTTTATTCTTCATTTCAACTATCATACTGCATTCAAACAAGTGGGCGTAGTATACCGATAAGCCTTGCGGGTTGATATGCAGCGCCGACCTGCTTGGTGGGTTTCTCTCCGTCTCAGCGACCTTTTGCGATCTAAGGCGAAGTTCATTGATTTAGCCCATTCAATACTGAACTTTCATCGCGCTAGCTGTGCCGGTTCAGTGACGTGAACTACATCCCGTAGCGAAATGGCTTGCCCAGCGCGACCATGTCACGATGCACCGGCCCCAACGCTTTGGCGTAGGCTTCAAGTAACGTCAATGTGAACCCAACGCGTTCAGTCATCGCCTTATCGGTCAGCTCACCGGTTTCCGTCCAACTGTCTTGCACATTTCGAAAGATCAGGTGATCTGGCAAAATGCACATATGGTTATTTTTACTCCCCGTCATCCGAAGTTCGCTAATGGGATAAACCCCATTCACGCTTGCTGAGACACTGACCAACAGCGCCGGTTTATGGGCGAGTTCATCATCCGTGGTCAGCAGTAAAAAGTTTTTCAGCGCCGGGGTCGCCATGCCGTGCCATTCGGGCGTGATCAAAATAACCGCATCTGATTGTTGCAACTGCGACGCGATTGGCGTCCAAAATTGCCATTCCTGCGCACCTTGCCAAACACCTTCGTTCCAAAGCGGAATGTTCAACGTTGCCAGATCCAACACATCAATGTGCGTAAACTGATCTGCCGCTTGGCGCTGTAGATAGTGCGCGACTTGTACACTTTGCGAATGTTCTCGTTGGCTACCTGCCACTATGGTTAAACGCATATTAAACTCCTTCTATGGTTAATGATTTTCCTCGCGACGAGGGGTTATTAGATTTAGTTGATACCTTGTCTTTGGCTACGTCCGTTTCTTTTGGGGCGGTTTCTTTTGTGCGTTTTTCACCCGAATGCTTGCTGCTAGGTACTGACAAGATCAGTGAGACAAAAATCACTACGACACCCAGCAATTGGATCCACGACAGGGCTTGCCCCAAAAACAGATACCCCAACACGCTTGCAGAAATACTGCTGATAAAACCGAGCAGCGACACACTCATCGGGGGCAATTTTTCGATACCGCGAAACCACAGGGCGTAACCAAGCATTGAGCCAACAACACTGAGATAGCCATAACCCAACAGATTGACGCGGGTCAGCGCCGAGGGTAACCCTTCTTGCCACCATGCCAATGGCAAAAGCAGCAACCCACCGAACAACAACTGCCACCCCGTAAAGCCAAGAAGTGACATATTTTCAGGGCGACCCCATTTTCGCGTTGCCACCACGCCAACAGCCATACCCAGCGCGCCCAACAACGCAACACTGATGCCTTTGATGGACAGCGACGTTGGATTGTTAAGCACTAACAACGCAAGGCCGCCCATTGCTAAGCCAACGCTAACTAGTTGCATGCGGGAAAACGTCATTTTTAGCCATAGCCAACTTAAACCCACCAGCATAAGCGATTGCACTGACATCACCATCGCCGCGATGCCGCCGGGAAGATGGGCTGCGGCATAAAACAAGCTGTAGAAAAAGAAACCAATGTTAAGCGCGCCCAGTAAGGCTAATTTCAGCCACCAGTGGCCACGCGGTAACACCCGCCCAATCGCCACCAGCACTAAACCTGCCGGCAGTGCGCGAATCGTCGCCGCCATTAATGGGCTGTTCGCGGGAAGCCATTCGGTGGTCACGATATACGTCGAGCCCCACACCATTGGTGCAATCGCAGTGATTGCCATGGTGAACATTATGGATATGCGACTGGCCATCTTTCCCCTTGCCTTACCCTGCTATTGGCTTAGTTTTGCCGTTCTCATCGCGTGACTGGCATGAACCTCGTCAGCTTAGCTTTCTATAAAATATCTTTTACAAAAGATACTTTTTGTAAAGTAATGGATGCGACCAACAAGATCAAGTATCTTTTTGAAAAGATTT
The DNA here is from genome assembly GCA_019703815.1 of Thaumasiovibrio occultus. GTDB lineage: Bacteria > Pseudomonadota > Gammaproteobacteria > Enterobacterales > Vibrionaceae > Thaumasiovibrio > Thaumasiovibrio occultus. The sequence continues at coordinate 304,661 of AP023053.1, read as the reverse complement.
TTTCTTGAGAGGCAAACATGCGCGGCGATAAAGTCGATACCATCTTGCAGCAATGGCAACAGGTACGCCCAGATCTGGAATGTTCGGCGATGGGCATTATTGGGCGCGTGCGGCGTACTAGCCACCTATGGTCGCAGAAGATGGACGCACTATTTAAAACGTACGGATTGAGCAGTATTGAATTTGATTTGCTGGCGACCATGCGGCGAAGCGGTGACGAGCCCGTTACGCCCACTGCGCTCTATCAAACCTTGATGCTCTCTTCTGGCGCGGTAAGCACCCGAGTAGAACAGCTGGTACAGCGGGGATTGGTGGCAAGAGTGGCGAGCGAAAATGATCGTCGCAGCTGCAAACTCGCCCTTACCTCGCAAGGGATCGCGCTCATTGATGAAGTGGTGAATGCTCATGTCGCCAACTTAGACAATTTGGTCGAGGTACTAGATAACGACGAGCAGGAACAATTGGCGGCGCTATTGCGGAAGATACTGATCGCTAGCGAGTAGCAGGCACGGTGTCTATCTAACGAAATAGCCGGGTTAGGTTCTATAACGCTCGGCTTTTTATTTATCCAACATCAGATTTTCTATACGGGAGTTCTGGTTGATATTTTTGGATTAATTTTTCTTTGGTTTTATTCTCTTTATTCGCTCTAATTTCCAATAGAAAATTTATTTACACCGCATTTCTATATTTTCACTATCCTTAGCCCTACTTGTAATTTTCTAGTTTTGCTTTTCTTTGCTTTGCTTTTAATAAATAGGCAATCGAATTTAGCCAAATGTTCTGAACAATGTTTTCTTACACGAAAAACATAAATGAATACAGCGCTGATCATAATGTGCGGTTAAGTGACGGTAAATAATGCGCTTTGAACCACAATCGTGGCATATCGCGCTGCGGGGGTTTTCCGCCTTACAGTTTGGATGCTCACTCAGATACTCATCTAATGTTGGTATTGTATGCCAGTAATCGTCCAACGGCTTGCAATAGAGTACAAAGTAATAAAATGCGCCCGCGCACACCAGCGACGCTGGCCACCATAGATATTCCATTTCCCCTCCAAGGTCCTGTCGCTGCTTCCCTTATTAAAACCAACGCGCCATCTATAATTCACCACATCAAAATTAACCACGTTCGCAATGTCATTAATAGATAACTCAACGCATAAAACGGGCTTAAAATAACATGCAGTTAAACACAAACAGATAATTACAAATTTATTTCGAATGTTGATTTATTCATATCATCTCACTTTTCCGATTTCTATTATTAAGGCGTGTTTTGTCGATGATGCGCACGTTATTGAATAGGTTTTGAGTACATCACTTCGGGGCTGAGAATATGATCACACTATCAACTCACAAAAGCACAGCGGCTAGCAAACTTAAAATGTACCAATGATAAAAAAGCCAACCCTCGATGTCAGGATTGGCTTGAACTGCGCCAAGGCGGCACGCTTACCTAATGAGTGGTTCTGCGAATTAATGGTGCAGCGCTTTCTCTACTTTCAAATCTAGCGTCACTTCACCAGCATTTTGAAAGGTTAAGGTGACCGGAAACGTCTCGCCCAGTGGTGTCACTTGGTTTAGCCCCATCAGCATCAAATGTAGGCTGTGCGGGCGCAGCTCCACCGTTTCTCCTGCCGGGATCACAATCTCCTCCACTGGGCGCATTTGCATCATGCCATCATCACCGTGCAGATGTGTGTGTAATTCTACGCTCGCCGCAACGGGTGACGTCGCCCCCAACAGTACCTCGTTTTGCGCTGATTTATTGGTGATAGCCATAAAGCCAGCACTCACTGACGTGTTCGGTGGGATCTCTTTCGACCACGGATGCGCTATCGCTAGATCGCCAAAGGTATAATCATGGGCAGACGACACCGCGCTAAACGAAAGCACCATCAATGCCAATGTCGTCTTCATACCCATGATCACTTTTGTTTTCAGGTAACGTGTTTTCATTGCTTTTCCCTCAATCCTTTGTGTCTGTGATTCGACCAACGGGGCTTTTGTACTCAGCCTCATATCCAATCGAACATTTTGTGTGATCACCTGCTATGAGCAGACCGTACGTCCATCTGCGCGCGGTGGTAGCACGCTGAGCACCAAGTTACAACACAGTTGGTGTCGCTTCACCGTGGAGTAAAGTGTCAAATCTCTCATTGCCGTACAACGATTCAAAATCGGCTTCTTCGGCGGCTAGATCTCGCATTGATGCACTGTGCTCAATGGATAACGTCAGATCATCGATCGCCTCTTCCTCAAACCCCAAACAGGCATGCGCACAGGCGCGCTGATAGAGCGCATGGGCGTTGTTGCTGTCGAATTGCAGCACTTTATTACACAGGCTCAATGCCCAATTGAACTCGCGAATTTCCATTGCTGCATCCGCTTTGTAAGTTAGCGCTTCGAGATCCCCAGGACGAACCTTAAGGATTTCATCGTAAATTTCCATTTTTTGCTCAGGTTTTTGGGCACTTTGTGCACGTAACCAAAGGTTATGGACCTCATTGATGATTTCAATTTCGCGATTATTTTCGACAATGATCTTGGTCTTACGCCTTAACTCTCGCTCCAGCGCTTTAAACTTCTCTTCATACCGCTCAGTGATCTGGGTGAGTTGTTTGTCGGCCATGCTTTTGGTGTTTTCACGGATCTCTTTAAGCGATTGGTAACCAACAATTGCGATCAACGAAGCGGCGCCCGCGATCAAATAGAAAAAATAGGTCACCGTATTATTGGCGTAACTCAGCGACTCGCCCGCGACCGCGAGCTCTCGGTCGGTAATATTCACCGTCATTCGTCGCTCTAAATCTTGCTGCTCTTGGCGTAATGATTTCAATTCATCCAAGATATAACGCTCCATCAGGGGTTTATCCAGCATGTCAGTTTCACTGTAATCTTGCTCCGCAAACGCACTCATCGCGCACAATGCCAGAATTCCCCACCACCAACGTTTCATCATTACTCCTGCTGCGACGTCTTTCGATCTTGTTGCGGCTCGCATCCGAGAACGTGAAATACAGTTCCGAAAATGGCGAGCCGATGATGATTATCTCGGTATAATCAAAGAGTGAGTGATTTATCACGACCTGACTTAACCATAGACCCTGTCAGGAAAAACGGGGCTTTCAGCCGAAGATAAATTGCCACGATCACCGACAATGCCCTACCTGAAATTTGTGCACAGGCGCAGTGCTACATTTCAGGTTGAGAAGTCATTCAGACATGAGAGATAAACCAACGGAGAGGCCCGATGAACAGCTACTATCAAGCCAGAATGGCCCGCGATCATCGCTTCGATGGCGTCTTCTACACCGCAGTAAAATCGACCGGTATTTACTGTCGTCCGATCTGCCCCGCTCCAGCGGCGAAAGAGGAAAATGTCGAATATTTTCCCTCCGCTATTGCGGCTGCCAGTGCAGGCTATCGCCCTTGTTTACGCTGCCGCCCAGAAACCGCGCCGGGAAGCCCCGCTTGGCACGGCGTCGATACGACGGTCGCTAGAGCCCTCGCCTTGATTGAACAAGGCTATCTTTCTGGCACAAAAGACGCAGAAACTGGCACGATCACTGGACTAGCTGACCGCCTAGGGGTTAGCGATCGTTATCTGCGTAAACTGTTCAAACAAAAGGTGGGCGTCTCACCCAAAGCGTACGCGCTCTATTATCAACTGCTGTTAGCCAAACAGTTGTTGCACGACTCCGCACTGCCGATCGCCGATATCGCCTTTGCCAGTGGCTTTCAGAGTTTGCGCCGCTTTAATGACGCCTTTCATAAAGCGTTCACTTTAACCCCAACCCAAGTGCGCAACCGAGAAACAGGCGAGTACAACGGGGTGATCACGCTATCGCTGCCCTATCGCCCGCCCTACGACTGGCCCAGCGTGCGCGATTTTTATGCCGCGCGGTTGATCCCAACATTGGAAGTCGTGACCACCACCAGCTACAGCCGTACGTTTCTGGTGCGTGATGATGGCAAGCTAGAAAAAGGCCGCTTTGTGGCGACTCACAATGAAAAGGCCCACCGTTTTGACGTCGCGATAACGATGAATTCAACCCGATCGCTACTCGCCGTCGTGCGTCAGATCAGGCGAGTGTTAGATCTCGATTCGGATCCGCAGCAAATCGCCCAAGCAATCCAGCGAGCGACAGGGGTAGAGTGTGCATCAACCGAGCTGGTCACTGTTCGTTTGCCGGGGATTTGGTCGCCCTTTGAAGCGGGTATTCGCGCGATCGTCGGCCAGCAAGTCTCGGTAGCAGCGGCCAGAACCTTGGTCAGCCAAATCGTTACCGCGCATCACTCCCTTAGTGACAATGGCGCCGATGAAAGCCCGAGCCAAGACACCAATAACGTCGCAACCGGTTACTTTCCTGATCCCCACAGCTTTGATATCAGCGTGATCGATAATTTAGGCATGCCAGAGCGACGCCGCCAAACCCTGCGCGATTTCGTCGTCTGGTGCCGAGAGCACCCTCTCGATCAACCCGACGAGCTGCTGACGCTCAAAGGGATTGGTCCGTGGACGGTCAACTATATGAAAATGCGCGGCGTAAGCGATCCTGATATTTGGCTCGACACAGATTTAGGGATAAAGCGCGCCCTTGAAAAGCGCGCGAGCAGCACTAGCCTCGCACTTGACGCGAATGCCGCCAAACCGTGGCGTAGTTACTTAACCCTGTATTTATGGAGCCAGCTTCATGTTTAGACAAGTCATTGAATCCCCCATTGGACCATTGGGGCTGTGTGCAAACGAGCAGGCGATTGTTGCCATCACTTTTGATGCCCAAGCGCTGCCATCCGATCGCGAGAACGCCATTACGGCGCAGGCAGCGCAGCAACTTGCCGAGTATTTTGCTGGAGCGCGCACGGCATTTACCGTCAAACTGGCTCCCAAAGGCACGGCGTTTCAAAACCAAGTATGGCAAGCACTCTTAGCAACCCAATATGGGAAGACGTGCAGCTATCGTCATATTGCTGAGCATATCGACAACCCCAAAGCGGTACGCGCTGTTGGAGCAGCGAACGGCAAAAACCCGATCCCGGTGATTGTTCCATGCCATCGCATTATCGGAGCCAATGGGAAATTAACAGGTTACGCGGGGGGCTTGGATAAGAAAGAAATCTTGTTGGCACTGGAGAGAAATAACTCTGCGTTATCCGTCGATAAGTAAACCGCCTACGTGATTGCCCAATCGCTAAGCGGTATTTGATCATAATCTATTGCGTATTGCCGGTTTTCGTATATTCTTCGCGCAAAATTTACTTACGCGGAATGATGCATATCGGGTATGCAGTCAACTCGTGTTAAGTCACTACACAAGAACGAAAACGACTATCAACGATGAAAAAATTACTCTTAGCAACATCACTGGTTTCCGCAGCCGCGTCTGCAGATAACTACCCTAACGATTTTATGTACGAAGCCAACATTGTGAAACACTGGGTTGTTGGTGTTGATGAGGGCGTCATCGCAACGTTGAATGCGCAATATGACTCTGTTATCGCGATCGCGCCTATCAGCAAAGAGTCGTTCTCATTTGCAATGATCGATGGCACGAGTTGGTGTGACGCTAACTACTTTGATGAGCGCCAAGGCACGCTGATCATCAACGACGACGCTTATAAATCAACAGTAACCTGCGAAGATGGCCACGTGGCGGAATCAACCGTGATTGGACTTGGCACCATCGATGCGTTTAAACGTGGGGCTAAAGTGAACGTCAACGCGACCGAATACACCTTGAACCGCTTCACGGCATCATACCTAAAACTAATGGAACTGCAGGGATATATGTAAACCCCAGTCGCTATCTGACTGTCTTAGTAACGGCGAGCGCTGACATACTTTCCCCGCTCGCCAATCTATCACTGGCATTGTGCGCCACACTAGCAACGTTCAACAAACGAGGTGGTCACAATGGCGTGGTCGGTACTGCTGCCATCAATATCAAATTGCGGAGAGACCAAGTGGCGATCCCAACATTGGTATTGCGCGATATCTACCATGCTGGTTTGACACTTCGGATCAAAGTGGCGCGAGAATAAAATATAATCGAGCATGAGCCCTTGGTTACCATAATAAAAGGTCGCAGGGCGTGGACCAATCTCAGGCAACACAGTAACCTCATTCGCGCTTTGAATGTGAGCCGCTTGAGTGTCGTTTTCAGCCAGTTCAAGTGCAGTGCTTCGTTGGAATAATTGCCAGCTATCCGTCAGCCCACATTGCTCTCGCAACGAGCGCAAACTATCACCGTCCAACCCTTGGTTAAAATCCCCCATCACCACCACAGGCATTGTTTCGTTATTGACAGCATTAGCGAGCAACATCGCTTCAGTGCCTCGATGCAACGTCGCCCCCCACTGACCCGCAACAGGCGCTAATTCATCGTTAAGCGAGCGCTGAGATTTAAGGTGCACCACAAACACTTTGGTTTCGCCAAGCAGCGGTAACACTATCGTCGCAACCACCGGTGTACGGTGAAAGTGAAAATCTGCGCTCATGCCAATCGCATTTAAGATCTCCGCCTCCTCAGTGACCGTCTCGACCTTGACGATCGGATAACGGCTGGCGAGCGCAACCACGGGATGGCTACAAACATGGCCGTCCTGACACTGGGGCTGATCCACCGTTGCAAAGTACGTCAGCCCAGCATCTTGGCATAACTGGGTCAATGCTTGTTGGCTAAACACTTCTTGAAACCCCACCACATCAGCATCTATTGCTGCCAGCATCATCGAAATCCAACGGCACTTTTTCTCCCACTGGGCATGAGTGGCGATATTTTCCATCTCATACGCTGCAAAGGGGGGAGCCAGAAAGTTAAGAAGATTCCACGTGGCAAATTTTAGTGTCATTCAAAAGCCTAAATTCAATAAATAAAGATAACGTGCGTGCTGCTAACGAAGAAAAAAGGTTAACCATGCGATTTTTCGACATATTTTGCTCGTCTTATACGAGTTCTCACCGTTATATGCTAACCGATATTGAACTAACCGTGCGATTAGACTCGCAATACTGTCATTTCGTTTTCGTAACATTTTTATTACTATAGTTATCAATAAGGTCAAGACGACCTTATCCATCAAAGGAATGAACTATGGATCAGTTTAACGACGCAGTGATCACTCTCTTGGATGAGTTTGATGGTATTGCTAAAGATAACCCAGAAATCGGCGATACGGATGTCCGTGAGCATTTGGCCACCGTGCTTTTCGCTTCTTTTATCACTCCGCGCCTTGGTTACACCTTACCGGAAAAGTTTGGCCTTTTTAGTGAAACGGCCAATGCGCAAATGAAAGCGGCACTGGCGCATTTTATTACCATTATTACTTTTTTTAACGACATCCCGAATTTCACCACGCCACAAGAACGCCTGAGCGCGTTGCAATCAAAAGAGATCGTTTCAGCACAAGGCTCTTTGTTTGCAGACTACTTCGGCTACATCGATCCGATCTAACGAGATCGCTTGATACGGTGGTGCACACGCCCAACGTTGCGGTTTCAAACAGTAACGTTTGACGTACAAAAAAAGCCCGACGCCATAGCGCGGGCTTTTTGTTTTGGGCAAATTAGGCTTTCTACCCAGCAATTAAGCGAGCTCTTTAAACTCCAATCCCGTCAGAGATTTAAGATCAGTGGTACCAACATGACGCCAGTCTGGACAAGGTTGATCTAAGTTTTTCACCACACCCAAACGGTGTTTGCCATATTCAGGGCCCACATCAAACGGGGAATGATCAATCCAAACGATATCGTCATCGTTCGCTGCCGCCAAAGTGTCTTGCTTCACTTGTTTTAGGATTGGCACCAAACTTTGGTAAGAGCAGGCTTTATAACGGTTCTCAGCAAGGTGAGTACACACCGCGACGTACTTGCTTGTCGCTTCATCTAAAAAGACGCGAACACGGCACACGCCTTCCACATTGGTCTTACGACCGACAAACTTATGCTTATAATCAGCGATTTTTTTCATCTATTACTCTTTTTATTCGAACAATGTCACCTGGTGGCAACACTTCATTAGATAGTTTTATTGGCAACCACGGGCCATCGTCTGCGATGTGTGTGCAGGGTGCTGATATCCGTTCGCTCTCTTTCTTTTTAAGATCATCTAGCAGCAGAAAGAAATAACAAACTGAGGCAGGATGTACACTCTTGGCGTACTTTATTGTCAAATTTCTTGCGCCAACACCTTCCATTCCCGTTAACAGGCGTTAACATACCAGCTTATTGTTAATAAATATTACAAATATGTAACGAGGTGTAAATAATGGCAGGTGCGAGCTTACTTACGTTGCTGGATGATATCACAGCCCTTCTCGATGACGTATCGGTAATGAGCAAAGTCGCAGCAAAGAAAACCGCCGGTGTGCTGGGTGATGATCTCGCGTTGAATGCCCAGCAAGTGACCGGGGTGTCGGCCGCCCGTGAATTGCCCGTGGTGTGGTCCGTTGCCAAGGGATCACTGTTAAACAAAGTGATTTTAGTGCCGGCGGCACTCGCGATCAGTGCCTTTGCGTCTTGGCTGATCACCCCACTGTTAATGCTCGGCGGGTTGTTTCTTTGCTTTGAAGGCGCGGAAAAGATCTTAGGTCGCTGGCTACATCCCCAGCACGACACCAAAGCGCCCCCAACCACCGAAGCAGAAAAGATAAAAGGGGCAATCCGTACCGACTTTATCCTCTCCGCCGAAATCATTGTCCTGACCTTAGGGGTTGTCGCGGCCGAGCCTTTCCTCACCCAAGTGTTAACCATGTCCGCGATTGCTATCGCCATGACGATTGGGGTGTATGGCCTTGTGGCCGTGATCGTCAAAATCGATGACGTCGGCCTCTATTTCAGCCAGAAAGCCAATGCGTTAAAACACCTCGGCAAAGCCTTGCTTGCCTTTGCGCCGTGGCTGATGAAAACCCTGTCGGTTGTCGGCACTGCCGCGATGTTTCTCGTCGGTGGCGGTATTCTCACGCACGGCGTTCATAGCATCGGCCATTGGATTGAACATGCCTCACTGGAGTCGGTGGCAATCCCAGGGATTGGTAAAATCGTCTCTACTTTGCTGCCTACCCTGTTGAATGGCGCCGTTGGGTTGCTCGCCGGTGCGGTATTAGTTCTGCTGATCACGGCTTTTCACAAATGGCGTCAGGGTTAATTGCCATCAATATTTATTACGTGGGGTGTACCACTCGCCCCATGCGTAGCGCTTTGTTTTATCGTCAAAACTTTTTGCTAAACGGATCAGGTACATCAGCATTTCAAGGCTGAAAACAGCCCTTTTCTATCGATTTATTTTAAGTTTCACTGACCCGATCTGTTGTCCGATTTCACTGTGCTAGCCTTTGTAACATCATAAAAAAAAAAGAGGATATTCACGATGAAACGGACATTAGTTCAGTGGCTGGCCATCACTTTAACGGTTGCTGCAACCTTGGGTTGCAGTGAAGATCCGGTACAGAGCAGCGACGCTGCTGGCGAGCGCGATCAATTTCTTGGCTACTACCTGTACTCGAAAAACATTGGCGGTAGCGAGCTCATTGCGATGATCACCTACGACGAGGGTCAATACTGGTTTGCCGATAGTGTCGTGAACAGCGCCTCCCCTCAAGCTTTGGTGGTCGTTGAGAACGGCCTTCAACTCAGCGGCACTGATACCGTATTAAAGCTATCAATGGATGAGCAACAACTGCGTTGGGATGGTATTTATGGCAACCGTGTTGATGGTGACACCGTTGATGCGTGGTACGACGCGTATGACTCATACTAAACCACAATGAATCCCCTATGGTTCTAATAATATAAATATTAAATACCTCATGGAGATTTAATATTTATATTGACTGCTGAGATCTACTGTTATTGTTTTCTCGCGGTCTATAATTTCCATGCCTAAATTAATTATCGTGTTTGAGTTAACACTCCCTGAACGACAAGCTTAACCGCCGTATTTCGCCACAGGCTATATACGCATTGCCTTTTATCGGCCTTTGGCATCTATTCAGCACAAATTGATAACTGCTGGATACTGATAGAGAAATAGCAGCATATACCCTGAAGGACTCTATGCCCGCTTTGTGTATCTTTATTTCATAAAGAAGACATAGATATTTCACTCAATACATGGGTAATTGAGATTTACATCATGGTTACGTATATTTTATTCAAACAGTTATTCTCTGCGAATGAATAAAATGCACATAATGGCGGTGAATTATTTTTGTTAATGAAATAAACATAAATATACAAATTGACCCAAGTAATAACCCGACCCAGTCATAAAGATATTAAAAGGGGGCACCGTGCTAAATACCTTGCTCATGAACACTCTTGGTCCATTCGTGGTCTGGAAAGGCACTAAGCTCAATGCCGGAGCACCATTAAGACAGATCAGCGATGAAGAATGCATGGCGGAAATGCCTGATGATCTCATCCAAGCCGCTCACGGCTTCGATCAGTTACGCTTTCGTTCGATTGGCTCTGCTGTGCTTGAAGCACCTGACTGCGACACCTTTTGCCGACTCTTCTGGCATGACGACTTAAAAATCGTTGCCGTATGCATGTCGGCGAACAATGGCACCGAACAACTTGGTTATGTGGAATTTAGCCAGTACTTCTCTGACGGCACGACCTTGGAAGTCTCCAACAACCCCTTGCCGCAACCTTATACGGTGCCGATCAAAACAAACTACCGTTTCCCGAAATTGATGGATCCGGCAGACTTATTGGCCATTTTCTTACGTTTACGTACCCAATATGAGAAAAACGCCAAGCGTGTCGACTTTGATGTAGAGAACGGTTTAGAGGTAATTCAACAGCATATGGCAGAGGAATCCAATGCGCTGTTAGAAAAAGGCTTTGTTAAACCCGACATTGACGAAAACCATATGCGAGCACTCACCTTTTACGGCGCACTGTGTTTGACCTACCGCTCTGTTGCGCCGTGGCGCAATCTGATCGGCTACCTGTCGGAAAGAAAATCGCAAAAAGCGCTACAAGTCGCGTAGCTCTTTCACTAGCCCGTCAGGACCACTGGCGGGTTAGCTTTTTCTTCACGCCGCACACAACTAGGCCATCTCCCCTCTGCTTTTCATTCTCATGCCTTGCTGCCTTCAACTCCTCACGATAGTCAGAAGCCTGAGAGCTCACAACTAACGTCTTCGCCCTGTCGCATCTAGACAATCGCTCTACGTCAACACCCACGTTTTCCGCGATAAAACACTCTCATGTATATACAAAACAGCAACTCATCGGCATTCACATCCTAATAACAGAACTATCCATTAATTACCTTCTAAATCGTACGGAATAATTTCGACACGTCACGCAAGTCAATGAGAATAAATTTCATTTTTATCATCAAGGATATCGATTGGCTCGCTGAACGGGGCGCTTATTCCTATTTAGTTTCGATACTCAAAACAAACTCCGTTAAGGTTTTGACTGATTTATCAAGCTGTGCGGTGACACAGCGTTTTATAACTGAACAATATCGGTAGGTGAACAAAATGAGTAACTTAGTATCGCTTGAAACGCTAACCTCTGGCCTAACTCCAGAAGTCTTTCAACCGGAACTTCCTTTCGAATTTGGTGGTGATTTACCACTTGAAAACATCTCTGCGTACAAAATGAGTGAGCCTAGCGCGCACTGGCTTGTCGTTACCAAAGGTTTTGCGCCGTTTGGTTTTGAGCTAACCATGCGTGTGGCTGGCGATGAAGACAACGTGCCACAATGGGCGGTAGAAATTTTAAAAACCCTAGCGCGTCACGCATTCAACCGCAAAAAAGGCTTTGAGCTTGGTAATATTCTGTCGCTAAACACGCCGGTTGTTAACGCCTCTGACTGTTTCTTAGACACCCTATTCTTTGTTGCTGACACCCAACTAGAGGCGAATGGCGAACTGCCGTACCTTAGCGTTGCAGCAATTACCCACGACGAAGCACTGGCTGCACGTGGCTGGAAAGCGGAGAAAATCGCTCAGCTACTTGGCTTCCAAGTACCGCACCACATTATTGATGTTCGCCGATTCACGGTACTGAAAAACGAAAACATCGCAGCAGCAGTGACACGTGGCCGTGACGCTGATGGCTCTGATACCGAAGCCGTACCTTGTGGCCGCATCATGTTCAACGTACATGACGACAAAAGCTGCTACATCGAAATCGATGCGTTGGCGGCTGAATACCTAGAAGCGATCATGCCGGGTCGTCTGCCGCACGGTAAACCTATCCAAGTGATCAGCGATGAGCACAACGTTGCGTTTATTCCAAGCGACGAATGTCGTGTACGCGGTGTAGACGATACGTGGGTAGAGTTGTACATGACAGATAGCATGTACCAACAGTTTATGGCTCACCTGAAAACTCGCGTTAAGCGCTTCTTCTTTGAAGAATTTGAAGATATTGCTTTCAACGTTAACGACTACTACATCAAAGATGCAGAAGGCCGTACTGTTGGCGTTAAGCAGTGGCGTTAAGCGCTAGCGCATAGAGATAAACGTTAATCTCATAAGCCGATCCTGCTGGCGGTAAACCCGCAGCAGATCAGCAACCGCACGAGAATCCCCTTGCATCAGCACTAGGTATATCACCTACGTTGAGCAAGGGGATTTTTATTGGGTCTGCAACTGATGTAAGCCTCGAAAGTGAGGTTGAGTGACGAACGAAGAGGTTTTTCCTTTCTTCAGTCGTCTTTTTTAAGGTTGGTCTTTATCAAATGGGCCTTTGATCTTTGCGCGTAAACAGCTGCCGTAAATGAAAATACAAAAGCCCAGCAGTGAAATCATCGACGATTCTGCGTGCAGCGTTCCCAACGCCCCGGCCCAAGCCATCATTACTGCCCCTACAGCTTGGAAGAATACGTGGCGATAAGCCGTTATCCATCGATCGATATCATCTCGCTGGCTCTGCGCTTTATTTCGCTGTGGCTTTTGGCTTTGCGGATCTCTTTCTTGCTGCATAGCCCCTTCCTCCTTGAATAGGCAAATACAAACGTGTGACTCTTCAATAATATCCTTAGCGTAATGACAAGATAATCAATTAAGACGCGATATCGGTTTATCACCGGATTATGAGAGAAACAACGCATAATTCCTGCAACACCACCCTTTCTATTTACAGGTTTATCACTACAGATCGACGAACTGTCACTCGACAATAAATAGTGATCTTTAGCAAGAATAAATATGGCTATTATGGTTTTGATACATTGATTGTGTGCGGTTTATTAAAAAGTCCCGCTACCTAATAATAAAAACTGTAAGGTGAAAAATGAGTAATTTGGTCTCTCTCGACACACTGACCGCAGGTATTACACCTGACGTATTCCAACCAGAACTGCCATTTGAATTCGGTGGCGATCTGCCGCTCGATAACATCTCAGCCTATAAAATGAGTGCGCCAACCGCGCACTGGTTATTGGTCACCAAAGGTTTTCATTCGTTTGGTTATGAACTTACCATGCGTATCGCGAGCGAAGACGACACCGCGCCGAAATGGGCGGTTGAGTTGCTCAAGTCAATGTCGCGTGATGTCTTCAATAAAAAACAAAGCTTCGAGTTGGGACAAGTCCTTCCTTTAGATGCCCCATTGGTCGCCGAAGCTGATTGCTTCTTAACATCACTGTTTTTTGTCGCGGATCCTGAACTTGAAAATAACGGCGAAACACCATTTATCTGTGTCGCCGGTATTACCCAAGATGAAGCACTCGCGGCCCATGCGTGGAAAGCAGAGAAAATTGCGCAATTACTCGCGTTCCAAGTGAAAAATCACATCATTGATCTACGCCGTTTTAGCGTAATGAAAAACGAAAACATCGCAGCGGCAGTTGCACGTGGCAGCGACACCGATGGCTCTGACATGGAAAACGTACCCTGTGGCAAGATTGATTTCGTGATCAACGACGCTAGTGCTAACCGTGCGAGCATCGAGTTTGATGCAATGGCCGCCGAGTACTTGGATGCGATTTTGCCGGGCCGTCTACCGCATGGCAAACAAGTTAACATCGTTCAAGGCGACAAACGCATTAGCTTGATCCCAAGCGACGAACCCGGGATCAAAGGCGTTGACCATACGTGGGTTGAAGTGAGCGTAACACCTAACATGTACGCGCAATTTGTCGATCACCTCACTCATCGTCGTGCTCGCTTTACCCTTGATGAATTTGACAGCGTCTATTTCAGCATTGAGGATTACTTCCTTAAAGATGAAAACGGCAGCTGCTACAACATTAAGCGTTGGCGTTAATTGGCAATGCCAAGCAGTTAATCATTCAAGGCGTGCACAAAGCACGCCTTTTCTTTTTCCGGGGATTTGCACACCTTAGCGGCTTTTCGCTTCACGCCACTCAGCAGCAAATAACGCCTTGTGCCTTATCGCGAGAAGCGCGATCACCAGACCGCTTATTTACCCGACAATCACACTCGCTATCTCACAGTTTGTTGACACGCATAGCGCTAAACCATGTTGAACTCAATGTCTTACCGAGTCGCCAACTTTATCTCGCCTTACTGGCAAAGCGGGAACTAATCACTATAGTTTTATTGTGATAGTTTCATAACGATAACGCTGGTTAGGTAACAGGATTTACCCTTAGGTGCGTATAGCGCCAACAAGGCTCAAAAACATGAACAGTGTCGAAAGTTAACGCTTGATCAGGCACTTAACGTACAGATTGCAGTCTGAACAGAGGAAGTCGCTACACAAGGCCTGAAATCGCCGTAGTGACAGACATAAATGTTCACACTTTTTCGATTTGTACGGTTGAGAGAGTCCGTTAGGGTAACAGTAGATTTTGTCGCGCTTTTCTAGTCTAAAAGGTCCATACATGTCAAAAATTGCCAACTCACTGTGCCTTGCATCAACATTACTGTGTGCAACCGCTGCGATGGCTTCGCCCACAGTGGTGCCCGATGTGCCCAGCATTGCGGCCAAAGGCTATATCTTGATGGATTATCATTCGGGTCGTGTGCTTGCACATGAAAATGCCGATGAGATGTTAAACCCGGCCAGTTTGACCAAGCTCATGACCAGCTACGTGATCGGTCAGGAAGTCAGAACCGGAAATATTTCTCTCCAAGATCAAGTCGTGATCAGCCAAAACGCGTGGGCACGTAACTTCCCAGATTCCTCGAAAATGTTCATCGAAGTCGGTAAAACCGTACTGGCTGAAGATCTTAACAAAGGGATCATTATCCAATCTGGAAACGATGCTTGTGTCGCCATGGCTGAACACGTGGCGGGCTCTGAAGACGCCTTTGTCAGCCTGATGAACGGCTGGGCCAGCACACTGGGGATGACCAACACCCAGTTTTCGAACTCTCACGGTCTCGACTCCGAAACCCAATACACCACGCCGCGCGATATTGCCTTGCTTGCGCAAGCGATCATTCGCGATGTGCCCGACCAACACCAGTACTACAGCGAAAAGTCATTCACTTACAACGGTATCACCCAAAGCAACCGTAACGGCTTGCTGTGGGACAGAAGTCTCAACGTTGATGGAATGAAAACCGGTTATACCGAAGGCGCGGGTTACAACCTAGTGACCAGTGCGACCCAAGGCCAAATGCGTTTGATCACTGTGGTGATGGGCGCGAGTAGCGCACGTACCCGAGAAGCAGAATCGAAGAAATTACTCAGTTATGGCTTCCGCTTCTTTGACACCGTTTCTCCGCACCAAGCGGGTGATGTGATCGTCAACGAGCGGATCTGGATGGGCGATAACAGCCATGTTGATCTCGGTGTCGATGGCAATACCTTTGTTACCTTGATGCGCAGCCAAAGCGACAACCTAACCGCCGTTGCCGAACTCGATGGCGAGCTTGAAGCGCCTATCGCTAAAGGCACTGTGGTCGGTACCTTGTCGTACAGTCTCGGCGAAGAAGTCGTTGCCGAAGTACCGCTGGTTACATTGCAAGATATCGAGCGCGGCGGCTTCTTTACTCGCATCAAAGATATGATCATTCGGTTTGTGAAAGGGTTGCTAGCATAAGCGACACCTAACGCTTGTTTTAAGAGTCTGAGCGTTCCGCTTAGGCTCTTTTTTTCTGGCTTAAATCATTCTTGAGCACGGAAATATGCGACCATGCTTTTACCCTTTTCTTGACGAGAAGCTTGGCTTTCTCTGCTGACCACCCTATCCTCCCTGCATGAGATAACCGATGTCTATTTGTGAGCACCGATAAATGAACAATTTGTTTGCCAATATCCCTGCGCAACTTCCCGGGGAAATCTTTGAAGATCTGATTAACCATAACGGCTTCAGAATTGAGCGAATCTTCTCGCATGGCCAGAGCTCACCCGCCGATCATTGGTACGATCAACCAGAAAGCGAATGGGTAGTGGTGCTCACCGGACAAGGCGTGATTGAATTTGAAGACGGCAGCCAAGTTACTCTTAACGTTGGTGATCACCTCAACATTCCTGCGCACCAAAAGCACAGAGTGGCCTCCACTGCCGCTAACGAAACCACAATATGGCTAGCGGTCTTTTATCAAACTCGAGGCAATCAACGCCATCCGACAGATGTCACGCTATAGTCATGCCAGTCGTTATCATGTCCGCACCTGCTGAAAAACCAAGCAAAGATGCAACAAGCGGTAACGAAATCGGCGACTAACGCGAAGCATAATACCCGCAAAACCAGTTATAACCCTACGCTAACAAGGTCTATTTGCCCTATCAGTACTTGAGCCAAATGGGGTAATTTGCCGTTCAGCTGATGCCGTTTTCCGATTTTGTTTTGTTGTCTTCCTTTTTTGTCGACAAGCCGCCTATTTATCGACAAACCGCCTACGCCGCGAAAATAGCAGATAACATTTGCTCTATTGAAGGATGCTTCGCCCCCGATTTTCATCCGATATCCATTCATTATCAATGATCGACTGAATTTTCACTAGATCACAAAACAACGCTAAACTGCCGTCAAAATCACTTATTGTCGGCAAATATACGACAAAATGGCAATAAATTGAGTGAGTGCAAAAATACGTTCAAGCTCAATAGTTACCCCGCCGCAACGCTGAATTTAATTTTCATTTCGCCCATTGCATCAAGCTTATCTTCACTCATTTACACATCAATATTTAGGTAATGTGATCCGCCTCGCCTTTCATTTAGGCGACATTGATCGCAAACGATTTTGATAATATTTTTCATTATCATTTATGGAGTAATTGACTATGGAAAACCTCTATCATCCCGATCCCCTGATACAAATCCGCAATCTTAATGTGGATTACATCACCGACAACGGCGATTTCCGTGCAGTCGATAACGTCAGTTTCGACATTGGTCGAGGCGAAATCTTCGGCCTAGCTGGCGAGTCTGGTTGCGGTAAAAGTACTATCGCGTTTGCTATTAATCAGCTTCACAAGCCGCCTGCGTTTATCAGCGGCGGACGTATTGTGTTCGAAGGCGAGAATCTACTCGCCAAAAGCAAAAAGCAAATCAACGCCATTCGCTGGAAAGACATCGCCATGGTTTTCCAAAGTGCAATGAACAGCCTTAACCCGGTACTGTCGGTAGAAGAGCAGTTTGTTGACGTGATGCGCCATCACACCAACTGCACCCGTGACGAAGCCATTGCGCATGCTGAAGAAATGTTGGATTTGGTCAACATCGAGCGTTGCCGTCTCCAAGACTACCCACACCAGTTCAGTGGTGGTATGCGTCAACGTCTGGTGATCGCGATTGCACTGTCGCTTAAACCAAAACTGATTGTGATGGATGAGCCAACCACCGCATTGGACGTTGTGGTACAGCGCGAAATACTGCAACAGATCTTCGGTCTGCGTCAGCAATTTGGCTTTTCCATCATGTTCATTACTCACGATCTTGCACTGATGACCCAGCTGTGTGACCGCGTTGCTGTTATGCGTCATGGTCAGTTGGTCGAAGTGAATACTTCGAAAGAAATTCGCACCAACCCAAAGCATCCCTACACCCAACAACTTTGGTCATCATTCCCGAACATTCATGAAGCGAAGGAGGCTGTCGCATGAGTAAGCCAGTTATTGAAGTCCGCGATCTGCGCAAAACTTTTTCTATCGGCGGCGGCTTCGGCAAAGTCGAGCAGTTCGAAGCCCTGCGCGGCATCAGCTTCAACCTTTATGCAGGCCGCACCCTTGCGCTTGTGGGCGAGTCAGGCTGTGGTAAAAGTACCGTAGCGCGTATTCTTACCAAGGTTCACCCATACACCTCGGGTGAAGTGAAATACCACGGTCAAGACATTGCCGAGCTTAAGCGCCGTTCTGAAATCAAAGCCTACCGCAGTGAAGTACAAATGGTTTTCCAAGACCCGTTTGGCTCGCTCAACCCAACGCACACCATTGCTCACCACCTAAAACGCCCGCTTTTGATCCACAAGCAAGTGCCTAACAACGAAGCGGCAATCCAAGAGAAACTGCAAGAGCTGATTCAAATGGTAGAGCTTGCCCCAGACACGCTTGAAAAGTACCCGCACCAACTTAGTGGTGGTCAGCGTCAACGTGTCAATCTCGCGCGTGCGCTCGGTGTTGGCTCTAAGGTTATTTTGGCCGATGAGCCGACCTCGATGCTGGATGTTTCTATTCGCTTAGGTGTACTGAACCTCATGCAGCGAATGAAGAAAGAGCTTGGCATTGGCTTTTTGTACATCACGCACGACTTGGCGACTGCGCACTATATTGCGGAAGAAACCGCAGTTATGTACCGCGGACAGATCGTTGAGTGGGGCGATACAGCGCAGATCCTTGCCAACCCTCAGCATCCATATACTAAACTGTTAATTTCATCGGTACCGGATCCGGATCTACCGTTCGAGAATCTACTGAGCGAAGCACCAAACTTCACTCAAGATGCAGACAAGATCCGTGAATTCAGTGGTATTTTGCAAGAAACTTATCACCAAGTGGGTGACAACCACTTTGTGAGAAACTGGGAAAAAGCCGCATGATAGAAGCGCAGCAATGGCTCGAAAACCAGCCAACCGAAGACACAGAGCGAACCAATTGGCTATGTGCTATTCCGTGTGAGGTATTCGAAGCCCCGCTGACACCACTGCGCCAGCAGTGTATCGGTCGCTGGTATCAAGGCTGTCTCGATAGCTACCGTCGTCACTTTGACGAACCAGAGCAAGCGGAAAGCTGGCTTCAATTTGCGTATGCGCATTTGCAGTCGATGGCATCCGAGCCCAACCATATGCAAGAGGTGAAACTCTGGTGTTTGGCAAGAATGGACCATCTGATCGTGGCAATACTTGAATGCCGCCAAAAATCAGAACAAGCGTCAGATTCTTTGATTGAAGCGCATATTGCGTTTATGGGTTCAATGCAGCATATCAACTTACCGGAAGACTTGCGCCATCAAGCGCCTCAGCCTTAATTGCTGCGACGCTGATGCTCCTGCAAAACTAAAAAAGGGTTTGCCACTGGCAAACCCTTTTTCATTTCTTATTGATTATCAGCAGCGCTACATCATCACCCGATAAATTTACTCCGCTTGCCCTTTTGGCGGCGGGAAATCAATGCGCTCGCCGTTGGATTTCATCAAGCCAATATAGTTTGGCTCACCTTGGTAATTTAAGCGCACTTCGCCCACGGCACTGGCATTCACCAAACGACGCGCCCCCTTGGTATTGGGATCGCGTTTGCGAATACGCAGCGACTTTCGTTTCGTCAGCCAGTTCAACGGCGAGTTCGGACTGAATAACCAGCGATCCGCCAGCTCACACACACTGAGCAAAGGCTCCGGGAACTGGTTTTTGAAGCCACTACAGGTAATTTGGAACAAATTTGGGCTACTCTTACGCCCTCTCACCTCGATATCGTAGGCAAACGAGTAATGCACATCGCCAGATAGCACCACAAAGCGTTGCGGCGTTTTCGCGTGCGTGAAAATACTCACCAGCGTATTGGCCGAGCCTCGGTGCGCCATCCAGTTTTCTGCATCCACCGCTAAGGGTTGACGCAGCCATGTCGCTAAGCGTTGCAGCACTTCAATCACCTTCACCCCAAACATCGGCGCAGGTGACACAATGATCACTTCGTCTTGATCAAGAATACGATATTGAAAACGCATCAACGCCTCCCAATCCATCAGCCCTGAGGGCCGATGCGGGCGTGATGAGGAATGCCAGCGCTGCGTACGGGTATCAAGCACTATGAGTTTTGGCGTAGTCTCTACCTGATAGTCCCAACTATCAAAAGCCAAGACCGCTTCTTTCACCTGCTGCAGCTCGGCATTAACCAGCGCAGCCGGTTTAAAAGCGCGCCCCCATGCTTTCACGTGGTGACGGTCAAAGGTTTGCGGCTCATTGCCCCACCCTTGATACAGCCAATAGGACAGCAAGCCGTTACTGATGATCTGGCGCGTAAGCGGGTGAGCCATGGCATCACTTTGCCAAGTGCCCGTCAGGTTCCAATCATCCGTCACATCGTGATCGTCAAATATCATATAGGTCGGGATATGCGCCAGTAGGGTGCGTACCTGTGACAGCGTACTGGCAAAGGTAGTGAGATAACCCAACTCGGCCTGCGCTTTTTTGTTGCGCGGTCTATCCAAAAACGCAGTTTGCTCCAACTCCCACAACGTCGGCGACCACACCAGCAGATACATGGCCGAAAACTCCGCCAAGCTAATCAAATGGTTGCTCACATCTGTTGAGCTAAAGATAGGTTTACCTTTAGGGCCATTAGGCAGCAAAGAGTCCCGTTCGTCGAGGTACCCACCCAACAGATCATCAGAGTGCGTAATGCGCTCTGCGGGCAAAGCCTCTCCGTACAAACCCAAACAGCTAATCACACGATGGATCTTTTCCATCAGCGGTGAGCAGACGTGATCGGCGTAAATTTGATCGCCGCTCATCATCAGAAGATCGGGCCATTCGCTCGAGGGTTTATCGGCAATATCGTTGCCAATGGTGGCAAGAGCATCGTCGCAAGGATCGTGCAAGGCACGACAAGAGCCATGCAGCAAGTAATGTACCCGCGATGCAACCCGAAACACAAAACCCGCTTGGTTATGTGCAGTCGGCACCAATGCAGACAACAAGCCCTGCGGTAAAACAACATCGTAGGTGAGCTCAGTATCGAGCGGCAATTCACATTGTGCATGAATAAGAACCACCCACGCCCGCTCACCGATCTGAATTTGCTCAGCGACATCCACCAGCGAAAGACGATGCTGATGCGCTGTTTGCTGATGGTCTAGTTGATGCTGCACAGTTTGTAGCAATAACTCACCACTGATCGGTGCAGTGGTCGCGAGCCATAATGAGAACTCATGTTGCGTCACACGACGCAAAATTGGCCCGGCAATAATTAGAGGAAGTGTCATCGATGCACTCAGTTTAAACGTTCTGCTTCTATTGCAATGGAATACACGCCGCTTTTCAAGCGACTGATTTCTGCTTTTATCACTTTACCGACCTTATTCGCTCTAGCCACGCCATGCTGCGCGGTTTGCATGGCTTTACTTGCGATTGCGACGGCAATTATGTGTGGCGAACGATGATACCGATTTTGTGGCGCTATCATCTCAGTCCGGCTTATCACGCTCTACCATGCCCTTTTGCGTATCCTTTCTCGGACTCTTTCCTACGCTCTTTCTGGCGCTCACTCCGACACTCTCTCCAGCCTTATTCCCGACCGATAATATGCCGCGCCAACCGATTGGGAAAACTTGTTTCCCATTCATTCTATGCTTGCCATCACATTAGGTACAAAACAATGAAAATTATGTCGAATATCGTCAATTATTGATGAAAAGTATCAAAATCTGCCAAGATAGTTTCCAACGCCTCAAAACGCTCAGGCTTGCCCACTCGCTCTGTCAGTGCGTTCACTAACGCTTCCACCACCGCAAAGCCGGCAATTCGGCTTTGGAACACCCCACTACTGCGGCTTTCAATGTGCAATTGCACTTCCGTGTACGGGGTGTACGGATTTATCGGATTATTGGTGAGCAAAATCACCTTTCCGCCTTTGCGGTGGAACCACTCGACCAATTTCACCGCCAGATCCGAATAGCGATAATAAGAAATGACGAATAAAACATCACCCGGTTTCATGTCTAGCAAATGGTGCGGCAATAGCGATACGTCAGGCGTTAATAGTTGCACATCTTTGCGCACATAGCGTGACAGCATGGTGAAATAGGTCGCGAGGCCATGGGAAGACGCAGGACCAAACACAAATAAACCACCGCTCGGATCCGACATCAAAGACAGTGCTTGCTCGAATTGTTCTTCATTTAAGGTATTGGCAATAGAATCGAAAGAATCGGCCAATTCTTGCAAATAACCACAGCATGTAATCGATTGCTCTGGTGACTTATTATGCAAACGACTCGCGATTTGCGAAGGCGTTACGTTTTGCAGTTCACGAACGTGTAACACCACGGCGTTTTTAAACCGGCTAAAACCGGGATACCCGATATTTTGCACAAACCGTCCAACGGAGGTTTTGCTGGCGTTACAACGTCTTGCGAGCTCTTCTATGCCAAGGTATGGCAATTGTTCAAAGTGGTTGACCATAAAGTCCGCAACGCGGGTTTCCGAATTGGAAAATGGTCCGTGCTGCTCAATTTTCAGTTTGAGTTCAGCGAGGTTAAGAATCTGTTCCATACACGCGATCAGGCATTCACTTTCCATCACTATCAAGCAATTTGAATGAAAAGAGGTTTTAACATACATACTTAAGCAAGAGGGTTTAAGCACGTAAAATTTGACTTACAGCATATTATAAAGCTGGGAATGCTAGATTCCCATATCTTTTTGGGTAGAAATGCTATTTCATAGCGCCACTTTCTATTGTGGGAGCTAAACATGGTTTCTTATCTAGCAATACCTGTTGTTATTGCAACCGGTTATTCAATTGTCAAAAAGTACAACACTCAGGCTGCACTGTTTGCTGCGGGTATCATCATGATGATGATCGGTGCAATGAACGGCAATGTCGACTTCCTGCCAAAGAACACCGCTTCTTCAGGCGCGGTAGTTTTTGACTTCTTCTTGGTAATCAAGGCACTTTCTTCTTCTACTCTTGCTAATCTTGGCTTGATTATCATGGCAGTAGGTGGCTTCTCTAAATACATGGGTCACATTGGCGCTGCGAACGCAATGGTTCAAATCGCGACTCGTCCACTGTCAGTATTTAAGAGCCCTTACGTTGTACTGGCACTGACGTACATCCTAGGTCAGATCCTAAACATCTTTATTCCAAGTGCTGTTGGCCTAGCAATGCTGCTATTGGTTGCGCTGTACCCTGTACTTGTGCGTATTGGCTGTACTCCAGCATCGACTGCAGCAGTTCTAGCAACCACAGCGTGTCTTGACTTGGGTCCAGGCTCAGGTAACTCAAACCGCGCAGCAGAAGTGATTGGTATCGATGCAGCAAACTACTTTGCCGCGAACCAAATGATCATCGCGCCTGTAGTTATGATCGTTATCGCGGTACTGCACTTTGTGTGTCAGCGTTACTTCGATAAGAAAGACGCCGAAGCCGGTATCCAATACGACGAGCTACAAGTGACGTCTGATAGCGAAGAGCGCAAAGCGCCACTGTGGTTTGCACTGCTTCCTGTTACACCGCTAGCGATCCTTCTGCTGTTCAGTGATCTGACTGATCTGAACATTAAAGTAGACGTTGTCACCGCGATGTTCTTCAGCCTGTTCGTTGCTATGGTTGCTGACATGATCGTGTCGAAAGACATCCGCGCCGTTGCGGCATCACTGAAAGTGTACCTAGAAGGTATGGGTAACGTATTTGCAAGCGTTGTATCTCTGATCATCGCAGCAAACACCTTCGTTAACGGCCTAAAAGCGATCGGCTTTATCGACACCCTACTAGGTGCCGGTACCGGTCTTGGTTTCGGTTACATGGCGATGTTGGTGGTTCTAGTGACTATCATCGGTCTTACCGCGCTTCTTTCAGGCTCGGGTAACGCAGCGTTCTTCAGCTTCTCGCCACTTGCGCCAGAAGTTGCGACCACTGTTGGCGTTTCAACTGCAGCCCTTGCGCTACCAATGCAGCTGTCTGCGGGTATTTTCCGCTCGTTCTCTCCTGTTGCAGGCGTAGTAATCGCATGTGCGGGTGCGGCGAACGTATCACCAATCACTGTTGCGAAGCGTGCTGCTATCCCAATGGTAGGCGGTCTGATCACGCTACTAATCATGAGCGCTATTACCCTGTAATCGCCTCAGTCGATATAAAAAAGGGCTGCCTTCGGGTAGCCCTTTTTGTTTTGGCTGTTTGTCCCGTCCTGAAATGTATTTAAAATAACAATTATTGCGTTTTATGACTGTTTAATTTTTCTAGTGATATACAAGTGCCCCCAATAACCCGACGCACTTGGCATCAAAATCAAATACAGAAACTGATAATAATAATGACATAAGAGGATTTACTTCACTTTCAATTAACTGCCAAAGAATAGATAGCACTCAAAAGGCATTTATTTTTGTGACATTAAGTCAAAGTGACAATTTAATCATTAATACGTTTGCCTGTTTTCGCTCTACGATAAAGTCCCTTTCTAACAACAATAAATACTTATGAAAAAGACACTTTTATCGCTTGTTATTAGTTCAACACTGCTATCGGGCATCAGTTTTGCCGCTGATTCTAATTCCTTTACTAACGAGATCCGCACCACACATAGTCAAATCCAAGCCCGTATTGACGAGCTTCGCAACTACGCTCAAGACGAAAACAACGTTATTGTAAAAGACGGAAAGCGTTTTATTACGGTTAATGGGTTTGAGTACGAAATCAATCATGATAATTACATCAAGTTTGATCTGCCGACACCGTTCAATGATGAAACACCATTTCGCAATGTATTTGACTTCCTTAACGATGACTGGGAATTAACCTGGTATCACTTTGGCATGGTCGCTGTAAATAAAGTGTGGGGTAACTACGATTACGGTAACGGCTGTCTTATTGAATATGGACCAAATGGCGATGTTCACGCTCCTTCCGGTATTTCTCACCTATCACTAGAAGACTATTCTTGTGGTTTAGAAGACGGTGAAAGCCTGACCAATATTAAGTTCCTTGGCAAAGGCACCACGCTGAGCTTTGCTGACTTTGGCTACGCGCAAGAGGCCGATTTTGCGCCAGAGTCTGTTGCAATGAGCAACGGTAAAGTCTACGTAGGGAACACACACAGCAGTTTTTCTCACATCGCACGCTACGATGTGGCCAACGATCAGCCGCTGGCACCTATCACAGGATTTACGCTTAACGGCAGAGACGAAAGCTACCGTGTCGTTAGCGATGTGACTGAGCACAACGGCCGCCTGTATGTCGCATCGCTGTCAGCTAACCGCGTTGATATCTACGATACCAACAACAATGATCAAATCGTGATGTCGCTCGGTACTGGATCTTGGTCAGGCAACACCTACGATAAAACCCTGACCCACCCTTACAGTGTGGCCGCCAACAACGACTACATTTTTGTTGCCGATATCACGGGCAAGATCTCTATTTATCGTCAAGCTGATGCCACCTTGGCGAACCACAAAAATCTATCCAAGTATGGCTTCTTCAACTTGCCAGAAAGTAACTCGCTTTATCGCAACGTGAAGATGGAAGTGGTCAACAATGAGCTGATTGTTAACTTCGACAACACCCTCACTTATGTGTTTGATCTAAACACCATTGAAGCAGGCGATAACCTCGTTGAACCCACACAACGCTATGGCAGCACGCAATACCGCAACACCTACCAAGCTAGCAATGGCGATATTTTCGTGGCTAACCGTCATGGTGTGGTCGAGCAATACAACGCAGATCAATTTACCTTTGTAGAAGGTGGCATTGAGGGTACACCAAGCCACACCTTTAAAGGCTATGTGGATGGTGAAACGGAAGAAAACACTCACCTTAACGCGACGTTCGATTTTGCCTTGGAAAACGATTTGCTCACAATGCTGCAAGGTCGTAGCCTTGTCGTGGCGAATGTCGATGCACTGCGCATCCACCAAGACAACACCCCTGCACACAACGACACTCAATTTAATTTAACCCAAGCACCCGTCACGCCGCTGCTGTTTGATGGCGAGAGCTGGGAAAGCCTGACCAGTAATCACGAAGTGCGCGTCGACCGTTTGCTATCGGGCACCCAACATATCGATGCATTGGATATCACCAGTTACGCAGCGCAAACCACCTACGATCTTACCGTCGAAGCGCGCTTTGGTGATAATGGCGAATGGATCAAGCTAGGTACGATTGATCAACTTGCGCCATTATCACGCTTTACTGTGCAACACGTTCTGAAAGATGGTGTGAACTACCCAAGTATCGATGGTGAGCAATCTATTGTGATCCAAGGTCTCGCTGAGGCTACACATCTACCGAAAGACTTGATCGATATTCGCCTTACCTCAGAGACCGACACCTTCGTGCAGAAAATTACCGACTTCAAGCCTAAGTGGCGTTTGCGATTTGGTACCTACGACGAAGGTAACTGGGGCAAAATCACCCCGGCCTACGCCCGCGAATGGATGATCATGATGGCGAACTACGCTTACGTGATGAACAGCCCTGAGTTCGAACACCTGTGGTTCAACTACAAGGCAAGCCTAGGACAAGGCCAAAACGAGTTCTTTGGTAACGCCGGCCCAGTTGATGGCCCAGGTGGTAACTTTACCGCAGACGATTATCAAAACATTTATGAGGCTTTCATGAACCGCGATCGTATCAGTCTGGGTGTTTCCACTATCGGTGGTGGCCTTGGCGGCGGTGAAACGTTGGGCGTAGATACCTGGATTTTCTACTCGCACTATTACAACAGCGGTGTAGGTATTATCGGTCATGAGTTCGGTCACCATTGGGGCTCTCACGACAGCAGTTTTTCAAATGAATCGAATGGCTTGCAGCCTATGACGCACGACATTCATCAGATGATGATCCGCCAGCAAGTACTGCCATACCTTGATGATGAAATTAACGCCTTCTACAAAACCCCGCGAGAGGAAATGTACAACGGTGTTGACCACAATTTCCGCCGCCCTCGCCCGGAAAATCACATCAATGTAGTTGAACGTTACTTTGCGGAAAACCCAATGTGGCAATACTACTCACAACAGTAAGCCCGTTGACATCCTGATACTCTGACAACGCATTTCAAGCTAACCCTTGGCCGGTTAGCTTGTTTTCTTTCTGCCTTTTCTACTCGCGTCCTCTGCCGCTTTAGTCATAGAATAATCAAAAAGCCACCAAGGAAGGCCAACTTGTTCAGCAATGCTACCCGCGCGATCTCCATCTTAGATGCCAATCGTCGCACCCGACATGGGATCTTTCGCTTCATTGGCGCTATGGGTTATTTTCCGCCACACGCTTTTCTCAACACCTTTTTAGCAAAAGGCCACGATCTCTGCGATCAAGATGGTGAAATGGCCAGTTGGATGCCCTTTCAGCTCACGCCAGCAGAGTACGATGCGGTCGCAACGTGGTGGGTATCACTCCATCCCAAAACCGTTGTTGATGATTTAAGTGCGGAAGATTGGCAAGAGTGGGTACAAGCCATTATTGAGGATTAAATTCGGCCTAGCAGCTCAGAAACAATAAGGGCTTCCCTAGGAAGCCCTCTCACAGCTATTGAAAGTAAGCCATCACTTATTATTGCGATGCTTTAAGTAGGCTTCTTGCAGAATGTACATTCGCTTAATGTCGCAATATTCGCCATTCACGAAGATCTCTTTGACTAAGTGCCCTTCTTCCATAAAGCCCGACTTCACATAAAGGCTGATCGCTTTGTCGTTACTCACCGCGACGTTCAGATAAACTTTGTGAAGGTTGAGGATCGTAAACGCATAATTCAGCGCTTTGTTGATTGCCGACTTCGCGTAACCACGCCCTTGGTATTCTGGCGCGATGATGATCTGAAATTCAGCGTTGCGATGGATTGAGTTGATTTCCACCAGCTCGACCAGACCAATCGCTTCTTTGTCGCTGTTTTCGACGATAAAACGACGCTCCGAGCTGTCGTGGATGTGCTTGCGAAACAGATCTTCTAGCTCGTAGTAAGATTCATACGGCTCTTCAAACCAATAGGCCATGATAGAGCGGTTATTGTTAAGCTGGTGAATAAAACGAAGATCAGTTTGCTCAAGAGCACGTAAGCGGATGTCATTATCCATGTTAGTATCCATTAACAAGTTCAAGTAGTGCATTAGCATATCAGGCTGTCTGATATGCTTCGCAAAGAACATAGCACTATTGCGCTAGGCTGGAAATCAATATTTTGAGTGTTTGTCATACTCGGTCAATGCCGGTTCACGCTCCCCACCGAATGGCGAGAAATCACAGCACATGAGGCCAAAGCGAGCGTGTGGTATCAATTTGCGCCCACCAAATCGTCACCACCAATAACAGCGCCAAACCTTGATTGATCCGACGTTGTCGCTTGGCGCTTTGCACATATCGTTGTGCTGCGCGACCCAATACCGCCCAGAACGCCAAACATGGCACTGTCACTACAAAGAAAATCAGCGCCAGTAGCTCATGATGACGCACACTGCCATCGGGCACGGTGAACACACTAACCACAGTCAGCGCCATGATCCACGTTTTAGGGTTCACTAATTGCAGCCCAATACCGTGCCCTGCGCCAAGTTGGGCGTGTTGCGTGCTCGCCTGATCGGATAAAGCCACGGTGGCCCGATATAACCCCACCGCCATCCAGCTCAGCCACAGCGTACCGAGCCAACCCAACGCCAATTGCAACGCTACGTGCTCAGTAATGATTGCGCCAAACCCTTTCGCCACCAGCCATAAAATACTTGCCGCCGAGGCTGACGATCCGAGAACAAACGGCAAGGTTGCTTTGATGCCAAAGCGCTGACCGCTCGAAAAGCTAAGCACGTTGGTTGGCCCCGGCGTAATGGACGCAACGAAAGAAAAAATTGAAAAGCTGAAATATAACGAGAACATAGCCCCACCCCAAAAACAAAAAACGTGGCGCTGATTCTACTAAGGGGAAAACGCTATTTCTGGAACGTTTGTGCACGCCGTTGATACGAGGCGGGGGTTAATCGATAAACTCGTCGAAACCAACGACCTAAATGACTTTGATCGGCAAAGCAGAGATCGCTGGCTACATCCGCCGGTTTCACACCCTGCGACAAGAGCTGACGGGCGCGGTTCAGCCGCAGGGAGATCAGGTAGGCATGGGGCGCTTGGCCATACACTTTCTTAAACGCTCGGGTGAGCCGAAAGCGATCGGTCCCAAACTCCACCACCAACTGTTCGAGCATAATATCTTGATGGAGATTGGCATGCAGATAGTCGCGCACCATTGCCGCCACAGTGACGGGTGAAGTTAGCTGGCTGGCTTTCTTCCGCCATTTTGCATGCGCAGTCACCCGCTCCAACATGCGGTCTAAACACGCCTCGCGCACAATGCGTGGCTCTTGGTAATGGATTGCGCTAAAGGCACCGGAAATACTGCGTGCTAGACGCTGATCGTTGACCAAGGTCTGGCCAAAATAGATCTCAGTATTGTCTGGCAGGTGATGAAACAAAGTACCCAGCTGGCGATGAATAATCGCTTCCGGCAAATACAACATTTGATAGGTAAAGCCTTCATCTAACGGTGCGGTGCCGTCATGCAACTCGCCCGGCTCTAGTAAAAAGCTGCCACCTGCGGTGGAGTTGTGGGTCTGCTTGCGACACTGAAATTGCTGCACGCCTTGCTCGGTAACACCGAGCAAATACGTATCATGCCAGTGAGGATCATACGCATGCCCTTTAAAATGCGCGCGTAACGTTTCGATCTCAGTGTCACTGTCTTTGTTGATATCAAGCCAACTGTTCATTGCTCCTACCGTTTACTCGACCCGACAGCTCGCTCCGACTGCTCTCTCCGATAGAGCCGAAAGTTACGCTGGTTCCACGTACCAAGTGCCTTTGCAGGGTGCGTTGTCGACCGACCAATCGCCTTTTATTTGATCGCCACTGACTTGGCCACTAAATCGATATCCCCAGCGTTGACTGGTTGAATAGAGCGATAACTGACCGTCTTCAGAGATCCAGCCACGCAATACGGTACTGTTGTAACGCAAAATGAGCGTCACCTTGCCCTCGTTGATCTCTCCCGTAATACCGGTTTCAAGACAGATGGCATCACCGCTAACATCCATACGCTCGCCTTCCCACTTACCGTCATAGGCCGACGAGACCGCAAACGGCGCCTCGGTTGGGATTGACGCCACAACGTTCTTTTTTTCCACTCGCGACAATACAATAGCCACCAGGATGAATGCCCCAACGAGCAGCGCCGTAAAAATTTTGTTCTGCATACTTCCTACACTCTTTATTCAACTCATCAGGTCAGGCTCTCATATGCTCAGAACAATAGAAACTGTATTGGTGAAACCTGTTCGCCTATCAGGCAAAAATCAGATCCTCGCCGCATGCAGATAAGATCAATATCATTAATTAAACTAAGCAATATGAACCGCTGAATATTTCCTCTTCCTACCCACCCTTGTCGCTCGTTCAGCGCCAGTAACCTCAAACATGGCGAGTCGCATGGGCGATTAAATGGGTTCTAAAAACACACCGAGAAAGACCTTTCAACGAACTACTCTGTTAACACTCTCGCATCCGCTAACTGCGACGCTTTGGTAAAGCCTTTCGCGCTAAAACGGTAGCCGAGTGCGTTCACACTACTGCGGCGAATAAACAAGTTGTTGTACAGCTCAGCACCACCGGTTTCCGTCAAACGTGTTTGGCACCAACCGCCAAGGTTTTGCCCTTCAGGATCGCGAATGATCAACAATCGCGTTTTTGCCGATACGCCCGAACGCATATCGGTATTCCCTACTGCACAGGTATTAAAACGTGCATCAAAGGCCCCTAGCGCCACACCAGCTTGCGCTTGCTCGTAAGACGCGAGCAAAATGGTATCTCGGTTATATTGCACTAACACCGCTTTGCCATCAGGGTTATTCGTCCACTCGCCCAAGGCATAATCTGCGGGCTCACCGCCAAAGGTGACTGCAGCGATCTCCTGGGCCGGATCAATCGCTGCGTTTGCCGTTAGCGCGCACACCGCGCCTATTAACGCTAAAACTCTCAAAACATTTCCTTGTCACTATTTCCTTGGCATCTACTCTGGCGACACCGTTACCATTAACACTATTTACAATATAGCCAAGTTAACTAGGCACTAATTTCAGTTAAAAAAAAGCCGACTCATCAAAGTCGGCTCTTTATTGACGCTTGAATGACGCTCACTCAAGCGTTAGCAGTTCACTTAAGCTGCCAATGCTTTTGCAATGGCGCTGACGCTCTCTTTCGCGTCGCCAAATAGCATTTGGGTGTTCTCTTTAAAGAACAGTGGGTTTTGAACGCCCGCGTAACCCGTTGCCATAGAGCGCTTGAATACGATAACGTTTTCAGCGTTCCACACTTCCAATACTGGCATGCCCGCAATTGGTGAGCCTGGCTCTTTCGCTGCTGGGTTAACCGTATCGTTCGCACCGATCACCAGTACCGTGGTAGTTTCGTTGAAATCATCATTGATTTCATCCATTTCCAACACGATATCGTAAGGTACTTTCGCTTCAGCAAGCAGTACGTTCATGTGACCCGGTAGACGACCCGCTACAGGGTGAATACCAAAGCGAACGTTCACGCCCAGTGCACGCAATCTCTCAGTGATCTCTTGTACTGGGTACTGCGCTTGCGCTACCGCCATACCGTATCCCGGAGTGATGATCACGTTTTGCGAGTTCTTCAGCATTTCAGCGACTTGCTCTGCGTCAGTCACTTGGTATTCGCCTTCAACTACTTCACCAGAGACAGCACCGTCGTCGGCACCGAAGCCACCCGCGATCACCGAGATAAATGAACGGTTCATCGCTTCACACATAACGTATGACAAGATAGCACCTGAAGAACCTACCAAGGCACCGATCACGATCAGTAGATCGTTACCAATCAACAGACCCGTTGCTGCGCCCGCCCAACCCGAGTAAGAGTTCAGCATCGAAACAACAACCGGCATGTCCGCACCACCGATAGACATAACCAAGTGGATACCAAACGCCACTGCGATGATAGACATTAGGATCAGTGGCCATACCGAGGCATTTTCACCTGCAGCCACAAAGCTGATCATCATGCCAACCACTGCCACCAGTGCCACAAAGTTCATTTTGTGACGATGTGGTAGCGTTAGTGCGCCTGATTTCACTTTACCGTTGAGTTTGCCCCAAGCAACCAAAGAACCTACAAAGGTCACTAGACCGATGAAGACGCCAAGGTAAACCAAGGTTGAGTTAATACCCAGCATCACAGGATCGGTGATGTTGTGATCAACGAAACTGTTGTAGCCGATAAATACGGCAGCTAGACCACCAAAGCTGTTAAGGATCGCGACCATTTCTGGCATCGCGGTCATTTCCACTTTGTTTGCCCAGCGCACACCCAGCAGACCACCGGCTAGCATTGCCGCAAAGATATAACCAAGGTTAGCGATACCGTCAGCAAACAAGGTGGCACCAATCGCCACAAACATACCCGCGATACCGATGTAGATACCTTTTTGCGCAGATTCTTGTTTTGACAGACCCGCCAAGCTAAAGATGAACAAGATCGCCGCAACAATGTAGCTTGCTTCGATCATCGCACTCGACTGGCTCGCCGCTTCAGGTGCCGCCACAACAATTTGATTTGCTGCTTGCTCTACAACCTGTGCGCTTTGTTTGATTTGTTCGACAGCTTCCTGGATTGCTGTCATTGATTCAGTAGACATAGTGTTCACAATCCTTATTTACGGAACATTTTCAACATACGCTGGGTAACGGCAAAGCCACCCGCAATATTGACGGTCGCAACAAAGGTGGCGAGGAATGCCAACACAACAACCAGACCGCTCGCGGAGCCCATCTGCAACAGTGCGCCCAGCACAACGATACCTGAGATAGCATTAGTTACCGACATCAGTGGTGTATGTAGTGACGCTGTCACGTCCCAGATCAGGTAGTAACCGATCACACACGCTAGGGCGAATACCATTAGGTGGTTCAAGAACTCTTTTGGCACTACACCAGCTAGCTGGGTGTATGCCACCGCACCGACCACGCCCATGATCACTTTTGGCCAGATTGATTTTGGTTTTGGCTCTTCTGCCACAACCGCTTCAACTGCCTTAGGCTCAGCTTTTTGAACTTCAGAAACTGGCAGTGGTGGCGCAGGCCACGTGACTTCGCCTTCACGAACCACGGTCACACCACGGATCACCGTGTCTTCGAAGTTGATTTCGATGTTACCGTCTTTCTCTGGCGCAAGCAGTTTCAGTAGGTTAACTAGGTTTGTACCGTATAGCTGAGAAGCCTGTGCCGGCAGACGTGCCGCCATGTCGGTGTAACCCACGATTTTGACGCCGTTCTCACTCACGACCAGCTTGTCAGCTTCAGTCAGTTCACAGTTACCGCCTGTAGGCGCAGCAAGGTCAACGATCACGCT
Source organism: Thaumasiovibrio occultus (assembly GCA_019703815.1). Classification (GTDB taxonomy): domain Bacteria; phylum Pseudomonadota; class Gammaproteobacteria; order Enterobacterales; family Vibrionaceae; genus Thaumasiovibrio; species Thaumasiovibrio occultus. Next base: position 271,197 of record AP023053.1, on the reverse strand, counting down.
GCCCGGCTTCATTGATGCCACCATTTCTTTGGTGATCAGAAGTGGCGCTGGACGGCCTGGGATCAGTGCGGTGGTGATGATGATATCGACTTCTTTCGCTTGATCAGCGTAGATTTTAGCGGCCGCTTCTTTGAACGCGTCAGACATCTCTTTGGCGTAACCGTCACCAACACTGTTGTCTTCTTCGATTTCAGGGGTCAGGAACTCTGCACCCATACTTTGAACTTGTTCTTTTACTTCTGGACGTACGTCAGTCGCGCGAACAATCGCACCTAGGCTACCCGCCGCACCAATCGCAGCAAGACCAGCAACACCCGCACCAGCAATCAATACTTTCGCCGGCGGCACTTTACCTGCGGCGGTAATTTGTCCGGTGAAGAAACGGCCAAACTCGTTCGCTGCTTCAACCACTGCGCGGTAACCGGCAATGTTATCCATTGAACTACGAGCATCGAGAGCCTGAGCGCGTGAAATACGAGGAACGGCGTCCATTGCCATTACGTTGATGTTGCGCTTCGACAGCTTTTTCATCAACGCTTCGTTTTGTGCAGGCCAGATGTAAGAAATCAGCGTAGCGCCGTCTTGCAGCAAACCAATCTCTTTGGTGGTTGGTGCATTGAGCTTCATTACGATGTCACTGGCCCAGACCATGCCAGCGTCAGCCAGTACTTCCGCACCCGCTGCCTGATAGGCACTATCCGTAAAGCTCGCTTTATCACCCGCGCTGCTTTCAATCACAACGCTAAAGCCAAGCTTTTGCAACTGCTCTACTGTCGCGGGGGTTGCCGCAACCCGAGTCTCGCTAGCAAGACTCTCTTTTGGTATACCTATTTGCATAACTATTCCATATATTCAAAAAAAACGCGCTCAGCTTTCTGCTCTCTTCACGTGTCACTCAGGCAAGATGTTGCCCGACGGTCCACATCAAGGGGGAAAGAAGAACCAAACTTTCCATTAAATTCTTTTTATCAATTTATTTGCTCACACTGCCCCTCGAAATCCGTTGCGATACAAACTTCAAGTTAGGCATCTGTGTTTATCTCAAACACAGAACCTACAGATAACAAAATTAATCCCTATCTATAGGACAAAATTCAATTTATATCCCCAAGCCTGCAACGTTATTTGGTTATTTAATGCCAAAACTAACGCACGCCTTATTACCCCTGATTGGTAAGACCAATTTCAGAGCTATCAAAAAGCAACTTGGGGATGGCAAAGTTATCAGTTGTTGGGTCAGCGCCACCACAAAGTAAGCATAAACTGCTTATTTGATGAGCATTCTGATCTGACGCAATATCCTGGATTAACTTCCTTATCATTCGGGCTGTATGCCCCACTCCCTCTCGTCAGGTACTGCCATTATTGAGAAGACTAGACGCAATAATGTGCGGCATCTCTCGTCGAATGTAAACAATTAACTGGTAATACCATATTCCCAACACCAATATGCCAACAAAACGACCACATTTTAACCACAAAGCCACTTCAATTAGTGTCGGATTTAGTAAAATAGCTGTTGATGTCATTCTGATGAATCCAAACATCACCACGAATATTCAACACTTTCACCCTGACGTCACAGCAAAGCTTATTCCGAGTCGGCGTCATTGTTTAACTAAAAAATCCAACTTTAATATTCCACAATGGAATATAGGCACGTTATTTACGTGCAATATCGAAATCACTAAATCTTGGCGTTCTGACTACACTTAAGCTGGCTTACATTTTGCGGAGAATATAAACGGCCCGTTTTCGGTTCTGAACTGGGTACTTTTCACTGCGAAATGACAAGAGAACAGAGTGCAACGTGCATGCACAGACGTGTCGCAAAAAAGGATAATTATGCTTTTTTCTGCTTACCAACAACGACTGTTTATTTGTTTGTGCTTCATTGGCTTGATCCCCGTTTCGCTTCTTTTCTGGATTTCGCACACCAAAACCGCCGACGCGCTGCAGCAGCAACGTATCGAACGCCTGGTAGTTGAGGCGCAGCAACTTCAACATCGAATTGATGACGAATTTCAAGGCGTCTTCACCCAATTGGAAGATTTTGCGATCAGTTCACCGATTGCGTCACAAGAGCACAACCCTGAATACAGCGACCAAGTACTACAGCAGTTCAAGCGTGAGTTTCCGCCCCTGTTCGGGTTACATATCGTGCGGCGCGATCGAACGCAACACAGTGTCATTGCCAGCTCTCGTTCAATGTCGTCACCCCAACTGTCTCAGATTTTAGCCCCCGCTCTACTCAATGAGCTCACACCGATGGAGCAGCGCCAGCTACAGCTCTCCTCTATTAGCTATGAGCCTGTCCTTGAAGCAGGATCATCAGCACCGCGCCAGAACATACCGATCACAGTGGCGGTCATTGCCATGAATCACGTTAACAATGAGACCGAAATACAGCACTTTTTACTGGCACAGATCCAACTCGATGCCCTCGCGCGGGCAATAGAAACGCTTGACCTAAGTGCAGGGGGGATGACAGGGGTAAGCCTTCTTGATGGCGAAGCCGGGGCGCTTTCGGGCGCAAGATATGTCTTAGGTGAACGCCCGCCGCTACCCGCAGAGCTGGCGAGTAATCTCTCTCAATCAGCCACCAGCGACGAGATCAGCATTATCGCTGACGCCCTTCCTGGCTATGTGGGGATAAGAATTCCCTTGGCGCTCGCGGGGCCAGAGCACAAATGGTATGTAGATATTGGCTTGCGCAGCGACACACCCGATCTGATCAATCAGCAAATCCTGATCTTCTATATCGCCATCGCGCTGTGTGTTCTGCTTGCCGCATTTTTAGCAAGCCGTTTTCTCTATCGTCCTTGGTATCACCTCACCCGTCTGTCGGCCGCGATCAAACTCGGAGACACAAGTTGTCCGCCCATCGACCGCTCGCTAAAAGAAGTCGATGCCATTGCCGATGCACTGCGCTATACCAGCAGCCGGATCAACAAAGACACAGTAACGCTCAAACAAGCCGTCAAAAAAGCGGAGCAATCGACCCTCGCCCGCAGCGTCTTCTTGGCCAATCTCTCTGGCGAGCTAAGAACGCCTGTCAATGCGATGCTAGGCTTGTCACGATTATTAGTGAAATCAGATCTCACAACCGCGCAGCATCAACATGTGGAAAGTCTAATCGAGTCCGGTAACCAAATGGCCGTGCTGATCGACGATATTTTAGATTTTGCGCAACTCGAGAAAGGTGAGTTTCAGCTCCAGCCCTCACATTTCTGCCTGCAAAGCGTGATTGACAATCTCAGCCATATCTACTTGCCGCTCGCCAGCGAGAAAGGACTGACGCTCAACATTGATAACCATTGCGCGAGGCAATATCTCTATGCCGACAAAGCGCGGGTGCGCCAAATTATCTCTAACATGCTCAGCAGCGCGATCCGCTATACCCATCAAGGCGCGATCACGTTAGAGATCAGCACTCATCAAGTCCAAAGTGCCACTCCTCAACATCCAGCCACAGTGATAAATCAAACCTCGGATAACGCCACTGAAGATTCAAAAGAGTTAGAGCTACACATTGTGTGTCGCGATAGTGGCCTTGGCATTAGCACTGATCAACTCGCAGCGGCATTTAAAATGGCCGAACCCTTCACTTGCAATACCAATGAAAAAGGATTGGGACTTGCCCTCGCAAAACAATTGGCAGAGCAAATGAGCGGCTCACTCTCTATCGAAAGCGAGATCAATCGCGGTACCGTAGTCACCGCCACGCTCGGGTTACACCAAGGCAAAGCAATGACCGCAGCCGCCTACGGCACCTCCACGACTCACCTGTCGTGCTTTGACGGACTCAATGCACTGATCGCCGATGATAACTCGATCAATGCATTGGTCCTTGAACACTTTTTGCACGAACTGGGAATCCAGTGTCAGCTGGTCGCTAATGGTCAACAGGCCGTTGCCGCGGTGGAGCACGCTTCATTCGATCTGATCTTCATGGATAACCACATGCCGGTGATGAGTGGTGAACAAGCCACGATTGAAATCCGCCGTCAAAATAAATGGGGCTACATCCCGATCTTCGCGTTTACTGTCGATGACGTAATTGAAGCGCAGCGCAGTATGTTGGATGCAGGCTGTGATTTCGTGCTAACCAAACCGGTCGATGAGAAACAGCTCAATGAAATTCTGTGGCGCTATCGTGCACTACTTCCCCATATCCACTATGCAACCGATGAAAATCAATCAACGCCTTCACAACAGCGCCATTATATTGATCAATCGCGTTTATTGATCCTCAGCGGCCACGATGAAGCGCAAGCGTTCAAGCAGCTCGGGCAGTTCCATCACGATCACCACCGCACCGTCGACAGGATTGAAACCTTACTGCATCGCCAAGATACCTCTGGCGCACTGGGCCAGATTGAACAGTTGTTACAAGCAGCCGATAAAATCGCCGCCACCCCATTGCGCAGCAGCCTGCAATCGCTGTTTGAAGCCGTGAAAAATGAACCCGTTAGTGCCAATGTGCACCTGAGAGAGGTCCGAGAGCATATGTTTCATACATTGGATGAAATTTCGGCCAAAATTCAAACTGAACCGCCATCAGAATAAAGGGTTGTCTGCGCCAACCTCAGCTTTTACGTCAAAAGGCTAACAAATCAACCAATATACCCAAGTAACCTCAAGGTGCTTGGTTCAGCGAGAATGACTTGATTATCAGCCGCGAAAGGGGTTTGAAGATTTAGTGGTTCTAAATAAAGAAACCCTGACAAAGACTGGGAGTTAAGGCAACTCGCCTTTCGGGAGCCATTCACAACCCCAATTTCAGCGTCAAACGACTTGGAAATAGCCGACTATTCCACGGCGTCTATTTCCTTGAACTTGGATTTGTGATTCGGCTCTGAATCCTGCAACTTGAGGTCACTTGGGTATAGTGCCTTGATAAATGAAGTTCTGGACATGCACGGTGCAAATTACGCGCTCTCAGCATGAACAAAAGAAATCACAACAAAACAATTGAACAGAGCAACGACAAATTTCCACAGCCAACAGCATAAGACCAACTCATTGTTTTATAAGCTAAAATATCAATAAGAGCATTTTCATCCCGCTTTTTCGATTGACATGCCAGGCGTAAAAACCTCAAATAAAATCATTCTAACGTTCAATAACGGAACATTCGCTCACAACAATTGAATCAACCCGTCAAAATGTTATTTTTATGTGAGCGACATGTAGCAAAATACCTTAAGCTAGTGAGCAACCACTGCATTCAACGACAGGGCCGTGATTATGACCAATAAACTAGAACAACTTCGTCAACTAACCACTGTTGTTGCTGATACTGGCGATATTGAAGCCATTCGAAAATATCAGCCGCAAGACGCGACCACTAACCCTTCTCTGATCTTAAAAGCGGCCCAGCTCGCCGATTATCAGCCACTTTTTGCTGATGCAATTGCTTGGGCAAAAAACCAGAGTGCCGACAGCGCCCAACAAATTGAAGACACTGCCGACATGCTCGCGGTGAGCATTGGTAAAGCGATCCTCGATATTATTCCCGGCCGCATTTCAACCGAAGTCGATGCACGTTTGTCTTACGACACCGCCGCCAGCGTCGAGAAAGCCCGCAAGCTCATCAAACTTTACAACGATGCCGGTATTAGCAACGATCGCATCTTGATCAAACTGGCTTCCACATGGGAAGGGATCCGCGCTGCCGAAATTCTCGAACGCGAAGGTATTAACTGTAACCTCACCCTGCTGTTCTCTTTTGCTCAAGCACGCGCGTGTGCCGAAGCCGGGGTGTACCTGATCTCGCCGTTTGTTGGCCGCATTATGGATTGGTACAAAGCGAAACAAGGCCGTGATTTTGCGCCGCACGAAGATCCAGGTGTCATGTCTGTCTCCAACATCTACAACTACTACAAGTCACGTGGTTACAACACCGTCGTTATGGGCGCGAGCTTCCGTTATACTGGTGAAATTCTCGAACTCGCCGGTTGTGATCGCCTCACTATCAGCCCTGAGCTGCTACAAGAGTTAAGTGACAGCCAAGATACGGTTGTACGTAAGCTATCGAGCGATGTAGCCAGTGAGCCGCGTCCTGACACAATGAGCCACGCTGAGTTCTTGTGGGAGCACAATCAAGACGCGATGGCGGTAGAAAAACTGGCAGAAGGCATTCGTAACTTCGCCATCGATCAGGGCAAGTTGGAAACTATGATTGCCGCTAAACTGTAACGATAACCATAAAGGGGAAGCACGGGCTTCCTCTTTTTATTTCTGGCTTCCTTTTCTTAATGATAAAGCCCCTAAGAGCAGGTAGGAATCCCATGGAAAGACGACAACTGGCAAACGCTATCCGCGCACTCAGTATGGATGGCGTCCAAAAAGCAAACTCAGGCCACCCCGGCGCACCAATGGGCATGGCTGATATCGCCGAAGTACTGTGGCGCGATCACCTCAACCACAGCCCAACCAACCCTAATTGGGCTGATCGCGACCGTTTTGTGCTGTCTAATGGCCACGGCAGCATGCTGATCTATTCGCTGCTCCACCTCACTGGCTACGATTTACCGATGGATGAGTTGAAGCACTTCCGCCAACTCCATTCAAAAACCCCTGGCCACCCAGAATATGGCTATGCGCCGGGCATTGAAACCACCACCGGCCCACTAGGCCAAGGGATCACCAACGCTGTGGGTATGGCGATTGCTGAGAAAACCCTCGCTGCGCAATTTAACCGTGGCGGTCACGAGATTGTCGACCACTTCACCTACGCCTTTCTTGGCGATGGCTGTTTGATGGAAGGGATCTCGCACGAAGCGTGCTCTCTTGCAGGCACACTCGGTTTGGGTAAGTTGATCGCCTTTTGGGATGACAACGGGATCTCAATCGATGGTCACGTCGAGGGCTGGTTCACTGACGATACCGCTAAGCGCTTTGAAAGTTACGGTTGGCAGGTCATCGCCGGTGTAGACGGCCACAATAGCGACGCGATCAACGCCGCAATTGAGTCAGCAAAATCAGACACCCAACGTCCAACTTTGATATGTTGTAAAACCGTAATTGGTTTTGGCTCGCCGAACAAATCAGGCTCTCATGATTGCCATGGTGCGCCGTTAGGCGAGCAAGAAATCCTCGCAGCACGCGAGTTTTTGGGATGGCCTTACGCGCCATTTGAGATTCCAACCGAAATATACGAGCAATGGGATGCCAAAGAGACAGGTAAGGCAAAAGAGCAGGCGTGGAGTGAGAAACTTACAGCGTACGAGAAGGCGTATCCTGAACTGGCTGCAGAATTCCGACGTCGAGTAGCCGGTGAGTTACCCGCCAATTGGGAGCAAGCGAGCACAAGCTTAATCGCAGAATTACAAGCCAATCCGGCGACCATCGCCTCACGCAAAGCATCGCAAAATGCCATCGAAGCGTTTGGCACGTTATTGCCTGAATTATTAGGCGGATCAGCAGATCTCGCCCCTTCCAACCTCACCATGTGGTCAGGCTCGAAGGCATTAACCCCATCCGATCCATCCGGCAACTATATCCATTACGGTGTACGTGAATTTGGCATGACAGCGATCGTCAACGGTATTGCACTGCATGGCGGCTTCATTCCTTACGGCGCGACCTTCTTGATGTTTGTCGAGTACGCCCGTAATGCAATGCGCATGGCAGCGCTAATGAAAGTGCAAAACATTGAAGTCTATACCCACGACTCGATTGGCTTGGGTGAAGATGGACCAACCCACCAGCCAGTGGAACAATTGGCATCACTGCGCGTTACGCCCAACATGAGCACTTGGCGTCCTTGTGATCAGGTCGAGTCAGCTGTGGCCTGGAAACGCGCTATTGAGCGCAAAGACGGCCCGACTGCGCTAGTGTTCTCACGCCAAAACTTGGCTCAGCAAGCGCGTGATAGCGAGCAAGTCGCCAATATCGCCAAAGGCGGCTATATCCTGCGTGATAGCAGCGGCGTGCCAGATCTGATCTTGATCGCGACCGGCTCTGAAGTTGAATTAGCCATGAATGCGGCGAGCGAGCTGATCGCCCAAGGCGTGCAAGTGCGCGTGGTGTCGATGCCATCAACTGATGCGTTTGATCAGCAAGACGCGGCCTATCGTGAGCATGTGTTACCCGCCAGTGTCACCAACCGCATCGCCATCGAAGCGGGTATCGCGGATTACTGGTACAAATACGTTGGTCTCGATGGTCGCATTATCGGTATGACCACCTTCGGTGAATCTGCCCCCGCTGATGAGCTGTTCAAGCTGTTTGGCTTCACCACAGAAAACGTCGTCGCAACCGCCAACGACTTGTTAGATAGCTAAATATAAACGCCTGAAATACAAAGAGCGGCAAATGCCGCTCTTTTTTCGTAAACCATTAGCAGACCGGGCTATCAGAAAGCACCTCCACAACTCGCGGATGCTCTTGCTCACGGATCGCTTTCAACAATAACACCAGCAATAGCACACCCGTGATCGCAAGGCCAATACCGATCCCTGCCCAAATTCCGCCAAGACCATAAATGCCCATCAACCACCAAGCGGCAGGCAAACCGCATAACCAGTAGCCAATCCCTGTGATCACCGTCGGTGCCATCACGATCTTCATGCCACGCAGCAAGTTGATCGCCAGTAATTGCCATGCATCAACGATAAACGACAGCGCAACAACCAAAAGGACGCTATAAAACAGGCGTGTGACCGCCTCCCCTTCTTGGGCCAAGTTAAACAGAGCAACAATGCTTTCAGGCCAACCGATAAACACCGCAGCAAGGGCTAAACTCAAGCCACTCACTAAGCCAAAGGCGCGAATCGCCGTTCGCTTGATCCCCGCGATATTGCCAGCGCCAAAATCGCGCCCCACCAAAATCGCAGCAGCTTGTGATAAGCCGAAATTGATATTCCACGTAAAGCCCAAACACTGCAGCAAGATCTGATGCAGCGCGAGCGCGGTAATACTAATGGTACCTGCCATCAAGGTGCCGCCATAAATAAGCACATGCTCTAGCAATGACGCGAGTCCAATCGGCAAACCAAGTGCGGCGAGCGGCCACAGCAATTTAATACGGTACTCATGCAAGTTAAGCCATGGCGAAAAAGGCGCAAACAACGGCTGAGAGAAGACCCAAATACCGTAGCTGAGCATCACGATAGCCGCAGCCAGCGCAGAGCCCAAGCCCAAGCCGCTAAGGCCCATGCCAAAAGTAAATGCCAACACGTAGCTGATCGGCACATTCAGTACAATCGTAGCGAGCGACATCACCATAATCGAACGAACGCTGCCAAAGGCACTGGTTAAGCCGCGAAATACCAGCAGCATCAATCCTGGAATCGCAGTCCATTTAAGGGCGTCGAGATATACCATCGCCAGATCAACCACTTCTGCGGGCTGTTGTGCTTTGATGAGCAGTTGCGGCGCGATAGCAAACAGACCTAAGCTCACCGCACTTAATACGATAGCCATCAGCACACCGCCCTTGACGGCTTCACGAACCTCGCGGTCACCTAGCTCGGGCTGGGTAGCGCGCTTACCAAAGGCAATCGCAATCAAGTTGGCGACACAACCCACAATGCTAGCGGCAATCATAATAACGAAATTGTAAACTGCGGCGCCCAGACCACCGGCCGCAATTGCCTCGACCGACAGGCGTGACATCATCCACACATCAGTTAATACCAGCGTCATATTGATCAGCTGTGAGATGATCAAAGGAAATGCGAGAGAGAGAATGAGTTTCATGAATACCTCTATTTTTAGAGGCCTCAAAGTAGCGATAGCACTGCTGGTTTTCAATTGATATTTATGTCAGTCTTGCATGAGTTCAGATCATAGGAATTGCGAATGAAACCCTATCCCAACCTCCCTTATTCTCACAATGGCTTAAAAGTGTTCGAAGCGGTGGCAAGAAAACTCAGTTTCACTCTCGCCGCAGACGAGCTCAATGTGACGCAAAGTGCGGTGAGTCGGCAAATTCGCGCCCTAGAAGATGAGCTAAAAACCCCTCTGTTCGAGCGCCACCATCGACACATTCTGCTCACCGCGGAAGGGCAAGCACTCTATGCCGCGTTGAGTAAACATTTTGAAGCCCTCGACAGCATGATTAGCGCGTGGCAACCGAGAGACAGCCAACGCATTGTGATCAAAGCGGCTTTAAGTTATGCCACCCGAAATTTGATCCCGAAAATGCAGCATCTGAATGACAAGTACCCGGAACTTGAGATAGTAGTCGTGCCCACACTGGATGAAGATGCCGGATTGCACAAAAGTGATTACGACATTCTGATCTTCAATACCCGCAAAGCGGTGCAAGATCCCAGTGTGTCGCTGCTGCGCCCAGAATATGTCGCGCCCGTCTACGCTTCAGGGTCACAGAAACTGGAACTCAATGATGTCTTAACCCAAACCCGGATCCATCCCACACTAGATAGGATCGATTGGCAAAGCTGGTTGGAATATGTTGGGCATCGTGACACCGCACCCGTGCGCCACCTCACCTATTTCTATCTCGATCTCGCGCTAAGCGCTTGCCTGTCAGGCCAAGGTGCCACAGTGACAGATCTATTACTGGTGCTGCCCGAATTGCAGCAAAACTTTCTTCACTGTCCAACCGGCGTGAGCATTCAACAGGGCACTTGGAAGTACTACTACCATCAAAAGCAAAAATCGCCGCTATTGGATGACATTACACAATGGCTAATTGAGGAAACCAAAGCAGAAATGAGTGCATTAGCGCTACTGGCCGAAGAGCATGGCTGGGAGATGGGACAATGCAAGTGCAAGTGCTAATGTTAGTTTTTTCTCTTGCGGTTTAACCTATGCTGTTTTCAAATTTGACGTAAGAAAAAAGGACACTAAAAAATAGTGTCCTAAAAACCATTATAGATATGTCATTGAAAAATAACTGCGCAGAGCCTGCTAAATAGCTAGAGACAACACTCTTTCTCTAATTTTGCGTCTAAAGCCAGCTCTAAACTTATTCGCCAATGGCATCACGTTAAATAGCAAGAACTCATACAGTCTAAAATAATTTGTACTTTCTCTGAACGACAAATCACTTTCAAACCTTCCCGACTTTGAACCTTGCCAGACCAAAGGTTTTACTGACCAAAAAACGTTAATACCAGCTCTTTCCCAACAAATAGTTACAAAATCATCTGAGCAATAAGCGAAAGACTCATCAGCTTCTAAGTGGGCATCTATAATATTACACAAATTCCGTGCTGCAGCAGGGCTAACTATATATCCACCTGTTCGTTTCGTCCCTTTCATTTTAACCAATGATTTATTGGCAAACCAAAAAGGAACATCATCGCCACTATACTCGATGTTGATATAATAGTTATCTTCTGATCTTATCTTAGAGATTAGTTTTTGACATTCAAACAGTATATCTGATTTAAAAATCCCATCGTCTTCAATGACCAATCCACACTCACCTGAATCAGCGATTCTATTCAGAACATCATAGTGTTTCCAAAAGCATGACTTTTCTGAACTTTTTTTTGACAAGTGTAAACGGTTGAACTTAGAGTCATTATCACTAGTAAATTCAGATGCTGGGAAAGAATCTATACAAACAAGCTCATATTCTTCTTTAACCAACTGCAATTGATTCTGGAAATTTTCTAGCCGATGAGCGTACTTCTCTGCTCTCTCATGGACGCAATATAAAATCATTTCAACAATTTCTCATTTTTCTTTATGTATAACATGAAATTATTCTTGCGCAAACAATTGTTGACCAACCCCATAGATAATAAAATAAAAAACACAAGAAGTTTTTTTTTAAACAAGATAAACACAAAGTAAAACAAAAAATCAGAAGTGGAGAAAAATCAACCAGAGAATAACAAATTACTTTCTTATCACTCTCTGAATATTTTCCAGACAAAAAGTAAAGCAATTTATCTAAATCACCACGTGTCGCATAAATATTCATCATTTATCTATAAACATTTTACTAATACATAATTTCCATATAATGATCATATCTCTAACCCATCCCCATAGCGGATCCCAAGCAATACCTTTCGCAATAAATCATCAAAGCTCTCTACCTTATATAACCGCTCGTCAGGATCAGTGAAAATATAGAAATCGCCGGCATTATCTACGAGCAAACAGAGATGTTGATGATGAGCAGTCGCAAAGCAATACAAGGGTGGCACGACGCCTTGCCAGTTCAATTCCATATCCGCCGTGAAGTTAAAAACCTGAGTCAGAAAACAAATGTCGCTAGCGCTGATCTCACGCCCAGCACCCACTTCCCCTACTTCTAAGCCACCATATTCCGCTGCTATCGCTAATGCTTGCGCCAATGCCGGAGTGGTTTCCATCAGACGTTGCTCTTCAGAATGTGCACATGTTGCTGCGCCGCGTCTTGTCGGATACCAACCCGCCTCCAGCAGACGTTTTTCAATATAGGCTTTGCTATCCATTATCGTTACTCAATAAAAGCGCTAATACTGAGCGCAGTGCATACTACAGCGCGCTGTTTCTCACGTCCTGCTCATGTTGTGATTAGCATGTCTTGTCGCCCTTGAATTCACCAATGCTACCCTCGTCATGATTAGGGTAGCGATATGTCGTCATCCCAAAGCAATGAATCAACATCTAAATCATCGATGTGCTTTCTTAGCGGGCTCACATCTATGCCCCAGCGACGACAAATAACCAACAAAAGCTTGATAACGTCACCTGACACTGGCGCCTTGAAATGTATGTCTAGATTGAGACCAACACCAACAACCTTTTCAAACTCAGGTAGCGAGTACAAACACCCGAAAAAAACCTCTTCGTCCTCTGGCCCGTAAAAACTGGGGCCTTGAATGGTAACTATCATTATGACTCCCATACTGTAAGTTGTTTGTAGGCTGGCATGGCAACGCCAGAGAGCTTCAGTTCGTGTTCAGTAAAACGGATCAAGTCCAGCATCGCCTTGATCGTTCTGTTATTCGAGGAATAATTTACAGCGATAACGCCGTCTTTAGATAAGATCGACTCACCGCTAATTTTTCAAAAGCCTCATTCTCAGGTTCATGCTCTACCACTAACCATTCCAGAGCAGAGTTATCACTTAACTCGCGGACAATACTTGCGACATCAACCGAGCCTTCACCTAATGCTACAGACTTACCATTAAGGAAATCTCTCAAATGTGCGTATGAGATCCGATTTTGATGTTGTTTTAGAAAAATAACGGGATCTAATCCAACCATATGGAGCCAGCCTGTATCTACACAAAATTGAATCAATGATGGCTCAAGATATTCCAATAGAATATCAAAAGGACTAATTTCGTCTTCCGCAGGTTTAAATTCAAAATCATGGTTGTGATAGTGTATTTTGATGCCTTCCGACTTCAACAACTCTGCTTTTTCATTTAAAAATTCACACGTCTTTTTAAAGTTACTTAAACTTCGGTCATGCCATGTCAAAGGGCCAGAGATACATAAGTTCTGGCAGTCATTTGACTGTAAGTGACCTATTATTTCGGGTAAATTTTTCAGAGCATCAGGACCAGTATGCAACGCTGAATACTGTAAATTTATTTTTTTTGTATGGATGGACGTCCATCAAAAATGGCATTTCAATAGCTTGATAACCCATTTCAGCGAGACGTCTAAAAACATGGTCAGGTTCATTTAACACATACTCTTTTGCAAAAGCATAAAGTTGAACACCTAGGAACATACTGCTCTCCTTTACATAACGTAGCTGTCAGCGTTCGCCAGTAGAGCGACTTGAACATATCACGGCTCAAAGCGTTTCACTGAACTCACCACACTGATTACATTTATATCCATGCTTATAAAAGAACAATGGAAATCCGAGTAAAAGAAACACTAAGAATGCGGGTCGCTTACCTTTCGTATGCGCGGATAGATCGTTACTACCACAATTTGGACACACATCTTGTGAGTTATCAGCAACAACACAATGTTCCAATGACTCTGAGAAGTCACTATTCAGTATTTGTGTCGCAACGTCTAAGTCAGCCTTTGCAACCAAAAGCCGAACACCCCCTATCGCGTTTGAGTACAACCACTGCGTATTCACCGTGTGCTCGTCAGCGATATAACTTTCTATTCCCGCGCTCTCTAGGCTAGCTTTCGCAATGTGAGCTTCGTGAGGAAAAGAAAACCGAGCTATTACAATCACATATTACTCCTTGTGGTTAACCGCTAGAGCTTTGCTGCGTCCCGCCGCGAAAAGCGCAAAGTTGATAGGCTTGTTAAGCGCTGAAAGCACAATTTTATAGATTACTCTTAACGTAAATGTTGGTTAATTTTTCATGGAATTTGGTCTGCTTCGAGAGTTTGAAGCCTGCTTTTTCTATTACCCTTATGGATGAACAGTGCTCAGGTTCAATGATGGCACAGACTCTATTTTGGCCTTTTCTGCTAAACCCGTAGTCAACTACCGCGCTAACGGCTTCGGTAGCAAAGCCTTGGCCCCAGTATTTGCTTGCAAGCCGATAGCCAATATGGATTTCTTCAACGCCATCAATACACTCTTTGCTAAGACCGGCGAAGCCTATGAATGCATCATCTATTTTACTGATCAACGCCCAAGGCCCCACTCCATGATCGTTGTAAGATGATTGGCACCAGTTAATAAACGCCATAGTTTGGGCTTTACTCATGGGGCCATTCACCGAGAATTCCATCACTTTCTCATCGGCAAGCATTTCGGAGAGATTCTCTAAATCAGATTCTAATATTTCTCTTATTCTCAGCCGAGAAGTCTCTAATATCATCGTGCCTATCCTTGGTGCGCTTAACGCCCACACAAATGGTGGGCGAGCTTGGCGTGTTCAGTAAAACAGATCAAGTCCACTGTCACTCTGAATAATTTGTAATACAACGACTATTTTGAAAACTCAATGAGTGCACTACCGGAAAGTCGATAGTTAACCCATTCATCTTGGGGCTCTGCACCAATAGATTTATAGAAACTAATTGCTGGCTCATTCCAATCAAGAACACACCATTCGAATCGGCCACAGCCCTTTTCAACGGCTAGCTTGGCTAAATATTTGAGGATCACTTTCCCTGCGCCCACACCACGATACTCAGGGGAAACGTACAAGTCTTCAAGATACAAACCGTTCTTACCCAACCAAGTTGAATAGTTGTAGAAGTAAACCGCAAATCCAACCGGCTCACCTTTAACCTCACAGATAATCGCATGAGCGGTAGACTGAGGTGAGAATAAGCTGGATTCAATGTCTGAATAGCCACCGACTCAGTAGACACTTTTGAGCCTTTCTTCGTACTGCTTTTCATACTCTACAGGCGACACCTGATCGTTGGAACCGTGCCGACGTTTTACGTTGTAGAACATCTCAATATATTCAAAGATATCCATCCGTGCCTCTTCTCGCGTTGAGTAGATTTTTCGCTTGATACGTTCTCGCTTCAATAACTGGAAAAAGCTTTCAGCAACCGCATTGTCATGACAGTTGCCTCTGCGGCTCATACTCGACTCCAAGCCATGCTGAGTCAGGAATTTATCCCAATCATGACTGGTGTACTGACTGCCCTGATCAGAATGTACAAGTACTTTCTCTTTCGGCGAACGGCGCCAAATCGCCATCAGCAATGCATCCAATACCAACTCTTTGGTTATCCGATTCTTCATCGACCACCCAATCACACGTCTTGAGAATAAATCGATGACCACAGCCAGATATAACCAGCCTTCGTGTGTTTTGATGTAAGTAATGTCTGTTACCCACGATTGATTCGGTGCAGTTGGATTAAATTCCCTCGCCAGCTTATTAGCGACAACGACATTTTCAGTACCTCCACGAGGACGAGGTTTCCGATATCCCCGTTGAGACTGTAAACCCTCACGTTTCATCAAGCGATGAACGAGATTAATTCCACAGGCCTCACCCTCATCTCTCAGATCGCTATAAATTTTCCGGTAGCCATAGACTCCGCCCGATTCTAGCCAAAACTGCTTAATGCGTCCGAGGAGATATTTCCGCCGCCGCTCCTGTTGGCAGTCAGGGTTTTGAACCCAGGCATAGTAACCACTAGGATGGATGTCGAGGACATGACACATCAATCTGATAGGCCAAGTCGCTTGATGAGCACGGATAAAGGCGTACCTCAGTCGGACTGGCTTGCGAAGTACACCGCGGCTTTTTTTAATATGTCGCGCTCTTCTGTAACACGTTTTAGCTCTTTCTTGAGACGACGAATTTCTTCGCTTTCGTCAGATTTGGCTTGATGATGAGATGCATCAGGGCCATAGCGTTTTATCCACGCATAAAGGCTGTGCGTTGTTGTCCCTAAACGATGGGCAACATCCACGACGCTGTGGCCTTTTTCGGTGACCTGCTTTATTGCTTCAATTTTGAATTCTTCTGGAAATCTCTTACCACTCATAAACACCTCTCTGTTAGTAATAATGTCTAACTCAGGGGTGTCTATCAAGTCGGTGGCTATTCAGTCTGAGAGAGTCGCTTTTACCTCATGTTCCGCCTTTTCGTAGGTCGCTAATTCTGTGACAAATCGAAGTATCGTTTCAGCATCACTGCTATCTGCCTTCCTAATTTTAACTGGTTCCATATTCCCTCTTTGGATGTGTTAGTTATATAGCGTCTCAATAAGGGGCGCCAAAGGCGTCCCTTTGATTGACTTGTTAGGCATATTGTTCGGTAGGTTGAAATAGCAATTTTATTTGGCTTTTCTTTGTGTAAGAAATCACTAAAACTGCTATAGCAATCCCAAATAATTGCAAAGCTGTATTTCCAATGCTCATTTCAGAATCTGGATAGATTGGAAATATAGATAAAAACACTTAAAGGGATTGATACTACATACAACCAGAAAGTGAGATTTAACCCCCAGGACTGTAAAGTCCAAATCCCATAGACCGAAGTTAATAAAAGAGCTCCCCAAATAATTGTTAATAGTGACAAAAACGTTATCCAAGCGGGAATTTCAGGTATAGAACTAGCTAGGATCAATATCCCGCCGGCAAACAATGAAAACAGTCCATTAAATGTGCCATAAACAGATATCAAAACTAAACCGAGTGGTTTCTTATTATCATTCATTACATAACTCCTTTGATCTTTAAATAATTTTTGTTTGTGGTTTTGATGTATTTATTTCATGTGTTCACCTGAATATTGATTGAACTCGATGTATGGCATACGCCTCACAGCTTATTAGTGCGCATGCGCTGTTTCCAAACCTATTATTTAGCAAAATGTGCACATAAACCCTGACGGTCTGATGCGTTCGGTTTAGAAAGCGATGTGCCCACCCCACCCTCCTGAACATTTATTGTTTTTGCCTTTTAGTCCGCGCTTTCTGAGCGGTACAGCTTGATCCCGCAGTGGCGACAAATATGTATGTTGTTACTTTGGCTAAACGTTCTGCCGAGCGGCACGGTATCAATACTGCTACCTTGGCATTCAAAACACTTCGCAGCGCCTTGCTCGACCAAGTGGGGGTGCCGCTGCTGATATTCTTCTAGGGTGAGATAGGAATGATATTGGTTTTTCGCCCGCATCCTGCGAAAGAGAAATCGCGCCACGCTCATGCCAATCCCGACCACCAAGAAAACATAAAAAAGATCGTTCATCATAGACTTCCTCCCTTAACACTTGCCCACCCTAGGCAATCGCCTTAGTTGAGTAAATAAGCGGAAAGGCTTTTTAGAGGCGAGTCGACATTTCTGGTGATGCGAATTTCCCGTTTTTTCAGTGGAAGAAAGGGGAAAAGTGCAGGGAAATGCATGATACAGAAAATACAATGGCACCGACGAGACGCTGTCGCCGATGCCACTTTTCACTCATTGAATATAACTCTACGCCGGCAACTCTTCAGCCGGATCGACCAACGCGTGGTGGCGCTTCACCAAACCAAAATCATTCAAAATCGTGTACGCCGCTGGGATCATGAACAATACCAGCAAGGTAGAGGCGAAAATGCCGAACACAATCGAGATCACCAGCGGTTTGATCACCTGCGCTTGCAAGCTGGTTTCCAGCATCAAAGGCAACAAACCAGCAGCCGTGGTCAACGAGGTAAGGAATACAGCCCGAAAACGCTCGCGGCTTGCTTGAACCACGGCTTGTGCCATTGGCTCATCCTCATCAAGGTGATGGCGAATGTACTGCACCAGCAAGATAGAATCGTTCACCACGACCCCCGCCAGAGAAACAAACCCCATCATACTGGGCATGCTGAGCGGATAGCCCAACAAGAAATGCCCCCAGATCACCCCAATCAGCGCTAGTGGGATCGCCAGCATCACCACAAACGGTTCAAGATAAGAGCGGAACTGAAAACTGAGGATCACAAACACCCCAAAGATACCCATCGCAAACCCTGTCGCCATGGATTGCCCCGTCTCGGCGGTGTCTTTCGCCGCCCCTTCAACCACAAAACGTAAGCCAGGATAACGGGTTAACATATCGGCTTTTTCTGTCGCGTTGAAATGACGCAAGATCTCTGCCGCGCTCACTACACTTTGATCAAGATCGGCTGTCACCGTAATGGTACGCAGCCCATCGATACGCTGGATCCGCACATAATTGCGCTGATAATCCAATGAGGCGATAGTCGACAGTGGCAAGGCACTACCGTCGGGCATGATCACCGGAAAGTTCGCCAATTGTTGTAGATCGCCTGCTTGCGACTTGTTAAGCATAACCTCCAACTTGATGTTCTCCGGCCCAACTTGAATTTCATCGGCGGTTTGACCGTAATAAGCTGCGCGTAATTGCGCCGCGACCATTTGACCGTCAACGCCAAAGCTTTCCATCCCGGGGCGCAGGGTAATTTTCATCTCTGGCTTACCCATCCGCATATCATCGAGCACATTGCTAACCCCAGCGATCTCCTTGAGCAGCATTTGCACATCGATGGCGGCTGATTTCAACACATCCAAATCATCATGCTGCATACGGATTTCTAGATCTTTACCGCCCGGGCCCATAGCAGGCTGCCTAAAGGCAAGTGAAATAGGGGCCGCTAGTGCGCCGGTTTCCTCACGCCACGCAGCAATGAAATCGTTGATCAAGGTGCCGCGCTCTTCTGCACTGCGCAGATCAAGCCTTACCGTTGCCACGTGAGGGCCAGTTTCATCAGCATCGGCATTGAAATTATATTGCTCGGTCACAGCCACGATCAGCGGCTCACCGGCTTCTTTTTCTTGCGTCCATTTATCGCCTATTCGATGCGCGGCAGCGACGATATCCGTCACGATCGCATCGGTTTGCCCCAACGTTGACCCCGGCGGCATAATGATCCGCGCTTCAGCAATATCGCCGTCCAACTCTGGAAAACCGACAAACTTCACCCAACCGCCAGCGACTAACGCAAAGGAAGCAAAGAGCAACCCAACCACCCCACCGACGAACAAGTAACGCCAGCTCACTACCTTGGCCACCGCGCGGGTAAGGGTTTCATTGCGAAAACGTTCAAACGCCCCCATGAAACGCTGCTTCCAACGGGGCGCGGGTTTCTCGTTGCGCTGCTTTTCCAACGAGTGATAAAGGTGATTCGGCAAGATCAAAAACGCCTCAACCAAGCTCAAGGTCAGCACCAAAATCAGCACTTGCGGAACAACCCGTAATACTGCGCCCATCTCCCCTTGCAAGAACAGCAAGCTGCCGAAGATACAAATCGTGGTCAGGTACGACGACAACACCCCAGGAAAGACTTTCTGTACCCCTTTTAACACCGCCTCTTTGGTCGGCAACCCTTTATCAATGTGCGATGCGATGGACTCGGAGATCACAATCGCATCATCCATCATGATCCCGATAGCCATCAGCAACGCCACCAGCGACATAATATTGATAGACAGCCCCAGCGATGCCATTAAAAACATGCTGCCGAGAAATGCCACCGGCAAACCAGCCGCCACCCAGAACGAGTAACGCAAACTGAAAAACAGCCACATCACCCCAAACACCAACACCACCCCTTGCCAGCCATTGCGCAGCATCATGGTAAGGCGATCCCACAATAGCGATGAAAAGTCATTGGTCAGCGACAACGTAATGCCGTCGGGCGCTTTGGCGTTTTCTAGCGCGACAAACTCCGCCACCATCTCTTTAATACGCAAGGCGTCATCAGCTTTATTTTTGCTGATCCGCAGCATCGCCGACGGCTCGCCATCAAAGGCGATTTTCTGCTCATCAAGCGCAAAGCGATCAGTAATGGTGGCAATATCGCCCAAGCGGATCACCCCGCCATCACTGTCGGCGCTAACCACTACTTTGGCGAGAGCAACCGGATCAACTTCACGCGCATCGAAGCGGATCAGGTAGTTACGATCTTGCAGCTCTAAATTGCCGCTGGGTAAATTGAGGTTTTGCCGACTTAAAGTGCTCGCAATATCGCCGACGTTCAGCCCAAGTTGGCGCATGGCCGTTTGATTCAGCTCAACCCGAATTTGATGTTCGGAAAACCCCGCCACATCCACCAAGTCGACGCCGTAGTCGATTTTCAAGGTGCGCTTAAGGGTTTCGGCGTAGGCTTTGAGTTCGGGCATTGGCAGATCAGCACGGATCGCCACATCCACTACTGGCTCGTTCCAGTCCAATTCACGCACTACTGGCGCTTCAATCTCAGCGGGAAAATCGTTAATTGCATTAATTTGGGTTTGCACATCCACCAGCATGCGCGACACGATCTCAGTGCTAGTGAGTTTGATGATCAGCGATGCCGAGCCTTCTACCGCTTCACAACGCGATTCGACAATATTGCTCAGCCCATCAATCGCATCTTCCATCCGCATACAGAGGCTCTCTTCCACCTCCATCGGCGTCGCACCGGGATACACCACCGACGCGATAATGTAAGGCGGCGAAAACTCAGGAAAGGTTTCCCGCTTTAGTTTGGGCTGCGTGATCACCCCCACCAAGATCAGCGCCAACATCATCAGATTGGCGGCGGTGGGATGGCGCGAGAAAAACCGGATCATGGCGCTTCTCCCTCAAAATCATTGGCGGCCGATAACACATGCGGCTCTGCCGTGACCTCCGCAGCCGTGACATCGGCAGCCGCGCCCTGTTGCTCACTCAACACAATCGCCTCTGGGGTGATCTCAGGTGTCTCATTCCCCACTTTGGATGAAGGCGACGAGGCTGCGGCATCTTCCGTCGATGAACTCTCCGCCGCTTCAGCGATAGTTCCCTCTGCTTCGCTTTGGGCGGTGTCGCTGTCTAAGGTTGTGGTTTGCGCGTCAGGTGCACTGGCAATATCAGCGACCACCGCCAAGGCTGGCGTTGCGCCGGATACTGTCGCCACAGCTGCGCTGGTTTCAATGGCATTAACGCTCGCTACCGCGCCACTGATTTGAAGCTCATTAACCAGGTTTGCTTGCGCCGCACTGGCAGCAATAGTGGCAGTCGCGCCACTGACCATCGTTACTTTTTCGGCAGCTTTTTCAGTAGCATTTTCGGCCGCTTTTGCGGCGGCTTGTTTAGCAGCTTGGATCTGCTCTTGGGTGATCAAACGCATGCCTTCCACTGCAGGCAGCAAGTCCGTTAATACCAACAAATCCCCTTCTTTGAGATCGCCCGACACAGCGACCTTATCATCGCGGCGAAAGAGCGGTGTAACGGCGCGTTTTTCCAAACGATTATCGACCATCAGATAAACAAACTCGCCATGCAACGCACGCTCTGGCACAACGAAATGCGGCTGGGCTTGGCCTTGCAACTGGGTTTCGACAAACATGCCGTTCACTAGCGTCGGCGTGAGCAGTGCAGAGGCCGACGCCACATCCACATCTAAAATCACTCCCATGGTGGCTTGGCTTGGATTGACGCTATCACTCAGGCGCGACACCTTGGCTTGCCATTGGTACTGCTGATTTCCGCTAGCCAGCGAGACGATGGCATTGATCGCGTTGGTATCAAACTCGGCAAATCGGCGCGAAGCGGCGGCGCTCGACGAGGTGTCAGTATTGAGGGAGTTGATCAGCACCGTCATATCGTGGATTGCCACTTGGGCGTCAATTTCTACCGTATCTAAACCATGAGCGACCACCATCACCTGCTGTTGATTCACCACTTGATCGCGCTCGACATCCACCATCGCAATACGTGCATCCATCGGCAAGGTGATCGTGGTTTTCTCCAGAGCGCGCAGCGCTTCTTCCACTCGCGCTTCACCGATAGCCAGCTGCGCTTGCAGTACCTTGCGCTCATTGGGCATGGTGAATAACTGGGTTTCGAGCTCTTGCACCGTGCGTTTGATTGTCAGCATATTTTGCTGTTCAGCATCCACTTCTGACGCCGAAATCAAACCGCGTTTGCGCAGATCTCGCTTACGCGCCAGCTCTTTTTCGCTCAACGACAACCGTGAGCGCTCTAGCCTAAGCTGCGCTTTGAGGTTGCTCTCTTCTTTATCTAACGACAACAGCTGCGCTTGCGCCGACGAATAATCGGCCTCCGCTTGGGCTAACACCAATTGGTAATCTAATGGGTCGATGCGCAGCAGCTCGGTACCGGTTTCTAGCACCCGGCCCTTTTCCAATTGTGGCAACTTGTACACCACTTTGCCCGATACTTCCGCAATGCCTTGCCATTCGAGTTTTGGCGCAACACGACCAAAGCCGGTGATCAGCGGCGCGATCGGCTCGCGGGCTAAGGCTTGCACTTCAACCAATCGGTCTTTAGAAATGCCGGCATTGATCTGCGGCGCAGGGCGAGATTTCACCGCTAAAACTAAAACAACCACCCCGGCTAACACCGCAGGAATAAACAGCAACTTTCTTTTAAGCGATGTCATGGGTTGAGATCTCCATTATCAGCAGGGGCAGGATGTAGCATCCCGTATTTCAGTAGGGCAATGTTGTGATCGGCAAGACGTTCTAAAAAGTCTTCGTCGATATGAATATTGTGAATCGCCGCCATCGCCTTTGGCAGCAGAAATGGAAACACCATTAAGCTCATAAAACTCATTCGAGCGAGATCAGGGTCGATGTTATCGCGAATTTCATTGGGAATAAGGCGAAGAAAATGCCGCTCAAACGGCCTGACGTAGCGGCGAAAATGACTCTCGAAGATCTTGCGCTCGGCGCTGTTGTCATCTTCATTCATCACTCGCGCCACCAAACGCGGAAAATCGGGGTGCGGCGCCATGCAGCGATAGTAAGCTTTCAATACATCCGCCATCGAAGCCGCGCCATAGTGTTCGCGATCCGCCTGCAAGGCTGCTTGCATTGGCGCAATGGTGTCTTGGATCACCGCTTCAAAAAGACCGGCCTTGTTACTAAAGTAGTAGCGGATCAGCGCCACATTAACCCCCGCGCTTTCTGCCACTCGGCGCGTCGACACTTTGTCGTAGGTCAGTTGAATAAACAGCGGACGCGCTGCATCAATCAGCCGTTTTCTCGCATCGGACTCTTTTCCTACGGGGCGTCCTGGCTTGGCACTCATGGCATTTCATCCAAAATTAATCATTTGATTAACATTGTACGCAGACTGCGGCGAAAATGACCACGCACGAAATTCACTCAGATTTAATCAATTGATTAATTATTGCGGAGCGTCGCAAATGTGACTTGATAACCTAACTATCACGTACAGTAAACGTGCGCCCATCGACACTATTTATTCCAAGCTCAGAAGCAACTCGTTCCATGACAAATCGCAACGGTTATCCGCACCCCAAGTAAAAATGCCTAGAAAATTAGGTTGCACCAAACAAATAAGAATGATTATCTTTTTGAAGTTGCAATTTAAACTCAATCGAAAGGAGTCATGATGAGTCAAACATGCTTGAGAATGTCTTTTCCTTCCACCATATTCCGTGGGTTTGGTGCCATCGATCGGCTGGAAGATATTGCCGAAACGTTAGGCAATCGCGTCTTTATCATTGGTGGACACAATGCGCTTGAAGCCGCGACGCCCTATATGGCACCGCAACTCGACAAATTAGACGTCGTGAATACGGTATGGTATGGCGGTGAATGCTCAGAAAAAAACATCAATGCGCTGATCGCACAAATTCAGCCCGAGGCAGTGGACTTTCTGATCGTCGCTGGCGGCGGCAAAGCACTCGACACCGGTAAGGTGGTCTCTATTAAACTGGGCATTCCTTTGGTTGCCATTCCCACCATTGCCGCCACCTGTGCCGCCATCGCGACCACCTCGGTGATTTACGATGATAACGGTCACTATCAAGATTCTTGGAAGCTCAAACAAGCGCCAGATTATGTGATCATTGAACCCCAAATCATCGCCAAAGCGCCGATAAAATGGCTATCGGCAGGCCTTGGCGACACGCTCGCCAAGTTCTATGAATACCGCGTGGTATCCGGCGGCACCCCTGATGGCAGCTTAAACATGTCCGCGTTTAATAATGGCCAGCTTTGCTTTGATGTGATTGCTCGCTACGGCCAAGACGCCTGTGAAGGGGTCAAAAATGGCGAGCCGACGTTTGCCCTAGAGCAAGTGATGGATGCGATATTCATCTATGCCGGTTTTACCTCCATCATGGGCATTGGTAACCACTTAGCCGCCGCTCATGGTCTCTACAACGGCTTTACGGTGAATGATAAGGTCCGCCACTTTGGTCACGGTTTATTAGTCGGTTACGGCAATCTGGTTTTGCTGGCGCTAGAGCAACGTAGTGATAATGAAATCCTCGATGCGATCACACTGGCCAAAGCCTGCGGCGTGCCCGTCTCGCTCGCAGACATTGCCGACCTTGAAGCGACGGAACTGGATGAAGTGATCCACGCCTCAGTCAACAACCCCAACATCAAAAGCATGCCGTTTGCAGTCACCGCACAAAGCCTCAAAGAGGCCATGTCTCGGGTAGATAGCTTGGCACAACACCTTCGCAGTTAAGGTTCATATCGAGGTCTTTCTCCTAGCTTCTACCGAACGAAGGCCTCGATCATCCCACTGCGTTTATCAAACCGCTAAAGGCTGGCGCCACCTTTTCGAATCGCCTGTCAGGCAACCTTTCAACGCACCCTGCCCTTGTGGTGAAATCACCAAGCCGCTTTTCCACGCCTATCGCAAGGATAAACCGATAGACTGCTTTATCTCTGTAGGCAGATGAGTATAATCCCCGCTTTATTGCACCATACCGAAGTGAACGAGTATTCCATGTCTAAATTTTTCTTCAAAGGCCGTCGCGATGTGATGCTAAGTCACGCGAAAAGCGGCTATAACACCAAACGTGCGGTTAAAGCCGGTACTGAGCAAGCCCCTATTGCCGTCATCGTGGCAAGCGACGAGCGCAAAGCCGAGCTAGAAGCGATTGCCGCAGAGCATGACCTAGTGATCACTGTCACGGTGGATGCGAGCCAAGAAGAGAACACCGTTGAGCTGGATGGCGCGCTAAACAAGCCAAAAACCCAAGTATTTGAAAAAACGCCTAACCGAAATGAGCCTTGCTCTTGTGGTAGCGGCAAAAAATACAAAAAGTGCTGCGGCTGATCAGCCTTCACTTGCTAAACACGCGATATCGAACCGCCTAAGGGCGGTTTTTTTGTGCCTCTCACTCTGAGCAACACCTGCCATTAGGGCCAAATTGGCACGCGGATCATCCCACTGTTATCTCTGACAAACTCCAAACAATAGTGCGCCAAGGCTGTGCTTAACTTCCCGTGATCCCTAACCGAGGAAGGCGGCATGAAATCGTTCGAAAATCTGTTCTATATCAGCACGGGCTGCTTAATGGTGGTGGCGTGTTTTGATCCACCAGCCCGCAGCCACGTTTATTACGAAATCACGGGGCCAAACGCGCAAGGCTGCCTTGATGGTTACCACGCCATTACCAATGCCGAGCAGTGTGGTGACTACCAAATTCACGATATGGTGGTCGAGCTCATGCCTCACGGTTCTCGTGCTTCCTACCAAGAGCCTGAGCGCGCACCGTATGAGTTATCGTTACTGGTTTGCTCGATGGAAAACAGCGTAGAAGCGGAAAGCCAGCCGCTGTTCATTATCGATGAACTCACCGTGACCACTGACAGCGAGAAAACGTTTTCCAACTTCACTTGGGACTCGGTCACTTACAACGAAAATTGTAAGTACATCGCATTAAATCCCACCATCGACATCAATATTAAAGATGATGAGGCCTTAGCGGTTACACTCACCGCCAGCGTGATGTCATCGCCAAAAGAAAGCAAAGAAATGGTGTTTGAGTTCGAAGGTAAATCTCAATGGTACATCCCGCTATAACCCTGCTTAACTGCAGATAGTGTTTGCGCCAAGGCTACCGCCAGCCTTTTTAGGAGAAACGCCTTGCTCACTTGGGATGAAACCGACGTATTAGCTGTACTAGAAGTCTTGCCTGAGGAAGATCCTCATCATATCTATCATCGCTATTGCGTAGAAAAGGCAGGATTGCGGCTGATAATAACGGTGTGGCAATACGACGGTGATGTCGAATTTGAATTGGTTGACCGTACAGAAACCAGGGCTAGTCCTGCCTTTAAGATGAAGCTGGTAGACTGCCAAGGCGTACAGCGAAGAGTCGATGCGTCAGGCGAGTATCTTGAGTTCGCGCCGTCGGCATGCTTTGGTGGCCGCTATACCCCCCATACCTCAATCGCGTATGGGGTGCGGGTTGCCGTCAAACCGAACATCGCGATCAGCTTATTTGGCTAACCCGCCGCGATGAGAGTCCCCCCGCGAGATAACCGATCCACTTAGCATATCGCGTGATCATTCACGGCTAATTATTCAACACCGTTTCTTTAGATTTGCTTCAGAGCGCGGCTTCAGAGCACGGATCAATAGCCGCTACTTTAAAGCATGACTTCACGCCCAATGGTTTGGTTACAGATCGGGGCGGAGCCGCGCCATGAGATGTAAGTCCGTATATCGCCCAGCCTTAAAGGTGCTCATGCGTTTAACCCCCTCTAGTTGAAAGCCAACGCTTTCATACAGCGCAATCGCGGGGAGGTTATCGGCCTGTACTTCCAACTCTAGCCGCACTAAATTCACCCAATTATCCGCTTGGTTAATGGCTTCAAGCAGCAAGGTTCTACCAATGCCTTTACGGTGCGCTTTAGGATGCACCGCAAGCGCAATCAAGCCACAATGTTTATCGCGTACTTTATCAGATAGAAACAGGGTTACGTGCCCCAACACCTTCCCCTCATGCTCAGCAACCAAGGTGTAGCAGTTCGGATAAAGAAACAG
This sequence comes from Thaumasiovibrio occultus, assembly GCA_019703815.1. Lineage (GTDB taxonomy): Bacteria > Pseudomonadota > Gammaproteobacteria > Enterobacterales > Vibrionaceae > Thaumasiovibrio > Thaumasiovibrio occultus. Next base: position 244,076 of record AP023053.1, on the reverse strand, counting down.
TGAGGCGACTTTATTAGAGCTCAAGAACGGCAGTTGCGAGGTATTTTCTGTCACTGCAGGAAAGCTGTAGATCTCAAACAAATCTTCATTATCACGCTCTTCCATGTGCCTGACTTTAATTTCCAGCATCGACAACTCCTCAACCTTTGTTATTTCTTCCGACTCGGCTATTTCTTCCGACTTTGTTATTTCGTCCAACATCAATGAACCGCCTTAAGGTTAAAAATATAGAACAGGACACCCTATTCAGTGCATCACACCACGCATGAATTAATTGCGCTCTCAGATCTGGGTTAGGCGTATCATCTATAATGGAAATCACCCATTCACAACCAGAGCAAATAAATTGGGTTTGCCACTTTTCCAGCACAAGGAGTTCCTCAAGTGAGCATGGACCGCTTCCCCCCCATTTTCAGCAAAGCCTGTAGTGGTCAACAAATACCGGACACAGATTTAAGCCGTTTTTCTGCATCAAATGGAGATAGCCCATCATTGACTTGATGAGGCCGTAGCCTCATTTTCCTGCCAAGCATCGACCCGTCGGCATACCACAAAACCTGAATCAAAAAGTAAAACTTGATAACCGCCGTTAGGCCGATGAGTTGGCACATAACCAGTAGCTAGCAGCGGCTCATTGCCGTTGAACACATTCTGCGCGAGTACGTTCTTGTATCGCACGAGCAAAGGCTCAGGCCCATGCGCGACTAAACCAGTCCGTGGGAACTTTGTAGAAAACAGCGACATATTCACAAAAGTATTGAGAGGCACTCGCCCTCGAAATATCTCATTATGAACACGATACAGGGTACCTAACACCGCATCCCCCATTAGCGGCAAAGACAAATGTGCTTGAGAAAAAAAGAGCTTTCCTTGCGGTGCGTTGTAAGGCCACAACACACAATGATCATCGCTAACATCAACAAAACCAATTGCGCTAGGCCCGACGGTTGATTCAATCACTCCCTCACAACGGATTTGAAAGCGACGCCGTTTTTGCAGCGTATCCCAATCATCGCACTCCATCTTAATCGTTAGGCTCTTGCCCAACGTCACTGAAGTGATCTGTCCGTTAATATCTTCATACACGTTCGCAGCAAGCGTTGCGATAGTCATATAGCCAAGCCTTGTCCTTTTCTGACTCACTATCGAAGTGATAAAGATATCGACGCACAAGATCGACACTGCTCAACGGTTCTTGCGATGCACCTAGCAGTTTACGACCGCTTTTTAACAACTCAATTGATAGCGGATAGGCAAACCTTTATGGTCACGTCACACCCTAAACCCCTATTTTTGATGCGTTTTATTATTGTTCTGATAAGAGATAAACCCACAGCGGTCGCATCGATTGCGCATCTTAAGTTAATTTAACCCCATTGAAGTCATGATCATGAAAACTACACTCACACTGTTCAGCTTGTTCATCGCACTCTGCGCATCCTTCCCCTCCGTTGCCTTTTTCGAACCGTTTAATAAACATTATGGCGCGGTTTTGGGTACTGATATTTCAGCGCTAAGCGATAACGCATCAGTCGATGAGCAATTCACCTTCTTTAGCCATCACATCATTAAAGGATTGGAAACAAAGGACATCGAGCTTCAAGATAAAGGCAAAGCGGGGCTAATGGACTTGGCCACTACGCACAACCACGGATTGTCGATGTATGCATTGGCTTTTTACGAGCAATACCGACTCGAACAGCCTTGCCACGTCGATAATCGCTGTGATGCAGGCGTTAGCGAGTACGTTGTTGAATGGTACACCAAAGCCGACAAACTCGATCCTTCAGGGCAAACAGCACTCATACTCGCGGATTACTATCTAAATCATGCTTCGGATCAAGCCGACTTACTCGAACAGTATGAACACTGGAGTGAGGTGTACCACACCAAGCGTAAGTTCTTCTCACTGTTTAACTGAGCGAGCGTCTGCTCTGGACATCAAACTCTAGATCTATTGATAAGCACAGTTTGAGATAGTCACAGGAAGCTACTCAAAGACAAAGTGCGAAGAGTGAGACGAGGAAGGGATAGCAACAACGGCTGACGATGATCGCCAGCCATTAAATATCTTTATGACTTCACTAGCTCGTAAGCCACCACATACAGTTGCTCGATGCCCGGGTAGATGTCTTGGATCACGTCTTTAAGCACCGGCAAGGTCATGTTCTCTTGCTCAGCGTGAAACTCGGTCAGTTCATCAAATAAAATAGGGGTCACGGAAACAATGTGAAGCGAGCAAAACTCGCGGCCATCTTCAAATGTCGAGACCTTCACGATCGTCCCCGGCACATAGTGTTTCTCGGCTTCATCACGAATGGTGATCGTTTTCGTTCCCGCCAAAATATCGGTTTCAAAGCGTTCAAAGAACGTCATGGTAGTAGGCGCGGTCATCATTTTCCTCGGATTGTTATCTGCTATCTTCTCGATTAAGGGCGCGCATTGTACCTTTTTCGCGCCCTTTGGCTACGCGTTTAACGATGATGGGACATGAATTTGGATAATTCCAAGGTGGTATTGAGCCCTAGTTTTGCCAAAATGCGCGTTTTGTAGGTACTGACCGTTTTTTGGCTGATCTCCAATTCATAGGCGATGTACTTGTTGGTAAACCCGGCGATCAGTAATTTCGCCACTGCCAACTCGCGCTCCGATAGCAAGCCAGCCGCACTTTTGCTCTCCGTGCACGCTATCTCATCAATTTTCCGCAGCACGTTGCGCGCCGTATCTAACACTAAACCTTCTTTGCATATCAGGTTGTACTCGCCTAGTGTTGCTACGCTTTCTTTACTTGCCAGCAGATGAAGATCAAATGACGGCCGCCTCTCGGTATCAGCAGCTAGCTCGGTGAGCGGCAAAAACTCGCTATCATTTAGTGCGAGACTATCGTCAATCACAACATGCTGCAGCGGTAAGTCGCGAAGCAGCGCGCTCACCTCGTTGATACAGCAAGTATGAACCGCGAGCTTATTATTGCTCTCTTTCACCAATAGCTTGCCCAACGCGCTAGCGCGCGTTGCATTACTATCGACTAACAAGACCCCTTTTCTTGGGCTCTTAGACTGACTCGCAGTACGGCTATCTTGGTGACCAATTAGCACTCTCGCATTTTCCAATTGCGGCAATACAGTAGAATCAGTCACGAAGTGTACGAGGTTGCTGATCTCTTGAATGCTCATCGGCCTGCCAGTGTAATAACCTTGGCAAACATCAATCCCTAGCTCTTTGAGATACTCCCAGGTGTCGTTGTCTTCCACCCCTTCGGCGACACAGTTGAGGCTTAGCGACTGCGCCAAGTTCAAGATCATTTTGATCAACTGCTGATGTTTGTAGTCGTAGGTCGCTTTATCAATGAAGAGTTTATCAATCTTAAGCTCGGTGAAAGGTAAATCCACCAGCTGCTCAAGCGAGGCATAACCGGTACCGAAATCATCAATCGATAACTGCACCCCGTTGAGACGCAAGCGCGCTAGGTTAGCGAGAGCTCGCGGTGTGGCGTTATAGGCTTCTTCTTCTGTCACCTCTAGTGTGAGTTTTTCAGGGGAAAAACTATTAATTTGACAGATCATTAAGGTGAGATCGCACAATTTGGTTTGCAGCAAGCTTTGGTTGATATTGACGGATAGCTTCAGATCGCTCGCCAAATTCGCCACCGCAAAGGTCGACTTTTCAAGCACCGCCACAAACAGACGCTCGGTGTAGCCCATACGGTTAACAACGTTCAAAAAACGATCCGGCGTCACAACCCCATAATGCGGCGTATCAATTCGCACTAATGCCTCAACGCCAACCAACTTACCCGAGCGAAAATCATATTGCGGCTGATACAACGCGAACACTTTATCGTTATCAAACGCTTGGGCGACTTCTTGCTCCGTTAAACTCGGCCTTGGATTTAGCACTGCTTGATTGCGACAAAGGTGAGAAAAGCGCTCTAAAATATCGCTCAGTTTGTCTTGCTCAAACGGTTTGGCCAGTGTTTCGACGAAAGAGTAGTTCAACAGATGACACATGCCGTTGACCAGCTGCAAGATCGCATCTTCAACACTGCTCATGATCACCACCCCAGTGATGCAGTCACGACTGAGGTATTCTGACAGCAAGGCAATGCCATCCACATTGGGCATGCGGATATCACAAAAGACCAAGTCATAAACACCGAACTGGCATTTACCGTGATCAGGCGATACGTTATTGACGACGGTAACATCAGTGTAGCCCAACTCAAACAGATGCAGTTTGAGCGATGTCGACTGAATTTTTTCATCTTCAACTATCAAGATTTTCACTACTACTTCCTTACTTTTTACCCAACCAACTCTGTCGCCTATTCAGCTAAGTAAGTCTTTGCTTGTTCAATAACTCGTGCTATTTCGCCACCCAGTAATAGCAATAACTGACGATCTGATGGCGTTTGTTCGATTTTCTGGCATAACTCGGTCAACAGCGGATTTTTGATCACCGCCGCCGATCCTTTCACTCGGTGCGCAATAGACTTCATATCAACATCAGGCTGCTCAAGTTCACCCAACACCAAAGAAAACGATTCCACGATCACCGCAGCCATCTCTTTAACATTGTGCTGGTTCGACATATCGTGCCACGGTACGGCAATCGCCGAAGGCGCAGCGAGGTGACCTAGGGTTTGCTGCAATTTTTTATGCAGTGATGCCAAGGTATAAGGCTTGTACAAGATCCGAACGACGTCGAGTTGCTTGGCCCTTTCTACCGTCGAGTGGGAGTAATCTGCCGTGTAGAAAATAACGGGAATTTGACCGTACTTTGGACAGTGCGCCCGGATCTTGCCAACCAACTCAAAGCCGTCCAGTTCTGGCATATGGCAATCCGTCAGCAAAAGATCAAAGTCATTGTCTGGATTTTCAAGCTCCGTGATCGCCTCTAAACCATTGCTCACAATGGTGGCCGACAAGCCAAGGCTTTCGAGTTGTTTGTGTATCAAAAATCGGTTGATGGGCTCATCATCCACCACCAACACATGCCCGTGGATCCCAAAACTCTCCTGCTCTGTACATAACCGTGGCTCTGTGGAAAAAACAGGCAACATGTCGGGATAGTAATTGTATCCTGCAGGCAACGCGTTACATGCCAACGTCGCGTGATCGGTTTTCAACGCATCAAACACACCGAGTGCGTCAAACCACTGACTTTCAACCCGATGTGCCGCCGGTTGAGGGGGATTCAACGCCAAGCCAAACACCCGTCGTCCTTCGATCGGCAGTGCCACGTCGATACGGGTGCCCAGCTCAAGCATGCTGGTCGCTTTAATCGCACCAGACATCAACGAAACTAAACTCGCGACTATCGACATGCCTAATCCTGTCCCCCCGAATTTACGGGCGATATGCACATCGGCCTGAACAAATGGCTCGAACAAGCGAGCTAGTTGCTCGTCATTCATCCCAATTCCGGTATCACGCACCGAGATATTAAGGGTTGTCTCTGAGCTGCTGATCCTTACGGTGATCGAGCCTTCGTCGGTGAACTTGATGGCATTCGATAAGATGTTGGAGACAATTTGGCTGACGCGCAAAATATCAATGTCAGCCTCAATGTAAGCGCTCGGTTGCCATGAAAAATCAAGCGTCAGTCCCTTTTGCGCCAATATTGGCTCGAACGAGCGGATCAACGGGCACAATGCCAAAACTAAATTGGTCGGCTCGGGGTGAACGCTCATTTGATTCGCGTCCAATTTGGAGTAATCGAGAATATCATCGACCAAGTCTTTCAATCGATTGGCCGATTCAATCGCATTAGAGAGAACCAAGGTACGGTCTGCTTTGTTATAGCCAGAATGCAAAATTTCCATCAGACCTAACATGGCTGAAATCGGCGTACGTAATTCATGGCTGACAATCGCTACGAACTGTTTTTTCTGCTGAACCAGAGCGTTGGCGACTTTGTTTGATTCAATTAGCCCCTGCTCTTTGAGTTTCGCAGCGGTGACATCGTTAAACATAGTCATGATGAAGTCGCCGTGATCCGTTTCCTCTTCAAACACCTTGTTGATCACTTGGTAGTAGCAGCCAAATAGCGCATGCCCCTTCTCGCTCACATAGATCGTCATAGAGAAGTCGCTGTTGAGATCCACATCCAAGCCTTGCAATAAGTAATCACTCAGCGTGTGTTGATCTTGGTATTCCGCCAATTCCGACAGCGCTTGATAGGTTTTGTTGGTCAACAAAACCGACTTGTCCGTATCACGAATACAGATCATATCGGGGATCGCATCAATCACTTCGCGCAGCCAATGGATTTTTCCCTGCGTGCGCAATAGCGAAGCGTAATAGGTTTCGATTTTTTGCTTCATCTTGTGGTAGTACTTCAGTACCACCATTCCTAGAAAAGCCAGAAGAATTGCAATACACGCGGTGTAAAGCAGCACTTGTCGCTTATCAATGCCCCATTTATACGCCATGCGAGAATACGGCCCCCAGATGCTTTCCAACTCTTTGGGACCAAACGCACCAATGGCATCATTTAACAGATGCAATAGTTCTTCTCGATCGGGGGGAACAATCATGGTGAGGCGCGTATTCAGGTTAGGATCGCTAGGGGTTTCGATAATTTTTATCTTGTCGCGATAACCACTCCACATCAGACTATCCGCCAAATGGCTGTTCACGTAAGCGTGGGAAATGTCACCATCCATCAAATCGTCCAGTAGCGACTGGGTATCACTATATACCGCGAAATTTCCAGTTAAGCGGCTAGCGCGTAAAATACCACGTCGGTCAAGCACACCCACTTTAAACACTGACGTGCTGTGGACTGACGCGATATAACTGTAGGCCGCATCGGTATAGGTTATGGTCGACAAATATCGCGTGCTATCGATATTATTTGCACTATAAGCCGGAATAAAATCAACGATACCACTGGTGAGCATCGCCTCTAAGTTGCGTCCTTCTGGCTTCACATACTCAAAATTCAGCGGCGTTCTTGCACTAATACGAGACAGAAGATCGTGGACATAACCGCGATACTGCTGCTCTTTTTCATCCCAGAAAGAGAACGGGAAGAGATCTTCACTAATGGTATATTTCAACGTTTGCTGGCAACTTTCCCCACCAAATGTGCGCGTATAAATATCGTAACCAATATCATGCTTTTGATAGACGCTTTGTAGCGCGCCATGCTGTTCCCAGTCAGCAAGCAGCTTATTAAAAATATCCACCAACATAGGCTGATGGTAGCTCGTGATCATTCGAGCGTTGATGTAGCCATAGTCATTGTCATAGTGAAGGGCAGACAAACTCATATTGTTTTCTGCAATATAACGCTTTCCCGTTGCGTAGGTATCAAGCACCGCATCAATGCGTTTTACCAACAAGGCTTCATAAACTTCCCCATTGTCGCGATATTCCTGTACATTTGCGTACCCCTTTTGCAACAAATACTGACAATGGGAGGTGCCTTTTACACATCCCCACTCTAGCGCAGAAAGGTCAGGGTTGGAGATGTCTCCGCGAGTCCAGGCCACGCGGCTGACGCGAAATATAGCATCAGAAAATAGAAATACGTCCTCGCGTTCTGGATCCTTGTTGTAGCCTATGGCCATATCTACTTCATTGTTTTCGACTGCCGCCAAGACTTCGGCGACAGAATCAAACTGCACATATTCAACAGGAATATCTAAGCTGTTACCCATTAACAACGAAACGTCATGCAATACGCCTGTGGGCAGATCGATATCGCCACTCCAGTACGGCATGCGGTAAATTGGGTGCACCCCCACTCGCACAGTCGGCTTTGCCGCCAAATACGCGCGCTCTTGTTCGGTAAAATCAAAGTGAGATGACGCAAACAGGCTACTTGGCAAGGCATATAGCAAAGCACTCACAATCCAAAAGGCCATGATCCGTGATCGGTACCGTTTAATTTGGTGGAACAGTCTATCAACAGAGTGAATGTCGTCACTGGATCGCATGCCAGCCGGCTCCTCAACTTGCCATCGGTAGGGTGATGCAAGAATATGATTAAAATGGGGAAATAAATTACACGCACAAAAAAAAGCAGAAAGGGATGCGTGTTACTGCATCCCTTTCTGCTTTTTTCGCCTTGCCATTATATCTTAGGTGGCTAAATGTGCGCACTCTTATTATGGCCGATTTACTACTGCTTTCGCTTTGATAGCGGCTGGTAACCCCTTACCTGCCGTCTCACCCGAATTATATCAATGCGTTACAATGAGACATAACACTTTGCATGTGGGATTTTTCCTACATAGCGATTCCAGTCAGACCGAAGCCAAACCACTTACTTTTGCATCGCTTGATTAAACTTAACGATACATCAATACGTAACGACCAAAGCACGCAATGCTAGAGTGATTTTTCATCAAGCGGACAATAGGTAGATATAAGGATTTAACAAGGGTATGGCGGTGAACAATGAAGACATACATTTACTCAACAGCCTAGAAGCTAGGTTCAGCCAATACTTCGGCCTATCAACAGATGACTGGCAGCGTTTTAGCCGACAAGGCCAACTGGCTCGCTACGAAAAAGGTCAGTCGGTGTTCCATGCCGGTGAGATTGACGATCGCGTCCGCATTGTGTGTGAAGGCCTATTGTGCAATTTCTACCTCACCCCTCAGGGTACAAGACGCAATAAATCCTTCTTACAAACCGGCGATATTTCCGCTTGTCTCTCCTCGTTCGCAGCCGACTTACCGGCTCGCTTTAGCTGTGAGGCACTGGGTAACACGGTGTGTTTTGAAATTTCTGCCAAGGCCATGCAGCAATTAGCCAATGAGTCAGCCGGCTGGCGTAATGCCTATGTGAAAATGATCACCGCTCTCGCATTAAAAAAAGAAAAGCGCGAAGCTGATTTATTACTGTTGTCGCCAACCGAGCTATATCTTGAATTTGGGCAAACACACCCGCAACTTCTCAACCACCTTCCCAACTATCATATCGCCTCTTATCTTGGCATTACCGAAGTGTCACTGTCGCGGATCCGCGCCAAATTAGGGATGCAAAACCGCTATCAACGCCAATCGAGCTAAATCAGAAAATCGGTGGTTTTATCCCTTGTTAAAGTGTTGCCGTTTCAGCCACGCTAAGGTGGCTTCTCACACGACGAGGAGCCAATATGGAACTGACCAACAAAACCATCGTATTGACCGGCGGGACATCCGGCGTCGGGCGACAACTGGTTGAACAACTTGCCGACCACAATCACCTGATCGTGCTTGGCCGAGACAACAACAAACTCACTGAGCTCAGTGCGCTTTGGCCTGCAATCACTACCTATCAGATCGATTTAGCCCAAGCCTCTGCCACCTATTCACTGGCGCAAAAGCTTGCCCAAACGCACGGTCGGGTCGATGTGCTGATCAATAATGCCGCCTTGCAGTTCACGCCCAAGTTTATTGATAACACCTTTGATATCACGACGGTAGAGAAAGAGATCAGCACCAATTTTACCTCTGTGTGCATGTTGATCTCGGGGTTGCTTCCTGCCCTTCAAGCCGCTTCACAGGGACGTATCGTTAACATTAACTCGGCACTGGGTTTAACCCCTAAAGCTTCGTCGGCGGTGTATTGCGCCACTAAAGGCGGGCTTAATCTGCTATCGCAAAGCCTGCGCTACCAACTTGAAGGCTCCAGTGTTTGCGTACAACAAGCTTTTTTGCCGTTGGTTGATACCACCATGACCACAGGTCGCGGCAAACACAAGATGTCGGCCTCATTAGCGGCAACCAAGATCATCGAGGGCATAACACAGCGCCACTCTGATTTTGATATCGGTGCAACTCGCCTGCTGCGTGTGTTGCTGGCCACCGCGCCTTTTCTCGCCAAAAAACTGCTGAAAAACACTTAAACGCGTATCGGCGCATTTCCAACCAGTCAATCATTCAATCATTCAATCATTCATTCAAAAAGGAGTCTCTATGGCACCGCTATTAAAACTGGCAGGCGTACTGGTTCTGTTTTTTCTCTCAACGTTTGTGGCGCTCACCACTTTAGGCTGGTTGTCTATTGAGCAACTTGAGTCGTGGCTAACGCAGGCGCAATCACTGCATATCGCCATACTGATCATTGGGGTTATCGGACTGCTGTTTTTGGATCTGTTCATCGCCATGCCGACGCTGTCGATCATGATCTTGGGCGGCTATTTTGCGGGAGCGCTTATCGGCGGTTTTGCCGCCTTTACCGGCACGCTACTGGCCGGAATCGCCGGCTACGGCCTAAGCCTGCGCTACGGCGATAAACTGGTCGCAACCATAGTTAATAATGCAAAGGAAAGAGATCGCTTAAAGCAAGAATTTGGCCGTTATGGGGTATTGATGATTTTGCTGTCGCGGGCCGCGCCGATCCTGCCGGAAGTGACCGCCTGCTTATCGGGTGTCAGCCGAATGAAACTCAGCACTTTTTTATTGGCATGGAGTGCGGTGAATCTGCCGTATTGTTTTATCGCGGCCTATGCAGGATCCATTAGCTCGGTGGAAAACCCGCAGCCTGCGATTTACACCATGATCTTTCTCACCGCGTTCTTTTGGCTTAGCTGGTGGTTGTTCAAGCGCATAAAAGCAACAAGCCCTGTCAATTCACTCTAAATAAGTGACATTGACAGGGCTTGCGAACGCGTTGCGAGCTCGTCAGATCTACTGCGCGTTCATGGCTGCCATCACGCTGCGCTTCGCTTTGGTGACCGAGTAATCGTAATACGCTTGGTACTTAAGCTCTTTTAACTCTTGCTCAGAGTACAACTGGCGAATAACGGTATCACAACGTTCAATCAGCGCTAATACCTGACGGCCGCCCATCTTGTCAGGCCAGGTTTTGGTCAACAACGCGATGATCTGGACACAGATGATTTTCACCAACGGGAAGCTCTTGTTAATCATGATGCAGGTTTCCAGCACCACTCTTGGGCTCTCGTTTTTGTTCTTGATCACTTCGTATTGCTGGCTGATCCAGGCTTTTTTCTTCGAGTTGCGCTGCTTTAGCTCTTTGGCCATCGCGATTTTACTGGTCATCAACAGCTGACTGCGCTCAATTCGGAGTGATTCCAAACACGCTTCAATCGCGTATTTAAACTCCTCTTCCATCCCCACAAAGTTCAACAGCCACGCAAAATGGTACAAATCGTAAAAGTGGCGCAGCGATTTAGCCGCATACACTTCTTTTAAGATCGACATCGCGGTGCGATAGTCTTTCTTGATCAAGCTCAGATGCGCCAAAATCAACGTTTCTTCGTCAAAGTTTTTGCCGTCGCTGTGCTCTTCCAAGCTAGTCACATTGCTGACAATCTCTTCCAGTAACTTATCGTCACTCGGATCGGCGCTATAGAAATACAACATGCTACGGATCAAGTTGATTTTCGAGAACATGTTGTTTCGAAACGTCTGCTTGTTGATCTCAATGTACAAACGGTAGTGGTGCAGCGCTTGGGTGTAGTCTTCCACCGACAAGCACAAGTTAGCGATTACTAACTCACGCTCTGAATTCCCCGGCGTCAGCTTACTGGCCACCGACAAGTGCGAGATCGCGGTTGGAATTTTGTGGCGGATCAGGTTGATTTTTGCCGCTTCCGTTTGCACACAGGTGCTATTCGGGATGGTGTTCAATAGCCCATTGATGATCTCATCGGCTTGGCCATGATCGCCCAGATACGTCAGCGAGTTCGCCAAGCCCAATTTGGCCCAGTCAAACTGCTTTTTATCCAAGATCATCTCAAACGATTTCTTCGCTTCATCGTGCATCGATAGCATGGATAAAAACGTGGTTCTGAACTGCTCGATTTCGAAGAAGTACTCACGATTAAACGGCTGAATTTCATCACACAGCTTAAGGCCATATTCCGCTTCCAGCTCACGGTCCGCTTTGCACAGTGGTGCAAGAACACGCTTGCGGTTGATCGCTTTAAGAATGCGTTGTTTCAAGTCGATAGCAGTGAAAGGCTTTAACAGATATTCATCCGGACGTAGCTCGATGATAGGGCGAATGGTCGCCGCGCTGCGATCACCACTGACCAGCATAAACACAGCGTCATCATTAAGGTAGCCATAATGGATCAGCTCCTCGTAGAACTGCTTACCATTAAGCCCTTCTCCTAAATTGAAGTCAGCAATGATCACATCAAAACGGCGATCGGTCGTCGCGGCCAAGGCCAGCTTCGCCGATTTAGTGAGGACGATATTTCGCTCTTTTACGCCCGCTTTAGCGAGCATGATTTTGACGACCGACAAAATTGGCGGCGCATCATCAACAACGAGTACCGAAATATCTTCAAAAACTTCAAACATAGCGTTCCAACAACAAACTTCTAATCGTTAAACTTGCTCTAACCACAGCGCAATGTCTTTGCTGACACTGTCGATTTCTTCCAAAAGACGCGCCACGGCAAGCGCATGATCTTCAGGGGACGCTGACTCGCAACGTTTAGCGATATCAGCCAATGATTCCACACCTAATATCAGAGCGCTGCCTTTAATGCGGTGCGCCACGACTTTCAATTGATGTGGATCTTGCTCTAGCAAACGTTGCTCGTCCACCAGCGACTCTTTTAGCACGGTAGCGAGTTCAATCTGCTCGTCGAGCTCAAAATTCTCCAGCCACGTCGGTTGCGATTGCATCGGCGGCGGCGAGCCAACTTGGCAATATTGTGCCAGAGCGGCGGTCAGTACTTCTAAGGTGTAAGGCTTGTAGATCATGTCATCCATGCCCACGCTGATCGCTCTTTCCGCGGCAATCCGCGAGTCTTCAGCGGTACAACCAATCACTGGAATGTTTCTCAGTAGTGGGTTGGCGCGGATTTTCTCCGTCAAATCATAGCCATTGAGATTTGGCATATGGCAATCGGTGATCACCAAATCCACCTCGGTATAGTGCTGATCCAGATACTCGTAAGCCTTCACCCCGTCTTCAACACATTGGCAGTTCACGCCCAGCTTAGTGAGCTGCTTTTTAAACAATAAACGGTTGATGGGGTCGTCATCGGCCACCAAAATCAGCGCCGAATACAGCGCAGTCGGCGCGACCAATACGGTGTCTTCACTATCAATATGTCGGTGGATCTGCTTAAGCAATCCATCAGGGTAGACATTACGTTCATGGCTGCTAAGCGCAACAACGCCTTCATTTTCCGGCTCGGCGAGCGTCAATCCCCAGCTCTGCACCCACAACGCCGCAATAGGGTTATCGGCACAATAGCGCCCTTCTAAAGGCAATTGCAGCAATTCAAACTGACAAGGGATCGTTATTTTTACCGCCGTGCCCAAATTGACTTGGCTCTCAACGTGGATCTCTCCGCCCATCATGGCGACCAGATTCTTCACGATCGACATTCCCAGCCCAGTGCCGCCAAACTTACGCGAAATGCTGCGATCACCCTGAGAAAACGGGGTAAACATATGCTCAAGTTGCTCTGGCGTCATGCCGCAGCCGGTATCTTTCACGCCAATCATCAATTGATCGGCAGTTTGTTCAATCGTCACCACGACTGCGCCTTGAGAGGTGAACTTAATGGCGTTGTTCAGCACATTGCTCACAATCTGGCTCAAGCGCAGCCAATCGAAGTCAGCCGTCGCATAAGGGGTCGGCTGCCATTTTACACTTAAATCGATATTCTTATTAATAGCTAACGCTTCAAACGGGCGCAGTTGGGTACTTAATTCGGTAAAAATATTGCCGGTGGTGATATCCAGTTGCATCTGCTTCGCCTCAATCTTGGAAAAATCCAAGATATCGTTGACGAGCAGGTTCAGCCGATTGGCCGATTGCTGCGCACTGCTAAACAGCTCTTTGTTCTCTGGCTTTTTGATCTCTGGGCTCAACAGTTCGAGCAACCCCATGATCGCCGCAAGCGGCGTACGCAGCTCATGGCTGATCATCGCCAAGAAAGTCTCTCGCGCTTTAAGCGCATTCAGCGCCTCAATTCGCGCCGCATCAATTTCCCCTTCTTTGCGCTTTAAGGTAGTGATGTCTTGGAAAACCACAATGGTATAGCCGTTGTCATCATCGGGGTTGGCGACGTTTTCTTTGTAAATTTGGTAATACTTGCCGTTAATCACACAAGCGTCTTTCTCGATACAAAAACGCTTCGACACAATGTCCGTGTTGGTATTCTTGATCCCTTCAAGAAAATCGCACGCCACGCCTTTTTCGCGACATTGGTTGTCGGCACAGCATTTAAAGCACTGCTTAAATTCATCGTTGGAGATAAAGTGCTCGGCTTGGTGATCTAAAATCACCACCATCCCGGGAAAGCGGTTCAAAATCGACTTAAGAATGGTGAGCTGCTCACTCGAATTACTGTGCTCATGGCGAAGTTGCGTCATGGCAAGGCTCAACTTTTGTTTTCGAGTCAAACTGATAGCAGTGATCACCCCAAGCAACACGGACGCGAGACCAAACAGTAAGTGGATCGTGTTTTTGTCGTAGCCTTGCACTATCGTCACCTCTGTCACGGGTAACGCTGAACTTGAAGCCAAGGCTCCTCCTGCAATGGAGAAGACACTGAGCACGCTAAGCACAAATAATTTTGTTATCGCTTTCATCTACTACTCGATAAACAACCAAAATCCATTGAAAGGGGGCAACATCGCGTAAGAAAAGCGATATTGAACCACGCTCTCAATTTTCTCACATTGTCTGCAACAGAAACTATTGAGTCTTCACATCTTTAGCAAACAGCATTTCATAAAATGCTTGCTCAGTGCCCTCATCACAGTAAAACGCCCTACCCATTGACTTAAACACCGCCTAAATGGCTACTCGAGCTGCTTTACGTACATTTTGCCGATAGGCTGACGGCGTAATGCCAAACTGGCGACGAAACTTCTTGCCGAAATACGACAAGCTACAAAAACCGCATTGATCAGAGATCTGTTTAAAGGGGTACCCCGTTTTTGCGACTAGACGCCGCGCCGCTTCAAGCCGCTCATTAGTCAGCAGATCGGAAAAAGTAATGTCTTCTTCTTTTAGGGTGCGGTACAAGGTCGATTTTGACATCGACAAGTGACCACACACCTCATTGATGGTCCAGCGGTACGTCAAATCCTTGTGCAACAACTGACCTATCTTGCGCTTAGCCGTCATTTGAGTCTGGCTTTCATCTTGCTCAAGTCGCTCAACCAAGTTGGCTTTCAGTGCTTGTAAGACCAAAGATTGGCTCGGCAATTGCGCTTTTTTCACTTCCCAATGCGCTCGCATGAGTTGGGCATGCTCGGCCGTCACCTCAATGTTTTTCCCTGAAAACTTATGCACCGTGAGAGCTATCGGCTGTTGACGCTGCGGATAAATAGCCACGTACACCGACGTGTTCTTGGGAATGAAAATGGACTCACCCGCCTCAAAAAACTGCAAATGACCTTGATAGGACATCGCCCCCAATCCGTTTGAAGTAATGAGATGGTTGCGCTTGCAGTGCCACTCAACAGTGAGCGGTACGAGCCCTGCTATGTGCCGTGTTCGAGTTTTAAATAGCGTTTTCATACGAGTTTTTCTCGTTTTCTGCCCTTTGAAGCAACGATTGGGGATAACCAAAGTAAAACCCTTTCGCCAAAGATTGCGTTTGATGCACCAACGACGCTTCTTGCTCGCACTCTACCCCTTCAAACACCAAGCCATATTGAGTAAACGGTGACAGCACAAATGCCAGCGAAAGCAGGCGCTCTGGTTTAGCTAAATGTTGGTGGATAAAGGCACAACTGATCTTGATCCGATCCCAAGCGATCACCCCTAACGACAAATTGGCCGCTGCGTTCGTCTCTTGATACTCGCCCAGCCAAAGCTCAATAACGCTCGCTTTAATACGCTGTATGTTCTCAAGCAGCGTGGTGTCCAGCAGCTCGATATCCACATCGGTCAATTCAAGGACAAAGCGTACCGAGCGAAACTGCAACAAGGTATCGATAAACAAAGAGTCAGAAAGGCAACGAAAACTCGCTTTCACAATGACTGGTAAGTCTAGCGTTTGCTTATTGGCGGTTTGCAATAAAAGAACAGCAAGTGCCTTGGTCAGCGTCTCGTCATCATCAGCAAATCGTATCGCTTGGCTATAAGCCCCATCCGACTTGATCCACTGAGGCTGCACATCGTAATAACGCGGCGCCTTGGTTTGCGGGTGACAAATGGTTTGATAAAGAAAGTCGAACTCAATGAGCCGGTTATCGATATCGAGATAACTCTTACCGTTTTGATAAAGTGTTTTATACAAAGCGCACCTCAACAACCTATGACGTTTACCCACGTCTCACTTACTGAGGCACATCATAGAGATAAGCATTCACTGTTCAATAGAGGAAAAATTGACGCTCAATCCACCACTTATTCAGAACAATGGCCAGTTGCTAAAATATCTCGCGCAGTTTTGATAAATTGAAAACCAATGCTGGCACATTTGTTAAATCCCAAACGTTTTCATTGTGCAGTGACTAATATGTCGGCATAAATGGCAGACAATATTTTGACAAACGTGATCTTCGTTCCGCTGTAGGAATTATCTGACAACCGCCAGATTCGCCGCTTTTTCACCAAAATACACGAGCGATTAACAATGAACGCCTTAGCTACATGCTGCGGCGCTGGCTCGACATACGCGGTATTCACTGTCCCATCAACACACGCAGTTCAGCATGTAACTTGGAGGAAGATAAAGCGATAAGCAGTGCGTCAATTCGCTGTTCGACGTGGCTTCGCGCGTGATGCTGGCGCTCTTCTGCGCGGAGAATTAGCGCGCCGATGGCCAGCGCAATTGTTGGGGCCAACGCGGTATCTTCTGCTTGGCGTTGCAAGAACGCCATCTGCACGCAGCCATCATTAAATTCGCCTAGAGACTCGGTCATCTGCTTGAGGGCTTTGACAAACTGACGCATCGCCACGCTGTTCGCGCTCGGTAGTAGCAACTCGGTTAAATAACGCAGTTTTTTACAAGCGATACGCAGCTGATGCACTTGCTCAACGCTACTTTGCGCGTCAATCGCCTGCGCTATGCGCTGGGTTTTCCCAATCTGACGGATCAAACGCGTCGCCACCACCGCAATCGCATTGTGTTTCGCCGCTTTGCCTTGGTGCCACCGTGTTTTTTGTAGATTTTTCAGCAGCGGCGCAACCACTTCCTCGAACGCCTCTTGACTTAGTTGCGCCATCACGCGTTGCTTTTCGCGCTCGCGCAACAGCGCAATATGGGAAAACAGACGCTCGCCACTTTGACGCAAGCACACGGGCAGTTGCGCCAATACCTCTGTTTTGGCCAGCAGGTAGACATCAAGATCGCGCAAGTGCCCTGACAGTTTCATCAGATCCGCCAATTGGCGCTTTAAAATCTCGGTATCGGTTTTATCAAATGCACCGTCTAACAAGCTAACGACAGAGCGCGCTTTGCGTAAATTAACCCGGTACTGATGGAGGTACTCCGGATCGACGTCAGCCACCATTCCGCCATGGTGGCTCGCCGCCGCCAACACAAAACCCGCCAGCCACTCGCAGGTTTGTTGGTACAGAGTGTGGTGCGGCGGAATTTTTACTATCTGGTAGCGAAGCGGCATTTGGCGATTGGCGCTAAGCAACGGCGCCAAACTCGACGGCGGCATTGGTAACTTGCCGTTGTCTGTTGCTATCGTTGTCCCCGCTTTTTTCGATTCGCGCTGCCGTTCACCTTTGTGCACTCTGGTGACTTTGTCTTCTGTTACGCTTTGTTGTGCGTTTGCGCCTTTTTGCGCTTTTGTGCCTCGCTTGCTTACATTGACCTTTTTGTCTTGCTTGTCTTGCTTGTCTTTGCCCGCAACCATGTCAGTTCTCTATTGAGCGAATAGTTAAAATGTAACGCAGCGATGAGGATAGTCCTGCCCAGCTTTTGATAACGCTCACAAATTAAGCAAAATCAATTGCAGCCTTAACGCTTCCGTGAGAGAAATGACGCCGATTTTTCGCTCTCAGCCCAACAAACTATGCATATCCAACCCGATAGCCCGCAGATCCGCCGTGATATTCCGCTCGATCAGTACGTAACGCTGCAAGCCCAAGCCGCTAAACGTTCGTTGATCGGCCAGTGCTTAGCGCAGATGTCGTTAGAAAAACTGCAAGCGCGACACGATGAATTAGCGGCTTTTGAGGCGCAAGGGTTTGTCTATCAAGGGGAGAAAAATTGGCTCGAGGCGTACTTAACGAGCACAGCATCGCGCGAGCATGAGCACTACGCCGTTTGGGTGTGGGACAACCTTTGTGAGTATCTGGGGCTGAGTTTTGACGCGTGCAATGGCCATATCGCCAGCCGCGAAGCGCTAGTCGCGGCGCTCGATCACACTGACACCTCAGCGACTTATCACTCACAGTTAGCCGAGCAGCCGAGCCTCAATGCGTGCTTAAACACCGTTTGGCGCGCGCAGTTACTGCCCGACTGTCACCTAATGGGATTTAGCGCGTTACCTAACCCGGGCTATTGCTTTATCGAAGAGGGTATTGCATTGGATTTGCACGTTGCAGGAAGCCTAAATGCGCCAAGCCCTGCCCATTTGTGCGCCCTGTTTGCCGCACTGCACGATCTTGAATACCTGCTGGCGTTATCGGCTACAGCAAATCCGAGCCAAGTTGAAGTGATTGCCGATGGTATCGACGTGGTGAGTGATAACCCGCAGCAGATAGCGATCAATCTCTATTCAGAATACGGCAGCGTCATGGATATCTCGGTCGACATGACAAGAATCGGGCGCAAGCGTCCAACTGCCGCTCCCTTGATGTCATAACCTAGTGGTAATACTTAGTGGCAGTGCTTAGTAGCAGTGCTTAGTGGCAATGTCTGCGACCACACCTACTGATAACGCTTAGTGGCAAGGCATCGTGACAAGGCCGAATAGAAAGGGAAACGATCCACGGTCATCACGCCGCAGATCGTTGCGCTCGGGTGCTACGCGCTGGCCAGTGTCTCGCGACGCGGCAAAGCAATAGAGACCAAAGTGGCAATCAGCAAAAAGCCAAACGACACCCACATGCACGCCGCCAAACCGGCGATTTGGAAGACCCAACCCGACAGCACAGTGCCGATCAACCGCCCCATCGCATTCGCCATGTAGTAAAAACCGACATCCATCGACACGCCATCACCTTTGGCATAGCTAACAATCAAATACGAATGCAGCGACGAGTTAATCGCGAAAATCGCGCCGAAGATCAGCAGGCCAACAACAATCACCACTTGCGGATAGAACTGTACTTGCACTGAGTACGCGATCACGCCCGTCACCGCAGCAAGCACGCCAGCCCACAGCATCGCGCCTTTACCATCGGGCACAGTACCTGATGCTTTACCGGTGATTTTCGGTGCCAACCCTTGCACGAAACCGTAAGCGATCACCCAAAGCGCAAGGAAACCACCCACCATAGAGTGATCCCAGCCAAACACTGTTCCCAAATAAATCGGCAGTGCCACCACAAACCACACATCACGCGCACCGAACAGGAACATACGTGCCAGCGACAAGATGTTAATGTGCGACGATTTCGAGAACATCTGGCTAAATTTAGGCTTAGATTTGGCTTTGCCCATGTCTTTATCGAGCCACACCATGCTGCCGATAAACACCAGCGCGAGCACCCCTGCCATGATCAATACTGCCGCTGTAAAACCAAACACCGTCAGCAGCAAGCCGCCAAGGAAGAATCCTAAGCCTTTCAGGGCATTTTTCGAGCCGGTTAAAATCGCGACCCACCGGTAAAGTGCGCTTTGCTGATCGTCTGGCACCAGGGTTTTAATCGCGCTCTTGGCACTCATCTTATTGAGATCTTTAGCTATCCCCGACATCGCTTGCGCCGCCATGACCCAAGGCACCAATAACCATTCGCTAGGCACAGCGAGCATCACCAAGGCGATAATTTGCATCGCCAAGCCAATATTCATGGTGCGATTCAAACCCAAACGGGCACCGAGCCAGCCGCCGACTAAGTTAGTCACGACGCCAAAAAATTCGTAAAACAAGAACAGTGAGGCGATTTGCAGCGAGCTGTAGCCCAAGTCATGGAAATAGAGCACCACCAACATCCGCAACGCGCCGTCGGTAATGGTGAAGTTCCAGTAGTTAAAGGTGACCAACATGTACTGACGTACATCACGGCTTAATTGAGCAATCATGGCGATAAACCCGATAGAGAAAGGAAAATGGAGAGCGCCCTGGCGCTCTCGCTAGCTTACAGGGTATGAGTCTCCGCGAGCCTAACGCTGCGCGGCGACGGTATCGATGTAGTCGATTTGCACTTGTTTGGTAAATGCGCCCGGGCGCAATGCTTGCACCTGTTGTTTGATGTCAGCCAGATCCCAGCCAAGATCCAGCAGTAAATGCGCGGCAATCAAACCGGTACGGCCTGAGCCGCCCATGCAATGTACCGCCAGCACTTCACCATTGTTAACTCGACCGATCAACTCAGCGCGTACCGCGTCCCATTTTTGCGCAAACTGGCTGTCCGGCGCATGATCATCTTCGATCGGCAAATGCACCCACGCCAAGCCGTTGGCTTCAACGGTAGCTGGCAACGCTGCCACACCCGCTTCTGCCATTTCATGCTCAGAAAGTGCCGTGAGAACCGCGGTTACACCAGCCTCTTTCAGTTGGGCAATCGCCGCCGCTAGTTCGACGTCTTTCGTTCCTGGGCAAGGCGTTAGCACCAACGCGGCGCCGTTATCGTTAACCGGAAGCGTCCAAGTAGGATGTGTCATGGGGATCCTTAATATTTCAATAAACAGAGTTAGGGTCACTGCCGGTATCGCCAGCGACGCCAGAGATTGTTAGCTAAATTGACCCACGTTGCGCACCAACTCAGCGGTACGGGTGGCATAGCCCATTTCGTTGTCATACCACGCATAGATTTTCACCATGCGAGAGCCAACGACCATGGTCGACAACGCATCAACGATGGTGGAGCGTTGGTCGCCTTTGTAATCGATAGACACCAGCGGACGCGCTTCAAAGCCCAAAATGCCTTTTAGCTCACCTTCTGAGGCTTCTTTGAGCAGCGCATTGACTTCTTCTGCTGTGGTATCGCGCTTAACATCAAAAATGATGTCGGTCAGTGATGCATTCGCCAGCGGCACGCGCACCGCATGACCGTTGATCTTGCCTTCCAGCTCAGGGAAAATTTCCACGATCGCTTTCGCAGAGCCTGTGGTGGTTGGGATCAAGCTCATACCACACGCACGGGCACGACGCAGATCTTTGTGCGGCGCGTCCAAAATGGTTTGGGTGTTAGTTAAATCGTGAATGGTGGTAAAGGACGATTGCTCGATGCCCAGTTTTTCGTGGATCACTTTCACCACGGGCGCAATACAGTTGGTGGTACAAGAGGCTGCGGTGACGATACGGTGCACTTCAGGATCAAAGATATGGTCATTCACGCCGACAACAATGTTGGCAATACCGTCTTCTTTCACCGGCGCAGAAACCACAACACGTTTCACGCCTTGGGCTAAGTATTTATTGAGAAACTCGCCTGCACGATGCACGCCGGTCGCTTCAATCACCACGTCACAGTCTGACCAATCAACCGCGTCAATATCGCGCTCTTGCGTGGTTTTCAATGCCTTGCCGGCAATCAGCATCTCGCTGCCGTCAGTGGTTACCGCGTGGTGCCAGCGCCCTTGCACTGAATCGAACTCCAACAAGTGCGCCAAGGTTGCGGTATCACCCGCCACATCGTTGATGCGCACAAATTCTAACTCTGGCCAATCGAATGCAGCACGCAGTGCCAAACGACCAATACGACCAAATCCGTTAATGCCAACTTTAATTGCCATGGTGTCTATTCCTGTGGTTTATATTCCAGAGCGTTCTGGGGTTGGTGTTTATTTAGAAGACGGCGCGCACACTGACTCTTGCAGCTGCGAGCGTAACTTCGCATCGTCTTGTTGATATTCAGTGAGCAAGCATTGAGAGTCGCCTAGACCATTGATGATCTTACGTGCCCAGCCCGGTAGATCCGGTGCAATGTGGTAGTAAACCCATTGTCCGCGTCGTTCATCCACCACCACGCCGCTTTGGCGAAGCTGAGCCAAATGGCGCGAAATTTTAGGTTGCCCTTCACCTAATGAATCAGTGAGCTGACAAACACACACCTCGCCGTGACGTGCGATCAATAACAAACACCGCACTCGGGTTTCGTCAGACAGCATTTTGAAAAACTGATGTGGCAGCATTATGAAAACCTCTCAACATATTCGCATATCCGTATATTATAAATTATTAGATATCTGTCAAGCCATATATCAATAATCCTAGTGAAGGTTTTATAACAGTGAGAAGGTTTCTAAGGATGACAAAGTGCGACAAGAAGACAGGAAGAGAGGGAAAGAAAGAAAGAAAGAAAGAAAGAAAGAAAGAAAGAGAGAAAGAGAGAGAGAGAGAAACAAGGAAACAGTCAGTACGCAGCTATATAACGAACATAGCAATCACCATATAACCCTCCCAAGCTAGCCACCGCCTTGCAAAAAAGCAGTGGCTAAACTGCGGGATATCAAACGCTAGAGGCGATGACGATAACCGAGAGTAAAAGCGATGTCGGTACTGTTATCCATATTGATTAAGTTTTCAATCATCGATAGCTCGATGGCTTGGTTATCCCACTGGTAACGGTAGCCTAATGAGATCTCGTTGGTGGGATCTTGCAGATCTTCAATGTCTTCAGCCGCACCTTCGCTCCAGCGGTATTCCATCAAAAACGCATGGTGATCGGAAATTTGATAGTGATAACCCGCTGCAAGCGTTAGCGCGGTGCGACGATGCGGAATATCGCCCAAGCCTAACTCGTCAGGTCGAAAGGTGACGCCAGCGGTAGAATAAGCACGGTGCGCGCCCGATTGATAGCTATAATTGAGCTGCAACGCTTGTTCAAACCCTTCATCGGCAAACGGCCCGCTACCTACATAGTGATAGTATAGCGCGCCACCCACTGACACGCCGTGATACGCGCTTTCAAGCAGTTGATATTGCAAATACATCGTCAGCGCTTGATTCAGGGTCTCCCCTTCAAAATCGTGTATCTCAATCCCGTATTGGGGGAGCGAGATATCAAAGCTGTGATCCGCCACTTCATCACGCCCGTTTTGGCCAATGCCAAAGGCGTCATGAAAGGCTTTAGTGAGGTTATCGAGTTTATTGTTACCAGCAAAGTGCCAGTTGTATTTCAGCTCACCATACCAACGCGGGGAAAACTGATGCCCTGCCCCTAACACCAGCGCATTTTGATAATAGTCTGCGCTAAAGGCATCGGAATGCGCCCAGACGCTCGCTGCCGTCGCCGTGGCATACAGCTCAGTAGTATCGGTTGGCAGGGAAAAACCATTACGCAGTTCTGGGGTTAAACTGTTCGATTGCAGCGGCGATTGTACATAGGTTTTCAGCGGTCCCCAATCATTCGCTAAAGCATGGGTTGACACTGCACTCATGGCCACCAGTGCGCTCGTTAATATCCAATGCGACGATGGGTTTCCATCATGAATTTGGCCACTAGATCGTTTCACACCGCTTCCCCACTTATTGATTGGCTATCTCTTCGCACCCTACGCCTGCTTGCTGAACTGAAACTGACAACTAACATCTGCGCCAAAATGCTGTGCAGCTTGCTGTAAACAAGGCGGGACAAGGATGGGATAATATTTGATAACGAGAGGCAGGGAAGAAAGCGCATTACCAGACTGGCTTACCGACACCCATGTTTGTAAGCCAATGAAAAAGCGCCGTTGCTAGCTCAGTAAACCAAAGCGTTAGTAACACCGCAACCAAAATAGTGCAGGCGAAAAGCAGATCGCAAAGCTGTCAGCGAGCGTTGACAGCTTATCTCGAGGAAAAATGTCGAATCGATTAGTCAGGATCGCCGCGATAGATGGTACCGCTAACGGTGATATCGTCAGGCAAAGGCACATGGGCCAATACCGACGAGCTTAAGAAGAGATCGCCAGCGACGGTGAGGTTGCTCGGCCAAGTCTCCATTTGCGTATGGCGAAGCGATAGATCGCCACTCACCGTCAGGTTATCAGGTAAATAGGCAATCGAGGCGTAGTCTAAATCAATATCCGCACCAACGCTGATGGTCGCAGGGAACGATTCAAGCTCGGCATGACGCAGCGACAACGCCCCAGCAACACGCAGATCCGGTGCCAGATCGGTAACATTCGCCAAACGTGCACCATCGAGTTGCAGATCGCCCCCGATCACCAAACCGCTCGCCAATTGACGCTCAACCTTACCCGCCAATAACAGATCGCCCAGCACCTTAATATTGGGGGCAAACTCGACCTTCTCAAGCATTTCGTCATCCGCACGAAGATCGCCTTCAACGTACAAATTTTCAGCTAACACAATAGGTTGCTCGGCTGACAGCGCCAAATCCCCTTTCACTTGCAGCCCTTTGGGCAGCACAGTGGCTGCGCGCTCAGAGACAATAAAATCACCGTTGATGACATAATCAGCGGGCAGTTGCAGCCCCCCCCGAGAAGCGGTGATCCCGCCGCCAATTTTCACCGATGCAGGAATCGTCTCAATATCGGTGTGACTTAAATCCAAACTGCCTGCGACGTTGAGTCGGTTAGGCAAAGTCGTTAACCCTTGATTTTCAAAGGCGAAGTCACCCTCTATGGTTAACCTGTCTGGTATCGCCTCCAGCTCTGGCGCGGCGACCCCAAAGGCAAGCGAAGCCCGATTGACCAACAGAGTTTGCGCTAACGCTGTATTAAGGGAAACGTGCGTCATCCCCACGTTGTCCGGCAGCGCGTCAATTTTTGTGCCACGCACATCCAAGCGCCCACCCACTTGCAGATCGTCAGGCAATGCCGCCATTGGCGTGTCGCGCAGCGCAAGATCGCCGGTCACCGTTAAACCCGCCGGCAATTGGGCGGTCTCAGTTTCACTTAGAATAAGATCGCCGTTAACGGTCAGATTATCGGGCAACTCCACCTCGTCTTTCTCGGTGACAATCAGCCCACCGAGGGTGTAGTTATCAGGCAGAACCAAGGCCATACCACTGCTGTGTGAATGATCGCCCAAGCTGCCACCAAATTGATCACGACTGTAGACGCGACCGCTGACCGCGTGCTTATCACTGAACACGTAACGGCCATCAACAATCACCATATCGCCACCGACTGCCAGCGTTTCCGGCATGCGCTGAAGGTGGGGCAAATCGACAATCACATCGCCGCCAGTGGTAATATGGTTGGTGAGATAAGTCAGCGTAGGACTGGTCACCGCCAGCGCACCTTCCACGTGCAAAAAACGCGGCCATTGGATCACTTCGGGATCAATCAAGGTGAGATTTCCGCCCAAACGCGCACTGCGCTCGGCAATGGCGAGTGTCGAGCCAACCGCCGTTAAATTGCCTTTCACCCCGCAAAAAGTATCTAACATGCCGCCTTGTACCCAAATTTCGCCGCCAACATCGAAGCACTCAGGCAAGGCGACTAAATGATCAAGGCTGATCGCCAAATCACCACTCACAGACAGTCGGCGTGGAAACTTACGCAGCAAGGTTTCGGTCAGATCGAGCGAGCCATTAATAAACCGATCATCGGGAAAATCGACCAAGGGCGAGTTGCGCACGGTGATATCACTGCGCACCTCTACCGTGGTGGGAAAGTGTGTCACGTTCGCTCTGTCGATCAACAACGCGCCGTCTACCGCCAGTTTCTCGGGCAGCGCCGCTAACTTGGAATTTGTCAGCGACAAATCGCCGTGGACGTGAAAATCGTCAGGCAACGCGATAACAGGCACATCGGTAAAGTTAATATCTCCGTGCAACGACCACGTTTCAGGAATATGGCGTACCCTGACGTTGTTCAGTACTAGCGCCCCACCCACCTCCAGCGTTTCAGGCATTTCGACCACCGGCACTGAGATGGTCAACTGACCGCCAACGGTAAGATCCACCGGCATGGTTACCCGCTGGAGTTTAGGGGAGGTAAGACACAGATCGCCGCTCACAAACAGCTCATTGGGTAACGTGAGTTCGGCGTCAGCGCCAAAATCACACAATGAGCCCTGCACTGCCAGTTTCTCAGGGATCGCCGCGCCCGATTGATAGAGTTGGTGAAATTCGGCCGTAGTGATAAAGACAGCTGCATCACGACGCGACCACTCGCTCCATACCGCGCTGCCGACAATCAATACAATCGCCACTACAAAAGGCGCGGCGCGCTGCGTACGACTGAGTTGATGTTGCGGTTGTACACCTTGGCGGATCGCCATCTTAAGCTGTTTAAGCTCGTTGCGCCCCTCTGCAACCAAGGCTCTGCACTTGCGTTGAATAGGCGTTACTATCAGCGCATTGACGCCCATTTTTAGGCGAGAGAAAAACCGTACGAGTTTGGCGAAGCACAGCTGAACACGGGGAAGATGAACCCGCGGCGTGCGCTGAGAGGCTTTGACCAGATCCAATTTGGCTTGATCGAGTTTAGCAGTGTTAAGTTTGGCTTTGATTTTATAACGCTTGCACCACGGCAGATATTGCTTCAACGCTTTGCACTTGAGCGAAATTTTTTGCAAGCCCGGTTTGCAGCGTGCGACCCATTTAAGCGAGGAAAACGCCGTGAACAATGAAGTCAGCTGCTGGCGCAAGGTGCGCGATCGAGTAGAGAGCCATGTTGAGGCTCGACGCTGCGCCTTCTTGGCTTTGCTTGCCGCTGCTTTTAAAAACTTCATTAACGTTAACCTAATTAGTTGTTCCTAAAGGGCAATTGACTAAACCCTTCGACACTAAAACACGCCCAAAAATCAACGTTACTATAAAAACAGACAGAGGTATAAAAAACAAGCAACAGTGTAAAATCGACGCGAGCGATCAAAAGGCGTGCGATCTTGTTTCCACTTCCGTTTTATCGAGGTGGTTTATCGCGACGCCTTTTACTAGCCGCTTACTGCTAGTTACCCCTTACTTTTGCAAACTACTGACTATTGCTACCGTTTAAAGCGGGTAGCCTAATTCACGACTCACCTTAACTTGCGTATCGCAATGGCTCCCGAATCGCCGTAGTTTCCATATCGCGGTAATGGGCAGTCACCATGGTTGGCAAGTCGCAATAATGGGTAAGCCGCAGCACGCGCAGACGCTCACCTGCAAAGGAAAACCGATCAAAAATAGTAATCCAATGCCAACTCGACGAAGTCTTCATCGCGATAAAGGTAAAGCGGATCTTCTGGGCTATCAGAGGCAAACAGCCAAGCATTGGCGCGCCATTTCAACGCATTGTTGATCCGCCGACTCGCTTCAAGTCGCCATGCACTTGAATCGCGACGCTCCAGATCTTGCACTACGCCAACCAAGACTTCGGTTCCTGCGATATCGTTCATCACAAAACGCCAGCCTAGAAACACATCGTTGTCGTTCGACGTCGGCGGTTGCTCGCGACTATCGTAAAGGTATTCGCCCAGCCACCCTAGATCGTAGCTCGTGGCGAATATCCCCACTTGGGTATACTCAAAACCAGCGGTGATCGCGCTGAAATCTTGGGGCTCGGTTTGGCGATAAATCGACTCCCACTTAAACAACCAGTCACCATAAATCCCCTGCATATCGAGGCCATATTGCGTCATTTGGCTGTAGTAAGGCGTCCATTGATCCCCGCTGGCAAGCAAAACAGGCTCACGGTTGGTGCCATGAAATACCGACAGTCCCAGATCCCACGTGCCCATCATTACACTGTAACGCAGTGCCATATCAATATGCCGATCGCCGTTGCGCGCTTCAAACTGGCTATCGTCTGGGTTGATATTCGGTATGCCCAAACGTCCATCAACGCCGGCAAATGTGCGTTCGCGAAATCCCGGTAACACAAACAAGGAAAACGTGCCATGCGGCGAAAACCACGAGGCATTGACCATTGGCTGACCGAGCTTTTGCTCACCATCGACCGATTCCACCGCATCGATTTGGTTGATCACATCAACCAAGTGCTGCGATTCAGTCACTCCCCAGAACACCTTCCCGATCCCCCACTTAAGTTCGATATCTCCGTGATAATAGGAAAATAACGCTTCTCGAATGTCCCAATGAGTGCGCTCGTCATCCAAGCTGTCTATTCTCGCAAAAGGAATAAATGAAAAATCCCAGCGTTGCCAGCGATGATAAAGCTCTGGCTGCAATACTAAACTACTCTGCGCCTGCTGTTGACCCAACATGCCGGGCTCAAAGAACTGGCGATGTTCAACGCTCACTTGCCCTCGATACTCGAGGGCAAATAACGGCAGGGAAACTAACGCGAGAGCAACAACGAATAATCTGCTCATCACTCTCTCCTAGCGCGCGCGACTCAGGGTTTCTTGACGAAAGTCGGCATCAGTCAGCCCTGTGCCAAACGTCAGTTCATGAGTGAGTAAGGTCGTCGATTTACCGGTTTGGTGATTTTCCATCACCATGGTGTGCGCGCGCCAAAACTGATCTTGATACAACTGATAGTCGCTGAATACTAAGGTTTTCAGCAACGCGTCTTTACGATCATAAAACTCAATTTTCAACGCGCGGTAGTGCTGTTGATCTAGCCACACCACCTGACGGGTGTAGCCGGAAAACTCATCGTGTGGGATTTGCTCAACAACAAATGTCTCACTGCCATTGAGGGATTCTTCCCCCACAAAGCGGAAGGTGTATTTTTCAATCTCGAACGAGCTGAGATCTTCATAGGCAAATTCACTGCCCATAAACGGGCCCGATTTATTCTGCGACGCGATCCGTTTTACCCGGCGCAGCGCTGGCAAATAGAGCCACTGATCATCCGCGCCCTCAACGTGGGAGTGGTTCAAAAATGCACTGCCTTGAATGTCGCGTGGCTGATCAAAAATAGTAAGCCCCTTATCGCCGTCACCGTCGACTTCGAGCGTACTGATGCGTAGCTCTCTGGTACTCACTTCACCCTGCGGGTTGCGCAGTTCCATGCTGAGCTGCGCGACTGAATCGCCCCAGCCTTCATCGCGCGCTTTGCGCTCCTGTGCAATGGCAAGTCCGCGCTCTGCGCTCTCTGAAATATCGGCGCTCGCGCTGACACTGATCACGGCCATGGTTACCGCACCGATAAAAGTGCGCAATGTGGTAGTTGATATCATGCAGTTTCTCCTTGCGTGCGATGTTCTGAATATGACGTATTGTTTAGCGATGTCGGTTGGGGTTCATTACTGCCAGTGGCTGAGGTTTGCCCTGCGGTGGTGCGTCGATCAAATTGCAACAACACGGCGGGCAGTAAGAGAAAATCAATGATCAGGGCGAGGAAAATAACGATGGCGCTTAACTGCCCCATGTCAGCGTTAAGCCTAAAGCCGGACGTCGCCAGCATGGAAAAGCCCGCGACCAACACCACGGTGGTGATCCACAAGGCGCGGCCTACGGTGTTAAACGCATACCTCACCGCCTTTTCAGTTGTACTACCTTGCTTTTTGGCGTACTGATATTTCGACAAGAAGTGCACCGAATCATCGACGACTATCCCCAAGGTCAACGATACGACGACCGACAGCCCCAAATTGATTTCGCCTGAGATCAGCGCCCAAAGACCAAAGCCCATCACAGCCGGCACTATGTTCGGCACTAAACTGATCAAGCCTAGTCGCAGCGAGCGCAGCGCAAAAATCATCAAGCCGGAGATCAGCACCAACGCGATGGGTAGCGAGATCAACATGCTTTTCATATTGGTTTCGCCAATGTGAGCAAACATCAAATTCGGACTTGAGGCCATCACCTCCAGCTGCGGCGCATTTTGGCTAAACCATTGCAAGATATTAGCTTCAAGCGCGACTAACTCCTTGCTTCCCAAGTTCTGTGTAGTGACTTGCACGCGAACCGATGATTTGCTCACATTCACTTCATTGTTGAGATCGAGTCCTTTCGGCAGTGACATCTCGTACAGCAGCAGATATTGCGCTGCCAGTCCCTGATCGTCTGGCAAACCGTAGTAGGCAGGATCCCCACCGTGCATGTTCATGTGTAAGTTACGAATGGTATCGGACAAGGTCGCCACATGGTCAACATGCGGCTGTTGGCGAAGCCATTGACTAAAAGCATCGAGCGTTTGCAAAAATTCCGGCGTCGTTATGCCTGACGGCTCGCCCGTTTTGATGGCGACACTCACTGTGGTCGAGCCGCTAATATTGGCTTCCATAAAGTCAGCTGATTGGCGAAATTCGCTGGTTTTCGCAAAGTAACCCACAGAGTTATCATTGACGTGGTTTTGGGTCACCAGATAGCCACCCGCCACGGTTAGGAGCGCCATCACCACTAAGATAGAACGCTGAAAGCGGATCACGCCATCAGCAAATCGGGCCCATCCACTCGCCGCGGTCTCGGCTGACTTAACCTTGACGCGCATCGGGAATACCGTGAGCAGCGCGGGCAGCAAGGTCAATGAGAGTAAACACGCCACCATGACGCCAAGCGCAGACAAGTTACCCAGATCCCACAATACCGGTGAGTCAGACGCGTTCATCATAAGAAAGCCCAGCGCGGTGGTGACTGAGGTGATTAACACTGGGCGCGTATTCAAGCGCAAGCTGTGTGCGATCGCATCGTGTTTAGGCCTGCCCCGCTCCATCTCTTGCTTCACGGTCGCAAAGATATGAACGCAATCCGCGACGGCCAACGTCATCACCAATGTGGGCACGTTTACCGTGGTCACGCTAAGGAACATGCCAAGCCAACCCCCCGCGCCCATTGTCGCAAGAATGGTGCTAACGATGATCACCAAGGTAGCGATCACGCCGGTAATGGAGCGCAGCATCAGCGCCAAGAAGATCAAAATAGTCAGAAACATCGCCGGCACTATGGTGGTGGCGTCTTGCTGCGCTGCATCGTTAAACGCCATATTAAGTGCGATGATCCCAGCTTTATGAAACTGAATATCGGGATAATTCGGCTGATAGGTGGCGATCAATTCATCAACGAAACGATAAATTTCTTGCTCTGCACTGGTGCGTTCGCTCTCTTTGATTTGCACCGTGATAGTTATCACGGCGACATCACCATCTGCAGAAACCGCGCTGTGGACTAAACGTGGCTCTTGCAACGCAACCTTTTCAATTGCGGCGATCCCTGCTGCATCTAACGACGTGTAAGGGCCAATGAGATCGCCAATATGGAGATCATCTTCGAGGGCTTGGGTATGTTGGTAGTTGGCAATCGAGTCGACGCGGTTGGAATACGGCGTTTGTACTGCGGCCTTGGTGAGCTCACGGATCAAGCTCAATCGCTCTGCGGTAAATACCGAACCCGTTGTTGGCGCTACGACAATTGAGATGTTGTCGGCCTTGTTAAAGGTGGCTTCAATTTCTTCAAACGCTTTGAGTTTGTCGTTCTCTTCACTAAAGAAGATCTGATATTCGCCGCGATAAGTCAGGTATTGACTGCCGGCGGTCATTCCCACAACCAGTAGCAACAACATCCCTATCACCCACCAGGGCGACCGTGTTGCGTATGTCTGCCATGACGTGTTCATCCATGCTCCTATTTTGACTATTGGTCAGCATTCTGGTTTGTCGAGCGCCACATAAGCGGTTTACTTGCGGCTATCAATCAACAAACCCCAAACAATTGATGACGAAACGTCATAATTGACTAATCGTCATAATATCCAACTATTGTTTGAATGCAACCAAGCCTCGGAAGCCGGGATCCACGCGATCAGATGATCTGAGTAAATAAAATGCACTTTGCAGGAAATAGCGCGTTGAAGTTTAACGATTACCAGATAAAGCCAATAAAACTGGACAAATAAAGCACAATATTTGTTACTGAGTCGTAAGACGTGGCGCAAAGGAGAGAGCTAAAAAAGGCACCCTAAGGTGCCTAGAAGGATGCTCATAGTAAGCCGAGTGATTTTAATGTTGTCACTTCGTCAGAAAATATTGTCTTTTCGATATCTTGCCATGAACGTGAATAGTCTTGCTCGCTCGCCAAAGGCTGCCAGCCCATACCGTCCAATATCAGGTTGGTATTGATCAACACTGCAGCAGCAGAATGCGACGCTTCTTTCGGCATCGTTTGAGTACACCCTGCATTGTTCATTAATGCGTTAGCACCAAATGCCATCGCCCAATTTGAGAAGATAATGCTATCTAGCGTGAGTCCCGGTGATAGGACCAAATCATGCGCAGCAACCGCCTCTTTGATCAGTGCTTCAAATAACCCCATAAGGCGAAATTCAAGCTGAGTGAGCGCATCTCTGCGCGCCTGCGAGGTTTTCTCGACGATCCACGGGGTTCGGGTATTGATCACGCACATCGACATAACAGGTTCAATACGAGCATATAAAAAGTAAGCCACATGCATCGCTAATACGCGTTCTCGGGTACAGCCTTGATAAGAAAGGGCGCGAGTAAAAAGTTCTATTTCATGCTTAAGCGCTTCAGCGGCTAATGCACTCACCAGATCTTCTTTGCTCGAAAAATGGTTATAAACCGTACCTTTGGAATATTTGCTCTGCGCGGCAACTTTATCCATCGTCAAATTGGCGAAGCCTTCTTTCTTGAACATTTGCTTTGCAATTTCAAGCAGCTCTAGCTCTCTATCCACGATGGCCTGTTGCTTCTTGCTCAAACCTTTTGGGTTCTCTGCTGTATCAGCTATCTGATGTAATTCGTTGCTCTCTATTGTCATAGTCTCTTTCCGATTCACATAGCCGCAAAGTAGAGGGTTTCTGGAAGGGCGTCAATAAATTCTCAGTAAATCTGATGATTTATCCCTATTCCTCTCACTATTTAGCAAAAATAACATCGAAAATACAATTGGTTGTACTAATTAACGTTGCATAAAGCTATCCCAGCAACATGGATTCAATCGGAGGAAATTATCGTGCTACTCAGGTTTTTTAGGCATAAAAAAACCCCGATGCAAGCATCGGGGTTTTTGAAGAAATCAGTCTAAGAATTACTTCTTAGCGTTTTTCTCTTTAGTTTCAGCGATTACTTTCTCAGCAACGTTCGCTGGACATGGTGCGTAGTGTGCGAACTCCATAGAGAACTGACCACGACCAGAAGTCATCGTACGTAGAGTACCGATGTAGCCGAACATTTCTGATAGAGGTACTTCACCCTTGATACGTACGCCAGTTAGACCAGCTTGCTGATCTTTGATCATGCCGCGACGACGGTTAAGGTCACCGATTACGTCACCAACGTGGTCTTCTGGAGTGAACACGTCAACAAGCATGATAGGCTCAAGAAGCTGAGGACCTGCTTTAGGCATAGATTGACGGAATGCACCTTTCGCTGCGATTTCGAACGCGATTGCTGATGAGTCAACTGCGTGGAAGCCACCGTCGAATAGTTCAACTTCAACGTCAAGAACAGGGAAGCCAGCCATTGGACCAGTGTCCATCATGCTTGCAAAACCTTTCTCGATTGCTGGCCAGAATTCCTTAGGAACGTTACCACCAACAACGGTAGAAGAGAACTTGAAGCCTGAACCTTGCTCGCCTGGCTTGATGCGGTAGTCGATCTTACCGAACTGACCAGAACCACCAGATTGCTTCTTGTGAGTGTAGCTATCTTCTACTGGAGTAGTGATAGTTTCACGGTAAGCAACTTGAGGTTGACCAACGATTAGGTCTACACCGTAGGTACGCTTCAGGATATCTACTTTGATATCTAGGTGAAGCTCACCCATACCTTTAAGGATGGTGTCGCCAGTTTCTTCGTCAGTTTCAACTTGGAATGATGGATCTTCTGCAACCATCTTACCAAGTGCGATACCCATTTTCTCAGAACCGCCTTTGTCCTTAGGAGTAACAGCGATGTTGATTACTGGAGTTGGGAAGATCATAGCTTCAAGAGTACATTCGTTCTTAGGATCACATAGAGTGTGACCAGTTTGAACGTTCTTCATACCAACGATAGCAATGATATCACCCGCTTGAGCTTCAGTTAGCTCGTTACGGTCGTTCGCTTGCATCTCAACCATACGGCCAACACGCTCAGTCTTACCAGTAGCAGAGTTAAGGATGGTGTCACCCTTAGCAAGCTTACCAGAGTAGATACGTACGAAGGTCAGGGCGCCGAAACGGTCATCCATGATCTTGAACGCAAGCGCACGTAGTGGCTCATCTGCAGATACAGTTGCTACTTCGCCAGTTGGCTCACCAGTTTCTGGGTTAGTTAGAGGCTGTGGATCAACTTCAGTTGGAGCTGGTAGGTAGTCAACAACTGCATCTAGAACAAGCTGGATACCTTTGTTCTTGTACGCAGAACCACAGAAAGTTGGGAAGAACGCTAGGTCACGAGTACCTTTACGGATACAACGCTTAAGGTCTTCGATAGAAGGCTCGTTACCTTCCATGTACGCTTCCATTAGGTCGTCGTCTTGCTCTACAGCAGTTTCAACAAGCTCTTCACGGTAAGCTTCTACGTCGTCAACCATGTCCGCAGGAACATCAAGAACTTCGTAGTTTTCTGGAAGACCTGAGTCATCCCAAACGTATGCTTTACGAGTTAGAACGTCTACAACACCAACGAAGTCTTCTTCGCGGCCGATAGGTAGAGTCATAACTAGAGGAGTTGCACCTAGAACGTTTTTAACTTGGTCAACAACGTTAAAGAAGTCAGCACCCATACGGTCAAGTTTGTTAACGAAGATCAGACGAGATACTTCTGAATCGTTCGCATAACGCCAGTTAGTTTCTGACTGAGGTTCAACACCACCAGAACCACAGAATACACCGATACCGCCATCAAGAACTTTAAGAGAACGGTATACTTCAACAGTGAAGTCAACGTGTCCAGGAGTATCGATAACGTTTAGACGGTGGTCGTTCCAGAAACAGCTAACTGCTGCAGACTGGATTGTGATACCACGCTCAGCTTCCTGCTCCATGAAGTCAGTAGTAGTTGAGCCATCGTGCGTGTCACCGATCTTGTGGATTTTACCAGTTAGCTTCAGGATACGCTCTGTAGTTGTGGTTTTACCCGCATCAACGTGCGCGAAAATACCAATGTTTCTGTATTTAGATAAATCAGTCATTGTTTTACTCTAACAATTACGGTCACTATTAGGGTGTGAAGTATAACGCGATAATCTATAGCGCGTTAGCGATCTGCTGTTTTTATTGGTTTTTGGCGTTTCAAGCGCGCATTTTACCACCACGACAGTTGCAAAGTGCTCAAAAAACCAACAGTTAAGTAGACTTAGCCGACGATTCTACGCGAAATTGCCCCCTGATTGCGAGTGTTTAGTGAAAACATTTTTACAAATTTCCTTCGTTCACTGTTGATCAAGCGTAGAGTCCACGCTGTGATCTGGCAATTTCAGCGCTCAAAAAACCGCCAGCACTGGGCGCTGTAGCGAACCGACAACATCTGCCAACAACTTGGTAACCTTACAGTATTTCACGCAAAATATTCGCTGGCAGCCCTTCGGCTTTTTAACGCTCAGTGACAACGTTTACCTGCGTCCGCTTCTCAGCACGAACCTAGACATTTCCCTTTTCATCGACACCGAAGCAATGCATCGCTCTCTATGGAGGTACGCTGCCCATAATCACCAGCCCTTTGCCACTTTTATATTCGTCCATCTCGATTTGCTTCTCGCATTTGGTCATCTGTTCGCTTCAACGGAAATTATGCAAAAACTGCGAGAACGCTGTGAGACGTACAATTAAACAGACAAATAAGATGAGGTTTCAGAACAATGGTCGTAGCGTAAAAACTCAGGATTTGACCACAATAAAATGACGGCGCTGCGCCAAAAAAATGGCAGTAAATCAAAGCTCTATAAAGTTTTAGTCATAGACTTCTCAAATCATATGTTTGACCCACTCTTTTTTGTGCGGCAGATCGGTTTTTCATTGCTGTCATCTTTAAATAGTACGCCGCTTGTTATGAGATAAGTAGGGTATAGACCTTCAGGAAATCTCGTGAACCCAACTCAGTATCAGATAGACAGTGATATAGCCGCGATTAGAGACATGGTGGAATTGTCCCCTGCTAACGCGCATCAGCAAGCACAAGCGCTGTATCATCAAAGCGAACAAATCCAATATACCTATGGTTTGGTGGAGTCGCTGATCTTGTCATCTGAGGCGAACTGGCACCTGATGAATTACACCGATGGCCTGAAACACGCAAGGCGCGCGTTAAAAGTGGCGGCACAGCTTAATCACGATGAGAAAAGTGCCAAAATCAATCACCTCTTTGCCCTGCACCATTGGGGACAAGCTAAATATTTTACCGCACAACGCTACTGGCTCGACGCGCTAGATCTGGCCTCCCTTAACACTCAGTGTGAATTGGAAATTGAAGCGCTGATCGGTCTTGGTAACGTTTGGCGAATCACTCATGCCTATGAATCCGCAGAGCAAACCCACCGCCTTGCGATGGAAATGGCCACACGAAACCACTTTCCAGGACTAACCGGTAAAGCCGCTATTTTACTGGCGTGGGATCGCTACCTACTAAAGAACTATAAAGGCATGCTGTCCGCGCTCAATATCGCGGCCAAAGTACTGGAAGGCTACCCAAGCCCAACTTGGGCGGCTGAAATTTACGACTTCCGCGCGCTTGCCTATTTGGGACTTAACCGATTTGATGCCGCAGAGAAAGCCAGCCAAGCATCAATCAACATTGCCGAACAGAACCAACTAACGTGGATGGTGGCGCACTCAGCGATCACTCGTGCGCGTATCGCTTTAATGAAGGAAGAGTTCAGCTTTGCTGATCAGCTGTTAAAAGAAGCGTTAGACGCGGCGCAAAAGTTCGACAACGGTGAGCTGTTATCTCAGATCAGTAAACTACTCGCCGAGAACGCAGAGCGAATTGGTGATTTCAAAAACGCAGTCTTGTATTACCGTATGTACCGTCGCTTTGAAGCCGTGCTATTGCGCGAACAATCCATGGCGTACGGCAAAGATAAGGCCAAGAGCTCGAAAAGTGCGTTAAGCCACAAAGCCAATAAGCATTTACGTCGCCTTGAACTGTCACTTGAAACAGCGCGGATCTCGACGCTATCTGCGTATATCACCCGCACGCAATGGCTCAGAGAAGTCGAGCTTGCTGGACAGCAGCATAAAAGTGATGCCAGCACCATTATGTTACTGCACACCCACAACCATTCTCAGCTAAACCACATTTTGGGTTTGGCGAACACCATTTGTCACGATAACGAATTTATCACTGAGCTCGACAGTTCAACGCTTGCCCTGTTGTTGTCAGCGAAAAGCCTGCCAACCGCAACGCATCTGTTGTCTCATTTCATCAGTCACTTCAATTGGGAAAATAAGAACCAGGCACCTTATTTTGAATTATTACCCCTTGTTGAGTTTAACCAATGGTGGCTGAGTCAAGCCTTGAGCGAGAGTGCTTGATCATGAAAAGTAAAAAAGCAAAAGACGTTAGCCCATTGGAGAGTCAAGTGTCCTTAGAGGAGCTGCTGGAATCGGTATTCCCGCTAGTTGAACAAAACGAAGTTCACAAGTCCGAACTCATTCTCCAACAGTACGAAGCCAGATGCAGCTACCCGCAGCACCTTGAACAAACCTTGAGCGCTTATCTGCAACTCTATTTCATATACACCCAGAACGGGCAATACAACCACGCGCTCGATAAATTAAACAAAATTGTCGATCTCTCCTGCCAGTACGGCATGGTGAATTACTATGCCGAAGCGATCCTCGGTATGGGTAACCTCTGTGAGATGTACGATTACCCTGAGCGCGCCCTGAAATTCTATGAGCGTGTGACAGCGATTGAGCCGCTGATCCAAAGCGATGATATTCGCCTGCTATCAAAACTCCATATTCTCAGCTGCCTAATTCGCTTGAACCGTACTCGAGCAGCGAAAAACCTGCTTGCCGTCTGCCAGGAAATGGCGCACAAAAGTCAGCGCCCTATTCACTTCAACAGTTTGTTGTATTACCAGGCGATTTTGTCGCGTCTCGATGGCAAAAAGCGCGATGCGTTGATTTCGCTTAGCCAGATCTCGATGCAAGCCATTACCTTCGACTCTATTTGGCTCTACCTTGAATCAAAACGTGAAGTCGCGATCTGTTTGATGGAAACCGGCCGGCCTGAGTTGGCGGAAGTGATCATGCGTAGCTGCGTAAAATACGCCCGTTGGAATGGTGATAACCATACCATTCGCCGCATGCTCAACTCACTGAGCGATGTGATGATGGCGACCGGCAACTACGAGCAAGCCTTAGAAATCGAAAAGGAAGCCCATCCGTTAGATCTCACCATCATGACGCGCATTCCGATGAGTGAACTGGGTGGTTTTAGTCTGCGTCGTTTAGGTCGAGCGGAAATTAAACTCAAACTGGCGATTTCAGAAAAGAAAAACGCCCAGCTCGAAGCGCAGACCGCGCGTCAAAAACACGAAATGGCAGAGCTGCGCAAAGAAGCGCTGCACGATCCACTCACCAGTTTGCTCAACCGCCGTTGGATGGAGCAAGAATTTGCCCCTTCGCTGCATGAGCACAATGCGATTTCTGCGGTGATCATCGACATCGACCACTTTAAAGTGGTTAACGACTCATTCTCTCACCTGACAGGCGACAACGTTTTGCGCCAAATTGCGACGTTACTGCTAAAACAATTCAAGCAATATCATTGCTGTCGCTTGGGCGGAGAAGAGTTCCTTATTTTGATGCCAGAAACCACGCAACGAACGGCGTTAAAGATCAGTGAAACCTGCCGCGAGCAAATTGCGCGTTTTCCTTGGCAACATATTGTACCAACCAACTCGATCACCGTCAGTATCGGTGTCACGACCATCAGTAATCCAAGCTCGATCAATCAACTGATCGACAACGCCGATGTGGCGCTCTACCGCGCGAAACAAAATGGACGCAACCGCGTCGAGTTTGAAGCGCCAACCGCTGAAAAAGCACTAACCCAATAGCCACGCTGTTATTATCATCCTTACCGTCGCCGCATTGTGGGTCATGGAAGGATGATAATAAAGCGCCTACCCGCTCTATCCTATTGATTGATAAAACCTATCAAATTGATAGATAGGCATTTCCTCGTTTCCTGTCATAATAAACAAAAATGATTCGTTACAGGAGTGATCATGGATCAACTACATACACGCTGCCCACATTGTCACGCGGTGAACCGCCTTCCGGCGGACAAATTCAGTGACATTGCAAATTGTGGAAAATGTAAAGAGCCGCTTCTTTCTGGCAAACCCATTGAAGGAACCGCTGAGAATTTTGAAGCCCTTATTGGTAGTGATCAGCCCGTAGTGATCGACTTCTGGGCCCCGTGGTGTTCACCCTGTGTCGGATTTGCGCCCGTATTTGAACAATCAGCGCAAAACCGTGGTGAAGCGGTGCGCTTCGTGAAAGTCAATACTGAAGACGAGCAATCCCTAGCGGCGCGCTTTGGCATTCGAAGCATCCCTTGCATCATGGTGTTCAAAAACGGCGAAGCCGTCGATGTGATTAACGGCGCACTGCCACAATCGCACTTTGAACAGTGGCTAGATACCGCACTCGCCAAATAATCCTTATCAAGGCAAGCCTTGTGCTTGCCTTGTTTTTCCGTCCATTTCCCAGATAGTCCCCTGCTCTCTATCCTGTCTTCTTATTCAGCCTTGATCTACCCGACTATTCACCAGCCCCATCACCTTCCCCACTATTTACCCGCCTCACTATTGACCCGCTATACTCCCACCTGCCTCACGATTCACCCGTGAGCGCTTTCACAGCGTTTTCGTTCCATCTCCCCCGACAAGATGTCAGTAATCTCATGGCTATTTAGGCAAATTTGCATTAAAGATCAGCCAATAAGCTCACCTTTTATTGTTTTTAATTAAAATTTCGCCTTTATGCAGCACTGTCTCACTTTTAGGTATACTCTAAAAACATAATTATCACTAAGGAAAAGGTGGAATGATGGGCAGTCAGGTAACGTATTTCACCTATCACCTCGATCGCATTGGGCCGGTATTACAGCGGATGATCTATTTTGGCGCGCTGATCATGTTGGCATTTACCTGGTGGGAAGCATGGATTGATCCCAACGCATTTCAATCGGCGATGTTGCTGCGTTCAATAGGCGCTTCGTTATTATTGCTATCAAGCTTAGTGATCCCTCGCACCCGGTCCGATACCCTGCTCACCGCAGTGATTGTCAGCTGCGCGCTGTGCAGTATAGGCTGCGTCACTCTGTCTTATTGTTTATCGCCCCACAATAAGCCCTTCTTGGTCTCAGCCTTGAGTTACTACTGTGTGTCGGTGCTGGTACTGGCCCCCTTTATGAATGCCTCACGCGTCATCTTCACTTATCTAGCCGCATTCAGCATTATTAATCTCACGCTGCACTTAACCCACAGTGTAAATTGGGGTGATAAATCTTGGCTTAGCCTTAATATTCACTTGTTGCCCTTAATGACCTTTTCCGCCATCGCCTGTATTCGACTTCATCAGTCGTCGAAACAGCAATATCGCCTTTACCAAGATCTCCACCAGCAAGCGACATTAGCCAGCTTAACCCGCACTCTCACCCGACAACATTTTGCCGAAATTGCAAACCAGCTGTGGACCAATGCCCCCAAGCAGCTATGCGTCGCCATGGTCGACATCGACAATTTCAAGCGTATCAATGACACCTATGGCCATTTGGTGGGTGACAAAGCGATTGCTCATGTAGCGAAGACCATTCGACAAGATTTACGTAGTGAAGATCTGATCTGCCGCTGGGGCGGTGAAGAGTTCGTCATTCTGTTTCAAGCGCTCGAGCAGCACCAAGCTCAACAAGTCTCTGAGCGGATCTGTCACGCGGTTGATAACTCCGTGCTCACGGTTGATGAGCACATCATTCGGATAACAATCAGCATGGGTTTTTCAGCTTATCGCCAGCAGAATACCTTAAGCACGCTTATCGATGAGGCTGATCAAGCGCTCTATCGCGCCAAAAATAATGGCAAGAACCAACTGATGGTCATGAACGTTAAATAGCGTGAACTCAACAGCAAGTTCTCTTTACACATCAAAATGTAATGAACAGTCTTAAGCTCTATTATTTTGTGATGCAAATCACTATAATCGCGCTCGTTTTGATTTGCTCTGTGTATTGGCTGTTATGACGTCGTCCGATTTAAAGTTCTTCTGCACGCGATTTTGCCTGCTGTTTTCCCTGCTGATTTGTCTCTCTTTCCTTGGCTTTACCTATCATGCTAAACAAGAGTTAGGCACGGTAAAAAGCAACCTCAAAGTCGAGCAAAAAGCCCTGCTGGAAGGCAAAAAGAATTACATCGAATGGGTTATTGGCTCGGTAGTAAAAGAGACCGCTTTGCTGGCTAACCTGCTTGGTCAATACCAGATCTATCAGCCGCCGCACTCGGGAGAATCACCCCATAATGACGACTCGCTAGAGCGGATCAGTAAAGCCCTGGTATCAATGAGCCAGCAAAAAGAAATTTACGATCAAATTCGCTTCCTTGATATTGAAGGTAATGAAGTCGTGCGCGTTAACTTTAGCCAAGGCCAAGCACAGCTCGTACCGCAAGCTCAATTGCAAAACAAAGCCCATCGCTACTATTTCCAAAATGCCATGGCCTTAGAGCACAACCAAATCTATATTTCACCGCTCGATTTAAATATGGAACACGGGGAAATTGAGAGCCCACATAAACCGACGATCCGTATGGCTGCGCCGGTATATGACGAAAACGGCACCAAACGCGGCATTGTGGTGATCAACTATCTCGCCAATTATCTGATGGAAGGGTTACGCCTATTTAATCTCAATAGCGGCACCAATTACATGTTGATCAACCGAGATGGTTATTTTCTGTTTAATGATCTAAACCCTGAGCTTGAATTTGCATTCATGTTTCACAATAAGAAAGAGGAAACTATTTACCAGCAATTCCCTGAACTCGCCGAGAAAATTATCAACATACACTCCGGCCAAGTGGAATCAGAAAAGGGGATCATGACAATAGAGTCGGTTGGCGCTATCGATAAAATCAACCCGTATTGTTTCCAAGGGATCCATATCTCTAATAACGATACGACGGCGTGGAAATTGGTTTCCTATGCAGATTTCAATGCCCGTATCGATGTGCAACACCCCATTGCGCAACACGACATGCTCATTACCGTCGGCTTTGCGCTCTGCTTACTATTGGCGCTGTGTTTAGCAACCTACCAACTGCGGTTGCACAAAGATGACCAACGTATTCACTATCTCGCACATTACGATAGCCTGACCGATCTCTACAACCGTGGCGCGTTTCACGCGAAATCTGCAACTGCCGTTAAAAAGGCGGCCAAAGACAACACGCCGTTGTGCCTTATCTTCATTGATATGGATGATTTCAAATCCATTAACGACACCTACGGCCACCAAGCCGGGGACAAAGCACTGCGCCATGTTGCTGATGCGATCAAAGCCACTTTTGGCGATAACGCCGTCGTCGGCCGTATCGGTGGCGATGAATTTGCTGTGCTACTCAATGGGGCCCAACATCTGGCACACGCGCAGCAACCGGCGGATCAGCTGCTTGAACGCATCCGACAGCCGCTTGAAGTGGAGACGAATACCGCGATTCAAGTGAGCACCAGTATCGGCGGCCATTTTTGCGAAGGCACCTGCTGCGAAGGTGCAGATTTGATCCACCACGCCGATACCGCCATGTATCAAGCCAAGCAAAGTGGGAAAAACTGCGTCGTGATCATGGAATGCACCGACTTCCCGCGAGGCGCTACGCATTAATAGCAGCGCTATTTGCCGTATCTGGATACTTCACGCTCTAATGCTGCCCTAAGAAACTCAAGGGCAGTCAATTTTACAAGGGCAGCAAAATGAAAGTCATTTTAGCGATAGTATTCGGTGCAGCAATCGGCGTTGGTGGGCACTTTTTCTGGATCCATAACCAAGTCACGCCCGTTACCTCAGATGCTACCGCGTTGAAATTAGCATTTGAACACAGTCAATTAGTGCTCTCCGAAAGCCAAAACAGCTGCTCGGATAACGCCACGCCATTTACCGTGGGCGATGCGCTGGCATCAGTGCTTGAACTCAGTGAGCTCTATGACGTAAATCGACTGGACTACGGCTGTGGTTACGGCGTGTGCACCGTATCTGTATCAAGCTGCCCACCATGGCAAGATTCGGAATGTGGCCAACGCTTTTTGCGCATTGATGTCACCCCAGAGTTTGAGCCCACCAGCTTCACTTGCTTTGATATGCCATAGTTAACATATTTAATTAAACCAAGATTTTCCCAAGCAATCAGCTGCTCTATCGCTACTCACATCGCATTTTAATTAGCCTTAATTACATTGCATAGAAATGCGATGTGAACCGCATCTTTACCTCCTCTCATACTAACATTTCGATAACAGATTGATTTTATATTTGTCCTTAATTAACGTCTCACTCAGCTTCTCAATTGCTTAATGTACCCTTTTTGCATATCCAGTTTTTGGACATGAAGCAGAGAGACTGAGATGAGGAAACACGCTATTGTATTGACCGCGCTATCTCTATTGGCGGGATGTCAATCTATTGGAAATACCCCCTACCAAGCCGATCCCCTGTGGCAGCAAGGGACGCTAAAAAATGGACTACGCTACCACCTCTACCCGCTAGAGAAAGAGCCCGTCTCCGTCCGTATGATTGTCCATGCCGGCAGCCAACAGGAAACCTTAAATCAGCAAGGCTACGCGCACCTGCTTGAACACATGGCATTTGAAACCACAGCGAACTTTGACGATGCCGCAGACTACCTCGAAACTAACGCGGGTGTGAGTTTTGGGCCCGACGTTAACGCCTACACTGGCTATCAGCATACTTATTATCAAGTTGATCTCGCCAGTAATGTTTATCTTGACGATGCTTTACTTTGGATAGCTGACATCAGCCAGCATATGGCGCTAAAGCAAGATGAGGTCGATACACAAATAGCCGCTGTTCTAGGGGAGTTTCGACTCAGAATGCCGGATCCTGCCCCGATCGAAAACCAGATTTATGACCATTTCATCAGTGAATCACCCTTACATGATTTACCGATATTAGGCTCCAAAGCCAGCGTACGAAATGCCACATCTGCCGGGCTCTCCGAGTTCTATCAAACATGGTATCAGCCACAGCTCATTGAAAT
Source organism: Thaumasiovibrio occultus (assembly GCA_019703815.1). Classification (GTDB taxonomy): domain Bacteria; phylum Pseudomonadota; class Gammaproteobacteria; order Enterobacterales; family Vibrionaceae; genus Thaumasiovibrio; species Thaumasiovibrio occultus. The sequence goes on along the minus strand of AP023053.1, from coordinate 200,052 downwards.
TGTCGTAACAGGCGATATCGAACCTAATGCCATCATTGCCCAGCTCCATCATCACTTTGGTGCTTGGCCTCAGGGCGAGACAGTAAAACGGCCTTTACTGACGCTCTCAGAGCCCCTACCAACGCACTTTTACGGTGAACTTCTCGACAGTGAAGTAGCCCAAACTGCGATACTGTTTGACCGACGTAGCCAAACAGAGGCTACGCTACAAAACCAGCAAGCCGTATGGCGCGATGCGCTTTTCTCACAATTGATCAATGAGCGTTTAGCAAGAGATCTTAAACGCAGCAACATCGCAACTACAGGGCAACAAGGAGGCCCCGTCGAAGTCCTAAACCGAACCGTGGATCAATATTGGCTAGGATTTGATGAAAACCAACGCAAAGCAGCTGAAGAGCAGCTCATCACGACGCTCGGGCAGTTACGTGATCATGGGGTTAGTCAACTGGAGCTCGATACCAAATTAACCTACTGGCAGCATACCTTAGAAAGTGCCCCTGCTAATTTTTCTCGCTTAGACAGTGCCGCACACGCCAACACCCAGTTAGTCAATATTGTAAAAGCGCTACCTACTCATTCACCTGCGCAGCACATCGATAACTTAGCCGATTTTATCGACGATATCTCCTTAAAATCACTCAATAGAGATCTCAAAATGTACCTCTCAAGTGATTTTCGCTTCATTACCGCAGGTCATGACAAAAGCACGCTGAGCAACTTGAACCAACTGGCTCAACGATACCAGCAAGCCACCAGCGCTCCCGCCACTGTCACCTCAAATTTAAATCTGCCAGAGCCCGACACCTTGGGTAACATTGTCAGCAGTTACAGCGACGACTTTGGCACACGGTTTTGGGTGCTCGATAACGGTATCGAAGTCATGTACCGTCGGCTACCAACAGCCAAAGAGCAAGTACATGCATTTTTCACTCGACAAGGTGGTGCACAATCATTACCGGTCGACCTTCGTGGTGCCAGTTACATGATGTACGATGTGATCAGTGCCAGTGGTGTCGGAGCGCTTGATGCGAACGCCGTGCATGATTTTGCTCAATTGAATGGCACCTATGTCAGCGGTTTTACTCAACCCAATATGCACGGAATTGAAATACATTCTCGTAAAACCCACTTCGCTGATGCATTCAAACTATTTCACTACGCCCTCGTTACACCGAAATTCGATACGGAACAAACAAAGAGAGTGCAACAAGAAGTACTAGCGTCGGCGCAGTCATATGCCAGGTCACCCGAACAAACAACTGCGTCCGAGATCGCATATAGACTGTTTGGCGATCACCCTGTTGGCCATCAGATGGGACCTGCAGACTACGAAGGTATTACCTCCACGCAACTTGAAACCACATTCGAGCGTTTCTTTGCTAACAAAGCCGACTTCAAATTAACCATTGTCGGTGACTTAGAACCCGAAAACGTTGAACAGTTATTACGTCAATATGTTGCGAATCTGCCTTCAACGACAATAGCCTCAACAAGTCCAGAGCCATCGTTCGAGTTTGATCCTAGCACCTCGTTGCCACACTGGCGTATTGCAGCTAATCCCGATCAAAAAACCGTTATTATCTACGGCACTGCATCAAACCGAAATTCGGCATGGGATGCCAAAGCGGTCTTTGCCGAAGATATTCTCAGTGGCATTGTTCAAAAACGTGTTTTCGAAGAGATCCGCAATGTTAAAGAGCTCGACTATAGCCCTTACGTGACACCGATGATGCCAGACGGCAGTTCAATGAGTCGCTGGCACCTTGTCACAAGCGTAGAAGTCGACGACGAAGCCAAAGCGATGGCCGCATTGCAGGGTATAATAGGGAAGCTCCAAGAAGACGGTGTCAGCGAGCAAGAGCGTGACGCTGCCGCCTTGCGACTGTCTAACGCCCTCAACGATCTGGAAACACATACCCCAGATTATGCTTACTTCCTGTCACGTTATTGGACACATAACTACGGCTACCAAGCCGTTCTTGATAGGGAAAGCACAGTGGACAGCGTCACCACCGAGTACCTAAATCAAATGCTCCAAGAGGCTTTTGGTGACAACGCTCAACACTACACCGTAAGCGTATTACCAAAATAGACTTATCGATAACCTTGTTTCGCGTCCATAAAACGCCCCGCTAGACGGGGCGTTTTTATTTATCAGCGTGACTCAAACCATTAATAGGGCCCAGACAACGGAAACAAAACCAAGCCAACCACAAACAACGCGCCGATCATCATGAATTTTCCGTACATGCGTAAACACCAACGAATAAACCCTTTCTCTTTCTTCACTTCTATCTGAACCGCTTGTTGCTCGCGCTCTTTTACGCCTTCCTCGATCAGTAACGTCTCCTCGACTTTCCCTTCACCGGCCAAATAAAGTGCATACTGCTTTTCATACGCCAACATCACCAACGTGGAAACCAAGTTGTGGCAGCGATGGGTTAACCACACAAAGGCAATGATTTTAAACAAGGGCTTGGCAAAGAACGCCAGCATCGACAAGGCCGTTCCGGTGGTTAGTGACAGCAACCAAAACACCAAATAGAAAACGTACAAACGAAGGGCGTAGATCACTAAACCATACAGCACCACCCGAGGCACCAACGCGATATTGCGCTGACGAGTCAGCTGCAAATGCCGCGCAATAACGTAGACAAGAGTCCACAACAACAGCGCCGAGCTAAGCATGGCGTAAAGTTGCAACGCCATCGCCGCATCAATGTCGTCATGCGTCTTGGCCCAGATCAGGGCGGGCACCAGATAGGAAAATAAGAGAAATAAGCTAACCGCAGGGAAAATCGTACGATCTTTACAGGCGCGCTCAGGAACAAGCGATACGGGATTAAACACCAACCGAAACGGGGCAAACTGCGCACATTGCGCCCAAAATGAGCGATCTTGGCGCGATGAAATCATCGAGTCCATCTGAAAATCATCCTTCAATAAGACATTCCGTGGCGTCCGGTTTACTCATCCAAGCCAGCGGTTGAGGCCCACAGGCTATACAAGCCCTGCCCCGCCTGCATCTAGGATAAAAAGAGTTGAGAGATGTATCGCACACTTTCCCGACGCACTTACTGTTTTTCAGTGCCGTTTTTCACTTACGCTTTTTCTCCCGTGCAAACCGTATGATCATTGCGCGTAATCCAATTGATTTATCGCACACCCACCCTTCGCTATCAGTGGTAAAATGGTGGCTTATCTCAGCTACACGTGCCAACAGCATCATGGATTACACCGATCAGATTTTCCGCGAAGAGTCTTTCGCCAACGCCGATTGCGAAGGCGCGTCTTTCGTGCGCTGCAAGTTCTATAACTGCGATTTTAGCCGCGCTAATCTCACCGAAGCGCTATTTGAAGACTGTACCTTTATTGAAGCGGGCGATGTGATCGGCTGTCAGTTTGACTACGCTCAATTGCGTGACGCGAGCTTTAAACACTGCGATCTCTCAATGGGTGTCATGCGCGGGGCGAACTTGCTTGGCGCGGAGTTTCGCCACTGTAACCTCAAAGGGGTCGATTTTACTCGCGCCCAGTTTGAAAATTACATCACCCCGACCACCTATTTTTGCGCCGTGTATATCACCAACTGCAACCTGTCGTACGCCAACCTGACCGGTGCTAAGCTCGAAAAATGTGATCTGTTTGAAAATCGCTGGATTGAGACCGCGCTGCAAGGCGCAACCTTACGCGGCGCAGATCTCTCCCGAGGCGAGTTTTCCGCCGATGTGTGGGGCGAATTTGATATGCGCGACGCTAACCTGTGCCACGTTGACTTAGACGGGCTAGATATTCGCCGCGTCGATATGTCTGGTGTGATGATCTGTGAATGGCAGCAAGCGCAGCTTCTGGCACCGTTTGGGCTCACCGTGATGCCCGACTAACCCTCTTCACCATGTTTCTAGGTGGGTAGCAAGGCGCTGCGATGTGCCCGTGATACGGTCTTATCGCTAGGATTGTTACCCCACTTGTTGAGCAATTTACTGAATAGTTGTTGAACTCCACCCCTAATACCTTCACAATGCGCCCCTTTGTCTTTAGGGTCATACGATAGCGTCGGATTCTTCCGCCACTGCTGCTCGGTGATCGCATTACTTCATCCAACTGAGTACCAATTTATGGGTTTTTCCACTCTGGGTCTTTCAGCTCCAATTTTACGTGCCATTGCCGAGCAAGGGTATGAAACGCCATCGCCAATTCAGGCGCAATCCATCCCAGCCGTTTTAGAAGGCAAAGATGTAATGGCGGCGGCGCAAACCGGCACCGGAAAAACCGCAGGCTTTACCCTGCCTATTCTTGAAATGCTCAGCCAAAACCCAGGTGTCAGACCGAACCAAGTCCGCGCGTTGATTTTAACCCCAACCCGTGAATTGGCAGCGCAGATCCAAGACAACGTGAAGAACTACAGCAAATACCTGCGTATGCGCTCGAACGTGGTGTTTGGTGGCGTTAAGATCAACCCACAAATGATGGCACTGCGTAAAGGCAGCGATATTTTGGTGGCGACCCCAGGTCGTTTGCTGGATCTCTATAACCAAAACGCCGTCAAGTTCGACAACTTGGAAATTTTGGTATTGGATGAAGCTGACCGCATGCTGGATATGGGCTTTATTCGTGATATCCGCAAAGTGCTCGCACTGCTGCCAGCGCGTCGTCAAAACCTGCTATTCTCAGCAACCTTTTCTGATGATATTCGCCGCTTAGCCAAAGATTTGGTCAACGATCCGGTTGAGATCTCCGTTTCACCAGCAAACTCAACCGCCCGCACCGTTGAGCAGAGCATTTACCCAGTCGATAAAAACCAAAAACCAAAAGTGTTGGCGAAACTCATCACTGAAGGTAACTGGCGTCAAGTATTGGTCTTTTCGCGTACCAAGCACGGTGCTAACCGTTTATCACGTTTCTTAAACGAACAAGGCATTACCGCTGCGCCTATCCACGGCAACAAAAGCCAAGGGGCACGAACTCGCGCTCTGGCTGAATTCAAATCGGGTGAGATCCGCGTCTTGGTAGCAACCGATATCGCTGCCCGTGGTATCGATATTCCTCAGTTACCGCAAGTGGTTAACTTTGAGTTGCCTAACGTAGCAGAAGATTACGTTCACCGTATCGGTCGTACCGGCCGCGCGGGTGAAACCGGTAAAGCGATCTCCTTGGTGTGTGCCGATGAAGCAGCCGATCTGTTTGGTATCGAGCGTTTGATCCAGCAATTACTGCCACGAATTGAGATGGAAGGTTTTAGCCCAGTACACGCACTGCCGGCATCAAAACTGGACACCCGTCCATTCAAGCCAAAGAAACCAAAGAAACCGAAAGCCAACCATGCCGACGGTCAGCGCTCTGGCGACAACGCCCGTGGCCATAAACCGCAAAGCAAAAACCGTCGTCACATCCAAGGCGGTTCGGCGAATAGCGAGCAAGGCGGCCAGCAAGAGCAAGGTAACCGCGAGCAACGTCGTCGTCCAAACGGTGGCAATCGAGCGCAAGGTAATAACCAACGCAATGGCGAACGCAGCGGTGATCGTCCACAGCGCGAAGGCCAACGTCAAGGCGATGCGCGCAACAGCAAACCTCGCCAAGGTACGCCACGCGATAACGCTGCACGTCCAAACCGTGGTCAAGGCAACCCGAACAATCGCCGCACCGCGAAGCCTTCTGCCTAACGTTTCGCGCGCCAACGCGAAGCCCGCGACATAGAAAAAGCCGCATCCCAATGGGATAGCGGCTTTTTTTCTGCGCTTCGTTTTGTTCCTGCTTTTCACTTTTTACTGCATTTCAGTCAGCAAGATGTACACCGTGAGAAACATGCTGTCATCAAAGCGCTGCGCGAAATCTGTCTTGGCAAGACACCAAGCAGAACGCGGCAATTAGAACTTGGCTGGCGCGTAGCCGGTCATGGTTTCTAAACGCAGCTCTTTACCCAATTTCGTCATTGGGTGAACAATCACCAGACCTTTCACTGATTTTTTCAGTTTGCCCAAGTCCGCTTGCTCTTCCTTGGTAATTTCGCGTGAGAACGCCATGTCCATTAGCGCTTTGCGCTCTTTACCCAAGTGGAATTTGATCTTGTGATTGATATGCGCAATTTTCTTCTCAATCTTAGCAATTTCGTCAGTGAACTGGGTCACGATCACTTGATCACCGCGCGCTCTTGCCGCGTTCAATTTACGCTGACAAGCATCTAGACGGTTACGTAACTGCTGAATTTCATTTTTCATGCTCATGGCATATCGACTCTATAACGACAATTTGGTCAGCGAGTATAGCACACAAGGCGGCCGTAACCGGAATAGTTACGTGCCGCGCCATCTTCGCCAAACAGCCACACCATCGCCCTGCGCTAAGGTTTAACGATAAAAAAGGCTTGGCGATAAAAAACGCCGCACACGGCGGCGTTCTCATGCAGCTAATAGTTTACGCAATGGCTTGGGTTAGGATAGCGCGGCTATGCTCAAGGGTGATCGCTTCTGATTCGCCCAGTGCCACCATGCCATGCTTTTGCAATTGCTGGATCACTGCGTCAATCGCGCTCGCTTTATCACCGCCATGCTCCGTCAATTGCGTCGCGACGCCAAGCGAGAGATAAAACGCTTCGATAGCGTCAATCGTGCGTTCCGCCAGATCGGCCCCTGCCGCTAGTCCAAATACGTTGCGCCCCATTTGCTCAAGCTTGGCACGTTTTAACTCAATTTGATTGCGCATCAGCGACGGCTGCACAATCGCCAGCGAGCGACCGTGATCAACCCCGTATAGCGCCGTTAGCTCATGACCAATCATGTGCGTTGCCCAGTCATGCGGAACGCCGCTACCGATCAAACCGTTCAACGCTTGGTTTGCCGTCCACATCAAATTGGCGCGCCACGCATCGTTGTCACGCTCAGCGTATTGTTCGCCCAGCGTGAGCAGGTTTTTGAGTAAGGCTTCGGCGTAACCATCTTGCACCATCGCGCCAGTTGGCAAGGTAAGGTACTGCTCACAGGTGTGTACCCACGCATCCACAATGCCGTTGATCAGCTGTTTTTCTGGCAGCGTTTTCATGGTATCTGGGTCTAGCACCGCAAACACTGGCTGCACAAACGGCGATAAGAATGCCAGTTTGTCTTGGGTTTCTGCTTTGGTGATCACCGCGCCGCTGTTTGACTCCGAGCCGGTAGCGGGCAAGGTGAGAATGGCCCCTAGTGGCACGGCAGCGCTGACTTCGTGTTTGCCGATCAAGATATCCCAGCCATCAGCGTCGTAACGCGCCGCAGCCGCAACGTATTTCGAGCCATCGATCACCGAGCCGCCACCGACCGCCAGAATAAAATCAACACCTTGTTGTTTAACGATGGCGACCGCTTTGTCCAAGGTTTCTTTGGTTGGGTTAGGCTCAACACCTGAAAATTCCAACCAATCATGGCCTTGCAGAGCCGCGCTAACTTGATCATACACGCCATTGTGCTTAATCGAGCCTCCGCCATAAATCACCAGCACCTTGGCATTGGCTGGAATAGCCTGGGAAATTTGGCCAATTTGACCTTGACCAAAATGGATCACTGTTGGGTTGACATAGCTAAATTGCATCCGCGACCTCTCTGTCTTTAGCGGGGTGTCACCGACGGTGACAGCCTTTGATCTTCAGGCCCGAGTGGGGTGTTGATGTCTGACGTTAACGTCGCAACAATCTGGGTTGTCCGTTATGGCTATCGCACAGATAGCCGATCATGAGTAGCTACTTGTCATGGGTCGCTATCTTGTCATGAGTCGCTATCTTGGCTACCTGTCATGGACATCTATCAGGGAAATCTGTCATTAACATCAACGCGCCACATCAGGCTCTGGCTTGTTTTATTGCATATTAGTCGCTAGGATTTGGCTTTTATAGGTCAATTTCTGCATTTTTAGTGCCTATTCCTACATGATGATAAACAACCCCATAAATTGAGTGAGCTGAGCATGATAGGTGCGCAATTAACGAGCTATTGCCAAGCACAAGGCTGGCAAGCGCTGGAAGGCGTGGTCGAAACCGCGATCAAAGATGTCTATTTCTATCGCAGCGCACAAGGCAATCCGCGCCAACCGTTTGTGTATCAATCCAGCATAGTGATCTTGGGGCAAGGGCACAAAACCCTCTATTTTGGCGATCATGCCGTCGCGTACGGTCCCGATAACTACTTGGTTGTCGGCATGCCGGTGCCCCTCGAATGCGAAGCCTTTGCCTCGGAGGACAAACCATTACTCGGTTTGGGGATTAATATCGATCCACAACGGTTACGCCGCATTGTCAGCCAACTCGATGCGACGGGCTATCGCCATCCCAATACCGACTCGCCAACCTGTGTTCGCTCGGTCGGTATGGAAACGCCCTTAACAGCGGTGTGCCTTAGGATCATCGCTGCGCTTAGCAACCCGCAGGATGCGGCTATCCTTGGCGACGCGCTGGTGGATGAACTGCTTTATCGGGTGTTAACGGGCCATGAAGGGCCGGTGCTGTTCGAGCTGGCACGCCAAGAAGGCACCTATGCTCGCGTTGCTAAAGCGCTCACCAAAGTCCACGCGGAATATCACGACACCCTGACCGTGCAAGGGCTGGCCGACGAAGCCAACATGAGTGTATCGGCGTTCCATCATGCGTTTCGCAGCGTCACGATGGAATCGCCATTGCAGTACATTAAAAAAGTGCGCCTGACCAAAGCCAAAGAGCTGATCCAACTCGAAGGCTTGCGGGTCAACGACGCGGCACGGCAAGTGGGCTACACCAGCCCGTCACAATTTAGTCGCGAATACCGTCGCCATTTCAATGAAACCCCACGCGGCAAACGCTAATAGGCATTTCGCACGGATAAACGCCATCTTTCAGCGCGTTATCCGTTGTTAGCGCGTCGATTGAGCGGATTCTCGGAAAAAGAAAGGATTAAATCGTCATAAAAGTCGATTACACTAACGCCAATTTCTGTTTGAGAGTGACCCCTGCGAACACTTTGCGCTTTCGGGGCTAAGACACCTAAGTGCGCCAAGATGCCAAGGTCAATAAAACGCTTTTTTCGGCTTTCACTCTCTGCTTGCTTTTACCAATAGGAACGCCCGCATGTACAAACTGGTTGCCCTCGATATGGACGGCACTTTACTAAATTCGCAAAAACAAATCTCGCCTCGTACCAAACAAGCTATCGCCCAAGCCCGTGCTCACGGTGTTCACGTGGTGCTCGCTTCAGGCCGTCCACTGGAAGGGATGGTGAAATACCTTGATGAGCTAGAGATGAATGGCGAAGACGATTACGTATTGAGCTACAACGCCTCGGTCGTGCAGCGCGCGCGTTGTAAATCGGTTATTCGCAAGCAAATCATGACAGGTAAAGACGCGAAATATATCGCCGAGCTGGCAAAGTCGCTTAACACCTTTGTGCATGCCTTTAGCCCAACGCACGGCTTGATCACGCCAGAGCACAACACCTACACCGATCACGAGTCTGAAATTAACGGCACACCTATCACGCTGTTTGATTTCAACCAACTGAGCGATGATGAAGAGATCATCAAAGTCATGATGGTGGCGGATGCGAGCATTCTGTCTGCAGCGATCGCCAAATTGCCTGCGTCACTGTATGAGCAATATACCGTTGTGCAAAGTGCACCGTTCTTTTTAGAGCTGATGAACCCAAACAGCAACAAAGGCACCGGTGTTGCTATGCTGGCGGAGTTTCTGGGCCTAGATGCCAGCCAAGTGATTTGTATGGGTGATGCGGGTAACGACGAGCACATGCTGCGTTATGCCGGACTTGGTATTGCGATGGGCAACGCGACCGACGAAATGAAAGCGATCGCCAACCACGTTACCGAAACCAATGACAACGATGGCGTAGCCGTTGCCATTGAGCAGTTTGTCTTGGCGAAAATTGCCGAGCAAGACGGCGCGCTAGCGTAATGCTATCCAGGCTCCGCTGCATAGTGGAGCCTATTTTACCGCTCAAATCATCCCCAATCACGAGCTTGCCGCCGCTTCTGCCCCGTCGCGAGCCAACAAAGCGACGCCAATTCTGCGCAATCCGCTCACACCACCTTTGGGCCGCAGCAGTTGGGGCGTCAGATTTATCGCACAAGCAGCCACCTCACACAGTGTCAGCAATATGTATAGCCAGCTCTATCTACTCACTGGGGAATATCCAGAAGGCACAATGGGGACCTTGGCAAGCCTTGTGATCGAATATCAATAACCCAAGACGCTGAAAGAAAGTAGAAGTAAGGGAGAATCTGTTCTGCTTTGTGAGGTCATAAAAAAACGCTCTGTTTTCACAGAGCGTTTTCTATCGCGACATCGAAACGCTAGCCTTGACGACTAGCCTTCATCGATTAACGCATTGGCGGGATTGGCGCGTCATGCAGTGCTGGATCTAGCTGACCATTGATTTGGATCCAAGTACCGGTTTTGGTATCAAAAATGTGTTTTTGGCCAGTGATGATGTTGCTACCAGTCCAGAACTCGATTGAGTTGAACACCATGTAGTCTGCACCCACAGTGAAACCGTACAAAGGAGACATTAGCATGTTCAAACCACCACGAGCGTAACGGTTATCAACGGCTTTAATGTTTACACCCATTAGTTTGCCGGTTAGCGCGTTGCTACCCACACAGCCACTTAGGATCAAAGGTAGCGCTACAACGCCTAGAGTTTTCAGAAGACTCTTTTTAACTGCCATGATTTAATACTTCATCATTAAGAAAATAACGGCCACAAGTCACCCACAACACATTGGATAACAGCATTTACTGTTATCAATAGGTCGTCAAAGTAAAGTTAAATTACTTGTGGAAATATGTGCTCGATTCTTCAGCAAGAAGAACCTCGCCATTCGAAAAGCGCGCTTTTATAGCCCATTTCGATAGCTTTTGCAGCAAATTATTATCTCAAAATACAATAAACATGCTGCGAATCCAGGTATTTGCAGTGCAATAAACAATCAATTAACCAAAAATACAAACGATCCTAAACATTCATTCTCTACGCTTTATTCGCTCACTATTTGTACTGGCAACGACGACAAACAAATAACCGCTTGCTAAAACAGATAAAAAAACCGCCGCAATAAGCGACGGTTCAAATAAAAAACAATACAGCAAATGAAAGTTAGTTTTTCACTTCCGGCACTTGTTTATTGTACTGACGATAATGAATGCCATCTTGATCCAACAGTGGAATTTGCCCCGCGACACGCGCTTGGAAATCGTCCCAATTTTTATGTACCGGTTGCGTCCATGCATTCTCGGCAACGGCAAACAAGCGCGGGTACAACATGTATTCGAGAATACGGTGATCGTGAACAATCTCGGTCCACACCAGTGCTTGCGTCCCGACAACGCTCTCTTCTGGCAAGCCTTCGGCCGGATCAAACGCATAGGCTTTCTCTAGGGTGATGTTGCCAGCCCACAGCACACCTGGCTCGTGGATATCACGGTTCCACGCCATATCGAGATAAGTCGATTGCGCCGGACACATCAACACCTTGTAACCCGCTTCAATCGCTTTCGCGCCTTCGGCGGCGTTCGACCACGCATACACCAGCGCGTCATCTTCGAGCTTACCGCTGTGAGACGCTTCTTCCCACACCCCAATCGCACGGCCTTTAGCTTTCAAATGGCCCTGCATGTGCAGCATTAAGTGCCATTCCAAATCACGCACATCGTCAAAGCCAAGCTCTGCTTGCTTTTTCAAACACGCTGGGGATTTTTCCCACACATGCTTTGGCACTTCGTCACCGCCAAGGTGAATGCGCTGCGATGGGAACAGTTCACACACCTCATCCAAAATGGTTTCCAGCACGCGGTAGGTTGCATCTAACCCTGGGTTCAGCACGTTATCGGTGTATTGCTGAATCGACTCGTATTGGGATTTATCTTCCGCTTCAATCAACAACTCAGGGAGGGCTTTGAGCAATGCGCGCGCATGCCCCGGAGTGTCAATTTCAGGGATCACGGTAATATTGAGAGACTCTGCCAACGCCAGCACTTCTTTCACTTCTTGTTGGCTAAAGAAACCGCCATAGCGATGCGCCCCCGAGCCAAATTGTGGCTCCAACGCTTCGTCATCGCCGCGCCACGCGCCCACTTGGGTCAATTGCGGGAAGCAGTTCAGCTCTAAACGCCAGCCTTCATCGTCGGTAATGTGCCAATGGAAGGTATTGAGCTTTAGCCACACCATGCGCTCTAGCACCGCTTTAACGGTACGAATGCCGTGGAACGAACGACAACAGTCTAAGAATTGACCACGATAAGCAAAGCGCGGCGCATCATGAATATCGGCCAGCGCAATCGTGCCATCAGTACTGGTGCGCACCAGTTGCGCCAACGACACCGCGCCATACAAGAAACCGCCCACAGAGCCCGCTGAAATTGTGACGCCATCTTGATGCACGCGCAGCGCATACGCTTCATCATCCATCTCTGGCACTTCGTCAAAACTCACCACAACGGCAGAGTCATCACCAAACGTGATTTGCTCGGATAACCAGTGTTGCGCTTTGCCTGCCAGTTCGCTATTGCTGCGCATTTGCCATACCGGCGGGATCGGCAAACTGCTCTCTTGCACACTCATGTGTTGAGGTTGCGGAATGATCCCCGCTTTGGCTTCAGGAAGGTATAACGGCAGAAGGTCGACACTATGAGGCTGGCGCATGTTGTGCAGCCCTTCAGCGACAGGGAAAGTCTCACCATTGTGGCGCAGGTAGGCACCCATTGGGCGCTCACCCAAGTTAGTGACGCCGGCCGTTTCGCTATACAGCTCAATACGCCAACACGCATCTGGCTCCAAGACAAAACTTGGTGGCGGCGCGACTTCGATATGGGAACCGGCTTGTTTTACTACCGCGCCATTGACGACCTGGTTCTTATCCATAAAACGAGGCATATCAAAACAAAGGACAAAGTCCGAAATAGCACGTGGAGAGCGGTTAACGAGCTCCAATGCGATACGCAAGGTTCTGTGGTAGCTTTCCAGCACAACAAAATGCAGAGAAAAATTGTTCAAGTTCGATTCCTTTCTGAGCTGAATGTTGGCCACATCTTACCATTTCGCTCAAAAGGTACTGGTATCTTACCGTCGAATTATCCCCACATTTTCTCAAATAGCGAAGCTCCTCACTAAGTTGATGAATCCTGTGTGCGTAAGCAACAATCAGCGGCGCTGCACCCGCGATCTTTTCGCCAAAAAGATGACGTTTTTACCCCAGTGACGGTAAATATTCACTGGGGGTTCATCGTCTAGCGGATTTTCAGTTGACGCGGGATCAGCTCAATCCCGGGTTGCGGTTTGCCCGCTGATAACGCGGTGAGCGCAATGGTTAATGCCGCATCGGCGATCAACTCAAAACGCTGAGCTAATGAATGGACTTTGATCGGCAGGAAATCCAGCAAGCGGTTATCACCAAACGTTGCAAAGTGGGTGCGCTGGAATAGTTCGGGATGCGCCACCATGGCATCGAGCACCCCTTCAAATAACGGGTATGCGGTACACAGTACGGCACCGGGCAGGCTATCGCTTGCGATCCACTGCATTGCCACGCGATAACCTTCTTCGCGAGTGAACGCCTCACCATAGAGCACACTGGGCGCAATGTTCTGAGTTTCCAAGGCGGCGAGCACCCCACGTTCGCGTTCAATCGACACGTTCAACTCGGCCACCGCGCCAATCAGCCCTAACGACTGGATCTCCGCCAACGGCAGCGCATTCGCCAAGGTTTTCGCGCCATCGAAATTTTCACTGATCACGCAGCCAAAGTGCTCATCGTCCATGATCCGATCAAGGGCAATCACTGGGGTGCCTTTATCTTGAATGGTTTTGTAGAACGGGTCTTGATGGTGAAGGCAACTCGCAACAAACAGCGCATCAATCCGGCGGATGATCAAATTGTCCGCGACTTGTTTTTCGGTTTCCGGCTCATCATCGCTGCATGAGATGATCAGCTGATACCCTGCCGCGCGCGCATCGCGCTCAAGCAGTTTCGCCAAACGAGCATAACTGCTGTTTTCCAGATCAGGGATGATCAGACCAAAGCTTCGGCTGCTCCCCGCACGCAGTGACGACGCCGCATGATTAGGGCGATAGTTGTGCGCCTCTACCACGGCCATCACCTTATCTTGGGTCTTTTGGCTGATGCGATATTGCTCAGCTTTTCCATTGATCACGTAACTGGCGGTGGTCTTTGACACCCCAGCCAAGCGTGCAATTTCATCTAGCTTCATGGTCACTGCATCCTAAAAATGTGCGACAGTTCAAAATTATAATGCGAGGATCATCCTGATCGTTTGCAATCATTGCTGAATTGATTCAGCCTGTCAACTGAACCGATTCAGCTAAATTTCAATCTTCAGGCTCTGGAGCGCACTTAGTCAGTTTGTCTCAAACAGAAAACGGCTAAGTCTTTTTTAAAATCAAAAGCTGAATCGTTCCAGCCACTCAGTACAGCACGACTATACTGATTGCATCCGTCGGCAGTGTCAGTGCGACTCGACACGCCAATCAACCCGTAGAGGACGAAGAAATATGTTGTCACTCACCGTACAAGACATCCAACTCCAGCAAGCCGCTGACGACAAGATCAGCGCCATTGCGAGCCTAGCCGCTACCCTCACGCAGCGTGGTTTGGTGGAAGAAGGTTACGTCAATGGAATGCAAGCCCGCGAGCAACAAAACTCAACGTTTTTAGGCAATGGGATTGCCATTCCCCACGGCACCACCGATACCCGAGATTTAGTCAAACAAACGGGCGTGACCATTGCGCACTACCCGAATGGGGTCGATTGGGGTGACAACAACCGCGTCTATGTAGCGATTGGTATTGCCGCGAAATCAGACGAGCACTTGGGCATTTTGAAACAACTGACTCGTGTACTGTCGGCAGATGGTATTGAAGAGCAGCTTAAAACTGCCGATAGCGCTGAGCGCTTGATCGCCATTATCAACGGCGAAACCCAAACCACGCTAACGCTCGATGCCGATCTGGTTGTTACCGATTTTCCTCGCGCCGATCTCACTCAAATGCGTGCAGTCGGGGCGGGCATGCTAAAGCAGCGTGATTTAGTCGATAGCCAGTGCGTTGCCGAGCTGGTTTCTGCAACGCCGCGCCATCTGGGTGAAGGCGTTTGGCTTGCCGCTGCCAGCCAAGGCGTCAAAAGCACCGGCATCGCCGTTGTTCAGGCCACCCCAGTGGAAAACGCAACAGGCAACGACGTGAAACAGTTGATCGCTTTCGCGGCCAAAGACGGTGCTCACCTGCCGGTGATCGAGCGTTTGCTGCAACTGTGCAGCGATAACAAACTGAGTACGCTGATCAATGCCGACGCAGCGGCGATCATCTCGGCCCTGACCGAAGAGCAAAAAAGCGGGATCACCGCAGTTTACACCATCAAAAACCCTCACGGCCTGCATGCACGCCCGGGTGCAGTTTTGGTGTCAACGGCGAAGAAATACAAGGCCGATATTTGGGTTTCAAACCTTAATGGTGATGGCAAAGCCGTCAAAGCAAAAAGCCTGATGAAAGTGATCGCGCTTGGGGTGAAACAAGGCCATCAGCTCGAATTTACTGCCGATGGCGAAGACGCTGCCGAAGCGCTAGCGGGCATTAAAGCGGCGATCGATACTGGTCTCGGTGAGGGCTAAACCATGATCTCAACAGCAACGGTACGACCAAAAGTCGTCACCATTACCTTAAATCCGGCGCTCGATTTAACCGGCCAACTTGGTGAAATCGCGCTGGGTGAAGTGAACAAAGTCGCCAGCGCGAACCTGCGCCCTGCGGGCAAAGGGGTGAACGTCGCCATGGTGCTGGCGGAGCTGGGTGCCGACGTGACGGCAACCGGTCTGCTTGGCGCAGAAAACCACGATGCATTTCGCCATTTGTTTGCCCAGTACGGTATTCACGATGCATTTGTCACCGTGGAGGGCGCATGTCGCATCAATGTGAAATTGGCCGAAGCCAGTGGCCGCGTCAGCGACATTAACTTCCCCGGTGTCACTGTCTCTGAACGTGACATTGCCACGTTCGAAGCAACCCTGTTTGAGCTTGCCGCCACTCACGATGTGTTTGTGATGGCGGGCAGTCTGCCGCCGGGTCTATCGCCTGAGATCATGGCCGAGTGGATCACTCGCTTAAGCGACGCTGGCAAACAGGTCGTTTTCGACAGCAGCGGCGCGGCGCTCAGTGCGGGTCTAGCCGCCAATCCGTTCTTAGTCAAACCCAACGAGCTGGAGCTGGGCGAGTTCTTAGGTCGCACCTTAGACACGCCAGACGCGGTACAAACCGCCGCGCAAGCGCTGAACCAACAAGGGATCAGCCATGCGGTGGTGTCGATGGGTGCCGACGGCGTCATGTGGTTCGCTAACGGCCACGGTATGCGCTCTCAGCCGCCGAAAATGCAAGTGGTCAGCACGGTAGGCGCCGGTGACACTTTGGTTGCCGGACTAACATGGGGGCATTTGCAACAATGGCCGCAAGAGAAAACCCTGCAATTTGCCACTGCCCTTTCCGCGCTCGCCGTCAGCCAAATTGGCGTCGGCATTGGCGAGCCAGAACAACTTGAAGCGATCATGACCAACGTCAGCATTCACTCAGTCACAACGAATTAATGAGGATAGAAACAATGAACCTAGCTATCGTCACCGCTTGTCCAAGCGGCATTGCAAGCAGCATCCTCGCCGCTGGCCTATTAGAAAAAGCAGCAGAAAAATTAGGCTGGAGTGCGGTCATTGAGTGCCACTCTAGCATCAAAGCCGTGAACCATCTGTCAGCGGACACCATCAACAGCGTCGATTGCATTGTGATCGCCGCCGATGCCCCAGTTGATATGGCGCGCTTTGACGGTAAAAAAGTCTACCAAGGAACAATCAACGACGCGCTACAAAACGCGGAAGGCTTCCTGACCTCAGCGACCAGCACTGCTGACGTGTACCAGCATGTTGCTACTTCACAGGCAGTGTCAAATTCAGCGCCGACGTCAGTTAACGCGACGAAGTCGATTGTCGCGATCACCGCATGCCCAACCGGTGTTGCCCACACCTTTATGGCAGCGGAAGCGCTAGAAGAAGGCGCGAAAGCCCGTGGTCACAATATCAAAGTCGAAACCCGTGGCTCAGTGGGGGCAAAAAACCAGCTGACCGCAGAAGACATCGCCAACGCCGATGTGGTGATCATCGCTGCCGACATCGAAGTGGATCTCTCTCGCTTTGACGGTAAGCCGCTGTTTAAAACCAGCACTGGCCTGGCGCTTAAGAAAACCGAACAAACCTTGGATGATGCCTTCGCCAACGCTAGCATTTACCAACACAGCGGCAACAAATCCGCTGCGGCTGACGGTGCCAAGCAAGAGAAAACCGGCGTTTATAAGCACCTAATGACCGGCGTATCTCATATGCTGCCATTGGTCGTCGCGGGCGGTTTGTGTATCGCACTGTCGTTCGTGTTTGGTATCAATGCCGCGCAAAACGAAGGCACCCTAGCCCATGCACTGATGCAAATTGGTGGCGCGTCGGCGTTTGCCTTGATGATCCCTGTACTCGCAGGTTATATCGCCTACTCGATTGCGGATCGTCCAGGTCTAGCACCGGGTCTGATCGGCGGTATGCTGGCGGCTTCACTTGGTGCGGGCTTCTTCGGTGGTATTGCTGCGGGTTTCATCGCTGGTTACAGCGCGAAATTCTTGGCCGATCACATCAAACTGCCGCAAACAATGGAAGCGCTAAAGCCGATTTTGATCATTCCGTTTATCGCGAGTTTGTTCACCGGTTTGGTGATGATTTATATCGTCGGTGAGCCCGTTGCGAAACTGCTTGCCAGCCTAACCGCCTATCTAAACAGCATGGGGGATGCGAACGCAGTCGTGCTGGGTATCGTTCTTGGCGCGATGATGTGCTTTGACTTGGGTGGCCCGGTCAACAAAGCCGCCTACGCCTTTAGTGTTGGCCTACTAGAAACCCAAACCTACACCCCAATGGCGGCGACCATGGCAGCAGGTATGGTACCGGCGCTGGGTATGGGCTTAGCGACCATGCTAGCTAAACGCAAGTTCAGCGAGCCTGAGCGCGAAGCAGGCAAGGCGTCATTTGCGCTAGGTTTGTGCTTCATCTCTGAAGGTGCGATCCCGTTTGCGGCGCGCGATCCAATGCGAGTGATCCCAGCGTGTATTGCCGGTGGCGCACTCACCGGTGCACTCTCCATGCTATTTGGTGCCAAACTGCTTGCACCGCACGGCGGCCTGTTTGTACTGCTGATCCCAAATGCGATCAGCCCAGTGCTGCCATACTTGCTCGCCATTGCCGCAGGTACGGCAGTGACCGGTTTCTTGTACGCCTTCCTGAAAAAGTCGGATGCCGAGCTCGCCGCTACCGCGCAAAAAGCGTAACAGCCGCTTCTAAGTAACAACAGCCCTTGCGGTCATACTTTAAGGGCTGTTTTGTTATCTGGATGCGGGTGTGGCTTTAACTACGTTGATCCCCAAATACATAACCCCTTGTCACGAAGTAGCAGCAAGCCCAATTGAGCAGAAAAACTGCGACGCTTATCGACAGAAAACTCAAAAGCATTTGTACCCCAAACGCTGCGCCGATAGAGTGTCTCTAACATCTCCGGTTTAATTCGTTTAAAGAACGTGCTCGTCAGATAACTTTGGAGGTTAGCGGCACTAGCTCCGGCTTGTGCCGTTTTTTATGTTAGGATATTTGCACTAGCGTTTAACTGAAAGCACAACAATGGTGCGGAATTAGCATTGAGAGTGCTCCCCCTCTTTACACCTTATGTAGTAACACAATGCACTTACCTACTCGCCCAAAACTGCCTCAATTCTTGCTATTCATAACCCGTTGAGAAGCTACCGGTGCAACAAACCATCCGTCGTTATCGCTTAAGATCGTTAACATATGCGCGCCTCATTCGGCGACCGTAACCGCAACCATCTGAAAATAGGTGTTCTTCAAATCGACGTTGAACATATCTTTTATCTATCTGTTGGATGCGAATAGTGTCTTCGCTTCTCTCTAACGCCTCTCGAGCCAATTTATGCAAACCGCAGTACATACACCAAACCATTAATTGGTGCCAATCGCTCCATGATTCCACTCTTTCTTCAGCGCGATCCCAAGCCTTACGAAGCTGAGGAAAATACCCACCATTGTCAGGGCGCAGTTCCCCGTCTGAAATTACAATTTCACGAGGCCAAAGTAATCTTGTTTCTTTAAATACTCTACTGAACTTCATTTATGTGGAGCCCCATAAAATCCGCAACTGATTTGAAGCGTAATTGATTGGAATAAGTGTTAAACATGTCGAAATTAACGCACTACATTTGAATACCGGATCTTTAACCACATCAATATACTCATTTTCCAAGCCTAAAAGACAAGCGCAATTAGTCTACCTTTTCTGGTATTGCACCAGCACGACTCGGGCGTTGCTTTCAATATTGGCGAAGGTTTGCTGCATTAGATTGAGTGACCACGCTTCGCTTCGATTACCCGAACCTGCACCAATCAGCGGAAATGCCACGCTCTGATAGCCCTTTTGGTTAACGATATTCATCGCGTTCACCACCGATTGCGTCACGGAATAATGCGTCGCACACCAAAACATGTTGATCCCGGCGACATGAATGATCGACTGGTACGCCAATTTTCCTGCCGAGGTTTCGCGCGCTTGCCCTAACGGGATCGCGCCCATGCGGCCAATTTCTTTAAACGGCGCATAACCTGCGTGTTTCTTGATTGCGCCGGAAACACCTTGGGGCAATAACAACCACCACGGAATAATATTGCGATTCCATGCATTGACGATCACCTCCACCTCTTGCTCCAGCAAATCGCCTTTAACTAGTTCGATATCCATTTCTTTGTGATCCCGCTGTAACTCTATTGTTCTGTGTACTTCCCCTGCAATACATCAAGGAAAAACCGGTTGATCACACGGTAGTCTCCCGCGCCCAGATCAAGCGTTGGCGTTGCAGCGGCAAACCGTGCTAGCTCTGCTTCGATGAAGGCATTGAGTGGCTCCACACACCACTTGGCATCGCTGCCTTGTTGTTTATGCGCAATCAAGCCATCAATAGCGCTGACTAATTCAGGATCGGTGACCAACTGCTCTACCAATACGGCAAACTCACTCGGCACCAGCCCTCGGCCTTGCGCTATCCACTCCATTGCCAACAAAGGGCGCAGAATATAGAAGTACCGTTTTAACGTCGGTGTGGTAGACAAGTTGCGCTGATTGCCTTTCGCCATATTGGCATAGTGGTGAAAACACACTTTAGGCGAAAAAGCCTGTGCGATAAGCTGTTTAAAAGCGGCGATAAAGGCTCGATCACTGCGATAAACCATCGGCGATCCCATCCATTCCATCAGCGACGGATTGGATTTTTTCAGCAGTTTCAGCGTTTTTTTCAAATCCCAACCGCTCACATCTAGCGCGTCGTCAATCGGCAACTCAATCACATCGCGGCACTGCTCGTGATCGACACGCAAATACCATTCGCTCTCGTGCACGTAAATAAAACGCACATCATAGTCACTGTCCGCCGATGCCAGCCCCGAGGCACGGCTGCCCGCTTCACAGGCATACAAAATACGTACCTGATGTTCACGCTCAATGCGCGCTAACGTGGCGAGAATGTGTTGCTGCACAGCGATTGTCCTCTGACTTTTTGGAGATTGTTGCCTACCTGTTGATGGCAGTATAAGAGTGCGAGAAAACAAATTGGGGCGGGCGTTAAAGATACTCGGCAAGATTCACACAATAACCAACGCGTTCAAGCCATCACAGCGATGGCCTGAAAGGGAAAGACGAAAGGAAAACGCGCAGGCAGAGCGCCAAATAAGCTACGGCCTAGCTTCAAACGAGCGGGCTAGCGTAACCCCAGTGCCACCAGCTCTTGTTCGATTTGTACTAACACTTCACGGGTAACCGGCTCGCGCCAGTGATAGCTGTTGGTCATCCGAATCGACGCCCGCAGTAGCGGATGATCAAGCGACAGCGGCGATGGCTCTTGCATGCCCTGCCACTTATCGTGCAGCTCATAGGGGTAGTTCACGATTTGCGGATAACCGCTGTTCACCGCCCAATGCAGCAGCATAAATTCTTCAATCAACGCTTCTTTATCTTCACCGGTGCACAATAGCTCTTCATTTTGCACCGCATCTGCCAGCGCATTTTCAAATAACTTGCCAATCTCACGCGACACT
The DNA here is from genome assembly GCA_019703815.1 of Thaumasiovibrio occultus. GTDB lineage: Bacteria > Pseudomonadota > Gammaproteobacteria > Enterobacterales > Vibrionaceae > Thaumasiovibrio > Thaumasiovibrio occultus. The sequence continues at coordinate 178,858 of AP023053.1, read as the reverse complement.
TGGGCATGTTTGCCAAGCCACTTTTCAGACGCTTTGGCACGTAAGTCTTTGCTGTTAAGCAAGGTCAACAACTGATAACTAAACGGATAGAGATACATCGCCTCTTCCGAGACCAAATGCAATGCGACGATTTTCGATGGCAGCGAATACGGCAACGCCAGCAAGGTGTTAATCACGCCCAATGCTTGTTGATCTAGCCGCACAGACAGCGCCACCAGCACATCTTCTTTCGAATGAATATGCTTATAGACCGATCCCATCGACAGACCCGCGTGCTTAGCAATCGCCGACATTTTGAAATCAAGCAGAGAGGTATCGAGGATACAGTGAACCGCAGCATCAAGAATAAGCTGCTCTTGTTCCGCAATGGTGAACTTAGGTGCAGGCATAACGCCTCTTTATGCAAGTTAATCTGCCACAAATGCTAATGAATAGACTCGCGTGAGTCAATCTACATCAAGTGACTTGTCACTAAACCCAAAAAGTTGTCAATTGATTTAATTTTCTCGCAACAACACATAACATATCCAATTGAAATAAAAGGATTTAGGCTCAATTCAACCTCATGCGATCACCTTAAATACAAACCTGTCAGTTTGACAAAATTCCACAATCATTTAGGATACCCGCACCATTAGAACAGCGTTCGAATGCCGATATCCACGGATTAATGGTGAGTGAATACAATGAAAAAACCTTCTTACAGTGCATGGCTGATCATGCTAATTGGTGTCAGCGCCGTGATCGGCGGCTTGGGATATTACAAGTACGTTGAAATCACGTCCGCCATCGAGATGGCGGCCTCCTTTCCCGAGCACTATGAAGTGGTTGATGCAACAGAAGTGGAGATCTCAGAGCACACCCCAACCGTCAGCGTGCTTGGCAGTGCTCGCTCACCACTTCACACCGAGCTGTTTACAGAATTGTCTGGCAAGGTGGCGCTAGTCGGCACACCGGCTGGCGGCAGCGCCAGCAAGGGCGACGTGTTATTCCAGCTCAATATTGCAGAAGAGCAAGCACGGATTAAATCAGCCAGAGCCCGCGAGCGCCATGCGCGTTCGGTGTTCAACCGCTACAAGCAATTGCTAGCGAGCAACGCGATCAGCCGTGAAAAGTATGATCAAGCCTATGCCGATCTGATTGTTATCCAGTCTGAAATCGAATCTCTACAAGCCGTGATTGCCAAAAAAACCGTGACCGCCCCGTTCGATGGGATCATGGGTTTGCACGATCTTAAACAAGGCGATTATGTGTCGGCCAATCAACTAATCACGAACTTTGTCGGCAACAGCGATAAGATCTGGATTGAGTTCAGTGTGCCACAGTTCTACCCAGAGCTTGCCATCAACGCCTCGGTGCGCGTGCGCAATATTGACGCCTTAGGTGCATCGTCGTATCAAGTCGCTCATATTATTGCCAAAGATACCCAGATCTCAGACACCACCCGCAGCTTGAAATACCGTGCGGAAATTGACCGAAATCTCGCCCACTACACCCCGAATATGCCGCTAGAACTACTGATCCCGATCAGCGATAACCACACTGTGTATCAAGTGCCAGCAGTGGCAGTAAATCAAGATATGTACGGCGCTTACGTGATGAAATTAGCCGCCAACGAGAATGAATCGGGCACCTATCGCGCACACCGTTTACCGGTACAAGTGATGGCGGAAGTGAACGGCAATAAGCTGATCACCCAAGGGGTTGAAGCGGGCGAACTGATTGCCGCCGCCGGTGCGTTTAAACTTTACGAAGGCTTGTTGGTGCGTGTAAGAAACACCCAGACTTCCCCTGCCCTGATCGCGGCAACGGGAGAGTAATGATGGACATATTTGTCAAAAAGCCGGTGCTCGCCATCGTGGTCTCTTTGGTGATCATTATCGCTGGAGCAATGGCATCATTGCGCTTACCCATTTCGCAATTCCCCCAAATTGAAAGCTCATCACTGGTGATCCAGACCGAGTACGTCGGGGTCTCGGCCGATGTGGTGAAAGGCTTTGTCACCGAGCCCATTGAGCGCGTCGCCATGAGCGTGCCCGGCGTTGACTATGTCGACTCCACTACCACGGCGGGCATGAGTAAAGTCACCGTGTGGCTAAAACTCAATCAAAACAGCACGGATGCCTTGTCCGAGCTTAACTCGCGCTTAAGCCAAATTGCTTACGAACTGCCAGAAGGGGCACAAAACCCGAGCGTGACCGTCGCTCGCGTCGACAGACCTGGCGCAACGTTTTACCTAAACGTCACCAGTGAAACCATGGATCGCCCCACGCTGACTGACTTTTTAGCGCGCGATGTCACCCCTTGGTTGGCCTCCGTCGAAGGCGTGCAGAGCGCGGATATTTTAGGAGGCAGAAAGCCGGCGATCCGCGTGTGGCTTGATCCGGTCAAAATGGCCAGCCTCAATATTGGTGCCAGCGAAGTGCATCAAGCGCTGTACGAGAACAACGTAATTGCGTCGCTCGGCAGTGTAGAAAGCGCAAGCCAGAACATCAGTATCATGAGTAACGCGCTGCAACAAACCACCGATGATTTTCGTCAGCTGATCGTGCGTAAAAGCGACGATGGGTTTGTCTCTCTTGGCGATATCGCCCGTATTGAACTTGGTGAAGATCGCGGCGCGGACTCCGCCCGTCTTGATCGCAATGAGTCGGTGTTTATTGGAGTGATCACCTCACCGGGCTCGAACGAAATCGCGATTGGCGATGCCTTGTACGAGCAACTGGCCACCATTAATGCAAGGCTGCCAGAAGGCACCGCCGTGACCATCGGCTTTGACGGCACTCAGTATATGCGCGATGCGCTAAAAGAGATCTTCACCACCCTAGTTGAAACTGTATTGCTGGTTGGGTTAGTGATTTTGCTGCTGATGGGCTCGTTTCGTACCGCGCTGGTACCACTAGTCACCATCCCGATTTCAATCCTTGGTAGTACGGCGGCAATGCTGATTGCCGGCTTTTCCCTGAACTTGCTGACGATATTGGCCATCGTGCTATCCGTTGGCTTGGTGGTCGATGATGCCATCGTGGTGGTAGAAAACGTGGCGCGCCATATGCGTGACGGCAAAGGACGCATTGAAGCGGCGTTGATCAGCTCGCGTGAACTGCTGCGTCCGATTTTTTCCATGACCATCACCCTAGCTTTGGTGTTTGCACCCATTGGCTTTGTCAGTGGCTTATCGGGCGCCCTGTTTAAAGAGTTCGCCTTTACGCTCGCGATTGCCGTATTGTTCTCTGGCGTTGTCGCCATTACGCTGTCGCCGATCATGAGCGCCTACGTGTCACAGGAAAAAGGCAAAGAAAGCCGCATGACGCTGTGGGTCAACAAGGCGTTTGATAAGCTTGCCAATCGTTACGAAAACGGCCTGAAAACCGCGTTTATCTATCGCAAAGTCTTACTGACAGCGGCGGTGATCTTGTCGCTACTAACGGTGCCTTTTTATCTGTTTTCACAAAAAGAGCTCGCCCCAGTCGAAGATCAAAGCCTGCTGTTCGTGATCTCAGAAGCGCCTTCCGGCGGCTCGCTCGCTTACAGCAATCAGTTTATGCGCGAAGCGGTAGACTCGCTGCAACATATCGAGGGCATCGATATGATTTGGCAAACCGTGTCGGAGTCTGGCGGCTTTAGTGGGATCAACTTTGTCCCGTATGAAGACCGAGACTTCTCGGCCACCGACATTTTGCAAGAGATCTATTTCACCTTAAAAGACGTCACGGGGCTGCGTGTGTATCCAACCGCGCCAATGCCGTTGCCGACGGCGGGCCAGTTTGATGTCGAGATGGTGATCCAGTCGCAAGACAGTTACGCCAACATGTCGCAATACGCTTACCAACTGCTCGACGCAGCGCACCAAAGCGGCATGTTTATGTTCGTCGATACCGATCTCAAGGTGGATATGCCGCACTCTGAGCTCAATTTTGACAGCAATAAAATGATGGACTTGGGGCTGACAACAAAAGCGGTGACCGATCAAATCGCCTTGTTGGTGTCTGAGCAAGAAGTCACCCGTTATGACAGCAGCGGAAAAGCGTATCGCGTGATCCCGCAAGTGGATGAAACCATGCTGACTGGCAGCGATGCCCTGCTGACACTTCAAATCAAAACCCCAAGCGGCGAGTTTGTGCCATTGAGCAGTATCGCAAGCCTTGAGCAGACAGTGAGCGTGCGCAGTGCGAGTCGCTTTAATCAGCTCAATGCATTTCGCATCTTAGGCGGTTTGATCCCAGGGGTGACCCCAGATCTGGCGTTAAGCGCGTTAGAGCAAGCGGCCGCAGAAATTTTACCGCAGGGCTATCAGGTCAACTATGCCGGCAGTTCACGCCAACTGCGCCAAGAAGGCAACAGCCTGCTCTCGGTGCTCGCGGTCGCATTGTTCGTGGTGTATATGGTGCTATCCGTTCAATTTAACAGCTTCCGCTCACCCTTGGTGGTGCTGCTCGGATCAGTACCGCTAGCGCTGGCAGGCGGCATGATGTTCGCGTTTTTAGGGCTAACCACCATGAACATTTACGCCCAGATTGGCTTTGTCACGCTGGTCGGCTTGGTGGCGAAAAACGGTATTTTAATCACCGAATTTGCCAACGAGCTGCAACAAGAAGGCTATCGCAAATACGACGCGGTGATCGAAAGCGCTAAGCTCAGACTGCGCCCTATTTTAATGACGACCGCCGCCACGGTATTGGGCCACTTCCCTTTGGTGTTGGTCACCGGCGCGGGGGCAGAAGCGCGTAACAGTATTGGTATCATTTTGGTGGCGGGCATGATCATCGGTACGGTGTTTACGTTGTTTGTGTTGCCGACCATGTATTTGGTGGTGTCGAAAGAGGTCACCGCACCTGACTGCGAAGCGCGTTTGGCATAACCCACCAACCACGCCTTCCCTCCTCAGGGACAGCCCATTGCGCTGTCCCTTTGTTTTATTGGGCGAACTGCCAGCGGGGTATAAGTACATAACCTTCGCGGCAACACATCATGATTTAAAATCATAGCTTCCATAACCAATTGTGATTTCAGCTCATTATTGCTTAGTGATAGGGTGTGGGCTTCTAGGAGGAGTTATGACACTGAGTATTTGGCTTTCTTTATTTGCGGTCTGTTTATTGGGGGCGATGTCGCCGGGGCCGAGCTTGGCGATTGTGGCGAAACACAGCTTGGCCGGCGGGCGAGTGAATGGGTTTGCGACGGCATGGGCTCATGCCTTAGGCATCGGTGTTTATGCCACCTTAACCGTGTTGGGCTTGGCGTTAGTGTTAGCCAAATACCCGCTGCTGTTTAAAGGGATCACCATTGCCGGTGCGCTCTATCTGGCATGGCTCGGCTACAACGCCCTGCGTTCACGTGGTGGCATTGTCGAGCGTTTGCAATCGGGCGAGCGGGTCAGCGTGATCGCCTCGGCCCGTGAAGGCTTGATGATCTCCTTACTGAGCCCGAAAATCGCGCTGTTTTTTATCGCCCTGTTTAGTCAGTTTGTCAGCCTTGGTGACTCACTTGGCAGCCAAGCGGTGATCATCGCCACGCCACTGATTGTCGATGGCCTGTGGTATACGTTTGTGACTTTGATGCTATCGAGCAGTTTACTGTTCAATGCGCTGAAACGTCATGCGCAACTGATTGATCGATTATCAGGCGTAGTTTTGATACTGTTAGCGCTTCGCGTGGTTTGGACCGTGTAGTTTTCCGCACTTATTATCCCGTAATACAGCAACATGCTGCTCCCTCGCGTTAGTCATTCTCGTAAAGGAAACCAGGATGTTGCTTTATCTTTTCTCTATCGCGTCTTTTCTTGTTCTTATCGCCCTTGGCTGTATGTTGCGATATCGCTGGGCTGTGGGTGATGACCAAACTATCGACGTTGAGATCTGTTGGTGTGCGGTGGATCTTGATACGTCGCCTCGGATTTACTTCGAATCGCTGGCAGGCAACAAGCCGGTGTATCTCACCGAGCACCCGCGAAAGATCTACGTTAGCGCAGCGCAATATTCCCAGCTTTATCCCCTGTCTTATGATGAATTAAACACCCAACAATGTGTTATTGCTGCCAAGCTGGCAATTCGCCCGTTACATTTGGGTGGTTTTAGCGTGGCAAAGGTGCTGGAGTGTGAAAAAATCGCTGGGCAAGTTGTTTACCATAAGTAAAAGGATCGAAAAGCCCAGATAACGTCACAGGTAGTGCGAGGGCAACGGAAGATAACGCGAGGGATTGTTATGTCATTAATGGAGCTGTTTTCCACATCAGCGGCACACAGTTTTCTGCTGTACATCGGCTTTATTTTGACGGCGGTAACCTATTTCACCATCCGTCAGTATCAGCTCAATGTCATCGATGAAATCATGATCTGCTTTTTTATGATCAGTTTTACGATCTGCTTATTCTGGAGTGAAGGCTACCTGATCTATGCCTTTATCAATGACGACGAGAAAAGCCTGTACCATGTGTTAGCCACCCCGCTTGGGATCATGGCGATTGGGTTAGCGTACTGCTACGTATTTATTGCTCGGAAAAGCAAACTCAAACCGGAATATAAAAAAAAAGCCAAGAACAAGCATAAAGACAAGTCCAACCTACCGAAAAAACATCTCGGCTAAAAACGCCGCGCCTTGCCTCTTGCCTCTTGCCAAAACACATTGCTCTCGTGACCTATCGAGAGCCAGATAGCTTCTTTTCGTTCCCCGCTATTCACTCGCCTGATAATTCACCGAGTACATCGAGCGTCGCATCACCGCAAACATCCGTTGGCGAAACCATTGGTGCGCCGGATCGTGATCAAACTTCGGGTGCCAGATCTGCCAGTAACGGTGTGTCGGCGTCGGGAAAGGTAACGCGGTATAGTGCAGCGGAAAGTGGTTTTGCAAGTTAGCGGCAATGTGCTGCGGGATCACCAGTAGATGATCGGAGTCACGCAACAATGAAAAAGCCGCGCTGAAAAACGGCACTTGGGTGACGACGTGGCGTGCACAACCAAGCTTTTGCAATTCCAAATCGACAAAGCTGTCTTTATCGCCGCCGCCGGCAATACGGATATGCGGGTAACGGGTAAAGTCATCAAGGCTGATGTTGGGTTTATTCGCCAAAGGATGTTGGCTATCCATGGCGCACACCGGATGATCTTCGCCGATCAATTCGGCCGACAAACCGGCAGGGGATTCAGGCAACATAGTCGCAGCAATTTGGATTGGCAAGTCCGCCATTTTTTCCAAATAGTGCGGATACCACAGCTCGTAATGAAACTTGGCGGCAGGCGCTTCTTTGGCGGCATCTTTCACCACATCGGGAAAGATATACTGCGCCACGTAATCCGATGACGCAAACACCCACTCCCCTTGCCACGAGCTGGCTTCAAAATGGCGTTGTTCGACGATTTCGCCTACTTGATCAAACAAGACGTGCAGTTGTTGGCGCAGATGCACCGCGCGGGCGGTTTCCACCAATTGATTGCCTTCGCGCAGTAACAGCGGATCGTTAAAGTGCGCGCGTAGTTGCGCCAATTGTCGGCTGACTGCCGATTGCGTTAAGTTAAGCCGGACAGCGCAACGACTCACATGTCGCTCTTGCAACAAAATATACAAAGTATAAAGCAGGTTTAAATTCAGTCTTCCCAACATGATGACGCTCCACAACGCACAGCCACTCTAGCGCTATCTCTAGAAATAACATAGTTAGCAAGCCATCAACAGCGATAAATCGGCTGGCGCAGCGATTGTCTGGCCTTGTCTCAAACTGAAACCATGTTAACGCGATGACGCATCGCCTTTATGGTGTGATCAGGCAGCGGGCGAGGCATTGTCTTGCGCTTTGCTCTCGTTGAGCACAACCTCAAATTGGTACTTCAACAACAGTGTCGATTCCGATAGCAGCATCCTTGCTTGAACGTACCAACCGCGAAAACGGGTGGTGGGTGTCGGTGACGGCTTGGCATTTAGGCCCACTTGCTCGGCCATTAGCATTGCCCGTTTCATATGGAGTGGATCGCTCACCACCAGCGCAGAGGAATAGCCGGCTTCGCTGATCAGTTGATCGGCGTAGATAAAGTTTTCTAAGGTGATGGTCGATTGGCTTTCCGTCAAAATATCGCCCGCTGGCACCCCATGACGGATAGCGTACGCTTTGGCTGCTTCGGCTTCAGACAGCGTATCTCCCGCGCCTACACCGCCAGTAAACACCAGCTTACGCACTCTGCCTTGCGCGTGAAGATCAATCGCGTGTCGTATCCGCTCTTCAAACACTGGCGAAGGGCGACTGTTGGTGACCGCAGCACCGAGTACGATCGCCACATCGGCAGGCTCGTTTGCGGTCAGGGTCGAATAGCGGTAGATCTCTTTCATGGTTGCGCCTAACACCACGCTAATCATCAGCAATACACCAAAGATACCTTTTTTCACCCTCTTCTCCCTCGCCAATCCATGTCAAACCGCAATATAGTCACGAACCCTTTCGTAAAGTCAACGCGGACCGGCTTTTTCTCGGTCTATGTCGAGGAACGCCGCCTCCCTCTTCTCTTATTTGCAAACTCATCATCGCGGTATTGCGCAAACTTGTTTCTACTCAGTATCTTGCATGACACAGTTCCCCTTTTCTGCCACGGAAATAAGAAATCAACCGCGAACGTCGCGACGGCCATTGCGCTCACCTATGCTTTATATACCACTTGCGCATATTGGTTAGAGGTCGTCATGGTTCATCGCATTGGCATCACGCTGTTTCTACTGGTTTTCTCTGCCTCTCTTTTCGCTTTACCGGCGGACAGTGCGATCCGCTTTGGCGGCTGGTCGCACCATCTCGAAGACGAGTGGGTCGATGATGGTCCGCGTTATAATGAATCACATGGCGGGATCGGCGTCGATATTGGCCTGAAACGCTGGCAGCGCTGGCAAATGCAACTTTCACTCCATTATATGAAAGACTCCTGGAACCAAGACCTCTATGCCGCCAGCTTGAGCTTTGATCGCCCAGTAGAGTTAGGCGTTGATAAACTGGTGTTTGCTTGGGGCGCAACGTTCGGCGTGCAATCGCGCTCGGTACTCGAAGATGTCGACTTACAATTTGTCGGCTTAGAGCGCAAAGTCCTACCCTTGGTCGCGCCTTATCTGCGCGTCGGCTACGATCGCGTCTACATGCTAATGACCGTTGCGCCGCAATTTCGCAAAGTCACCCTTAATGGCAACTCTCGCTTTGAAATGAACAAGCCGTTTTTCTTCTGGCAGCTCGGAATAAGCTTCTAATTCAGCATGCAAATACCTAACTTGCCGCTCAAAAGATCCTCGGTCTTACAAGGAATTGACTATCCCTTTGACCGAATTTCAAACAGTTAATTTCCCCGTTCAAACGCTTAGAAATCTCACTCCGTGACAATCAATGTTTCTTGTCATCACGAGAAAAATCGATCGCTGTACTGTTTATTTAATTAGCGGCATATTCGCCGCGATCTCCCCCCTCATTTTTTATTTTGTTTCACTAACTTGATTGGAGTTTTGCTCTGTGGAAAGCACTCGTCTATCCGCGGCTTCGCCGTCTGTAGCTGTACCTGTTGTGGCTCTTACTTTCTATGCGGTTTCGTCGGGCTTTTTAATGAGTTTAATTCCCCTTATTGTGGAACAAGCTCACTGGTCAAATACACTCGCCAGTTGGCTCGCCAGTGTGTTTTACGCCGGCTTGTTATTAGGCTCATTGGTCATTGAGCCACTCGTCAACAAATTGGGCCACCGCAAAGCGTTTATTCTTAGCTTGCTGGTTTTCATCGCGGCAATTGTGCCGCTAATGCAACAGCAATGGCCAATGGCCTGGTTGGTTGCACGCTTTATTGCCGGTATTTCGGTGGCGAGCATTTTCGTGATTGTGGAAAGCTGGCTGCTATTTGGCAACCCTGAGCAACGTGCTAAGCGTCTTGGTATCTATATGGCATCGCTTTACGGCGGCAGCGCGGTAGGTCAATTGGCGATCAGTGAGATTGGTATCCATGGCATGATGCCGTTTGTGTTTATTCTCACGCTACTTGTCTCGGGCGTATTTTCGCTGTTCGTGCCAATGACTGAGCCACCAAAACAAGATCACTGCCAGCCGATCTCACTTAAGCGCCTCTTTGGTTTAAACCATGCGGCTTTGATGGGTTGTGTAGTTTCTGGTCTGCTATTGGGGTCTATTTATGGCTTGCTACCGTTAGCGCTTAAAATGCGCGGTATTACCCTCGACAATATCGGCACCTTGATGGCAGCCGCGATCATGGGCGGTATGGCGGTACAACCATTGATCTCAAAACTGTCGTCTATCATGGGTCGTACATTGCTAATGGCATTGTGCTGTTTGGTGGGCATGGCCGGTGTTGGCGTGTCGTCGATGTATAACGATGTGTTGATCCTAGGCTCAAGCCTGTTTGTGATGGGCATGGCGGCGTTTGCGTTGTACCCTGTCGCGATCAACTTGGGTTGTCAAAACCTGCCAGAGCATGAAATTGTATCAGCAACCCAAATTATGCTGTTCAGCTACAGCATTGGCTCGGTCAGCGGTCCATTGATTGCGAACCCGTTCTTGGGCACCTCGTCTGGCTTGATGGGCTACCTGTTTGCGATTTTTGCTGCGACCACGGTTTACATGCTGCTGGCGGCGCTAAAACGCAAACCAGAGTTGTCGATGCCGGAGTAAGGTGAAATGCTCTCATCACCCTGCGGTGATAACACAAAGGCGGCCATTGGCCGCCTTTGTCGGTTTTGTTTGCTTGATAAGTTAGCTGACTTGCGCCACGGGCTGTAAATAACTCTGCCACGCTTGCTGATACATATCTTGCGATTGCTGACGCAAACGAGTCACTCGCGCCATTTCAATATCATTCATTTCACGTGTTTCGAGAGCAACTTGACGTTCAATGCGCTGAATTTCTTCATACGCAGCGTGTTCAGGGCCACTTTTCACATCCGCAATATCACGCAAGTGTAGCTGCACTTCGGCGATCATTTGGGTGCGAGGCAAACGTACCAACACACTTAAGTCGCGATAGCCTGACGGCGCTGGGGTTTTAAAACGGTTCTTCACGCGCACAATCTCGGCATCGCGGTTCAATTGCTCAAACGCCGAGACCACGCTACCAATATCGTCAGCAACCAGTGTTGCCCGGGCAAGATCGGTAATACGGCCAGTCTCGCCATTCAATTCCGTGTCGATTTTCTCTTGCGCGCGGTCGGCTGATTTCACTGCCGGGATCAACGGGGAGACATTACTGATCATGGAAATTTCCATCATCAGCTCACTGAGCTCGGTTTGTGCATCATGCGCCAGCGCATACAGCGGTTCAAATTCAGTATGGGGTTGTACGAGGTTGGCGATATCGAGGTTATCTATGGAATACAGGCCACTCAGCGAGTGCATAAAATCGCGGCGGCAGGCTTGTGACACCTGTGAGGTCGGTGACTTCTGCGCTGAGCTGACAGCGGCGCCAATGGTCGCAGCCGTTGCAAGCGGGGCTTTGGTCAACACCGCCACGAGGACGATGAGTGTGCGTAAAAAGTGTGGCATCCAAACTCCTTGCGTTGCCTTCATGTGATAAAGCACTGATGAAAGAAGGTTCTTAAAATGAGCATCAGTGTGAGGCAGTCGTGTCGGTTAATGTCACTGGGTTAGTACGAGCATAATGCTACGTTAACAGGTTGAATCTAACATGAACGTACTGGATGTAATTATTTTTACTGACAAATCAGTAACAAAACTGTGATCACTAAGCAGAAAATATCATTTACTCAATACTGAGCCTTGAAACCCTATTTTTTGACCCAATTTAGCCTTCACACACCAGAAAACTCCGCTTCCCACTCTCACGTCTTTCGCCAGAAAGCATTGAAAAATAGCCATTAAAATTCCTTAATCGCATTTTTATATCGACACGACAATAAATAAAAATGAAAACACTTCTCATATCAATTGCCCATTTTTATACACCGTGATATAAAGCCGCTAACGAGAATCATTCACATTAGAGTTCCCCATGAAAGTTGCTACTCAATTTTTGAAAAACCTTACACTTTCTGCTGCACTCCTTGTCAGTGCGAACGCCGTAGCGGAAACCATTGAAGTTACTCACGCGGCGGGAACCATTGAAGTTACTCACGCGGCGGGAACCACCACCGTAGAAACACAACCACAGCGCGTTGTGGTTCTGGGCCTTGGTAGCTTGGACGTTCTGGATCACATAGGTGTTGAGCCTATTGGCGTCGTAAAGTCGTTTCTTCCTGACTATCTGAGCAAATACCAAGATGACAGCGTCACGAATGTCGGTTCACTGCATGAGCCTGATTTCGAAACTATCTTCACGCTAAAGCCAGATTTGATCATTGCGAGCAGCCGCACGGCGCCGCTTGCCAAAGATCTGTCGGCGATCGCCCCAACTATTGTGTTCCAAATCGATGGCAACGGTTACTGGGAAAGTGCGCAAGAAAACTGGCGCATGCTAGGTGAAATTTTCGAGAAAGAAGCGGAAGTTGAAAGCTACATCAGCCAAATTCAAGCCGATTACGATGCGATCCGCGCAGACGTGACCGAGCAAGAGCTCAACGCCCTTACCATCATGACGAACGGCTCTAAGTTGACCACGTTTGGCTCAGAAGGTCGTTTCTCTACCATTTACACTGATTTCGGTTTCGCCGAAGCGAAAAGCGGCATCACCCAAGCCACTCACGGCAACCTTGTGTCGTTTGAATACATTGCCTCCGCTAACCCAGATGTAATGTTTGTGCTTGACCGCGACGCGGCGATTGGCAAAGCGCAAGGCAACGCACAAACGCTGCTGAATAACGATCTCGTTCACCAAACGCCAGCGGCGCAAGACGAGCACCTTGCCTACCTCAATACATCGGCGTGGTACCTGATCGCTGGCGGTATCGGCGCGACCAAGATCATGATCAACGACGTACGCACCGTACTGAACTAATCGAACTTTGGCGGCGCTTATGCCGCCCTCTGTTGTTGTAGGTTAAACGTGAAAACCGTGATGTTAGGGCTGGGCATAATTGTGCTCGGCCTTTGTTCTATCTTTGTCGGCGTCGCCGATATCTCTCTTTCGTCCATTTTCAGTGGCGACACCGATGCTCTAGCCATCATGCTGATCAGCCGTGTTCCTCGCTTACTGGCGATTTGTCTGGCAGGCGCCGGGTTGAGCGTCGCTGGCTTGGTAATGCAGCAGATCTGTCAAAACCGCTTTGCCTCCCCCTCGACCACCGGCACCATTGATTGCGCGATGCTCGGTTATGTTGTCGCACTGCTGATTGCCGCAGGAAAAGGCCAGTTTTTTACGCTAGCGATTATTTTTAGCTTCGCGATTGGCGGTACGTTACTGTTCGTTCAATTTCTCAACCGCCTGAAGTTCAAAAACGCCATGCTAGTGCCGCTGATCGGCATTATGTACGGCAACGTGGTGGGCTCATTAACCACCTTCATCGCCTACAAATACGATCTAGTCCAAAGCCTTTCCGCTTGGACGGTGGCCAACTTTGCCTCCGTACTGCGTGGCAATTTCGAGCTGCTTTACATCGCCTTACCGGCCTCTATTTTGGCGTACCTATACGCAGCCCGCTTTAGCGCTGCCAGCATGGGAGAGAGCTTTGCGAAGAACATCGGTCTGAACTATCAACGGGTGGTGTTCATTGGCGTCGCAATTGTGGCGGTACTGGCCTCGTCGGTGGTGATGATTGTCGGCATGATCCCCTTCCTTGGCCTTATTGTGCCGAACGTCGTGTCGCTGTTTATGGGCGATAACATGCGCCGCAATCTTCCCTTCACGGCCTATTGGGGCGCAGTGTTAGTGTTGGTTTGTGACGTGATTGGCCGCGTTATTTTGTTCCCCCATGAAGTGCCTATTTCGATGATCATTAGCGTCATTGGTGGTGCGGCCTTTATCTATCTAGTACTGAGAGACAGAGTTAATGCAAGATAAACACAAGCTTTGGATCTTAGTGGTTGCGGTGATCGCGCTAGCAGCCTGGATTTTGGGCAAAGGCTTAACGCCGGACAATTACCAATTCTTCCTCTCGCGTCGCATTCCGAAAGTGCTGGCGATAGTGATTGCCAGCGTGGGCATTTCAGTTTCATCGCTGATCTTTCAGACCATCACCAATAACCGCATTCTGACACCATCGATTATGGGGTTTGATTCGCTGTACTTGCTATCGCAAGTGTTGATGGTGGCGCTGTTTGGCGGGATGAGCAGTGTGATGATCAATCCACAGCTCAACTTTGTCGCTTCTACAGCCGTGATGCTGCTGTTTTCAAGCGTGCTGTTTGGTCTTTATTTCCGTCGCGATGGCGTCAATATTTTTACCCTGCTGCTTATTGGGGTGATCTGCGGATCGCTGTTTGGCAGCATGGCAAGCTTCCTGATGATGGTGATGGATCCGAACGAGTTTATGACCGTCCAAGCCAATATGTTTGCCAGCTTCAATAATGTGAATGCCGAGCTGGTGTACTGGTGCTTGATCCCGATGGCGGCGGCTTTGTTTTGGTTGTTGCACCGCTCGCCGACGTTGGATGTCTTTTGGCTAGGCAGCGATAACGCCACCAGCCTAGGGGTTGATACCTGTAAACTGTCGCGAGAAATGATGTTGATCATCGCGATTTTGATCTCTGTTTCAACCGCCCTTGTCGGCCCAGTATTGTTCTTTGGCTTGATTGTCGTTGCGCTCACTCGTCAAGTATTCCAAAGCTATCAACATAATCTTCTAATTGTGGCTTCAAGCACCCTTGCGATTTTTATGCTGCTAAGCGGCCAATGGGTGGTCGAAAACGTGTTGAGTTTCGAAACCACAATTAGCGTGATCATTAACTTCTGTGGCGGAATTTATTTCTTGTTCTTGCTACTGCGTAACAAACTAAATTAAGGGTACCACCATGATCAAAATTACCGGCTTAACCAAAAAATACGGTGACACTTTTGTGGTCAAGGATGCCGATGCCCTGTTCCCCAAAGGGGAAATTACCGCGATTATCGGCCCTAATGGCGCTGGGAAAAGTACCTTACTTTCAATGGCAAGCCGACTGACCGACAGCGACGCTGGCCAAGTGGTGATCGGCGACAAGCCACTCAATCAGTGGGATACCAAAGCGCTAGCTAAAAAGCTGGCGGTGCTGCGCCAGTCGAACAATATCAATATGCGTTTTACCATTCGCGAATTGGTCGCTTTTGGCCGTTTCCCTCACTCTCAAGGGCGCTTGACGGCTGAAGACAACCAGATCATCGACGATGCGTTAAACCATTTAGATATTGCCGCAATTCAAGATAAGTACCTCGACCAACTCTCCGGCGGTCAACGTCAAATGGCGTTTATTGCTATGGTAGTGGCACAGAACACTGATTACGTTTTCCTAGATGAGCCGCTCAACAACCTTGATATCAAGCACTCAGTACAGATCATGCAAAACCTGAAAGTGCTCGCCCATGAGCTGAACAAAGCGGTGGTGATTGTGATCCACGATATCAACTTTGCTTCGTGCTATGCCGACAACATCGTCGCGCTGCGCCGTGGTGAAGTGGTGGCGAACGGCAAGGTTGATGAGGTGATCCAAAAGCCGGTGATGGAAGATATCTACGGCATTACCTTTGATATTCACGAGCAAAACGGCAAGCGCATCTGCGCCTACTATGGTGTGTAAAGGCATCAATTGAAGGTAGGAAGGCTTTTGGAGCAACCCCGTAAGCGTTGAAACAATTAAGCGAGCAGGCCGATAGAGATTAGGGTCTGCTCGTTACCCTAACTGACCAGCCCCATTCGCGTCTTGGTGATATTTCTCGGTAGCCAACGACTCAACCGATGCCCGCTTTTCCGCCCCACTACACCTCGTCGCTTAACAGCCCACCAATACTCGTAAGTAACTCCTCAGTGAGTATGGGATGCGATTTCGCGGCCACCGACAACACGATATCGACGGCAGGCAAAGGTGGCATCGAGTCTAAAACCCTCACACTGTCATCGATGCTAGCTCTGCCCATCGCCCCTATCGCTAAGTCTTGTTTCACAATGGCCAATTGAGCCGACGCCGTATTGCAACACGCTACCAGTTCAAATGGAATGCCGCGCTTTGTCAGCCCATCAATCGCCGCAGCATGGTATTTGCAATCGGTCTGAAACAGCGCCAACGGCAGTGGTGATATCGCCGAGGCATTGTGCTTGGCACTGGCAATCCACACCCCTTGATCGGCGGCAAGCCAATGCCCTTCTTCACTGTCTGGCGCGCGAGTCAGCACCGCCGCATCAAGCTCACCGGCATCCAGCTTTTGCCGTAACACCACGCTCGGCTCACTGAAAACATGGATTGAGCAGGTCGGCGCAGCTTGGCGCAATCGTGCAATTAAGCGCGGTAAGATGGTTTGGTTATAGTCTTCTGGACAGCCTAACCGCAGCGGGGCTTTGCCTTGATAGCGTTGCACTTGCACCAAGGCTTTGTCATGCAGCATCACCAACTGTTTCGCGTGACTACTCAGTTGGATCCCCGCTTCGCTTAAGATCAGATTGCGCCCCTGTTTTTCAAACAAGGCACTCCCGACTTCTTCTTCCAGCTTGCGCATTTGCGCACTGAAGGCCGATTGCGTGCGGCAAATCTGCTTTGCTGCTCGGGTAAAGCTGCCGGTCTCGACAAAAGCCATGAAACTGCGTAGCGCATCGATATCCATTCTTATCCATCACTTTTATTAATAGGTGGTATTTAAACTATCCGTTAGTGCATCTGAGAACAAGTCCCTACACTTCAATCATATATACCATTCGCTTTTAAGGAGAGAAGGATGAAACTCTATATTGCCAATCAAAATTACTCGTCTTGGTCATTGCGTGCATGGTTGCCGTTCGCCCAATTGGGGCTTGATGCCGAGATCATTAAGCTGCCTTTGTTTACTGACACTTTTTACCAAACCCTGGCTAGCGTTACTCCAGCCGCCAAAGTGCCCGTGCTGATCGATGATGAGTGTCAGGTGTGGGACTCATTAGCCATTTTGGAATACCTCAACGAGTGCCACCTTGACGGCAAAGCGTGGCCACAAGCGGTTAATGCGCGCGCCAAGGCTCGTGCGCTGGCCTGTGAGATGCACTCTGGATTTATGGCGCTGCGTAATGAAATGCCGATGAACTGCCGCGCGACACGCGATATTGCGCTATCACCTGCGGCGCTAGCAGATATTCGACGTATCGATGATATTTGGTCAGAGCAAATGAAAGCCTACCCAGGGCAATGGCTGTTTGGGGAATGGAGCATGGTCGATGCGATGTACGCACCGGTTGCATTGCGCTGCAGAACTTATCAAATCGCCTTGTCTGACGCAGCGACACAGTATCAACAGCGCGTACTGCATTCTCCTGCCATCCTGCGTTGGTTAGCAGAAGCAGCAAGCGAAACTGATATTGTGCCAGAAGATGAAGCGGGAACGCCGGTCTTTCCAGAAGTCGGGAAAGCCGCAATCTAGCGTGATGTCACGTGCCGAGTATGGCGTTAGCGCGAGAAGCTAGCGGACGCCGCTGTAGGATTCACGTCGCCAGCAATAAAAAAGCTCAGTTGAGGCTAACTGAGCTTAGGAAATTACATCGCGCGGCGTGAATTGATCACATCTAACAACCGCAGGGCTTCTTCGCTGCCTAATGTGGCACTGTCTTCGCCCACTACATGCACCGCGACAATTTTCTTACTTGCTAAGCACTGTTTGACGATTTTCGCCACCAGCGCAATATTCAATGCCCTGTCGCCGGAGATCGGGTTATCAGTCACTAGCGATTTCAGATCGATATTCAGGACCACCTGATCGAGCCCGCCGACAAACGCCTCCACTTGTTGCAGCAGATGGCGCGAATAACGGTAGCGGCACTGTTGCTCGGAAAACCAGTAACAATCAAGTGAATCGGCGTATTCGAGCACCGACTCTTTCTCTTTCTTCTCATCAACACCAATCGCCAAGTAGCTGAGCGATGGCCATTGTGATAACGCGAAATGAAATACACTGCGCGCTTCAAGCTGCAGGGTTTGTTGCAGCAGCAGATGGTGGTTGATGTTGATCACCCCAGCGCGAGATTCCAATCCCGCCAAAACATCAAGCACTGACGCATGGCAATTGGCGACAATCACCGGCAGATGATTGTCACTCATGGCATCGCTCGCTAGGTGCTTAAACGACATCGGCATAGAGACGTGATCAAACCCTGTTTCGCCTTGTGCAAAAGGGGTTGTGCCCGGTGTGAGGTGTTGATTAACCCAAGAGCAATAGCCGCGCAGTTGCTGGCGGACGGGATCTAGCTCTCCCATGCCGGCCAACGAATAGCAGTTGGTATGCAAAACCGAGCCCGGTAACGCACTGATACTCTCTGTTTTGTCAGCCGACCAACGACTTTTCCACCGCGCGAACATGTTAGATCTCCGTTGGCAGCGCACGCGCCGCTTCCAGCACATGGTAAATAATCGCTTGCTTGTTCTTGGCAATACGCGACGTCGGCGCCATTACCGATACCGCGCCCACCATTTTGGTACCGCGCATTACAGGCGCACTCACACCCGATACACCCGGATCGATTTCCGAATCACTGATCGCATAGCCTTGGTAACGGATCAAGGTGAATTCTTCTTGCCATTCCGCCAAGTTGTCGAGCTCGTTAAAGTGGGCCAAGATCTTCTCGTAGCGCGCTTCCGACATAAATGCCAACATCGCTTTCGAGGACGCGCCGCGCAATAGCGGCTGACTTTGCCCCGGCACAAAACTACAACGCAGCGCCTGATCACTCTCTTTTTGCGCCACACACATGGCGCGGTAACCGACGGGCACCATGTACGCCGCTAATTCACCAGTTTGACGCTGCAAACGGGCCAGTACGGTATCGATGTATTGCATGTTGGGAGTACGAAAGTTAAAGCCCCGCTGCAACATCAGTGCCGCAGGCCCAACTATTAGCGATTTATCTTCATTGCGCTCTTCTACCAACCCCCACTCGCGCAACAATTTCAAATAGCGATACATGCTGCTCAGTGGCAATTCAAGCAACTCACTCAATTCGCGCGCGTTTAACGGCTCAGGGTTAGCGGCCACCTGCATCAGAATCTGAAGAAGTTTTTCGTTGGTTTGATTCATTGTCATTAGATTTTTCTCATGCAGGTAAAACGGATAACTATGTTGTAGCGTCAGGCGGGATTCCACACAAGAGAACATTCTCATCATATGATAATTTATAACTTTTAATTCACCTCATTTCTCACATAACGAGAAACACCAAAGGCACCATCATACCTTCAATGTATAGAAAGCGGGATAAAAACCCAACCCTAATGATGAATAATTGGAATAGGTTATTATCTCGACTTTCACTGTAATCCTATGCACCCAAATGCTATTTTAGCGGCTCATTCCACTCACTTTTGACTATTCGGTTTTATGGAAATTACATTTGAAGTCTTAGCACTGTTGTTTGTTGTCGCTGGTGTTGCAGGCTTTATTGATGCCATGGCTGGCGGCGGCGGACTACTGACCTTGCCGGCGCTTATGGCTGTCGGTGTACCGCCAACACAAGCGCTCGCCACCAACAAGCTGCAAAGCTCTTTTGGCAGTTTTTCGGCATCGTTTTACTTTGTGCGCCAAGGCATTGTGAAATTAAGTGAGATGAAGATGGCGATCATCTTCACCTTCATTGGCTCTGCGATAGGTGCAGAGTTGGTGCAGCACCTCGATCCGGGCGTGCTAACAAGCTTGATCCCCCTGCTGCTGATCGGTATTTCGCTCTATTTTTTGCTCGCACCGAAAACGCGTGAAGACAAAAACAAACCAGCACTGCGCAATAACCTGTTTGCCTTCACTGTGGGTAGCAGCGTCGGTTTTTATGATGGCTTCTTTGGCCCAGGCACAGGCTCTATTTTCACCGTCTGTTTTGTGGCGCTTGGCCACTTCTCGCTAGTTGATGCCACTGCGCGTACCAAAGTCCTCAACTTCACTTCTAACATCGCGGCACTGACCTTTTTCGTGATCGCCGGTTTGCCGATTTGGGAAATCGGTTTGGTCATGGCGGGCGGCAATTTCATTGGCGCACGCGTGGGGGCAAAAGTGGTGCTCACCAAAGGACAAGCATGGGTACGTCCGCTGGTGATCACGATGTCGATGTTAATGGCACTGAAGCTGCTTTGGGAACAGCATCAACAATGGCTGCTATCAATGTTTTGATCCGTGGGTAGCGATAAGCCGTCTGCCGCACACAGATATAAATAGGACGAAATAGCGCGTCCATCCCCTCGAAATAAAAGCAATGCTCTGGCGCAATCCCTAAGGTACGGATCACCGATAAAGGCACTAGCGCGGGCATTGCACCTCCCAAGGCTAATCGAGCCGCCGCCGTATACGAGTCCATCTCCATCGCCGCACGTGAGCCCAATGCTTCAAGCAATTGAATTTGATAGGTATTAGCGGGATTACTCAAATCGTTAGTGATGATGCGCTCTGGCATCGCATTCAGTGAGTGCTTACTGACAATATAGAATTTCTCGTCCATCACATGAAACGTCATCAAGCCGTGTTGTGGCGGTAAGTATCCGGCGCAACAGCCCAAGGTTGCTTTACCTGATTGAACATGTTCGACAATTCTCGGGGTGTGGTTAGTGGTGATCGTGAGATGACGATCTTGCTGACAGTACGCGCCCAGTACCTCGCCCAAATAGCCTGCGATTAAAGTTTCTGAGCAATCGAGACGGATCAAGGTGTCGTCTTCAAACTCTTGCTGCTCAAAAATCAAACCGCGCAGCTCATTAAAGCTTGGGCCGATGCTGGCGATCAGTGCCTGCCCATCTGCGGTCAGACGAATATAACGACCTTGTGGTTCAATCAGCTTTTTACCCAACTTTTTTTCTAAGTTGGCAATCCGCTTACTTACCGCAGATTGGCTAATGTAAAGCTGCGATCCGGTGCGACTCATCGTGCCTTCTCGTCCCAGCACAAGCAGGGTTTCGATACCTTCAAGTAACATGTTTTACCTATGAAATTTTGGAATCGATAAATTATGAACTGGATTGAAAACAGCGCGCAACAAATTTGCTCAGCTAAAGTGAGAAATGACTAAAAATTCGATAAGACTGAAGATTCTTTCTATAAAAGAGTCCATCTGGACAAATTCAATAAATGACAGATTAAAAACCCATAAAACAAACCAAAGATAGATTTATACTCCAAAAGAACAAGCGTGATTGAGCTGACCCCATCATATCGTCGCTGGGAGGTTCACCCTTTTAACGGATCTCAATAACTCACTTTGCCGCGCATCAACTTCTTTTGCCCTTGGCGCGACTTGGTATCCATGCGGCGCTGCTGTGATGAACGGGTTGGTTTCGTCGCTTTTCGCGTTTTTTGCACCACCATTGCCGCCTCAATCAGCGCTTTGAGTCGCTCTAGCGCATCGGCGCGGTTCATCTCTTGCGTTCGATATTGCTGCGCCTTGATCACAATCACCCCATCTTGGGTGATCCGGCTATCTTTTAGTTGCAATAAGCGCTCTTTGTAATGCGCAGGCAAAGATGAATTGGGAATATCAAAACGCAAATGGATCGCCGACGAGACTTTATTGACGTTCTGGCCACCGGCGCCTTGTGCGCGCATCGCATTCATTTCTATTTCATTTTCCGGGATCACAACCCGACTGTTTAGCTCTAACATCTCTTTTTATCTTTCTTTCGTGAGCGTTGCTAATGCATTTCAAGCGCGAAACAACCGCTCTTTAATTACCGAGTTTTAACATTTTAGTAAAAACTGCTTGTGTCTAGTTTTATCGCCATGTTAGCGTAATTACTATGAAAATGTATTCAAATCTACTCACTCTGCTCCTACTTATGCTGCCAACTGGCCGGTAGAGCGACGACGTCCGGCTGTGGTAATAGGCCGGATACCACCCCACACCCCTGTTCCCACACCGCACAACAACAAAACCACAACCGCAAAGGGAACAAGATGCAAAGACAGACCACTGGAGCCATATTCGCACTCATCGCATGCGCGCTTTTCTCGCTAAAGCCGATCTTGATCAAAATCGCTTACAGCCTTGATCTCACACTGAACGACATTATGTTCTTGCGCGGCTCACTCTCTTTGCCTATCTATGCTGTTACACTGCTGTTGCTATGCCGTAGCCATGAGAATCGCCAGAAAGTGCGTGCCAAGCTGCTACCTATCGCCGCGACGGGCCTGCTGGGTTACGTGTTTGCCAGTGCGTTGGACTTGGCTGGGTTGCAGTATGTCAGCGCGCAGCTTGAGCGTTTGATCATCTTTCTTTTCCCCTCTTTTGTCGTATTACTAAACTGGGGCATCACACGCCAACGACCGGCCAACATCGTATGGCTGGCATTGCTGCTAGGTTACAGCGGCATCGCGACAATTGTCGTCACCGAATTTCAACTCGCCGGTACCCATATTCTTATCGGCGCAGCACTAGTACTATGCTCCGCACTGGTGTTTGCCGTTTATCTGCTGCTGAGCAAAACCCAAATCACCGCAGTTGGCAGCGATATCTTCACCAGTGTGGCACTTGGCACGGCATCGCTGATTTTGATCGTGGTGAACATCCCTTTCGTTGCGCCAACATCCTATAGCGTTAACCATTGGGTACTGGGCATCGCCATCGCCATACTGTGCACCGTTTTACCGAGCTATTTTATTGGCGCAGCGATGGCGAGGATGTCGCCAACTCGCTTGAGTTTGATCTCCAACTTTGGTCCGGCTTTAACGGCGTTGTTTGCGGTAATTTGGCTGGATGAAGTATTTACGCTGTCCCATGCGTTCGGATTAGCCTTGGTCGTGTTTTCGGTGGTGTTAATTCAGCGTAGAAAAGAAACGTCAGCGGAAAAGCAAAGGAGCCCAACCGATAACACAGACGCCGCATTGGATAAGGACGTGCAGATCAATACACAGAAAATAATTGATAACGGCACAAGATAGAACCGCACACGCGCAGTTAGACCGTTTGAGAATTGAAACGCCAAAAATGTAAAAGCCAGAACTTAAGTTCTGGCCTTTTATCGGATGAAGGGAGCGTTGACTCGCCTCTTTTTATTGCACTTACTTTCTAAACGAGAAAGGTTTTGTTTTTGTGCTTTGAGCTTGGTGGTAGAACCACAATCTTCTTGCTCTGTTTTTCATAGTTACTCCTTTTAATTATTATTCTTTGGGTTCACTTCGCCAGTCTATACGCAGAAGGATGAAGAAAGTATGACACAAATGGCATAAAGCGCCCAACTTTGTGAACTTCGTAATACTAACTGCAAAAATATACACAGCCTGGCGTTGCTCGCAGGTAGGAATGTGTAAGGATTCTGGCGAAATGAAAACTGCGTGAGGAGAGACGCGCATTATTGGAGATTTAACGGCACAGCTTCTTAACAATCAGAGGCGTTAAAGCTAGTAAACCTGCCTATACAGCGTCGCATTTTTGACCAATCTACCACATTTCTTTGGGTTTGCAATAGGAATTAGATCTTTGTCACCTTACATTTGCCTTTAAGCACAACGAAACACCAACAATTAAAGAACAAAGCGGCAACAGCAACGGGATTTTTCCCTTTAAAAGCATTACGTTATAATCTGAAACCACAACCATTAGATAATCGATAACCATGGCAAAATCAACTCTATCCATCGAAATTGTGAGCTATGGCATTTATTCGACTTGGGATGCCAAATCGAAGCATTTGCCAAAGATCCAAACCTTCACCACAGACATTCCAGCGACAATCGACATTGAATTTGGCTTTACCGTCAACATCAAAAAAGCCCGGGGAAAATGTCTACGTTATGTGATTAATCACCCGAATATTTGTGATAAACAAGGCGAACGAATGGCACCCTTCACTGGCGATGTGCATGTGAAAAATAATGATTTTATGTTTTACCTTGGTGACACTATTTGGGCACCCGAAGAAGATAAAACAGGTACCTGGCACATGTGTTTAGAACTAGACGGTAAAGTGATCGCTGAAAAATATTTTGAGGTTTATTCTGTAGACGAATCTCAGTTTTGGAAGCGCAGAGGATATTGATATTTTAAAAAGGGAGAAGATCGCGGTATCTTAATTAGAAGGATGTGGTTAGATATGTTGTTTATTAACTAATTCAAGGAGTGAATATGCGACAGCCCACGTTACATACCGATAGATTAACTTTACGCCCGTTCGAGCTCGCCGATGCTAACAAAGTGCAATCCATGGCGGGCGAACCCTGTATTGCCAACGCCTCTCCCAACATTCCGTATCCTTACAAGCCCGGTATGGCAGGCCTGTGGATCGGCACGCACAGTGCGTTATGGCAAAACACCAAAGCCGTCCATTTCGCGGTGGTTGACCGAAGTAACTACCAACTAACAGGATGTGTTTCACTGCAACACATTGAGTCTGGCGCCGCTCAACTCGGCTATTGGATCGGGCGCGATTTTTGGGGACAAGGCTATGCCTCGGAGGCCGCAAAAGTGGCGATCGAGTTCGGTTTTTCACAGCTTGCCTTAGACCGCATTTACGCCCAACACCTGAGCAAAGATACCCAACCAGGTAAGGTACTCAAAAAAATTGGTTTGCAGTTTATTGAAAAGCGAAAAGACGCGCTGCGAATCGAGCATTTATCCCAAGATGTTGAATATTATCAATTAACCTCAAATGAATATCACCAAGTAACGGCATAGAGCGCTAAATCGACACATTGATAACATTAATAATAAAACCTTTGTTTTCATCGCGATGTAATTTATAGCCACATTTATTGCTGTTTTTGAAATAGAATCTAACTCTCTAGGTCTTATTGTGTGAAAGCTAACTTAAAGAACTGGCTAGCTACAGCAAAACAATTAATGAAGTGAGCACACAGAGGGTTTTATTATGTTTGGTTTCAAAACAATCACATTAAGCGCAATGATTTTAGCTTCAACCGCCGCGTTCGCTGATATTCGTGTGACTGACGATCACACCGGTCTTTGGGTGAAAGTTGAAGACAGTGCCGGTCAGCCTGATGCGGGTGCGAAAGTAATGATCACCAATCTGCCACAAAACCGCACCGTGTACACCACCAATGATAGCGGTCGCGTGTTTATCCCCATTTCACTACCTAGTTCGCGCTCAGTGAAACTCGAAGCGGTCACCAGCG
Organism: Thaumasiovibrio occultus; assembly: GCA_019703815.1. GTDB lineage: Bacteria > Pseudomonadota > Gammaproteobacteria > Enterobacterales > Vibrionaceae > Thaumasiovibrio > Thaumasiovibrio occultus. The sequence goes on along the minus strand of AP023053.1, from coordinate 153,758 downwards.
ATGGTGAAGAGTTATCTCGTTACGCCTTGTTCTCGACATCAAACGACTAAGGTTGACGAGATCAGTGGAAAACACCGACGGCGTCTCTCTAGCTAGAAAGCACAAAACAGCAAGGCCAACAAGGTCTTGCTGTTTTTATTAAAACGAGGCTGTTGCGTGCCTAAGGCGTAGTGACGTAGTAAGGGGGCTATTGCGAAGCTAGGGCGCTTTGTAGCAGGTCACATCCACTTCGACTTTCACGTCGACCACGAGATCGGCCACCATGCAGATGCGCGCCGGTGGGTGATCGCCAAAAAACTGCTTAAAGACTTTATTAAACGACTGGAAATAGCGTGAGTCAGTCAACACAACGCTCACGTGCACTACGTGCTCTAGGCCGTAGCCGGCTTCCGTCATGATATCGACACAGTTTTGAATCGCTAGGGTGGTTTGCTCGACGATCCCGCCTTCGACCACTTCGCCATCTTTCATTGGGGTTTGCCCAGAAACATACAGCCAGCCGCCCGCTTCTACGGCGCGCGCAAACGGTAAATGCTGTCCTCCGGTGCCAACACCACCTTCGGTACCAATTCGTTTAATGCTCATCTTCTCTCCTTGTAGGGTTCTTTCCTTGTTATTTTTACGATGTTTCAAAACACTTTTCGGCGCGCCCGGCGCTAAAAATTACGAGTCGCGGATCAACACACGGCCAGGTCGCTGTTCGGTGGCTTTTCCTGCTTCATAAGCCACCACGCCATTGACCATCACCCACTCAATGCCTTGCGCCAACTGCTTTGGCTCGGCATACGTGGCGCTGTCTTTAATGGTGTCGGCATCAAACAACACCAGATCGGCATAGTGACCTTCGGCAATAACGCCACGTCGCATCAAGCCAAAACGCGAGGCTGGCAGCCCCGTCATTTTATGTACGGCATGTTCCAGCGACAGCAACCCTTTTTCGCGCACAAAGTGCGACAGCACCCGAGGAAACGTCCCCCAAAGTCGTGGATGAGGGTGCGGATCCATCGGGATCCCGTCCGAGCCAATCATGCTGATCGCTGAACTGACAATCGTATCGACATCTTTCTCGCTCATGCAATGGTATACCGCGCCCGCAGGTTGCAATCGCTTCGCCGCGTCCATTTGCGACACACCTAACTGACTCGCAATGTCAGCCAGCAACTGTCCTGATAGTTCGGGGTGCGGCTCAGACCACGAGATGAAGATGTCAATTTCATCCGTCACTTGATTCAGATCGAGCGTGGTTGAACTCGCCGTATACGGATAACAGTCACAACTGATCGGTTGGTATTTAGCGCCTGCTTCCAGTTGCGATAACAGCGCATCAGAGCGCCCCCAATTGGCAACGCCAGCACATTTCAAATGCGACACCACCACAGGCACATCAGCCTGCGCGCCAATCAATAGCGCTTCATCAATGGCTTGATCGACATGATCAAATTCAGTGCGTAAATGGGTGGTATAGAGACCGTCATATTCGGCCACCACCTTAGCTAACGCAATCACTTCTTCGGTTGGCGCAGAATGTGCTGATTGGTACGCCAAGCCGGTACTCAAGCCCAGAGCACCCGCGGCCATCGCTTCGCGTAATGTAGCTATCATTGCCGCAATTTCATCATCACTTGCCGCGCGGTATAAATCGTCCATCACATTGTTACGCAGTGTGGTATGACCCACCAGCACGCCCACATTCACCGAAGGCGACGCTTGTCGAAAAGCCTCAACATAGGCAGGGAAAGTAGCGAAACGAAAATCGCTCTGCGCTCCCAGTAAATTCATCGGATCCGGCGGCGCAGCACTGAGCGACGCACACACTGCGCTGATCCCACAATTACCGATGATCAACGTAGACACCCCTTGCGACAATTTGGGCAAGCAAGTGGGTTGTTTGAGGATGGCGATATCATCATGGGTATGCACATCGATAAAGCCCGGCGTCAGGCATTTTCCTTTGGCATCTAACGTTTCTTTCGCCTGCCAATGCGATAACTTTCCAATCGCCACTATGGTATCAGCACAAATCGCGACATCGGCAGATATTGATTCTGTTCCCGTTCCGTCAATGATATTCGCGTTTCTTATAACCAGATCGGCGGAAGCGGATCCCGATATCTTATTATTCATGTTGACCTGTCCCCCATTTCGATGTGTGCTTAACTATGCTTGAGCAGTAAGCATCCAACAAGGGATAAGCCTCAACACTGGGATCAAGGAATCAAGATGCGTGAAACCAAAGAACACCTCTCTATTAACTCTCATTTACACCGCCGTGATTTCCCCATTGGCACCAAAGGGGTACCCGCCGATGGCAGATTAGAGCCCTACGGTTATCACCTCCTCGATGAATCCTTGCTGCTTCCTATTGCAGTATTAAATGAACGAGCTCTAAACAATAATCTCAATTGGATGGCGCAATTTGCCACCCAATCGCACGTGAAGTTAGCGCCGCACGGCAAAACCACCATGATGCCAGCGCTGTTTGCTCAACAGATGGCGCACGGTGCGTGGGGAATTACAGTAGCTACCGTGGCCCAAGCGCAGGCGGCAGCAATGAGTGGCGCTGAGCGCATCATGCTCGCCAATCAGCTGATCGGCAAAGCTAACATGGCGGTGATCGCAGACTTATATCGCCAAGGCACGGAAGTGATCGTCTGGGCCGATAACGAACAACAATTGATGGCCACTGCAGCCTACTTTGCCGAGCAAAACATCGTCCTCAAGTGTCTGGTCGAAATTGGCGTGGACGGCGGTCGCTGTGGTTGCCGCAGCGAAGAGCAAGTGAAGCGCCTGGCGAAACTCGCGCATGCACTCCCCAATATCGCGCTACAGGGTATCGCCTTTTACGAAGGCGTCATTGGCGGTGAATCTGCCGAGCACGACATCCGTGAGTTCGTCACGAAAAACGCCTTGCTGCTTAGCCAGATTGCCGACAGGGAATGGATTGATGCGCCGACGCCCATTATTACCGGCGCCGGCTCAGCGTGGTATGACGTTGTCGCCGATGCGCTACACCCTTGGAGCGAGCAATTTGAGGTAATTTTGCGCCCGGGTTGTTACTTAATCCATGACAAAGGGATTTACCAAGACGCGCAAAATGCAGTCGCCGACCGTGCCACCACAGCGCAACGGGTGACTTGTAGCGTCGGCCAAGACTTAGAATCGGCATTGGAGCTGTGGGCGTATGTCCAGTCTTGCCCCGAAACCAACATGGCGATCATCAACGTCGGTAAACGCGATGCGGCGTTTGATGCGGGCTTGCCACACATTGAGCGCGTATATCGTGATGGTAAGTTAGTTAACGGCATTGTCTGCCACAGTGAAAAAATCATGGATCAACATTTGATGGTCAACTGTGACAAGCCGCTACAGGTGGGTGATATTGTGGTGATGTCGACATCCCACCCTTGTCTGACGCTCGACAAGTGGCGCTATGTCGCGGTGTGTAACGACGAGTTATTAGTAACGCACTGGTTAGAGACCGCGTTTTAACGCACTGAGAACGTCGCTTGAAATGTCACTACGTCGATGCTGCCGTGAAACGAGAGAAGTGCGAAAGCAAACGCTTAATGGCTGAAACTCAATGACTGAAGCTCAATGCCTGAAACTAACAGCCGGCTAGCGTCGACGTAAATCGCGCGCCAAAATCAACGCCAAGCCCATAATTTGGAGAAACAGCGCAAGGTTACGATAGGCGGCAATATCTTGCGCTTGCTGATTTTTGGCTTCATTAAGATCGAGGATATCCAAATAGTGATCATCGATACTGCGCCGCAGCTGATCTTGGCGCGCATCTAGCGCATGCAACAACGCCAACGTCTCCATTTCCACACTCGGTGCGACCCAAGGCGCTAACACAAGCGCGGTTTTGTCTGAGCCTAACTGCTCTGGCGGCAGTAAGATCAGCCACTCTTTTTTCCGCTCTAACGTCTCAATGTGCTGCCAGGTTTGTTCGATCAGCTGTTGGCTTTCCATCTGCTGATTAGCGAGCGCCCCCATTTTTTGCACCCGTTTTTCTATCAATAAATGCGTCATCAATGCTGCAGCAACGTTCATCGCAAGACCAAGCGCGACAATCATCCAGGTTTTCACCATCAAACCAGAGCGTACCCACGCTTTAGGACTCCCTGCTTTTCCTACTGTCGTCTTCACCCTCGCGCCTCTCTCACTGATCTTGGTTTCAGTAAGTATATGCCCAAGCTAAGCATTAGTTTCGTCTGACAAAGAAAGGCAATACCAGGGTACTCGCCGACTAAAGATAGAATTGTTAACATATAGAGACGCATCACCAAATAGAGCTCGATAGAATGATCCACACTCCCTGTATTGGTCACTGTAAAGCACCGCACGGCATCTGTATCGGCTGTTTACGCACTCGAAGAGAAATCGGTCTGTGGCGTGATCTCTCCTCGCAGCAACAGCTAGACACTATTCACGCACTGCGCCCCGAAAGCGGCACTCACCTCTGCCCAAGCTGCAAGCAGCCTGCCCAATGCGATATCGCCAACGGAAAGTCACACTGCTGGTGCTTTGATGTCGAGCCAGTCGCCGCCGTGCCAACAGATAACCAAGCGCAGTGTTTGTGCCGAGCGTGCTTGTCGAACGCTCAACGCTAATCTTGCGGAGTCACATGTTATCTCCGCACGCATCGGTTACCGCGATCACAATCGACAACACTTTCCGTATCCGGATTTAAGTAATACCTCCCTACGACTAACAACATCGATACCTACCATGAAAAATAACAACATAGAATGGGCGAAACAGCCCAGCCATAGCCACGGGGTTTCTGATCTAACCGCATGGCGTGACTTTTCCGCGTTCGGCAATATCAAGTTTCACCACGAAGAATCAGAAAACGACGTAGAAAATATGCTCGATTGGCTACACCTGCATGAGCAAAGCATCTACTCACTGACGGTGGAATATTTCACCGAGCATTATGTAGAACTGCTAGATCGCTCTGAATTTCTTGACGTATTTGAAGAAGAACACACCTACCCAACTAATGTCGGTGACGTTACCAAAGCCGACATGCTCGAGGGCAATATCTTTCAGCTGATACAGGTTTCACGTTTCGTTTTACATCAGCCAGCAACGCAATGCATCGGAATTATCTTTGAATGCGCCTGGGATGAGGAACATGGGCTTGGGCTAGTCATACACAATGATCAGGTGGTGTTCTGTGGCGGAGAAAGTGAGGCCTACTACAATCAAGATGAACTAAAGCAGCTCCACCATATCTAGACTGGCTCCACACACAAAAAAAGTGCCCCGAAGGGCACTTTTTCATGGAATGAACTTAGCGGATCACCGCCATCGCTCAACGGTACTTGATGCGATACAGCAATGAGTAAATCACTGGCAACACGATCAACGTCAAGATGGTCGCAAAGCCCAAACCAAAGATGATAGCCACCGCCATTGATTGGAAGAAGGCGTCAAACACTAGCGGGATCATACCCAACATCGTAGTAACCGCCGCCATCACAACCGGACGCATACGCGCTATACTCGCGTGAACAATCGCTTCTTTAATATCGAGACCTTCCTCAGACTCAATTTGGATCTGCTCGACCAACACGATACCGTTTTTCACGATCATCCCTGACAAGCTCAGCAGGCCAAGCAGCGCCGTGAACGAGAACGGAATGTTGAGGATCAACAAGCCCGCAGAAACCCCAATCAAGGCCAACGGTACGGTCATCCAAATCGCTAACGGTTGACGAACCGTGTTAAACAGCAAGATGGTGATCAAGAACATCGCCAAGTAACCCATAGGAAGAGACTTGAACAAGCTACCTGTTGCCATCTCTTGGGTTTCAAACTCACCGCCCCACTCGAATGAGTAACCGTCAGGCAGTTCAATCGCTTCGATCTCTTCCATCACTTGACGACGCAGCGCTTCTGCGGTGTCATCGGTAAATGGACGCACGTCAGCCATCACCGAAATCATGCGGCGGAAGTTACGACGCACGATCAGCGAGTCTTCACTCTCGACCACAAAGCCATCAACCACTTGCTCCATTGGGATCCACGCGCCGTACTCTTGCGACCAAATTTGCAGCTCGTTGATACGGTCAGCATCCAAACGTTCGCTGTCTGGCGCACGCATGATCATTGGCATGATGTGGCTACCATCGCGATAAACGCCTACCGGCATACCGGTGAAGTTCACCAACAAGGTGCTGTCTAGCGCTTGCTTGGAGACGCCACTGCGACGCGCGGCGGCTTCATCAAGCTGCGGGCGCACCACACTGGTTTTCTCACGCCATGAATGACGCACATCGGTTGCCATTGGCTCGGCGCGCAAAATGGTCTGCGCTTGGGCAGCCAATCCACGTAGCACTTCAGGATCGGAGCCATAGAAACGCGCTTCCACTTTCGCGGCCGGCGCTGGGCCCAAGTCCATCAGCTTGAACTTAAATTGAATGCCTGGGTACTTGTCAGCGAAGTCCGCTTTCATCTCAGGGATCAGACCTTTAATCGTATCCAGATCTGTCGCTTCAATGATCAACTGGCTGTAACTGGCATACACTTTCTCCGGTGCATACGTCAGGATAAAGCGCTGCGCACCCATCCCCATGACAGTGGTTACGTTCTGCACACCGTCGTAAGACAACGCCTGCGCTTCCACCAGCTTCATCGTCTCTTCGTTTTGACGAATATCAGTACCCTGCTGCATCCATACATCAACGTAGAACATTGGAGTATTTGATGGCGGGAAGAAGGCTTGACGAACAAAACCAAAACCGATGATCGCGGCAACCAACATCGCCATCGTCAGCACCGCCGTAATGATGCGGTGACGCAGTGCCGCCATTAAGAAGCTGCGATAGACGGTGAACATCAACCCTTTATAAGGATCGGCGTCTTCGCCATCGTCGCCTTGCGCGATCTCTTCTTTGAACATCAACTCACACAGGAACGGGGTCAACGTAATGGCCAAGATCCACGACAAGAACAGCGCGATCAGCAACACCATAAACAGTGAGCCAAGGAAGTCACCCGTCGCATCTGGCGACAGACCGATCGGCGCAAACGCGATGATGGCAATCGCCGTCGCACCCAACAGTGGCCACTGAGTTTGGCGTACCACTAAGTTGATTGCATCTAGCTTCTTCATGCCGCGCTTCAAGCCGACCAACACCCCTTCGGTGATCACGATGGCGTTATCCACCAGCATGCCGAGTGCGATGATCAATGCCCCCAACGAGATAATTTGGATCTCAATATTGAGGATATTCATCCCGATAAAGGTGCCCAAAATCGTCAGAAGCAGGATCGCGCCCATCAAAATGCCAGAGCGCAAACCCATGGTAAATAGCAGCACCACAATCACAATCGCGACCGCTTCAGCAAGGCTGATCAGAAAGTCGGCGACCGATTGATCAACCACTTTCGGCTGGTTGTAAACACGGGTAAGTTCCATGCCAAGTGGACGTGATGATTCTAGCTCAGCCAATTTAGCATCTACCGCCAGACCCACATCCACCACGTTAACCCCTTTCGAGAACGACAGACCGAGCGACAAGGCAGGCTTGCCGTTGCTGCGATACAGGTTCATTGGGGTTTCGTTGAACTGCTGGCTGATGCTGGCAATATCGCCCAAGCGGATCATCTGAGTGCTGCCCGGTGGGCTAATGATCAGAGATTCAAGCTCAGAGATATCAGTAAACTCACCGGTTGGGTGAATACGCACTGACTGGCCTTGCACATACATAGAGCCGGCATTAGACACCACGTTCTGGTTATTGATGATGCCCATGATCCAGTTCGGATCGATGCCCAGCGAGTGCATATCTTGCTGGGAAATCTCAATCACTACCTGTTGGTCAACTTGACCCGCAATGGTGACTTTCTTGATCCCCGGCACCGACACAAGCTCACGACGCAAGAAATCAGCATAGTTTTCTAGCTCGCGATAGTTGTAGTCTTCACCACTGATGTTATAGAGAATGCCGTACACATCACTAAAGTCATCGACCACTTGTGACGGATAAACGCCCGGCGGCAAATCGGCTTGAACATCATTGATCTTACGGCGCAACTCATCCCAAATCTGTGGTTGTTGCTCGGCTTGATATTTCTCATCCAGCTCAACCATGATTTGCGACATTCCCGGCGTGGTAAAGGAGTCGACGTTTTTCACGTACTCCAGCTCCAGAATCGCCCGTTCAATCGGTAGCGTGACCTCTTCCTCAACCTGCTCAGGCGATGCACCCGGATACGCCGTATTCACCATCGCTTGTGGGATCGGGAATTCAGGAAACTCCAATCGGCCCAAACCAGTAAAGGCCAGAGTACCGCCGATCAATAGCAGCAGTAGCACGACCCAACTGATCACCCGATTTTTAATCGTATATTCAGCAACCGTCATTATTACAGACCTCGCTCACGCTCTAACGGTTTGACCGTCATGCCCGACGTCAATTGGTTCAGACCTGCACTCACGATCTGTGTACCTGCATTCAGATCGCCGCTGACCAATACACCATCATTGGTGATACGCAATTTCTCAACCGCGCGCGGCTCAACGATACCGTCGTTATAGACCCACACTTGTGCTTGGCTTGACGCATCGTCATCCAACACGGCGGTCAGGGGCACTAAAAATGCATCGGAATGGGTCATGTTCGGCAGGATCTGCGCCATATCCATAGATAGGGTTGCACCCATGCCCGGATAGATGGTTTGACCGTTCTCCGGTACCGCCAATGAGAACACCACTTCATAGGCTTGTGTACCCGGTGTAGCTTGCGTTGCGTGTTGCTTGTAAGTCACAGGGTAACTGTCAGGGCGACCGGCAAACGACACCGTTGGGCGGTAGTCTGGGTTCACACTGTCTTGGTTGATCTGGTTAAGAATGTTTTCTGGCAGCTGAATGCTCACATCTAAAGTGTTGTCGCTTTGCAGTACCAAAATCGTTTGCTGTGGTTGGACAAACTCGAAATTCTCCACCGCCGTTTGGGCAACACGGCCTGAGAACGGTGCCACCAGTTTGGTATCAGCCAAACGGTCTTCTGCCAACTTCAGCGCCGCACGCGCTGAACGAACACGAGCTAACGCATTATCGTAATCCGCTTGCGAGAGCACGTTGCGCTGGCGCAGGGTTTTCACACGCTCGAAATCACGCAGCGCCAAATCGTAATCAGTTTTACGCAGCTGTACGTCAGTGCGGTAATCACGATCGTCTAGCTTTGCCAGCAGCGCACCTTTTTCGACGATGTCTGCAGGTTTAACCGGAAACTCCACCAACTCACCGGCCACACGGAATGAGATGATCGCTTCTTCACTGGCCAATACGTTGGCCGGAAAGCGACGAAGATTGTTAGCGTCGGTATCAGCAATGGTAAACAGGCGAACGGGTCTGACGACAGGCTCTTTTGCCGTATTTTCAGCTGTGGTCTCTTTACAGCCTGACAATACGAGGCTCACTGCTAGCGCAATGCTCCCTACTGTCCTCGTTGTTCTTTGCATCAATATTCTCCTAGTCCGTTCAAACTTTTTCAGTGCATTCGAATCTTGAATGAGATCCGAATAATATTCGGGTTTAGTAAAATAAAAAGACACCCACGGCATCTTCTTGGTATTCAAGGCTTATCTTAACGTTCGCCAAAGCAACTGCTGCTCGCGATAATTTCATTACTGATCCGCTGTAACAACTGCCAGTCTTGCGTTGTCATCGCTAAATCAATTCCCCAGCCCGCCATAAAACGGCGAATGTTTTCCAACAATGGATGGTGCTCTGAAAAATGGTCTGCATTGCTATCAATTAGGCCAAAGCCTGAGTTCTGAATATCGAAGATCCCAATCGCCATCCCCATCAAACCACACAAAAATTGGGTCGAATGCACGGTATCGATCCCGTATTTAGTCAATAACTCTTCGACTTTTGGCCGCGTTAACTCTTGGGTCTCTGCCCCCACTCGGCTCAACTCTTCAACCCGCATCGTCGACGCGCGCTGCCATACAGAAGGTAAACATGCCATCGGCATGATTTCGTATTGGCCTGGGTATTGGGTAAAGTGCTCCCAAATCATGATCGGCATGATCACTATGCTAAGCTCAACGCTCAAATCATAGCTCGGGACTTTCTTGAGGTAATCGTGCTTGTGCTTGGTCATCACATTGGCACAACCCAATAAAAGATCTTCTTTACTGGCAAAATGCGAGTAAACCACCCCCATCGAGCATCCACTCGCCTTGGCGACTTCGGCCATTTTTAGATCTAAAAAGCCTTGTTCGTGCAGCAAGTCCAGTGTGGCTTTGATGATCTCACACTCTCTTTGCTGTCGTTTTACCTGTCTGCTCATTGGCATAGAACACCCAAACAAATAACCCATATCAAATTCGAATATTATTCGGATTTAATTTTACTAATCAAGAAAATTCTACATCGCCCCTCAAATTCACAGACATCACGACAAATTTATCTGCCTATTTGGTCAAGCGCCCTCTTTCCTTGGCCATCATTCTTCCAGTTTTATCGAAACGATGTGAACGGGTTCACGCCGGCAGTGACGGTATATCTTCACCGGCAAAAATGACTGAATTAAAAGACCTTTTAGCAATAAACGTAATGCTTTCAGGGACTTTATTGAGGTTCTGCACATTATTTTGGGTCACTTTAACCTTCTTTTTACATTTCGTCTCAGCAAAGATTGAAGAGTCACCCAAAGCGATAACACAAGCCCTTGAATGTTTCATTTTTAAGACATATGCGTAATAAGATGGTTTTATCAGTTATCCGCTTGGCGTCCGACGCCATCCCCCACGGTTAGGAGTTCAGATGAAGAAAATGGGCATACGCAGTATCTTACTCTTGATGGTCGGCCTCTCGATTGGCTTGATGAGCATTACCGCCAAAACCTCGATGATGGTGTTAACACACAATGTAGAAAGCTTCGCCGGACTGCTTGATACCGACATCAAGGCTGAACGGACTGTTGAACGTATTAACGTGGAATTCAAACGACAAGTGCAAGAATGGAAAAACGTGCTCTTACGCGGCAGCAATACCGATCAACGAACGAAATATTGGCAACAGTTCCTCGCTCAGGAAAAAGAAATCCAGCAACTTGCCGTAGCCACGCTTGATCTATTGACCGACTACCCACAATTGCAGCAAGAGCTATCTGACTTTGCGCTCGAGCACCAAGCCATGGGGCAAGCGTACCGTAAAGGTTACCAAGCCTTTATCGACAGCGGCTTCAATGCGGCAGTGGGTGACAAAGCCGTGAGCGGTATCGACCGCAAACCCTCAGAGCAACTCGAATCTTTAAGTAACAGCCTACAAGCGCTCACCGTCAAACACAGTGAAGAGATCTACACCCAGTCGGTGGCTGTTGAACAGAAAGCCTTTCTTACTGTGCTTGCGATAGCGTTGATTGTCCTACTCTCCATTGCTTGGTTGCTCAAACGTTGGATCATCGATCCGCTCGAGCAAACCGTGCATCAAATTGAAGAGCTCGCCCAAGGCCATCATGTGGAGGTAAAAAACAACAATGCGATTGGCGAAATAGGCAAAGTGAATCGTGCGACCGCCTCACTGTCGCAGCAACTGCATACCATGCTGACAACCCTCACCGCCACGTCGACATCGTTAGAGCAAGCATCAACCCATATTTCTACTCTGTCCGCCTCGCAAGCCACAACGGCTGGTGCGCAGCAAGAGCAAACCAGCAAGGTCGCCTCTGCAGTGGAACGCTTGGCGGTCTCTGCCGATCAAGTGGCATCGAATGCACAAACGGTGTCTCATTCCGCGCAGCGCACCACGGAAAACGCGCTGAGCAGCAAACAACAGATGCAAGAATTGCTCAGTGCGATGGCCACACTCGACAACAACATGCAAGCTGCATCCGATGCCGCAGAATCGCTCAGCGAACAAACCGACCGAGTGAACGAAGTGATGTCGGTGATCCAAAGCATTGCGGAGCAAACCAATTTGCTCGCCCTTAACGCGGCGATTGAAGCGGCCCGAGCCGGCGATCATGGCCGAGGATTTGCCGTCGTGGCGGATGAAGTGCGCTCACTGGCGCAAAAAACCCAAACCTCAACCAAAGAGATTGAAGACATTATGACCGCTGTCCATCACGGCAGCGCGGCCAGTGTTGAAGCCATGCTGCAAGGAAAACGTCATACCCAAACCGTGGTCAACCACATCGATGCCGCCTGCTGTCAGTGGGATACCTTGGCTTCTGAAATGGAGCATATTCGCAACCAGAATGGCGAAGTGGCGCTTGCCGCCAACGAGCAAACCGTCGTGACACGCGATATTGCCCGTTGGCTGTCGCAATTACAGAGCGGCGCAGATCAACAGCAACAGCAAGCAACGGAAACGAACGACGCTAGCCACCAGCTAAATAGCCTCGCCATAACTCTGACTGATAATTTACACCGCTATCATACAGAGTGACAAACCACTCAAATAACGAAATAAAAGTTGAGGCAGATCAAACATATAGGGGTATCCGGTCGTATACGCCTATTAACTTATTTCTCACCGCACAAAAACATAAGTTTTCTTACTACAACAATGCCTTACTTCTTGTTTATCGTATATAAATGCGAAATAATCACCAATTCGCAACCTTTGCAATACATTCATTACCTTTGGTTGGGCTGTTTAACATATCAATAGTGTTTTGTATCAACAGGCAAGGTCTACCTAAATACTGGCAAGGACAGCAGCTATGGCAATTTCGCGCTTCAGACTATCTGAACACCCTTGGATCATCTCTCTGATCCTTTTGGTCGCATTGACCGCTTGGTTGATCAGCAAACCGAGTAACGCAGAAAACGCAATCGAAGAGACCGCCGCCACTCTCGATGTTCCGCTCGCCAAGGTGCAAGTCGACCGTTTTGAGTCTGAAGCTGTTGCTCGCCATATCTTGCTTTACGGCCGTACCGCGCCAGATCGCCAAGCCACCCTGGGGGCCGAAGTCGCTGGCCAAGTGGAAGAGCGTCTCGTCACGCAAGGCCAACGTGTCGAAGCGGGGCAAGAGTTGATCAAACTTGAAGCCGCCGACCGCGTAAGCCAACTACGCGGTGCCCAAGCGTTAGTGAATGTACGCCAGAAAGAATACGATGCAGCGCGCTCTCTGCGCTCTCGCGGATTACAAGGTGATGTCGCAGTGAGCCAAGCGCAAGCCAATGTTGTGGAAGCCCGCGCTCGCTTGCGCGCAGCCCAACTCGCGGTAGAACACACCGTGATCAAAGCGCCGTTTGATGGCATCGTTGAGCGTATTCATGTCCAACCCGGTGACTTTCTTGGTGTGGGCGATCCGGTCGCGCTTGTCGTCGACCTCGATCCGCTCATCGTTAACGCCGATGTGAGTGAACGTCACATTCATCAAGTCAGCGAAGCGCAACCGGCGAAAATTACCCTTCTTAACGATCAAACCTACGATGCGGTATTGCGCTATCAAGCCACTGTGTCATCAGAAACAACCAACACCTATGCCATTGAACTTGCTATTGATAACCCTGAAATGGCGCTGACCGCAGGGATGAGCGCGACGGTTGATATCGAGCTTGAATCGCGCGAAGCAGTAAAACTGGCACCATCAGCATTGGCCTTAGATGAAGCCGGTAACCTGGGGGTGAAAACCTTGTCTAACGATGATACCGTCCTGTTTGTGCCGATCGACATTGTGAAAGTCGAGCCGAACGGTGTGTGGCTTGCCGGTTTGGGTGACAGCGTTGAGGTGATCACCGTCGGCCAAGGCTTTGTTAGAGATGGCGATAGCGTTATTGCCCAGCGAGGGGAGTAATTATGCTGTCGTTAATTAACGCGGCTCTGTCGCGCACCCGCACCATGCTAACCCTGTTAGCGGTGATCTTGATTGCCGGTGCCTTTACGTACAAATACATTCCAAAAGAGTCAAATCCTGATATCACCATTCCCGTGCTTTACGTTTCTGTCGAGCACCAAGGGATCAGTCCGGTTGACTCAGAGCGTTTGCTGGTTCGCCCCCTCGAAAAAGAGCTGCAGTCCATTGAAGGCTTAAAGGAGATGACCTCAGCGGCATCTGAAAGCCATGCCAGCGTGATCCTTGAGTTCGTCGTTGGCACTGACTTAGATAAAGCGTTGACGGATGTGCGTGAGGCGGTCGATGTCGCTAAAGCCAAACTGCCTGAAGACAGTGAAGATCCCATCGTTCACGAAGTGACGTTAGCCACTGAAGAGCCTGCTTTATCACTCGCCCTTTATGGCACCGTTCCTGAGCGTACCGTGATCAAAATTGCGCGCGCGCTGCAAGACGAGCTCGAATCCTATAAGCAAGTATTGGAAGTCAAGATTGCCGGTGATCGTGAAGACGTTGTTGAAGTGCTCGTTGAGCCGCTGTTGATGGAGAGCTACAACCTCGATCAGAACGATGTTTTCAACATGATTTCACGCAATAACCGTGTGGTGGCGGCCGGTTTTGTTGATACTGGTTACGGCCGTTTCTCGGTTAAAGTCCCGTCTGTCTTTGATTCACTGACCGATATTTTGGAGCTACCAGTAAAAGTCGATGGCACGCAAGTGGTAACCTTTGGCGATATAGCGACCATCCGTCGCTCCTTTCGCGATCCTGAAAGCTTTGCCCGCTTAAACGGCCAGCCATCCGTGGTATTGGATGTGAGTAAGCGTGCCGGCGAAAACATTATCGAAACGGTAGATATCGTTAAAGCTGTAGTTGCAGAAGCGCAGACAATGCCAGATTGGCCAGAAAACCTACTGGTTGAGTACACTTTTGATCAATCGAAAGATGTCAAAAGAATGCTCAATGATCTGCAAAACAACATTCTTTCCGCGATCATTTTGGTGGTGATTGTGATCATTGCCATTTTAGGGATGCGTACCGCACTTTTGGTGGGGATTTCCATTCCTGGCAGCTTTTTAACCGGTTTATTGTTGCTTGCCGTTGGCGGGGTCACAGTCAACATTATCGTGCTATTTGCTCTGATCATGGCTGTGGGTATGCTGGTTGATGGCGCTATCGTTGTCACCGAGTACGCCGAGCGCCGAATGCAAGAAGGAGCAGATCGCGTTACAGCATACAAAGAAGCAGCCAAACGTATGGCATGGCCAATTACGGCCTCAACAGCCACTACCCTCGCTGCCTTTGCACCACTGCTATTTTGGCCAGACACCACCGGTGAGTTTATGCGCTATCTGCCATTAACGCTGATCGCCACCTTGAGTGCTTCGTTGGTGATGGCTCTGCTTTTTGTCCCCGCAATCGGGGTGGTGGTTGGAAAACCGCAACACGTCAGTGAAGCACGACGTGCCGAGCTCCATGCCATAGAATCGGGGCGTTTTGATCAAACTAAAGGCATGGTGAAACTCTACCTATCGACGCTAAACGTGGCCATTCGTCACCCGCTCAAAGTATTGCTAGCGTCAATCATCATCGCGATCACTGTGATGATGGCTTACGGCAAAGCTGGACTAGGCGTCGTATTCTTTCCGGAAGTCGATCCGCCAAACTTCACCCTAAAGGCCCGCTCGCATGGCGATCTTTCGATTTTCGAGCAAGATGCGTTAATGAGAGAAATTGAATCCCGCGTACTGGACACGGAAGGGATCGCCAGTTTCTATACGCGCACTGGTGGCGGTGACGGCATTGGTCAGATCCAGTTCAATCCACATGAATGGCAATACCGTCGACCAATTAAAGAAATCATCGGTGAACTTCGCCGAAAAACGGCTGACATTGCAGGGGTCGAGCTCGAGTTTAAGTTCCCTGAAGCCGGGCCACCAAGTGAAAGTGATCTGCTAATCGAAGTCGCGGGTACGGACGGCGAAGCCATGTTGGCGACAATGCGTGAGATCCGCAACTGGCTGGAAGCGCAACCGCAGTTTACCAACATCTCAGACAACGGCGATATTCCTGGGATCGATTGGGAAATCAACATCGATCGTGACGACGCCGCGCGTTTTGGTGCTGATGCGACATTGGTCGGTAACACAGTTCAGTTCGTCACTAACGGCCTAAAAGTGGGCGATTACTTACCTGACGACACCGATGAAGAAGTGGATATTTTGGTACGCTACCCTGAGGCGCATCGTGATATTGGCCGCTTCGATGAGTTACGCGTCAAAACCGCATTGGGGCAAATCCCAATCACGAACTTTTCACAAGTGAACGCCGCCCCCAAACAAAATACGATTCACCGTATTAACGGAACGCGAGTCATCCAGATCATGGCTGACATGAACGATGGCGAAAACCTCAGTTTGATGCTGCCAAATGTGGAGAAAATGATTGATGGCCTGACGATCCCTGAAGGGGTTGATGTGGCCGTGAAAGGTCAAAACGAAGATCAAGAGCAGTCGTCAAACTTCCTCAAGTACGCGTTCTTAGTTGCCCTCGCGGCAATGGCAATCATTTTGATCACTCAATTCAACAGCTTCTATCAAGCAGGGTTGATCTTAAGTGCGGTGCTGTTTTCTACCGTTGGGGTCTTCCTTGGTCTGCTGCTGTTCCAGCGTCCGTTCGGTATTATTATGTCGGGGATCGGGGTGATTTCACTCGCGGGCATTGTGGTAAACAATAATATCGTATTGATCGACACCTACAATACGATGCGTCGCAAAGGGTTAGACAAAATCAATGCGGTATTGCATACCGGTGCCCAGCGTTTGCGCCCCGTGATGTTGACCACCATCACCACGATTTTAGGTCTGATGCCAATGGTCTTAGAAATGAACATCGATTTGATGAACCGTAAAATCGAGTTCGGTGCGCCAAGTACGCAATGGTGGTCGCAATTAGCCACCGCGATAGCGGGCGGTCTTGCGTTTGCCACCGTGTTAACGCTGGTGCTGACGCCGTGTTTGCTGATGTTAGGACGCGATAAAAATCCGCAGCCCCCAAAGGATGAGGAACAAGGAACAAAAAAGTCTTCGCAAGACACAGCGCCAGTTGAGCCTCCAGTGACGACACATCCCACTGCGGTAAACAATGAACAGTCCACAGCTAAAGAGCCAGAAGAGGCGCTATAGACATAATATGGGCTTGTGAGCACTATGCTGTGCTCGTTACGACTAAACGGCGTTTATTCTTAAACGCCGTTTTTATCTCTTCCCTTTCATTTTTGCCAATCCGCTGTCACTTGAGCCAGTCCACTCGCTTTATCAAGTTACGATTTTCACTCTTCGTGAGTAAAAGATGGCCGTTTCACGTTATTTACCGTTTATTATCTAGCCGCCATCCATCTTTCCTCTTTGCTAAGGAATGCAGCGACTAAAGCATCGCCAAATAGCAGCAAACTTTGTGATTAGCGCCTGTTTTTCAACAATAAGTTAAGTGCAAGAACAGGTGAGTTGGGTATGCTGAATTCAGACCCTCGGCTTAAGGAGAACGCATGAAGAAATTTCGCCACGAAGCCCAATTGATCAAAAAAGCGCTTGAGGTTGGGTTGGCCTATGCGAAAAAACGCGGCTACGAAACTCTGCCACAAAGCACTGCACAACCGGTCAAAATCGAGGTTGTCTATCGCCTCTTAGTGCAAGATAAACAAATCACTGCACTGCCGCTGGATAAAGAAGACGGTCCAAACATGAAGCATAAGTTGATCATTTGGATCAGTAAAATGCTACCCGCCGATCATGAATGGCTGAGTTAACGTCCAGCTAGCACAAACTCAGCCTTAAACGAAAAAACGTCAGCAATGCTGACGTTCTTATTAGTCGACGGTTTTTTCACCGGTCATATACGCTTGCAATAGCTCAGGGGTAAGTTCACCCGCTTCTTCCAAACGCTTTAGCTCTGCAACAATTTTGCGCTGCTCTTCAATACTACGCTCAGGTAACTCGGCTTCTTTTTCCGCGCCAGCACCAATTTGATTTAACAGATCTAGGGTATCGTTCATCTTGATGTATCCTGTTCTAATTTATCTGTGCGCATTATACTGAAAATCCGATCGGATGCAGCATCGTTAGCATTTCCAGCCACCCATTTGACCACTACACTATCAACTCGAACGCATAATATGAAAAACGTAAGGCAGTATGCCCCCTTCGAGACAACGGCGCTAATGCTTAACAATAATTACCCCGCTTCGACAAGCTAACGCCTTAAATTTCAGGAGAATTATAATGACACCATGTAACAAGCTCATCAGCCTACTCACCCTTGGCTTACTTGCCGGCTGTGGCAACGACAATGTCGGTGATGTCAGCCTTGGCTTATTGACCTCCAAAGACATCAAAATTGAGAGCTTTGAAGATCCTGAAATTTCCGGCGTGACTTGCCATATCAGCCACGTTAAAGGGAATTTAGATCTCTCTGATCCTTCAGACATGGGGATCTCTTGCCGTCAAACGGGCGAAATTACCGCTGAGATGGTAGAGAACATTGATGATTCACTGAGCGGTGAAGTGGTTTTTACGGCGTCAAAAAGTGTGTTGTTTAAGACCCTGAAAATCCGCCGGATATACGATCAAAACTCGCAATCGCTGATCTATCTGAGCTATTCCACCAAAGAGCTAGAAGGGAGTTACAAACATTCGCTCTCAACCGTGCCTCTATATGGAACCCTCGCATGGCAAGATCCCAACCGCTAATCCTTCTACTCCCCAGAATCAACATAAACCGGATTTAGCTTAGATTGAATAGCAAACGGCAAGCAAAGCAAGCGGCCACATTCCAATATGGCCGCATAAAATATCCACCAGAAGAACAACTATTGTGGTTTAGCGACGTTTTTGCGCCTGCTTAAGCAATTGTTGTTTTAAACGACGCTTGGCACCACCACGGCCACCTCGCTTGTTCACTTGCTCTTTCTCTTCCTCTACCGTTGGGGCATAGTCTTCCAACCAATGCTGAGGAATACGCTCGCCGATCAAGGTTTCGATAGCCGAGAGCATGCCCTCTTCCGTTGGCGCAAGCAAAGTAACTGCCGTCCCTGAATTCCCCGCACGACCGGTACGCCCAATACGATGCACATAATCTTCAGGCTGATGCGGTAATTCATAGTTAAACAAGGTATCGAGCTGTGGAATATCAATGCCACGGGCGGCCACATCAGTCGCCACCAGCACCCGAATTTTACCCTCACGGAAACCGGCTAGCGCTCGCTCACGTGCGCCTTGGCTTTTTTCACCGTGGATAGATTCTGCTTCTAAGCCATCAAGGCACAGCTCTTTGGCGAGCTTGTCTGTGCTGGCGCGCGTTTTCGTAAACACTAGAACCTGCTGAAGGTTCTGGCTGCCAATGAGATACGATAAAAGCTCGCGCTTACGTGAAGTATTCACCGGATGCGCTTTTTGAATCACTGTTGCCGCTGCCTGATTCGCCGTATCAACATCAATGCAAACGGGATCATTGAGCAAGCGAAAAGCAAAACGACGCACTTGTTGTGGATACGTCGCGGAAAAGCACAAGGTCTGACGCTCTTTCGACAAACGCTGGAAGATGCGTTTCACTTCATCCATAAAACCGAGATCTAACATTCGATCTGCTTCGTCTAACACCACAGTTTTCACTTGGCGCGGATCAAAGGTTTTGTTGAACATGTGATCGAGCAAACGTCCAGGCGTAGCAACGATAATATCGGCGCCAGCGTTTAAGCGCTGTACTTGCGGCCGCATGCTCACGCCACCATACAGAGCAACCACTGAGACACCAGTATCGGTAGCATACTGTTGCGCTTTCTCTGACACTTGCGTCGCCAGCTCGCGCGTAGGTACTAACACGACGACACTTGGGGTATCTTGCGGATGTAGCAGAATCTGCTCTAGTAATGGCAAAACAAAAGCAGCCGTTTTTCCTGTCCCGGTTTGCGCCGCCGCCATGACATCTCGCCCTTCACGGATCGCTGGCATTGCTTGCTCTTGCACCTGCGTCGGAGTGTTATAGCCGAGATCTGCAAGGGTTTGACTGATCGGCAAAGGGAAATGAGAAAACAGCGACATAAATAGGCTCCTGCAAAAAACGCGATACTAGCAGAGTGTTATGATGATTACCTCGACATTTTTCAACACCGTCTCAGCCATTGCGCCGCGTTTATCGAAAGGCCACATTTAGTTAGTGGGTACCCACTACAAATTACCCAACACTTGCAATCCAACGCGACGAGATTGACCAACCCTCTAGGATGTAGCCTGATGCCCAAGCCATAGCGAGCGAAAAACCCCTGACCCGCGATTAATGGTCTACTAAGAAAAAAGTCACTTGGGCGACTCCACCCGCTGCCAGCGTAATCTGCCGTTAGTCTCAACGTCGTTTTCAGGCACACATTCCAAGGTAAACTCGCCGAGAGGTAAATAAGCACCGAGTGAGTACGGCTTCCCTTCATAAAGGCAGATACGATGCTCACTGGTACCGGTCACGACAATATGCGGTTCAACCGGTAACATGGCGGCGGGCTCAGACGCAGCTTCACCCACTGAAATAGAATAGCTTTTAGCGAGTGCAGCACTAGAAAACAAGACGAATAACCAAGTTACGAGCCAAGCACAACTTTTACCACTAATTTCCATTTTTTCCTCATTAAAACAATGATTAAGCACAATATCTAATTAAGCAAATCCCACACTTTTATCGTTATTTATCCAGACAAAATCTCTGATTATGAAACAGCGAATAAAAAACCTTCAAATTAGCGCCGTTTTAAGCTTTCAATGCGGTCATTTTCTGTTACAATCCGCGGCCAGATTAGGAGATCCACAACTAATTTTGAATTTCCTACACTAATTTTTATAACTGTTCTTTTCATTCTGACCGCAACAGTACCAAGTGCTGCTGCCTTAACCGACTTAGAGACGATTGCATGAAATTCGATAAAGCGATGCGTATTCTTATCGCAGGTATCATTGTAAACCTGTGCATGGGCATCCTATACGCCTGGAGCGTAATGAAAAAAGCCTTGGTAACCGAATTCGGCTGGACCAATGCTGAAGCATCACTACCTTACACCACCGCCATTGTTGTTTTTGCACTTTCTCTGTTGGTAGCAGGTAACCTTCAAGACCGTTTCGGCCCTCGTCGTATTCTACAGATCGGTACCGTACTAACCGGTATGGGTATGTTGCTGTCAGGCTTTAGCGAAGACGTCATGCTACTGACCATCACCTTCGGTGTGGTGACCGGTACAGGTATCGGCTTTGGCTACGCATGTTTGAGCCCATCTGCAATGAAATGGTTCCACCCATCGAAGAAAGGCCTAGTGAATGGTCTAATCGCGGGTGGTTTCGGTATGGCGTCTGTATACCTCGCGCCAATCACTTCATGGTTGATCAAATCTTACAGCATCAGCACCGCGTTTTTGGTTCTAGGTGCCGGCGTACTGCTTGTGGCGGTTCCAGCGGCTTCTACCATCGTTAACCCACCTGAAGATTACAAACCAGAAGCGCCGAAAAACGCAGACCAGTACGGTTCAGGCAAGCCACAATTCAATGCCAACTGGCGTCAAATGATCACCACGCCTCAGTTCTACATGATGTGGTTGATGTTTGCACTGTCTTCAGCAGCGGGCCTAATGGTGATCGGTAACGTTACGTCTATCGCGGGCATGCAAGCAGGCATCGAAGACGCTGCTTACCTTGTTGCTATTCTAGCGGTATTTAACACCGGTGGCCGTGTCATCATGGGTATGCTTTCTGACAAGATCGGTGGCGTACGTACCCTGCTTATCGCTTTCGTATTGCAAGGTCTGAACATGGTGCTGTTCGCATCTTACGACTCTGGCTTTACCATGATTGTTGGTGCTGCTCTTGCGGGTGTAGGCTACGGCACACTATTGGCGGTATTCCCATCCCTAACCACCGATTTCTACGGCCTTAAAAACTACGGCTCTAACTTCGGCGTGCTATACACTGCATGGGGTACAAGTGGTGTGATCGGTCCTATCATCGCGGCAATGGTCGTTGATAGCACTGGCGTATTCGACATGGCATACACCATCTCTGCCGCTATGATGGCAGTGTGTGTGGTACTTGCGCTTGTGATCAAGCCAGTAAACACGCAAGCGTTGGTTGAAAAAACCGCGTAATGCTACTTGGCAACCAAAGCGCCGCTCTCTGGCGCTTTGGTTACTAAATGCTTCTCTATCGTTCCAATCAACTGTTGATTTTCAAACGGCTTCGGTACGTAGCCATCCATTCCTGCCTGATAACACAAACGAATATCTTCATCGAGTACACTCGCCGTCAATGCGATGATCGGTACTGGCTCACTGTGGAGCTGTTTCTCAATAGCGCGAATTTGTCGCGTTGCTTCAAAGCCATCCATCACTGGCATCATGCAATCCATCAGCACCAAATCAACCTCGTTGTTTAACCATACGTCGATCGCTTCTTTGCCATCTTCAGCGGTATGGACGGTAAAGCCCGCTTTCACTAACACCGTTTTCGCGACTTGCATGTTAATGGCGTTATCTTCGACCAATAGGATCTCTGCATTGTGGCTCTGCGTTTCCACCACCTCTTTGCTGGGCTCCCTCAGTAAAACAAGTTTATCGTTCACCACACTTAGCAAGATCTGACGCAACCGCTGACCGCGTGCGGGAAGCGTATGCATCAGTTTGAAACCCGATTGAACCAAGACCGATTGTCCCGAATTGACCAGTAAAACCACCGGTGCAATTTTGCTCAGGCTTTCCAACTGCGCATCCGACATACTCGGTTGATAGCGCACTAATATTGCACCAATGCCTGTTGGCGTAGGATCGGCGCCCAAAAACTCGGCGGCTTGATAAACATGTTGGAAGCGATGACAATCGAGTTTGATCCGGCGGCACTCCCGCTCAGTCAATTTCGCACTCAGACTGTTTTCATCCACCAGTACCACCGACGCATGCCTCGCCGGCGTATATTCTGATTGCAACTGCACCACTGGCATTTCGATATAGAGTGAAAACACACTACCGCTACCTTTGATGCTACTCACTGAAAATGAAGCCCCCATCAAATCAGCTAGCTGTTTACAAATGCTGAGTCCCAGCCCTGTACCACCAAAACGTCGCGTCGTGGAGTCATCTTCTTGTTTGAAAGGCTTGAAGATATTATCGAGTTGATTTTCATCGATACCAATGCCGCTATCCTCAACACTAAAGGTGGCATTAAATCGTCCTGCGACTACTTCACCTGACAGGGTTAACAGCACCACGCCTTCTTGGGTAAATTTGACGGCATTGGATAACAAATTCAGCAAAATTTGCTTCAATCGATGCTCGTCGGCTTTAAATAACTGCGGTAATTTTTCCTGAATATCGACTTCAAACGTGATCTGTTTTTCGGCCGCTTTCGGCGCAATGATCGCCGCAACGTCGTAGCATAACGCTTCGATGTTGCTCTCAACTGGATGAATAGTGACACTTCCCGCCTCTATTTTAGACACTTCCAATACATCGTTAATAATAGATAGCAAGGCATTCGACGAGCTTTTAATCGTCGCCAGATATTCCATTTGCTTAGGATCTAATTCGGTATCCACCAAGATATTCGACATCCCGATAATACCGTTCAGTGGGGTGCGGATTTCATGAGACATGTTCGCCAAAAAAATACTTTTGGCACGATTGGCGCGCTCAGCTTCTTCTTTAGCGTCGACCAAATTGGTTTCACTTCGATGGCGCTCATCAATCAATGTATTAAGGGTATCCGCCAATTGCGCGAATTCATCGCGGCCACGGATCGGCACTCGTATGCTGTAGTCTTTTGCCGCTTCCAACTTGCGCATCGTGATATCGACATCGCGAATAGACTCCAGCATCCGTTTTGCTAACGCGATACCCAGCCCGGAGGTAAAAATAAATAGTAAGATCAGTGCGCCGATAGTCAGCCAAAACGCCGCTTGAGCTGAGGCATAATCCTGCTGGGTTTGTACTGATATATCTAGTTTGACCGCTTCAATCACACTGCTGAGTAAGCTCAAACGGAGCTGCGCATCGGCTTGCCATAACGGCCAATCAGTAGGGTCGAAATTCGGGTTATATAAAATATCTTGGCGGAAGGCTTGCCCATCCACGAACGCAGAATAGGTGTAAAGATTGAGCAATCTTTCAATCTGCTGCTCACTGGCATAGACATAAAGATAACGGTCGGCATAAACCTGCTGGCGCTCTACATTTTTGAGTAACCTTTCATGGTAGAGTTCGACCCCATTGGGCTGAGTCATCATCATACTCAGATAGATAAACTCTTCACTCACATAATGCTGAAGCCACAATAACTGCTGGTAAGATAAGATCCCTTCTCGCAACACGACATCATCAACTTCGACCGGGATCGCTTCTAAATTACGCAAAAAGTGCGACTGCCAGTCTGAGGTCGCTAATATCCAATCAAGACGATCCAACCATGGGCCCGAAGCCGGCAATTTCAACCACACCGACAACTCTTGTGCCAGCGCATCAAACCCTGCATTGTGCTGAAATTGGTACTGGGTGAACACATTATCGGCTCGCGCAGCCAGCCGGTTTTGTGCCACCACATCGCTGTCACCAGTCACCGCATTAAGTTGGAGTGCTCTTAGATCTTGGATGAGAGGCGTGTAGAAATTGAGCGTTTCATAACGTTGATGGGTAGAAGCGAGCTGATCGAGTTCAGCGTATTGTAGCGCGAGAAATCGCCCTACCATCAATACACTGATCAATAGTGGTACAACAACCAGTAGTCGGATCTTCGCTTTCAGGGTGATATCGTTGAACAAATCCCACGTCCATTATGGTGACTGATGCATAGATATATTTATAGACTAAAGTGCCGTCAAAATAAACAAAGCCAACCTAAAGTGACTGAATTTGAAACAAATTGCCATCACTACCATCTCTCAGCTAGGGATTAAGTATTCCAACCAGATGCCATTACAGGACACGATCTACTTTACCTTGTGAAAAATGCCAGTAACTTGCCCATTCCGAAATAAAATAGGCAGATCAGTGTGCTCGCGGGCTACGCGAGATTGCCGCTATCAAGAATAAACAAGAGTAACAAATCGGTCTGAAGGGCATTAATAATAGCAAAAAGGGGCTGCTGCCCCTTTTTGAATTAGCAAGAACAGCACAGACTGACAGCTATGATTCGCTCTCAACTTCTGTTGCCGCTTTAGCAACGGTCTCAGCGGAACGCGTCGGTTTGATCGGCAAGGTCTGCTTCACATAATCTCCCGGCGCGGCACTCAGAACCGGATACTCCTCGGCACCCACGTCGCGTGCGTCGACTTTCTCTTCCGGACTAAATTGAGTGACCCACGCTTGCCAGTGTGTCCACCACGATCCATCTTTACGCTCAGCGCCCGAGAACCACTCTTGTGCAGAGTCTGTCTTGCTCTCATTGACGTAGTAACCGTACTTGTTCTTCGATGGGTGGTTCACAATACCTGCGATGTGCCCCGATTCACCAAGCACAAAAGTAGTATCGCCACTCAGCTTACGGGCACCAATGTAGGTTCCTTCCCAAAGCGCGATATGATCATCTTTAGTCGAGATAAAGTAAGAAGGTGTTTTGACTTTTTCAAGATCAATCCACACACCACCGACTTTAATACCTTGTTTCTGCGCTAATCGATTCTCGAGGTAGAGATTACGCAGCAACGTATTGTGGCACGCAGCACTGACATTGGTACTGTCGCTGTTCCAATACAGCAAGTCGAAATCAACAGGAGTATTCCCCTTCAGATAATTGTCGACATAGTAGTTCCAATACAAGCTGTTCTCACGCAATAACGAGAAGGTGACACTGAGCGAACGTCCGTCAAGATAACCTTTCAGGCTATTTTGCGCAGCGATGGCGGACACCATTTGCTCGTTGACGTAGGCACCAATCTCACCCGGCATCGAGAAGTCGAGCAAAGTGGTGAAATACGTCGTTGATTTAAAACGCTGACGCATACGACGAGCGGCATAATATGCGGTTGTCGTTGCTAGCAAGGTACCACCGATACAATACCCCACCGCATTGCATTGTTTTTCACCCGTAACCGCTTCAACCGTATCAACAGCCTTCGCAACCCCATCCAGTACATAGTCTTCAAAGTCTACATCGCGCATGGAAGCGTCTGGATTACGCCACGACATTAAGAAGACAGTGTGGCCTTGCTCGACTAACCAGTTCACCAACGAGTTCTTCTCACGCAAGTCGAGAATGTAGTACTTGTTGATAAATGGCGGAACGATCAATACAGGCACTTTGCTGACCTGCTCTGTTTTCGCCTTGTATTGGATCAGCTCAAACAGCTCGTTCTTAAAGACAACACCACCTTCCGTCGTGGCAATATCACGACCAAGTTGGAAGGCATCACTGTTCGTCATTCTGATTTTTAGTACATCAGAGCTCGATTTGATGTCTTCCTGCAATAGCTCCAGTCCCTTCACCAAGTTTTGCCCGTTGCTTTCAATTGTTAGCTTGAAGAGCTCTGGGTTGGTACTGATAAAGTTACTGGGAGACATCGCATTGATGGTTTGGCGGGTGAAGAAAGTGAGTCGATCACGAGCGCGATCATCGATGCCATCGACGGCTTCAATCGTTTTAAGAAGGGTTTCACCGAATAACAGGTAAGATTGCTTGATGAAGTTATAGATTGCTTCTTCCTGCCACGCATCGTCAGCAAAGCGTTTGTCACCACGCTCGGCCTGAACTATCGGATCACCCTCATTTGGCTCCATCACCACGTTTTGCCAAATTTGCAATTGCTTTTCCCACCAGTTCATCTGAACTTTCACCAGATTTGACGGCTGCTTCATCGCACCTTCCAACAGTTTGGCGGTGTCTTCCATGTTCAGCTCATTCAAGGCGCGATTCAGAGGTGAGTTTAGCGCGGACTTGCCAGAATCCAGTTCCTTCCACCATTGCTGGTTTACTTCCTGGAGTTTGGCAAAGTAATCCGCAAAGAAATTCTGGTCCATATCTCTGACCCCTTAAGTAAGATCAAAACCGCCTGATCCCACGTCTAGTGTGAGATCAGGCGGAAAAAAGCCTTATGCAGGCGTTACTTCTTTCACGTTCTCTGCAACTAGCGCGTCAACGTCAGCTTTGAACTCTTGCGCAATAGAAGACAGCTTGTTGCTATCGTCGATCATTTGCTGAGAAAGCTTAGTCAATGCTTCTAGCTGAGAGCTGTTGAAAGAAGTCAGTGTTTGTAGATCTTTAACTTCGCTCGCCGCTTTAAGCTGAGACAGACCTAGATCACTGTATGAACGAAGAGCTGACAGTTGAAGCTCTGTGATCTCTTCAATGTTCTTAGTGAACAGCTTGTTGAATTTCACGTAAGGTGCCAGAGTTTTTTCTGTTTGATCTGAAAAAGTTTTAAACATTTCCGTGTACATGTCGCGACTCCTCTAAGGATCTATTAAAGATTATGATTGTGATATTTACTAAATTGCTTTAAGGATGATGGCAGTTCCCATTCCACCGCCGACACACAAAGATGCGACGCCATATCGATTGTTACGACGACGCATTTCATGTAGTAAGGTAACAATGATGCGGTTACCAGAAGCACCTAGCGGGTGTCCCAGTGCGATTGCACCACCGTTTACATTCGAACGTTCCAAAATCGCATCCACATTAGTGTCATGCTGCTGTGCCAATTGATGTGCAACCCCTAATGCTTGGCCTGCAAACGCTTCATTTAGCTCAAACAAGTCGATGTCTTGAATCGCCAATTCAGCTTTCTCAAGCGCCTTGCTCACTGCAGGCACAGGACCTAAACCCATCACTTTAGGATCAAGGCCAGCTTGGGCGTAGCTCACCACTTCCGCCAATGGGGTAAGACCGTATTTTTCAACCGCCGCTTCAGAAGCCACAATGATTGCACTGCCGCCATCATTGATACCCGACGCATTACCGGCCGTCACGCTACCTTCTTTCTTAAACGCAGCGCGTAGCTTTGCTAAACCTTCTGCACTCGCGTCGGCCTTAGGGTATTCATCGGTATCAACAACCTTTGTACCTTTACGACTCGTCACTTCAACCGCAGCGATTTCACCTTTAAAACGACCCGCTTCAATGGCAGCAATCGCTTTTTGCTGGCTCGCCAGCGCAAATGAGTCTTGCTGTTGGCGATCAAGGCCAACCACTTCAACCACGTTTTCTGCAGTCACGCCCATGTGAAATTGATTGAACACATCCGTTAAGCCGTCTTTTATTAACAGGTCGACCATCTCAACGCCGCCCATTTTCTGGCCATCACGCAGTGTGCCCGGAAGCGCAAATGGAATTTGAGACATATTCTCAGCACCGGCCGCGACCACGACCTCTGCGTCACCCGCTTTGATATGTGCAGCCGCATCCATCACGGTTTTCATCCCACTACCGCACACCATATTAAGGCTGTAACCTGGTACGGTTTCTGGAAGACCTGAATTAAGTACCGCTTGACGGCCAGGCCCCATTCCTTGGTTGGCACCGATCACGTTACCTAAAATCACTTCATCCACGGCATCTGCCGGCACATTTGCTTGGGCTAGTGCGGCTTTAATTGCGGTTGCAGCTAGGTCAGCTGCTGGAATGGTTTTCAGTGCACCATTGAAGCTACCCAGCGGTGTACGCTTTGCAGCAACTAGAAATACTTTCGACATTTTGCTTTTCCCTAAGTCAGACTGTTACTGCATGTACAGGCCGCCATTCAGCGACAGTGTTTCACCCGTTACATATCCACCGACATCGCTCGCAAGGTAAACAACCGCGCCTGCAATTTCTTCCGGTGTCGCTAGTCGTTTCATTGGGATTTCGGCCTTGATTGCATCCAACACTTCAGGCTTGATTTTCTCAACCATTGGCGTTGCAGTGTAACCAGGAGCAATAGCATTGACTGTGGTGCCTGATCGCGCACCTTCAAAAGCAAGGGCCTTGGTAAAACCAATCATGCCGGCTTTGGCTGCCGAGTAGTTGGCTTGTCCGAACTGACCTTTAATGCCGTTAACAGAGCTGATGTTAATAACGCGACCACCACCCTTCTCACACATCGCCGCAAACAGAGGCTGCGTTACGTTGAACAGGCTGTTGAGATTGGTATCAATCACCGCACTCCACTGCTCGCTGTTCATCTTTTTGAACACTGAGTCACGTGTAATGCCCGCGTTGTTTACTAACACATCAAAGGTGCCTTCTTCTTGCATCATGCGTCCTAGCAGTTCGCGGCATGATTCGGCATTTGTTACATCCATGGCGAGCGTTCTAACCTGCGCTTCGGTATAGCCTTCAGCGTCGAACCACTCCTTCGCGCAATCTTCGTTGCCTGGTACAAATGTTGCGATAACGCGATAACCGTTCTCGACAAGTTGTTTAGTAATAGCTGAACCGATGCCCCCTTTAGCGCCGGTAACCAAAGCCAATTTACTCATTGACGGACTCCTTCCCATGTTGCCCATTTGTTAATGTCTACAGAAATTTATGCTTATTCACTTCCTAACCGAATTCATAAAAAGTGATTATTTATTTATTCTTAACGACCTAAAAGTCAGTTTAATGACTGCTCTGTGTCAGAAAAATGATAGCGACACAATCTCAGCCACGAATCAATAGTAACAACAATTAGACATACTGCAATGCTATTTGCGCATTTTTGACATGACAAATCTATAAATTACACAATATTTTAATTAAATTTGGCATAAGCATATACTATGCCAGTGCTATGACACATTTCTGACACTTGCATAGACACGAAATAAAACACAGGGCAAGATTGCATAAAAATTCAATTCGGTGCAATGAGGTAATCAGAAAGAAAAACCAAACAGATCACGTTTTTTATTGGCGAGATAAAAGATTGAGTCATATGGGAACAAATTATTGGTGGGGTCAAGGTGACAAAAGAGGACAAAAAGTCACACGGAAAGGAAAAACAAGCCCCTTTAACGATCACGATCACATTCCAATGTAAATAGCGAAATGTCATAGATATGCAAACACATGAGCACTCATTTCCGTACATGGAAAATGAATATCACAGTTTTTTGAATCTTGTTTAACGATAAAAAAGCCGTGTAAAAATTAAAAAATAAGTGATTGAGGTCAACGGTTCTGAGAGGAAAGCGTCTTTTCTGACGGGAAATGAAGAGTAGATAGCATGACACTGATCACGGTATCTACTCAGTAGAGGGACTAACAGTTGGAATAGGTTTGTTCTAAAGCCGTCACCGTCACCACGGGACCCGAGGCTTTAATGAGGATAGGTGTACTTGACGACTCATCAGGACGATGAGACTGCTGATACTGAAACATCGCATTCGCAATGCTGTACAAATCAAAGCGATGTCGATTACAAGTGATCGCGGCCAACCATTTTTTCGCGTCAATCACCTGCTCCGACGACTCGGCCCGAATCGCAAACCGCCATTGGCCCGATTCACCATAAAAATCCATCGGAAATCGGAGATCTTTTTTACGTCTTAGTTTCATTAGGCTCCATTGCCTGCTGATGAAATAACCACAATGCTATTTTACGCGCACACTCAATTCGATCGATTATTAATCAATCTATCAAAAAAACATCAATTAAGACTTGATTAGAAAAAATCACTGCCTATAATGCTGAAAACCGGAGCGTCTGCCAACGCTCCGGTTTTTTTGTGCCTGCAATCTGACAAGTTCACAACCTTCTGCCAAAGGCGAAAACGTCAGTTGCACTATTCGATAAGATAAGGAAACACCATGCGTATCGAACAAGACCTGAAGTTAGGATTTAAAGATGTACTGTTTCGCCCGAAACGTTCAACTCTAAAAAGCCGCTCTCAAGTTGAATTAACCCGTGAGTTTACATTCAAGCACAGTGGCCGTCAATGGTCTGGTGTGCCAATTATTGCAGCAAACATGGATTCTGTCGGCAGCTTCGCGATGGCGAAAGCACTCGCGACTCACAATGTCATGACGGCTATCCACAAGCACTACACCGTAGAACAATGGGCTGAGTTCGTTAACACTAACGACGCAAGCGTGCTTCGCAATGCGATGGTCTCAACCGGTACTTCAGACGCAGACTTCCAGAAAACCAAAGACATCATGGCGCTGTCTGACGATATCATCTTTATCTGTATTGACATTGCTAATGGCTACTCTGAGCATCTGGTGGAATACGTACAAAAAGTACGTGAAGCCTTCCCTGATAAAGTGATCAGTGCCGGTAACGTTGTCACTGGCGACATGGTTGAAGAATTGATCCTCGCCGGTGCTGACATCGTCAAAGTCGGTATTGGCCCAGGCTCGGTTTGCACGACCCGTGTAAAAACTGGCGTTGGCTACCCGCAACTCTCTGCCATTATTGAATGTGCTGATGCGGCGCACGGCCTAGGTGGGCGCATTATTGGTGATGGTGGTTGTGCCTGTGCTGGTGATGTGGCAAAAGCGTTTGGTGGCGGTGCAGATTTCGTGATGCTTGGCGGTATGCTAGCGGGCCATGAAGAAAGTGGCGGCGAGATCATCGAGAAAGACGGCAAAACGTTCATGAAGTTCTACGGCATGTCGAGCCAATCTGCGATGGACAAACACTCAGGCGGCGTTGCGAAATACCGCGCAGCTGAAGGTAAAACCGTCCTGCTACCTTACCGTGGCTCGGTGGAAAACACCATTCAAGACATCATGGGTGGCGTTCGTTCAACCTGTACTTATGTTGGTGCAGCTCAGCTAAAAGAGCTAACCAAGCGCACCACCTTCATCCGCGTGCAAGAGCAAGAAAACAACGTTTTCGGTCGCGAGTAATCGACAGACGACAACCTTGTTGTTGAAGCAACCATAAATCGCTTGCCCTCGCTTAGATTTAAAAGAGCCACGTCAGTGGCTCTTTTTTTACTACAAATGTAGTAAAATTTGCCTCATTATCATCGTCTATAAATGTTTTCTACACAGAAGTGACAGTGTCACCTGGGGGGGGGTAATATTAATTAGACTCAACAACAGACTTTCGAGCCATCTCGAAACATCCTAGGTAACCTTGATTTCATGATAGGAATGCAAATAGAGATCCGTCATCATGAGTCCTTATGGATAGCGGCAAGGATAGG
Organism: Thaumasiovibrio occultus; assembly: GCA_019703815.1. Classification (GTDB taxonomy): domain Bacteria; phylum Pseudomonadota; class Gammaproteobacteria; order Enterobacterales; family Vibrionaceae; genus Thaumasiovibrio; species Thaumasiovibrio occultus. The sequence goes on along the minus strand of AP023053.1, from coordinate 121,823 downwards.
CAGCTAACACATCAACATTCAGTGACTTCTCCCTTGCCTCAAGCCTTACACGGAATGCATGTGACAATAACAAAAGTTAATCTAAAACCGCTGCTATTGAGTCTAATAATACTCAGTACTTCCACTCCTTGTTTAGCATCACGAAGTGCTTCTCTCATGCCCTCCCCTTGCTCATTTGAAAGCTCAAGCCCGATGTATGACAACTCAACGGCTTTTGTCACCATCCCTTCAGATCTCGGTGGCTGCGTTGGGTCAGTGCCCGGCGGGATCATAGGTGGCATTATTGGACTCCCGTTCGGCGATCCTAAAGCCGGTGCCTACGTAGGCGCATCTGTATTTGATACCGCTTTTGAAGCCATTATTGGGGCTCCGTTCTATGTGATCGAGTTTATCCCCCGCAAGATCTACGAAGCATCCACTGATGATGATGAGCAGCCCGCGATAGAGAAAACCATTGAGACAATCGGTGAATAAGAGCAATGAACCGATATTGCCGCGCTTTTTAAAGTGCTTCAGCTTTCTCCATGCGTTTGCGATCACGTCTCGATACAAGGTGGTTTTTACCAAATACCTGCTACTTTTCGGTCTAACAACAGCATCGTTTGCCTACGGGCAGTCACCTGCGGTTGATCTCGTTCAGGTAGATAAATCTGCCCGTCGAATGTATCTAATGTCTCAACAGGCAATCGTTCGAGAATATCGCATCGCCCTCGGCGCCAACCCTCAAGGGCACAAAACCCAGCAAGGGGATGAGCGTACACCAGAAGGACGCTATACCCTCGACTACGTAAAAGAAGACTCCACATTTTACCGCGCGATGCACATCAGTTATCCCAATAGGCAAGACCGAGCTACAGCGAGAGAAAATGATGTCGATCCAGGCGGATTCATCATGGTTCACGGCCAACCAAATGGATACGGCTTTATCAGTGTGCTCAGCCAAAGGCTCGACTGGACTGACGGTTGTATCGCGCTAACTAATGCTGAAATGAACGAATTTCTGCGCCTAGTGCCGGTGGGGACACCCATTCATATTGAATGGTAAAAACCATATCGAACGACAGAAACAACACCTAACGAAAAAAGTCCATCTAAAGAGAGATCCTATTCACTCCTTGATGCGGCGCCACTCCACCAGCCGCCTCTACTTATACTGGGCGCGGAAATCTGACGGGGTCATGGCTTTCACCAGCTTAAACTGGCGATTGAAATTCGACAGGTTATTGAACCCGGTGCGCTCGGCAATGATCGCGACGGGCAACTGGCTATTAACCAGTAACTCACACGCTTTCCCCACCCGATAACGCTTAACGTGATCGGAAAACGACTCCAAAAAGTGACGTTCAAACAAACGATACGCTGAGCTTTCACTGATGTGCAGCGCGCGGCACAAATCGCTGATCTTGATGGATGCAGTATAGTTTTTTTCCACAAATGCCCGTGCTTGTTCGACCCGTTTGCCTGCTTCATCGCATTCATGACGCTGACTATACGCATGGACCGACAACGTATCCGTCTCTTGCGCTTCCGCCAGCACAATCAACGCTTGTAAGACCCGAGTAAGTTGATGATGGCTCGGTAGCGATTCAATACCATCCAGTAACACAAAAATTTGCTCGGCCACCGCGTCACTGTATTGCAAACCAAACGCGGCACGTTGCTCAAGTTTGCGCAAGATCCGTAGCTCCGGCATGTTTTGCTGCAGTTGGGTTAACCACGCTTGGCGGAACCACAAAATCGTCGAGTGGTGTTCGTGCTCATCGTGACCACTGAGGCTGCCGGTGATCATGTGCGGCAAACCGGGGCCGTACAGCAGCAGCGTATTGTGCGTCACGTCGCCCACTTTATCGCCCGCAAAAAAACGGCCAGAGAAGACCCGATGCGGATCGCGATACAGCACTAACTCATATTCAGAATGATAATGCCACGAGCAGGTGAACTGCTCTAGGGTTACGCGACACTCGTATTTTTTCACCATCCAGTTGAAGGCGTTATCGGTGATCACATTCTCAATCAATGGCCGCATCGTCGCTTCCTCATTGCTCTTCTCGGCTTACCTGCCTTGGTGGTAACCATTGGGGATTTAATTCATCTGCCGAGAGACTCATCGCGCACATTCAGCGCGAAATTTTCAGTCTATTTCGCCAGGATAACAACATAACGTGATACGCAAATTCAGTCAAAATAGCGAGGCAAATTGGGAGAATAGTATCACCAGTGGACGGCATTTTATCACTTAGCGATCGGATTTTACGTACACTGGCCCTATTCAACATTGTCCAATCAGACACAAACAAAACCGAAATGGGGTGAACATGTTTAAAGACAAGGTCGCAATACTCTTCGTCATCATGGCTTTTGTTGCCGGCATGTGTGGCGCATTTTTCTATCCACTTTCCAGTAAATTCATTATTGAATCACTGGGCGCGACCCCGTTTATGCTGACGGGTTATTTGGTCACTACCGTTTGCGGCGCCGTCGTGGTGTCACAAGTGATGGCGTACCATTCCGATAAAGGGTGGAAGCGCAAAACGGTATTGACGATTTCCCTCGCCAGTTACTTCATCACGGTGGCCAGTTTTACCGTGATCGACAATTACCTGCACGCCGTCTTGATTGCGCTTGTGTTTGGTAGCATGAGTGGCGCCATCTTCGGCCAAATGTTCGCGCTTGGTCGCGAATACGCAGAAAACCATATGGACGATGGCACCAACTTTATGGCGGTAATGCGCGCGGGGATCGCAATCGCTTGGGTATTTGGGCCGCCAATCGCCTTTACGCTGCAAGCCAATTGGGGGTTTACCGCCGCGTTTGCTATCGCAGCGGTCGCCACCTTGGTGATGATCCTGTTTACCTTATTTGTTTTGCCAAGCGAAGAAGCGTTGCGTCAGCCCAAAACGCACAGCGTCATTGACGCTGACAAAACAGTTACCAATGAATCGGCGGAGCGAAAAGCAGATCACACAGCGAGTGATGCAAAAAAAGGGTTACCGAACGACAAACCGACCTCAGCGCCCCCAAAAAGCATGGCGACAGGTAAAGGCGCACTGTTCGCATTTTCGACCGCCATCGTGTTGATGTTCGCTGCTAACAACCTCTATATCACCAGTATGCCGCTGTATTTATCACAAGAGCTGATGGCTGATGATCGTTGGGCAGGCATGTTGTTTGGCATGGCCGCACTGTGCGAGCTGCCAGTTATGTTCGCCGCGGGCAAACTGTCGAAGCGCTTTGGAACCTTGAACTTGCTCTGCGTTGCGATGATCAGTGCGTGTCTGTTTTACACCTCTGTGATGTTTGCCACCACACTGCCACAGCTGTTAGCCGCGCAACTGTTCAACGGGGTGTTTATCGGTATTTGCGCCACTTTGGGCATGGTCGCGATGCAAGATATGATGCTCGACCGCCTCGGCACCGCCTCAACCCTGTTTTCCAACCTACTGCAAGTGAGCATGCTGGTGTCTAGCTTATCGGTGGGTGTTGTGGCTGAGCTCTACAACTACTACAGCACCCTCTATGTCAGCCTCGGGGCATCTGCTATCGCGCTCGTCATGCTATTTGGCTTTGTAATACGCGATCGCCAACAAGCGGCAGTCGCTCACCTCGCGGCATAGAGAAGCAGCAAAGAAATTTTAAGTTTAAGTATTTAGAGACAAGGGGTTAGGAGACAAAACCAAAAGCTATTAGCCAAAAATAGCTAACTCGCTGCAGCATAGTTTGGCCATTATGCTGACTGTTTTTACTCGGTAACGCTGCTTCTCAACCTGAGCAGCGTCTACCGAGCTTTTTCGTTCTGATACATCCCCAGAAGCAAAACAGCCAGCGCATGGTGTGCTCTGGCTGTTTTTTCAAACCTAGTACAATATGAAGCGGACAAGCACTAGCAAAGATAAACGATCAACGCTTCACCGCGCGCAGTCGCTTCGTCGCAAAAATGGCGTAACTCATCGAAATGACTCAGCACTGCTTCTTCTGGCGTATTATCAAAGAAGGAATAGCCCATCATCTGGGTACTCAACTGTGGGAAACGCTCCATCAGGGTGGAGGTGGAAATGCGATCTAGCTCAACAGTGATCGCCATCAGCTCTTCTGGGCTGAAATAGCGCACCGGACCAAAACCAAAACCTTCGTCATCGGAAATCGGCTCCCCGCCCATCACGATCGCACCCGCCGTGCAGGTGATTTCTTCGGCGTCCAAGTTAAGCAGGAAATGGATCGCTTGCCACGAATTATCAAGCGTAAGCTCATCATCACTTACGGCACACGTCGCCAGCGATTCTGTTAGCAGATCCGGCATTGTTAACATAGAAACAAGTTCATCTTTATTCACTCGTTTATATCCTGCCATCATTCCCATGATTTCCTCCTTGCGCACATATTTTATAAGTCAATACATGCAATTATCCATATCGATTCACATTGTCATCTCGACAATACGCGCCAATTGAGGCTGCAGATCGCAGCTCATTTAAATAAATGACAAAACTTTTACTTTGTCATTTGAAAATTAAACACTGACTTACCTTTTTATTCATCTTAGGTTCATCTTGTTCAATTTGGCGAATTATTTCCTTATAACTAAAACTCGCCACTCTTTTTGCCCCTAGTTTAACTAGGGTTTAAAGCACTCGTACTTCCACTCTTAGAAAAACAGAGGTAACCCATTGTTTTAAAATGAAACACCACTTTAAAAAGAGCCAAAATCAACACCTTATCGCTCGCTCATCGAACCAAAGCACGGTCCTGTTATCCCCTCTACAGAGCAAGTAATCAACTCTAACAATAAGATTGTGTGATATTAAATCGCTAAATGAGTTTGCTTGCGTTAGCGAAAAGTCAATTTTGCAATATTTAGCTATTAATCTTTTAAAAGGTCACGTAACTGCTTGTTTTATTTATTTAATACCGGAAATTTAAGCCTATAGATTAAATATTTTGCGTAAATTTAATTCATTAAAATTGGGTATTTTAACGCTTTAATTATCAATGGATTATTTTTATTACCTAACCAGTATCAAAATATCTCATATGCCGTGTAAACAACAGGCAACAAATCACCCAGATAAGTTGATATCACTAGAACGACCAACAGGTTTGTTACTAACACACAACTCACCAACTAGGGCGTGATAACCTATTGATGTTTGGATAATGCTTCGCGATAGTGACAAGGTAATCCCCTAGTAAACAGCCGCCTAGGATGGCACCCCGCACGGCCTTGTCTTTTTACCGCTTAGTTCGATACCTTTTAGATGTAGCGACGGATAAAAGAGGACGCAAACGAGACAAATTTGACCCAATATTCAATTATGTGAACCTGACTGCAATTTACTTGCCAAAAAGCCTAGTAAGCAAGACAAAGAGATCTAGCCATTTCTTACACTTTTCACAACCACCAAAATACACATAACTTAATGATATAAAACAATAAAAACTGAATGGCCTTGAATGAAAATGACAATATTAGGAAACCAATTTAGTGATCGCTGATTTCGCGATGCCATTTTGAGGACAGAAAATGACGCTTGAAGACTATGAACGGTTGGTCGAAAAACAAGCCGCACAACTCGATGAAATCGTCCGCTTAAGTACGCTCTGCCATCGCTTGCAGCAACAACTTGCCCAACACCCTGCGCCGCTCGTCTCAAACGAGCATACTGGCCCAGCGTTAGCCGTATTGCCGCCATCGGCTCTTCACGCTTGGCAGGCGCATCGCACAGCAACCGTGTTTCACGATTTCTCCGATATGATGAAAAAACTGCTGTTTTTAAGTGAAACTCGCCACACGGTGGAAGAGATCGCAACGCAACTGAGCGAATTAGGCCAAGAAAGGTGTGCACATTCGCCACGTCTGCAGCACTTTACCATTGACGTGCAAACACCTTCAGCGATACCCGACAATGCGCAGGGAACGATTCAAGGAGCTGAGCCACCAGCAGCACAGAGTACCAACACGCAACCGCCGGGCGATGACAAAGTGTTACTGACCATGGAAGTACAACTTCAACCTCTGTTCAGCGCGGAAAGCCACACCCTAGCAGCACTAGCCGCCAATCAGTTTGGCGAGGTGATCTGCCGCGCGGTAGGCAATGTAATGACACTGCGTCGCGTTGTCTCGACGCTGCAACTCGGCTTTTTCAGCTATCCCAATGAAATTGGTCAGATCACCTTAAGCGTGACAGTGTTTCTTAGCCCAAATCCCCCGAGCCCCAACGAAAAGAAAAAACTCGCGACATTAGGTCGCTACAATCAGGCTATCTATGAAATCAATAGTTTGTTTGATCAACTGGCGATGTTCGGCATGTTTGCCCAATTGCGCGACGAACGCCAATAAGCCAGATGAATGCTAATAGCCCAGTTGAGCCCATGAGCCTTGCCCCAAACCCCAGCGTGTGGTTTGGGGTCAATATTCCACTTGCAATAATCCTGCTGCACCCTTTTCCGGCCTAGCCTAATATGGCCAACCTATATCGCACCCTTCACATCCAGAGAATGCCACGGCATTAGGCAACACCGCATCAGTATCAGATACCCCCTGTTATTGGAGAGCACGACGATTAGAGAGTACGGCGCTAGATGCAGATGGCTCATTGCGCCAACTTGAGACTGCCGGCTTAATAAGGCACAGTGTACATATTCACTTTGGCAAACCTGCCTGAGCATAGACGGAGAAAAGACCATGTCGATCCCGCGCCAATCTCGGATCCGCGATCAGCTAGACAACGCCTATTTTTATGACACCTTCTGCCAAGAGATCGCCTCGGATCATAGCGAAACTGCGCTTGACGTCTTTATCCGCATGGCGCGTCGCACACCGCCTTGGATTGCCAGACTAATGCGATGGCGCAATCACATCGTGGCAAAGCTCGGGCTTAAAAATCTCGGCGGATTGGAAGATATCTCGGTAAACAAGGCCAGTAGCGATTACCGCGCGGGTGAGCGTGTCGGTATTTTCACCTTGGTGGAGCAAACCCACGATGAAGTGCTGTTAGAAGACTGAGACAAACATTTGCGCGTTCGTTTATCGCTGCTGTTAGAGCGAAACGGGGATCGCACATATGCCCACATTAGCACCGTGGTACATGTCCACAATCGACTGGGCAAACTCTACATGCTGTTCGTCACGCCACTACACAAACGGATTGTACCTAGCGCGCTCAAGCAGTTAACCACTTAGCGCATCGGGTACAGGGCGATCGCCGCTTTCATTTTTGCAACTAAGGTTGGTAGCGCTTCGCGGCGTAGATCAAACAGCACCCGCCAATCATCCACCGCATGGCCGTACTGCTGTAAGCGAAAATCCGGCTCCATTTCACGCGCCAGTTCGATCTCAATTTTCACTATCTTTTCATCACTGTAGCGCAACGAAAACTGCAAACACGGGTCAATAAACACCAACACCTCACGGTGCGGTAAATGACCACTGGCAAGGCATTGGAACCACTCAAGGATTTCGATCAAATTGTGGGTTTCTAAGGCGGGATGAACAATCTTGTAACGCTCTGCGCCCTGCGCGGCCAGCAGGGAGACATAACACCAGTTATCTTGGTCATTGTCGGGAAATTGATAGCCCTCAATGGCCAGTTTCAAAATTACATCATTCTTTTTATCAATTAACGTCAGCATCGGTAGAAGCAATCATTACAGCGATAACTCAATACCGCCATACTACAGAAAAATGAACGACTTGTGCTTTAATTGATAAATCGCTTGAAAGGATTAGTTAATAACTGTGACCATCCCCATTCAAACCCGAATTATTCGCAAAAAAGATAAAGAATTCTTGGCAGGTGTTTTTTTTACCCATTGCACCATAAACAACCAAGCCCTCCGAAGAGGGCTTGGTTGACGTTATCTACACGATAGAAACGCGCGATCAGACATCATAGGTAGTCGATGCGGTATCACCGCCGGTTCCGGTCCAGTTGGTGTGGAAGAACTCACCACGTGGACGATCGACACGCTCATAAGTATGCGCACCAAAGTAGTCGCGTTGCGCTTGTAGCAGGTTCGCAGGCAAACGCGCGGTGGTGTAACCATCAAGGAAAGTGAGGCCCGACGTAGTACATGGCATTGGAATGCCGACTTCCATCGATTTCGCCGCCACTTTACGCCATGCTGGCAAGCAGGTTTCAAGGATGGTTTTGAAGTACGCATCAGAGCCCAAAAACGCCAACTCAGGATCATTTGCGTATGCATCGCGAATATTGCCCAAGAATGCTGAGCGAATGATACAGCCTCCTCGCCACATCAGGGCCACATTACCGTAATTGAGATCCCAGCCATTCTCGTTCGATGCTTCACGCATCAGCATAAACCCTTGGGCATACGAGATAATTTTCGACGCCAGCAAGGCTTGACGCAGCGCATCGACCCATTCTTGCTTGTCACCTTCAACCGGCTGAATGGTTTTGCTAAACAGGTTTTGTGCTGCCACACGCTGGTCTTTCATTGCAGACACGCAACGCGCAAAGACTGATTCAGAGATCAAGGTCAGCGGGATCCCTAAATCCAACGCATTGATCCCCGTCCATTTACCGGTGCCTTTTTGGCCCGCCGTATCGAGGATTTTCTCCACCAGCGGCTCGCCGTCTTCATCTTTGTGACCCAAGATCTCAGCGGTGATCTCCACTAAGTAACTATTGAGCTCGGTTTGATCCCAATCAGCGAAGACTTGCTGCATCTCATCATGGCTCATTCCCAAGCCATCTTTCATAAACTGGTACGCTTCGGTGATCAGCTGCATGTCGCCGTACTCGATGCCGTTGTGCACCATTTTGACAAAGTGACCCGCGCCATCTTTACCGACCCAGTCACAGCAGGCTTCACCGGCATCGGTTTTTGCGGCAATCGCTTGGAAAATCGGTTTCACCGCATCCCACGCTTCCGGCGCACCACCTGGCATGATTGACGGCCCAAAGCGCGCGCCTTCCTCACCGCCCGAGACACCCGTACCGATAAAATGAATGCCTTTTTCGCGCAGCGCGGCAACACGACGGTTGGTGTCAGGGTAATTGGTGTTACCGCCATCAATGATGATGTCGCCTTTATCAAGCAGCGGAACGAGCTTGTCGATAAAGCTATCGACCACATCCCCAGCGCGCACCATGAGCATCACCTTGCGCGGGCTGGCAAGCTTATCAACCAGCTCTTCTAAGCTATAAGCGCCAACAATGTTAGTGCCCTTGGCTGGCCCATTGAGAAACTCATCCACCTTGGATGCGGTGCGGTTATGCGCCACCACGGTAAAGCCGTGATCGTTCATATTAAGGATCAGGTTTTGCCCCATCACCGCTAAACCAATTACACCGATATCACCTTTCATAGTCTGCATCTCCAATTATTCTTTTTCGGCCACTTTTACGGCTGCGTCTGAATCCAAATACCACTCCGTCTCGCCCACAAGGGAGCGAATTTTCGCCGCTGGATAAGGCAACGCCTCTGCGGGAGTGGTGTAAATATCTTCTACAATCTGTTGCTTGCCTGCGCCCAGCACTAAATAGCTGATCCGCTTCGCCGCTTGCAATACGCGCGCGCTTTTTGACACCCGCTGCTGACCGCTTTCCGGATGGGTCGCCACGACAGCCAGTGCTTGCTCGTCGTAATCGGTTTGTCCCGGAAACAGTGACGCGGTATGACCATCAGCGCCTACGCCAAGCAAGATCCAATCGAATACCGGTACATCTTGCGGCGTTGGGATCAACGCGCGCATTTCATCACTAAAACGCACCGCTTCAGCCACGGGCTCGTCTTCGCCGCGAATACGGTGAATGTTCTGCGCAGGGATCCCAACGTGGGAAAACAACAGCGCATTGGCTTCGCCAAAATTGCTCTCGGCATCATCAGGCGCAACACAGCGTTCATCGCCCCACCAAAAATGGAGGTTTTGCCACGCAATCGCCGCAACATAATCGGGCTGCGCCAAGCGTTGAAACAGCATCTTCGGCGTACTGCCGCCGGAGAGGGAAATGTGCACCGGATGATCGGCAAAGCTCAAGGCTTTCATCTCTTCAGCCAAGGCATCCACGACCTGCGATGCGTTGTCGAAAACTCGTAACTTCATCATAGTTCGCAATATTCCGTGTCAGCTAGGTTCTTACAAGGAAAACGCCACGCACGCTTATCTACCGCTAACAACTCATCAGATTCTTGCGGTCCCCACGTCCCACAGGCATAGCCAAACAGCGCTTGCGGATCTTGTTTGTAATCGAGGATCGGCTGGACAAATTGCCAGCACGCTTCCACCGCATCAGTGCGAGCAAACAAGGTGGCATCGCCATTTAGCGCGTCGAGTAGTAGACGTTCATAAGCGGTCAACATTTGGGTTTCAGCCAACGAGGCGTAATGGAAATTCATCGTCGCTTCTTTGGCATTAAAACCCGCACCTGGCTCTTTCAAGCCGAAGCTCATTTGAATACCTTCATCAGGCTGAATACGGATCACCAAGCGGTTTTCCGGCGCGTTCTTACCAAAAACCGGATGCGGGGTCTGTTTAAAATGGATCACCACTTCCGTCACTCGGGTTGGCAGACGTTTACCGGTACGCACATAAAACGGCACGCCGTTCCAGCGCCAGTTGTTAATGAACATCTTCAGGCCGACATAGGTTTCGGTACGCGAGTCATCTGCCACGCCCGGCTCTTCACGATACCCCGGTAGCAGATCGCCACGCACTTTCGAGGCAGTGTACTGACCCAGCACCAAATGGTGGCGCAGATCGTCATCCGATAACGGCTCAAGCGATTGCAACACTTTCACCACTTCATCACGCATCGAGTCGGCATTGATTTGCGCGGGCGGCTCCATCGCCACCATCGCTAGCACTTGCAGCAGGTGGTTTTGGAACATGTCACGCACGGCGCCAGAGCCATCATAGTAGCCACCGCGCTCTTCTACGCCTAAGAACTCAGCCCCAGTGATTTCGACGTAGTCGATAAAGTTGCGGTTCCACAGCGGCTCAAACATCGCATTGGAGAAACGGAACACCAGCAGGTTTTGCACGGTTTCTTTGCCCAAGTAATGGTCAATGCGGTAGATCTGATGCTCTTGGAAATGTTGGTGGATCTCTTTATCCAGCGCTCTGGCGGAGGCAAGATCATAACCGAACGGCTTTTCAACGATCAGGCGTTTCCAGCCATTGTCTTCGTTATTCAACCCATGCGCGGCCAGGTTTGCGGGGATCACCCCATACAGGCTCGGCGGCGTGGCAAGGTAAAACAGGGTATTGCGCTGAGTAAAACCGCGCTCGACGGCCAGCGCCTCTAAACGTTGCGCCAGATTAGCGTAATCGGCTTGATCGGCGGTGTTCACGGTTTGGTAGTGAACATGCTGCATGAAAGCAGCTAAGGTGTCCGGCTCGGTTTGCTCGAGTTCACGTAGCGAATGCGCGAGCTTTTCACGGTAAGCATCGTCACTGTATTCAGTACGGCTTGCGCCAACCACAACAAACGACTCAGGCAATTGCTGGTTAGCGTATAAATGGTACAGCGCGGGGATCAACTTACGGTAAGTAAGATCGCCAGAAGCACCAAAGATAACGATACTGCTATTTTCGGGTAACACCATCATCATTCCTTAAATCACAAGGCAGAAATTAACAGTCCCAACGACTTCTTGATGGACGGCTCTTTAGAGAGTGTAGTCAGTTCTTCAGTGACGTCTTGAGGTAATCGATAAGTGATGAACAGTGCGGCACAGAGAGTGGGAGGCGATGTGGGAAGGGACATCAACACAACTTTTCGCCATCTTGGCAACATACTAATACATCACTCATTACATTGGGTGATGGCAAGAATGTAACAGTGAATTCGGTGTAAAAGAAATTGAAATTTTCTATTACTTAGATAGACAAAAACGATAACTTGATAAAGATCACTCTGTTAAGTTCTTCAATGGCGAGATATTGTACTGATACCTCATTTATTGACCGTGGCGCTTATCCTTTCTTCTTCCCCGTCATCAGCGCGTGTCCGGCTTGCTGCGCCTTTGCGCTCGCCACGGTTTTTCTCTCATTGATGGCTAGCTGCTGCCAATTGCCTATATTTACAGACAAACTCTACGTAAAAAGGAATTTACCATGTCTGTTGATAGTCCGGTTCTTACTCACGTTGCCCCCACGTTGTCGCGCGCCATGCACGGCCCGTTATCCGACATGGTCAAACGCTCTCTCTACAGCAGCTTGGCCATCGATCCCGATGAGGCCAACGCCAAAACCAAGCTACGTGAAGAGCTCAGTAATCCTGATAACTTACTGGTACTGCGCGAACTCGAAGGCAGCTTTAAAGCCGAAATGCAGCAACTTGGCATCGACCCCAGCGCCCTCTCCGCACCGGCTAAAACGAGCGTCAAACCCCAGTTGTTGATCAGCGCAATCTTTCTTACCGCGTATTTCATCTTGCTCGCCACCATTATTGCGATTGAAGTGAGCGATACCTTGAACATGGCGGTTGGCGAGAACTCGTTAATGGGACAAATTCAGATCTTATTCGGCGTGCTCACTGCAGGTGTCGGTCAAATATTAAGTTATTGGTTTAGCAACAACGCCAAAAAGAGTGACGACAATACGCCAGCCTAATACTGAGAAAAAGAGGGCGAAAACGCCAAGGAAAATAGACCTTATTTCTGCGGCCAAAACGCCCTCTGCGGATGAAAAGTGATCAAGTTCTGCTTTTTTACATCTCCTTTTCAAATGACTCCAAAATCGCTATCAGGTTTGAGTCATTTGTATGATGATTTCAGCAACCAATAATCCAACCCGACACACCATCCATTTTTCGCCAACACGGTCAGACGCTATCGCCCGTCAGGTATGACAGCGAAAACCCACCGCTCCTCCCTACTAAGTTGCCTTCAGCAACGAGCAGCGAGTGGGCGCAACACCGATGATTTGCTCGTCATGGATGGACTGAGAGATAAGAACAATGATGACACTCGACGGCCAATGGCAGTTAAGCTCTCCCGATAATGATCACATCAACATTCCTATTACCTTGCCCGGCGATGTGCACTCCGCCCTACTCGCGGCAGCGCTGATCCCCGATCCTTACCACGGCTGTAACGAACGTGACGTGCAGTGGGTGGGCGAGAAAAATTGGACACTCAATCGCACGTTCAATGCCGATAGCGCCTTGTTAGACGCCAAACAGGTCGATCTCACCTTGAGCATGGTCGATACCGTCGCCAAGATCTCGATTAACGGTCAATGGGTGATGGGGTGCAGCAACATGTTCCGTCGCTATCGCGTTGATATTCGCCCTTACTTGGTAGAAGGCGAAAACACCATTACGATTGAACTGCAACGTGCCGACATCGAAGCCAAACAGCGCGCGGAAAAACTGCCCTTCCCGGTGCCTTGGGCGGTAGGGAACAACCAAATTCCGCACATGAACACCCTGCGTAAAACCCAATGTCATGCGGGGTGGGACTGGGGCATTTGCTTGTTGGTAAGCGGGATTTATGACTCGATTGTGCTCACCCCTATCCACCATGTGCGCTTAACCGAAGTGCGTACCGAGCAAACATGGCAAGACGAGCTGTGTATTTTGACGGTCAACGCCAAGTGCGATCTGATTGACGTTGAGCACGACGCCCTGTTGGTGCTTGAGCTGCGCGATCCTAGCGGTCAAGTGATCCATCAAACCGAAAGCCCGGTTAGCCAACAAGTACGCTGGCAGCTGCCGATCTTCGAGCCACAACGTTGGTGGCCTGCCGGTTATGGTGAGCAACCGCTGTACAGCCTGAGCGTGACCCTGTTTGATGGCGGCACCTATGAGTCCACTAGCGCGGAAGATCACCATGAACAACACAGTATCGAAAAACGGATCGGTCTGCGCGAATTAGCGCTCAACACGCAAGTCGATGACGCCGGTTCGGCGATGACGTTTGTGGTCAACGGCAAAGCGATCATGGCGAAAGGTGCTAACTGGATCCCGCTCGATGCGATGCCAAGTCAGCACACCCCAGAGCGCTACCGCCAACTGTTAGACGATGCGAAAGCGGCCAACATGAATATGATCCGCGTGTGGGGCGGCGGCATGTACGAGCGCGATGTGTTCTACCGCTTGTGCGACGAGCTCGGCCTGTTGGTATGGCAAGATTTGATGTTTGCTTGTGCACTTTATCCGTCCACGCCGGAGTTTTTGGCCGATGTGGCGCAAGAAGTCGAAGAGCAAGTTCGTCGCCTGAGCGATCACCCCTCCCTTGCTCTGTGGTGTGGTGATAACGAAGTGATTGGCGCGATTGGCTGGTATCCTGAATCTCGCACCAATCGCGAAAAATACGTGGTGAATTACGACCGACTCAATCGCGTGTTGCAAGAGGTGGTTGAGCGCGAAGATCCAACGCGCCGTTTTTGGGCGAGCTCACCGTGCAATGGCGAGCTGGATTTTGGCGACGCATGGCACGATGACAACAAAGGCGACATGCACTTTTGGGATGTGTGGCATTCTGGCAAATCGTTCGATGCGTACCACAGCATTAAGCCGCGTTTTTGCAGTGAGTTCGGTTACCAGTCTTGGCCGTCGCTGCCAACCGTCAAAACCTTTGCCGAGCCACAAGACTGGAACGTTACCTCGCCAACGTTCGAGCAACACCAGAAAAATGGCCGCGGCAACAGTATCATGACTGAGATGTTTACCCGCTATTTCCGCTTTCCGTCGAGCTTTGACAACATGCTGTATCTGAGCCAAGTACAGCAAGCGCTGGCGATCAAAACCGCGAGTGAATATTGGCGCGCCAATAAACCGGTCTGTCGCGGGATCTTGTACTGGCAGCTCAATGACTGCTGGCCGGTCAGCTCATGGTCGAGCATCGAGCACAACGGGCGCTGGAAACAGCTGCACTACCATGCAAAACATTTTTTTGCGCCGCAACTGGCTGCGTTTGTCACCACCGATAACGCGCTAACCTTGCACCTGATCAACGATGAACACCAAGCCCGTGAATTTAATGGCGAAGTGGTGTGGCTCGATTGGGACGGCAACACGATCCAGCGTTGGGAGATCGCCCACACAGTAGCCGATGATGGCAATGACATCGCATGGGCTTACCCGCTTGACGATATCGTCGCTGAGCGAGGCTTCTTCTACGTCAAACTCAACAGCGCCCACGGCACAATCACCAATAACTGGTTTGGCGATCTGTATAAACGTCTCCCGTTGCCACAGGCCAATATTGAGATCGCGTGCGCACACAATGACAAGGGCGAGATCGCGCTGACCTTGACCACCGACAAGCCGGCCTTCTTTGTCCAGCCGGAAGTTGATGGCCTTGGCCGCTTTAGCGATGCCAGCTTTACCTTGCTGCCTGATGCGCCGCGCACGTTAACCTTTACCGGAGATATAACACTAGAGGCGTTCGAGCAACAGTTGCGGGTCTATCATCTGGCGAAAAGCCACCAATAATGGCGATGCAGCATCGCAACTAGCCAGGTAAAAAAAATGCCCTCATGTGAGGGCATTTTTCTATCAGTAACGTCATCGTTACTATAAGGCTATCTACCTTTTATGATCTCTCGAACCGGCTTTGGCTTTGCGCAAACGAGCGTCGCGCAATGTCTTCAAACCGACTCATCGGCACGGTATAGCCATCAATCACCAAAGACTCAGGGCCAATGAAACTGGCTAGCGTGTCGACATCAAACCAGATCCCTTTTTCCTGATAGCCCTGCGGCGAACACAATACGACGGCTTCACTGGATGTGCGATTCAACTGCATGGTCGTCAGGGTGTGCTCTCGGCTATTTTCGTCGTACAAGCAAACACGTCGCTTATCCATATAACTCAAAACGAAATGCTGCTTATCTGGCCGAGCGATCCCCTCAATCTTAAACGAGACATAAGGGTCTAACCGAATATAGCCGACACCGTTGGGGCTAATTTTCCAAAAGTTGGCTTGATACGTCGGTTGCAAGGTAAAGCCCAGCACCGCAATAGAAAAAATTAAACAACCCAGTACCATCTGCGTCTTTGTCATTGCGATAATCCCTCTTAATTCATCGCTTTATCAACAAGCCGCATGATAGCTTTAAAGGCTACCGCGTTGTTAGATTTTCTTTTTGACCCTGACACTTTGTGATCACCGCAACGTGACGACTTCCAGTACCATTGCCATTGCCATTGCGGCGCCTAAACGAGAAAAGCCATTTAACCTACGTTAAATGGCTTCGATACAACAGACGATCAATTAAGGGGCGACAAACGCATTCGTTTCAGCCAGCGCTTTAAACCATTGACCATGGCGTTTTGGAATACGTTGGCCGGTCGCTAGATCTAAACGATAAAATCCGTAACGGCGTTTAAATGAATTGATCCACGACCAGTTATCAATGAAGGTCCATTGATGTACACCGAAACAGTTAGCGCCGGCATCAATCGCATGATGCAACTGTACTAGGTGTTCAACCATCAGTTCTGTACGGAAGCTGTCATCAATCATGCCATCTTCAAGCGCGTTCCCTTCCGAGCCCTCATCCATCGCAATACCAATTTCCGCTAAGAACCATGGGATATTGCCGTAATTGTGCTGAATGTTCTGCGCGATATCGTAAATCGCCGTCGGCAAGATCTCGTTATTATCGCGGTAAGGGTTAAATCGACCGGTTGGGTTGAGGTAATTTTCGAAGTAATACTCCGGAGTAAAATAGTCCAGCTCGTATTCGGCTTCACGCGCTTTAACGCGGCGCGGTACATAGTAATTCACGCCCAAGAAATCAACTTTCGCTGTGCGAATGGCGGCCATCTCATCTGCATTGAACTCTGGAAGCAATCCGTGTTTATCAAGCAGCTCGCACAGCTCTTTCGGGTACTCATTTAGCACCATTGGGTCTAAAAAGCTGCGGTTAAAGAGCAGATCTGCGTAGTACGCGGCTTGTTGGTCTTCCGCACGATCGTCGCGGGTATAACTTGGCGTGAGATTGAGCACTGTACCGATTTGCCCATCACAGCCCATCTCGCGAAACGCCAACACGGTTTTTGCGTGTGCGACAGTGATATTGAAGCCGACCTGTACCGCGAGTTTACTGTCTTTCTTACACGGATAATGGAAGTCGTAAAGATAACCGCCTTCCACTGGCACAATCGGCTCGTTGAAGGTGATCCAATGCTTCACCAAGTGTGCAAAGTGTTTGAAGGCCGTTCGAGCAAATTTTACGAACAGTTCAACAACATGCTTGGATTCAAAACCGCCATATTGGGTCTGCAGCGTTGCTGGCATATCGAAATGGTACAAGTTGATCATCGGCGTAATGCCGTTAGCGATCATCTCCTCAAAGTACGCGGTATAAAACGCAAGCGCATCTTCGCAAGGCTCTCCCGTTTCAAGATCTTTGATCAAGCGTGACCATTGAATCGAGGTACGGAAGGAGTTGAAGCCCACCTGCTTCATCAACTGCACGTCGTCTTTATAGCGGTCATAGGTCTCACAGACAGTCTCTGGACCTATTTCACGAAAGAATCGCTCCGGTTGCTCACGGTGCCACAGATCCCAAATCGATTCGTGAATTTTGTTTTTTGTGCCTTCAGTTTGAATACCCGAAGCCGCAGCGCCCCAAAGGAACCCTTCAGGGAATGAATACGTTGTCATAAGACCTCTATACTATTAATTATTTTCTCAAGTGCGTCGTTACTTGCCTAAGCACGGCGAGTTAAGGCGCGACGAGTTAAGAAATGATGAAGCGCGCCAATCAGGTTGGCATCATTGCCGGCAGAGCACACTTTCAATGTGGGGCGGATTTTACACACCGGCTGCTTTTGCAAAATCACGTCAATATGCCGATCTAAATGGGAAATCAGATCAGGCCGGGCACTGATCGCGCCGCCCAGTAATATCACTTCAGGATCTAAGCAATATTGGATATTGAACAGGCCCGTCGCGAGGTGCTGATACCAGCGTTCAATCACCGCTTGCAGCGCCTGACTTCCTTGATCGGCCATCTCAAACACCCGCAAACCCGTGAGGTTTTCTTTGGGCGCATTAATCGCCTTCGCCGCCGCTTCAATCAAGCCCCGTGTAGAGGCCACATCACTGAATGTCAGTGGTTCGCCGTTGTCATAGCTGGCGATCATGTAGCCGAACTCACCACGATGTAACTGACTGCCCTGCGTCACCGCACGATTGAGCACCACCGAGCCGCCAATACCAGAACCAATAACGACAAGACAGCAATCGCTAACTTGCGCGGCTTCTCCACGCCATAACTCACCCAGCGCGGCACAATTGGCATCATTTTCAAGTTCGCAAGGCAACCCGAACCGCTCAGAAAACATATCGTTAATAGCGGGGCCGTGAAGATAAGGCAGTGCGCTAGAGCCATGAATGATGCCGGTTTCACAATCCACCGCGCCGCACGTACTCACCGCAATCCCCTCGATGGGATAGGCTTTGATTTGCGTCATTACAAACGGGGTGATCGCCTCAAAAAACTCGTCAATGCTAGAGCGCGGACTAACAATACTGCCCTTTTCCAGTATGTTGGCCTGCGCATCTAGCACCGCGAGTTTGATAGCAGAACCACCGATATCGATACACAGAAACATCAGCGTGTCTCGGTTGAGGGTTGTGGCGAGGGTGCTAACCACGCCGCACCACGCACCCCACTGGCATCACCGTACTGCGCTTGTTTCACGCTAATTTTGGCTTCTGGTGAGAACACGTATCGATATGTCTCTTTCTCAACGGCCTCAATTAACCCTGGGATGTTGGAAAGCCCGCCGCCAATCACGAACGTATCGGGATCCACCACGTTGATAATGCTCGCCACACTGCGCGCTACTTGATCGACTAACAACCGATAGGCGTGGACGGCATTGATTTGTCCTTCCTCGGCCTGCGCAATTAACTGCGGCGTCGTCAAACTGGTACCAAAACGTTGGTTAAAGCCTTTGCTAAACCCAGTGCCGGAAATAAACGTTTCAATACAGTTTTCACGGCCGCAGTAGCAAGCGCGCGCCGGTCCGTCGATCTCCGGTGTATAACCCGGCAACGGATTGTGTCCCCACTCCCCGGCAATCGCATTGCGACCCGTGATCAGCTGCTGATTGACCACCAATGCGCCACCACACCCGGTACCGAGCACGGCACCAAACACCACGTTGCCACCTTTGCCAGCACCATCCCGCGCTTCAGATAACGCAAAACAATTGGCGTCGTTATCAATGTAAACCGCCTTACCTAATTCACGCGCCAGATCGGCCAGTAAGTCGTGACCGTTGAGAAACGTACAGTTCGCGTTTTTCATTAATTGCGTATGAGGACATACCGCCCCCGGTAAACCGATCCCGATTGAGCAAGACACCCCCACCGCTTGCTCTGCTTCTTTAACTTGTGCAGCGATAGTTTGAATAAAGGTGTCGTAGTCGTGAGGCGTCGCGACGCGGGCTCGGAACATTTCCGCACCCTGTTGGTTCAGCACACGTGTTTCAATCTTTGTGCCGCCGATATCAAAACCGATTCTCATGTTGGATTACTCGAGTGGTGAAAATGGAAGAGGTTGAAAAGGGGCCAGCGCCCCCGATATTTCGTTACGCTAATCGCTTATAAAGCTGGATCATTTCCTCAACCAATTCTCGGCATAGCATGGACGTCATCAGATGATCTTGCGCGTGCACTAGCACCAAGGTCATTTTGACTTTGCCTTCGCCTTGATCTTGTTCGATCAACGTTGTTTGCACCGCGTGCGCTTCATTAGCTGCGCTGCGTGCAAAATCCAGCTTTTCTTGCGCCTCAACAAAGTTACCTTTCTTGGCCGCGTGAAGGGCTTCCATGCTCAGGCTGCGTGCCATACCAGCATTCACGATGATGCCCATCACCAATTCTTCGAGATCTACTTGATTCATAATGTTCGCCTCGTTAGATCAGGGAGATCGCCCAGTTCAGCACTTTTTCACCGTTTTGCATGCCGTAATCCATCGGGTTGATGACCTCTACCGGTTTACCTTCTGCACGCGCCGCCAAGCTTTCCTTCATGTAGCCCACTTGCGGCCCCAGAAGAATGACATCGTATTCACCTTGCTTTTGATCAAACAGATCCGCGCCATGCGCCTCAATCGTTGCTGAAATATTATTGGCTTCAGCCGCTTGTTCCATCTTACGAACCAACATACTGGTCGACATACCTGCAGAGCAGCACAGCATAATCTTGTACATAACGTTTCCTATGGCTTGAATGTTTGTTTCATTAATTTCAGGATAGTGAAAACATTTGAAAACAATGAGCGGTTTTGGTGTAATTTGAGATGTTAGGCACACTATTTATGCGTTCAAGTCGGTGATGAGCCGTGTCATATACAAGCTGTTGAACTATATGTTATTGTTATTTTACATATTATTGACTTCTCCTTAGTTTCCTTTATTTGATATACTAATGAAAAACCAAACACGAAAACATGAAACCTCAGAGACGGTCACTGAAGGAAACTCTCCCAGCGCCAATCAACGGGTTAATGACAGGAAAAGTATGACCACGATCAATGATGTCTCTTCGTTAGCAAACGTCTCGAAAGCGACGGTATCGCGCGTATTCAGTGGCAATGCCAAAGTGAAAGAAGAAACACGCCAAGCCGTCCTAAAAGCGGCGCGTTCACTTGGCTATAACCCTGAGCAAACCAGTGCATTGCTATCTGATCGGGCACATGCCACCAGCACGGCCGCCGTCAAACCGGGAACCCTCGGGATGATTGTTTCTCAGATGTCGTCACTCAGCTTTGGCCAGTTTTACAACACGGCGCAGCAATACGCCCACTCCAAAGGGCTACAGCTACAACTGTTCAACAGTTGCAATAACGCATTTCAGGAAAAGTCTTATCTTTCAGTGCTTTTAGGCAGCGGTTGTGAAACCATTGTGCTGATTGATCCCATGCTGAAAGCCAGTGACATCCAAGATTTTGACGTCGACAGCCAACGTATTCTCTCGTTCAGTGCGAAAGAAGAGTTGAGCCAATTCGCCTTCGGCTATGATCATGCTGCGGCGTGTGCGTCAGCGTGCAATTTTCTAATGGCGCACAAGCATACCGAGATTGCACTGATCTCCGGCTCGGGCTCACAATCAATTTCTTACATCGAAGGCTTTAAACACGGCCACCAGCGACGCTCCATGCCATTCAATGCGCAGTTGATTATCGAGAATATTGAAGATGGGGCCGCAGCCGCCACGGAGTTGTCCGGGTTTATTGGTGACTTTAGCGCGGTGATCACCGCGACAGATCAAATGGCCGCAGAGGTCATGGCAACCTTGCGTCAATTTGGCTATGAAATTCCTAAAAATGTCTCGGTGATCAGCTTAGAAGGCTCTGAGCTTGCCCAGTACACCTTCCCACGCCTTACCACGGTTGAAATGCCGCTCTCCTCAATGGTTGAGGAAATCATTGATATCTGTATTACCCGCGCAGAGTCGGCTGATGAAACGCATGACTCCGAAGTAAAACGCCTAACGGGTAAGTTGGTGATCCGTGAATCAGTCGCAAAATACTGCCCGCACACCGACAACGACGTGTTGCCACGCAGCCTGCATCGTAAGAACTAACCCTTTCATCTTTCTCTGTCTTTTCGCCGCGCGAGCGGCGAAGCGCTTCTTTTTAATCATCGCCATCACGCGGGAATAATACCCAAAACCGTCCCAGTTTCTGTATTGGATCACATTTAATGAAACTCAATGAAAAAGTGTTTCATTGTTTTCATTTCGATGATCTAACATCCTCCCTGCTGTATCTCACATTCTTTTAGCGTGAAGTGAAACTATGAAAATATTAGAAAACCTGTTCAATAAACATGGCGCTAAGATCAACGCCTTTGCCAATAACAAATACGTCTCTTCTGTCAGAGATACCTTCATCAGTACGTTGCCTATCATTATGCCGGCATCGTTTTTCATCCTGTTTACGCAATTGGCACTCAATAACATGTTCGGTTTACCGGCTTTCCTCGGTAAAGAGCATGCGATGGTGACCTATCTCAACGACGTCTCTCAAGTGTTGGTAAAGGGCACATTAAACATGTTCGCCCTGTTTGCTTGCTTTAAATTGGCCTCATTGATTTCCATGAAAGAAGGCAAAGATCCTGTCGGTACCGGACTGGTTTCATTGGCCGCTTTCTTCATCATGACGCCAGACTTTTCAATGAACTACACCAGTTCACGCGGTCTGTTTTCAGCGGTGCTCATTGCTATCATGGCGACACGCCTTTTCAACGCCTTGACGGACAGCGAAAAACTCAAAATTAAAATGCCGGACCAAGTACCCCCGGCGGTCGCCAAATCATTCGCAGAGCTATTGCCTGCAACGTTAACCTTATCCTCGTTTGCCGCGCTCTCTGGTGCATTCTCAATGTTCAGCACCTCAATGCCAGATATGATCACCCTGCTGATCCAAGCGCCGCTATCGAATGTGGCAGGCAACGTTTGGGGCATTTTAACCCTCGACATCATCCAGAACACGCTATGGCTATTCGGGATCCACGGTGGCGCGGTCCTTGGCGGCGTGCGTTCGCTATTGTTTGGCCCAATGCAAGATGACAACCTGCGTGGTGTTGCTGAAGGCATGTCGATGTGGGATCTCCCGCATGATGTCACGTGGCTATCGTACGACTTGTACGCCAACGTCGGTGGTGCTGGTGCATCTCTTGCGCTAGTGATTGCTATCTTGATTGCATCACGTCGTGCTCACTACCGCACAGTGGCGAAGATTGCGATTGTCCCATGTATTTTCAACATTTGTGAAACGGCGGTATTTGGCCTTCCAATCATTCTTAACCCGCTGCTCGCGATTCCCTTCGTCCTGGCACCGACATTAATGCTGGGCTTTGCCGCATTCATGACATTTATTGGCTTCGTGCCGCCGCTGGGCATTGTGGTTCCTTGGACGACACCGGTAGGCTTTGGTGCATTCTTAGCGTCAGGTGGCTCATGGCAAGCTGGCCTGGTAGCACTTGGCGGACTCGCGATTGGTGTGATGGTGTATCTACCCTTCATCCGCTACGCCAACAAAGTGGCAGAGCCGGGTGAACTAATTGATGCAAAAGAAGAAGCACCAACGCTGAACGCCAATATCGCGGCATCTGAAAGTAAAGCGTAGGGAGATATCATGATTAACCGTCCTAATATCTTGCTCATCTTTACCGATCAGCAACGTAAAGACTCCTTAGGTTGTTACGGCAATAATATTGCCGTAACCCCAAACATTGATATGCTGGCTAACCAAGGGGCGAAGTTCGACAAGTTCTTTACCCAAAGCCCTATCTGTACGCCGAGCCGCGTTTCATTACTGACTGGGCGTTACTGTAGCTCCCACGGCGTTGGCACCAATGGCCCTGTCGTGCCGGAAGATTTGCTCACCATTCAGCATCGCTTGAAACCGTATGGTTATAAAACAGCGAACTTTGGTAAGCTCCATTTTCTGCCGCATTCGTTTCGTGATCACTGCGAGCACCACCCAGACTACGGCTTTGACGAGCGCGTGATCTCAGATGAGCCGGGTTGCTATGATGACCCGTATTCTAAGTGGGTCGAGAGCGTTGCCCCTGAGAGCTTGAATGAAGTGCGTACTGGCTTGCCTTCGCAGGCCAAGCGCTTTGGTAAACCCGAGTACAGTGATCGCAAACGCGATCCTGAAACGCCGTTTATCTTCGAAGCCGAGGAGCACCTGACCCACTCAGGCTACGTGACAGAGTTAACCAAAGACTTTCTTGAGCGCCATCAGAATGACAGCAACCCGTTTTTCTGTATTGCGGGCTACTATGCGCCTCATGCTCCGGTCAATCCTCCGCAGCGATTCCTCGACTTGTACAAAGCCGAAGATATGACGATTCCTGTCGTGGGTGACGACGAGCAAGTCATGGAAAAGCTCAAAGGAATTTCAGATCCACAATGGCAAGAGATCCGTCGCTACTACATGGCCTTGGTCAGCCATGTTGATGACTGTGTGGGTCAGCTCATTACGACGCTGAAAGAAACCGGCAAGTATGACGATACCATCATTGTGTACGTCTCTGATCACGGTGAATACATCGGGGATCATGGTCGTGTTCAAAAGGGCATGCCGGGCGAAGATGTGATCACTAATGTGCCGTTTATCATCCACTATCCGAAAAAACTGCGTAGCCAAGCGTACCCGCAGTTGGTGGAAAGTGTCGACTGGTTGCCGACCATGCTCGATCTGGCAGGCATTCCGCTACCTCGCGACGTGCAAGGAACATCACTGCTTCCTTTGATGCTTGATCAAACCACAGAGCACAAGAGCGTGATCCTCACCGAGCAATTTGAACCGCATGGTCTGCGCCAAATCTCGATCAGGGATGAAAACTATCGTTACTACTGCGATAGCGCTGGAAAAGAAATGCTGTTCGATCTCAATGCCGATCCCAATGAGATCACCAATGTCATTGGCAAGACTGAATACAGCGATACCCTGTCAACGATGCGGTTTAAAATGATCCAAAAAATCCAATACGCCGCGTATCCGAACATCGAAAAGATATTCGCTTACTAGCCCCATCATCGCCGCTAAGCGCGGCGAATTCCGGCCAACAAAAAAGAGTGGTGTTCTTCACCACTCTTTTTTTATGACGGCCAAGTGTGTCAATTCGCTGTTACTCACCACAACGCAAATAATCAACTTCAATGCTACCGGAGCGGCGAGTGAGTTGCTGACCATCCTCGCTCAGCACTAAGACTTGATGCTCTGTCCAGCTTTGCCCTTCACCGGTCATCCGCAGTAATAAGGCAAAGGTGCGATCTTCAATATTCATCACGCGGTATTGCCCCGCGCTTTCCCAAAATTCAATCTCCTCAGGGGTGAGGTTCATATTGTCTTCGGTTGAGATCCCGCCTCGGCTTTCGCCAAACGGCACCGCACACTGCTCCAGTGTGGGCGACCAGCGCCCTAGCGCGGCTTGCGGTAATACAAGGCTTTCTCCTGCCCATAGCGTTGCGGGTAACGCCAGTCCACATAGCCAAATTGCCACTCTCATTGGTGTCCTTCCATCTCTTTTTTGGAACTCTAAACCCTAGCGCCAACAACGTGCGCTAATCGACCCATTCGCACGCTAAAATAACTGTTTTCTCAATGCCTGCGTTGCTTGCACTCTCTTCACAGCGATACACGCTGACGCCATCACTCGAAAAGACGTGATAGCCACAGTGCTCGGTAAACACCGCGACTTCAAACGTGGTTTCATTCACCACCGCAAAGGCATATTGGAATCGGCAATAGGAGCCGTCTTCGAACTTCATCTCAATCGCCGCGCCATCAAAGTCGCTGCTACTCAGTCCGTTGTCGCGAATACTCGCTTCATCGCGCTGAAGGTGGTGCGCTAATAGTGGCGCCCAGCGGCGCAGGAGATCGTTTGGTGTCATTGCGTTATTCATAAATTCACTGTCTCTGCTAAACCGAGAAGCCCTTTGCACATTGCACGCGGTAAATCGCCCATCACCCATCGCCATAATAAAACAGATCAGCGACACCGCACTGCGTCGTAGCTTCCAACATCCTGCCAAAGCGTCAGAAAAACAAAAGGCCATCGACAAAGATGGCCTAACAGAAATTCTTGCTTAATAGCAATTAGCCTTGCTGCTCAAAGCCTTCAGTGGTGATCTGGAATGCGGCGCCGGCAAAGTTCACGTACACACGGTGATTTGGCAGGCTGAAACGCTCCACCACATAGCCGATATCGTCTTGCGTCGGCACAAACGTCATCGCGTTACCCGAGACACAGTACGAGTTGCCGTTAACGGTTTGGCCGTCAATTAACGCGGTTTTAGGATACGCGCCTTGACCAAACCCACAGCGATCCGATTCCGAAAATTGAGGATGCATGTAGTTAAACAACATGGTGGTGTTGCCGCGCTCGTTCTCGCGCAGATTGAAAGAGACTTCCATGCTGATCAACTGACCTTGCCCGTCTTGATACATTGACAATGCACCGCCATCAGACCAAGGGTAAATCCCTAACACTTGGTATTGTTCCGCGACAACTGTACCAGAGGTACAAAGCAATAAGCCGGCAAGCACACGTTTGATCACTATTCCTATCCTTTTGAATATGCAACTCGGAGAAGTATTCCAGAAACTACAGGCGTTTTCCAGTTGAGGCTAGATTGTAAGCCAATGGGCAGCGAATGCTTTGATAAAAAGCCGCGAATAACCGAGATCCAGACAAAACATCCGCCGTTTTAAACCCATGTCACAACATCGATGCAATAGAAATAATGCGTTTTCATTCGACGTTGAAAATAGCTCTGCGAGAAGCGATCTCGCCAGTAAAAAGTGCCAAAAATGACACTCACTCAAGGGCGAAAAACCTCAAGTGAATGTACGCAATAAAGACAACGCAGAATAACGTCAGTGCAGAAGAGATCAGTTTTGGATAGTACGAATCGAATTGAGCGCTTTGCTCATACTGCTCGAATCAATCAAGGTGTTGAGCTTGAAAAACAATACGTCAAACGAAATCATCATCAACAGCTGAGATGTCACCATACCAAGCTGGGCATGCTCTTCACTGTTACTATAAGGGATCACAAAGTCCGCCAACTGCGCGACTTTGTCTTTGCCAAAGCGGGTGATTGCCATCACCTTTGCGCCAGCGTCACGGGCTTTTTCCATTGCGAACAGCACTTCTGGGGTGTTACCGCGGGCAGACACCACAATCAACACATCGCCAGGCGCTAACAGCGAGGCCTGCACGATCTGGGTGTGATAATCCGGGTTAAAATGAATGTTCAAACCGGCGCGGATCAGCTTGTGGTTAATATCGGATGCCACCAGCGCCGATGCGCCAATACCAGTTAGCACCACTTTATTGGCCGCCAACAACAAGGTCGCGCACTGCTCAATGGTGTCGGCATCAATCAAGCTAATAGACTGCTCGATTTTGCTGGTAAACAGCGCTTTCGACTTTTCAATGATTTGCGCAGTGGAATCGCTGGCAGCGATGCCGTGGTAGATCTCTTTTTCATCGTTTTCAGGCAATTGCGCGGCTTGTGCGGCCAACTGCAGTTTGAGATCGGGAAAGCCACTACAGCCCAATAACTTGGCATAGCGGATCACCGATGAATCACTCATGCCCAGCTCCGCGCCCAATTTGGTGGCACTTAACTTCGACAGATCAAAGTGATGGTCAATCACATACTGCGAGATCTTTTGCTCGTTTGGGTTGCCATTTTGCAAAAGGGCTTTGATTTTATTAACAATACCGCTCATCGACAGTATGAACCTCTTTCCTTGTACGACTTCGCCCCGGATAACCGAGGCGAAGGTTGTTGTTATCGCTAGTTACTTATTACGCTTTTTCTACTGGGTCTGTAAAGCCCAACAGCATTGAAGCGATAAAGCCTGCGATCCACGCGCCGGCCACCGACATCAAAAATGGCATGATTTGGCCCGGCCCCACCAATGGGATCAATGACAAGCCCGCCGTACCGAATGGGATAATGATACCCACTTTGAACGCCGCCATCATCGCACCACCAACAAAGCCACCGCAACAGCCCGCAACGAAGGTTTTACCCAACGGCAGTGACACACCAAACAGTAACGGCTCACCCACACCCAAGATACCGACCGGCAATGCCCCGGTGATGGTTTTCTTCAAGCGCTCATTCTTGGTTTTCAAGTACACGTACGCTGCCGCGCCTACTTGGCCCATACCGCCCATCGCAAGGATTGGGAACAGGTAGTTCAAGCCAAAGGTTTCCAAAATTTGGGCGTGAATAGGGATCAAGCCTTGGTGCAAACCGGTCAGTAGCAAGAACAAGAAGCCACCGCCAAGTACGCCGCCCACCGCCACAGAGCCTGCTGACTCATTAAGCAATGCCATCGAGACTAAGTTGCCTAGCCACATATTCACGGTGTGCGCGATAGGTTGAATGATAAACAGCGCGACCGATGCCGAAACCAAAATGGTCACCGTTGGGGTCAAGATCAGATCAAGGCTCTCTTTACAGATGCTGCGGAACCACAACTCGAATTTCGACGAGAACACACACACTAACAGCACCGCGAACATACCGCCGCCGCCAGGGACCAATTTGTTGCCAAACAGCTCAATGCCGGCCAAGGCAGGCGATGCCAAAATGGCCGCCATCACCGCACCAATCGCTGGCGAGGCTTGCAACTCTTTCGCCGTGTTCATGCCGATCATGATCGACAACACCGCAAAGACCGCTTTACCAACAACGCCGAACAGGTTGAAGATTTCTGGATTGGCTTTGACCAGATCTGGCGACACCAAGTTGAAGATATTCACCAAGCCCAGCACCAAGCCACAGCCGATCAACGCCGGGATCGTCGGGACAAAAATCGCCGCTAAAGTATTAAACATTTTACGGACAGAGAAAGGTTGTTTTTCCGTTGTAACAGGCGCGTCCGTTGCCATATTGCCTTTTTTCATTCGCTTGTTCAGCACGCCCGCCACTTTGGCTGCGGTGCCCATACCAACGATGATTTGGAACTGCTCGCCAGCATCAACCACGCCTTTGATTTCGTCGTAGCCACGCAGCGCTTCCATATCAAACAACGAGCGGTTTTTGACCACCAAACGCACGCGAGTCATACAGTTGGTCAAGGTCGCCACGTTGTCCAGGCCACCAATATGTTGTTCGATGTGATCAGCGATCAGCTCTAGATGTTCTATTTGATTCGACATGTTATTTTCCTTCAGATAACTGATGGTTCAACGTTTGAAAAGGTTGCGTAGCACAGCGCGACAGGGCCTCAGAGGCGGTGATGTCGAGCATGTTCATCAGAACGGCGGCACGCACGTTGTAATTAACTTGAGTCAGGAGTGATTGCGCAGTGTCTGCGTCTATTTCACAAATGTCGCACACCATGTGTAGGGCACGGATGCGCAGTTTTTCGTTAGAAGCTTTCACATCCACCATAAGGTTGCCGTGAACTTTGCCAAGGCAGATCATCACGCTGGTACTGATCATACCGAGCAGCATTTTCTGCGCTGAGCCGCTTTTCATCCGCGTCGAGCCAGCGAGCACTTCAGGACCAACATCCGGGGTGATCGCCACGTCTGCTTGAGCTGAAATCAAACCGACACCGCGGGTCGACAACGCAATCGTTTTTGCGCCCACTTCACGGGCGTAATCAAGACCGGCAGCAACGAACGGGGTGCGTCCGCTAGCAGCGATGCCGAGCACCACATCATTAGCCGTTAAGCCACGCTGCTTTAGCTCCGCAGGCGCAGCTTCGGTGCAATCTTCAATGTTCTCGACCGCCGCTAACATGGCGTCTAAACCACCCGCGATAATCGATTGCACCAAAGAAGGATCGGTACCAAACGTCGGCGGACACTCGGCAGAATCGAGCACACCTAAACGCCCGCTGGTGCCTGCGCCCACATAGAATAAGCGACCGCCTTTTTTCATTTGTTCAACGATCACGCAGACCGCGTCGGCAACTTGCGGCAACACCGCATGGATCGCCGCCGGCGCTTTGGCGTCGTGTTCGTTAAGCAAGGTGAGGATTTCCAGCAAAGGCAATTCCGATAACTGCCCTGTCTCCTCGTTTTTTTCGCTATTGATGGTTTGCGATAACGCGTTCATCAACTCTCTCCGTTAAAGCGTCGTTGAAACTCGACACGGAGATAATCAATCAAATGTCGAATACCGACAATTAATAAAAATGTAAATGTCGAATACCGTCACACTATTGGCGAAATACTGGCGTAGTTAGTGATAGATCTCGCGTTATTTCAGCGCATGAGTCGAGCGCAGAGCGGCAGTAAACAGATCTTAAAGCCGTGCGGTAAGAAAACAGGGGTAAGGAGCGAAGTGAGCAAGAGCGTGTAATAACGGCCGCAGCGCACAAACTAAACGCCAGCCAAAAGAGCAACGTCAACCAAAAGAACAGCGCCAACGCTGCCAACGTGATAGCGGCATTGGCAATCAGCAAGTTGGCGAGATACGTTGGCGGCAGGTTCGCAACAAGCGCATTAACAGCAGTATGTCGCGATGATATTGAGTAACGTGTGAACACGTAGGCGAGGCGATGCTCGCCGACACCGCGTATGGCTAGTTGGCAGAGTTGGTTTTCTTTTCGATCTCTTCGAGCATGCGCTCCACTTCGGCAATCCGGCTCATGCAATGGGTATACGCTTCGCTGCCTTGCTTTACCAGAGGAATGATCTTATCGACATCAGGCACACTTTGTTGGGATAACTCGTTCGCGGCTTGCTGCAGCTTATTGTAGTTTTCCATGTAGGTGCTAGTTTCGTTACTCATTGGAATTTCCTTTAACGTCAATATTGTTCGGGGTTGCGGTGAAGCTGCCATCTTTCAGCTGCACCGTTACGGTTTCATTCGGGTTGAGCTGCGAAACGCCCTTCACTACTTCGCCATTGGGCGTTGTGATCAGGGCAAAACCGCGCGCTAACACGTTCTGCGGGTTGACCGCATCAATCAATTTAAAGGTGTTGGTGACACTCTCGCGCTGAGCACTCAGCGAGCGTTGCGCGCCATTGAGCGCCAACTTCATGCCGTGTGCCAGCTCTTGTTTGGCAGCATGAGATTGGGCTTTCGCCTGCTGCTGCACGTGCTTGAAGCGGTATTCCAGCTCGAATTGGTTTTTGGTGATCTGCTTGCTAGCCGAGGTATACATCAGATTGGCCAAATCACGATTGGCCTGCCGCGCCGCAGTCACATGGCGCGTGCTGTGGTGACGATTCTCGTCGTGCAGCGTTTTTACTGCCTCTTTTTGCTGGCTGATCGTGTAACGGGTACTCCCCATCATCACGTTATAGTGTTGCGCCACCTGAAAACGGCTATCCGCCACGGCTTGTTTAGAGCTGGTAAACACTCGCTCAGTGAGCGTTGATACATTGTGCCGCCACGTCGACAGGATGATCGCTTTATCTTCACAGATCCCGCTCCATTTGTGCGCCACATCTTGCTTGGCATAATTGCAGGTTTGACGCGCCACATGCTGGATAGCGACAAAGTTTTCCTTTGCCGCTTTCGCGTTATTCACAATGGTATCGTTAATGTAAGAAACCACCATCGACGGGGTACTGAACGAGGCGTGGGCGTATTCATCAAGCAAGTTGTGATCGGTTTGATGGCCGATCCCCGTGAACACCGGATACGGACAACGACACACCGCCCGCGCCAATTTTGCTTCGGCCAGTTCATTTAGCCCCGCCCTGTCACCACCGCCGCGAATAAAACAGACCGCGTCATACGTGTGGGCGTTTTGCACCACTTCACTAAAGGCCATCACAATAGAATCTTCGCGACGCGGCCCTTGGAACGTAGCTTCAAAATAGTCGAATTGGCACAAGCCGTGTTGCTGTAAGCGCTCGGCTTTGGTTTTGAAATCACTTAACCCAGCCGCCTTGGCTGGGGCAATCACCGCCACGCGGGTAAAATCAAGCGGGACGGGCAATTGTTTGTTGCGCTCTGACTCGCCGAGATCTTGCAGGCGCTTGCGGATCTCTCGCAATTTAAGCTCAAACGCCCCGACACTAAAGCTGGCGTTGATCCCGACAATATTGAGCTTGAAACCATACTGCGGACTGAACGTCACCTCGCCGAGCAGCATGACTTCGAGGTTCTTATCAAAACGAATTCCGGTTTGTTGTTCAAAATCGCGAATGATCTGCGCGTTCTGCGCCCATAAGTTGGCTTGGGTTTTCGCGGTTTGCCCACCGTCGTTCGTGTGTGAGAGTTCGAGGTAAGTATGGCCGGAGGTATGACGTTTAACGCTGGTCAATTCGGCAGTAAACCAATAGCGGCTTTGCATTTCCCGCCGCAGCACTTGGCCGACTTCGGTCAGCAACTCAGTGAGCGTCATGGTGCCGCTATCATGTAAATCACTGGTTTTTGAGGCTAAATCTTGCATTCCATTACCTGCACACAAACGCATGTTGATGCGCATATCAGCATAAAGTGGTTAGCGTATACAGATCGCAAAGTGATAAATGTGATCGAAACGCGTCAGGGGTTAAAAGCGCAGCAGCGGCGCGTTTTGTCATGCCTGCTTTCACTGGCGGCTATTTTATACCAAGTTACCCAATGATCTCAGTGCCGATACTTCAACTGCACTCAATTTAACTCACCGCAGATCAAAGCAAGGCAGCGCAAAGCGAGAAAACGAGAAAACGAGAAAACGAGAAAACGAGAAAACGAGAAAGAAGAAAGAAGAAAGAAGAAAGAAGAAAGCAAGAACCAGCCAGTTTGAATTAACCGAGGCATTTCGCTCGAATTTTGCTACTATCGCGCCATGTTTAACTCGTGATTCAAAAGTGAAAAATGGATATTCAACGTATTAACCCTACCGAGAAATGGTCTGATGTCGTGGTCTTCAACAAGATGGCGCATTTTGTCGAAGTGCCAGAAGATGACAGCACCGATATGACAGGCCAAGTCGAGCAAATTTTCGCTCAAGCGGAAGAAATGCTAGCCAGCGTCAACAGCGACAAATCACGCATTTTGTCAGTGACCATTTACATCACCGACTTTGCCAACATGGACGCGCTAAACCAAGCGTGGATCAACTGGTTCCCAGCAGGCAGCGCGCCAAGCCGTGCGTGTGTGAAAGCCGAGCTAGCCAAACCCTCTTACTTGGTTGAAATGGCGTTCGTAGCCGCGACAAAGTAAGTCGCTCTCGTTAGCGTCATCAATACCAAAAAAGCGCGTTTCAAACATGTGGCGAAGCAGGTTCCAAGACACGCTTCAACCCATTGATGACGCGCTTTTTTACAGGCGAAAAACCAGCGCCGCCGACGTTATTTTGCCACTCTTTCTTGCAAATCCCCCTACAAGTGGCCTTGTAAAGGATGGGCTTTTTGCCACCCCGCTAACGCGCGTGAGTGAACAAAAAAGATCTTCAGATCCGCCACACTTGGCGAGTCGACATGGCAAATTTTCACATCGGCCACCGCGCGGTGATCAACATAAAACCACAACGCTTCGTTGCCGCGTACCACCGCACGAGAGTCAGTGACATACACCAGAAGATCAGCAAACGCCCGCGATGTTACTTCGCACACCGTAAAATCAGCAGTCGCGCGCGATGATTGCACATGAATGGTTGGCATCCTTGCTTCTCCTTGGGTTTACTTTGGCTGCGTCGATGGATTTTCAAGCGCGTCCATTACCGCAACGATGTGCTGCCAATGCTGGGCAATCGCCTTGCTCCGCGTCAGCTTTGCCAGCAAACCTGCACTCGCCGAACTGACAGTGAGATTCTCCAGCAGCCATTCATCTGACCAACCATCCCACACCCCAGCCACCGCGCGTAAATTGGGCGCTAACACCGGATACACTTCGTGCCACAAAATGTGCTCCGCATCGTCAGGCGACACATCGCAGCGATAAAGAGTATCGGCGATATGGCTTAGCGTCGCCTCATCGATTTCGGTGTCTAAAAACAGCGCCGACAGCGCGCGCCAAATCGGTAATCGTTGCGTTTTATCACTCATGGTTATCCCACCTTTTTTGCCGCACTTGTTATTTTAAATCGGGCGCTCTAATCGTTGGTCACACTGGCGCTTTGCTTATGTTTTGGTTAAGCACAACCTTAAAGTTTACTGAAACAGGGCAATTAACGTGGCTTTCACGCTGGCGTAAATCGACGGTACACGCGAGGCGCTCGGCCCTGCCACGTTGAGCGTGGTGATATTGTGTTGCTCGATAAACTGCGCAATGACTTTCGCCGCCTCACTTGGGCTGACCATTTGTGTGTCGATCAGCTTGTACGGGGATTTGCTCTTGATACAAAGAAACAGCGTCAGCTCGGTGCCGCCCTGCACATCGGCGTGATAGAAGATCACCGTGCCATCTGCTGCTTTGATGTTCTCTTTGGTACGTTGACGATAACCACCTTCGATCTCTATCAAAGGATAACGCGACAGATCGACCTCAGATTGACGATCTTTCGGGCAAAATCCGCCAATTTCAATGCTAGACGCCAATGCCGCATCCAGCGCCGCAATATCGGCACCGGATTGGCCGCCACTGATGATTTTTGTCAGCACTGTCTCTTCCTCAACATTGCCTCTTCCTCGACATCGCATCTTCCTCACCATTGTCTCTTTCTTAGCAAAGAGCTTTCCCTGTTCAACCTCACCCAATACCGCTTGTTTGATCAGGCTGCTTTAGTTTGCACTCTTTGCACCGCTGCCATCGCTTAACAAGCGTAACTCCCCTTCCGGGCTCAGTTGAAAACGCGCAAAATCTTGCGCCAACCACAATTGACCTTGATAACTCTGCTGCGCTTCCGCGCCAATATCACACACTGACGGCGACACCTCGGCTTGAGCTTGATAGCGCGGGCTAAAGTGAGTCAGCAGCAAATTCGGTAAGCCACATTCTTGTGCAAATTGCCCCACCTGCCCAGCATAAGCATGGCCCACGCTGTCGCCCACTTTCTCAGCAACGTCTTGGGTATAAGTTGCTTCATGCACTAACAGCTGCGCGTTTTGACAAGCAGTACGCAGTAACTCCGGGCTATCGTTATCACCGGCGATCACCACCTTTCGCGGCAGTCTACTTGCTAGTAGGTACTCACTTGCAGCAACGGTTGTATCGCCAATGGTGACGTCTTTACCTTGCTTGATCTGCCCCCACAGCGGGCCTTTCGCGATGCCATCACGTTGCAGTTTGGCGATATCTAATGGCGACTCAACCTGCTGTTCACAAAAGCTATACGCGTAAGAAGGCACGCGATGCGACAGCGGCGTTATTGACACTTGGGTATTGCCGAACGTAAGCGTGGGCAGATCGTCAGCCAACACAAACTCCAACGGGTATGGGATATACAAGGCGGTATAGCGCTGCGTCGCGGCAAACCACTCAGCAATGCCGGAAGGAGCGATTACTTGCAACGGGGCTTTACGACCGTTCATGGCCGCGCTCGCCAGCAAACCGAGCAAGCCATAGCAGTGATCGCCATGCACATGGGTAATGAAGATCGCTTTTAAGGTATTGATCGACAAACTGGTGTGCAGCAACTGGTGCTGCGTGCCTTCGCCACAATCAATTAAATACCAGTCACTGCCTTTACTCTCTTGCAGCGCAAGTGCTGACACATTGCGCTGCTTGGTCGGCACACCCGCAGACGTCCCTAAAAACTGCAGATACATACTACCTCCTGCTAAAAACGGGCGACGTCGCTGTAACGACTAACCCCAACGCGGCGTCGGCCACGACAACTCTGAGATCTCTGGATTATGTTCTAAGATAGTTTCAATATCGACATCTAACGGGTTTGCGCCGTCGTTACCTTCGTCGTTCGGCTCGATATAGAACTGATAAAACAAGCCTTCATGGCCGAGCGCATTATCATAGTGGTTAGCGTACACATCGATATTGCCCGGCAGGCTCTGAAACAATTTTTCTGCCCGATCGCCGACCCGAACGCCGTAACCATCGGCAATGTTGTCACTGGTCACCACCAATAAATCAATATCATAGCTTTCGCTCTGATGGGTGACGTCGTCTTCGATGTAGGAAAGGATATAGAACAACATCTCGTCGCCATCACTGACCTTCAGCAGATGAAAATCTGGCGAGTCGCCTTGTCCTATTTCATGGGTGATTTGATAGTCTGGAAATAGCTCGGTAAGCCCAGTTTGCGAGACTTGGGTCGATGAAGACAAGGTGAGCTCGCCCAAACTGGTCGGCGTTAAGATCAGATCTTGCGCCTGTGCCACCCCACCTAGTATCGCTAAAGCCAACAACGATTGATATTTCATAGCCAATGACTCCTTTATTGTTATATTTTTCCATCCCCGACTCGGAAGATGTGGCGATTCTCATCGTGTAAAACCACCCACCAAGTGACACTGTCACTAAGATAAGCAGGCAGAACCAGATCACAATTAGAACTATTGAGAATTCGCTAATTTACTAGGGCATTAGAGTAATGAGCTTGTTCACCAACAGACGAAGCTCAAAAACGGCATTTAGATCTGTTTCGCAAAATATTTATCAATACAGCAAGAAGAAGGCAAATTTCTGCGAGATTGCGGGAAAGGAAAATAGGCCCGACGTTGTAAGGAGAGAACCCAGCACAAAGCAGGAAGACAAACACACGAATTTTACTGCAAGGCAGGAGTTACCTCGGTAGGTGCATCACACTGATTCAGTGTAATACGGTTAGGTAACTCCCAGTTTTCCAGTTTCGGACCCACCCCAGTGCCAATTACTGGAACAGGATAGGCTGCAGAGTTTCTACACTCATCTTCGCCAAATCACGAATACGTTCAATTAACGGCTCGCCATCAATATCAAAAAAACAATCGTAAAAAGACTCAGGTTCGATGCCGCAAGACTCAGCGACTGACGCCTTCCAATCAGAGTTGTATTCAACAGGAGGCAACAACAGAAACGCTTTTTCGATTGTATTAAGCTCTTCAATCAGTCTCACACATTCTGCGGGCGTCCATTCACCATCACAATCCGAATGCAGCATGAGCGTTGGACAAACAGAGCCGACTACCCCGTTTTCAACCACAGCTGCCACGCCTTCACGGAAAAACGCAAAATCGGCATATTGTCCAACATCAATGCCATCGAGCTCTTCGTCGCCATCAAAAATACATAAATATACACTCATCTCAGGTCCTTTCTATTTCAATTAACTCTGGAAAACTGCTTATCAATGACGACAACGAACTATGAAGTTTCGTTTCTTGTGTCAATGCAAGAACGAGTTTCTTCCCCCTCGTTTTTGCTAAGTAAGCCAACATCTTTATTTGATATGTCGCTCGTAACTCAGCAGAACATTTTGCCAACAGTAATATTTCCCTATCTTCATAATCAGCTTTAGCACTTCTTGGTACTGGCGTTCCAATCGATTTTTGATTCATTCCCTCTCCTTAAATAACTGCAGCACTCCGCATATAGCGAGCTCAATATTGCAAAGAACTCATGCGATAACTACTTAGCCGCTTCACGGCATAATTGATCGGCGCGTTTCAATAACGTGGGGATGCGATGTTTACCAGCCATTAGGGCAATTGCCGATTTGGCCGTGCTGACATCACCGGTGGTGGTGACGTACAGAGGTTTCTGGCTGGTACCTCGAAATAACTCACAGTCGGTTGAAATATCAACGAACGCTTTTTTTGCCACACCAATCACCTCAACCGGTCTACCTTGGTCACTAACACCACCATTGGCTTTAGCGGCTTTTTGTTGCAGCGCATCGAATAGATGCTTACCAAGGCCGGCTTTGCTAGCGCCATCTAAATAGACGTAGCCATCAATCACAAAGGTGATTGGTGCCAAACTATGCTCGTTTAATAACGCCAAAATGCACGGCAATTCGCGTTTGTAAAATTGCCCCGGTTGATACGGTGCAACCTCTTCTACGCGGGTGACAAACTCCCCTATCGGCGAGTCTGCATCCCAGCATTCAAATAACACGCCTGCGACATACGCGGCGGTCTCTGTATATTGCACATCAATTGCGAGGATCATAATTGCGTCCTTGAAGCACTGCGTTTTCTGCCAACGCTTTTTTGATTTAAGAGGCAATCGTCACACCACAGCCTGCTTTTCTTTAGTACATTCATGAATAAATATTGGAGTGCCTCAATAAACATAATGAAATAACATAGCAAGAAGTAGAGCGCGCAGAAAACTATCGATTCTCGGTTTGACACTCAACACCATAATTAGCTAGTAAATACTCAGAAATAGCACGATAGTCGAATGGAACCTGCTGATAATTAATATCAATGTCCTTGCCATCGACACAACCAATATACCAATACTTATGATCCGTGCTATCAATTTCAATCACAACCTTACGCATGCATGAAATATTCTCCACGGGAATTCTCAGGTTTTCATTATGACCAGGCAAAGGGACATCAATTTTCACAACACCGTTACTAACTTCAAATATCCAATCGCCGCCTTCCTTTATAGCCGACGTTAGAAATTTAAAAGCGTTAAACATATAAATCAAAAAACTCAACGAACAGACAGTCCAAAGAATTCGCATATGGAATAATTCGCCTTCAGTTAATCCCACAGCGTATTTATAGTAAGTGAACACGAACAATGTAAAACCGACAAATGAAGAAATAAACAACCTAAATTTCAGTGAATCTAATGCAACGTCCCTCGCTGAGTGCACTTCTAGATACATCAAAGCCCCCCTAACGTGTAGCAACAGTACTAGTTGGCAGTTTTCCGGTTTCAGACACGGCATCATGAGTAAACACAACTCCCGCGCTGCTGATTAACCTAGTGATCTGCTCTAGAAAACTAATGGCGTCTTCATCTGGGCAATATCGACTATGCAGATGTATTTGCACTTGGCGTCCTTTCGTGGCGGGATAAGCCACTTCTAATTCTCCGCTTTCAATAAAGCCAAGATAGGTATTGAGCTTATCTTGCAATCGCAATAAGTGCGCGTTATCCCACGGCAGTGAATCAATGATCGATAGCACAACATGACCTGTTGAATTATCAATGCCGATGGCGTCAATTACCTCTATTTGTTCAATCGACACCTTATCTCCTTGGCCTTGTTCGATTAACGCCAATATATAGAAACCGTACCACGAAATAAACGACGCATTCGTTTAACGAGAAATAGCGCACAACGAAGATTGTTTATAGTCCCTATGGTGCTAATGGACTTCATGAATATTCTAAAAAGGGAATTATTCACTCAGAAAGATAACGGCTTAATTGCAGCGATGGGCAAATAAAAAGGTGGGGTAAGTGGAATGACAGAGGAATATCACCGAGTAACCTCAAGGTATTTCGGTACGGAGAACTTGTCAGTACCGCGAGGAATAATTGATGATGCGAAACAAACTTGTCTCACTTTGGTGTGAGGGGTTGGTTGGGCATCTCGCAAACGTCGATGCCCTCCCTAAATTCACTTATGACTGCGAATAGCCCATCGCTTCTCGGTAAACGGAAAAATAGTGCAGGAAAAAGTAACCAATGCTAAACAGCGCAACGCAAACAAGCCCCGCCAAATAACGCGCCACTACCCCGTCTTGCTGATAAGTCAGAAATGCCATTGCCGCCACCAGTGCCGCGACGATGCAAAAGGTAAGCAAACGTCCGACGAGACTTGAAGCCTTATGCAGACGAGCGTGAGTTTCGGCGGGTAGCTTATCAAGGTTAGATAAGGTAAAAGGTAGCGCTTTGTGGCCAAACCAAAAACAGCTCAAGCAGATCGCCACATGGAAAAAACTGCCAGACAAGCCAAGATCGCCCAATGCCAGTTTGAACAGTGGTAGTGCGATCAACAGTAACACTGAGCTGATCGCCATATCGACAGCGAGGAAAAGGTAGGTTTTGAGCGGGGAGAACTCGCGACGCCACGCTAAAAAGCCTACCGCGCCGCAACTCCACCAGCTAAACACTAAAGACATTAGCACGATCCCGCCAAACCACAGGCCAACCGGTAACAGCTTACTCAATCCCCAAAAAAACGCCACGATGACCGCACATTCGATCAAAATGCTTTTTTGTTTCATAGATATACATCACTTCCATAGAAAAACTGGCTGTATTCTACGAAAGCCTATTTTAGCTAAACATCAATAAAGCAAAGGAATATCATCTTGATCATAAAGCGGACGGAGGATTTCTCACTCTATGAGAAAGCGACAACCACCAAGATATCAACGGCACGCAATATTCGCCAAAGCAACAGACAACAGACAACAGACAACAGACAACAGACAACAGACAACAGTCTAGTTAACTCGGGCAAGTTATCAGATGCCAATTACCACCGGCCAATTGCAGCGCTCCCAGTGTTGAGTGCTAACGACTGAGCGCCACCTGCCAGCGTGGTGCGCCGAAGCGGCTTTCACCATGTGGTGTTAGTGTCAGCGGTTTTCCGGTCAGTTGGCGAATGAGCGCCACATTGGTTTGCAAATGGCCACTCGGCACAGAAGTGATAAACGCGCCAGCGCCGCCCACCAGCAAAGGCAGCAATAGTTGATCGGCCAAGTAATGTTCAACCTCTGCCTCTGCTTCATAAAACTCGCAATAACGCCCCGCAACTCGCTTGGCAACTGCTTCCGCTTTTACGCCGTAACTTCCCGCCATTTCAAAGACATGCGCATGGTGGTAGCTCTTTGCTGTCAGCAATAACATGTTACCCGGCCCGATAGACTCAACGGACTCAACCCGTCCGCTAACGTTCACATCACCAAGCGGGGAGCGGCGCAGGGATTTCTCTAGCTGAGTAATTTCCCGCTCACCTATCTTGTTTGCCAACTTGCTGATCATCGCAACAGCCGTCAGCGTAGAATTTTCGGTTTCTTTCTCAGGCGCAACACGCAGCGGCGCGAGTGATGCGACACCATCGATATCTAACTGCCAACGCCCGCCACCCGCTGGGTAAAACCCCACCCGATCAAGCGTGACCTTAGTGTTCAACCCTTGCTGTGCCAGTAGCGGCAGAAAGCTCTGTGTTAAAAAGGTTAACGAAGGGGCTGCCATATTGTGGGTGCCACCTTCGAAGATTACGCGCGAACCTTGCCCGGTAAGCGCTAATGGCAGTAAAACCGTTTGGCATACCAATGCGGTGCTGCCTGCCGAGCCCACCGCAAAGTGATACTCCCCCGCTTTGACGCTGCCCGGCGCAAACCTTAACCGAGTAGCGCCAAGCTCGGCGCCTTCCACCTGCGCAGATGAAATCTCTGCCGCCGCCAACACGCACGTTAAGTGCTGGCGCAGCAGGCCCGGCTTATTGCGTCCTGCGCGGATATTGCTAATTTCAATCGGCATTTGATACAGCATCGATAACGTTAACGACGTACGCAGTACCTGCCCGCCGCCTTCGCCCATGCTGCCGTCGATTTGGATATATCGCATCCGTTGCTTTCCTATTCGCTGTTTTTTTATATCTGGCTTTTGGTAACTGTTTTTTTGCGTCTGGCTGTTTTGTTTTAGCCTTTCACACACACCACTTGTTTTAGGGTATGCACCACTTCCACTAAATCGCTTTGCGCCGCCATCACATCGTCGATGTTTTTGTATGCCGCAGGGATCTCATCAATCACCTCTTTGTCTTTGCGGCACTCGACCCCTTGGGTCATCGCTTCTTGATCTTTGATGGTGTAGACCTTTTTGGCTTTGGTTCGCGACATCACACGCCCCGCACCGTGGCTGCAACTGTTAAAGCTGTCAGGATTTCCCAAGCCACGCACGATAAACGAACGCTCTCCCATGTTGCTTGGAATGATCCCCATCTCACCCTGCTGCGCGCGCACCGCCCCTTTACGGGTGACATAACAGTCCTTACCAAAGTGATGCTCGCGGGAAATGTAGTTATGGTGGCAGTTCACCGCCATTTCGCTGGCACTGAAATTCACCCCAAGCGCAGTACGCAGCGCGGCAATCGCATTAAGCATCATGATCTCGCGGTTTTTACGGGCAAAATCTTGCGCCCACTCCACCGCTTCAACGTAGTCATCAAAATACTCGCTACCTTCTTTTAGGTAGGCCAAATTCACATCCGGTAACTGAATTTGATGACGCTCCATCTCTTTTTTGGCCAGCTCTATAAAGTAGGTGCCAATCAAATTCCCCACGCCGCGGCTACCGGAATGAAGCATGATCCACACTGCATCGTTCTCATCAATACACAGCTCAAGAAAATGGTTGCCGGTTCCCATGGTACCCAAATGGTTGACGTTGTTGGACTTTTTGATCGTTGGGTGTTTTTCACAAATGCGTTCAAAACGCGCTTGCAGTGTTAGCCACTCCTGCGCCACTAACGCGGGAATATTTCCCCACGCGCCTTTATCACGCTTGTGGTGGCGCGACACCGTTCGTCCGTGCGGCACCGCCGCTTCAAACGCCGAGCGCACACCGCGCAAGTTATCCGGCAGATCTTTCGCGCGCAGGCTGGTTTTCGCCGCTACCATACCGCAACCAATATCGACCCCGACAGCAGCGGGGATCACCGCATCCACCGATGGAATAACGCTACCAATCGTCGCCCCTTTGCCTAAATGCACATCCGGCATCACCGCAATATGGGAGTGAATAATTGGCATCGCGGCAATGTTATCAAGCTGGGCACGCGCCTCGTCTTCAAAAGGCACCCCTTGGGTCCATGCTTTGATGGCGGCCTTGCCTTCTGATTCATAAAGATTAAATTTCTGACACATACTATGCTCCTTCATTTTTGATTCTATTTTGGATAGCTGAGCCGCCTCGCCTAAACCTACCAGGCGGCTCTCTTGCTTCAAGTTGATTTGCTTTCGGTTTATTTGCTCTGCGTTTCTTACCGCTAGGTTTATTACCGCTAGGTTTTTAGACCGATTAAGTCAGCTTTACCACACCTTGCATCAAGCCTTCCAAGCCGCCATACACCGTCAAGTTGCTGATCTTCTCCGACACCTTCTCTAGCGCTTCCAACTCTTTCAAGCGCATTAGCGTCGGGTTGTTCTCCATCACTTTGGCGGTATTGTGCAAGCTGCGGGTGGCAGCGGTTTCTTCACGGCGCTTGATCACGTTCGCTTCTGCGGCTTTCTGCGCTTCCACCACCTGATTCAAAATCGCTTTCATTTCGCCCGGCAAGATGATGTCTTTCACCCCGACACTTTCTAGCACCACGCCAACACGTGCCAACTGCTCCGCTACCAACTCGCGCACGGTGTGGTTGATGTAGAGCTTGTCTTGCAAGATATCATCCAAGGTTTTGGTGCCGACCGCTTCACGCAAAGCCAGCTGCAAACGCTGGTAGATGAAATCATCCACACTCTCCACCGTGGTCGCAGCCAACATGGGATCGCTAATGCGAATGTTAGCGCTCAGGTTGATCCGCAGGCTCACCCGATCTTTGCTTAAGATCTCTTGGCCGGTGACCTCAAACGTCCGAGTACGCAAATCGTATTGGCGGACATCAATATCGTGCATAAACTGCCAGTAACCGTAATTGCCCGGTTGCAATGCGGTTTGATAACGACCGTTAAAGAACAGCAACGCTACTTGTTGTTTATCCACACGGATAGATTTCACCGGTTGGATCGCATGAGTGCTGGCACTGTGGATCAACTTGCTCGCGGTGTTCTTATTCGAGCGTTCAATATCGCGCAGCATTGCGCCTTTTACTTCAACATCACTCTCTAAGTCGACTTTTTCTAAGCGATATTCCCCCGCCGCTTGCCAGACATAAACGTGCTCGTTCGGCGCGACAATCCCCAGCAACACATCGTTGAAATAGAGCAAACCGGTTTCGGTTGGCGACAGTTTCCAGTGCAAGATGTCGTCTTGCAGTGCCCCTTCGCGGTATAAGCGGATCACATCTGCATCGGTCACAAAAACCGTATTGAGGCTGATCAGCTTAAACCGCACCTTATCGGAAAAGTCCCAAAATTTGTGCTGCCCGACTGGCAACACTGTTTGAAATTGTTCGTTTTTAAATAGCAACGCGCGTTGGCCTTCCGTTACCGTGATATTTTTTTGATATTTTTTCATCGTCACTTCCTCGTGTTGATAACCAACAAAGTAAAATTGCGTAGTGAGCAGGGCCGTCTAAGGTGTAGGAAGCAGGGAGCGTATGCTTGCCACTTCCCCTAAATCAGGGGCGCTGTTCATCCATTGGCAACTCACGTTGTTGGCGTGTTGCACATATATGGTCATTAAGAGCGGGAATCGAACCCGCGACATCCAACGTTGCCGTTTGGCGCTCTACCTATTGAGCTATCTTATGTTTGGGAGTTGAACCCAAGCCGTGAAAGGGCTTTACCGTGTGACAGACGGCATACGCAGTCGCATCGCTTAGCGCACCGTGGTGAACCCAGAGTCACCATCAATCACGACTGAGTTATTCCAAGTCGCGTGCCAACCTGTGCTAAGTGAGGAGAAATATTTTTTATGTAGTTGATTTTAAATGAATTAAAAACTCAGATGCTTTTATCACAGGTTGTGGCCTGAAAACCTGAAACACAAACAAGCTATCCATATAGATACACACTTATCCAGACAATCAAAGTGAGTAGCGATGTAGAACGAAATAAAATGGGTTAAGGAAGCAGGAAGCAGGAAGCAGGAAGCAGGAAGCAGGAAGCAGGAAGCAAAACATACCGACATGCTCTGCGATGACCAATCCGAGTATTGATAAAAAAGTGCTAGCTCGCGGTGCCGGCAGCATTATAATTCGGCCCTCTGTATTCCATCTGATCTTTTTCCATCAAGCACTTTTTATGTCTAACTCAGTTTCTAGTGAAATCGTTGATAATTTTGTCGCACCTGAGTGTCTGGCAGAGGTCGAGATCCTGTATCAAGATGACGATATCTTGCTGATCAATAAACCGAGCGGTTTGCTCAGCCTATCGGGTAAAAACCCACTCAATTGGGATTCCGTTCATTACCGTCTGGTGCGCGGCCAATGTACGAACGCAACAGGTCGCGCAGATTCGCCAAATAGCGTTTCGACAAACGAAACGAACGAAGCAGCTGAAAATAAAGAAGCAACTGGAGCCTTTGAGAATGCCAAATTGCCGCATCGATTAGATCTATGGACGTCCGGCATTATGGTGGTGGCGCTCAACAGCGCGGCATCGACAAGCCTCAATAAGCAGTTTCAAGCCCGAACGGTGCAAAAGCGTTATCTCGCTATGCTTGCTGGCTGGGTTGAAGCAGACAGCGGCCAGATCTCTGCTCCCATTGCGAAAGATAAAGCGCTCTTTCCCCGTGTGAAAAT
Organism: Thaumasiovibrio occultus; assembly: GCA_019703815.1. GTDB lineage: Bacteria > Pseudomonadota > Gammaproteobacteria > Enterobacterales > Vibrionaceae > Thaumasiovibrio > Thaumasiovibrio occultus. Next base: position 77,187 of record AP023053.1, on the reverse strand, counting down.
TTGCCACACCGAAGGGAAAAATGCGGTCAGTCATTACCAAGTGATACGCCGTTTGGATAACCCTAAAAGAACATTGGTGCAATACACCCCAATAACCGGTCGTACCCATCAACTGCGGATTCATAGCTTGGAATTTGGCCACCCCATTTTAGGTTGCGATCTTTATAACACGGCCGAATCTATCAACCTCGCCGCTCAATGTAACGCGCAACATCTGATGCTTCATGCCAGCGAGATCCAGTTTACTCACCCCGCCACAGGCCAAGCTTTCCATGGCAGTAGCCCGTGCGTATTTTAAGCAGCCACCGCGTTGAGATACTAAAGCGCATAATATGTGTCATAGATCTCTGATTTGACAGTAAATTCACACAAAATATATTGAGCGAAAAATCAATAAGACATTACAATCCTATGGCTTTCATTCCCAATAGGACTATCTTCATAATGAGTCGCGCAGCTGATGACACCGCCAAATTCCTTACGACCACCCACTTAGGTTTGGGTATTCTTAATTATATGCTATTCGCAACCACGACCTGGCTTGCGGTTCTCCTGCTAGAAGGCGACGTTGGCATACTCTCGTTTCTGATCGTACCTTTAGCTCTTGTTCTGTGTTTTGTCTTCCTTCTCGTAACGCTATCTAGCGCGCTGACCTTAGATGATATTCTGGTGCGCTTCGCTTATCCCGCTGTCATCGCTTATCTTTCCATTCCTTCTCTTCACGATAGCGGTCTGTTTGGTCCGTCATTAGAAACCTCGAAGATTGCCGCAGGCATATTCGCGATCATTGGCTTTGTTATTCTTAATGTAATGGCAAGCTCACCTAAAATATTGCAGCGGATGCGACAGGTCGCGACGGTTATAGGCTTTATCGTGCTGTTACTGCAAATGAAAACCGCCGGTCTGAAAATACTGGTGGCGGCCGGTTGGATATAACTACCGCCCAACTTCGCATCATAAAAAACGCCGCTGATCTTAGCGGCGTTTTGTTGGCAAAAATGATAGCTAAACAGCGGCATGCACCAAATCCGCCGGATAATAAGGATGGTCACGAAACGTTCTGCCATCTCATCCCTTTTTCCATCGCCAAATCGCCTAGCCCATTCGTCTCCACATATAACATTCCTTGCCACCGACAACTGCGGGCCATTATAAGATCGCACAACACGCATTCTCTGCGACACATCTCCCTGAGTTTGACTTTAGCTCACTGATACGGCTTTGTTTTCTACCCTTTTCATCTCTGCTCGCTGGTGTTTATACCGCAACCACTTTAAGCTCATCCGATACGGTTTTATCTACATGGATAGGATGAAATGAAGAAAACGGTAGCGGTCAGTTTACTCGGTACGCAACTCGATTTTGTCGGCAAACGCGGCAATCGTTGGGCGCGATGGCGACCCAATGTCAGTTTATGTAGCCAAGAAGACTTACAAATAAATGAGCTGTATTTGTTGCATGATGAGCGCCACAGTCGACTTGCCAACCAAATCACGGAAGACATCTACAGCGTCTCGCCTGACACCAAAGTGATACTGGAAACCACTCACTTTATCGATCCATGGGATTTTGGCGAAGTCTATGCCAAGTTGTTCGACTGGTGCAAAGAGCAATCGTTTGATCCCGAACAGCAAGATCTCCTGTTTCATATTACGACTGGCACCCACGTGGTGCAGATCTGCTCGTATCTGCTGACTGAAAGCCGTCATTTCCCGGGTCGCTTGATCCAGTCCTCCCCAGATAGAGATGCCGCTAGCCCTTCGGTGGGGCAAGTACAAATCATCGATCTTGATCTCTCGAAATACGATCAACTAGCTAACCGTTTTGATATCGAACACCAAGAAGGTAGCGCGTTTTTAAAAGGCGGGATCAACACCCAAAATGCGGCGTTCAACCGCTTGATCAGTGAAATCGAAAAAGTGGCGATCCGCTCGTGTGAGCCGATTTTGCTCACAGGCGCGACGGGCGCGGGAAAATCGCAACTCGCTTCGCGGATCTTCCAGCTTAAAAAGCGCCGCGCCATGGTCAAAGGGGAATTTGTTGCGGTCAACTGTGCCACACTGCGCGGCGAAAATGCGATGGCCGCGCTGTTTGGTCATACCAAGGGGGCGTTTACTGGCGCATTAAAAGCGCGGGACGGATTTTTACTCACCGCCCATCACGGCGTATTATTTTTGGATGAAGTAGGCGAGTTGGGCCTTGAAGAGCAAGCCATGTTGCTCCATGCCATCGAAAATAAACAGTTTTATCCTGTCGGCAGCGATAAAGCGTTATGCAGTGATTTCCAGCTGATCGCCGGCACCAATCGCGATTTAAAACAGATGGTGGCGCAAGGTCAGTTTCGTGAAGACTTACTCGCGCGGATCAACCTATGGCACTACCAACTGCCTGCGCTGCGTGATCGCCGCGAAGATATTCCCGCCAACGTCGAGTTTGAGCTGACGCGCTTTATGGAAAAGAACAACCACCGAGTGCAGTTTAACAAAGAAGCCAAAACCGCCTTTTTGCGTTTCGCCCAATCACCGGAGGCGTTGTGGCTCGGTAACTTTCGTGATTTAGGCGCGGCGATCACCCGTTTATGCACGCTCGCCGATCAATCGCGCATCGCGCTGGATGACGTGCACGCCGAAATTGAACGCCTCAAAGCCTCATGGACAGCGCCCCGTGAAAGCTCGCTCGTGCTGGCAGATCATCTCGCAGATCCGAGCCAGCTCGATAATTTCGATCAGCAACAACTTAACTATGTGTTGTCGGTATGTCAGAGCGCGAATACCCTCGCCAGCGCCGGGCGCGAGCTGTTTAACGTCAGTCGGCTGAGTAAGTCTTCATCGAACGATTCGAGCCGATTGCAAAAATATTTGGCCAAATTTGGCTTGGCATGGAAGGACATTAAACGTCAGTAGCGCAAACAGCGCGGTTTTTCTATGTACTCACTACGATGACTTTTTCACGCCGAGCACGATGGTGCACTCTCCACGCCCTAAGGAGTGAAAGCTGGCGCAAAGGTAGCCGTAGTCAGGAAAATGTTGCAATAGGGCGTTGTTGGTTGCTTGGTATTCATCCAGCCCCGTCGCACCGTGGGCAAGATAGATGCCGCCAACCACCTTGTCACGATGTGAAGATGCTAAAAACGCCAACGCGGCTTCTTTATTGTTGAACGCAAACAGGTGATCGCACGAGAGGCTTAAGTGACGAATATCGGCAAAATCGATGTTGTTGGGGATCTCGCGCGAGAACAGCTTATCAGCAAGATTGACGAGCACGTCGTAAGCCGCAACGAAATCTTGGGTTGGGCTATCAAACACCGCGAGGTTGACATCAAATTGCTCACAGCATTGCGCTAACGCCTGCGTGTGTTCAGGCTCTGCGTTTGTCGTCAACACGCCATCAAAATAGACACCGGCCGCGAGCGCTGCCGATAATTCTGTCGTCGAGAGCAAACGTCCATTTTCCACAGACGCTGATGCCGATACCAACTCCATTGCCGGGCAGACTATCGCCAATTGCAGCTCATCTACATCTTGTTCTATTCCACTCTTCATCTCGTCTCCCACCACTGCGCTCTGCAAAGTTCACTGAGCAGAAGGATAACCGGGATCGGTCTATCGGTATCAATTACTGATAAAAAACGTGAGAAAAACCTAAGCACTATCACAGCATGACAAGCAACACGGCAATTGAACCGGCGAACAACACGCATGAAAAAGGGGCAATTGACTGCCCCTGCGGTTTAGATATCGTCGCTTGGCTCTGCCCACATTTTCGGGTTAGCAAACACTCCGCGAATACTGGACGTCGACTTGCCGGCTTCTTGCAAAACACCTGGTGTTAGCTCACGCGCAAACCAGCACTCTGCCGGCGCTTGGGTTTCCACCGGAAAGCCCACTTGGTGAACCGCGTTGTAACGCGTCGCGTAATGACACGGATCGCCAAGAACAAAAATCACATCCGCCCCTAACTGTTTTTCCGCTTCTTCCATCAATCGGGTGGCGTAACCTTTGCCTTGATATTCCGGCAGCACCGCCATTGGCGCAAGCACATAACACTTCAGATGCGGCGCAGCATCAATGGTGATTGGGGTGTAACACGCATGGGCAACCCCTTCGTACACGATTGAAAAGCTACCTTCTTCAATCAAATCAACAGCAAATTGTGCATACGCTTGCGCGTGTCGTTCAGTGTAAATACCACCTGCGGCGGCAAATGCCTCATATTGGATCTGGTATGGGGCCTTCATTGCAAACTGTCCTAACTCATTCTCTAACCTTGCTGCCGGCTTTACGCTAAGCCCAACAGCAATAACTGTTTTTTAATAAAGCGTGCTTTGATCGCGGCCAATGGGTAGGTGTCATCGGCAAACAAATAGTTCAGCGCGATCCCATCGATTTCGGCAATTAGTGAGTGGCTATCCACCAACACATCGGCAGCAGGCACCATCGCTAAAATGGGCTCAAACGACGCCATCATTAGCTGATAGCGCGCATCCAGTAAGTCTTTCAATATTTCCCGCATCGCAGGCTGGCACTTGATTTGATAATCCAGTTGGTAATAGCGTTTTTGCTCTGCATTCGCCATCGACGTGAAAATTTGCTCAACCAAATGAATAAACCGCTCTTTGGGCGTCACCACAGCCGCGCTCGCTTTTGCGTTAGCATCAACACTCACTTCATTAATGAGCTGGGCCATGCGCAAGAACACCGCTCTAAGCAAATCTTCTTTGTTTTTAAAGTGATGGAAAACCAGGCCTTTTGAGACATTAGCGTGCGTGCAGATCGCCGCTATCGAGGTATTTTCGTAACCCAGCGTGGCAAATAGCTCAATCGCCGCCTGCAGGGTTTGTTCTTTTTTATCGCCCTGACGTGCGTTGTTCTCATTCATTCACTTCCCCTCTAATCCCCTAACCGCCATCTGCTATCACTGCCGTCGTTGTTATCGCGCGCAGATGCCACACCTGATCGGCGCGGCCATCGCGATTCATCATGTCGGATGCTGAGCGAATAACGACAAACAGACCGGACGGTCGGTTTTTTTGCGGAATATAGCGACACGACGATCAATACGCAAGCGGAATTTCATTCAGCCATCCGCGTGTTTTGGCGTAGTAAAGTGAATAGTTCAAGATTTAAGCATGCATCGAAAGCTATTTTTTTCCTAAATTTCAAGGACAAAGATAATTTTATGGCGGTGAGTTCACCAATCAGGACAAATTGTACGCATTCATCTCGAATCGTGACCGCAAAAAGGGTTTGTTTTGAATCCATAGTGCTATAGTGCACCAACTACTGACTTACAACTCAATAACACGGTTGCATTAGAGAATGAAAGAAATCGCTTTTCGCTGGATTGATAAGTACCTCCTCCACATCAACATTCAAGAAAAATTCTACCTACTGTTTTTCCTTCCTTTTTTCGCGGTATTAACCGTTGCTTTAGTCTTAAATAGCGCGGCGAAATCGCTCATTGCCCATCTTTACCAAGATGAGCTGTATGTGATGAAAGACTTGATTGAAGCCGGCGATCTAAGCCAATCGCAAGTTGCGTCGCTGCTGGCGAACTCCAACGTCTCAATCGGCGGCGGTGACAACGCAGTGCAAGTGATGAATGGCGCATTTAGCCTTGTTGCCAACGATGTGCCTTCACTGTGGAGCGCGATGAGTAGCGGCCAACTGGGCGTTATTGCGGTCACGCTATTTGTGATTGCCATGACGGTTTACTACATCATGACCTTCATTGGTGGCGCGATGTTTACCATGAACCGTGCGCTGAACAATCTGGCCAACGGCGATCTCACCTCACGCATGAACTTCTTCCCTGTACGTGACGAATTCAGTGTGATTGCGATTAACGTCGATAAAGTGGCCGATCGCGAGCAGAAAATGGTGCAAGCGATGAAAGCCTCGGTTGAACTGATGCAAGAGATGAGCTTGGGGCTCAATCAGTCCATCGGTCAAAGTGCCGAGATCTCCATGGCGCAGCAAAGCCACTTGAACAATCTCGCCAGCGCCACTGAACAAATGGCGGCGACGATCCGTGAAGTTGCGAACTTCGCTCACGATTCTCGCAGCCAAACCGATGAAGCCCGCAGTGTTGCACAAACCGGTCAAACCAAAGTGGAAAACACCTTAAGTTCGATTTCACATCTGTCCACTGAAATTCAGTCCGCGTCAAAAGCGGTGGAAGAGTTGGATGCCAATGCGGCGAAGATCGATGCGGTTGTCACCACGATCAACAGTATTTCCGAGCAAACCAACCTATTGGCATTGAACGCAGCAATTGAAGCGGCGCGTGCCGGTGAACAGGGCCGTGGTTTTGCGGTGGTAGCAGATGAAGTCCGCGCGCTGGCGGGACGCACTCAGCAAGCGACCGTGGAAATCCAAGCGATGATTGAAGCGCTGCAGCGCAACAGCCAATCGCTTACCAAGTTGATGGAAGTGACCGTCAATAACGCCAACGAAGGTCAAGTGTTGATGTCCGAAGTAAACCAAGAGATTGGCGAACTGGCAGATAAAAACCTCACCATTTCAGACAGTAGCAATCAAATTGCGATTGCCGCTGAAGAGCAAGGCACAGTGGCCGACAGCATTGCCGCGAGCGTGGAAGACATTCGCATGCAAGCCAGCAACATGAGCGAGATGATCAACAACACCTCGATGAACGTGGAGCAACTGCGCCGTCAAAGTAACGAGATGCAGTCTTTACTTACTGGGTTGAAAGCCTAAGGTAAATCGCTACTGTTAGCAGTGACGATTGAAAAAGACAAAAGGGTCGCAATGGCGACCCTTTTTCGTTGGCGATCCTTAAATCGTGCGCGGTGGTGATTATTTTAGATAGTGGAACCATTGCCTGAAACCATGGGTAAGCGCGAGGTTTAAGATCTAACGTACCCCTATCGCCATCGAGTAAGGAGCTAAATCAAACTGGCTCTGCGGTAATACGCTATCACTGAGATCGGCAGTGCTAGTATCACAGATCAAGGTCCATGCTTTCCCCGCCGGTAAAGTAAACGTTTTGTCTGTCGGGGTTGGGTTAATCAAGTACAGCATCTCTTGGCCGTCATCAAACAACCCCATATGCAGTTGGATCGCCTTACGTTGATGCCAGTCGTGTTCAGACAACGGTAACCCTGCTGACGTGGTCCAGTTGATGCGGTGACACTTGCGATTTTCACCACAAAACGCGTCGATCATCGGCACCATGTAGCGGTGGCGCTTGTCCATCATCACTGCCAACCAAGGTCCAAAGGTATCATTTTGCGCAGCCGCCCAATCCAGCCAACTGAGCGCATTATCTTGGCAATATGCATTATTGTTGCCTTGCTGACTGTGCGACACATGATCGGCTGCCAATAAATGCGGCACGCCAAAGCTAAACAACAAACTCGCCATTAAATTGCGCTTTTGATGCTCTCGGTAACCTTGGATGGCGAGATCGTCGGTAGGGCCTTCAACACCATGATTGTCTGAATGATTATCCCCATGGCCATCTCGCCCTCCTTCACCATTGGCGCAGTTATGTCTGCCTTGGTAAGAAACCAGATCTTGCAACGTGAATCCATCGTGGTAGGTAATGTAGTTCACGCTCAACTTTTGCGGCCAGTTGGCGGCGCTAAACAGATCGCGCGAGCCCATCAAACGGGTCGCGAAATCCGCTACCGTCGCGCCCGTACCATGCCAAAAGCTGCGCATGTTATCGCGAAACTTGTCATTACATTCATGCCAACCCAACGGAAACTGGCCCAATTGATAGCCATTCGGCCCGATATCCCAGGGTTCAGCGATCAATTTACAGCGGCGCAAAATCGGGTCTTGATACACCGCTTGGAAAAACGCCGCGCTGGCACAAAAATTCTCACGGTGTCGCCCTAACGTTGCCGCCAGATCAAAACGAAAACCATCAATATGGTATTCGCTCACCCAGTGACGCAGTGCATCCATTACCATCCGCATCGCCGGAGGATGAGAAAGATCCACGGTGTTTCCACAACCGGTGTAATTGTGCAGCGAACCTTGCTTATTACGCAGATAAAATTCGGGATCGAGCCATTTTTGATGGAAAACCGGACCACCGGAACCGCCCTCAGCGGTATGGTTAAACACCACATCCAGAATCACTTCAATACCATGACGATGCAACTCACGCACCATCTGTTTGAATTCATTGACCGGATCGCGGATCGCAAAGCGTGCATCCGGCGCGAAAAATGCCACCGGATTGTAACCCCAGTAATTGGTTAGTGCTTTATCGAGTAAATGGGGCTCATCTTGCTTGGCTGCCACAGGCAACAACTGTAGAGCAGTGATCCCAGCTTGCTGAAAAAACGCAATCGCTTCGGGCTGACACAAACCAAGGTAGGTCCCGCGAAAGGCTTCGGCGATCCCAAGGTGTTGTTGGGTAAAACCTTTAACGTGCAGCTCAAATAGCGCAGTGTGGCTCATCGCGGTGTTGGGCGCGACGCTCTGTTGCCAATCAAAGCGATGATCGACCACCTTAGCCAACAAGGTCGGCTCCGCCACCGATCTCGTAAAAAGACTGTCGCAGATCTCCCCCGCATACGGGTCTAAAATCCACTGAAATTGGGCCCCTTTTTGGCAGAAGTAACCGTAACGCGTGCCAGCGTGTACATTCTCCACCGCCACCGTGTACGTGCCATCGCCATGGCGATGCATAGGGATCACAAGGTAAGAATCATCCGCATTAAACAGCGCCAATTTAGCGTCGTCGACGTGCGGAGCATAAACGGAGAAATTGCAGCCAGAAGCCGATAATGAGGCCCCCAATAACGTGGGATCCCCTAACGTCATCTTCCATTCCATTGTGTTGGTTTTCCTGAGTAGAAGTGTTTCTGTGTGATGTTGATATGATGTTTTGATTATTTATTATTCGTCAGACTAATAGTCTGGCGGGAAAACAATATACAAAGTGATCGTTTTAAGTCCAACCGGATAGGGAGATATGTGCGTAATCACTCATCTCTCGCATCCAAAACTTGCCCCGCTATGCCCTCTGCCGATAATAACCGCGCGACATCGCCCTAAGGCCCGCTCGCCTCGTGGTTATGGAGACCACCTGCATAATAATGAAAATACTGCACTGACGTGTTCACTCGCGCAGATGCAGAGACACAGGATCACAATGAAATCAGAATCGGTTAACACACTTCAACACGCTTTATCGCAACTCGACAAAGCAGCCTATAACAACCCGTTTTCAACGCTAGGGCCGTACGCGCAAGATGTGGCCCTACGTGTATTTATGCCTGGCGCGAGCGCTGTCAGTGTCAATACGTTCACAGGACAAACGCTCAAGCTAACTCGCGAAACTGTCCATTCGGCGGCAGAGACAACCGCTGCCCTTTGTACTTCTGCTCTCGAGGCCCTAAGCTCCTCTGATCACAAAGCACTACGTACCTCTGATCCCCTAACCCAATCAACCCACAAAACCACTCAACCAAGACGGGACGCCGAGACCAGCAGTTTTGTGCTGCATTGCGATCTGGATCTGCGCGATCAGCTCTACTCCCTCACCATTGATTGGCAAGGTCAGACCCAAACCGTGATTGACCCTTACCAATTTCACGACGCAGCGCCTGCACTTGAGGCATTGCATACGCCGGCGTTGGCGCACAGTGAAATGGGCGCACAATTGCACACCGCAACCCGAGGCGACCAACAAGTAGAGGGCGTTCGCTTTATTGTGTTTGCGCCCAACGCCAGCGCAGTCAGCGTCATTGGCGATTTCAACCACTGGGATGAGCGCCGCCATCCAATGCAGCGTATTGATCATGGCTGCTGGCTGTTGTTTATTCCGGGCCTTAACGGTGGCGATTGCTATAAATATGCCTTAAAAGACAGCCAAGGAAACGCACTACCCCACAAGCAAGATCCATGGGGCTATCACGCCGAGCAATATCCGTCGTTTTCGTCGATTGTCTACGATCAAAACCAATACCACTGGCAAGACAGCGCGTGGCAGCAACGTCCAGTCACGGCCAAGCATAAAGAAGCTCTGTCATTTTACGAGTTGCATGCAGGCTCTTGGAAACGCCATGCCAACGGGGATTTCCTGACCTATCGTGAGTTGGCAGCCGAACTGATCCCTTATCTGGTCGAGATGGGCTATAGCCATGTTGAGCTACTGCCTGTTAGCGAGCATCCGTTCTTTGGCTCTTGGGGCTATCAGCCGATCGGACTCTTCGCCCCGACCAGTCGTTATGGCTCACCGGATGAGTTCAAATTCTTCGTCGATCAATGCCACCAAGCCGGCATCGGGGTGATCCTGGATTGGGTGCCCGCGCACTATCCGGCGGATGAGCATGGCCTCGCCCACTTCGATGGTACGGCGCTTTACCACGATCCGGATCCACGTCGCGGCTGGCACAACGATTGGAACAGCTACATTTACGATTATGGCCGCGATCATGTGCGTCGCTTGTTGGTTTCCAACGCCCTGTTTTGGTTCGAGCACTTCCATATCGATGGCTTGCGTGTGGATGCGGTGGCCTCCATGTTGTACCTCGATTACTCACGTCAACACGATGAGTGGATCCCGAACTGTGAAGGCGGCAACATCAACTATGATGCGGTGAGCTTGCTCCGATGGATGAACGAAGAGATCTACGCCCGTTACCCCAATGCGCTCACCATTGCAGAAGAGTCTACCGCGTTTCCCGGTGTCACAGCGCCCACTCGCGACGGCGGATTGGGCTTCGGATTGAAATGGAACATGGGCTGGATGCACGATAGCCTCGCCTATATTCGCGAACAACCTATCCATCGTCAGTATCACCATGCCACCTTGGCGCTGCCACTAAGCTACGCCTTTAGTGAGAACTATGTCCTTTCCCTTTCGCACGATGAAGTCGTGCATGGTAAGTGCTCAATGATGTACAAGATGCCGGGGGATGAGTGGCAGCAGGCGGCAAACTTACGTGCCTATCTTGGCTACATGTATGGTCAGCCGGGGAAAAAGCTCAACTTTATGGGAACTGAAATCGCACAAACCGCGGAGTGGAATCACGATGCGCAGTTAGAGTGGCATTGGCTGCAATACGACAAACATCAAGGCATGCAACATTTGGTGAAAGCCCTTAATCATCTCTATCGCAGTGAGCCAGCACTGCACCAAAAAGATTGTGAACCGAGTGGATTTGAATGGCGCGAACACAGTGATGCCGAGCAAAGCGTTATTGCCCACGAGCGCTTGTCCGACAACGGCGAGCGGATTTTAGTGGTCAGTAACTTTACGCCCACGCCACGGGAAAACTACCGCTTGGGAGTGCCAGTGACAGAAGGGCAATACAGACTGCTACTGAACACAGACAGCAGCACTTACTGGGGCAGTGATGCGCCCGTCGAGGCTGAGTTAGACGTCGCAGACGTGCCAAGTCATGGTTTAGCGCATTCGGTGACATTGACCTTACCGCCTTTAGCGACCGTGTTCTACCGCTACCATACCGCCTAAACAGCATTCAAAACGTAGGGCGGTTATCTGCCTCGCCCCTTTCAAGTAACGACAAACCTAAAAAAAGAGCTAACACAAGTTAGCTCTTTTACCCCACACCCTATTCCAAGAAGAACAGTTTCACCACACCGCCATCCAAAATGCCAAAGTGCATCTCGTGTTGGGTTCGCCCACTGTTCTCGCCGCCCCAAGTTTGCCAAGCGTAGGAATAACGTAGCAGGTAAGTATGCATGTCAATATAGGTCACATCCTCAATGGTGAAATCGGATGTTTGATAACGCTTGCCGACATGCTCTGGTGGCAAATCATTGGCAAGTGCTTGTGCTAATGCCTCTTGGTGCTGCTCAAATAAGGCGGTGAGCTCATCACACAACAGGCTGCCGCTTTTCACAGGATCCCAGCTAGGGTTGCCGATAAATTCCATTTGCCGCTCCTTAATGATGTACATTGGTCAGCGCTTGCCAATAGGTGCGCTCAAACCAATGGGGATTGTGGCCGGCGGCAATATTCGTTGCGGTTTCACCTAATACACCGCCTCTAGACACATACCGTTTTGCGAGATCTTGCCCTAGTGTGGGATCGACATTGAAGAGACTTGCCAGCGCATCGCGGCGGATGTACTCCACTTCATATTCATCGGCCAAAATCGTTTTCAGCGTCGGGATAGCCGCAGGATAGCGACCTAAAAAGTGAATTGCATAGCGGCGATGCGGCATGGTCGATGAGGTCACCTCTTCTAACACCAATGGCACAACCCGTGGCCCTGCGAGGATTAGCGGATCCATAAGCATATCTTCCGCTTGATCGGTTGAGTCATAAAAATCTGCCAGCGCCGCTTCCGCTGATTGAAAGATCAGCGGCACGCGCAACAGGGTTGAGTGATACATCACGCCCACGGCAATCAACCCAACGACTATCCACTTTTTCATCTCTGCTCTCCATGCCCGCAAGCCCTTCCCTTAGTGGTGAGGCGCATGATGGCGAGGTACCTGGTGTCAACCGCGCCGCCACTTGTTAATGAGGCACAAGATAGCAAAGCTGACAATCTTCTCAATGTGAAACTTGTCATTTGCGAGTCAGTCCGCTCTATCCATGCAATAACGCGTTGCCGCACTATCGACAGGAACATTGGGGGAAGGTAAAGCCGCACTGGCGGCACAACGGCCAATCGCTTCTCAAACAATGGCTTTCGTTTTTAAAAGGTGAGGTCAGGCTGCTTAAAGTTGGTTTGTCACGCCCAGCAAGCCTGACACGCTAGGTTCAATGTGGCAGATTTACTGAGCGTGGTTTTTCTGTGATGGCAAAGCGGCGCTCTGTTCTAAAAGGCGATCAATTTGATGACGATTGACCTGCATTCGATTTAGCAATTTTTGTAGCTCCTCAACATCCGGCAATTGCTGCGTTTTAACCAACTCGGCTGACTCATGAGCCAACGAGTTCAAATCTGACAGACTAAATTTCAGCGCCAAAGTGGTGACAGTGTCTAGTACCCGCGCTAATTGCTCGCTATTTGCATCAGCATAGGCATCACATAAACGATCGCTCGCCTCATTTAACGCCAGATTTAAACCAATCAACTGCGCACGCTTTTCTTCTGGCGGCAGTTCCTTTTGTTGCCATAAACGGCTGTGAGTCACTTCTTCTTCGGTCATCGGCAACTGACTTGCCGGATAGCGCACCAAGGGGATCACATTCGTTTCAGCTGTTGAGGCGGCTTGAAAGATCTCGCGATGAAACTGTCGCAATGCTTGCTCTAGACTGTTTTTTTGTAGCGGTTTAGTAAGAACAAAGTTGGCCCCTGCCGCGATAAACTCATCGTGCACATCTTTGAACACGTCGGCGGTGTAGGCGAACACCACAGTGTTGAGTTTCAGCTCTTGGCGCAAGCGCTTAATAGTATCGATGCCGCTCAAATTCGGCATATGGTTGTCCATGATAATCAAGTCATAGCGCTTTTCTCTCAGCATTTTTAATGCTTCCAAGCCATCCGGGGCCAAATCGGAGCTGTAGCCACAAGTTTCCAAGAAGCGGCGCGCTACCATCGCATTCACTTTATTATCTTCAACTAACAAAATGTTAATCGACTGCGCTGGCAATGTTGGCGCTGTTGTGGCGGCACCAGAGACACTTTCACTCGCTACTGGCGGCGACTCCTGCATCGATTGCTCCGTCGCCGTTTGTGGCACTATTTCTGTCGGCGCGAGTGGCGTTTGCTCTTGCGCCGCAAATTCAAGGTGTAAAGGTAGGCGTAGCACGAACTGAGTCCCTTGCCCTAATTCGCTGCTGATCTCAACGTCACCGCCCATCAAATCCGCAATCTGTTTGACGATAGAAAGCCCGAGCCCGGTGCCACCAAACTTGCGGGTGGTCGACAATTCCGCCTGCTCAAACGGGGTAAATATCGATTCGAGTTTGTCAGCAGCGATCCCAATCCCCGTATCTTTTACCGTGATGTGCAACCCCTCTTTCTCATCGCCCAATAGCGCAATTCGCACATCCACTGTCCCTTGCTGAGTAAACTTAATCGCATTGCCTGCAAGGTTGAATAGCATCTGACGAAGGCGAGAAGGATCGCCAACCAAGCGCGTATTTTGAGGCATGATATTACTGATCTCAAAACCGATCGCTTTATCTTTGGCTAGCGGTTTGAGTGATTGTTGCAGCGGCATTACCACTTCATCCATGGTAAACGGCTTACTCTCCAGCACCATCTTGCCTTGCTCCACTTTGGAAAAGTCCAAGATGTCGTTCAGTAACGTGACCAAGTGCTGGCCAGAGTCGATAATGATTTTTGCCTGATCTTTAATGTGCTGCTCGCTGGCATCTTCTTGAATAATTTGTGCAATACCCAACACGCCGTTCATTGGCGTTCTGAGCTCATGGCTCATGGTGGCTAAAAAGATAGATTTTGCGTGGTTGGCTTTTTCAATTTGGGCAATCGCCGCTTGGTACGCGGCATTGTTGCGACGTAGCTCTTTGATCCGCAAAACATACACAAACAAAATCAACGACGTTACGACCAGCGCTGACAAGATCAACAGCTTAATAATCAAAGCCCTAACGTTATCGCTAATTTTCCCCATCGCTTGTTCAGACGATTCCACAAACGCCATGTTTTCATGGGACAACAACACCGCAAATAACTGCTGTTTTTGCGCTTCAACATTGCGATAGGTGGTCACTAATTGCGCGAAATCAGTTGAGTTGGTGTGATCCTCACTACCTATCAGGATATGGAGCAGATCAGTACTATTTTCTCCTAATTGGCCGCCGTAGTGCTGTGAAATGGAGTTAAGAAGTGAGTGCTCCATAATGATAATGCCAATGACATGATCTAACGCATCAGTTATGGTTTCTAACGACTGTGTAAAGCCAGTTAACTGCGCATAAGTCTCACGTTTGTAGAACCATACCCCGGTACTTTGATGATAACTTTCAACGATATATTGGGTTTCGCGTTCTATATCTACCAACACTTGCGTTAAATAGTAAGGATCAGAGTTGGCATTCAATACATGCTGCGTTACGGCGTCACGGGCTTCAATTATCTCATGGCCCAATTCGCTTACTTGCCCGCGGTACTGTGTGATCTGACGATACTCCAAATACAGGGCAGTCACCGCCCCTAAAAGCCCCGCAAGGATGAAGACGGCAACGACAAATAAGCTCTTGGTTTTATTCATTCTCAAACTCTTCCAAAATAGCGGGGCGATCCCCCGATAACGACGTTAGAAAAGCGCTCAGATCAGCAATGGTATTGGGATCGAACGTTTTACCCAGTTGGCTTTCTCCCATAATTTGAATCGCTTGCTCTAGGGTTTGGGTGCGGCCATCATGAAAATAGGGCGCGGTTTCCGCCACATTGCGCAGGCTGGCGACGCGGAACAAATACATGTCTTCGGGCTTTTCGGTTTCGAGATGACGTCCGGTATCGGTTGAGCGTTCTGCGCCGCGGGTATTTTCACCAAAGAAACCAAACCGCATCACCATACCGCCGCCAATATTGGTACCGCGATGACAGCGAATGCAGCCTTCTTGTTGAAACGTCTCCCAGCCGCGTACTTGCTGAGCGGTAAGTGCTGATGCATCCCCTTTTAAATAACGATCAAACGGCGCATTGGGCGTGTTTAAACCTCGCATAAACTCCACCAATGCCGTTTTTACGCTTTGCTCTGACACCGTTAAATTTGCTGCTTCAAACAATGCCGCATAGCTGTTAGATGCCGTTAAATAGGCTTCGATGTTGTTCCAGTTTGAGTCCATCTCGACATCGCTGTGGATAGGCCCATCAATTTGATCGTGTAAACTGTTAACGCGACCATCCCAGAAAAATCGGTAGTTGTAAGCGGTGTTATACACCGTGAGTGAATTGCGGATCCCTTGACCATGAACACCCACCGATACCGCAGAGCGCTCCGCGCCATTTCCATCGAGATGATGGCAGCTTTCACAGCTCACGCTGTTATTGGAAGAAAGATTGGCATCGTTGAACAACACCCAACCGAGGAGTGCTTGGGCTTTATTGAGACGTTCTTGCACAGGGATCGGCGAGACAAGCGGGTGGTACGATATATCGCTCGGATCAGCGCTTGCCGCGTCACTAACCGCATTTTTCTCGACACCGGTTGCAGAGGCATGATCATGATAAGAAGGTTCATGCGGATGTGAGGGTAGAAAAACGAACAGTAACAACAGCGAAAGCAGCGCCGCAAGGCAATAGCCTACGATTACTCCCTGCCGTCGTTGCCCCATTCGCCCTACCTCACTCTATGCATCAGTGTTGATACAACATCTCACTAGATATAAACCTAGTAGCATTAGTGAGATTGGTAAAGGCAGTACAAACAGTGCGGCGATAATTCGCTGCACGGTCAATGTGAGTGAGTAAATGCGGACTTTATACTAGCGCGAGAATTAAACCGGCGAGGATCACAGCAACGCCTACTGAGCGGGTGTGAAACCACGGCTCTTTTAGAAACCAATGGCCGAGAAGTAAGCCAAACACAATGCTGATCTGGCGCAGCGCGACCACTAAGCTCACGTTGTCAGTCATCGTCATTGCCACTAATACGAGGCTATACGTCGAGGCCATCATCAGCGCCGTTAATCCCGCTTTGTAGCGACATTGCCACGCCACTTTAAGCTTGGCGATTTGCCCCGTGAGTAGAAAATAGATCAATCCTGGCAGCGCCATCGCCCAGAATTGAATGCCGATATAAAACAGCACTTGTTGCTTCACTGAATATGTTGGGTCAGCAACATCACCCATCACAATCAGGGCTTGATTATCAATGATGGAATACCCGGCGGTTCCCAACGCGGCCACCACTGCCCAAACGATCCCTAAATTGGCGTAAGCGCTGAGGTTAAACTCCCGAAAGTGTTTCAGTGGCACCAGCAGACAACCCAAAGTGATCGCAGAAAATCCCAGCCATTGCAGGCCCGTTGTCGCTTGCCCCAACGCAAACGCACCAGCCCCAACCAACAATATCGGCACGCCCCGCGCTATCGGGTACACCACACCAATATCGGCGTGACGATAGGCAAACATCAACCCCGCCATATACACCATTTGGCACGCGCCACTTGCCACCACTAACCCCCAAAACGCCATTGGCAGCGTATGCCAACCTAATGTAGAGAGAAACCACAAAATATAAGGTGCAAGTACCACAGAGGCGATCACACTCACCGACAACGAAAATGCCATACCCGCGCTGCTACTGCTTTTTCCCACCAGATTCCAACCGGCGTGCAAAAGTGCGGAAATCACTACCAGCGCAATGGCAAAAGCTGTCATGGCTAAGGCTCCTAAAATCGTGTCGAGTGTATTGCTAATAAAAAGCAAAAGCGCTTTGTGGCTAAACATTTCATGCCATTCTGTTTGTAACGCTAATCCGCATGGCGGTTAAGCGTGAGCCCTTACCCTTTCGATGCAGATCCCATCTATTGCGCTTGTTGCTTATCGCGTTAGTTACTTATCACGTTTATGGCTGCTGGCTCGGTTGCTGTGGGTTAGAAAAAGAAGCTAGGAGCAAAGTACAGAAGGCAGTGAACGCCATCAATCCGTTTTACTCTCACCGACAAACAAAAAAGGCTGCTCACCATGAGCAGCCTTTGTTCGTATTTACAGTGTAAAACGAGATATTAACTGAGGATTATAGTGCTTCCCAAGGACCGTATTGGTTTCCTGGAGTATCACCTTTAGTCCACCACTTCGCTTTGTAAGTCACACCGTTAAATACCGCAGTGTCACCACCGGTGTAAACTTTACCTGCATCCCAGCTGCTACCTGTGTTACCAGTATCGCCGCCAGTGTTGCCGTTACCTGTGTTGTTGTCTTTACCGCCGCTTTGGTCTTCCCAAACTGCGTTAGTGCCTGGCTCATTACCTTGAGTCCACCACTTAGCAACCCAAGTCTTACCTGCGTGCTCAACACTGTCACCGCCTACGTAAACTGCAGACGCATCCCAAGTAGACACGTTCGCTGCACCTTTAACGTTCAAGGTAACAGTTAGCTCAACCGCGTCAGTACCGTCAGCTACTGTGATAACAACAGTTTCTGCTGTATCAACATCAGACGCTGCTGCAGTAACAACCACGTTCGCACCTGAAGCCGTTTGCGTCACAGTACCTTTCGATGCAGTTATGGTTAGCGCGTCGCCGTCTGCATCTGAAGCTTCAACAACGATAGTCGCGTCAGCGCCGCTGTTTACGTCTACAGACGCTGGAGCCGTCGCTACTGGTGCAGTGTTTAGACCGTTACCAGTTACGTTAACTACCACGTTCGCCATGTCTGAAGTGCGGCCGTCAGAAACCGTTACAGAGATAGTTTCTTGTACGTCAACACCGGTTACTGGCGCAGTGTAAGTGATCAGTGCAGTACCGTCACCGTTGTCAGTAACTTGCGCGCCGCTTGCCGTGATCTTCAGTAGATCGCCGTCAGCGTCAGTTGCAGAAACGGTAAAGGTGATGGTTGCGCCTGCTGCTGCAGTTTGTGCTGCTGGTACAGTCAGAACTGGTGCATTGTTTGGAACAGTGTTCGCAGAGAATACACGGTCAATAGACTCAGCCAGTGGCGAGCTTAGGTTAGTACACTGAGACAGCTTAGTGCCGTACTGGATGAACTCACCTTTACACTCGATGTCACCGTGCACTTGCCATACGATGATACCACCAAGGTTGTGATCAACGATGTACTGTGCCTTGCTCTCCATTGAACGCTCATCATCGTAGCTCAAGAAGAACTGATCTTTCACCGCGTATGGTACGTCTGCAGTTGCATCGTAGCTGTGCGTCCAACCTGGCTGCTTAGTCAGGAAGTTGTAGTTAGGCTGACCTTCGAACTTGCTCCAGTTAGTCAAGTCAACTGCAGAAGTCGCAGGACCATCAACAGAGAAGTTAACGTTACGCTTGTCCGTTGGCGCGCCTAGGTAAGCTGTTGCTTCAGTCGTTTGAACACCACGGCCGTAGAACGCAGCACCGAAGTTGATTTTCTCAGAAGGGATACCTTCAGCGATCATCCACTTGCGTAGATCGTCAAGCGTCAGACCTGGGAACTCTTCTTCTGGGTATGGGTACAACGGTGAGTTGTGACCCGCAACGTTAGACCAACCACCGTTCAGGTCGTAAGTCATCATGTTGAAGTAGTCCATTGATGCAACTAGGCGTGGCCAGTTAAAGCCATCTAGCGCAGCTGGAACTGCTTTAAATGCTGCAGTGATCAGTTTGTCTGGACCGATACGCTTACGGATATCTTCCATCAACTGCTCAAAGTTCGCGTAATCTTCTGGCGTACCAGTGAAGTTCATACCGCCTGAACCTGGGTATTCCCAGTCGATGTCAATACCGTCAAAGCCCATTGCCATCAAACGGTCAACGTCTTGCAAGAAACGCTCTTTCTTAACAGGATCCGCTGCCATTTCTGGGAAGTGCTTAGACATAGACCAACCACCGATCGATGCCATTACTTTCACGCCATTTTGGTGTGCAAGATCGATAAGACCTGGAGCACCGCCCGCTTTTGGCAATGGGATCGGCATTTGGCCAGTTAGACCAGTCGGTACGTGTTTCCAGCCACGACCATCTTCTACAAAGCCCGCTGCTTCAATTTTAGCGCGTGCTTCTGCCTGCCATGGTTCGGTGCCAGGGAACTGGTGGATGTACTCTAGCTCACCCCAAAGGATGTGGAAGTCCCAGCTAGAGTATACGTCTGGGTGAAGTAGAGGACCTGGCTCTTGCACAGCATTCGGTTGGTAAATGCTCTTGTTACGCAAATCACCAGAGTGCATAGAACCGTCTTTAGCAACCCCGAAAAAAGAGAAGTTAAGGATAGAGTAGATGCTCATATCCACATTGAGGTGGGTTGCTTCGCCTTTTACTGAGAAACCCTCAGCTGGTCCTTTCCATGCTTCCCACTGCGTCAAGTAACCGATCACTTGCTTATCGTGTGTCGGAGCAGCGTGTGCAGTGGCAACCATGCCTGCAGTCATTGTTGTTGCCATAGCAACAGCAAGGGCAGTCCTTTTCATTCCTAGTTTCATTTGTCTCTCCAGTTTTAACAAATCACGTAACCCGACATGCGCGGTATATCGAGTCGAAGTTGATACTGGCTGATGTTTTTTTGAGATGCATAATGCGTGAAGCGATACTATGAACTTGAGTCATAAAACCAATGTAACGAACGTGAAATCTTTCCCCTGTACTAGCAAGGCATCATGGTTTTTTACGTTACATGCCGCTTTCAAGCACATGAATCACCCCTGCTGACAAGGTTATTTCCCCGTACAAAAAAACCAGAAAAGATACCTTAAACAAATATTTAATAGATTATTCATCGCTTTTGCGGCCAGAAAGAACTAAGTCAGCGTGTCCTAATCGACCGCCGCTGTTGATACGTAAAAGTGCCGATTTTATTGCAAATAGCAACGAAATCAGGCTGATATAACCTACTTTAACAGCAAAAAATTGGGCAGTGGGTAGCGTATTCAGCGCCAGTTTGCCGGAAAAACGCTACACTGTGGTCAGCGCGCATTAGCACCCTAACCCCGTAATGAAACCCTTCTGTTTGCCCGACGTGAAACTCAGGTAGAGATCAGTCACAAAGTGCTGAAAAGAATGATGGGGATGGTAGGAAACAACGTGAAGTTAGACGGATAATGTTGTGCTGCCCTCGCGTTTTCAGCGTGAAGGCGATACCTTTGTTGCCGCGTTTAGTGTTAAACACAGCGCATATAAAAAGTGTACCGTCTGACGACTTAGGTTCGTCATTTCAACCCAAATACAGGTAAGAGAATTATGTGGCAAACTGAACAATTGCAAGAAATTATTGCCAAACACGATGGCTGGACAGTGGAAGCACAAGGTGAGAGCCTGGTTGTAACCAACGAAGACGGCCTGACGGCGTTTGTTGCAGTTTCTGGCGAGCAGATTCTTGTTGAAACTCTGTTATTTGAAAAGGATATGGTAAAAGATCCTAACGCATTTAACGAAGATATCTTGCGTACACACAAAATGTTTCCACTAACATCAGTGGGCATTAATAATATTAATAATATTAGCTACTACATTGCATTTGGTTCCCTCTCTTCGCAGTCAAAAGCAGAGAGCATAATGATAGAAATCGGAACACAATTTGCGAATATCGAGGAAATCCTCGAGCTGTATCAAGACCACCTAAAGGGAGGAAAGTAACATGGGTGTCTGGACTAAATTAGTAACCGCACTAAAAGGCGGTGCCAACGAAGCGGCAGAAGCGATTGCTGACAACCAAGCAATTCGCATTCTTGACCAAGAAATCCGTGAAGCAAAAGCGGAACTAGAGCGCTCTGACAGAGCCTTGGTTGGCATCGTAGCAAAGCGTAAAGTCGCCGAGCAAAAAGTCAATGCGCTACAAAGCAGCATTGAAGAATACGAAGGCCATGCGCGTAACGCGATGGAGAAAGGCCAGCAAGAGTTGGCACTAGAGTGTGCTCAGAAAGTGAGCCAACTACGCGGTGAAAAAGACGTTGAACAAACGTACTTGGATCAATTCCAATCATCAGAAACCAGCATGCGTACCAACGTTGCCAAAGCGAAAGACAAACTGCGTCAACTAGAGCAACAAGTTGATGTCGTTAAAGCCAACGAAGCAGTGCAAAAAGCGCAAGCGGCGGTTTCTGCAACCAGCGTGGGTGCCAATGCGAAGATGTCGACAGCAGTCGAGTCGCTAGAGCGCATCAAAAACCGTCAAGAATTGCGCGCAGCTGAGCTTTCAGCAGCGGCTGAACTCGATGAAGAAGCAACCGGCAGCAGCTTGGATAAGAAACTGGCTGAAGCAGGTATTACCGGTTCAGGTAGCACTTCAGCCGAAGACGAACTGGCTCGCATCCTCGGCAAATAACCGGTGGCAATGTGGACTGAGGTCTACGCGTGGACGCGTTTCCGCCCGTGGATCATTCAACAATTAGTCAATCTTACAGGGCGTAGTCTCGCGATCTTATTCGCGGCCTACGCCGCTTTTGCTTGGCTTTGTTACTGGGCAGCGGGGGAAGAGGCGATCTACGCTTCCGCCACTGACTTCATCTATTTTCTTATCGTTACCACATCAACCGTCGGCTACGGTGATATGTCACCAGAAACGGTCGCGGGGAAATGGGTAACCTTGCTATATGTTATCCCCGCCGGTTTAGGGTTGTTTGCAATTGTGATTGGTCAGCTTGCTGGCTTTGCTGCGAGCATCTGGCGCGCCGGCATTACAGGGAAGCGAGGGGTAAATGTGAAAGATCACATTGTTATTTTAGGCTGGAATGGCCAGCGTACTCTCGACCTTATTCGCATGATCCAACACGGGAAAGAGCCCTCACAATCGATTGTGTTGTGCGTTCGCCCGGAAATGGAGAACCCTCTCCCAAGTGAGATCGGGTTTGTGCGAACCGAGACCTTCACCAACCCAGCAACCGCAGAAAAGCTCAATCTGCGCCACGCGAAAACTATCCTTGTCGATAACCCAGAAGACGACATCACTTTATCTGCCACGCTGTATTGCTCCGGCCTTAACACTAACGCCCATATTCTGGCTTACTTCCATGATGAAGCTTTAGTGGGATTAGCCAAGCAGCACTGTCCGAACGTCGAATGTATTCCTTCTGTGTCAGCGGAAATGATGGCCAAAGCGGCAATCGATCCAGGCTCAAGCTCACTGCACCATGAACTGTTGAGTACTGACAAGGGCATGACCCAGTATGCGCTGCAATACCCAACGGATCTTGACGGCTGCTTGGTGCGCGATCTGTTCGACAAGTTCAAATCTGACTACAACGCGACCATTATTGGTTTGATCAATCCCAACGGACCAACTCAACTTAACCCTACGTTGGAAACTCAGGTAGAATCAGGCGCGCGATTGTTTTATATCGCCGATGACCGAATCACAAATATTCAATGGTGATCTCACATGTTCGATTGGTTTAAAAAGAAAAAACCGGAAACGCCACTCGATCCACCACCCCAAGTGCTGGGTTTAAAGCTTGGCGGCGCGATTGAACTCGACGCGCTAAAAATGCGCCTGCTAGAGCCTGATCTAACTATCGAAGGCGCGGCAACAACGCAACTGATCAAAGCCGTAGGCCTTGTTCAATTGGACAACAACACCCGTATTCTCCGTTTCTACACCGATGACGACGGCTTCATTCAAGTGCTGCAAGACGGTGGCGTGGACGATGCTGACGTTGCTGAGGTAAAGCTGTTCTACTTCTATGAAACGTTGCCAGTCGATGGCAATACCGCGTGGGATGAATGGCTCAATCACAAGGTAGTGCAAGCGACCAGCGAATTGGATGGACAAACCTTCCACAAAAGCTGGGACAACACCGCACCAGTGGCGATGACCGAAAAAACGTGGACGAGCGAAACGGTGACCAGCGAAACCGATCAGTTCATCATGTTGTATGCGCGTGAAGCGAACGCTGATCACGATGAATACCTTTTGGTTTCTGCCGAAGAGCAGATCCTCAATAACCGCGCAGAGCGTTGTGTCGCTCTTAGCACTGGCTTTGATCTCACCCCCACCGATTTTAAGATTATCGGTTAAAAGGATTTATGATGTTAATTTTAGACTCGTTAACCGGACTACCGGGCTTTCTATTGTACTTTGGCCTGTCTCTGGTCTTCTTGATGATTTTCAAGCTGGTTTACACCTTCATCACCCCACACGATGAGTGGAAGCTGATCAAAGAAAAGAATACGGCTGCCGCCGTCGCCTACGCCGGTGCATTTGTCGGTTACAGCATCGCGATTGCGGGCGCCGCTTCGGCCTCTATCGACTGGGTTGACTACGCTGTTTGGGGTCTTGTTGCGCTGATCGCACAGATCTTAACCTTCTTTATGGTCCGCTTTGTCTTTATGCCAAAGTTGATTGAACGCATTACCAATGATGAAGTTCCGGCGGCCATTGTCTTGGCAGCGACGTCTATCGCGGTCGGTATGCTCAATGCAGCGAGCATGAGCTTCTAAGGGGGTAAAATGAAACGCAGTACCCAAGTCAATTTAGCCCGTTACCGCAAGAGCTGGCGCTATTTCTCGATTGCACCAATCACCGCCGCTGTATTGGCAGGTTGTAGTGGCGATCCTGAGACCAAAGCGGTGATTTACAAGTCTCTTGATGACTGTCAGTCAGAAAACCCAACCCGCGCTGAGCAGTGTGAAATCGCCTACGTGAATGCATTATTGGAAGCGCAACGTACCGCGCCTAAATACGCATCGATTGAAGATTGTGAAGCCGATTTCGGTAAAGAAGCTTGCGTCAGCATGGCCAATGCCGGTTTGCCACAGGCAAGCGCATCGTCGAATCAGTCATGGTTTATGCCAGCAATGGCCGGCTTCATGTTTGCGCGAATGCTAAACGATCGTCGTTACTACTCGCAGCCAATGTACTACAGCTCAGTGCCATCGAGCCGTTACTACGATACGTGGTCGAGTGCCGACGGCCATCGCTACGGCTCTAGCAAAGGTTCAGCTCGCACTGTCACCGTGACAAGCCGTGACCTAGAGCCAAAACCGACCGTGGCACGTACCATCTCTCGTGGTGGCTTTGGTTCAACAGCGCAAGCTCGTTCATCGTGGAGTAGCAGCAACCGCTCTAGCGCGTCGAACAGCCGCTCTTCTAGCCGCAGTAGCTGGAGCAGCAGTCGTTCTTCGTCTCGCGGTTGGGGTGGTTAACACCTTAATTGCTTTTGAAATGAGCAGACGCTTCAAACAGCCAGAAACAACGAACCCCGCACTCAGCGGGGTTCTTTTTATCTCTTTCTTAGTTATTTCGGCTCAGTCATTTCAACTTAGGTACTTCAGCTTAGCCACTTTTCCCTACTCGCTTCGAATCCGTTATGGCGTAACCTCAACCAGAACCGTGCTATGCAAGAGATAACTAACACTGATCATTATTCAAGAAATCAATGCTCGTGCTCGGTCATGCTGCCGGCCCACATCATAGGCACCACATCAAGGTGCTCGGCGTTCATCATGCGCGAAATACGTTGCACCGAGGATAACAGCAGCGACTGCTCCCACACTTCGAGATTATTAAATTGCTGAATAAAATGCTCTTGCAGGGGCTCGGGTGAACCTTCCAGCGCTTTCGCGCCTTGCTCGGTGAGGTAGGCATGCACTTTACGCTTATCGAGTGAGCTTCGTTGGCGGGTCACTAGATTACGGCTTTCAAGGCGATCAAGGATGGTGGTCGCGGTAGCTTGACTCATGTTGGTGTTTTTCGACAGTTGGCGAATGGTGACTTCCCCAGCAGAGCGGATCTCACGCATTAACAACAATTGTGGCCCCGTCAGCCCCGTCTCTTTACTCAACTTACGAGAATGCAGATCGATCGCTCGGATGATTTGCCGCAGTGCAATCAGCACTTCATCATGTTTATCCATGTATCGTCCCCTATGACATCGCGTCCGAACTTACCCTATCCCCTATTAATATTAAAGGAAAAGATCGAGATACCCAGAGGATTTGCTCACGCCGCGACCTCTATCACGTAAATTATTGAGCGCTCAAGTAGTCGCCGCTAAGGGGCGAGAGCTTAAGGCAGAGACAGCCACGCATCGCTTTATTCCGCCGATAATTTCGGTTCACTCGCAGAACCAAAAGTTAGCCAACGCCGACGCAGTAGCACAAGTTGAAAAACGAAGCGTAGATTTGTTTGTTTCTTCGTCACCCCTGCAGTTTTAATTAAAACCAGTCACGAATTGACAAACAAAAAGACACTCGCGTCTTTATAAAGCGTGATCAATTTAATGTTTTCGCAACAATCACACGTTAGAGTGTGACCCAAAGCATAAAAGACCATTCGAACTCGCTTGTGTTTTGCGCTCTCCGTCTTGGCCGCTTACTATGTAATCTGACGGAGTTATGAGCCAGACTCCTGTCTGGCTTTTTCTATATTCAAAGGAGCAGAACCTCTTATGCGCAAATTACCCCTGGCATTTTTGATCCCAGCAGCCCTACTTTCAGGTTGTTATCTTACAGGCGGCGATCGCCAAGAAGTTGTCACGCGCACCACGCTTGCCAACCCAGCGGCAGTTTTTTGTGTCGAACAAGATGGCGCTTTGCGCACTGTGACTGAAGAGGATGTCCGAATGACCTATTGCGACTTGCCTAATGGTGAGTCTGTCGAGCAATGGGAATACTTCCGCCAAAACCACACCCCTGACGAGCCAGCAACAGCGGAAAACGCAGCTGAGCCGCAGGCAGCGGTAGATGACACGACAGAAGAAAGCAGCGAAGGCTAAATCGAGCACGTCGCTGATACGCTCAATAATGAGCTAGCAATCAGTTCACTGATCCGCTTTGAAACCAAGAGGGGCGTCACGCCCCTTTTTTGTTTCCGCACCACTACAATACCTGATTGTGAACTTACTGAATTACTTCACTAACGCGGTCGTGATTTTATCGCGATGCGCTTTGAGATAGGCCATGTCCTGCTGATATGCCAAATGATGGCCGTCTGCGATGTTCTGCGCAAATTTAGGGTTATGCTTCGCTTGCTCTTCCATAAAAGAGATCAACGCATCAAGGCGAGCGATCATGGTTTCCACCAAAGCTTCACGTTGCGCAGCATCAGCGCCGTAGTGCTGACAAAACAGCACAGCACGAGCAATTTGCGATTCAATATCGCCCATGCGATCGCCGTCGGCGGTTTTAAACGGGCACCAGCAATACAAAGCGTATGCCAGATCCCAGACTCTTGGTGCAGGGTGCGCTGTATCAAAGTCATACACCCCCTTCACTTCACCGCCTGCTAACGCCACGTTGTACGGCGCAAAATCACCATGACAGATCACTTCCACCGGCTGGCGAACGGGTAGCGACCAATGCTGCACTGCTGGCAAGTATTTTAGCGTTTTCGCGCTGGCATCATGGAACTGACGCAGTAATCTTGCCGCTGAGATCAGCGCTTGTTCACTGCCCATCTCTGCGTCTAGCACAGAATCGAACGTCTTACCTGCGACTAAACTTAAGGTTTCGTGCTCCTCATCAAGCGCGATTGGCATCGGCGCGGCGTTAAAGTGATTGAGGCGCAATAGGCGAAGAAACTCGTGAAGCGTTGCTGTGCTCTCTGAGGCAGGGCGCGTCACCGTTTGAGAATGTTCATTTACCGAAATCATGTTGTCTCCTTGCTATTGATCACCACACCTAACAAGCGTAGAACCCGAAAAACGAAAGATCCAAATTTTTGCATTACTTTCAACAATATAGATAGCAATAATTGGAATTAACCCGGCAAAACACAGCCCAAGTCACCCTGTTTTTACCGGCATTACCATGGCAATTCTTCGCCGTCGTACGACCAAAACCGACCCGACTGTGCGGCGGTTAAGTTGTTTGCCAACGCCACGAGTCCTGAGGTCGATTCCTCCACGGAAATATCAGCGTCGGCCCCACCCATATCCGTGCGAACCCAGCCCGGGTGCACTGGACACACGATGATCCCGTCTGCTGCCCATTCATTCGACAACACTTGCATCACCTTGTTGACCGCCGCTTTCGAGCTACGATAGCTATACATGTTGGTCGAGGTGCCTGCCAGCGATCCCATTGAACTCGAAATGGTGATCAAACGAGGCCGTTTGGATAGGAGTAAGTTGGGCTTTAGCGCCACACTCAGTTGAAACGGCGCAATGGTATTGATAGCCAGCACGTTTGCCCAATCGGCAATATCCATCTCGTCAACCGATTGCTGCTCACCGCCGAGCACGCCCGCGTTATTAAAGACAATATCAATCGCTTGTCCTTGCAACGATGTGGCTAACTCACTGATGGAGGCCGCCGCGGTGACTTCGAGCGGTAAAATAGTCAGCTCACCTTGCGAATGTAGCGCCTGTAAGGCGCTCGCGGCTTCAGGCTGACGACAGGTCGCTATCACCCGTTTTCCCTGTGCTAAAAAGACCTCGGTCAACGCCAGTCCAATGCCACGATTTGCTCCTGTGATCAATACGGTTTCCATTCCCTGCTCCCTTTGTTTCGACTAATCCTTGCGGGTATGACCCCGATTTCTAGTTGTTGCTTGGCGGAATCGTTTGACTGGTTAGCGTCGGCAATCGCCATGCACCGCCCCAAACCACACTGCGGCATTGACCGGTGGTGAACACTGCCGTTGGCACGAATTGCTCACCATCCCAAGCCCACTCTTTTGCGCCAAAACAATCGCCGATCCCGCGTCCTTTCTGCACAGAAAAGATCATGCCATCGGCCATGTCGGTCGCTGCATCAGTGACAAACTCAATCTCGCCGCTCTTATCATCACGCAACCAGACACCCGCGCCCCAGTTATAAGCGGCCATCCAACATTGCGCTGAAATCGCCACTTTGGTTTCGCTCACCCGCCAAAGTTCGAGCTCTGGCGTTTCATTGAGTAACAGATCGCAATAATCCGCGCTAGCATAAAGTGCTTCGATAAGATCAGGCTGAGCCAGTATTTGGCGATCCGCCTCTGATGTCGGCGGATACAGCGGGATCTCGACAACCGGCAATGGCTGAGGCGCTAAAATGCCGGTTGTCGAATTCGCGCCCGCTTTAACTAACGCAGTTGGCGTACCGACACGCTGCTGAAACTCATCCATTTTCAGCAGTACCGCCGTCGACCCCGCATCGGATAACGTCCATACCGATTGGCCATCACGCCATTCAATCACACTGGTGCCGGTTAGCGCGTCCAACAGTGCATAAACTTGCACTGGCGTTAACGGATACGCGCCAGTTGCCGCGTCAATCTGTGCCATCGTCGGATAATCGCGTCCATTGATAGACAAAGTCGTCGGGCCAACAGGCTCTTGTTGCACCCCAAACAAAACGTACCCCTGAACGGGCGAATTAACGCCAGCCTCGCGCTCAAACAGCACAGATAACGTATTGCCTTCATACCCTTTGTGGTAGCCCACCGCGCGGCAAGTACCGGTGTTATCACACGCCAACTCCCAGTCACCATGGGAAAAGGCCACGCCTTCAAGCGCACTGGCAAAAGGAGTAAAAGCGATTAAGCAAAGACCTGCCGATTTGATCATCTTCAACATTGTTTGATGCCTTACATTTACAGGGAACATCGCCATTACAGAAAATTTAGCGACTACAGAAAACGGCTATCGCCACACGGTGCTACATCTACTGATAACAAACGAAAATGCGCTGACCAAAAACCATCCGCCAAAAACAGAACAGCTACAGTCAGCACGGTTCGCAGATTGGCCTTCTTTTTATATCGGTCGAAGATATATCAGCCTTTGTCGGCAGCCAGTCAAAAGGCCAAAGTTTGCGATCTAGCTCCACTCCTTTTTTTAGCGATCACTCAAAACCGCGCTAAGCTGATGATCAGGCAGAGAAAGGAAATCTATTCATGAAAAAATATTTAATCGTGTTGGGCCTAGCGGTAGGAAGCGCGCAGGCCGAACAAGTGACTGACGAGATAGCCCCAGAAAGTGCCAGCGGACTCACCAACAAAACCGAAGTCACCGCCACTGAATTTATGATTGCCACCGCCAACCCTTACGCCACAGATGCTGGTTTTGCAGTGCTGGAGAATGGTGGTCATGCGATTGATGCGATGGTCGCAGCGCAAACCATGCTAGGGCTTACCGAGCCGCAATCGTCTGGCCTCGGCGGCGGTGGCTTTGTGATTTACTACGACGCCAAAACCGGCAAGCTCACCACGTTTGATGGCCGCGAAACCGCGCCACAAGCTGCCACTTCTGAGCTGTTTCTTGATGACAACGGCGAGCCGCTGGCCTTTTTCAGTGCTGTCGTCGGCGGGCGCTCGGTTGGCACCCCCGGTACCGTCAAATTGATGGCTTCCCTGCATCAGCGATACGGCAATCAAACATGGGAAAACTTACTCGCTCCAGCGATCACCCAAGCTGAAGGGGGCTTTGTGGTTTCGCCACGCCTTGCCGGCGCGATCGAAGCCGATGTGGAGCGACTGCACCACTATCCCGATACCCGCGAGTACTTTTTTGACGCGCAAGGCGAGCCACTGCAAGCGGGGGACGTACTGAAAAATCCTGCCTACGCCGCCACCTTATCGCAGTTAGCGAAAGAAGGTGAAGCTGCGTTTTACCAAGGCGAGATTGGTGCGGCGATCATCGATGCAGTGCAAGGGGCAAGTGATAACCCCGGCCTATTATCGCTTAGCGATCTGGCTGATTATGAAGTAATTGAACGTCCGGCGGTTTGCGCCCCTTATCGACAATACGATGTGTGTGGCATGGGGCCGCCAAGCTCAGGCGCGCTCACTATCGGTCAGATCCTTGGCGTCTTGCAGTATTTTGATCTCAAAACCATGGGCGCTGACTCCCCATTGGCGTGGCAATTGATTGGCGATGCCTCTCGCCTCGCCTTTGCCGATAGGGGCCGCTACATGGCTGACAGTGATTTCGTTGACGTCCCAGTCGCCGGCTTAGTCGACCCAAGCTATTTGCAGCAACGTGCAGCGTTACTTGCCATGGGCAAAGCACTCACAGACGTCGCCGCCGGCACACCGCCAAACGCGCCAACGCAAGCCACGCACGAAGCCATTGAACTGCCTTCCACTACCCATCTGGTGATTGTCGATCGTCAAGGCAACATCGTCAGTATGACCAGCTCCATCGAGAACGGTTTTGGTTCACGTGTGATGGCCGGAGGCTTTTTGCTCAACAACCAGCTGACGGATTTTGCCTTCGTACCCGACAAAGACGGCGTGCCCGTTGCCAACCGAATCGAAGCAGGGAAACGCCCGCGTTCATCCATGGCACCCACCATCGTGTTAGAGGAAGGCAAACCGGTTCTCGCGATTGGTTCACCCGGCGGCTCGCGGATCATCGGTTACGTTACCCAAGCGATCATCAACTACGTCGATTGGGGCATGTCGCTGCAAGATGCACTCAATGCACCCCATGCGGTTAACCGTTTTGGCACCTATGACATCGAAAAAGGCAGCGATGCCGAAGCGCTTGCTAAGCCGCTGCAAGAGATGGGCTTTTTAATCAACATTCGCGATCTTAACTCTGGCCTCCAAGCAATTGCGATTGGGCCAGAAGGCTTACTCAGTGGCGCGGCGGATCCTCGCCGAGAAGGCACCGTAATGGGCAAATAGCCAAGCGGCAATATGAGAATTTTGTGAGGTTTTTGCGAAGCATTCCTTTTGCCCTTCTTCCAAGCTAACAACAACCCCTTGGAATGAAAAAGGAATGCGCCATGAAAATGACCTTACTTGCCACTTGCTGCACCCTTGGGCTCACCAGCCTCACCCCAGCCTTTGCCGCCAACGTTGATATCAGCATTACTAATCTCAGCCGAGGGATCTATTTCACACCTCTGTTGCTCGTTGCCCATGATGACAGTGCCGATCTGTTCGAAGCCGGCAGCGCTGCCAGCCCAGAGCTAGAATCCATGGCAGAAGGGGGCGATATCAGCGGCCTTGCCAGTCTCGCAGGAAATGTCGGCGCGGTGGTCAACGAAAACCCTGCGGGCGGGATCTTAAACCCCGGTGACACTGCCACCACCACCATGGATACGGGCGATCTCAACCTGCTCACGGTTACCGCCATGCTCCTTCCCACCAACGACGGCTTTGTCGGTTTAGATAGCTGGCAGATCCCTGATGAACCCGGCACCTATACCGTGTATCTCAACGGCTATGACGCCGGTACTGAAGCCAACGACGAACTCGCGCCCAGCATGCCCAATCCCCCTTTTATCACCTTTGGCAGCGGGGGCAGCGGGGTAGAAACCACCAGCAGTAACGCAACCGTGCATATCCATCCGGGCAACCTTGGCGACAGTGATGCCAGTGGCGGCGCCAGCGATCTCGACAACGCGGTGCATCGCTGGTTAAACCCCGTCGCTAAAATGACCATCACTGTGAACTAGGAGGTCAAATGAACTATTTCAAACTCTTACCTCTTAGCGCAGTACTGGTGTTGGCGGGTTGTCCGTTTGACGATGACGGTAGCAGCAATACCTCACCACCCGCCGCTCCGGCTGCACTTGAGCGCCAATTCGAAATTACTGTCACTAATCTGACCGCGAACCAGCCCTTATCTCCGGCCACCGCACTGCTGCATGACGACGGATATTCACTGTTTGAGATCGGCCAAGCGGCGTCCGATAACCTAGAGCAACTCGCCGAAGCAGGTGACAACAGCGGCTATCAATCGAGTTCAGATATCGTGCAATTTGCCTCTGGTAGCGATGTGATCCCACCGGGCAGTAGCGATACCTTAACCGTCGATGTGCCCAATGCTGAATACCTGACCGTAGCAACCATGTTAGTCAATACTAACGATGCGTTTGCGGCCAATGACGGCCTCGATCTCAATACCATTGCGGTTGGCGAAAGCGTCACCGTGACACTGCTGGTGTGGGACGCGGGCACTGAAGCAAACAGTGAAAGCGCCGCAACCATTCCCGGCCCAGCGGGCGGTGGCGAGGGCTTTAACGCCAATCGTGACGACAGCGACGATAGCGTGGCCTCACATGCTGGGGTGATCAGCCAAGACGACGGGTTAGCCACGTCCGCGCTCAGCGCCAACCACCGCTTCCAACAACCCGCGGTGCGCATGGAGGTAAAACGTACCCAATAAGGAATTTATTCACGGCCATTTTCAGCTAACTGATTGAGCTGGCGACAATCGTCGTCAGCTTGGCGAAACCGTGCGCTGACAAGCCGAAAAAAGACGAAAGAAAATCGCGCTCCCTCGGTCTGGTTTATTGCTTGTGTTCGATCCCTTTTGGGAAACGACCACAGCACGACCGGTTTAATCCACACCAAGGGGGCGTGATGGCTTCGTCGATTCCAACTATTGATATTCTCTTGGTAGAGGATGATCGCGATTTAGCCGAACTGCTTAAACTGCAACTGGCATTTCAGGGCCATCAGATCAGCCACGTCACCGGACTGGCCGAAGCAAGCGCGCGTCTGCAACAGCAAAGCTTTCAACTGCTCGTGCTCGACCGCTCCCTGACCGATGGCGATGGCGTGGAGTTGTGTCGCCAACTGCGCGAACAACACTTTACCCTGTCGATTTTGATGCTAACGGCCAAAGGCAGCGAACTCGATAAAGTAGCGGGGCTGGAAGCCGGGGCCGATGATTACATGACCAAGCCCTTTAGCGTGATGGAATTTCAAGCCCGCGTACGAGCATTGCTGCGCCGCCAACAGCGCCAAGAGCCGATTGCCCAATCGCTGCATTTTCCGGGGCTGGTGATCAACCCAGAGCGTCACGAAGTGAACCTTGATGATCGCCCTGTTCAGCTAACCGCCAATGAATTTAGCCTGTTACATGCGCTCGCCCAAACCCCCGGCACCGTAATGAGCAAAGATGATTTGCTCGCTAGCGTTTGGCACACCCATTGCCAAGGCTACCATCACACCGTGTGCAGCACCGTCAATCGACTGCGCAATAAACTCTCCACCGAGCGCTACTGTTACGTGCATACGGTGTGGGGCGTTGGCTACAAGTTTGATCCACGCCCACTTGAGCGAGCCTGCCAATGAAAATGCCACTGCGCCACCCGTCGTTTCATCTACGGTTGTTTATCGCCACCGTGGTGTGGGCGACGTTAACGCTGGGCGTGTTGGCCGTTGGGCTAACTCACTATCAGCAATGGGTTGAGTGGCAAACCACCCAAACACTGCATAAAGACTTGGCGGCGCACATGCGCGACGATCAACCGTTGATCCAAGATGGCGGTTACCATCCCAGCGCGCTCAAAGGCTTATTTCACACCTTGATGTTATTAGGGCCAGACTTCGAAATTTACTTGCTCGATAACGCAGGCACGGTCGAAGTCCATGCTGCGCCCAATGAAAGCCACGTCGCGGCGCGTGTCGATCTCGCCCCTATTACGCAATTTCTGGCAGGTGAACAACTGCCGATCTTAGGCAGCGATCCCCGTGATCCCTCGCAGCAAAAAACCTTTTCTGTGGCTCCAATCATCCAAGAAGGGGAAGTGAGTGGTTACTTATATGTGGTGATCGGAAGCCAGCAACGCAGCCTGCTAGCCCAAGCGCATTTTCCATCGCGTTATCTGATCGTTGCCCTTGTGGGGGTGGCATTAGTGTTAGGCTTAACGGGGACGATTTATCAACTCACTCAGTCAGTGTTACTCAAGCCATTGAACAGTATTGCTGACACCTTAAATCAAGCCTCGCGCCAGCAATTTATCACCCAGCCGCATCAAACACGCTGCGTTCGCGAACTGTCGTCCATCGTCCATATTCTCGATTCGATGTCGTGCTATATTCAGCGCCAGTTCTTACAACTGCAGCAACTCAATGAACAACGCCAAGCGCAAATGCTGCAACTTAATCACGACTTAAAAACGCCACTGGCCAATATCTTGGGTTATCTCGAAACGTGGCAATTACGCCACCGCGACGATCCCTTGATCACCGTGGCCTATCGCAACGCCGAGCGCCTCTCGAGCCAATTGGAGACCCAACTGCAACTCCTAAAAGAGCCGCAACCGGTACTCAAACCGGATCTGCGACCATTGTGTTTGAATACGCTGATCAACGAAGCGATTGATGCCATGCGGTTAATGACGCAGCGTAAAAACATCACCATCTGTACCCGTATCGCCGCCAATACGTATGTCAACGGCGATCACCAATTGCTCCATCGCCTGTTTGTGAATCTGCTCGGCAATGCGCTGCGCCACGCGCCACGCGGATGCTTTATCTCACTCACCGCGAAAGAGATGCCCAACTCACCAGCCCATTGGCAACGTAACTCGCTCAGCCTCACCCTGCACAATCCGGTCGATCTCAATGCCCCTCAGGGCACGCTGGGAATGGGCACTCAAATTATCGATGCCATCTTATTGCTCCACCAAAGCGAGTGGCAGGTCGAGCGCAGCCACGACGGCTACCAGCGTCGCTTCACTTTGCCACTGTGCTCTGCGCCGCAACTCGATACCGAGCCCCTTGCCCCTTCGGCGCAACAATCACCTTCGTAGATGTTCACACTTAGTTACATAAATTTCTGTATATCATTGCATTACATTATGAAAAGCAGAGATAACTCGCACCCTATTTCATCATCTGAAAATTATCGCCTCCTCCCTATCTATGACCCCGACAGGCTGCCGATAAGGAAGACAATTATCTCGTGTCTTATGAAAAGGAGAGGTGTATGAACAACCTCAGCATTCGCATTAAATATGCGCTCCCCGCCGCCTTGTTAACGATCGCGCTCTTGGTGATTTCCGCCATGGATAACCTCCGCTACAACGAGTTGGAAGGGCACATGAATCACTTTACTGGGGTCTACTTGCCATCAGTTAACGCAGTGCTTAATGCCGACCGCGATCTGCATCAGTCGCGCATGGCGTTAGACGTTTTGGTCAATCGCGCGACCCCATCCACCTCCGCCCAATTGATCAACGACATCCAAAGCAATGCCGAGCAAGCCAAATCGCGCTTTACCGCCTTTCATAGTGAGATGTCCATCTATCAAGATATCAATCAGCAAGCTTCGCGCTTTGATACGCTCTACGCTAACTGGCTAGGCTCGAGCGAGAAAATTATTTCCCTTTCTCAGCAAGGCAGTAACGCGGCGGCTCTTATCTTGCTCGATGGTAAAAACAAGCAAGACTTCGACGCCCTACGCGCCATGATTGACAGCGTCGGCGAGCTTGCCGTCCATAAAGCGGTGACGCTGGAAAAATCGGTCGCCGAGCAAGCCGCCTACCACACCAAAGTCGGTTGGTTTGGGTTACTGATTGTGATCACCGCTGCCGTACTCGTGACCTTCTTTAGCCAACGTGCGCTAGTCAATCGCATCACCGAGGTCACCGCGCGGATCAACGAGATAGGCTCAGACGATGGCGATCTCACTGCACAAATTGTCGTGACATCGAACGATGAAATCGGCGATCAAGCCCGCGCCTTCAATCGCTTTGTCAAAGGCTTGGCCGATGTGGTGTATCGCATCGACACCGACGTGCAATCGCTGCAACAAAAAAGCGGCGAATTGGATGAATCGGCGCTAAAAACCTCACAAATTGCGATGTCGCAAAGCACCTCTTCCGACACTATCCTCAGCGCGGTGCATGAGATGAGCATGACCACCAAAGAGATGGCCGACAATGCTGGGACTGGCGCGCAGCTGACTAACGATGCCATCGCTCAAGCCAATGTGGGTCTGAACGCGCTGCAACAAGCCGTGGTGCAAATTGAAGAGCTGTACCAAACCATTGAAACCACCTCGACCGATGCTAAAGCCTTGGCTGAAGCCTCAAAAAACATCGCCGGGGTACTGGAAGTGATCAGCGGTATTGCCGAGCAAACCAACTTGCTGGCCTTGAATGCCGCGATTGAAGCCGCCCGAGCCGGCGAGAAAGGCCGCGGGTTTGCAGTCGTCGCAGATGAAGTGCGCAACCTCGCGCAGAAAACCCAAGAGTCGACCGACTCCATCCGGATGATGATCGAATCAATCCAAAACTCCGTCAGCCAAGTGGTGACCAAAATTGACGACGGTTTTGAGAAGGTCACCAACTCAGTCGCGTTGTCAAAAGAGACCGAGGAGACCTTGCTACACACCAGTGAGCTGCTCAACAAAGTTAACGATATGTCGATTGAAACCGCCTCAGCAACTGAGCAGCAAACCATGGCAACCGAAGACATTAACAACCACTTGCTACAATTGAACGATCAAGTGCAGACCACCAAGAGCGTCTCAGAAAGAACGCATCTCAATGCTGAGGAAGTGCGTCAACTGGCCAACAATATTGCAGAAGGGATCAGTCGATTTAAAACCGCCTAAGCGAAATAAAAACCATAAGTCACCCTCGTTGCCAGCACACATTTCTCTGTGCTGGCTTTTTTATATATTTTGAATGTAAGCCCATTCCTATTTACATCACCCTGCGACAGAGCCCGTAATTAGTTACCCTCGAATAGTTGAACGATGACATATAAAAGCGTTCTCTTTAAACTGACGAGATGAAATTTAGGGGTAGAAAAAACGCCTATTAAGAGATGGATGACGATGATGAATGAACAAGACGTATTTGGTTTTATAGATTTTTTTTCTTATTGTGTGCTATTGGCGTTGTTTTTTTTGTTTCCCACATATGGGAGCAAAAGGGGGATAAAGAGTTCCAAGATATGGCCAACTGGCTAGGCTGGGGATTTGAAGTTGATGGCACCATCGAAGCATTGGCGCGACATCGACCATTCAGTTTCTTTGAATCCTATTCTTACTCATCCGAGATTACCCATGAATTCTATGGCCGTACCGATGACCTGCGAGAGTTCTCTATATTTATACATACCTATCGAACAAATAAACACTCTTATCATCAAACTATCCTTTCGATTGATTGCATAGATCTTGACTTACCTAACTTTGAACTCAAACCGGAAAGTATTTTGGAAAAAGTCGGGCAAATGTTTGGATTTCAGGATTTTGACTTTACGTCCTATCCCAAATTTTCAAGAGAATATTTATTGATGGGCGATAACGAGCAAGATGTCAGAGCGTTGTTTAGTCACGATGTCCTACGTTTTTTTGAAGAAAACCGAGGCGTTTCAATCCAAAAACTCAACGGCAACATTATCTTCTATATTCCAGGCCGAATGTGTTCTGCTGACGATATTCAAGATTTCTACCGCCAAGGAATACAAGCACTCTCTTGGTTTTTACCTAAGAAAAAACAACTTACCGCGCCCAAGAAAAAAGCGGGGGCGTATTACTACAGCTAATCTCTGAATGCCCACTTCAACAACAGGGGCTTTAATTCAGTGCTAATGTGGTTTTGCGTTATATCTCGCAAGGCCATACTGCCAGTCTCAACCCCTTAGTGGCTTCACGTTATGCTGGCGTCAATCGGTAATCGTTTACAAGGAAGTGCTCAATGAAAACGTTAGATCTGCCAGCGGAAATTGACGGCGATATTCAAAACTATATGGCGGATGTGTTTGAAACCCTGATGGAAAATCAAACCGAAGACGCCTACCTCGATGTATTGTTAGTCACAGAGCAGTATTACGCACAGGCGCTCGCCCTGCTTAACACCACCGATTATCTTACGCGCGGTGACAACCCCGCGCTTGTGAACGCGTTGATTATCGATATCGAATCCGGTGAAACCGACCCAATGGAGCGTTTGGCGCACGCTTGGATGGTGCAGAAAACCAACTTAGAGCTCGCCGAGTCGCAAGAGAACTTCAACGCAACCTTTGCGATATTTGTGCCGGTGATTTTGCACTTTATGGCACAAGCCAAAGCCTAACAAATCAGCGTCATTGCACAATGGCACAACTCACCGAGCCTAAAATGTCCATCACTAAAGCTGACATGTTCACGCCGCTATTGGCTGTCTCTCCGGGCTTTCTGCCCCGCTGGGAGGCTTTTGTTGCTGAGTGGGCGGACGAGCAAGCTAACAATTCGCTGCCCCTGTATTGCCTATTGCCCCAACTTGCGGTCTATATCGCGCAAATGCTCGCATCCTCAGAAAATGCGACCCAAGAAATCACCGCCATTTTTCAAGTCATTGAACGCTGGCTGATAGAAGGTGATGACGCAGTGCAAGAAGCCACGATCATTGGGCTCCTCGAAGATCTGCAAAACACCGCCCTCGTTGGCTCCGATACGCCACTGAAAATTGAGCCCTACTTGCTACCCATCTCATTAAGTCATTGGCATGCACTACACGCGTTCTGGAATAATCCGCACTAGAGTCGCTCAGCTGGTAAACCCACAAAACCCACGCCAGAGCGCTGTGTGGCGTAGTCCAAATCCGCCAATTTGTTGCCACTCTTACCCAGTAAAATCATTCGCTGGGCCAATTTGCGACTCGGTTTACATTTATCAGCACAATCTCCGACCACCACTTTATCCATCACACAATAAGCCGCATTCTATGGGCCATACTCACACTCATAAATAGATCATATGGATATGTCGGACTATACAATTGACCTTTCCGTTCCACATTGTCGTTGGTGGCTTGCCGTCACCGCCCCGTTTTCAAGCTGGCGCAGCTGTTGCGATTGGGACCACCTGCATATTTGCCACAGCACCTCGAAAGAAGAACACCTAGAGGGCCTTGATGAGTCTTGGGGCATCACCTCACGGAAAGAGCTGCACCATATGATCCGCCGCTTAGCGCATGGCGAAGTGCATGCCGATGGCGATGATCATTCGTTTGACCGCTTCCTCTGCAGCGCCCCAGCCCAATGGCGCGATTTTCTCGCCAGTGCGAAAGATGAAGAACAATTCAACGTACGGAAATTCCATGAGATGACTATTCGTCTTGTGGGTCGCGTCGGCTTTATGGCCTTTGATCACGCCCGTGCGACGGCGTTAGTGCGCTGGGGGCACCAACTCGATTGGGTCACCGATGAAGAGCTCGCATTCTTGCTCTCGTACGTCGCTCATGAGGTGCAACGCCATTACCTAAATTGGGATCAATACCTGCACAGCTACGCCTTAGGGCGAAGCTGGTGGGTGTACACCATCAATGAATCGCAAACGGCTGAAAAATTGCTCAATGGCGGTAACGATCAGGGCAGCATAAGCTATCGCCGCTACCTCAATGCCTTCAAATCAGACACCATGCCTGACTATGAAAACCTGCCGTTTAATATGCCGTTACCCCACCTCGATGTGCCCGAGTCTTTAATCAAGCTATTCGAAAGCGATGAGAGCGAAGAGCTTGAAGACCTTGAAGACCTTGAAGACCAAGACGAGCATAGTGAGATTGACAAGGAGAGTGAAAACATCAACGAGGAGGCGGCGCAATGAGTTACTGGCACATTCTAGGCATCAGCCCGACGGACAACGAAGATGAGATCAAGCGTGCCTATCGCGCTCAACTAAAGCATCACCATCCCGAAGATGATCCCGAAGGCTTTCAGCAGCTAAAACAAGCCTATGATCAAGCACTGGCCAGCCTGCACCAACCGGTGACCACTGCGCTGTTTGACGCGCCTGAGCCATCACCTGTCAACGTTGAGCTTGGCAATAGCTTCGATGCGGTACTGCACGATCCGGCTCAGCGCTTCAATAAAGCCAGCTGGCAAGCGTGGCAACAAACCTACGCCATGGCCAATCTCACCCAACAGCGTGCGGTGGCGAGTCACGCGGCCGATGCCATGCTGGCACACCGCTGGTTTCCCGGCGATGTTGTCGGTTGGCTATGGGATATTTTCCAGTGGCAATCCCTGTTGGATGGGAGCGACGGTGACCAAGATCTGGGCAGCTTCCTGCTGCATTGGTCCCGCGCAAAATGTTCAGTGCCCCTTGATAGTTTGGCTGAGCTAAGCCCAGCACATCAGCGGGCAGTGCTGCTCACGCTGCAACCGCTCTCTCGCGCCCACGAAGCGTGTCAGCCCAACGCTATCGCGCATATCTTGCATACGCCATTGCCGGGAGTCCACCTGCACCACCCCGCGTACTGGCTATCAATACTGCACGCCTTTAGCGCCATAAGCTATTGGCCTGAAGCCACTTCTCTGCATGCCATTGAACACTTGATCACCCTGCCACACAGCGCCCTGCAAGCTGACGATTGGCAATTGATCGCGCGCGCTTGCTACATGCAGCGTTTGCCGACGCAGTATCTCATGTGCGTTGAGAAAGCGCTTGAAGGACAACACTACGCGGTTGCCGCCGAATGCCTCTATAAGTGGACGGCGGATCAAGATCTCGCCATGACGGCGGCATTTCTCTATCAGCAGTGGGATCCGCAGCCAGCGATGTGGTGGCTCTTTCAAACCCAATGGCATGAAGATGCCAGCCGAAACCCGCTACGATTTCGCTTCTTGCGCGATGCGATTGACGGCGAGCGCTGCAATACCGTGCTATCACCACTGCAACACGATCAAATCAACGATATCCACGACTTGTTTTACGCGGGAGTATGGGCAGGATGCTTTGGACACACCCACGATATGGCGCTTTGGCAGCAAAAAGCGGCCGAGTTCAGTGTCGACGACAAACCCGATGCGCTGCTACTGCAACTCTTAGCCAATTGGTTAACCCAGCAACAAGCGGCGCAGCCTTACGC
Organism: Thaumasiovibrio occultus; assembly: GCA_019703815.1. Classification (GTDB taxonomy): domain Bacteria; phylum Pseudomonadota; class Gammaproteobacteria; order Enterobacterales; family Vibrionaceae; genus Thaumasiovibrio; species Thaumasiovibrio occultus. The sequence goes on along the minus strand of AP023053.1, from coordinate 36,201 downwards.
CGGCTCGCTCGAAGAAAAGCTGCACCAATACGCCAACCCAACGTGGTTTGACATCGATCCGCTGACCGAAGAAGAAATCGCGAGCCTAAGCCACGACCAATGGCTCGATCTCTATCAAAAGTTCCCGCTCCTACCCGATGCATGGTTTAACGCGCTGAAAGAAAAAGAGATCTTCACCACCGAAATTTTTGACCGAAAACGCGTTACCGGTTATCCAAGCTCACTCGGTTTCCATCGCGTCGTGAACCCCGATTATGAATTGATCTCGCCGTTGGGAGGGCAACGTTTCGACGGTGATTTTGCTTGGTTGCCTGTCTACTATCAGCTTTTGGTTTCGCAGAGCAGTGATATTGCCGTGCCGGTTCCGGCCAAGCCACCAGCAAGCTTAAAAACCTGCCCACTGCTGGCGGCGATGCCCTCTATTTTGCAGCCTGAAACCTTGCAACTAGAGCAGTTCAACGCGCTGTTACCGTATCCAGAGCAGTTCGTTATTCGCTCGCTGGTGCACGATCAGGTGATCTATTTGCAGCGTGCTCACGACGTCGACCATCTGCTTCAGCATGCCAAAAGCGATCCGTATTATCTTGCGGCGCTGAGCCTGAAGTTGAAAAACGAAGGGAATTTTGACTCTGCCGTCGTTGCATGGAATCTGCTCGCCAGCGATGAGTCGGTGCCCAAGACCTTCAAAACTACTATTCGCTGGGTAAAAGATGAGCTGATTGAATACCGCAGCCGTAGCGATACCAACTATGATTCTGCCGATTACGGCACTCAAAAGTATCTGCACCTATTGCTCAGCCAAGATTTAGATTGGCTACCCACGGGACAGCAATTGATCAGCTATCAAACTCCAAAAGAGGGCGAAAACTATTACCACCCGATGGCGTATTTGATTTCGCTACTCCATCACGGCCCCGACGCAATAGGCGTTGATATGTATAAGCTGAAACGGCTCACCGACAAAAAAAATCCGCTTAGCGATCGCGAGAAAGCGATGGCTGATCTCGCTATCTTGGCGCTCGATAATAAATTCCAGCGTCAAATCGAACGAGATGTGGACGCGCACGGCAACAAAGCTATCTCGCACTCGCGTCGTCCGCTGCAAATTATCGCCATCTTCTTGGCGATTTTCTGGTGGCGAGCGGGCGATCCTGTCGACTTGATGGGACTGCTCTCAACCACCCATTGGCAAGATCTCCTCCCCATCGGCATTTTCGTTGTGGGTCAAGTGTGCCTCTGTCGCAGCCTCTTACGTGCCATGCAACCAAGCAATCGCGGGTTCTATATTTTACCGCTGGCGATAGAAGTGTATTTGGGGTGGAGTAACGGCGCGATCAGCGGTATGCCGCTCGCATTCTACAATGCCTTTGTTTCGCTTGGGATCAACGAGATAGGTTTTGGTGGCAAATGGGAGAAACAAGTGGTGGCGAAAAAGCAATCGCCTATCAAACGCCTGCTGTATGATCACAACCGCGAGCCGGTGATCTAGCGCCGACTTCGCTACACACTAACGCATCAAACCCAGGCGCTCCAAAACACTGGCGCATCAAAATACAGACGCACCAAAATACAGGCGCATCAAGCAAAGAAGGCCGACAAATGTCGGCCTTCTTTTATCACACAATATGGCTTTCAACATGAAGCGCGAAAGCCTTTGGTGCCACGCTTAGTTAACGTCGCAACCGGTGCAGCTTTGTAGCGCGATTTCATGCTCGAACACAGCGACGCCGTCAGCGAGCAGACCGGCGATCTCCTCAGCGACTTCTTTCTCGTCATCCGCTTCAACTTGGCCCGCCAACTCAGCGTCAGAGTAACCAAAGAAGTTCAGCAGCAAATATTCACGCGCTTGGGCTTCAGTACACGTCACTTTCACCCACAGATCAGCCTCAACGTTACCCTGCTCGATGATGGCAGAGGCTTGTGCTAGCACATCGTCTTTCATCGCTTCAGTAAGCCAACCCAAATCCGTGCTTACTGTGGTTTTCTTGCAGTTAAAACAAGGCAGTTGATGAAAGTAGTATTGAAAATCAGTCATAGGTCATGTCTTCTTGATGTGATGTATCGCCTGATTATGCGCGTTTTCTGGCAAAATACTATCTCAATCCGCAGCAAGCGGCAGATTGAGATACCGCTTACGCCACCATAAGCGCGCAGTCTGTCGCTAAACGCCCTTGCTCAGCACCGCGCTATAACGCTCAAGGATCTGCGCTCTGATCTCACTAAAAGAGCCATATATCGCTTCATCTGCGGCAAACTTCACCTGATTTTCCACCACGTAATCGATGCTGTCGCGCAGCTCAGCAAATATCGGTAATAGATCAGAAGGCGCCCTTTCCAGCATTCTTTCAATCAATCGGATATAAGAACTGGCCGCATCAGCGGCAGAGAAATGGTCCAGCTCACCGGTCAAAATAAAATCGCGAAAACCCAGCATGTAATACTGGAAAGGCTTGGTTGGCATCGAGGCGATTTCAAACGAGCGCTCTATCGGGTTGGCTTTAAAGTGCGGCTGCATTTCCGCATTACTTTTCCCCGCAAAAAGTCGGTATGCAAAGGGAAGATCAAGCTCGCCTACTTCTTTAGCGTCTTCCCAATCGTCGTCGTTGGGTATGTTCATTACAATGTGATTCGCAGTCATATTAAAAGGCGGTTTACAATCGAAGGATCTGCATCATACCGCGAAAACAAAATCACTGGGATTAGCCGTTATCACTTTTGTGTTCAAAATTAGGCGAAATGATGGCTGGGGGCGGTATTGAACAAAATGCTCAGGCTAAGAATGCCTGTCTGAATAAACAACGGCAACGCTTGGTACAACTGCGCTCGCAGACTGGGACAAAAACCATCCACAGCTAAAATGATCTCACTCAATCATTCGTACCCTTCACACTGTTTGCGAATTTAAGGTAATTAACATTAAATACACTTCCACAAAAAAATATACCTTACCCGTTTCTCGGATTAACCCATTAAATCTGTCACAATAAATATAAGTCAACCCATTACTATCTCAAAATAACCGCACCGATATTAATTATCACACTAACTATTTGAACGAGAGATAAAGCAAACTTCACATGAAAGTGCAACATAATAGCAGTCATCATCTGTGCAGGAATTCGCAAGCACAGAATAAAACACAACACGTTAAGCTCGATTTATAAAAACAAGCAACCCGCGACACTTTGGTCTAAATTACATCACGCTACATTAAATTAAAACAGATAAACATCATGACTAAAGGCAGACATGTAATATGTTAATAAAGATTAAATTGGTTATCATCGCCATAGCTAGCTTATACCTTGTGGGTTGCGCAAGCCCGTTAACCGTAGAAGAGTCAGCCCCTAATGTAAAAGTTAGCAATGACATTGACGCTATTTCTATCGCCGTTCTCGATCAGCGCCCCTATGTATTAAATAACGATAAAGAAGCGAGCTTCGAAGGGGTCGTTCGTAGCACCTTTGGCATACCTTACAGCTACTCCACGGTGACAAACGAGCCAATGGCGACCTTTCTTGGGCAACGACTTGAGTATGGCATTGAGCAAAACGGCGTCGATGTGATGCAGTACGATACTACAACGGCAACCGTCTTAGCCGACCTAATGGCCGAGTTAAATAGCGATGATAGACCGTCAATTTTAATTGAACTGAATGAGTGGAAATATGACTTCCACGCGTTCGCCGATTCTTCTTGGTATGATGTCAGCGTCACCGTCTCTGATGCCAGTGGTCAGAATACAATTACTAAGCAATTTGTTGGCGAAAATGACATTCCCGATTCTGGCGTTATTTTCAATGAAATGATGCAGATCTATAAAGCGCGATTCGAAGAAATTTTCTCTGACCCAGAATTAACCAATGTGTTGAAGAACTAACGATATATGCGAGCCGCTCGGCTCGCTTTTCCAACCACAAAAAGTTATTACCCAGCCTTCAATAATACTAAACCAACTGCTTTAATTTGTGCTCGACCAGTGGATCGTCGGGCACTAATTGCTGCGCCATTTCGAGCAGTTGTATGGCATCTTCTGGGTGCGCGTCCTGATGCTTTAACGCAATGTCGATGAGCGGCTGCACATCAATTTGTGCTTGATGCTCTTGCACATGAGCCTCTTTTTCATCAATTAAGATATTGTGCGCTTTGCTCAACAAGCCAAGGCGGTGCGCTGAACGCGCGTTCGCTCGGTTAAGGGAGCGGTAATAATCTTCTTTGAACCGTAAGGTTTTGGTTTGCTGGCGAAACTGCGCAATGTCGATCTGTTGATGGCGAATAAAATCGACCGCCACCTGTTTGTAGAAGCCAAATTTATTTAGGTACGTCGCGTGCGTGCCGTGCCCCATCCCAAACACCCTCAAATGCTTTAGCTCAGGATAGCGCTTGGCATGCAACCGATCGATATGGTTGGTCGGATCATAAATAATGTATCCCTTGGCTTTGCCCAAATCGAGGTCATGATAATCGCCGGTCCAGTCGAACTGTTGCGCGATCTCTGTGCTTGAGCGGTTATCCCACGGCGCAATAGCCTGATTTTTGGTACTAACCGGGTGAAAGAGCAAAACGGTATCGAGTTGCAGTAGGTTGGAAAAAGCGCCAACGGCAAAACCGCCACGGCTCAAGCCGTACCCTAAGCGATAGGTAAAAGGAGTTAATAACGTCGAAAGTTGTTCGAGAAAGAACAATAAATTACGGCTGCGAAACCAGTTACTTTTGCCTAAGTGCTGGAAGGCAATGATGTTGACGTTTTGCTTTTGCGCTAAATGATAGCCCCAAGGCGCAAAGTCCTCGTGTAGATCTTGCTCTTTGTAGTTGGTGCCTGCAGGAGAAAAGGTGAACAGTAGCGGTTTGTTTAGATCAACAAATTCATACTTTACATAGACATCATCAAGTAGATCGCCACCCGTCATCGGCAGTCGCGCTTGTTGCTCTGAACGAGAATAGGTTAACCATTCGTCCAACCAATACAGTAATTTCATTTAACACACCTTTAACAACAAGCGACATATTGTATCAAAGATGAGGGTCGGACAAAAATTCAGTCTGGATATTAATTGGTTACCTTAGCCCTAGCTCGCCTTAACCTCGCGCTAAATACCGCCGAGAGAGGGCTTAGAAGCGCCCTCCTGCTGGCTTGTGTCGATTTATTCCATGGTGAGCGACTTTCTCACCGCAGGGCTTACCTCATAGACGCGCTCTGTCGGGGTTTCTAAGCGATGAAGTTCGTTAGCTTCTACATGCTTTCTCTGCTCAGCCACAAAAGAGGAGATATCCTCTATCTCAACGATCCCATCGCCGCTAAAAGGCAACAGGAACTCGTTTCGCAAACCCAGTTGCACCGCGCGGCGTTCGACTCTTTCGCCGTAAGGATCGTGGTCAGGATCCCATTGCAGACGTACATTCGTCTTGGTAATGGTTTCTTTCCATTCTTCATCAGGCAGATTAAACGCATTGGTCGATGGGTACGCATTGGCGAGCAGTTCATCGAAATAGGCGCGTTTTAAATGGATAGCCAGCGTAATCTCTTGATTTTCTTTGGTTCCCCAGCCAGAGCGATACATCATCCAGAGAAAATTTGGCTTGATCCAACTCATTCGGGTATAGCTAAATGGCCCGCCAAATCGTTGGTGCTCTGCCGCATACAACCCAATGCCGGGGCGGTAGGCTTGATACACCACGACCTTGTTTTCATCGTATTGCGCCAAGATGTGTTTCCCTTCACGGGGCCAAACTTCCAATTGTTTGGTGTACTTTTCAGTAAGTAATTTCATTATTTCCCTGAGTTTTATTCCTGAGAGGGCCTACAGATAACCGAAAATTTAGCGAAAATAAATCAAGTAGATTAACACTGGCCTTTATTTCCGAGAGACGTCAAAATGCTGGGTATATTATTTGAATGTCTCGATAAATTATATTTTCTCCGCTTATTTTACCCGTTCAAAAGCGGATTATTGAGTAAAGACATCCCACCCTATCAGACTAACAATATATCAGCGGGTATAACTACTGAAATTAGACGACTTCATCATCATAAATAAGGTAAACACCAAAGCCGATATTCAAAAGCCGATCCCATACAAGGTGAACACGCAGATCGGCGAGTAACGTCAGCGATATAAGCGCTCTTTGCTTAATCCAATCTCTGCGGCACTTTGTCAGGTTTGGCGTAAGACAATCGGCCCAGGTTTTGAGCGGTATGATAGCTATCTAAGCCCGACACCGCGACAGAGCCCAGCTGCGCAATATCAATGTAGCCGCTGTCCGTCACGGCACCTTGTTCCACATGAAGCTGCGTCACTTCGCCAATCAGCAACACGACGCCATTGAGATCGATCGTTTGGTGACTTCGTAGCTTCAGCGCGTATTTCAATCGGCTTTCCGCGACAAAAGGGGCTTTAACCCCGTCGTGCCATTGCGCCGAAAGGCCAACGGCATCAAATTCGGAGATCTCTCGAGGAAAGCGCGCCGACGTCTGATGCGCCTGTGTCCAAATGGCAGCGTTGACATGATTGATAGTGTATTCACCGATGGCGAGAATGTTATCTAAGGTGTGGCGCGCCACAGAGTGCGGCCGAGAGATCATCCCCAATAAGGGCGGGTTTGCGCCAAGGTGAAAGACAGAGCTGACTATCGCCAAATTGGTGCGGCCTTGCTTATCCACGGTGCCGATCAAATTTGCGCTTTTAAAACCAGACAAGCTGTTGATCAAATTCGCGCGATAGCGATCATCTAACTGTTGTAATTCGTCGTGGGTTATCTGCATAGCCGCTTACCTTTTTATCCTTTACCTGTCCGTCACGCACATCTTCAATGCAAAAAGTCAATGCATAGCCTCACTGCAAACCGTCACTTCTCGTCAGTTTCTAGATATGCTTATCCGATACTCATCACGCGACCGGCTCGATCACTGCGGAGCAATAAACTATCGGTCGGCAGACTTCCCTACCTGCGGCTACTTGTAGCTCAACTCCGTCGCTTTGCCTTTGAAAATACGATAAACCGCAAAGGTGTAGAGCAAAATCATCGGCATAACGAACATCACACCGTACCCCACCACTTTTAGCGTCGCGGGTGATGACGCCGATTGTTGCGCTGTCATGATCCCCGGCACGACTTCAGGGAAAAAGCTGTACGCTAACCCCAGAAAACTCAACGCAAAAATCACAGTAACCCCGATAAACGGCCAGCGCGCACCCGCATCATTTTCCATCGGCACTTGGCGTAAATAGCGATCCACCAGAAAAATAGTCACAAACACCACCAAAGGCACTGGTGCTAGGAGTAATAGTTCTGGAAAGCTAAACCACCGCGCGGCCACTTGCTCGTTCACTAACGGGTTTACCACGCTAACCGCAAAAATGCCCAGCGCGGCAAGCCAGCCGGCACGGCGCGACCAACGCGCAGAGCGTATTTGCAGCGCCCCTTCGGTTTTGATCACCAACCACGCCCCGCCGATATAGACATACGCCGCCGTAACACACAATGCACTCAACAAGGCAAACGCATACGCCTCAGCACTGCTTTCAAACCCCATGATGTAACGACCCACCATATAGCCCTGCGTAAGTGCGGCAAACAGTGAGCCGAACTTGAAGCATCCATCCCAGCGTGGCTTTTGATCGGCATCCGCCTTGGCGCGAAAATCAAAGGCGACACCGCGCATGATCAGTGCGATCAACATAACGGCCGTGGGTAAATACAGCTCGGTTAAGATCAAGCTGTGCGCGCTTGGAAAGGCGATCAGCAAAATCCCCACCGCCAAGACAAGCCACGTTTCGTTCGCATCCCAAAACGGCCCGATCGAGGCGATCATACGATCGCGATGCGCTTCGTTATCACGCGGCAGTAAAATACCCACGCCAAGATCGTAGCCATCGAGCACCGCATACATAAAGACCGAAAAGCCCAGCAGCAAGAGATAAACTTCGGGTAAATAATTCATCATGGTCACGCCTCTTGCTCAGTCAAAGCGACCGGATGCGCATCAAGATCCTTACGCGCAAGGTAAAACAGGGTGTGGATATAGGCCACCAACAGTCCGGCATAAATCGCCAGATACATCACCAACGAAATTAGCACGCTACTTCCCGCCACTGGCGTGACCGCCTCTGCTGTTCTGAGTACGCCGCTGACCAACCAAGGTTGGCGACCAATTTCGGTGACGTACCAACCCGCGAGCGTCGCCACCCACCCCGAAAACGTCATCGCCAACGCCACATACAGAAAAGCAGGAGGTAAAGTACGTTTACGTAGCAATCGCCATGCCCCAAACCAACTCACTAGCAGCATTAACACGCCCATTCCCACCATAACTCGAAAACCAAAAAACAGCGGTTTCACTGGCGGATGATCTGGCGCGAACGCATTCAACCCGACGATTTCACCCTCTAGATCGTGGGTTAAAATAAAGCTGGCAAGATGAGGAATACCGAGAGCAAAATCGTTGCTGCGGGTTTGTTCGTTCGGTAGAGCAAATAACAGCAGGGGCGCGCCTTTTTCGGTTTCCCACACCCCTTCCATCGCTGCAATTTTGGCGGGTTGGTGTTCAAGCGTATTCAAGCCGTGGAGATCGCCGACCACGATTTGTAACGGAATAAAGCCTGCTGCCGCTAACAGCGCCACTTTGATGCTACGTGTAGCCGCCGGGTGATCTGGCTTTTTCAGTAACTGATAGGCCGATATCCCAACGACTAAGAAACAGGCCGTCAGCGCGGATGCGAGCACAGTGTGACTAAAGCGATAAGGCAATGAGGGGTTGAAGATGACCTCTTTCCAGCTCACCACATGCACCACGCCGTCAATCACTTCATGCCCGCTCGGGGTGTGCATCCAACTGTTCAGCACCAAAATCCAAAACGCCGACATACTGGTGCCCACCGCCACCAACACCGTCGCCAACATATGGAACCAATCGGGAACGCGGCCTCGGCCAAACAACATAACGCCAAGAAACGTCGCTTCCATGAAAAAGGCGGTCATCACTTCGTAGCCGAGTAATGGCCCCGCGACGTTGCCGACCCGCTCCATAAAGCCCGGCCAGTTGGTGCCAAACTGAAAGCTCATCGTTATGCCCGACACCACGCCCAAGGCAAACGTCAGCGCAAACACTTTGACCCAGAAATAGTAAATATCGAGCCATACGGCTTCGCGCGTTCGGCTATAGCGCCAATTAAAGAATACCAGCAGCCAAGCCAACGCTATCGTGATGGTAGGAAACAGAATATGGAAACTGATGTTAGCCGCGAACTGAATTCGCGACAGCATGAGAGTATCTAGCACGGTAATCCCTCAAAACGCTTATTCAATTAAGGAAATTCGTATATACCCAAGTGACTTCAAGGTGCTGGATTCAGAGCCGGATCACAAATCCAAGTTCTAGGAAATCGACGCCGTGGAATAGTGGGCTATTTCCACGTCGTTTGACGCTGAAATTGGGGTTGTGAATGGCTCCCGAAGGGCGAGTTGTCTTGACTCTCAGTCTTTGTCAGCGTTTCTTGATTTAGAACCACTAAATCTTCAAACCCCTTCCGCGCTGATAATCAAGTCATTCTCGCTGAACCAAGCACCTTGAGGTCACTTGGGTATACAGCTAGTTACGAAAAGTGCAGCAAATTGGATTAGTCAGAGCGGGAAAATTTCGCGCCTAAAGCACTAAAATAGTGAGCTATCAGTATAACTTAGCGCAGCCAGCGCAACCCAAAAACCGCCGGGCAACCCCTGCTACTGATACAACGGCGGTTGCTTGATTGGTTGGTTGGTTGGTTGGTTGGTTGGTTGGTTGCTTTATTTTGGCTTTTTGCATTCGCTCAAACACACGGTTGGCCTTAGCAAAGGCCATCAAAAGCCGAGCTCTTTTAAACGCTGCTCCACTTCTTTACGGGCGGCGTCGATATCGCTGCTGTTTTGGGTTTCCAGTGCATCGTTAAAATAGAAAATACACTGCTCCACCAGCTCGCGCTCCCACGACAGTTTTTCCGCAAAAAGCTGGTTGAGTTTTTCCATCAACGCGATATTCGGCAAGGCATCTCGCGGGTGGAATTTCAATTTGGCTAACCGCTCGCGCGAAGTGGCAAGGGCGGCCTCATCAATGCCGGACGGGCTCTTATCAATCACTTTTTGCGTCACTTTGCCGGTAGACACCACAGTGACATCGACTTCAAGCAGCCCGTTAATATCGTAACTAAAGCGCACATCCACAGCCTCGGCACCGGCCGCGTTTTTGGGAATTTCAACCTCAAAGGCATCGACAAAAATGTTCTCCCTCACCCACAGACGTTCGCCTTGGTAGATTGCCACATTGACCACTTCTTGATTATCACTCGCGTTGTAATAACGCTCGACACGCGATACGGGGATCACCGTGTTACGCTCGATGATGGTCGAGAACACACCGCTTTGGTGATTGCGTACCGAATCGATGCCTAAGCTGTAGGGGCAAACGTCGGTTAAGATCAACTCTTCAACCGCTTCATCACGCAGGCGACACGCCGCTTGCACTGCAGCACCGCGCGCCACCACGAGATCAGGATCCAGTTCGCTGTTACCAAACCGTCCGAGTAAACGCGTCGCCATTTGCTGAACCTCACGCAAGCGAGTCGCGCCGCCCACAAAGATCAGCTCATCAATTTGCTCTGGCGCCAGACGCGCATCCGCCAGCGCTTGGCTGAGCGGGCGCGTGATCCGGCTCAGCACCGTTCGCCATACGGTTTGCAGCTCTTCGGCCGAGAACGCTACGGTTTGCGCAAAAGGTGCGGGAAGCGCAACGCTGATCTCCGAGCCTATCCGCTCTGTCTTTGCTCGCTCAACTACGCTGCTCACCACCGATAAGTCGGACAGTGAGAGATCGCTGGCTTCTTTGCCTAAACGCTCAAGCACTGCGGCGATCAGATCGTCAGAAAAGTCTTCGCCGCCAAGGTGGTTATCGCCGGTCGACGCGCGCACTTCAATCACGCTGTCTTGGTATTCCACAATGGTGACATCAAATGTGCCGCCGCCTAGATCAAACACCAAAAAGCGCCGCGTTTGCCCTTGATGCAGGCTATACGCTAGACATGCCGCCGTCGGCTCATTGATCAGGCGCACCGCATTCAAGCCCGCAATATCAGCTGCCAAACGCACTTCTTTGCGCTGTTGATCGCTAAAATAGGCAGGCACCGAAATCACCACATCTTGGATCTCTTGACCGAGATACACCTGCGCGTCGGCTTTCAGCGATTGCAAAATTAACGCGCACAACTCCACCGCTTTATAGGTTTGCGCGCCTAAGCGAAAGGCTTTATCTGTGCCTAAAAAGCGTTTGAACGCCGCCGCACACTCACGTGGCCGCGTGACCATCCGCGATTTCGCCGCTTTGCCCACCAGTATCGTATCGTTCTCATCAATACTGACCACTGAAGGGGTAAGCACATCGCCCAAACTGTTCGGGATCAATTCCACCTGCCCTTCGCGCCACACGGCGATGGCACTGTTGGTGGTGCCTAAATCAATGCCAATTGGCAAGGTTTCCATACGCGTTACCTTTCTATAAAAACGATGACGATACTAAGCCGTGCGCCTTTCGCACACTTATCGGCTAAATCTCGCCTTGGCGCGATAAATACGCTCTCGCGGCCTCGAAACATGCTCCCTTGCCCACCAGCGAAAGCGAAAAATAGCCTTCATATTGCTCTAAATGCACCGTAACGGTGAGGTTGTCGTTATGAATGATGTAGTCCGCCTCAGGCTCGCCTGAATCAACAAAGCGATCTTCAAAAGCCGAAAAATCCCCGACCAAAAACGGCAAGTCGGCCAACTGGGCTAAATTACCCAATACCGTTTCGGCGTCACCTACCCATGTGGTGAAGATCGAATCCAAGTCTTCTGCCAACCTTTCGTCCATAAAAATCCCGCATCTTGAAGTCACTTGGGTATATCTCTAACGCTGCCACCGACGTTGGTACGTTTTCTATAGTGGCTTACTGCTCACATCGCACTGTAGCGCTTTGCAAACCGCATGGGGTGAGTGAACACTCAATTTTCGACGCGCCTCTTGCTTTGCGTTTCTCGCCATCGGTGAGATCGGTTTTGAGTTACCCCTATCACAGACAAGATGCCCGCCCAAACGCTAAGGTCATCGCATCTTTTATAACGCCGACAATGCCCAATGAATACCAAAGAGAGAATGCACAGCCAGCAGGTCTACTACTGCAGTGATGAGAGCCTGATCAACGAGCAACAACAGTGCTTAGAAGTGTTGTATGACTTCAACCACACGCGCCCATCGGAAGGGGAAAAGCGCCAAGAGCTGATGAAGACCTTGTTCGCCAGCGTGGGAAAATATTGTTACGTCGAGCCGCCACTGCAAGCAAACTGGGGCCGACACACCCATATTGGTGATTATTTTTACGCCAACTTTAATCTGACCTTGGTCGACGATACCCATATTTATATCGGCGACTATGTGATGATTGGCCCCAACGTTACGTTGGCGACGGCAGGACACCCGGTCGACCCCGACTACCGTCGCAAGGTTGCGCAGTTCAACATCCCGATCAACATTGGCAATAATGTCTGGATTGGGGCAAACTCGGTCGTGCTGCCGGGCGTGACTATCGGTGACAATACGGTGATTGGCGCGGGTAGCATCGTGACCAAAGATATCCCCGCCAATGTCGTGGCGGTCGGTAACCCGTGTCGCGTGCTGCGAGAGATCGGCAAGCACGACCGCGAGTTCTACTACAAGAACCAGCGTTTTGATGCCGCAGTAAAATAACGATTAGTGCCGCATTGGTCGCTCTTCGCAAGCGCCAATACTTGAAGTAAGAGAAATAGACTGAAAAGGAGCGAGAAAATCGCTCCTTAGCTCTATCAAAAGCGCAGTGCAGGACGCACTGCTCATCAACTGACAACGAGAACATCAGCAAGGAAGCCCATGACACCCTGGCGTAAAAACATTCCGTGGTTAATCACCCTCGCCCTGCTTAATCCTATCGGGCTAAGCCTTCTCTTTTCAGACAATAACGCCATATTGGGCACGGTAATTTATGACACTCCTGAGCCGATGATTTGGACTGGCCTTGATACGTTGAAGTTCTATCTCGCCACCGTGATCTATTTTCTGCTGATCTTACTCGGCATCAATAAGCTGAGCCAAGATACCTACACCTTTTTGCGTGCGATTCTGCACTACATCAGCGCGACGTTGCTGGCAGGTTTGCTGCCAATGTTGTTGGTCATTTTCATCCCACTAGCGCAGTATTTCAGCGCCAATTAAACGGATTTTCGCGAGGAGCCTAGTTATGGATATCGCCGAGTTTGCTATTGGTCTGCACTTTTGGTGTGGCGACAAAGAGTGGCGCTGCACCGATATCGGTTCGCGCGTCATTACCGCTATTTGTATCAGCGATCACCGCGCGGATCCCTCATGGCTAAACGGCCCTCCTTATGCATGCGCTGAAGTGGTTTTTGATGAATACGACCAACTCGCCTGCTCGCAAACCCGTTAAGCAACAACCACAGCACATCCATACAGGCTGGGAAAAGCCTCGCGTTTACGGCGCGAAAACCATGTAATCCGTCAACCTACGGTGCTGACATTCGCTAACTTGCCGTACAATTTCTCACCGTTATCCCGTCGATTTCAACGCATCTGGCTAGGTAGAAAACAACACGGATTTGCACCTCAAAACTGCAACCCCATCGATGCTCAGATCGGGATTTTTTATTTCAATTATTACGGTCCAGAGAATATGAAAACTCAATTAGCGCTATCGGCCATCGCCTTGCTGCTTGTCGGCTGTCAAACAACAACTCAAACCACTGCAGAGCAAGCGCCGACAGAAAACCGCGTCACAAACGCAGCGCTCGCGCCAGAAGCCCTCGCCGCACTCGCTGACCGCCAGCCGCTTTTCATGGAGCGATTACGTCAAGCCGCGACCGCGTTTCCGCCAGTGGAATTTACCGCGCATAATCATCAAGAACTGACCATGGCGCAAGCACGCGCGTTCGAACAGCGCATGTTTAGCAAACCCGCAGAAGACTCACCATCCAACTTAAGTTGGATGCAGCCAGCGAACAAAGAAGAGCCATGCTTGCTTCCAATGAGCAAAAGCTTTATGGCAGAGCCAAATGCAAGAGCCTTTTGGGACGGCGAATGTAAAGAGGGTTACGCCCACGGCTTGGGCCGCGATATCGCGATCTCTGATGAAACCCATATGGAAGAGATCACGGTACATGATCTCTCTGTCGATCAGCCGCGCCTTAATAGCTTTAAAAACTTCACTACGGGCTACTCTGAGCACGGTGTAGATATCTCCGATAACAATGGCGCTTTTTACGGCCGCAGTGAGCGCTTCGGCTTCTCCGATGATCGAATGTGGATGTACTTAATCACGGGTAAATTTGATGATGAAAGCCTGTTTGTCGAAAAACGCCCGTTCAGCTCTCGCCAGTACTCACGCGTCACTATCGATGACGTCGTGAGCTACAGTCACGCGCAATATTTCGACCCAGAGCACTGCTGCAACGCAAAAACCTACATGTACGATCCCACCGCACCCGATGACGTTTTCGAACAAGGATTAATGCGTTTCTTTATGAGAAATGGCAACGTGCAAAATGAGTTGATGACGGAGGATGGCAACCGATACATCGTCGAAGTGCCTGAGGGCTACTGGGATTTGATTGATGAGGCGTTTGCGCAGGCTGTAATAGAGGCAGAGCAAGCCCGCGTCTACGAACAAGCCGCGATTGAGTTGGAGCAAGCGTACCTGAAGAACGTGTGTCGCGTTGGGGTCGAGCCACCCACTGGCCTCGATATTGAAACCTACCAAAAAGCCTGCGTCTGGCCGCTCAATCATGCCGATGAGTACTTAAACGCCATTGCCCACGCTGAGCAGTTCGATCCCGCTTACACAACCGTGCCGCAGTTCGATAACAACTTTAGCGTGATGCTGGACAACCCTAATGAGATCAGCCAATCACTGGTGACAGACATCAAACAGCGTATGCAGTCGCTCACCGAGTAATGTTTGTACTTGCGCAGCAGATGCGCTTATTCAATGCATCTGCTCGCTAAGCACTGATTTTCTATCACCAAAGCGCAGCGACTCGCTGCGCTAGATCTTGTTCTGGCATCCTGCGCCTTGTTGGCAATGGTGCCTTCACCTCACTATGGTTTAAAGAAATGAAAACACGTTTTGCCTTTTCGGCTGTCGCCGCAGCACTTATGCTGACAGCGTGTCAAAATCCAACGAGCACGGCCCCCTCGCTGAGCACCGAATACAACAACACCCAATCGATAAGCGCGCAGACGTCACCGTCGTCCGCATCGCAAGAGCCCGAAGCGGTGAACTCCGTTCCCGGCTCTGAAATAGAAACAACAGAAACACGTTCAGAAGATCAAAGAGCCAAAACGAGCAACGACTATCCAACCATTACACTTGAGCAAGCCCGCGCGTTTGAAACCGAATTACGCCAGCAACTGAATGATCAAACGGAACCCCCTGCGCTAAGTTGGCTACAACCCGCCAATAAAACCGAGCCCTGTTTACTGCCGATGAACCTCCGTTTTTTGCAAGAGCCAAATGCGCGTGCGTATTGGGATGGCGAATGTAAAGACGGCTATGCCCATGGCTTAGGACGCGACATCGTCTTGTCTGATTACTCTCATTTGGAAGAAATCACTATTCACGATCTGCCGGCTAATCCGCCAAGGCCCGTGGTTTTTCACGATTTCGAAATGGGCTTCACGCAACGGGGAAAACTCATGGGATTCGAAGATCAAGCGTTTAGCGGTACACGTGAAATTAGGGGAAGGATTGGCGGAGAGTACCATCAAGAAACCCACGCAGGCCTCTTTGCTAACACGTCCTATACGGTAGAGTCGAGCCCGTTTGGTATCCGACAGTTCAGCAAGGTATCGTTCGGCGAGCAGATGTATTACATCCAAATTCACTTTAATGAACCGGAGAACGATCTGATTTCAGAAACCGCAGTGACCAATCAGTCCTTTCAAACCGGAGGGGTTGTGCGTAACACCATGCGCGGCGGTGTCATTGAACATACCTTACTCTCCGACAACAGTAGCGAGGTGGTCAACGTACCTGACGAATACTGGTCACCCATTGATGCCGCGCTAACTCGCGCGCGCAACGAAGCTGCCCATGCTCGGGTCAATGCACAAACTGCAATTGATATGGAGCTGGCCTACCTTCGCGCCGTATGCCGCCAAGATGTTCAGGCTCCCAAAGGCCTCGATATTGAAATCTACCAACAGATCTGTACCGAACCTCTTGAGAATAAATCACTTTACGAGCAAGCCTTAGCCAACGCACAGGCCATCTACCCCCATCTCGACACCTTGCCAAGCTACCCGGATAGCGTGACATTGATGCTCGACAATCCAAATCCCCTAAGCCAAGAACGACTCCAACAACGGCAATCAGAGGGCGAATAAGCGAGCCTCGACAATGAGCCTCAAATGCGAGGCTCTATTCGCTCAGTTCAAAGCAAGGCTGGTGTTCAAGGCGCTGGTAAGCATCAATAATGTGCTGCACATCCGCCGTGTTGCCACGTTGAATACGCTGATAATGCTGCACGGTTTTACGATGATAATCTGCCGCCATTTGCGCTTGCTGCGCGCCAACTTGCTGCCAGATCTTGTCGCCCACCGCACTCACTGACGCCAACGCTTGGCGCTGATTGGCCACCAACAACACTTCATAGTAACGGCGATTGTCTTCAACCAAGGCTTCATCACGCAGACCAAAATCAAGCTCCGCCAGTTGCTGACGTAAGGCAAACTGGTGATGTACCGGACAGAGTAAAAAATCCAGCGCGAGATGGCGGTATTGCGCCTGTAACGTAACAATAAACTGCTGCATCAAATCGCCACCGACACCGGCAATAATGATCAAATGTCGCCCTGCGTACTCTGCCAGCGGCAGTTTAGCAACATCAAGGCAGTGGGTTTGCCACTTCTCAGCCCCATGAAAGCGCAACAGTTTTTGCTCTAGCTCCGCCATCAGTTTCGGCACAATGTCGACAAAATGCACGGTGCGGTTTTCCTGCAATAAGGCCGCGCCTAGCAAGCCATGATCACAGCAACAATCCCAAATATGATCGTAGCGATCGCCGACCAATGACTTGATTTGATCTAATCTTTTACTCAGTTTCACCCATTTTGCCTACATAACACCCAAAACGGGCGCATTGTAATGGTTTTCTCAGCCTTATCGAAGTAAGTTTTGAGCCAAATTTTCCACCCGCTAACTGCCTGTTTAAGCAGGCACAATACCAAAAGGTGGTTTAATTTAAGCCAATTCAATCAATAAGGAAGATGTATGAAAACGCTAGGCAACTTAATTTGGTTTATTTTCGGTGGCATCATCATGGGATTAATGTGGAGCCTGTTTGGCTTGATCGCATTTGTTACCGTTGTGGGGATCCCGTGGGGACGCGCCTGTTTCGTGATGGCTGGCTTTTCCTTCTTCCCGTTTGGCCGCGAAGCCATTGCGCGCAATGAGCTCAGCCAAAAAGACGATGTCGGCACTGGCGGTTTAGGCCTTATCGGTAACATTATCTGGTTCATTTTTGCGGGTTTGTGGCTTGCGATTGGTCACCTTAGCTCGGCGATTATTTGCTTTATCACCATCATCGGTATTCCGTTTGGGATCCAGCACTTGAAACTGGCGGGGATCTCTATCGCACCGATCGGCAAAACGGTCGTCAGCAAAGAAGTGGCGACTGCCGCGCGAATGGCGAATGCTAAGCAAACCGTCGCCGAGCTGCGTCAAGAATAAGAGCGCGCAAGAATAGCAGCGATCCAAAACACCTATTGAACCTCTCGCCCCCTGGCGAGAGGTTTATTGCCACCGACTCCCACGCCACTTTTCACCGCTCTCCATCCATTCGTGATATCAGCCGCAAGCCATCATGCGAATGCGTTAAATAAAATCGCTGTACTGGTCGGCACTCCGCCACTTTGGTAAAGTCGCAGGATTAATGCGTAACATAATGAAAAATAAAATGAAGAAGTCTACGACGAGCCGAAAGGAAGTGCTCTTTTGGTGGGGTGCTAATGCCTCGGCGTTTTTTTACTTTGCTCACGAAAGTTCCAATAGCTGGGACTCGCCCTATTTAGCACTGGGCTTTCTGATTGGCTTGGTTAGCTCGGCGGTTATCCCCCTACCCAACTTGCTGATCGCCATGTTCTTTAAGCGCATGCGAAATTGGGGCTCGGTGAAAGCGATTTTCTGTCGCTGGCAAATAGGGTTGTTGCTCTTTACCTTGGGCGGAATTGGGCTCGATCACTTCAATCGCCCGGCAGAGCAAACAGCGCCGAGCAGCGCTGGCGCGGGTAAGCCCGTCCAAATGACCCATCTGCCGCAATCCGATCTATCCCAAAACCCTCTGCCGCAAACGGATCTACCACCTGCTAATCACTAGTCTTGAGTGCGCAGATCTATCGGCTCACAAAGGCACATATAGATCTGCGCAGCCAGCCTAAGTTAGCGGTCACTGACTACGCCAAGTTATTCACTTAACAGGCGTTAACTTCAAAAACATCACGGCAAAGACATTCAGTGCAGTCGTTTCGCATGCCGAGGATCAGCCACACTCACCCTAGCGAAACCACCACATCCGATACGATATGGCTTGAGCACGCAAGCACATAGCCTGCCGCTATCTCTTCTTCGCTCAGGGTTTCTTGGCTGGTGGTCGTCACCTCACCACTTTCGACTTTACATTTACACGAGCCACACACCCCGCTTCGGCACGCCGCAATCACCGGCAACTGCGCCGCTTCCAACCCATCAATCAAGGCTGAGCCTTGGGCGACTTCTTGCTCAACGCCAAAGCTTGGCACCGCGATCTTGACCACGCTGTCACTTTGCGCGCTTTCCAATACCTCAAGCTCAGGAGTCAACTCGGATGTCGCTGGGCCGCTAAAGTGCTCTTGGTACACCGAAGTGCAGCCCAAGTTGGTCACCCACTGCGTTGCGTCAGCCATAAACGCCTCCGGCCCACAGATAAACACACTGCGATGGGCGATATCTGGGCATAGCGTTAGTAATTGTGCCTGAGTTAAACGCCCAGCAAGCACGCTTGTTGGTGCGTCTTGTTTAGGCGGCTGTTGAGAACTCTCTTCGGCATGAGCGCGGGTGTACACCAAGCTGGCTTGGCCCTTGTCGGCAAGCGTGGTGAGCGCGTGGGCGAAAATCATCTCCTCAGCATTCGGCGCACAATGGATAAAATGAAACTGCGGCGGGTTGTCGATGGTTTGCCAATGGCGCGCCATTGCCATTAATGGTGTTACACCGCTGCCTGCACTGAGCAACAGCACCTGTGAGTGATGGGCAATATCGACACAGTTAAACTGACCCATCGGCGCAGAGACGTCGAGCATTTCACCTTCCGACAACACATCCACCACATAGGTCGACACTTTACCTTGCGGCACTTTCTTTATCGTCACTTGCAAGCGGTTATCGTCTGATGGCGCGCAAAGCGAGTATGCGCGGTAGCAACGCTCGCCGTCGATATCAACACCTAAGATCACGTATTGACCGGGCTTAGCCTGATGTGGCCAATGGCCTTCCAGCGTTAATGTCACCGCGTCGGTCGTTTCAAACACTTTCGCCGTGCAACGCAGGGAAAATGAGGTAGGGGTATTCATAGCGTATCCAAAGACAGCCCTCGCGCATTAGCCAAAGCGGCCAACCACGCGAGAGCCAATCAGGGTTATTTCTTCAAGATGGTGTTGAGATCGTTTTCTACTGTGGTGATCCCGCGCAAATCAAATTGATCTTGCAAAATCGCCATCAGATTTGGCGTTAGGAACGGTGGCGCCGTTGGGCCTACGTAAATGCCTTTCACGCCAAGCGCCAACAAAGTCAGCAAGATCACAATCGCTTTTTGCTCGAACCACGACAGCACCAGAGTCAGCGGCAGATCGTTAATGCCACAACCAAACTCATCGGCGAGCGCCAACGCCAATTGGATAGCCGAGTACGCATCGTTACATTGGCCCACATCGAGCAGACGTGGAATACCGTTGATCGCGCCAAAATCTTGCTTGTTAAAGCGGTACTTACCGCACGCAAGGGTTAAGATCAGGCTGTCATCTGGCGCTTGTTGGACGAACTCGTTGTAGTAGTTGCGCTCTTTTTTGTCGCCATCACAACCGCCAACCAAGAAGAAATGGGAAATGTTGCCTTGTTTCACTTGATCAATCACTGCTGGCGCCGCCGCCATTAGCGCGTTGCGACCAAAGCCCACGGTGATCATGTGTTCAATTTCGTTGTGCTTGAAGCCTTCCAGCGCGTCGGCGCAGGCGATCACCTCACTGAAATCATCCCCTTCAATGTGGCTCACGCCCGGCCAACCGACAATGCTGCGAGTAAACAGGCGATCGGCATACTGACCGATGTTTGGATTAAGCAAACAGTTCGAGGTCATCACAATCGCGCCAGGGAAGTTCGCAAATTCTGTTTGCTGGTTTTGCCATGCGCTGCCGTAGTTACCAACAAGGTGCGGGTATTTATTCAGCTCTGGGTATGAGTGCGCCGGTAGCATTTCACCGTTGGTGTAGACGTTAATGCCTTTACCTTGGGTCTGCTGTAGAATTTTCTCCAAATCATGCAAATCGTGGCCCGACACCAAGATGCACTTACCTTGGACTGGCTTCACATTCACTTGGGTTGGAGCTGGGTGGCCGAACGTATCCGTTTCGCCTTTGTCCAACATGGCCATGATTTTGTAGTTCAACAGACCAATGCGCATCGCGGTATCAAACAGCGGTTGGATCTCTTGCGGATCGGTGCCTAGCCACGCCATGATCTCGTGGTACTCAGCGTGCACATCCACATCAGTTTGACCCAGAACGCGGGCGTGCTCCATATACGCCGCCGCGCCTTTTAGGCCATACAAACACAGCAGACGCAAGCCAATCACATCTTCATGCAGTTCGGTCGCGCCACGGTTCACCGCCGCTTGCGCCGCCAACGCCAGCATTTCTTCGCTAGTTTGTGGGATCTCAAACGCCGCCGCAGGCGAGAGAGGTTCAAGGGTTACGTTTTGCATCGCTGCAGCCGTTGTTACCAATTGTGCAAGTTGCTGTTTGTACGCATTGGCTTGCAGCACAAATTCAGCAATACGTGCTGGATCGAAGTTAACGTTGGTCAGTGTCGAGAAGAAGGCTTTCGGTGCCCACTGATCAATGGCGTCAATCGCAATATCAAATTGGCGACCCGCGTTGGCCCAGTAAGAAACGCCTTGCAGCGCGTAAACCAGTACATCTTGAAGATCGGAAACTTCTGCGGTTTTGCCGCACATCCCTTGGGCGAAAGAGCAGCCTTTGATGGTTGGGGTTTGAATGGTTTGCTCACATTGAATACAGAACATCTGGTTGTGCTCTCCTAACGCTAAAACTAAAGGGAAAATTCCCGAAAACTTATCGCTACAAGAGCACAAGGCGTGCCAAGTTTTTACTCCATGTATTTCAATGATTTACAAATAAACGCCAATTTGACCTGATGTAAATAAAACATCATCGATGTATTTTTAACATCAGAAGCAACAACAACGGCAACACTAGGTCATCAAACCGAGCTTTTTACCTAGCCGATACAGATTACCGCGATCCATTTCCAGCCGCTTCGCCGCTTGTGCCCAAACGCCGCCAGATTGCTCTAGAGCTTGGGCAATATAAGTACGCTGGAACTGATCCATGGCTTGGCGCAGGGGCAGATCGCTTTGGATCCCGTCGACCGGTTTTGCCGCGATCGGCACCAAACCAAAATCGGCTTCACTGATCACCGATTCCGCCCGTTGGATCGTTTGGAGCGCGGCGCGCATCAAGGTGTGCTCTAGCTCGCGCACATTGCCCGGCCAGTGCGCCGCTTCCAATTGGTGTAAGCAGCGCGGATGAATGTGAAGCTGCGGCACATGGAATTGATTACGCACTTTTTCCAGTAAGTAGCCAGAAAGCAAAGGAATATCTCCTTCGCGCTCGCGCAACGGCGGGATATGAATAGGAAACACGTTAAGGCGATGATAGAGATCGGCGCGAAAGCGCCCTTCAGCGACTTCGGTTTGCAGATCGCGGTTGGTCGCGGCGATGATCCGCACATTCACATACAGGTTCTTATCCGCCCCTACCCGCTGAATTTCCCCTTGCTGGATCACTCGCAATAATTTGGCTTGGAGTAAGGTCGGCAACTCACCAATTTCATCTAAAAACAGTGTGCCGCCGTCGGCCAGTTCAAACTTCCCTGCTCGCGCGCTTTGTGCGCCGGTAAACGCCCCTTTTACATGACCAAACAGCTCACTTTCCGCAATAGATTCTGGCAGCGCAGCGCAGTTTACGTAGACCATCGGCTTTTGCTGACGACGCGACGCCGCATGCACTGCATGGGCTACCAGCTCTTTCCCCGTACCGGTTTCACCGCTGATCAACACCGCAAAATCGGACTCCGCCACCAGCGAAATATTGTGGCGCAGTTGCTGCATTTGCGGGCTGCGACCAATCAACTCCCCTTCTTTGTGACGCGCTTGCTCAATCAGCAGCGCATTCACGCTCTGCTGCTTTTGATTGGCGGTTTTTAGCGCCTCAACCAACGACACATTGCGCACCGTAGCAGCTGCGAGCGCCGTTAGCGTTTCTAACATCACGCTATCGATGTGCTCAAAGGCATTGGGGTTGAGCGCATCTAAAGTAATCGCACCGATCAACTCCTCATCGATGTACAAACTACATCCCATACAATCATGAACATCAATGCCTTGGTGCGGGGTATCCACCACCAAGCCATCAAACGGATCAGGCAGTGAGCTGTGGGCATCAAAGCGCACCGGGGACTGACTGGCCAAAATCGCGGCTAAGCGGGGATGTACTTCTGGGGAAAAGCGTCGCCCTAACACCGCTGGCGACAAGCCACTGACCGCTTTGGGGACCAGAAAACCTTCTTTGTCTAAAATAAACAAAGCGCTGGCATCACAAGGCAGCAATTGATTAATTGCATCGATAAGCCGTTGATAATGACGACCTTCTGGCAAGCTCGCACTGAGATCTAAGGCGATTTGCAATAAGGTTTGTTCGACACTGACTGATGACATTCGCCACCTCAAAAACACACATAATGTAGTGAGTATATCACCGATCGTCAGGGCCGATGTATTATTGACATCAATTAAACACCGAGACCCCAGCCACAAAAGCGCTAAACCTGCGGTTTTTCTGGCTTTGCGAAGCTGGCACAAAGCTTGCGATATCAAGTACGCATTAACAAACAGGTATTAGACAGATACGTATTAACAAGCACGTATTAGCGACTCACTATTTTGCTCGGAAGACACACCACTATGATAAATATCGTTGATCGCCAGAAAGAAGAAGCTATCTTCCCGCTCTGGCGTTTGGGTTTTCGCCCATTCTTTTTACTCGCCGGGATCTACGCGATCGTCGCGATTGCTATCTGGATTTCAATTTGGCCGACCAATACGCCGGCAAGCTTACAAGTTCCGCCGCTGTGGTGGCATGTGCATGAAATGATCTTCGGCTTTTCAATGGCGGTGGTTGCGGGCTTTGTGTTAACCGCAGTACAAACCTGGACCAATATAACAGGCACCAAAGCCAATGCTTTGATCGCCCTTGTCGCATTGTGGCTTCTACCGCGGGTCATGCTGTGGTTACCCGTACCACTGTGGTTAACCGCCAGCATCGAATCGCTATTTTTACTGTTTCTCGGCTGGGAAGTCGGTAAGCGGGTTGTGATTGCGAAGGGATGGCGAAACCTGTTTTTTGTGCCTCTGTTTATCGCCGCGCTGCTGGCCAACCTCGCCAGTTACGCGTCCCTGCTTTCCTCGGCGCAATTATCTTCGCCCCTGTTTTCTTCAATGCTGATTGCACCGATCAGCAGCTCTGCGGTGTGGCAAGCGATGTTGTGGTGGTTTACTTTGCTGCTGGCGATCATGGGCGGGCGGGTGATCCCCTTCTTTACCGCGCGAAAGTTTAACTTTACGCCACCAGCTAAATGGGTCTGGTTAGAGTGGGCGGCGAATCTGCCGCTGGCGTTATTGTTTGTGCTAAGCCTAATGCCAAGGTTCAGTATCGCCATCGGTGAAACGCTGGTGACACATGCTCTGATGACTCAAGCGCTGATGCTGGTGGCCGGTGTTTTCCAACTGATACGCGCGCTGCGTTGGCTGCCTTGGCGCACCTGCAGCGAGCCGCTGGTGTGGTCGCTCCATCTGGGCTTTTTATGTATTCCCGCCAGTTTATTGGTAAGGGCAACGACGGAAAACGCCTTCACTGCACACACCTTCTTGCACTTATTTGCGATTGGCGCGCTGGGCGGGATTATTCTCGCAATGATGGCGCGGGTTACCATGGGGCACACTGGGCGCAATATTTACCAAGGACCCGCGATGGGGCTTGCTTATAGTGCGTTGTTTATCGCGGCGTTGATCCGCACGATCGGCGTCACGTTACTTCCAGCGCAGATAGTCTTGCTGGTGCAAATCACCGGGATCTTGTGGATTGTCGCGTTTGCGCTCTATTGCTGGCAGTTCATTCCCATGTTGTGGAAAGCCAGAGTTGATGGAATGCCGGGATAAAAACGCAGTAAGCCTCAGAAAATACTGAGGCTTACTGCGCTGTTCGACCAATGTCAACTAAAAGGGCAGCTCAACTATGGCTCCTCAACAATAGCTACTCAACAATGGCAACGCCATTAGGCCTTTTTACGGCGATATAAACCAAAGCCTGCCAAACCTAAGCCTAAAAATGCCAGCGAGACCGGCTCAGGCACATCGACCACCTCAAACGACAGGTTATCTAAACCCCAGTTCCAAATGTCGGTCGGTTGGAAAATATCGAGGCGGCTGATCCCACTGCCCTGCACCGCGTAATTTTCGATCACAGGGAAACCCGAAATGCCGGTTAGGTTATCCGACACTGTCATCAACCCGCTATCTAATGCCAGCACGCGGGTTTGACCACCTTGGCTACCCTGCGGGAAGAAATCAAAGGTGATGTTAGTCACCGGATCGGTAAAGTCGATACGCAGAATATCACCACGGTCTGAAGTCGACGAATTGAAAAAGTTACCCAGACGGTTGCCTTGCTGACCCGCAGGCGCAAACTCCGTTGTCGCTAGTGGGCCGCCCGCTTGCACCACATCATCTTCCAATACAGAAAACGTCACCCCCCAAGGGGCATATTGATTGGTGATCACCGTGCCGCTGGCAATGGCACCGCCCATGGGCAAGTTATCAAAGTCAATCACCACCGCATTTGCCGCGCCTGCACACAATAAGGTTGACGCCAGTAACAGTTTTTTCATTCGAGACCTCCACTGTAAACGTTTGAATACCCGATATGCACACTGCAACATACGCACCATGTTTTTAAGCCACTCATTTGCTTCCATTTTCTCTCACCAGCCAAACGACAACTGTAAAAAAGACTGACAGCCAAACAGTGAGAAAAGAAAAAGATAAAAAGAGAGGAAAAAGAGAGGAAATAGAGAAGACATCGAATCGCCAGCAATAGGCTATACCCAAGTAACCTCAAGGTGCTTGGGTATTAGACGTTGAATAAAAAAACGTTAAGTAAGAAAGACCTGAGTAAGAGAAACCTTGAATAAAAACGGTGAGCAAGAAAGACGATGAGGAGAGTAGCGGATAAGGGTCAAAAAGGGAGCCACGCTCCCTTTGATTGCGCTAAGACTGCGCCGCTTTAATCGCTTCAATTTGCGCCATCGCGGCTTGAACATACAAAATGACCCCATCGGGATAGCAGTTATGCAGATTGGTCATGCAGGTCGTTTGATTGATATTGAGCGGATTGGGCTCAACCACTTCCGTCGCTTCTAACAGACCCATGCCATTGGCAATCGCTTCATCCACCGCTTTCCAGAAAATCGCCAAACGTCCATCGGAGAATATCTCATCCAAGACCGCTTTCACTTCCGCTTGTGTTTCATAGTCGGCGCGCAGACGTTTCAACGCTTCATGCGGCAAGTAGACCCCGCCGCAATAGTTCTCGGTCAGCGAGTCGATCGTCTCGACCCCGTCCCACTCAGGCGGTAGATAGTCATCCCAGTCAGCGATGTAATCAAACATCACCTCATGCTCTAACGCAAACGAGAAACTGCCACCACGAATGTAATGATACTTTCTTAGATAGCCCGACACGATTGCCATGGAATAGGAGTGAACTTTATTAAATTCAACATCCAGCCCCAATGCGCGCGCTTCGTCAAAGCTCAGCTTGAGTTGCTCGGTGTAAATGTCATCTAACCCAAATTGGGTCGCGATGGTTTTGTAAAACTCTGGATCGGCCAATCCAGCGCAATAAATGTCACGAAAGTCGTTTTCACCCACCGGGTGATAACTGATATCCCAGCCCATTGTCTTTTCCTTTTTTTATCAATAGCTCGGACAATTTGACAATACTGCAATTCGGTTGCCAGTCAGCCTACGCAGTTCCGAGAGTGACACCACTGCCTTGCTGAAAATCCGGCAAGTGACGTAATACAATTGACGACTCGCTCGAAAAACAGCCCGCAACAACGCCGACAGAAGCCGTTAGGTTAGCGCAGAAAACAAAAAGCCCCGCCAGTGATGGCAGGGCTTTACGGATTTACAGTGTAAAACCTGTACAGTGGTTATCGCGGCAAAAACTAGTTGCCTTCGAAGTAATTCTTCGCATTGTGGAAACAGATATTGCTCACCATATTGCCCAGCAATTTGATGTCGCGTGGCACTTCGCCATCTTCAGCCCAGCCGCCAATCATGTTACACAAGATGCGACGGAAATATTCATGGCGCGAGAACGCGAGGAAGCTGTTCGAGTCCGTCGGCATCCCGACAAACTGACTAAGCAAACCGAGTTGAGAGATCTGCTCAAGCTGGCGTGTCATCCCTTTCTTGTGATCGTTAAACCACCAGCCCGCACCGAATTGGATCTTGCTGGCCACCCCACCACCTTGGAAGTTACCGGCCATCGACGCGATCATTTCGTTATCACGAGGGTTTAGACAGTAAAGGATCGTTTTTGGCAGGTGATCCGTGCGATCCATGGTATCAAGCAAGTTAGCTAATTCACGGGAGTAATTGCGATCGCCAATCGAGTCAAAGCCCGCTGCCGCGCCTAAATGGGCAAACATTCGTGAGTTGTTATTGCTTTGCGCACCGATGTGTAGCTGCATCACCCACCCTAAGCGCACATATTGCTGTGCCAACCACACTTGTACTGCGGTCGAAAACTGGGCTTTTTCCAGCTCGGTGAGCTCGTCACCGCGTAAACGGTGGTTCAAAATGCGATCAAGTGCGCTGGTGGACGGCACTGGCGCATAACGCACCACCTCAAGGGTATGATCCGCCGCCAAACAGCCATGCGCCGCGAAATGCTCTAAACGTTTTTCCAACGCGCCAAGCAAACTCTTAAAACCGACAATGTAGGTATCGGCCGAGCGGCTTAACTTACCGATGTAATCACCAAAGCCGTCTTTTTCAATTTTGATCAGCTTATCTGGACACCACGTCGGTCTAACCTCAACCCCAAAACCGACATCTTTGGCCAGCGTGGCGTGGTGCTCAAGGGAATCAACTGGATCGTCCGTGGTCGCTAACATCGCAACGTTCATTTGTTGGATCAAACCGCGCGCGCTGAACTCAGGCTTAGTCAGCTTGGCGTTACACTCACGCCAAATGTCCGGCGCAGTTTCCGGTGATAGCAGTAAATTTTTAATCCCAAACGGGCGTTTTAGCTCCAAGTGGGCCCAATGGTAAAGCGGGTTACCTAAGGTTTGTGGCACGGTTTTCGCCCATGCCAAAAACTTATCGTAGTCTGTGGTATCCGGGCTTGAGATCAAGCGCTCTTCAATACCGGCGGTGCGCATGCCGCGCCATTTGTAGTGATCGCCGTCTAACCACAATTTGGTCAAGTTATCGAAACGACGGTTGTTGGCGATATCTGCCGGATTTAAGTGACAGTGATAGTCATAAATTGGCTGATGCTTGGCGTAATCGTGGTAAAGCTCGCGCCCAATATCATTTGTCAGCAAAAAATCTTTACGTATGAAGGCTTTCATACACTTCTCCTTGTCACTCTTCCGTTATTATTATTGGTGTTTGAAGCCACTGCCTCGCGGGCTATTCTGCGGCAAACTCCCATTGCCAACTTTGACTTTCTCAACAAATTCAGAACATTGAGAGCAAAAGAATACAAAACTGTTATAAGCATCAATTAAAATGCGTTTTTACGCTTAATAATTAGACAATTTACTCGCGAGCTCTCACCTTAATCGCCGACTTGGCTTAGCCTTAGCTCGCGACCTTGCTCGTCTCAAATCACCATCCCATTGTGTCACTCTCTTTGCGGTTTTGCGTCTCGCGCCGACGATCAACATGGCGATCCTCTTACGATTCACCGCGATCATCACGATCTCTTGATATGGATCGGAACTCCGCCGCTTTTCTCTAAAAATCCCGCGTTGTTAAGATGATTTAACCCCCGCATTTGCTTAAGATACAGCATCAACCGGAAGCATGACTTTTAGGGATTAAACTACGATGTTACGACTTTCTATTTCCGAACGCCCCCATTGGCGCGCCTTGGCGGCCGAGTATGGCTTTGGTTTTCACTCCATGTATGACGATCCTTATTGGGATGAAACCGCCTACTACCAGTTCACGTTGCGCCAAGTTGAAGAAGACATCGAAGCGCCCACCGCTGAAATTCATCAAATGTGCCTCGATATTGTCGACACCGTGGTCAACGACGATGAGTTAATGAGCAAGTTTTGTATTCCGGAAAACATGTGGCAACCGATCTTAAACAGCTGGCAGCGCCGCGATCCTTCACTCTATTCACGCCTCGATTTCTGCTATGACGGCAAAAATCCCGCCAAGCTGTTAGAAAACAACGCCGACACCCCAACGTCGCTGTACGAAACCGGTTTTTGGCAATGGTTATGGCTTGAAGACAAAGTTAACGTCGGCCACCTACGCCGCGACAGCGATCAATACAACTTGCTGCAAGAGTTGATGATCGAGCGTTTTAGCCAAATTGCGAAACGCCAACCTGGCCAAGTGCTGCATTTCTCTTGCTGTAAAGACACCGAAGAAGATTTGGGCACGGTGCAGTACATGCGTGACTGCGCTGATGAGGCCGGCATCGATACCGCATTTGTGTTTATTGAAGATATTGGTTTAAACGGCAAAGGCGAGTTTACCGATCTCAAAGACAAGCCGATCCGCTGGATGTTCAAACTCTACCCGTGGGAGTTTATGTTTGAAGAGGCCTATGCCGATCATATTGAAACTAGCAAAGTGAACTGGCTAGAGCCGCTTTGGAAAGCGGTGCTTTCCAACAAAGCGCTACTGCCAATGTTGTGGAAAAAATTCCCCAACCACCCCAATTTGCTACCAGCGTATTTTATGGACGATCCCAAAGCGGCCAGTTTGCGTGATTACGTGGTGAAACCCTTGTTTGCCCGTGAAGGTGCCAACATTGAGATCGTTAAGGGCGGTAAGTCATTGTTGAAAACCGAAGGGCCTTATGGCCATGAAGGGGCGATCATTCAGCAATTGCAAGAGCTGCCAAAGTTCGCCGGTAACTTCACCTTGGTCGGCAGTTGGTTGATCAATGGCGAGCCAGCTGGTATGTCGATCCGCGAAGATGACACCCTCGTCACCCAAGACTATTCGCGTTATGTACCGCACATTATTATCGACTGATCTTTTCTCTAAGGCTTACCCGCAAGGGCATCGAACGATGCCCTTTTTTGCGAGTGCCACACGCAACGTGGCGGTTTAGTCGTGTTGAACCCAGATCAGTTCATCGGTGGCGATCCCGGCATCACGCGCGATGGCGATCAAGCGCTCACGCTCTATCTCACTTAACTGGGGATCACGCGACAGCAGCCAGAAGTAGTCTTTGCTGTTACCTACAATCAAGGCGCTGGAATAATCAGGCGCAAGATAAAACACCCCGTAACCACCATAAAACGGGCCGAAAAAGCTCACTTTAAGGTGCGCCACCGTCGGCTCTCCCACAAATTTCGCTTTGCCTTCGGCTTCTTTCCATTCGCCGCTATCAATATCTCGACCACGGTTTAACACCTTGACCGTGCCGTCATCGTTCAAACTGTACGTTGCACTGATCTGCTCTAGCCCACGCTCAAACCGATGATCCAAACGGGCAATTTCGTACCACGTTCCCAGATAGCGATCGATGTCGAAGTTGTCAACGGGGGTGATGTCCTCCGGTAAGCCACTGCATCCAGCCAATGCCATGGCTGCCGTGAAACTGGTGAGCCATTGTCGCCATTTTTTCATTGTTATTCTCCTTAATGCGCGGCGTTCGTACCTGTTGCTGGTACGCCCGCGTTCCTATGCGTGGTTGTAACGCGGTTTGCTCTAAGCTGATACGTTTCCATAACGAAAATGTGATCATCTCGGGTAATAAAAGCCCAATTTAAGCCAAGCGATGACGCTTTGAAAGCTGCTAACACCGACGCCATTCGCCGCCATGACCGATTTACACTGTAAACTGAGCTCAGCACGAATTATTGATATTTTTCAGTAAGATAAATTAGAGAAGTGCAACAACATCATCCATATAGCGCGAAAGTGCAGCGAAAGCCTTGCGCTGAGATAAACGCAATCACACAGGGAATGTAAAAACTCAAAACCGAGGAGAGAAAAACGAGCAGAGGCAAACTTGAAAGATAAAAAAAGCGAGCCCGAGGGCTCGCAAAAACATCGCTGTTTAGTCAAAAGACAGTAACTAGTATGCCTAACGCTAACAGCTTATTTGTCAACAAAGTGTTAGAAATGACTGCCAAGTGAAAAATAAACCGCACTGCTGCCATCTTCCACTTGTCCGTAACCTAAATACATCGGCCCCAAGACTGAATCCGCGCCGATAAACACACTGCCAGCGGTGAGCATCGAATCAAAGCTGATCGCATCTTTGCTCTGCCACACATTACCGCGCTCTAATGAACCACCCACAAACAGGCGCGATTTCACGAAGCCATAATCAATATTAAATAGCTGATATTTATACTTTAAAACGCCAATAGCGCTATAGCGGCCATTGAGCTCATAGCGGTTATAACCCGACAAGTTAAACAAACCGCCGAGATCGCGCGCATACACCGGCAACGATTCTTCCGATTCCGATCCGCCCGCCGACAACATCGCCACTAGGGTATGATCCTGATAACGCCACGGCTGGATCAGCTGGGTGTGATAGAAAAACGTATCTTGCTCTTCGCGCTGACCCATAAATTTGCTGTCGACGCGCCCCACCCCAAGGGTGACATCAAAATAATGTCCGGTAGAAGGGAAGAAATAATCATCCAATTTATCGGAAATGAAGGTGAGATAACCGTGATGCCCCTTCGCGGTTTGGCGCTCGCCCAACAGCTCTACCTTGTATTCACCGCGATACGCGGTCGCACCTAGTGCCAGTTTGGTACTTGGGGTTAAGTTGATCCCCGACTCAAAGAAGGTTTCGTAGTGATCGTATTCCACGTCATAGTAAGGAATATCGAGGCCGCTAGGAGGTAGCTCATCGCTAAACGAGAAGCGGCGGAACTCGTTTTGCCAACTCAGCCCCAAGGTTGAGTAAAACAGCTGGCTGTGATCCCACGGCACATAGATCTCGCTGTAGAACGTATTCCAACTGCCCAGCTCCATTTCCGTCAGCCATTCCGCGCCTTTGTCGCTCAAACCCGTATACAAATACTGTGCGCCAACACTGAACTCGCTACGCTGCGTCGCCACATCTTCAATTGCAAATTTGAAGTTCAGGTAACCTGGCCCCCACACTTTCTCGTTCACTTCGACATTGAGAATGTTATGTCCATCATCCACTTCAATCGCATAGGTAATACGATCGTAAATATCGCGGGCATACAAACGATTCACGCCCGCTTCGATTTCCTCTGCCGTTAGCACTTGTCCGAGCGGCAGATCGAGCAGCGCCAACAGCGCTTCATCAGAATAGCGAGTGCGATTAACAATGCGGATTTCATCGACAAAAAAGGCGCTGTTATCAAACAGTTGCGCCCGTTTGCTGAGCTTTTCGCGCTGGTATTCGGCGTACTCTTGCTCACTCACTTGCAGCGGTAATAACTCAGGCAACAGGTTAAGCGCCACTTGACGACCCGCCTCATAGGCTTTGTCCATTTGCTCAAAACTCGTCGCCGTCATATAGGTGACATCCGGCTGCAAATAGACATCGTCGAGGGTCAACAACGCCATCTGCTCATCTGAGCCCAAATTGGTCATATGGGTGATCAACTGATTGGCGATGTTAAAACCAGAATTGAGCTCATCTTTGGGATAGAGCGCATCACGCAAGTCCACCGCGATGATCCGCTCGGCGCCTAAATCCAACGCTTGATCAACCGGCATGTTATTCACAATACCGCCATCCACCAGCAAATGGCCTTGCCACTCCACCGGCTTTAACGCGCCTGGCACTGTCATCGAAGCTTGCATCGCGAGCGGTAAACTGCCGTTATCTAGCACATACGGCGTCACCGTGGCGATATCGGTCGCCACCGCCCGAAACGGGATCGGCAGGGTTTCAAAGCTTTCGATCACTGGGATGTTTTGGGTCATTTGGCGCAAGATCCGCGCCATGGCATGACCTTGAAACACCGCCGGAATGGATTTGAAGCTGCCGTCGAGATCGATCCCGAGCTCAGTGCGCAGTTGATAATCGTCAGCCTGCTCTTTGCGGCGCAACGACAGCGCTTCACGGCTGACGCTATCATGGGTGCCCTCAATCCAATTGACTGAAAACGTCCGCTGTTTCACTTCCTCAGCCGACAGCCCCATCGCATACATCCCGCCGACATAAGCGCCCATACTGGTACCGGTCACGATATCGATGGGGATCCGATTTTCTTCCAAGATCTCCAATACCCCAATGTGTGCGGCACCTTTGGCACCGCCACCACTGAGCACTAGCCCCACCGTTTCACGCGCTTGCACCGGAAAGATGATCAAGCTAGTGGCGAGAAATGTCGAAAATAAGCGTCCCTTCTTGATCATCGTTCCTACGATCCCACGGCAACTTCATCCAAGGCGGTCATCACTTGGGCATTAAAATGCCCTTCGAGCACCAACTGACACACTTTTTTGCGCACGGCTAAGCCTGATATCAAACGTTCGATCGACAAATGACGCTCACTGCTTTGGCTGTTATACATCTCAACCGTACGGCTCAAAATATCGTAGCTCAGTACTTCATCGCCGACCTGCAAGTATTCAAGCTTCTCTAAGTAGCCCTGACACTCTTCAGTGATAGCAGCCATCCCATGCCCTGTCATTGCCGCTAACGCCGTTATAGAGCGTTTTAGCGCCTCTTCTGAGGTGTATTTCGATAAGACTATCGTCAATTCGTCGGCGTTGATCTCCACCAAGTGCTTGCGCAGCTTCACACGACGACCTAAACGCCCGTTCTTTGGTCGCTCTTCTTTGCGTTGGATCGGCTCAAACTCACCATCGATGATCTCGGAAAGCTGATCAAGCTCGCGCTTAGGTAAGATCTCGTTACGCAGCGGGTTTGGCATGGTCGGCGCCAAGTTACGCTTGCCTTGGTTGGTGGTTTTCGCCCGACAAAAGCGGATCACTTCATCCGGATCGCACTTAATGTCGATGCGATAATCAGGGTATTTCTGATCGCCTTGATCGGCGATGATCGTTAAATGGTACCCCCACAGATTGACCACGAATACGCCATCAACCGTCTGATCTTTGGCAAGCTTGCGCAGCTCACGGATCATATCGGCGCTAAATCGACGCCATTCAATGTTGCGAGCCAGCTTCTGATTAAGCTCACTAAGCATCATGCTGTCGGTCAAACGGCGCGACATCCGGCTACGGAAGAAGGTGTACAACTGGAAGATCTGAGTATGCTGGCGCAAGATCTCTGGCGGGAACAAGAAGAAATAGTCACGGGTCAGCAACTCTTCAAAAAAGGAAGGCTCCCACACCAAAATGTACAGGTTCGGTTTGATCTTGATCTCGCCATCATCCCCTTCGCGCGGCGCTTCTTCCGAAGCGGTGATCGTACGGGCGACAAAACGGAAACGATCCGATTTGAATCCTTCCGGCATATTTTCACTCAGCCAGCGGCCAGTAAGCTCATGCAGCTGGAAATCAGTAAACTCAATGCGATCAATACTTTCGCGGATCGAATCACGGGCTGGACCACTGTCTTTTTTACCGCGCAGTGCTAGCACATCGGTAATGTAAACTGGGGTTTTGTTATCCAATCGGCGATCT
Organism: Thaumasiovibrio occultus; assembly: GCA_019703815.1. Lineage (GTDB taxonomy): Bacteria > Pseudomonadota > Gammaproteobacteria > Enterobacterales > Vibrionaceae > Thaumasiovibrio > Thaumasiovibrio occultus. The sequence goes on along the minus strand of AP023053.1, from coordinate 1,905 downwards.
TGCAGCTCGTAATCACCGATATGATGCTCGTGATATTGCACCGTGAGGGTGAACAGCGCGAACAGCGTCATCAGATCGTCAACCGTCATGATCGACTTTGATGATCGCGTTTCGATGATCGCTTTGGTGCCCGAGATCGCGACCATCGATTTTTGGTAGCTCTTACGGGTGCGCGGCGGCGCTAGGGCTTGGTCGATGATCCCTGCCCAACTGGTTGGCGAGACCACAAACTGGTTCTCTTCATCCGGCATGGTCGGCGGTGTGCCTAGACCGTACTCGTTCAATAAGCGGCGATTAACCTGAGTTTGCGCTAAGGCTTTCGAGCGTTTCTGTTTCTGGTTTTGGGTATGCTGCTCAGAAACCAGCACCTGTGAGCCAAGCTGAGAGACCAAATGGCTAGGATTAACAAAGTGATGGAGCATAGTTTTGCCTGCCAACCCTTCTTCAAAACGCACGCGTTGCTGGGTAAACAACCCTAAGGTAACGGCCGCGCGAAGACGTTGTTGGATAGCGGCTCGAGTCAATTGACCTTCCGTTGCATCAATCAATTCGGTGGTAGATACCATGGCATCTGGCGATGAAAGCCCACGCAGTGAGATCAAGTTAAGAAGCTCAATAATGCTCTTGGTCACGCCTTTAAAGTGCTGATATTGCGGTAACCAATCCACCAGTGCAGGTGGGATCCGAAACAAGTGTCCGTCTTTGTGGGTACGCGGAAGTGGGATCAGAATTTTGTCGTCGTTGGGATTATCCATCTGCACTTAGTCGTAATTTGAACATATTTCCGGAAGGTTAATGGATCCATAAGAAAAAAGAAAGATCTTTTTTATTGGAAATATCTTACTGATCTAATTGATTATATTTGATTAAGATGATTATGTGATCTTATGATCTGAACAGAAAAATCACGCTAAGTAACTGTTTTAATTCAAATGATTTTAAAGTGGATCCGAAAGCATGATCAAAAGCGTCTCGAATCGATGATCAAATTAGGGGCGAAACCATGATCATTAGGGGCTCCCAAGCATGATCATCACAAGTACGTATGGCTGATCATCATCGCTTAGGAATAATGATCAAGAGCGATTCAGGGGTTTTACACAGGTTATCCACAGCCCTCATTGTGACATCGATCGGGTTTGGATAATAAAACCGCATTTTCACCCTCGTAAGCATGATCAAGGGGTGAAAAAGTCAGTGTTTCGCGCAGCTTTTATCGATCTTGGTGAATTTACACCTCGCTTGCGGAACAATGATCAAGTGAGCTTGCTTGTGCATTCGATACGGATCGTGAAGGGCGATGTTTAGCCCTTGATCCCAGCGTATTTCTTTTGGATCCTTGCTATCAGCGGGTTCATTCGACATTGTCCGTAGTTTTCCCGTCCATTTACATCGTTCCGGTGCCTTGATCATCTTTTCGAGCACTCACGCAGCGCGCCATCTTTTACCCTTGATCATTGTTCCACTGCTAACGTGCGATCAAGCCAGTGCTGGCTTGTGCGCAGCGACGGCTTGCCGATCGGATGAAAGCTGTACACTGCCCTTCCCCTGCACGGCTATTACGATGTGCGGTTCAAGCTCGATAAGCAATTATTCGCGTGCAGTACAACTGCTAACGCGAGGTTTTAAGATCGAACTCACATCTACCGTAATCCAAAGCGAATTAAGCATGCTTCCGGACGATTTACAATTTACATTGTAAAAAAGTGACACTGTATCATTTTAAAAGTGGAGTATTCACCGCGATGATTGGGCGTAAAAAGTTGGCGAAACTTTGTCCATTATACCGTTAATAACCGCTATTTTTGCTGTTTGTCATATTTTAGTTAACACGTACAGCTTTATATTGTGTGTGTCGTATTTTGTTGTACAATTGGGGCTATCTTAATTTAAGGTGAAGAACGT
>AP023052.1:2807500-3135038 GCA_019703815.1 Thaumasiovibrio occultus | reverse complement strand
ATGTTTTACCAGGATTCATTCGATGTCATCGTTGTAGGTGGTGGCCATGCCGGTACTGAAGCAGCGCTTGCTGCCGCACGCATGGGTCAACAAACCCTACTGCTGACACACAATATCGACACACTAGGGCAGATGTCCTGTAACCCTGCAATTGGTGGGATTGGTAAAGGGCATCTGGTAAAAGAAGTGGATGCACTTGGTGGCTTAATGGCCCGTGCCACGGATCGTGCAGGGATCCAATTTCGCACCTTGAATGCATCAAAAGGTCCAGCTGTTCGTGCAACGCGCGCGCAGGCGGATCGTCAGTTGTACAAAACCGCCGTTCGCCATGAACTAGAAAATCAACCTAATCTGATGTTGTTCCAACAAGCTGTTGATGACTTGATTGTTGAGCAAGACAAAGTTACTGGTGTCGTAACTGAGATGGGTTTGAAATTCCGCGCGAAGGCTGTGGTATTGACAGTCGGTACCTTCCTTGGCGGTCGTATTCATATTGGTTTGGAAAACTACAGCGGCGGTCGCGCCGGTGATCAACCATCCATTGCGTTAGCGCACCGTTTACGTGAATTGCCGTTTCGCGTTGAACGCCTAAAAACCGGCACGCCGCCTCGTATTGATGCGCGTACCGTCGATTTTTCTCAAATGGAAGCCCAGCACGGTGATAACCCAACGCCGGTGTTTTCGTTTATTGGATCCCGAGAGGATCAACCGCGTCAGATCCCGTGTTACATCACGCACACCAATGAAAAAACTCACGATGTGATCCGCAATAACTTGGATCGCAGCCCGATGTATGCGGGTGTGATCGAAGGGATTGGCCCGCGTTACTGCCCGTCTATCGAAGACAAAGTGATGCGTTTTGCTGATAAAAACAGCCACCAGATCTTCATCGAGCCAGAAGGGTTAACTACCCACGAGTTGTACCCGAACGGGATTTCAACCAGCTTGCCGTTTGACGTGCAAATGCAGATCGTCCGCTCGATGAAAGGAATGGAAGACGCCCGTATCATGCGTCCAGGTTATGCGATTGAGTACGATTTCTTCGATCCACGTGATTTGAAATCGACCTTTGAAACCAAGTTTATCCAAGGCTTGTTCTTTGCAGGACAAATCAACGGTACCACCGGCTACGAAGAAGCGGCGGCGCAAGGTTTGATGGCAGGGATGAACGCTGCCCTACTGGCGCAAGACAAAGAAGGCTGGTGTCCACGCCGTGACGAAGCTTACGTCGGTGTATTGATTGACGATCTGTCGACCATGGGTACCAAAGAGCCGTACCGTATGTTCACAAGCCGTGCGGAATACCGTTTGTTGCTACGTGAAGATAACGCCGATATTCGTTTGACGCCAAAAGGTCGTGAACTGGGCTTGGTGGATGATGTGCGCTGGGCGCGCTTCAATCAGAAGATGGAAAACATCGAAACAGAACGCCAGCGTCTACGCGGTTTGTGGGCGGCACCAACCTCTGCATGCGCCGAGGAAGTGAATGCGATTTTGAAAACTCCGCTGGTACGTGAAGCCAGTGGTGAGGATCTTCTGCGTCGCCCTGAAGTGAGCTACGAGAGCCTAACGGGTCTGTCGCACTTCGCGCCAGCGATCGAGGATCTTCAAGCGCGTGAGCAGATCGAGATCCAAGTGAAATACCAAGGGTATATCGATCGTCAGCACGAAGAAGTGGAAAAATCACTGCGCCACGAGAACACCAAACTGCCTTTCGATATGAATTACACTGATGTCAAAGGGCTATCGAACGAAGTCATCGCTAAGCTGACTGACGCTCGTCCAGAGACGATCGGGATTGCTTCGCGAATTTCAGGGATCACCCCAGCGGCTATCTCGCTGCTACTGGTCTTCCTGAAAAAACAAGGTCTGCTAAAAAAAGGCGCGTAACCGGTGAAACAACGACTGCAACAACTTATCGACCAGACGGATCTGGTCGTTTCTGAGCAACAGCTTGACCAACTGGTGGGCTATGTTGCGCTGCTGCATAAATGGAACAAAGCTTACAATTTGACATCGGTACGTGACCCTAACGAGATGTTAGTGAAACACATTATGGATAGTATCGTCGTTAGCCCGTATCTTAAGGGCGACACGTTTATCGATGTGGGAACGGGGCCGGGATTACCTGGGATTCCGTTAGCAATTATGTGTCCCGAAAAGTCTTTTGTCTTGCTTGATAGTTTGGGCAAGCGTATAAGGTTTATTCGTCAAGTTATTCATGAGCTTAAGATAGGCAACGTAGAGCCGGTGCAGAGCCGCGTGGAAGAATTCCAGAAGGAAAATGGCTTCGATGCGGTGCTTAGTCGCGCCTTTGCGTCTATCTCAGATATGGTAAATTGGTGTCATCATTTGCCAGCAGAACATGGTGTGTTCTTGGCACTGAAAGGGCAGCTTAATCAAGATGAGCTGGATGAATTGCCACAATGGTGTCAAATCGATACCGTTCATGCCCTGCAGGTACCGGAACTGGAAGGAGCTCGCCATCTGGTTGTGCTGAAAAAATAAGGGAGAGTTTGGATTGTGGCTAAGATCATTGCGATAGCAAATCAGAAAGGCGGTGTCGGTAAAACGACAACCACCGTAAACCTCGCTGCCTCATTGGCTGCAACAAAACGCCGTGTATTGGTGATCGATATGGATCCGCAGGGCAATGCAACCATGGCCAGTGGGGTGGATAAGTACCAAGTCGAAGCCACGGCTTACGATCTGTTGGTCGAAGAAATGCCAGCAGAGGAAGTGATCCAAACTCATACCGAAGGGGGCTATCACTTGATCGCGGCCAACGGTGATGTCACCGCCGCTGAGATCAAGCTGATGGATGTGTTTGCGCGTGAAGTAAGATTGCGCACAACGCTAGCCCCTATTCGCGATAACTATGATTTCATCTTTATTGACTGCCCACCGGCACTAAACCTTCTTACAATCAATGCGATGACTGCTGCTGACTCGGTGTTAGTACCGATGCAGTGCGAGTATTTTGCGTTGGAAGGTTTAACCGCGCTCATGGACACGATCAGCAAACTCACTGCGGTGGTGAATGCGGATCTTGAAATCGAAGGATTGTTACGCACCATGTATGATCCTCGCAACCGTCTGGCGAATGAAGTGTCGGAGCAATTGAAAAAGCACTTTGGTGACAAAGTGTTCCGCACGGTTATTCCTCGTAACGTACGCTTGGCTGAAGCGCCAAGCCATGGCCAGCCTGCTATGTATTACGATAAATACAGTAGCGGTGCCAAAGCCTACCTCGCACTTGCTGGAGAGATGCTTCGTCGTGATGACGTCTCTCAACCTGTACACGCTTAAGGTCTCACATGAACAAAGCTAACCGCGGTCTAGGCCGTGGCCTTGATGCGCTGCTATCAAACAGCGCCCAAGCCCAAGCCAGACAAAACAGCGCGCCATCATCACCGTCAGAGCCGAGTGAATTACAAACATTGGCCATTGCTCAGCTTGAGCCGGGCCAGTATCAACCCCGCAAAGATATGTCGGAAGACGCGCTCAGTGAGCTCGCTGACTCTATCCGTGCGCAAGGGGTGATCCAGCCCATCGTTGTGCGTCAAATTGCGACACAACGATATGAAATCATTGCGGGTGAGCGTCGCTGGCGGGCGTCCAAACTGTCGGGTTTAACTCACGTGCCTTGTTTGGTTAAACAAGTCGCCGATCGTCAAGCGGTGGCAATGGCGTTGATTGAAAATATTCAACGTGAAGATCTGAACGCGATTGAAGAAGCGGAAGCGCTAGAGCGCTTACAGCACGAATTTAGCCTAACCCATCAGCAAGTCGCTGAAGCGCTGGGTAAATCGCGCACCGCAGTCAGCAATTTGTTGCGTCTCAACCAATTAGCGCCAAGCGTTAAACAGTTTGTTGTCGCGCGTCAATTGGATATGGGCCATGCACGTGCATTGCTGTCGCTCGACAATGAACAGCAAGCTGAAGCTGCGAAACAAGTCGTTAACAAAGGGTTAACGGTTCGTGATACTGAGAACTTAGTTCGTAAGCTATTGATGCCACCTAAAGAGCCGGCACCGAAGGTGATCGATCACGAACTCGAGCTTTGGCAGAGCAACCTCACTGAAAAACTGGGTGCTGACGTCGCTATTAGTCGTCAGAAAAGCGGACGTGGCAAAATTGTTATCAATTTTGAACAAGCAGAGAAATTGATGCAAATTCTTGCAAGGTTAAACGACGAAAAGTGATTGTTATCACGTCATTTTTGCAATATAAGTTTGCATGGCGTGATCAAGTTATTATGTTGTAAAATTGCTGATTTTTTTTTGCTGCTAAATCATTGCATTCACCCCGGTACAACGTATAATTTCGATGTTTTCCCCACATATGAGTGTATGTGCTGTGGAACGGAATCGAGGAATTGATTACATGGATTCGACACTGGTTCAGTCGGGTCGCCGTCTGGCGAGAAGGCTTATCCTGCTGCAAACGGGTGTCGTACTAGCAACGGCGTTACTGGCAACAGTAGCAGTCAGTGTTGACTGGGGAATATCTGCATTGATTGGCGGTGGGATTTTCGTTATCGCCAATTCCGCATTTGCGGCTTGCGCATTCCTGTTTGGTGGGGCTCGAAAAGCGAAACTGATCATGGCGTCGTTCTTTGGCGGTGAAGCTTTGAAAATCCTCCTTACAGTCCTCCTGTTCGCCCTTGCTTACCTGTATGTTGGGGTTGAACATCTTCCTCTCTTGCTGGGATACATTATCGCAGTCGGAGTGAATCTCTTCTCCCCCGTTCTTTCTATCAACAACAATAAATAGGAAGCGTTATGGCTGCGTCGGGTGAGTTAACCCCTTCCGGTTATATCGATCACCACTTGACTAACTTGTCGACCTACAAGTTGGGCTTGACCGGTGATGGGTTCTGGAACTTTCACATTGATAGCCTGGTGTTTTCAGTGCTGACTGGTATGTTGTTCCTGTGGGTCTTTCGTTCAGTTGCGAAGAAAGCCACTTCAGGAGTGCCTGGTAAGTTACAGTGCTTTGTCGAAATTTTGGTGGAGTTCGTCGACACCAACGTCAAGGACACCTTCCATGGCCGCAACCCGCTGATCGCACCGTTGGCTTTGACCATTTTCTGTTGGATTTTCTTGATGAATACGATGGACCTCGTGCCTATCGATTTTCTGCCTTATCCAGCACAGGAGTGGTTCGGTATTCCTTATCTAAAAGTAGTACCAACGGCCGATGTCAATATCACCATGTCAATGGCTCTTGGCGTCTTTGCACTGATGGTTTATTACAGCGTAAAAATCAAAGGTGTGGGCGGCTTCTTTAAAGAATTATCATTCCATCCGTTTAATCACTGGGCAATGGTGCCGTTTAACTTGGTGCTGGAAGTAGTTTCTCTGCTTGCTAAGCCAATTTCTCTGGGTATGCGTTTGTTCGGTAACATGTTTGCGGGCGAAGTGGTATTTATTCTTATTGCGGCGTTGATGCCGTGGTGGGCACAATGGTTGGGCTCGGTGCCGTGGGCAATTTTCCACGTCTTAGTCATTACCATTCAAGCGTTTGTATTCATGATGCTGACAATTGTTTATCTGTCTCAAGCTCATGAAGATGCGGATCATTAATTAATTTATTTGGCATCGAAGCCGACAACTAAAACTGGAGATAGTAATGGAAACTTTACTTAGCTTTTCTGCAATTGCCGTAGGTATCATCGTAGGTCTGGCATCTGTAGGTACGGCAATTGGCTTTGCCATCTTGGGTGGTAAATTCCTTGAGGGCGCGGCTCGTCAACCTGAAATGGCACCAATGCTGCAGGTGAAAATGTTCATCATCGCAGGTCTTTTGGATGCGGTTCCAATGATCGGTATCGTAATCGCGCTGCTGTTCTCGTTCGCTAACCCGTATGTTGGTCTGTTGGGTGGTTAATCCAATCGTCAATCCTAGTTGTAATCCCAGATAAGGAGATGCTGTTGTGAGTATGAATGCAACTCTGTTGGGCCAAGCCATCGCGTTCTTTTTGTTCGTGTTGTTTTGTATGAAATACGTTTGGCCACCTCTGCTGGAAGCGATTGAAGAGCGACAAAAAAAGATCGCTGATGGCCTTGCTGCTGCAGATCGCGCAGCCAAGAGCCTTGACCTAGCAAAAGCGAATGCTTCTGAGTCTTTAAAAGAAGCAAAAATTGCAGCTGCTGACATTATTGAGCAAGCGAATAAGCGTAAAGCTCTGATCCTCGAAGAAGCACGCCAAGAAGCGGAAGCGGAAAAAGCGCGCATTGTTGCCAAAGGGCATGCAGAGATCGAAGCGGACCGTATCCGTGCTCGTGATGAATTGAGAAAGCAAGTTGCAACTCTTGCCGTGGCTGGTGCCGAGAAAATCCTTGAGCGTTCGATTGATGCGGATGCACACAAAGATCTTCTTGAAAAAGTCACAGCTGAACTCTAACGGGAGGGCTGAGTATGTCAGCGATGACCACTGTTGCTCGCCCTTACGCCCAAGCTGCGTTTGATATTGCGGTAGATAACCAGTCGCTGGAGCAATGGGAAACCATGTTAGCTTTTGCGGCGGAAGTGACCCGCAATGACACGGTAGCCGAATTGCTGACCAGTGCTACCGCACCAAAGAAACTAGCTGAAATCATGATCGCCGTGTGCGGTGAACAACTTGATGAGCTAGGCCAGAATTTGATCCAAGTAATGGCGGAGAACAAGCGTCTCCTAGCGTTGCCAGCCGTACTGAGTCAATTTCTGACGTTGAAAGCCGACTTTGAGAAAACCCTCGAAGCGACGGTCATTTCAGCGGTAGAACTGGATGCGCAGCAGATTGCGGACATTGAGGCCAAGTTAGAGCAGCGTTTAGCGCGTAAAGTGAAGCTTAACTGTAGTGTAGATAATAGTTTGATTGCTGGTATCGTTATCCGAGCGGGTGATTTAGTCATAGATAATTCAGCGCGAGGCCGTTTGGCACGTCTGAACGACGCACTGCAGTCATAATTGGGGAATTGGAGCATGCAACTTAATTCCACGGAAATTAGCGAACTGATCAGACAACGAATTGAAAAATTCCACGTTGTCAGTGAAGCGCAAAACGAAGGTACCATCATCTCAGTGAGCGACGGTATCATTCGTATCCATGGCCTTGCAGACATTATGCAAGGGGAAATGATTGAACTGCCAGGTAATCGTTATGCCTTGGCATTGAACCTTGAACGCGACTCTGTCGGTGCGGTTGTTATGGGACCGTACGGCGATTTGCAAGAAGGGATGAAGGTGAAGGGTACCGGGCGTATCCTTGAAGTGCCTGTTGGTCCTCAATTGCTGGGTCGTGTAGTGAACACCTTGGGTGAGCCAATTGATGGTAAAGGCCCTATCGATACCCAACTTTCTTCGCCTGTTGAAGTGATTGCACCGGGCGTAATCGATCGTAAATCGGTAGACCAACCTGTTCAAACGGGCTACAAAGCGGTGGACTCGATGATCCCAATCGGCCGTGGCCAGCGTGAGCTGATCATCGGTGACCGTCAAACGGGTAAAACCGCGTTGGCGATCGATGCCATCATCAACCAGCGAAATTCTGGTATTTACTCTATCTACGTTGCGATTGGCCAAAAGGCATCCACGATCGCCAACGTTGTGCGTAAGCTTGAAGAGCACGATGCGCTTAAGAACACCATCGTCGTGGTGGCATCGGCATCTGAATCAGCAGCGCTGCAATACCTAGCACCTTATTCTGGGTGCGCGATGGGTGAATACTTCCGTGATCGCGGTGAAGATGCACTGATTGTTTATGATGATCTCTCTAAACAAGCGGTGGCTTATCGTCAAATTTCACTCTTGCTACGTCGTCCGCCAGGCCGTGAAGCCTTCCCGGGTGATGTTTTCTATCTTCACTCTCGTCTACTTGAGCGTGCTGCACGTGTAAGCGAAGAGTATGTTGAGCGTTTCACCAAGGGTGAAGTGAAAGGTAAGACCGGTTCGTTGACCGCGCTACCTATCATCGAAACCCAAGCGGGTGACGTATCAGCATTCGTACCCACTAACGTAATTTCGATTACCGACGGTCAGATCTTCTTACAGACTGAACTGTTTAACGCCGGTGTGCGTCCAGCGGTTGACCCGGGTATTTCGGTATCGCGTGTAGGTGGTGCTGCCCAAACCAAGATCATCAAGAAGCTGTCGGGTGGTATTCGTACCGCACTGGCACAGTATCGTGAACTGGCCGCTTTCGCCCAGTTTGCATCAGATCTTGATGACGCGACCAAGAAGCAGCTGGATCACGGCCAGAAAGTGACTGAGCTGATGAAGCAGAAGCAATACGCGCCATTGTCAGTGTTCGAACAAGCAATGGTCATCTTTGCGGCAGAGAAAGGCTACCTGGCTGATGTTGAAATCGGTGTACTGGGTAGTTTTGAATCTGCACTGCTCTCTTATGCCAAGAACAATCATGCGGCTCTTGTGAGCAACATTGATGAGACCGGGGCCTACAACGACGATATTGAGGCAGAAATGCACAAGATCGTTGAGGACTTCAAACAGACTCAAACCTGGTAATAGTGGGTGGCGATAGCCACCCCTTGGTAATGGAGAGGAATGATGGCCGGCGCAAAAGAGATCCGTAACAAGATCGGCAGCGTGAAAAACACGCAAAAGATCACTAAGGCGATGGAAATGGTTGCCGCATCGAAGATGCGTCGTACCCAAGATGCCATGGCGGCATCGCGTCCGTACGCCGAAACAATGCGCAAGGTAATTGGTCATATCGCTCTGGGTAAGTTGGAGTATGAACACCCTTATCTCGAAGAGCGTGAGGCAAAACGAGTCGGTTACATCATCGTATCAACAGACCGCGGCCTGTGTGGTGGTTTGAACATTAACTTGTTCAAGCAAGCAATTAGCGACATGCAGGATTGGAAAGAAAAAGGGGCAGAAATTGAGCTGGCGCTGATTGGCGCAAAAGCCACTGCCTTTTTCCACAGCTACGGCGGTAATGTGGTCGCGCAAGCTTCAGGCTTGGGTGATAGCCCTGAGCTTACCGAGCTGATCGGTACTGTGGGCGCCATGTTGCACTTATACGATGAAGGTAAATTGGACCGCTTGTATTTGGTGTACAACAAGTTCGTGAACACCATGTCTCAAGAACCAATTATCGATCAACTACTGCCTTTGCCTAAATCTGACGAAGAAGCGATGAAACGCTCGCACTCATGGGATTACATCTATGAGCCAGAGCCTCAGGTGCTGCTCGATACCATTTTGATCCGTTATATCGAATCACAAGTGTATCAAGGCGTGGTGGAAAACCTCGCTTCAGAGCAAGCCGCGCGAATGGTCGCAATGAAAGCCGCGACCGATAACGCTGGCGACCTGATCGATGAACTTCAGCTGGTTTATAACAAGGCTCGTCAAGCTGCGATCACTCAAGAGCTATCTGAGATAGTGTCGGGTGCGGCAGCGGTTTAGGCATAGACAACAGAATAGAGGAATAACGATGGCTACAGGTAAGATCGTACAGATCATCGGTGCGGTAGTCGACGTAGAGTTTCCACAGGATGTCGTACCAAAAGTATATGATGCCCTGAATGTGAAACGCGAAGGAGAGCGACTGGTGTTGGAAGTTCAACAGCAGTTGGGTGGTGGTATCGTACGTACTATCGCTATGGGCTCTTCTGATGGCTTGCGTCGTGGTCTGGAAGTAGAAAATACAGGTCGTCCAATCATGGTCCCAGTAGGTAATGCTACCTTGGGCCGTATCATGAACGTATTGGGTGATGCGATTGATGAGCGTGGTGACGTCGGTGAAGAAGAGCGTTATGAAATTCACCGCCCAGCACCAAGCTACGAAGAGCAGTCAAACACCACTGAGCTACTCGAAACAGGCGTAAAGGTTATCGACCTTATCTGTCCGTTTGCTAAAGGCGGTAAGATTGGTCTGTTTGGTGGTGCGGGTGTTGGTAAGACCGTCAACATGATGGAGCTGATCAACAACATCGCCCTGAAACACTCTGGCCTGTCTGTTTTCGCCGGTGTTGGTGAGCGTACTCGTGAGGGTAACGATTTCTACTTCGAAATGCAGGAAGCGGGTGTTGTTAATCTGGAAAACCCAACCGAGTCTAAGGTTGCGATGGTTTATGGCCAGATGAATGAGCCACCAGGTAACCGTCTACGTGTTGCTTTGACCGGTTTGACCATGGCGGAGAAATTCCGTGATGAAGGTCGTGACGTACTGCTGTTTATCGATAACATCTACCGTTACACCTTGGCTGGTACCGAAGTATCTGCACTACTTGGACGTATGCCTTCTGCGGTAGGTTATCAGCCTACTCTGGCTGAAGAAATGGGGGTACTTCAAGAGCGTATCACTTCAACCAAGAAAGGTTCTATCACATCGGTGCAGGCGGTTTACGTACCAGCGGATGACTTAACGGATCCATCGCCAGCTACCACGTTTGCGCACTTGGATGCCACGGTTGTATTGTCGCGTCAGATTGCATCGCTTGGTCTATACCCTGCGATTGACCCATTGGATTCATCATCACGTATGCTTGATCCGCTAGTCGTTGGTCAAGAGCACTATGATATCGCGCGTGGTGTGCAGTCAGTTCTGCAACGCTACAAAGAGCTAAAAGATATCATTGCCATCTTGGGTATGGATGAGCTGTCGGAAGAAGATAAGCAAATCGTTGCTCGTGCACGTAAGATTGAGCGTTTCCTTACTCAGCCATACCACGTTGCCGAGGTCTTTACCGGCGACCCAGGTATTTATGTGTCACTAGCCGATACCCTACGCAGCTTTAAAGGCCTTCTGGCCGGTGAGTTCGACGATATTCCTGAGCAAGCCTTCATGTACTGTGGTGCAATTGAAGACGTGCTGGAAAAAGCGAAGAACTTCTAACCGACCTGAGGAGGCGTTATGGCAGCGATTACGTTCCATCTGGATGTGGTTAGCGCAGAGAAACAAATGTTCTCTGGGCTGGCTGAATCTATCCGGGTGACTGGTAGTGAAGGTGAGTTGGGTATTTATGCCGGTCACACCCCACTACTGACTGCGATTGTGCCTGGTATGATCAGCATTACTAAGCAAAATGGCGACGAAGAGATCATTTATCTCTCTGGCGGCATGTTAGAAGTGCAGCCAAATATTGTCACTGTACTGGCTGATACTGCTATTCGTGGTAATGACTTGGATAAAGCCAAAGCAGAAGAAGCTCGCCGCCAAGCGGAAGAGCAGATTCAGAATCCGCATGGTGATATCGACTTTGCACAAGCCGCGAGTGATTTGGCGAAAGCGATCGCGCAGCTTCGTGTTATTGAGTTGGTAAAACAATCTAAGTAACGTAAGTGCATTATCTAAAAAGCGACCTTAAGGTCGCTTTTTTTATGCCTATGACTCAGGTCAAAGGTTTGTAAAAAGAGCTAATAGTGATAGATACGGTTGGAGTTTTTATTGCCAAAACATGCTGTAATAGCGTTTTTATGACTTTAGCGATGTGTTGATAGAGTGAAACACGTCGATGATGTAGCAAAAAGTTGGCAAGGTTCATTACTTTTAAGGTAGTGAGACGCTATAGTTTCGATATTGTTAAGACTAAAGTTGCATTTCAAAGGATTTATCTAATGAGTTTTAGCGCAGTGATTCTGGCAGCGGGTAAAGGCACCCGAATGTATTCTAATAAGCCAAAGGTATTACACCGTTTAGCGGGTAAGCCAATGGTAAAGCACGTTATCGATACTTGCTGGGATTTGGGCGCTGATAATATCCACTTGGTTTATGGCCACGGTGGTGAGCAGATGCAGGCAGAGTTGTCGACGGAGCCAGTGAACTGGTTACTGCAAGCAGAGCAACTGGGAACTGGCCACGCCGTTAACTGTGCCGCTGAAGCGCTGAAAGACGATGAGCAAGTGTTGATCCTGTACGGTGACGTGCCGCTGATCAGCCAACAAACGTTGGAAAATCTGCTAGATGCGCAACCACACGGTGGTATTGCGCTATTAACGGTAGTACTGGATAACCCGACTGGTTATGGCCGTATTATTCGTCGCAATGGCCCTGTGGTGGCGATTGTTGAGCAAAAAGATGCAACTGAGCAGCAGCAACTGATTAATGAGATCAACACCGGTGTAATGGTTGCCAATGGCGGTGACTTGAAGCGCTGGTTGTCGCAATTAAAGAATGATAACGCGCAGGGTGAGTTCTACCTTACCGATGTGATTGCGATTGCCCATGGTGAAGGTCGTGCGGTTGAAGCGGTACATCCTGAGCGTCCGATTGAAGTTGAAGGCGTTAACAACCGGATCCAACTGGCGCGCCTAGAACGAGCGTACCAAGCGCAGCAAGCTGAGCGTTTGCTGGAGCAAGGCGTTATGTTGATGGATCCGGCGCGTTTTGATCTGCGTGGTTCGCTGCAGTGCGGTACCGACGTTGAGATTGACGTGAACGTGATCGTTGAAGGCCAGGTGTCCATTGGTGATAACGTGTCGATTGGCGCGGGTTGTATTTTGAAAAACTGCACCATCGATGACAACAGCGTGATCCGTCCTCACTCTATTGTCGAAGATGCAATCGTCGGTGAAGGTTGTACAGTGGGTCCATTTGCGCGCCTCAGACCGGGTGCAGAACTTGCTGATGATGCGCATGTGGGGAACTTCGTCGAAATGAAGCAGGCGCGCTTAGGACGCGGCTCTAAAGCGAATCATTTGACCTATCTTGGCGATGCGGAAATCGGTGAGCGTGTAAACATTGGTGCAGGAACAATTACCTGTAACTATGATGGCGCGAACAAGCATAAGACCGAAATTGCGGATGATGTGTTTGTTGGCTCTGATACGCAGCTAATTGCGCCAGTGAAAGTCGGTAAAGGTGCAACGATTGGTGCTGGCTCAACAATCAGTCGTGATGTCGCTGATAACGCATTGGTGATCACTCGCGTTCCAGCGAAATCTTATCCAAACTGGCCTCGCCCAACGAAGAAGTGATCGCATACTTTCTTCTTATGATGTGAAAAGGGGCTAACAGCCCCTTTTTTGATCTTATTTGCTATCGCGTTGGGTACAAGCAATGCAGAGCCGCCAACTTTACCTGATTGCGTTGTAGCCCGTTGCTGATGACGAGGTGATCGACAGCGACGTATTCTCGTTCTTGTTAACGAGCACACTGTCATTACCAATGCAAAATGCAACACTGTCTATTGCAATTTGCATATCGCTTAACGAGCTTGCGCCTACCCTTTCAACTTTGCCTGTGCGTCTTGGTGGGCATTTTGTTGTTATACCAGTGAAAAATAAAATTTTATTCCTGTAAGTAATATTGGCCTGTCTTATGCAATAACTCAGTCAAGCGCACATCACCATGATGAGGAGTTTATGATGGCGGATATGAAAAAGAGTATTGCAGCACGGATCAAAGAAGCACGCGAGTGGAAAGGGTTAACGCAGGTCTATATGGCGAAAACCTTGGATGTAGCGCGTCAAACCTACCTCGATTTAGAAACGGGGAAAACCGAACCGAAAGTACGTTTGCTATCTGAGATAGCGACGCTGACGGAGCGCCCGCTGACATGGTTCATCTATGGCGATCAAGGGTTGGAAATTATCGAGAGCGAATACAAGCAAGAGATTGAAACCCTGTTACGCCACTTCAGTCGTTTACCCAACGTCGCTCGCTCCGCTATCTTGTCGCAGAGCATCCAGATGGCCGAATTTATGGCTGAGTATACCTACAGTTTGACCAAGAAGAATTGAGTTCTACGGATCAGAACCTTCTCAGATGATTATTTTAAGTTGTACGCAAATAAAGGCAGGTCAAAGCATGACTTGCCTTTATTTTTCGTCATTTTAATATAGGTTTCACAAATACAAGCGTAGCACGGTGCTTTGTCTACATAGGTGGGCATAATCAGTACCTACAGTGACTGAGCTCATTATCAGTGACTTCTCCACATGTAGTATTTTTGAGGTGAAATTTATATGGATGTGATGCGTGCTGAAATTGCCGCCCGAATTCGTGATGCGCGAGAGTGGCAAAATATTACTCAAGTAGCGATGGCAAAAAATTTGGATGTAGCACGCCAAACCTATCTGGATCTTGAAACCGGTAAGACCGAACCGCGTATCTCTGTGCTGTTGAAAATTGCAGAGCTAACGCAACGTCCTATCTCTTGGTTTCTTTACGGAGATAACGAGCAAGGTCTAGATCAGATGGAACGGGACGATATTCAACGTATGTTGCAACTACTGACGAGCTTGCCTCGTGAGATGCGCCAAACGCTGATCAAACAGAATACTCAGTTGTATTCTTACCTATCTCAGTACCACCAGTCGCGTATTACTACGCCAGTGTTAGATACTGAAGTCGCATGATGATGTGCTCTGGATGTGTATGCATCCAGAGCATTTTCTTATCTCGCCGCAAAGCACGCTTTGCTCATTGGATTATTTGGCTAAGAAGAACTGGAAGGCTTGGTTTTCCGTTTCGTCTTTCCAATGATAACCGAGCTCCCGCAAATGGCTGGTGAACGATAACAAGTCGTGATCTTCTAGCTCAAAACCACACAATACCCGGCCATAATCTGCGCCATGGTTGCGATAATTAAATAAGCTGATATTCCAGTGCGTCCCTAGCGTATTGAGAAAACGCAGCAAAGCGCCGGGGTATTCCGGAAACTCAAAGCTGTATAAGCGCTCTTTCAACGGTTTTGCCGGACGACCGCCGATCATATAGCGCACATGCTGTTTCGCCATTTCATCATCACTGAGATCCACCACCGGATACCCGCCTTGGCGTAACTCTTTAATGATGCTGTCCAGCTCGGCTTGCCCGTTATTAAGACGCACCCCAACAAACACATTGGCCAGATTATCGTCGCTGTAGCGATAGTTAAACTCCGTCACTGCGCGTCCACCGGTTAAGGTGCAGAAGTCCAAGAACGCGCCAGGGCGCTCAGGTACGGTCACTGCCAATAACCCTTCACGTTTCTCACCAAGCTCACAGCGCTCAGAGACATAACGCAAACCATGAAAGTTAAAGTTCGCACCCGACAAAATGGCCGACATCTGCTTGTCTTTCAGGCCGTGCTTATCGGCGTACTTCTTTAAACCTGCCAGTGATAGCGCACCCGAAGGCTCGGCAATCGCACGCGTGTCTTCAAAGATATCTTTCATCGCCGCGCAGATCTCGTCGCTGCTGACGGTAATGCTGTCGTCGAGGTATTGCTGACAAACACGGAAGGTTTCTGCGCCGATCTGCTTTACCGCGACCCCATCGGCAAACATGCCAACTTGGCTTAGTGTGACCGGCTCGCCGGCATCTAGTGCGGCACGCAGACAGGCAGAGTCTTCGGCTTCAACCCCGATCACTTTAATGTGTGGCATTAGTTGTTTTACCAACACCGCGACACCGGCGGCAAGGCCGCCCCCGCCCACGGGGACAAAGATATAGTCAAGGTGACCGTTTTGCTGCAGCAACTCCATACCAAGAGTGCCTTGGCCGGCGATCACGGTTGGGTGATCAAACGGCGGTACATAGGTATAGCCATGCTTGAGGGCGAGCGATTCTGCATGCGCTTTGGCTTCATCGAAGTTGTTGCCATGCAGTATCACTTCCCCGCCAAAGCCCCGCACCGCATCGACTTTAATGCTTGGGGTGATTTTTGGCATCACAATCGTCGCTTTTACGCCTAGCTTTGCACCCGATAGCGCAAGACCTTGCGCGTGGTTTCCCGCAGAGGCAGTGATAGCGCCGGCTTGCTTTTGATGCGGCGAAAGCTGGGCCATCATGTTGTAGGCCCCACGCAATTTGAACGAGTGAACGGGTTGGCGATCTTCGCGCTTTAAGAAAATCTGATTGCCAAAGCGCTGCGCCAGTCGAGGTAACGGCTGGAGCGGTGTAACCTGAGCTAACTCGTAAACCGGAGCGCGAAGAATATCTCTGAGATACTCAGCGCCGCTAAGGGGCGTCGTTTCCGACGCCGAGACACTAACTTCAGCCATAGTGTTACTCCTCTAGCAGGCTTTTATCTCGCACTGCACCTTTGTCTGCACTGGTCGCCATTGATGCGTAGGCACGCAGCGCAAACGAGACCTGACGTTGGCGATCGCGGGGTTTCCAACCCAGTTCATCGGCGGCTTGGCGGCGCGTCGCTAAGGTTGCGTCATCCACTTGCAGCTCGATGGCACGGGCGGGAATATCAATGGCGATAATGTCGCCGGTTTCGACGAGGCCAATGGTGCCACCGTTCGCCGCTTCCGGAGAGGCGTGACCAATAGATAGGCCACTGGTACCGCCAGAGAAACGTCCATCGGTGATCAAGGCGCACTCTTTGCCCAGTCCCATAGATTTCAAATAGGTGGTTGGGTAGAGCATCTCTTGCATGCCCGGGCCGCCTTTCGGACCTTCGTAGCGGATCACCACGACATCGCCTGCTTTTACTTCGCCGCCTAAAATGCCGCTAACCGCGTCTTCTTGGCTTTCATACACAATCGCCGGACCCGTAAAGGTCAAACAGCTTTCATCAACCCCGGCGGTTTTGACGATACAGCCATCCAAAGCGATATTGCCGCGCAGTACAGCAAGGCCCCCGTCTTGGCTAAAGGCGTTGGCTTTGTTGCGAATACAGCCGTTTTCACGGTCGTTATCGACGGTATCCCAACGGCAATCTTGAGAGAAGGCTTTGGTGGTGCGAATACCTGCAGGGCCTGCGCGATAAAACTTATCGATTTCCGCGCTATCGGATTGGACGATGTCGTATTGCGCCAGTGTGTCAGCGACGGTCATGCCCAATACGTTTTTGTTGTCGGTGTGTAGCAGGCCAGCACGGTCTAGCTCACCCAAAATACCGATCACGCCGCCCGCACGGTGGACATCTTCCATGTGGTATTTCTGCGTCGACGGCGCCACTTTACATAAGTGCGGTACGCGGCGAGACATGCGGTCGATATCGGCCATATCAAAGTCGATTTCACCTTCTTGCGCTGCCGCTAAGAGGTGCAATACGGTATTGGTTGAGCCACCCATCGCGATATCCAGTGCCATCGCATTCTCGAACGCTTTTTTGTTGGCGATATTGCGTGGTAAGGCAGACTCGTCGTCTTGCTCATAGTAACGCTTGGTTAGTTCAACCACGCGGCGACCGGCACGCTTAAACAGCTGCTCACGGTCGGCGTGTGTTGCCAGCAGTGAACCATTGCCTGGTTGGCTCAGGCCAAGTGCCTCAGTCAGACAGTTCATCGAGTTGGCGGTAAACATGCCGGAGCAGGATCCACAGGTAGGGCAAGCGGATCGTTCGATCTGCTCGCTTTGTTCGTCGGACACATTTGGATCCGCGCCTTGGATCATGGCATCAACGAGATCGAGCTTGATGATCTGATCAGAAAGCTTGGTTTTCCCCGCTTCCATTGGACCACCCGAGACGAAAATCACTGGGATATTCAGGCGCATCGACGCCATCAGCATTCCCGGGGTGATTTTGTCACAGTTAGAGATACACACCATGGCATCGGCACAGTGGGCATTAACCATGTACTCGACAGAATCGGCGATCAGCTCACGAGATGGCAGAGAGTAAAGCATCCCGCCATGGCCCATCGCGATACCGTCATCAACGGCAATGGTGTTGAACTCTTTGGCGATACCACCAGCAGCTTCGATTTCGCGTGCCACCAGCTGGCCCAGATCTTTTAGGTGAACGTGACCGGGAACAAACTGGGTAAAGGAGTTCACCACGGCAATGATAGGCTTGCCAAAGTCTTCTTCTTTTACGCCTGTTGCGCGCCATAGCGCGCGGGCGCCAGCCATATTGCGACCATGGGTTGTCGTCGCAGAACGATATTTCGGCATGGTACTACTTCCTTTACTTGGTGACTTTGTCTAACCAGCCCCATTTATCTTCGGTTTGGCCATTGAACAGACCGAAGAAGGCGCTCTGAATTTTCTCAGTGATCGGGCCGCGTTTACCTTCGCCCACTTGGATTTTATCAACGCTACGTACCGGTACGATTTCCGCAGCGGTACCGGTCATGAAGACTTCATCGGCAAGGTACAGGGCTTCGCGGGCAATGTTTTCTTCGCGGATCTCGTAACCCATGTCTTTTGCAAGGGTGACGATAGAGTCGCGCGTGATCCCCGGCAAAATTGCGCTCGTGGCTGGTGGCGTTGAAATAACACCGTTTTTCACCACGAAAAGGTTCTCGCCCGCACCTTCTGAGAGGTAACCACGGACATCAAGCGCAATCCCTTCGGCATAACCGTGACGACGTGCTTCGCCACCAACCAGTAGAGATGACAGATAGTTACCACCGGCTTTGGCCGCAGTTGGAATGGTGTTAGGTGCGGCGCGGTTCCAGCTAGAAATCATCGCATCCACCCCTTCGGCGAGGGCTTCTTCACCCAAGTACGCGCCCCAAGAAAACGCCGCAATGATGAGATCCATCTCAGTGCCTTCTGGCGGACACACCCCCAGACCTACGTTAGGTACATACGCTAGTGGGCGGATATAGGCTGAATTAAGGTTATTTTCACGTAGCGTTTGACGGCAGGCTTCCATCAGTTCATCGACCGAGTACGGAATTGGGAAGCGGTAGATCTTGGCAGAGTCTTTTAGGCGCTGCATGTGCTCACGGTGACGGAAGACCACAGGGCCTTCTGGCGTGTCATAACAACGAATGCCTTCAAATACGGACGTGCCGTAATGCATGGCGTGAGTAAGTACGTGGACGGTTGCGTCCTGCCAAGGAACCAGTTTGCCATTGAACCAGATGTAGTCTGCGGTATTTGCCATTGTTATTGTCCTTAATTAAGCACTTAATTGCTGTTTTTGGGTGGAGGTGAGTTCGATATCCTGCACATCCCACAATTTGTCCAGTTGATGATAGAGAGACGAAATTGGACGCTCGCTGCTGACCGTCATGGTGAGTTGAAGCGCGTTCTCGTGATGGCTCATCGCCATTTGTTGTACCATGAATCCCCTATGGCGGGTAACGCGAAGCACCCGTTCCATGACATCGGCACTCGCATTGGCTGTGATTGCTATCTGATGCTGGTTCATTGTTTGTTCTCCATCATTTCCTGATTGGCGGCACCGGGTGGAACCAGTGGCCAGACATTTTCTTCCTCTGAAATCGCGACATGCAGCAGGTAGGCGGTGTTGCTGGCTAGCATTTCCTGCAGCGCGGGGATCACTTCGTCTTTACGGGTAATGGTGCGTCCGGGAATATCAAACGCACTGGCCAGTGTGACGAAGTCGGGGTTGTCCGATAGGTTGGTTTCGCTGTATCTACCGTCAAAGAAGAGCTCTTGCCACTGGCGTACCATGCCAAGGCGTTGATTGTTAAGCAGAACCATTTTCACCGGCAGTTGGCGGCGCTTGATGGTGCCAAGCTCTTGGACGTTCATCATAAAAGACCCGTCTCCTGAGACTAGCACCACAGTGTCATCTTGACGGGAAAGCTGCGCGCCAACGGCGGCTGGGAGACCAAAGCCCATGGTGCCAAGACCGGCTGAGGTTAAGAAATTCTCCGGACGGCGATGCGCAATATGCTGCGCGGCCCACATTTGGTGCTGGCCGACATCTGTGGTGATGACAGTGGTGTCATCCATCAGATCGGACAGTTGTTTGAGCAGCAAGGGGGCGTAGATAGGGTCGCCGGGATGATCATAACGCCAATCGTGCTCGCGCTTCATCGCTTTAGCTTGCTGGCACCAGTCATCAATCGCCAATTCACAGGCCAGCTGCGGCAACCAGTGGTGGATGCTGCCGGTCAGGGTGACGTGGGCGTGGCGCAGTTTATTGAACTCGGCCGGATCGATATCAATGTGAACCACACTCGCGTGCGGGGCAAAGGTATCGAGCTTACCGGTGACGCGATCATCAAAGCGCGCGCCTACCGCGACCAATAAATCACACTCTTGTACCGCGAGGTTGGCCGCTTTGGTGCCGTGCATACCCAGCATGCCAAGGTAATGCGGGTCGTGGTGATCAACCGCGCCCAAGCCTTTGAGCGTTGAGACACTCGGCATCGGACTGGTACGAAGGAAGTCACGGACACAATCGGTCGCATCAGCGAGGGCGACACCACCACCGACATAGAGGATCGGTTTCTTGGCGTGTTGAATAAGCTGTCGCGCCGCATCCACATCACCTTCATTGAGTGTGCTGTTCGTACTGCTTACAGGTACGGATAAGGCAGAAGCGGCACCAATCTGTACATCTTTAGCGATGTCGACTACAACAGGCCCTGGGCGGCCTGAGGTGGCGATGTCGAAAGCTTGGCGCAAGGTGATCGCTAAGTCAGCAGGATCGGTAACAAGAAAGCTGTGTTTGGTACAAGCGAGAGACAGGCCCAAGACATCGACTTCTTGGAAAGCGTCGGTGCCGATCAATGGGCTGGCCACTTGGCCGGTGATCGCGACTACCGGAATCGAGTCGAGCATGGCATCGGCTAGTCCAGTGATCAGGTTTGTGGCACCCGGTCCTGAGGTGGCTAAACAGACGCCGACCGTTTTGGCTGCACGAGCAAATCCAATGGCGGCCATCGCCGCACCTTGCTCATGACGGCATAAAATGTGATCTACACCACCGTCATAAAGTGCGTCATAAATAGGCATTATTGCCCCGCCAGGGTAGCCGAAAACAGTGTGCACTCCCTGTTCGTGCAATGTTTTCACTACCAACTCTGCCCCAGTCATTATTTTCTCCTTGACCATGTCTGTCCTTTTACCCAGTGCTTATTGAATAGTTATTCAAAATCCTTGCCGTGGGTCTATGATGCAAAAAGCCCCCGAACTTTTCAGTGCGGGGGCTGTTGCGATTATCTTTTTGGCCTTATTCTGCGCCTAATCGCCCCCGTTGCGGTGAAATAATCACCACAATAATGTCTAGAATGAGGACGCGTAGGTTTGCAGTTTTTAGCATTGACTGTCTATCCAGTTCTCGCGTTTAAAAACGCTATTTAAATGTAGTTGTGCTGCTTATCTTTAGGGATATCACAGACCTTGGTCACATGACAAGCAAAAACTGAAAAAAAATTGTACAGAAGATTGCGAGATGGCGTTAACTCTTTGTATTTGATTTGTTCACTGCAGAGGGCGAGAAATGTCTCTTGCAATAGTCCATAGCCGCGCTTGTGTGGGGATTGAAGCGCCTCCGGTCACGGTTGAAGTTCATATCAGTAATGGTCTGCCAGCTTTCCAATTGGTTGGCTTGGCGGAAACCACTGTGAAAGAAGCCAAAGATCGGGTACGCAGTGCGATCATTAACGCCGGGTTTGAATTTCCGGCTCGGAGGATCACGGTTAACTTAGCGCCGGCCGATCTACCTAAAGATGGCGGGCGATTTGATTTACCGATCGCATTGGGGATCCTCGCCGCCTCCGCCGCTATCCCAGATGTGCTGTTTGCCGAAGCGGAGTTTGTCGGCGAGTTAGCGCTTTCCGGTGAGTTACGTGGCGTGAAAGGGGTCTTGCCAGCAGCGCTTGCCGCCACTGATGCCGGGCGGCAACTCATAGTGCCAGATGTTAATGGCCCGCAAGCGGCGTTGGTGGCAAAAGGGCAGCACAAGTCAGCGTCGAGTTTACTGGCGGTATGTCACTATCTTGCCGGGCAGCAAGCGCTGGGATTGGCCGCTGGCGTTGAGTCGTCGCAGGCCGAGCATCATGGCGTAGCAGATAAAGAGCTCTTCGCGCGCGATCTGCAAGACATCATTGGTCAGCAGCAAGGCAAACGGGCGCTGGAAATTGCGGCGGCGGGCGGACATAACTTGATGTTTATGGGGCCGCCCGGTACCGGTAAAACAATGCTGGCCTCGCGTTTGTGCGATTTATTACCGCAAATGTCCGTCGATGAAGCGATGGAAACCGCGTCAGTAGCTTCGCTGACCCACGGTGATATTCATGAAGGCAATTGGCGAGATCGCCCGTTTCGGGCGCCGCACCATTCAAGTTCGATGGCGGCGCTGGTGGGCGGCGGCTCAGTACCGCGCCCCGGTGAGATCTCTTTGGCGCACAATGGCGTATTGTTTTTAGATGAAATGCCGGAATTTGAGCGCAAGGTGTTGGACTCACTGCGCGAGCCTTTGGAGTCGGGGGAGATTGTGATCTCGCGAGCTGTCAGTAAAACCACCTTCCCTGCCCGCTTTCAATTGGTTGGCGCACTCAATCCCAGCCCGACCGG
This sequence comes from Thaumasiovibrio occultus, assembly GCA_019703815.1. Classification (GTDB taxonomy): domain Bacteria; phylum Pseudomonadota; class Gammaproteobacteria; order Enterobacterales; family Vibrionaceae; genus Thaumasiovibrio; species Thaumasiovibrio occultus. The sequence goes on along the minus strand of AP023052.1, from coordinate 3,112,915 downwards.
TTTTTATGAAGGTAATGCGTCCCGTACCAATCCTCAGGCCATTTTGCGTTATTTAAACCGCTTATCCGGTCCGTTACTGGATCGTTTCGATATGTCGGTGGAAATTCCCCTGCTGCCCAAAGGCACGCTAGCACAAGGTGGCGATCGCGGTGAATCGACGGCGGTGGTCGCTCAGCGTGTTGCGAAAGCGCGCGAGAAAATGCTGGCACGCAGCGGTAAAGTGAACGCGCTGCTATCGAGCCGAGAAATCGAGACTTATTGTCCGTTGCGTACCGAGGACGCGACGTTTTTGGAGACGGCGCTGTATCAGTTAGGCTTGTCGATCCGGGCATATCATCGAATTATTAAAGTCGCGCGGACCATCGCCGATCTCAATCAAGATAGCGCGATTGATCGTCGCCATCTCAGTGAAGCGCTCGGGTATCGTTCGATGGATCGCTTGCTCAAGCAGTTGACCCAGCAGGCATCCATCTAACGAGGGGTGTATGAAGAAACGAAAAAAGGCCCAGAAGGGCCTTTTTAGATTTAGCTGTTGCTGCTAGCTTATTTTGCCAATAGGAATTGGATCAGCTCAACGTATTCGTCAGCGCTGCGGATTTCACCGGTCATCACCAAGTATTGGTTGTTGACGATCACTGCCGGTACACCCGTCAAACCGGTTTGTTGGAAGTATGCGTCGTAGCCGTTAGCGATCGCTTCAATTTTCTCGCTGTAGAAGGTCGCGTCGAATTGAGGCGCGCTCACACCGTTATCGATGAAGAACTGACGCATCTCTTTGTCGTTATTTGGCGCGGTACGAGTATCGTGGATCGCAGCAAACATCGCTGGCACTATGGTGTCTTCGACATCCAACTCGACTGCCGTTGCGTACGCTTTGCTCATGGATTTACCCATTGGGCCACCCATGAAAGAGACATGGTTTTTCTCTAGGGTTGCATCTTCAGGCAGGTTGGCTTTGATAAGGCCGATCAATTGCTCGTAACGGTAGCAGTGTGGGCAGTAAAAAGAGAAGAGCTCCGTTACTTGTGGTTGTTCAGACTTTTGCAGGTGGCTTAGCACCTCGTAGTGTGCGCCTTGTTTAAAATCGGTCGCAAAGGCTGAAACCGACATCATTGCTGCTGCAGCCAGAGTGAATAGTTTACGTAGCATAGAAACTCCTTTTGAATAAATTCTTCTGCTTGTTATTAGTATTGTGGTGTCAAGCTAAGCGGCGGTTCGCGTAGCGCGGCGATCTGCTCTTTAAATGCGAGCACCTGACCTTCCCAGTACTTCCCATCGGCAAACCAAGGGAAGGCTAACGGGAACGCCGGATCTTGCCAACGTCGTGCTAACCAAGCCATATAGTGCACCATACGTAGACCACGAAGAGGTTCAATTAGTTGCAGCTCTTTGTGGTTAAAATCGCAATATTGTTCGTACTCTTCCAAAATGGTATCGAGCTGCGCCAGTTTGTCGTGGCGCTCGCCATTGAGCAACATCCACAGATCTTGTACTGCTGGGCCGTTGCGCGCGTCATCTAAATCGACAAATAAAGGCCCGTCACGCCACAAGATATTCCCTGGGTGGCAATCACCGTGTAAGCGACGCGATGTCCAGTCGGTGTGCCACTGCTGCTCGATTTCGTTGATCAATTGGTCGAGATCGGAGAAAAACGCGTTCTGTAAATAGTCAGGAATGAAATCACTCGCTAGCAGGGTTTCGCGAGATTGCAGTAAATATTCGTTTAGGCCCATAGTTGGACGCGCTTGAAACTCGGCCTTGCTGCCACATTGATGGATCCGTCCCAAATAACGACCGACCCACGCCAGTTGATCCCAGTTATCGACTTCAAACTGACGACCACCCACGCTCGGGTACAACGCAAAGCGCTGATCAGCAAAATGGTGCAAGGTGGTGTTATTGAGGACGACCGGCGCGACCAGCGGAATATCGCCCTGCGCAAGTTCAATAGCGAACTGATGCTCTTCGATAATTTGCGCTTCTGACCAACGTTCCGGACGGTAGAACTTCACCACATAGCGTTTGCCGTCTTCGGCACCGAATTGGTAAACCCGGTTCTCGTAACTGTTGAGCGCGGTTAACCCGGTTTCCGCTCGAACGCCAACACTGTCCAATGCATCGAGCTGGACGTCGGGAGTTAAAGCGCTAAACGTAAAGGCGGTCATTGACTGTGTCCATTGAGTGTAAAGCCCTCATACTACCCCCGAGTGGCGACTTTCTAAAGTAGTCTGATCTAATTCGGGCCGGTAAATCGGCTCTCTACCGAGATCGGTTCCAATTCCGGTTGAGAGAGATTGTGCAATTCAAAGTAGATCGTGTGATTGGCGTGCTCTAGCTTGTCTTCGGCGATCCCGAGGCTGATGGGCAAGGTTTCCACCCCGCTGGCTACCACGGTGACGCGTTGATCGCCGTACCAACTGAGTGGCGATAAACCGACAACCCGCATTTCATATTCTTGCGTTTGTTGGGTTTTATTGATCACTTTAAGGATGTAGCTGTTTTCAATGTCGCCATTGCCTGTCACCGCATAGGACTGGCGCGAGGTATGCTTCACATTGAGATCCATCACTTTCACAGTGGTAATGCTGTAGAAGAACAAGCCGGTGAGCAAGGTCATGATCACCCCATAACCGACCAACTTCGGCCGCAAAACCGCGGTTTTTTTGCCTTGTAAGCGATGTTCAGTGGTGTATTTGATCAGGCCTTTTTCATACCCCATTCGTGCCATTGTTTGATCGCAAGCGTCGACACAGGCCCCACAGTTGATGCATTCGTATTGCAGGCCGTCGCGGATATCAATTCCCGTCGGGCACACCTGCACACACAAGTTACAGTCTATACAATCACCCAGCCCAAGTGCTTTGTGATCTGCTTTGCGGCTGCGCGGCCCACGGGTTTCCCCTCGTTTGGGATCGTAGCCAACGACAAAGGTATCTTGGTCGAACATCGCGGATTGGAAGCGCGCATACGGGCACATATGAACACAGACAATTGAGCGCATCCATCCTGCGTTACCATAAGTACAAAAGGTAAAAAACAGCACCCAAAAGGAGGCGGCAAAGCTGGCGTTAAAAGTAAAAAAATCGCCGATTAAGCTGCGAATTGGGACGAAATAGCCAACAAAAGTTAGCCCTGTGCCCAGAGCGATAGCGAGCCAAGCGAGATGCTTAAGGGTTTTTCGCCAGCGCAAGCTGGCCGTGAGAGAGAGGCTGTCTTGTTTGCGTCTTTTGTTGGCGCTGCCTTCGAGTTTTTCTTCGAACCAGATATAGAGAAAGGTCCACACGGTTTGCGGGCACAGATAACCACACCAGACGCGACCAAAAAAGGTGGTGGCAAAGAATAACGCGAAGGCGGCGATCATAAACACCAAGGCAAGCAAGGTCAGATCTTGTGGCCATAGGGTGACGGAAAAAAAGTGGTATTGCTGGTTGGCGATATCAAACAAAATCGCCTGGCTACCCGAAAAATTGAGCCAAGGAATGCCGATAAACAACAGCATAAAGAACCACGCCATATTGCGGCGCAGGCGTTGAAACATACCTTGCATTGCGCGGACGTAAATACGTTGGCCGGGATTAAATCGGTCGGCACTGGTTTTGTGGGTGGCCGGATTAAAGGTGCTCACCTCTTTTACCGGGATCTTTTTGCTCTCATTGCTCATGCGACATCCTTGCGTCATCTCGCGCACTTTATATCGATGTATGCAGTATATCTAAACTGGCTGTAGCATTTTGATAACAAATGCTTAAGTGTGAAGCAGTGAGCAGACTCGCGCTGAAGGAGGGGAAGTTTGCGCTAAAGAAAAGGCAGCCAATTGGCTGCCTATCAGAAAGTTGGCGCTTAACGCGGCTTATTTGATCACGCCACGGGCACGCAGAATGGCGGTTTTGAAGTCGTCTTCACAGTCTTTCGCCAGACCTGGGATCATGTCGCTTTTGTCGCTGTTACGCATTTTAAGGTGGTAGATCAGTACGTCGTCCGTTAGCTCTGCCAGCTCACCTTTGTAACCCGCTTCATTGGCCAGTTTTACCAAAAACGCGAGCAGGTTAGTGTCGTTGTCTTTTTGCCACTCAGGCTCTAGCAGTTCAATCAGTTCTTCAATGCGATGGCATTTCATAGTGGTCTCTCTTTTGGGCTGATAGTGTGGTCAACGGAGTGCCACACAAATTGTCATAATAATAGTGTGGATAAAGTAACAAAAATGCGCGGCGAGGGTAATAGACGAGCCAAAAAAAAGCAGCGTTTTTCACGCTGCTTATGTCTGTTTACTGTGGCGTTGGCGTGCTTTTCGGCACAAAACGCGGTGCAAAGCTGGTTGGTCGCAGACGCGAAGGGCTGCGGGGTGTTGCCATCACTCGAGTAGCGCTTTGACGCATTGAGGTATCTCGTGGTTCGGGCATTCCTTGCAAATCAGATCAACACACCAACAGACGTCATTTTTGGTTAGCCTTCCCGTCTGCTGGAGGATAAGGGCGCGAAATTTACCAGCATTTGGTCAGATAATCGATGGGTTTTTAAGCGGAAGTTGATTTATTTCAGCTAACACTTGTTCGCTGAAATATGCCATACTGACTTCGTCGATCATTAAGTGGTGGGATAATAACGTGAAAAAATCCGTAACTGCGCTGTATTCCAAAGCCGAAGAGATCGCCAATAGCCTAACTCATGGCGCTGGGGTTCTGTTTGGTATCGTCGCTTTAGTACTGCTGATCATCAAAGCGGTGACCGCTGACGGTGATGCTTTATCTATTACGAGTTTTGCGATTTATGGCGCGAGTATGATCGTCCTGTATTTGGCGTCGACCTTGTACCATGCGATCCCGTTTGAGCGCGCCAAACGCTGGCTGAAAACCTTCGATCACTGTGCGATATATCTGTTGATTGCCGGTACCTATACCCCATTTTTATTGGTGAGTTTGCGAACCCCGCTATCGATCACCTTGATGGTGGTGATTTGGTTGATCGCCGTGCTCGGGGTGATTTTCAAAGTCGCGTTCGTGAACAAATTTAAGAAATTGTCTTTGGCGACGTATCTGTTTATGGGCTGGTTGTCGCTTGTGGCGATTTATCCCCTTAGTCAGGCGGTGTCGCTTAATGGCATGCTGTTACTGGCGGCGGGCGGGATTACTTACTCTTTAGGAGTGATTTTCTATGTCGCCAAGCGTATTCCCTTCAACCATGCCATTTGGCACCTGTTTGTGCTGGCGGGCACCGCGATGCACTTTGCCGCGATTTACGGTTATGTTGATGTGGTGTAATGGCCGTTATGCGCTCCAATAAAAAAGGCTCCGAGGAGCCTTTTTTATTGTCACTGTTAAGCCACCGGCGTGGTGAATGTTTGTTTTAACGCGGTTAATTGCGCCAGTATGCGGGGTAAAACAGCACCAGAACGGTGATGATCTCAAGGCGGCCCATTAGCATCGCAAAGCTCAAGACCCACTTCGCCGCCGCAGGTAGCGATGAGAAGTTACCGCTTGGATTGATAATATTGCCCAACCCCGGGCCCACGTTAGCAACCGCCGTGATTGAGCCTGACAAACTGGTGACTGCATCAAGGCCGAGCAGTGCGAGCAAGAGCGCAGTGATCAGTACAGTGATAAAGAACACCAAGGCAAATGAGATGACGGCACGAACGATATTTTCCGTCACGCGCTCGCCATTGTAACGCTGAACGAAAACCCCGTTCGGGTGGATCAGTTGCATCATGTGCTTATTAAATAATGCGGTGGCCACTTGGAAGCGGAAAATTTTGATCCCGCCAGAGGTTGAGCCAGAGCACGCCCCGACCATCAGCAAGAAGGCAAACACTACGCTCATGCCTGAGCCCCAGTAGGTGTAGTCGTCCAAGCCGTAACCTGTGGTGGTGACCACCGAGATCACGTTGAACATCCCGATGCGTACTGCATCCATCCACTCATAGCCTTTTTGGTAGTGCAGGCATAGCGCTACGATGGCCGTTACTAGCAGTACCAACTTGGCAAAGCCGATCACCTGCGCGTCGCGTAGCAAGGGCTTAAGGCGATGTTCTTTTACCGCACGGGTGAACAGCAAGAAAGGCACGCCGCCCGCAAACATAAAGATGATCGCGTTCCAGTGCGCCATTTCACTGAAATGGTTCATTGAGCTGTCGGAGGTGGAATAACCGCCGGTGGACAGCGTGGTAAAGGCGTGGTTTATCGCATCAAACCAGCTCATCCCTGACCAGAGATAGCCCAAAGTACACAGCAGTGTCAGACCAATGTAGACCTGCATAATGTGCAGCGCGACTTGTTTGGTGCGCGGCGCACTCTTTTCTGACCAATCGGAAGACTCCGTTTGGAACAAGCGCATCCCGCCCACGTTGAGCATCGGCAGGATCGCCACCGCCATCACGATAAAGCCGATCCCGCCAAGCCATTGCAGTAGCGAGCGCCACAACAAAATACTGGGCGCCATGTGATCAAGGCCGGCCAGCACGGTTGAGCCTGTGGTGGTAATGCCCGACATGGTTTCGAAATAGGCGTCACTGAAGCTGATGTGGTTGATAAACACAAAAGGCAGCGCGGCAAACGCACTGGAGACGGTCCATACCAAGGTGGTGATCAAGAACATGTCTCTCACTCCGAGTTTAAAGGTATAGCGCCGTCCGAAGGCCAGCATGATGAAAGCGCAAAAATGGGTAATTAAAATCGCACTGCCGAATTCCCAAAAGCCGTGGGTGCCGGTGGCAAACGCCATTATCGCCGGCAGATACATGAACAGTGCCAGCTTGGAGAGTACTAACCCGAGAAAGAACAGGATAGCCGGTATATTTAACATGGAAAGATCCACCAAAAAGCCCAACCGCCAAGGTTGGGCTGACTTTGATCAGAAGAAAAATGGGCTTGGTTGGAACAAGCGCTCCACATCTGGGATGTACTTTTTATCGACCAGGAACATCACCACGTGATCATCTTGCGCGATCACGGTGTCATCGTGAGCGATCATGACTTCATCTCCCCGCACAATCGCACCAATAGTGGTGCCCGGTGGCAGTTTGATCTCGCCAATTGCCCGTCCGACGACTTTCGAGGTGTTACTATCACCGTGGGCAATCGCTTCGATCGCTTCTGCCGCACCGCGACGCAGTGATGAAACGTTAACAATGTCGGCTTTACGTACGTGGGTCAGTAGCGCAGAAATCGTGGCTTGCTGTGGTGACACCGCGATATCAATGGTGCCGCCTTGGACTAAATCAACGTAAGCGCTGCGCTGGATAAGCACGATCACTTTCTTCGCGCCTAAACGCTTGGCCAGCATTGCCGACATGATGTTGGCTTCATCATCGTTAGTCACCGCGATAAACACGTCAACTTGATCGATTTGCTCTTCGCTGAGCAGCTCTTGATCGGATGCATCACCACAGAAGACGATGGTGTTTTCCAGCATTTCCGACAGGCGCTCTGCGCGCTGTTGGTTGCGCTCAATCAGTTTAACGCTGTAGTGTTGCTCAAGGCGTTTGGCGAGACCGGCACCGATGTTACCCCCGCCGACAATCATCAGGCGTTTGTACGGTTTTTCAAGGCGTTGCAACTCACTCATCACCGAGCGAATGTGGTGACTCGCGGCCACAAAGAACACTTCATCATCAGCTTCAATAATGGTGGTGCCTTGGGGACGGATCGGACGACCTTGGCGGAAAATCGCCGCGACACGGGTATCGATGTGTGGCATGTGCTCGCGCAGTGCCGATAGCGCGTTGCCCACCAGTGGGCCGCCGTAGTAGGCTTTTACCGCCACTAGGCCGACTTTGTTGTCGGCAAACTCCACCACTTGCAGTGCGCCAGGGTAATCGATCAGACGTTGGATGTAGTCGGTGACCAATTCTTCTGGGGCGATCAGGTGATCGACCGGTACGGCATCGGTTTGGAACAGGTTTTCTTTCTCGCGCAGATATTCTGGCGAGCGGATACGCGCGACACGGTTTGGGGTATTGAACAGTGAGAACGCGATCTGACAGGCGATCATGTTGGTTTCGTCAGAATTGGTGACGGCAACCAGCATATCCGCATCTTGTGCGCCGGCTTCACGTAGGGTTTTTGGGTGGCTCGCATAGCCTTGAACCACACGCAGATCGTACTTGTCTTGGAGATCACGTAAACGCTCACCGTCTTTATCGACGATGGTGATGTCGTTGTTTTCCCCACAGAGGTTTTCAGCCAGAGAGCCCCCGACTTGACCTGCCCCTAAGATAATGATTTTCATAGGTAACTCTGCTTTGTCACTGTGTCTTGCACCGGCAACACGCGGTGATACCGGTACAAGGAGTGCACTTGTGCAATGGTTAAGCTAATTGTTTTTCAATGGCGGCGTAGAAGAAACCGTCCATTTGTTCATCACCCGGCATGATTTGATAACCCGGTTGATCAGTGGTGCCATTGTCTACCGATAATACCGAACTGTCTATCAATTGTGCATCTGAGGTGCGTGCAAGGAATGCCAACACCTGTTGACGGTTTTCTTGCGGCGTTACTGAGCACGTCGCATACACCATGCGACCCCCCGGCTTAAGCTGTTGCCACATCGCATCGATGATCTCGCTTTGCAGCTCGGCCAGTGCGGTAATGTCATCCGCGCGGCGCAGCCATTTGATATCGGGATGGCGACGAATAACACCAGTGGCTGAACACGGCGCATCAAGCAAAATACGGTCGAACTGACCGCCCTGCCACCACTGCTCAGGGTAGCGCGCATCACCGCATTTTACCTCGGCGTGGATGTTAAGGCGGGTTAAGTTTTCACCGACGCGCTCGAGGCGTTTGGCATCCGCATCGACGGCAACGACTTGCGCTGAGGGTACGCGCTCAAGAATGTGCGCGGTTTTACCACCCGGTGCAGCGCAGCAATCCAAAATCAACTCGCCGTCTTGCGGGGCAAGAAAATCAATTGATAGCTGTGCCGCTGCATCTTGAACAGAAACCCAACCGTCGGCAAATCCTGGTAATGTGGTGACATCACGAGGTGACAACAAACGTAGTGCATCGGCCGCTAGCGGGTGCGTTTCGGTTTCAATACCGGCTTCATCCAGCAGCGCACGGTAGCTATCGCGGCTGTGGTGAGTGCGATTGACGCGCAGCCACATTGGCGCTTTGGTGTTGTTGGCATCCATGATCGCTTCCCATTGCGTTGGGTAAGCTTCTTTTAGCAGCTTAACCAACCAACTTGGGTGACCAAAACGACCGGCATCATGGCTCTGCGCTTGTTGATCTAATTCTGCTTTCTGGCGTTGGTAGTTACGCAAAACGGCATTGACGAGGCCGCGTAGCTGTGGCTTTTTCAGCGCTTTGGTGGCGTTCACTGTTTCGCCCACTGCCGCATGAGGTGGAATACGCATCATGCTGAGCTGGTAAATGCCGACCAAAATTAAATGATGGAAAACGCGTTGTTTACCTTTGAGTGGCTTGTCCATGAGCGCACGCGAGACGGATTCAAGACGCGGCAGCCAGCGCAAGACGCCATAGCAAATTTCCTGTAGCAAGGCTTGATCGCGCGGGGCGACTTCTTGCTGCGCTTTAGGTAGAACCGCAGTCAGAGATTGGCCTTGGTCGACAACCTGATAAATAACGTTGGCTGCAGCAGCTCGGACATTCATGTTGTGTTTCCTGTAAAAAAATCAGGCCAGTCAAACTGGCCTGAGGAAGAATGAGGGCGGGTTTTAGTCCAGTTTGTTGCCGACTTCGAACCATTCGCGGCGCGAGTTCAAGATATCTGCTGCGGACATCGCTTTTTTACCTGGCGGTTGCAGCGAGATAAAGTTGATCGCGTGATGACCGGTTGCCACACAAATGCCAGCTTTATCAGCCGAGATAATCGTGCCCGGCGCATGCGCTTCGGTCATTTCGACCACGCTGGCTTGCCATACTTTGATGTTCTTATCATCGACGTCAAAGTAGCTCATTGGCCAAGGGTTAAAGGCGCGAATGCAGCGCTCGATATGGGCTGCATCGTCATTCCAATCGATGCGCGCTTCTTCTTTGCTGAGCTTCTTAGCGTAGTTGGCGAATGCATCGTCTTGTTTTACCGCGACGGCAGTGCCGTTGGCGATATCACTGAGGCATTCCACCAACGCCACTGGGCCGAGTACAGCGAGCTTGTCGTACATTGACGCGCTGGTGTCGGTCGCTTCAATCGGCAAGGTGGCGACTTTTAGCATGTCACCGGTATCAAGGCCGATATCCATCTGCATGATGGTTACGCCGGTTTCGGCATCGCCAGCCCAAATAGAGCGCTGGATTGGCGCAGCACCACGCCAACGCGGCAGGATCGAGCCGTGGACGTTAATGCAACCCAAACGCGGCGTGTCGAGCACGGCTTGCGGCAAAAGAAGACCGTAAGCCACGACGACCATGATGTCGGCGTTTAGCGCAGCAAGCTCTGCTTTGGCCTCGTCAGACTTGAAGTTTTCTGGCTGGTAAACGGGCACATTGTGCTCAAGAGCCACTTCTTTAACGGCGCTGGCGGTGAGCTTTTTACCACGACCGGCTGGGCGATCAGGGTTAGTGTAAACCGCGATGACCTCGTGCTCAGATCCCAGTAGCGCGGTTAGGTGGCGAGCAGCGAAATCTGGCGTGCCCGCAAAAACAATTCGCAAAGGTGTCGTCATTTAAGATCAGTTCTTCTCGTTATAGCGTTGTAGTTTTTCGAGTTTCTGCTTGATACGTTGGCGCTTGAGTGGCGACAAGTAGTCGACAAACAGTTTACCTTCAAGGTGATCAAGCTCGTGCTGAATACAAATCGCCAACAGCTCATCTGCGTTAATTTGGTACTCTTTTCCATCACGATCGAGGGCTTTTACCGTCACGTTCGATGCACGAGGCACTAACGCGCGAGCGCCCGGTACCGACAGGCAGCCTTCTTCGATACCGTCTTCACCCGACTTTTCAATAATCTGCGGGTTGATCAGCACCATAGGCTCGTTACGGGTTTCAGACAGGTCAATCACCACAATACGTTGATGAATATCTACTTGCGTCGCAGCAAGCCCGATCCCCTCTTCGGCGTACATGGTGTCCAACATATCGTCGACGATTTGTTGGATCTCTGGAGTGACGGCTTCAACGGGTTTTGCAACCGTACGCAAACGCTCGTCAGGAAAGGTTAAAACTTGTAATACAGACATAGAAACTCAAAATAATAAGAGGTGGGTCGAAACACACACGGCTTTGTTGGTTCAATTCTAGACATTTTCAATGTCAAATGACAGCATCAGGCGATAAAGAGTGCGAGTGAAGGGACATAAAATGGCACGACAAGGAGTAAGACGTTTCAAGTCTTTGCTTAAATTTTTATTGATAGGGTCAATATCTTGTTCTGCCATGGCCTTATCATTGAAGGACGGGCATCCAGATACGTATACGGTAAAACGAGGCGATACCTTGTGGGATATTTCGGCCCACTTCCTCGATAGCCCATGGTTATGGCCACAATTGTGGAATGCGAACCCAGAAATTGAAAACCCACACCTGATCTATCCGGGTGATGTGTTGCAACTTATTTGGGTTGACGGTCAGCCACGTTTATCGTCAAAACCGTACAACCGCGTGTCGCCAGAAATTCGCGAAGAGCGTAAAGATCCGCTGTCTACGTTGGCACGTGATCTAATGGTGCCGTTCTTGGGTCAAGATCGTCTGATGACGCCTGAAGAAATCGACGCCCTGCCACGTATTTACGGCGCGCAAGACGGCCGCTCAATTCTGAGCAGCTTTGATGACATTTATGTTGATCAAGTGATTGATGGCACGACTGAATGGGGCGTGTTCCGCGTACTGCCTTTGGTTGAACGTGCTGATGGGGGCCGTGAAGCGAGAGTACATCCACTGCGCCACGTTGCTAATGTGGTCGTGAAGCGTACAGACGGCGATAACAGCGTGGTACGTATTCGTACCGCAGGGCAAGAAATCAGCCTGAATGATGTATTGATGCCATTGGCGCCAGTGCAAGATTTCAATGATGTGAATGCGTTGTCGTTCTTACCAACTAGTGCCCCGCAAGGTATTGATGGTGCGATTGTGGCGGACGTTGAAGATTTCACGCTGCAAGACAAGCATCAAGTGGTGGTATTAAACCGCGGTGTGAGTGATGGTTTATCACGCGGTCATGTATTAATGGTCAACCGTGAAGGTGCCAAAGTGCAAACGACCTCTGATGGTTACCGTTACTTAGAAGTTGAATGGTTCTACAAGCGTGGCGATTCACTGCCGCCTTATGCCATTGGTGAAGTTGTCGTTCTGCGTTCATACGTCGATTTCAGTATCGCGGTTGTAACGGCTGCACGTGACCCAATTAAAGTGGGTGACACACTGACAGCGCCACCGCTGGAAGTGAATGAATAACGACGAATTTTGGATTCGTTTAAGTCAAGTGCCACGCCTGGGAGGGTGTGGCATTTTGCGTTTAATGGCCGCAGTTGATGAGCAAACGCTCAATGATCCCAAGCAATTGTATGCGGCGGGATTAAAGCCTGAAGCCATCGATGCGTTTTTTAAGCCACTGAGCGCACCTCAGCACCAAGCGTTGCAGTGGTTGGCGCATCCTGAGCATCATTTACTGCATTTAGGTCATCCTGATTATCCGTATTTGCTGTCGCAAATTGCTTCCCCGCCCCCAGTGTTGTTCGTCGCGGGCTCGGTGGCGGCCTTGTCGACGCCACAAATTGCCATGGTAGGCAGCCGACAGGCCAGCTTGGATGGCCGTGAAGCGGCGCAGCAGTTTGCTGCTGGACTGGCAAATGAAGGCTATACCATTACTAGCGGTTTGGCCTTGGGGATTGACGGCTTTGCCCACAAAGGGGCATTAGAAAGTGGCGGTTCGACGATTGCGGTGCTTGGATCCGGCCTTGAGGTGATCTATCCTGCCGCCCATCGACAATTGGCGGCGCAAATTCGTGAGCAAGGGGCGTTGGTGTCGGAGTTTTTGCCCAGCACCAAACCCAAGCCGAGTCATTTCCCGCGGCGTAATCGTATTATCAGTGGGTTGTCGGTGGGCGTGTTTGTGGTTGAGGCGGCGGAGAAGAGTGGCTCCTTGATCACAGTGCGTTGTGCCCTTGAACAAAACCGCGATGTGTTCGCACTTCCTGGATCGATATTCAATCCTCAAAGTAAAGGGTGCAATCAGTTGATTAAAGGTGGTGCTAAACTGGTAGAATCGCCTCTCGACATCGTAGAAGAAGTTGGGGTGCTAACCAGTTGCGCAAAAAGGCACCAATCGACAGTGGCGACAGAATTCGCTGATAATGAGCAATTGCTAAATTCGTCACTGTTAGATAACGTAGGAAGTGATGCAATCCCGGTTGATGTGATTGCAGAGCGAAGTCAGCAACCTGTACATGAAGTCATGATGCAGTTGCTCGAATTGGAGTTGCAGGGGCTGGTAACCGCAGTACCTGGTGGCTATGTCAGAACGAGGAGGGGCTAGCGATGATGGACATCCTTATGTACCTGTTTGAAACTTACATTCATAGTGAAGTTGAATTGCAGGTTGACCAAGACACCTTGTCTGATGAATTACTCGGAGCTGGTTTCTCGAAAGCCGAGATCAACAAGGCGCTTAATTGGTTAGAGAAATTAGCGGCATTGCAAGAGTCGGCTGAACAGCATCCGATGCAAAGTAACGCCCTGACTTCGATGCGTGTCTATACCGACAAAGAGATGTTGTATCTCAATACGCAGTGCCGTGGCTTTTTGCTGTTTTTAGAGCAAATCCACGTGCTGAGTACAGAAACCCGCGAGATGGTGATCGATCGCGTTATGGAGTTGGAAACGCAAGAGTTCCACTTAGACGATTTGAAATGGGTGATCTTGATGGTGCTGTTCAATGTTCCTGGCCATGAAAGCGCTTATCACCAGATGGAAGATCTGATCTACGACGTTGAGCAGGGTCTGATCCACTAATTATTCACGCGCCTGTCGATCGATAGGCGTGTCTTGCACCAAAAGACGCTTCCCCATGACTGATCACGAACCCCTATTTACCGCCCACGAACACGCACTGGATGAGCCTTGTCCTGAGTGTCAGCACCCGTTGGAAATGCGTTTTGGCAAGCATGGCCCTTTCTTAGGCTGTACCCAATACCCAAGTTGTACTTATATCCGTCCGTTGCAACAGCATGATGGTCATATCGTCAAAGAGTTAGATATGCCCTGTCCGCAGTGTCAGTCGCATTTGGTGTTACGCCAAGGTCGTTTTGGCATGTTTGTTGGCTGTAGTAGTTGGCCTGATTGCGATTTCATTACCTCGCCGGATAAAAAAGCGGAGGAAACGACATTGCAGTGCCCGCAATGTCAAACGGGGCATTTGATGGAGCGCCAATCGCGCTACGGCAAAACATTCTTTGCCTGTGATAACTACCCTAAGTGCAAGTTTGCGCTTAATAGTAAACCTCTCAAAGGGTGTTGCGAAAAGTGCGGTTTTGCGTTGCTGGCGGAAAAGAAAACCGCTGGCGGGGTGAAATCGCAATGTGCTGATCGTCGCTGTGGCTTTATTCAGCCCGAATAAACGAATCTAAGCACGTAAAAACAAAAACGCCGACGTAATGTCGGCGTTTTGCGTTTAAGGCGAGGAAAAACTTAACGCGGTAAGGCAGGAAACGCCAAAGCATCTAGCTGGGTTGCCAACGCTTTCAGTTGGTTTTCTAACTCAGCGGGCGTGTTGGCGCACACATTGATATGCCCCATCTTACGGCCTGCACGTTTTTCTTTGCCGTACCAATGTACATGGGTGCCCGCTGTTGCGACGACGGATGCAGGGATTTGATCTTCACCTAAGATGTTAATCATCGCGGTCGGGCGCAGGAGCGCGGTAGAGCCTAAGGGTAAATCACACACGGCACGGAGATGATTTTCAAACTGGCAGGTTTCCGCGCCTTGTTGCGTCCAGTGGCCCGAATTGTGCACGCGAGGTGCAATTTCGTTGACGAGTAGCTTGCCGCCCACATCGAAAAACTCGATAGCCAATACGCCGACATAGTTCAGGGCGTTAGCTACGGCGGTGAACATTTCATCCGCTTGTTGCTGGATCGCTTGCGCATCGACAATCGCAGTCGACAGATTCAGCACCCCATCCACATGGACATTTTCTGTGATTGGGTACACTCTGACCTCCCCTTGCCTATTGCGAACGCCAATCAGCGATACCTCGCGATCAAAAGGGACAAACTCTTCAGCGACAATCGCTTGCTCAGGTGTTTCCGTCAGGAATGCGGCCATTTCTTCCCAGATAGCATCCGCTTGGCTGCGCTCTTTTAAGCGCCACTGCCCTTTGCCATCGTAACCGCCAAGGGCACTTTTCAGCACCATAGGCAGGCCGACATGGGCAATGGCGGCGTCTAAATCTGCGCGAGTATTGATGATGTGGTATTTGGCATTGGCAACCCCGGCGCGATCCAGCAGCGCTTTTTCAAGGCGACGATCACCGCCGGCCTTAATTGCGTCAGTGGTCGGAAGGAATTTGCCACTGGCACCACACACATCAAGAACATCATGGGGAATGTGCTCAAATTCTGCGGTGATCACATCAACGCCTTCAATGGCTTGAGCAAGGCTGAAATCGTAACGTTGCAAGGTTAGAGGATGCACGACGGTTTGACTACCGACATCATAAGCCATCACTTGGATATTCAGTGGCGCGCCTGCTAGCGACATCATTCGAGCGAGTTGCCCTGCGCCAAGAATCAACACCTGCATTACGCGTCCTCTGCTGGGTTTGGGTTAGCCAATACCGTTTCGGTTTGCTCTTTACGGAAGGCGTCAATTTTTGCCATCACGTCAGCATCGCTCGTGCCAATGATTTGCGCAGCCAGAATGCCCGCGTTTGCTGCGCCTGCATCACCAATCGCCAAGGTGCCGACGGCAATGCCTTTTGGCATCTGTACGATAGACAGAAGCGAGTCCATCCCTTTCAGAGCGCGTGATTGTACTGGCACGCCAAGGACTGGCAAGCTGGTAAAGGCGGCGGTCATGCCTGGTAAGTGGGCTGCGCCACCGGCACCGGCGATAATCACTTTAATACCACGCTCAGCGGCAGACTCTGCATATTCTGCGAGAAGATGAGGAGTACGGTGTGCAGAGACAACCTTGGTTTCATACGGTACGTTGAAGCGATCTAGCATTTCCGCTGCGTGCTGCATGGTTGGCCAGTCCGACTTTGATCCCATAATGATGCCTACTTTCATCCTGAACTCCTTTAAAGTAACTGTCTGCCTGAGAAGAATCTGCGCGCATTATACGGTGATTTTTACTTTAGGAAAACGTTTGCGTCGGTGTTTTAAATCGGATTTGCCACGATAAGCATGGTGTCAGTAGTTTGAAATCGCTACACTACGAAACAGATTATTAACATCGAAAAAGGAAGAGAAAGTTGAGTCGTCTTGCTCATGTTGTGGACGCCCTGAACCAGGGACAAGTGATTGCCTATCCAACAGAAGCGGTCTTTGGCGTTGGATGTGATCCTGATAGCGCGCAGGCTGTGCAACGTCTATTGGATTTGAAACAGCGCCCCGTGGAGAAAGGATTGATCTTAATCGCCGCCGATTATGAGCAGCTAGCTAATTACATTGATGACTCCGCCCTGACTGCTGAGCAAAAAGCGGCTATTTTTTCAACTTGGCCCGGTCCTGTGACTTGGGTCATGCCGGCCAAACCTTCTGTTCCCTCATTTTTGACCGGGCAATTCGATACCATTGCGGTGCGAGTGAGTGATCATCCACTTGTTCAAGAGCTGTGCCGTGCGTACGGCAAACCGATCACCTCGACCAGTGCCAACCTTACCGGCGAACCACCTTGCCGAACGACGTTGGAAGTGCGCGAACAACTTGGCGACAGTGTGGTATTACTCGACGGTGATACTGGCGGACGTACCAATCCATCAGAAATTCGTGATGCCGTTTCGGGTAAGTTATTTCGACAAGGATAAATGAAGGCGAAGTGATGACAGAGATCGATAAAGACGCAGTAAAAACTTATCTGCTAGCGCTTCAGGATCAAATTTGCCAAGCGCTAGAGCAAGAAGATGGTAAGGCGGCGTTCGAAGAAGATGCGTGGGCGCGTGAGCCGGGTGAAAAGCTCGGTGGCGGCGGCCGTACTCGCGTGTTGCGCGCGGGCCATGTGTTTGAGCAAGCTGGGGTGAACTTCTCCCATGTCTTTGGCGCCAGTATGCCGCAATCGGCGACGGCCCACCGTCCGGAATTGGCAGGACGTCGCTTTGAAGCGATGGGCGTTTCTCTCGTCGTTCATCCCAATAACCCTTACATTCCCACTTCCCATGCGAACGTACGTTTTTTTATTGCTGAGAAAGACGGTGAAGCGCCAGTGTGGTGGTTTGGCGGTGGTTTCGATCTCACCCCTTTCTATCCGTTTGAAGACGATTGCCGTCATTGGCACCAGGTGGCCAAAGAGTTATGCACGCCCTTTGGCGATACGGTTTATGCCGAACACAAAGCCTGGTGTGACAAATATTTCTTCTTACCGCATCGCAATGAAACGCGCGGCGTGGGCGGCTTATTCTTTGACGATCTCAACCAATGGGGCTTCACTCGCAGCTTTGACTATATAAAAGCGGTTGGTGAAGGATATCTCTCCGCGTATTTGCCTATTGTTAGCAAACGAAAAGACACGGCGTTTGGTCAGCGCGAGCGTGATTTTCAGCTCTATCGTCGAGGTCGTTATGTGGAATTTAATCTGGTGTACGACCGCGGAACCCTTTTTGGCCTCCAAAGTGGTGGTCGGACGGAGTCGATTTTAATGTCAATGCCACCGTTAGCACGTTGGGAGTACGCCTACTCGCCAGAGACGGATAGCGATGAAGCGCGTCTTTATAATGAATATCTTCAACCGAGAGAATGGTAAAACTCGGAACGTGGTGCTAGCCACCAACGACAGACAGGAAATAGACAGATGGATCTCTACCGCGTTTACGGTAACCCGATAGCTCAAAGCAAGTCGCCTTTCATTCATACCTTGTTCGCCCGTCAAACCGGACAAGAGATGACGTACGAAGCGCAGCTTGCTGAAGACGATGCCGCGTTTATCGCATCGCTCGAATCTTTCTTTGCGGGTAACGGCAAAGGGTGCAATATCACGGCGCCATTTAAAGAGGCGGCCTTTCGCTTTGCGTCGCAGTTAACTGAGCGTGCGCGTTTAGCGGGAGCAGTCAATACCTTAAAGCGTTTAGATGACGGCGGGATCTTGGGTGATAACACCGATGGCGAAGGCTTAGTGCAAGACTTGCTGAATCACCAAGTGAACTTAAAAGGCTCGCGTATTCTCCTGCTCGGTGCCGGCGGCGCGGCACGCGGGGTGATTTTGCCTTTGCTTGCGCAGCAGCCTCACTCCATTACGGTGGCTAACCGCACGGTAGAAAAAGCGCAAACCTTGGCGACGTTATTTGCCGAGCACGGGAAGGTAGTAGCTTCTTCTCTCGATGCATTACAAGCGCCGGATTTCGATCTCATCATTAACTCCACCTCAGCTGGGTTAAGTGGTGGCGTGCCTGCTATTAGTGAGTCACTTATTCATCCGACAGTCGTGTGTTATGACATGGTGTACAAGTCAGACACGACAGCCTTTAATCAATGGGCTTTGGATTTAGGCGCAGCACAGGCGATTGATGGCTTGGGGATGTTGGTAGGCCAAGCGGCAGAAAGCTTTCTTGTATGGCGCGGATTACGTCCAGGGAGCAAACAAGTACTCCGAGAGTTACGCCGCGCGTTACAATGCTAACTTGTTCCCTCTATATATAAGAAGCCACGATGAACCAATTGATATTGTTCCCCGATATACAGACCTATGATGCGAATGCACAGGTTGTCCGTTTTCCTGCTCAGCAAGCCGGCGCCTTGATTGAATGTTCGGTCACCGTGTCGTGGTTAGCAGAGCAGCAAGGACAAGCGCTCGTCAATGAAGACGCCATCCTTGCTGCCTTTGCCGAACTTCGCTTTGATATCGAAGATGCAATCGAGACATTAATAGAAGAGGAAGCCTATAACGCGGTTGGAGAAATCGCGTTAGACGTTTAACTCGTCGAGATAGTCGTTTTTCAATCGCACATAGTTGTCAGCCGATTGACGTAAAAACGCGATTTCATCATCGGACAGAGGTCTCGCCTGCTTGGCGGGGCTTCCGACATAAAGAAAGCCAGACGCTAACCGTTTACCGGGAGGCACTAAACTCCCCGCGCCTAACATCACATCATCTTCTATTACCGCGCCGTCTAATACGATAGCTCCCATACCGACCAAGATGCGATTGCCGATCGTGCAGCCGTGCAGCATCGCCTTGTGGCCGACAGTAACATCATCGCCAATTAAAAGAGGGTGCCCTGTCGGATTCTTATCGCTGGTTCGCGACACGTGAAGTATTGATCCATCTTGAATATTAGTGCGTTGACCGATCGTTATCGTATTCACATCACCACGAGCAGCGACTAAAGGCCAAACGCTCGCGTCCTGACCTAGCGTAATGTCGCCAACAAGGATAGCGCTAGCATCAACGTAGACATCTTTCCCAAGCACCGGAAAGTGATTTTTATAACTTCTAAACCGAGTATCCATGGTGAAGCTCCAGTTTTCCAAACTTCGAGATGACTAAAAATAGCATTTTTTGAGCATAAAACTATCACTTGGTTTGAAAAACAACCAAACGGTATCTAATATGACAAAAAGATGATGAAAGGGGTTGCCAGTGTGATTTAGATCCCTATAATGCGCCTCATCGACACGGAACGCGGCTTCTAAAGCGGCTTCCTAGTTCGGTCGAGTCCCTGGTAACTCGGCAAATTAATTCAAAAAAGTGTTTGACACGAAGGATTAATTGGCTAAAATGGCCAGCCTGTTCAGAGCGAAGGCTGAAAGCCTTGAAAAAGAAAGTTTTGAACAAAGTTCTTTAACAATATGACCATGCAATCTGTGTGGGCACTCGTTGAATAGATAGTCAAAAAGATTTATCAATGATACTAGTGACCAATTTGAAATCTTCGGATTTCAGCACAGTCAATTCATTACCTCTGTTTGCTTTCGCTTTTTAAAGCGAAGATGAATAGACGGTAATAACAGTATTCATTGAGCCGTTACTTCGGTAACAACAAAACTTTAATTGAAGAGTTTGATCATGGCTCAGATTGAACGCTGGCGGCAGGCCTAACACATGCAAGTCGAGCGGTAACAGGAAGAAAGCTTGCTTTCTTCGCTGACGAGCGGCGGACGGGTGAGTAATGGCTGGGAACCTGCCCTAACGAGGGGGATAACCATTGGAAACGATGGCTAATACCGCATAATGTCTACGGACCAAAGAGGGGGCTCTTCGGACCTCTCGCGTTAGGATGGGCCCAGTTGGGATTAGCTAGTAGGTGGGGTAATGGCTCACCTAGGCGACGATCCCTAGCTGGTTTGAGAGGATGATCAGCCACACTGGAACTGAGACACGGTCCAGACTCCTACGGGAGGCAGCAGTGGGGAATATTGCACAATGGGGGAAACCCTGATGCAGCCATGCCGCGTGTATGAAGAAGGCCTTCGGGTTGTAAAGTACTTTCAGCAGTGAGGAAGGTGGTGTAGTTAATACCTGCACCATTTGACGTTAGCTGCAGAAGAAGCACCGGCTAACTCCGTGCCAGCAGCCGCGGTAATACGGAGGGTGCGAGCGTTAATCGGAATTACTGGGCGTAAAGCGCATGCAGGCGGTCTGTTAAGTCAGATGTGAAAGCCCGGGGCTTAACCTCGGAATAGCATTTGAAACTGGCAGGCTAGAGTCTTGTAGAGGGGGGTAGAATTTCAGGTGTAGCGGTGAAATGCGTAGAGATCTGAAGGAATACCGGTGGCGAAGGCGGCCCCCTGGACAAAGACTGACGCTCAGATGCGAAAGCGTGGGGAGCAAACAGGATTAGATACCCTGGTAGTCCACGCTGTAAACGATGTCTACTTGGAGGTTGTGGCCTTGAGCCGTGGCTTTCGGAGCTAACGCGTTAAGTAGACCGCCTGGGGAGTACGGTCGCAAGATTAAAACTCAAATGAATTGACGGGGGCCCGCACAAGCGGTGGAGCATGTGGTTTAATTCGATGCAACGCGAAGAACCTTACCTACTCTTGACATCCAGAGAACTTTCCAGAGATGGATTGGTGCCTTCGGGAACTCTGAGACAGGTGCTGCATGGCTGTCGTCAGCTCGTGTTGTGAAATGTTGGGTTAAGTCCCGCAACGAGCGCAACCCTTATCCTTGTTTGCCAGCACTTCGGGTGGGAACTCCAGGGAGACTGCCGGTGATAAACCGGAGGAAGGTGGGGACGACGTCAAGTCATCATGGCCCTTACGAGTAGGGCTACACACGTGCTACAATGGCGTATACAGAGGGCTGCCAACCAGCGATGGTGAGCGAATCCCAAAAAGTACGTCGTAGTCCGGATTGGAGTCTGCAACTCGACTCCATGAAGTCGGAATCGCTAGTAATCGTGGATCAGAATGCCACGGTGAATACGTTCCCGGGCCTTGTACACACCGCCCGTCACACCATGGGAGTGGGCTGCACCAGAAGTAGATAGCTTAACCTTCGGGAGGGCGTTTACCACGGTGTGGTTCATGACTGGGGTGAAGTCGTAACAAGGTAGCCCTAGGGGAACCTGGGGCTGGATCACCTCCTTACCTAAAGACTGCTGTTAAATGCAGTGTCCACACAGATTGCTTGGTAATAATGTAAGAACAAATGTGTCCCGTTCGTCTAGAGGCCTAGGACACCGCCCTTTCACGGCGGTAACAGGGGTTCGACTCCCCTACGGGACGCCACTATCTAAGTCTTTTGCTGAAAAGCTTTAGATAGTGGTTGTCGAAAGACGGCACATGCTCTTTAACAAACTGGAAAGCTGACTAGTAAATTCATTTCTATTTATAGAGTGAATTATCGTTCATTGAAAAATGAACAAGTTCTCAAAAGCGTATTTACGACAGTAAATACACCAACACATTCAAGTGTTTTGGTAGAAATTGTAGCAATACAATCTCAATTGAGTCCGGCGAAAACATGTAAACCTTGGTTGTTTGCTATACGAAACCCCTTGGGGTTGTATGGTTAAGTGACTAAGCGTACACGGTGGATGCCTTGGCAGTCAGAGGCGATGAAGGACGTAGTAACTTGCGATAAGCCCAGATTAGGTAGTAACAACCGCTTGAGTCTGGGATTTCCGAATGGGGAAACCCACATGCATAAGCATGTATCTCACACTGAATACATAGGTGTGCAGAGGCGAACCGGGGGAACTGAAACATCTAAGTACCCCGAGGAAAAGACATCAACAGAGATTCCGAAAGTAGCGGCGAGCGAAATCGGAGTAGCCCTTAAGCTAGTTTGGGATTAGGTGAAGGCTCTGGAAAGTGCCGCGATACAGGGTGATAGCCCCGTAACCGACAATCCCTTATTAGTGAAATCGAGTAGGACGGCGCACGTGAAACGTTGTCTGAACATGGGGGGACCATCCTCCAAGGCTAAATACTCCTGACTGACCGATAGTGAACCAGTACCGTGAGGGAAAGGCGAAAAGAACCCCTGTGAGGGGAGTGAAATAGAACCTGAAACCGTGTACGTACAAGCAGTGGGAGCCTCTTCGTGGGGTGACTGCGTACCTTTTGTATAATGGGTCAGCGACTTACATTCTGTAGCAAGGTTAACCGAATAGGGGAGCCGTAGGGAAACCGAGTCTTAACTGGGCGTTGAGTTGCAGGGTGTAGACCCGAAACCGAGTGATCTAGCCATGGGCAGGTTGAAGGTGAGGTAACACTTACTGGAGGACCGAACCGACTAATGTTGAAAAATTAGCGGATGACTTGTGGCTGGGGGTGAAAGGCCAATCAAACTCGGAGATAGCTGGTTCTCCCCGAAAGCTATTTAGGTAGCGCCTCGGACGAATACTACTGGGGGTAGAGCACTGTTAAGGCTAGGGGGTCATCCCGACTTACCAACCCTTTGCAAACTCCGAATACCAGTAAGTACTATCCGGGAGACACACGGCGGGTGCTAACGTCCGTCGTGGAAAGGGAAACAACCCAGACCGCCAGCTAAGGTCCCAAATTACTACTAAGTGGGAAACGATGTGGGAAGGCTCAGACAGCCAGGATGTTGGCTTAGAAGCAGCCATCATTTAAAGAAAGCGTAATAGCTCACTGGTCGAGTCGGCCTGCGCGGAAGATTTAACGGGGCTAAGTAGTAAACCGAAGCTGCGGCAATGCGATTTATCGTATTGGGTAGGGGAGCGTTCTGTAAGCCGTTGAAGGTGTGTTGTAAAGCATGCTGGAGGTATCAGAAGTGCGAATGCTGACATGAGTAACGATAAAGGGGGTGAAAAACCCCCTCGCCGGAAGACCAAGGGTTCCTGTCCAACGTTAATCGGGGCAGGGTGAGTCGACCCCTAAGGCGAGGCTGAAGAGCGTAGTCGATGGGAAACAGGTTAATATTCCTGTACTTCTTGCAATTGCGATGGAGGGACGGAGAAGGCTAGGTGGGCTTGGCGACGGTTGTCCAAGTTCAAGTGCGTAGGGAGTAGAATTAGGCAAATCCGGTTCTACATATCCTGAGACACGACGTCGAGCTACTACGGTAGTGAAGTCATTGATGCCATGCTTCCGGGAAAAGCTTCTAAGCTTCAGATTGCAAGGAATCGTACCCCAAACCGACACAGGTGGTCGGGTAGAGAATACCAAGGCGCTTGAGAGAACTCGGGTGAAGGAACTAGGCAAAATGGTACCGTAACTTCGGGAGAAGGTACGCTCTTGACGGTGAAGTCCCTTGCGGATGGAGCTATTGGGAGTCGCAGATACCAGGTGGCTGCAACTGTTTATTAAAAACACAGCACTGTGCAAAATCGAAAGATGACGTATACGGTGTGACGCCTGCCCGGTGCCGGAAGGTTAATTGATGGGGTTAGACTTCGGTCGAAGCTCTTGATCGAAGCCCCGGTAAACGGCGGCCGTAACTATAACGGTCCTAAGGTAGCGAAATTCCTTGTCGGGTAAGTTCCGACCTGCACGAATGGCGTAATGATGGCCACGCTGTCTCCACCCGAGACTCAGTGAAATTGAAATCGCAGTGAAGATGCTGTGTACCCGCGGCTAGACGGAAAGACCCCGTGAACCTTTACTACAGCTTGGCACTGAACATTGAGCCTACATGTGTAGGATAGGTGGGAGCCTTTGAAGCAGAGACGCCAGTTTCTGTGGAGGCAATCTTGAAATACCACCCTTGTATGTTTGATGTTCTAACTTAGCCCCGTTATCCGGGGTGAGGACAGTGCCTGGTGGGTAGTTTGACTGGGGCGGTCTCCTCCCAAAGAGTAACGGAGGAGCACGAAGGTGGGCTAATCACGGTCGGACATCGTGAGGTTAGTGTAATGGCATAAGCCCGCTTGACTGCGAGAATGACAATTCGAGCAGGTGCGAAAGCAGGTCATAGTGATCCGGTGGTTCTGAATGGAAGGGCCATCGCTCAACGGATAAAAGGTACTCCGGGGATAACAGGCTGATACCGCCCAAGAGTTCATATCGACGGCGGTGTTTGGCACCTCGATGTCGGCTCATCACATCCTGGGGCTGAAGTCGGTCCCAAGGGTATGGCTGTTCGCCATTTAAAGTGGTACGCGAGCTGGGTTTAGAACGTCGTGAGACAGTTCGGTCCCTATCTGCCGTGGGCGTTGGAGAATTGAAAGGGGCTGCTCCTAGTACGAGAGGACCGGAGTGGACGAACCTCTGGTGTTCGGGTTGTGTCGCCAGACGCATTGCCCGGTAGCTAAGTTCGGAATCGATAACCGCTGAAAGCATCTAAGCGGGAAGCGAGCCTTGAGATGAGTTCTCCCTGATACTTTAAGTATCCTAAAGGGTTGTCGAAGACTACGACGTTGATAGGCAGGGTGTGTAAGCGTTGTGAGGCGTTGAGCTAACCTGTACTAATTGCCCGTGAGGCTTAACCATACAACACCCAAGGTGTTTTGCGGACTCAGACCGCACTTGAATGTGAAGAAGAACACTAGTTAGATTTCTAAGTTTGTAAGAATTTGCTTGGCGACCATAGCATTTTGGACCCACCTGATCCCATGCCGAACTCAGTAGTGAAACGAAATAGCGCCGATGGTAGTGTGGGGTCTCCCCATGTGAGAGTAGGACATCGCCAGGCTCTAATTTCTGACTGCGCTCAACGCGAGCGAAGTCAACATAAGGTTTTCTAAAAAAACTGAAAATCTTATCTTGACTTAAAATCAGAGCAGCGTATTATACGCGTCCTGACTGGCCAAGACCGAAACGGTTAAGGCATTGAAAGTCAACGTTCTTTAACAATATGACCATGCAATCTGTGTGGGCACTCGTTGAATAGATAGTCAAAAAAGATTTATCAATGATACTAGTGACCAATTTGAAATCTTCGGATTTCAGCACAGTCAATTCATTCATTACTTCGGTAGTGAATAACAGTATTCATTGAGCCGTTACTTCGGTAACAACAAAACTTTAATTGAAGAGTTTGATCATGGCTCAGATTGAACGCTGGCGGCAGGCCTAACACATGCAAGTCGAGCGGTAACAGGAAGAAAGCTTGCTTTCTTCGCTGACGAGCGGCGGACGGGTGAGTAATGGCTGGGAACCTGCCCTAACGAGGGGGATAACCATTGGAAACGATGGCTAATACCGCATAATGTCTACGGACCAAAGAGGGGGCTCTTCGGACCTCTCGCGTTAGGATGGGCCCAGTTGGGATTAGCTAGTAGGTGGGGTAATGGCTCACCTAGGCGACGATCCCTAGCTGGTTTGAGAGGATGATCAGCCACACTGGAACTGAGACACGGTCCAGACTCCTACGGGAGGCAGCAGTGGGGAATATTGCACAATGGGGGAAACCCTGATGCAGCCATGCCGCGTGTATGAAGAAGGCCTTCGGGTTGTAAAGTACTTTCAGCAGTGAGGAAGGTGGTGTAGTTAATACCTGCACCATTTGACGTTAGCTGCAGAAGAAGCACCGGCTAACTCCGTGCCAGCAGCCGCGGTAATACGGAGGGTGCGAGCGTTAATCGGAATTACTGGGCGTAAAGCGCATGCAGGCGGTCTGTTAAGTCAGATGTGAAAGCCCGGGGCTTAACCTCGGAATAGCATTTGAAACTGGCAGGCTAGAGTCTTGTAGAGGGGGGTAGAATTTCAGGTGTAGCGGTGAAATGCGTAGAGATCTGAAGGAATACCGGTGGCGAAGGCGGCCCCCTGGACAAAGACTGACGCTCAGATGCGAAAGCGTGGGGAGCAAACAGGATTAGATACCCTGGTAGTCCACGCTGTAAACGATGTCTACTTGGAGGTTGTGGCCTTGAGCCGTGGCTTTCGGAGCTAACGCGTTAAGTAGACCGCCTGGGGAGTACGGTCGCAAGATTAAAACTCAAATGAATTGACGGGGGCCCGCACAAGCGGTGGAGCATGTGGTTTAATTCGATGCAACGCGAAGAACCTTACCTACTCTTGACATCCAGAGAACTTTCCAGAGATGGATTGGTGCCTTCGGGAACTCTGAGACAGGTGCTGCATGGCTGTCGTCAGCTCGTGTTGTGAAATGTTGGGTTAAGTCCCGCAACGAGCGCAACCCTTATCCTTGTTTGCCAGCACTTCGGGTGGGAACTCCAGGGAGACTGCCGGTGATAAACCGGAGGAAGGTGGGGACGACGTCAAGTCATCATGGCCCTTACGAGTAGGGCTACACACGTGCTACAATGGCGTATACAGAGGGCTGCCAACTTGCGAGAGTGAGCGAATCCCAGAAAGTACGTCGTAGTCCGGATTGGAGTCTGCAACTCGACTCCATGAAGTCGGAATCGCTAGTAATCGTGGATCAGAATGCCACGGTGAATACGTTCCCGGGCCTTGTACACACCGCCCGTCACACCATGGGAGTGGGCTGCACCAGAAGTAGATAGCTTAACCTTCGGGAGGGCGTTTACCACGGTGTGGTTCATGACTGGGGTGAAGTCGTAACAAGGTAGCCCTAGGGGAACCTGGGGCTGGATCACCTCCTTACCTAAAGACTGCTGTTAAATGCAGTGTCCACACAGATTGCTTGGTCGTAATGTGAAAGAATACCTTAGATGGGTCTGTAGCTCAGGTGGTTAGAGCGCACCCCTGATAAGGGTGAGGTCGGTGGTTCAAGTCCACTCAGACCCACCACTTCTCCTCCCAGAGAAAGTGGTCGAGACTAAGGTATTTATGATGGGGCTATAGCTCAGCTGGGAGAGCGCCTGCTTTGCACGCAGGAGGTCAGCAGTTCGATCCTGCTTAGCTCCACCACTCTTTAAGTACATTCTCACGAGTGTGTTTAGAAAGTGGTTTTATCATCAGATAGAATTCACATGCTCTTTAACAAACTGGAAAGCTGACTAGTAAATTCAATGAATGTCTTAGACATGAATTGAATCGTTCATTGAAAAATGAACAAGTTCTCAAAAGCGTATTTACGAAAGTAAATACACCAACACATTCAAGTGTTTTGGTAGAAATTGTAGCAATACAATCTCAATTGAGTCCGGCGAAAACATGTAAACCTTGGTTGTTTGCTATACGAAACCCCTTGGGGTTGTATGGTTAAGTGACTAAGCGTACACGGTGGATGCCTTGGCAGTCAGAGGCGATGAAGGACGTAGTAACTTGCGATAAGCCCAGATTAGGTAGTAACAACCGCTTGAGTCTGGGATTTCCGAATGGGGAAACCCACATGCATAAGCATGTATCTCACACTGAATACATAGGTGTGCAGAGGCGAACCGGGGGAACTGAAACATCTAAGTACCCCGAGGAAAAGACATCAACAGAGATTCCGAAAGTAGCGGCGAGCGAAATCGGAGTAGCCCTTAAGCTAGTTTGGGATTAGGTGAAGGCTCTGGAAAGTGCCGCGATACAGGGTGATAGCCCCGTAACCGACAATCCCTTATTAGTGAAATCGAGTAGGACGGCGCACGTGAAACGTTGTCTGAACATGGGGGGACCATCCTCCAAGGCTAAATACTCCTGACTGACCGATAGTGAACCAGTACCGTGAGGGAAAGGCGAAAAGAACCCCTGTGAGGGGAGTGAAATAGAACCTGAAACCGTGTACGTACAAGCAGTGGGAGCCTCTTCGTGGGGTGACTGCGTACCTTTTGTATAATGGGTCAGCGACTTACATTCTGTAGCAAGGTTAACCGAATAGGGGAGCCGTAGGGAAACCGAGTCTTAACTGGGCGTTGAGTTGCAGGGTGTAGACCCGAAACCGAGTGATCTAGCCATGGGCAGGTTGAAGGTGAGGTAACACTTACTGGAGGACCGAACCGACTAATGTTGAAAAATTAGCGGATGACTTGTGGCTGGGGGTGAAAGGCCAATCAAACTCGGAGATAGCTGGTTCTCCCCGAAAGCTATTTAGGTAGCGCCTCGGACGAATACTACTGGGGGTAGAGCACTGTTAAGGCTAGGGGGTCATCCCGACTTACCAACCCTTTGCAAACTCCGAATACCAGTAAGTACTATCCGGGAGACACACGGCGGGTGCTAACGTCCGTCGTGGAAAGGGAAACAACCCAGACCGCCAGCTAAGGTCCCAAATTACTACTAAGTGGGAAACGATGTGGGAAGGCTCAGACAGCCAGGATGTTGGCTTAGAAGCAGCCATCATTTAAAGAAAGCGTAATAGCTCACTGGTCGAGTCGGCCTGCGCGGAAGATTTAACGGGGCTAAGTAGTAAACCGAAGCTGCGGCAATGCGATTTATCGTATTGGGTAGGGGAGCGTTCTGTAAGCCGTTGAAGGTGTGTTGTAAAGCATGCTGGAGGTATCAGAAGTGCGAATGCTGACATGAGTAACGATAAAGGGGGTGAAAAACCCCCTCGCCGGAAGACCAAGGGTTCCTGTCCAACGTTAATCGGGGCAGGGTGAGTCGACCCCTAAGGCGAGGCTGAAGAGCGTAGTCGATGGGAAACAGGTTAATATTCCTGTACTTCTTGCAATTGCGATGGAGGGACGGAGAAGGCTAGGTGGGCTTGGCGACGGTTGTCCAAGTTCAAGTGCGTAGGGAGTAGAATTAGGCAAATCCGGTTCTACATATCCTGAGACACGACGTCGAGCTACTACGGTAGTGAAGTCATTGATGCCATGCTTCCGGGAAAAGCTTCTAAGCTTCAGATTGCAAGGAATCGTACCCCAAACCGACACAGGTGGTCGGGTAGAGAATACCAAGGCGCTTGAGAGAACTCGGGTGAAGGAACTAGGCAAAATGGTACCGTAACTTCGGGAGAAGGTACGCTCTTGACGGTGAAGTCCCTTGCGGATGGAGCTATTGGGAGTCGCAGATACCAGGTGGCTGCAACTGTTTATTAAAAACACAGCACTGTGCAAAATCGAAAGATGACGTATACGGTGTGACGCCTGCCCGGTGCCGGAAGGTTAATTGATGGGGTTAGACTTCGGTCGAAGCTCTTGATCGAAGCCCCGGTAAACGGCGGCCGTAACTATAACGGTCCTAAGGTAGCGAAATTCCTTGTCGGGTAAGTTCCGACCTGCACGAATGGCGTAATGATGGCCACGCTGTCTCCACCCGAGACTCAGTGAAATTGAAATCGCAGTGAAGATGCTGTGTACCCGCGGCTAGACGGAAAGACCCCGTGAACCTTTACTACAGCTTGGCACTGAACATTGAGCCTACATGTGTAGGATAGGTGGGAGCCTTTGAAGCAGAGACGCCAGTTTCTGTGGAGGCAATCTTGAAATACCACCCTTGTATGTTTGATGTTCTAACTTAGCCCCGTTATCCGGGGTGAGGACAGTGCCTGGTGGGTAGTTTGACTGGGGCGGTCTCCTCCCAAAGAGTAACGGAGGAGCACGAAGGTGGGCTAATCACGGTCGGACATCGTGAGGTTAGTGTAATGGCATAAGCCCGCTTGACTGCGAGAATGACAATTCGAGCAGGTGCGAAAGCAGGTCATAGTGATCCGGTGGTTCTGAATGGAAGGGCCATCGCTCAACGGATAAAAGGTACTCCGGGGATAACAGGCTGATACCGCCCAAGAGTTCATATCGACGGCGGTGTTTGGCACCTCGATGTCGGCTCATCACATCCTGGGGCTGAAGTCGGTCCCAAGGGTATGGCTGTTCGCCATTTAAAGTGGTACGCGAGCTGGGTTTAGAACGTCGTGAGACAGTTCGGTCCCTATCTGCCGTGGGCGTTGGAGAATTGAAAGGGGCTGCTCCTAGTACGAGAGGACCGGAGTGGACGAACCTCTGGTGTTCGGGTTGTGTCGCCAGACGCATTGCCCGGTAGCTAAGTTCGGAATCGATAACCGCTGAAAGCATCTAAGCGGGAAGCGAGCCTTGAGATGAGTTCTCCCTGATACTTTAAGTATCCTAAAGGGTTGTCGGAGACTACGACGTTGATAGGCAGGGTGTGTAAGCGTTGTGAGGCGTTGAGCTAACCTGTACTAATTGCCCGTGAGGCTTAACCATACAACACCCAAGGTGTTTTGCGGACTCAGACCGCACTTGAATGTGAAGAAGAACACTAGTTAGATTTCCAAGTTTGTAAGAATTTGCTTGGCGACCATAGCATTTTGGACCCACCTGATCCCATGCCGAACTCAGCAGTGAAACGAAATAGCGCCGATGGTAGTGTGGGGTCTCCCCATGTGAGAGTAGGACATCGCCAGGCTTTGAACATTTTCTGGATAAAGCACTGCATAGATAAGACTTTAGACAGATACCGTGTGGAGCGGTAGTTCAGTTGGTTAGAATACCGGCCTGTCACGCCGGGGGTCGCGGGTTCGAGTCCCGTCCGCTCCGCCACTTATTAAGAAGCCCTGCTAGAAATAGCGGGGCTTTTTTTGCGTTTAACGCTCCCGAAAGTGCTATACACTTTTTCGCGAGCCGGAATGCCGGACTATCGATTTCCGTCCGCTCCGCCATTTATTAACATTTATTAAGAATCCCTCACTAGGCGTGCCCGCTAGAAATAGCAGGGCTTTTTCGTTTTGATGATTTCTACTTTCAGAGAAATGGCCGATCCCAGACCGCTTATATCAAGAAGCCCCACTAACGCTTAGTGAGGCTTTTGTGTTTATTGGTTTGGCTCTATCGCAGCAGTCTTCGTTGGCGGTTATCCTATCAGCTCTAGCATGGCCTTTATGAGGGGCTCTTTTTCTCTGCGCTTGAGGCAGCAAAGCCCTAGCTCCATTGGCTTGATCACTTCATTTCTCAAGCGTTCGACTTTGTCTTTAACTGGGCTGTTATCAATTACCACATCCGGCGCAATCCCGACGCCACATCCCAGCGCAACCATGCTCACTATCGCCTCATGGCCCTCTACTTGTGCGTAGATGGTGGGTTTGTGTTTATGTTGCTTAAACCACTGCTCTGCACGATCTCTTGCTGTACCGGATTCCGCAACGATAAAAGGGACGTGACGCCAGTCAGGCTCGGCTTGAAGAAGGGATTTTGAGAAGTTGGTGCTAAGCGTTGGTGCAATTACCGACATCGATATTTCGCCAATCGGTGTGAATGCCAGCTTGTTGGGTAAGTGATCGGGTTTGGCTGAAATCGCGATATCGGCTTCTTCACTCAAGACTTTATCGATCGCTTGCGCTGGATCGCCGGTGGCGAGCTTTATTTCGATTTGCGGGTAACTGACCCTAAATTGGCTTAGCACCGCAGGAAGATGGCTATAGCTTGCGGTAACTGAGCAAAACAGATGGATCTCACCTTGCAGTAAACTTTCATCTTCCGCTGTTGAATCTCGCAACAGTTGCCAGTCAGCGAGTAAGTTGACGGCGAGCGGGTACATACGTTTAGCTGCCATCGTTAGCTCGACACTGCGATTGTCACGAACAAATAGAGATTGGCCGATCTCGCTTTCTAGGCGTTGGATGATCCGACTTAACGCGGAGGGGCTGACGTGATTCTGTTGCGCCGTTTGATTAAAGCTTTTCGAATCACACAGGTGAACGAATAGCTGAAGATTTTTTAAGTTCATAATTCGTCTTTTTGTTGTGTTGCGTTAGTCATGTTGCATTTTGTGCAAGATGTTGTTGTTAATATATCACTTTAAGCAACAAAAGACCTGATTTAGACTCTGGTTATCGGGTTAAAAACCCACATGGACAACTATTTACGGAGAGATATCAATGGCCAACTATTTCAATACGTTGAATTTGCGTCAGCAGCTAGAGCAACTTGGTGTATGTCGTTTTATGGATCGCAACGAGTTTGCGTCAGAAGCTGATTTTCTGAAAGGCAAGAAAGTCGTGATCGTTGGTTGTGGTGCACAAGGCCTAAACCAAGGTTTGAACATGCGCGATTCGGGTCTTGATATCTCTTATGCGCTGCGCCAAGCTGCGATTGATGAGAAGCGCCAGTCTTACCACAATGCTGCGGACAACGGCTTCGTTGTGGGTAGCTACGAAGAGCTGATCCCACAAGCGGATCTGGTTGTTAACCTAACACCTGACAAGCAGCACTCAAACGTGGTTGAAACGGTAATGCCACTGATGAAGCAAGGCGCTGCATTGGGTTATTCTCACGGTTTCAACATCGTAGAAGTTGGCCAGCAGATCCGTAAAGACATCACTGTTGTGATGGTAGCGCCTAAGTGTCCGGGTACTGAAGTACGCGAAGAGTACAAGCGTGGTTTCGGCGTACCTACTTTGATTGCGGTTCACCCAGAGAACGATCCACAAGGTGAAGGTTTTGAAATCGCGAAAGCGTGGGCAGCTGCGACTGGCGGTCACCGTGCGGGCGTTCTTGAGTCTTCTTTCGTTGCGGAAGTGAAATCGGACCTAATGGGTGAGCAAACTATCCTGTGTGGTATGTTGCAAGCCGGCTCAATCGTTTGTTACGAGAAGATGGTTGCTGACGGTATCGACCCAGGTTATGCCGGTAAACTGCTGCAGTTTGGTTGGGAAACCATTACTGAAGCGCTGAAGTTTGGCGGTATCACTCACATGATGGATCGCCTGTCTAACCCAGCAAAAGTGAAAGCGTTTGAGTTGGCTGAAGAGCTGAAAGATCTGATGCGTCCACTGTACAACAAGCACATGGATGACATCATTGTGGGTGAGTTCTCGTCGACGATGATGGCTGACTGGGCAAATGATGACATCAACCTACTGACGTGGCGTAAAGAAACCGGTGATACCGCGTTTGAAAACTACCCAACCACTAACGTAGAGATCCCAGAGCAAGAGTACTTTGATAACGGTATCTTGATGGTTGCTATGGTGAAAGCGGGTGTTGAGTTGGCGTTTGAAGCAATGACCGCGTCTGGCATTATCGAAGAGTCAGCTTACTACGAGTCACTGCACGAGCTGCCATTGATCGCGAACACCATTGCACGTAAGCGTCTGTACGAAATGAACGTGGTTATCTCTGACACTGCTGAGTACGGTAACTACCTATTTGCGAACGTGGCAACACCGCTACTACGCGAGAAATTCATCGGTAGCGTAAACACTGACGTGATCGGTAAAGGTCTTGGTGAAGTAAGCAACCACGTTGACAACAGCAAGCTAATTGAAGTGAACGATGCGATCCGTAACCACCCTGTTGAGTGGATCGGTGCTGAGCTTCGTGGCTACATGACTGACATGAAAAACATTGCTGTCGGTGGTTAATTCCGCTTTATCGCAATAAAAAAATCCGGCCTCGAGCCGGATTTTTTGTATTCAGCAGTAAGCCTTGTGTTATCGAAGGCGTTGGATTGCTTATTCGCTGTCAGCGGCGCTATCTAGCTTGGCTTCGAGTTCCGCAAACTTGGCTTCAAGCTCAGTCAGTTTTTGACGCGTGCGCATCAGGACTTGGGTTTGTACATCAAACTCTTCGCGACTTACCACATCCAACTTACCGAGCTGGCTTTGGATCACTTGCTTTACTTTCGCCTCAACGTCATTGCCGAGGTTTTTCACTGGCTGTGGCATGGCATCTTGGATCTGACGCGCTACTTGCTCTAATTTCTTCGGGTCGATCATCATCAACGCTCCTTATTTCTGAACTTCTCCTATTGTATGCAAAGGCCTTTGTGTTGTCGTGAGTTGCTGATAAATAATTTAAAAATCACGAAGGGGCGCATGCGTCACCGTTGGCATTGCCACCGCCTTCATTCGGGATGAGATATGCTGGCGGATGAAGAGTGTTGATCGTGGACTTTCCGTCTTATCTCTCTACAATGCAGAGCGAAGAGAGAAAGAGGTGTGATTGCGATGAAGCTGAATGCGGCCCAAAACGATGCGGTACATTATGTATCTGGCCCTTGCCTAGTATTGGCGGGTGCAGGCTCGGGTAAAACCCGAGTGATCACCAATAAAATTGCGTATCTGGTGCAGCAGTGCGGCTACAAGGCACGCAATATCGCCGCGGTGACGTTTACCAATAAAGCGGCGCGCGAGATGAAAGAGCGTGTCGGACAAACCCTTGGCAAACAAGAAGCCAAAGGGTTGATGGTATCGACCTTTCACACCTTAGGGTTGGAAATTATCAAGCGTGAATACAAGCTGTTGGGTCTAAAAAGCAGCTTTTCGCTGTTTGATGATCAAGACCAAATGGCGTTGCTTAAAGAGCTCACCGAAGCGCAGCTTGATAACGATAAAGATCTCCTCAACCAATTGGTGAATACCATCTCCAATTGGAAAAACGCCATGCTGTTGCCTGAGCAAGCTAAAGCGCAGGCACGTGGTGAGCGCGATCAGGTGTTTGCACTGTGTTATGAGATGTACCAAAAACAAATGAAGGCATACAACGCGCTGGATTTTGATGATCTTATTTTGATGCCAGTGCTATTGATGCAACTGCACCCTGAAGTGAAAGAGCGCTGGCAAAACCGAATTCGTTATCTGTTGGTCGATGAGTATCAAGATACCAACACCAGCCAATACCAGTTGGTGAAGCTCATCGTGGGTGAGCGGGCGCGGTTTACTGTGGTTGGTGATGACGATCAGTCGATTTACAGCTGGCGTGGCGCGCAGCCTGAGAACTTGGGGTTGCTGCAACGCGACTTTCCTGAGCTCAAAGTGATCAAGCTTGAGCAGAATTACCGCTCTACGCGTCGAATTTTGAAAAGCGCTAATATCTTGATTGCCAACAACCCGCACTTGTTTGAAAAGCGCCTCTATTCAGAACTCGGTGAAGGTGAGCCGCTCAAAGTGCTGACGGCCAATAACGAAGAGCATGAAGCTGAGCGCGTGGTGGGGGAGCTGATCGCTCACCGTTTTATGAACAACAACGACTACCGCGATTATGCGGTGTTGTATCGCGGTAATCACCAATCAAGAATGATCGAAAAAGCGATGATTCAAAACCGGATCCCGTACAAGATTTCCGGTGGGACCTCGTTTTTCTCTCGCGCTGAGATCAAAGATGTCATGGCGTACCTGCGTTTGTTAACCAACCATGATGATGACAACGCGTTCTTGCGTATTGTGAACACCCCGCGACGTGAAATTGGCCCAGTGACATTAGAAAAGCTGGGAACCTACGCCAATATGCGCGGTAAAAGTTTATTTGAAGCCAGCTTTGAAATGGGGCTGGAGCATCATCTGACCGGCCGAGGTTTGGAATCGCTACGCCGCTTTACCGAGTGGGTGGTGCGCATCGCTGATAACGCCGAGCGTGGTGATACCGTTGCGGCAGTGCGTGCGTTAGTGCGTGATATTAACTACGAAGATTGGTTGTACGAAACCTCAGCCAGCCCGAAGGCGGCCGAGATGCGAATGAAGAACGTATCGGATCTCTACAGCTGGATTGTGGCGGACTTAGAGGGCGATAATTACGATCAGCAAGTCCGTACCTTAAAAGAGGTGGTTCAGCGTCTGACCCTGCGTGACATGATGGAGCGTGGTGAAGACGATGACGATGCCGATCAGGTGCAATTGATGACCTTGCACGCCTCGAAAGGCCTCGAATTCCCATATGTCTATCTTATCGGGATGGAAGAAGGGATTTTGCCGCACCAAACCAGTATCGATGAAGATAACGTCGAAGAAGAGCGTCGTTTGGCGTATGTCGGGATCACGCGGGCACAAAAAGAGCTGACTTTTACCATGTGTAAAGAGCGTCGTCAGTATGGTGAGTTGATCCGCCCGCAGCCAAGCCGTTTTCTCGAAGAGCTGCCGCAAGATGATTTGCAGTGGGAGCGCGATAAACCGAAAGAGACCGCTGAGCAGCGCATGGAAAAAGGCCAAGCCACGATCGCTAACCTTCGCGCTCAACTGTTTAAGAAATAACGGGCGTTATTGTGCGTTTAAAAGTGAAAAGCCGACACGAGTGTCGGCTTTGTTGTTTTTGGCACAGTGCAATCGCACGTTGCTGAAGATTTGTGTGCGCTTAATTAGCGGGTCAGCGGTGCGGTTGCTTGTTGTAGCCACGCTTTATCGTCAGCACTGCTGAGCAGCGGCGAAACCTCATCCCAAACAAGCTGATGGTAATGGTTAAGCCACGTGATATCGGCATCGGTCATCAGACTGACATCAATCAAACGCTGATCGATCGGCGCGCGGGTAAGAGAGCTAAACCCTAGCACTGACATATCGCCCGCCGTCTCAATTTCCACGATTTGCTCTAGGTTTTCGATACGAATACCGAACGCGTCAGCGCGGTAATAGCCCGGCTCGTTGGAAAACACCATCCCCGGTAGCAGTGCGACGGGGTTTGGCACTTTGGCGATGCGCGCTGGGCCTTCGTGGACATTGAGGAAATGGCCAACGCCGTGGCCGGTGCCGTGATCGTAATCAAAACCATACGCCCACAAGTGCTGACGCGCTAACGCATCCAGTTGGTTACCTGTGGTACCTGCTGGGAAGCGTGCAGTGGCTAAGCTGATATGGCCTTTTAGCACTAAGGTAAAGGCTTGCTTTACCTCGGCGCTGGCGTTGCCCACCGCGACGGTGCGCGTGATATCGGTGGTGCCATCAAGATATTGGCCGCCAGAATCAACCAAGTAGACCGAATTTTCTACCAATGGGCCGGGGTTTTCATCGCTATGGCGGTAGTGACACATCGCCGCGTTGCCACCGGCAGCAGAAATGGTGTGGAAGCTGAGATCTTTGCAGCTCGGATCTTGTTGGCGGAAAGCCCAAAGCTGATCAGAGAGCTCGCCTTCATTCGGGCGATGACCGGCCGCGATCTCGCGATCCATCCAGGCGAGGAACTTCACGACGGCCGCGCCATCACGGACATGGCAGGCTTTCATGCCGGCTAACTCAACCGCGTTCTTCGCCGACTTGGCCAACAGACAAGGGTCGGCCGCTTCTATCACATTCGCGCCCGCCGCTTTTAGCGTTTCACTGGTCCACGCATTGGCGGTAGCCGGATCAACCAAAATACGTTTGCCGCTAAAGGCGCGCAGATCGGCCTCCAACGCTTCAGGGTGTTTCACGTGAACCCTTTCACCCACATGGCGCGCAAATTCTGCCGGTAGACGCGCCGGATCAATATAGAAATCCACGCTGCCATCGTGATGCAAAATCGCTTGGCTGAGCAAGACGGGCAGACACTCGACATCCGCGCCGCGAATGTTGAGCAGCCACGCAATGCTATCCAGCGTGGTGATCATTGCCGCATCAGCGCCAGAAGTGGTGAGACTCGCCGCTAGCTCAGCGCGTTTATCGGCACTCGATTTGCCCACTTTATCCAGAGGCATCAACAGCGCCGTCGACAACGTCGCAGCGGGACGGTCGTGCCACAATGTGTCGATAGGGTTGCTGTCGATCGCGACCAATTCCAGCGCGCTCGCTGCGGCTTGTTGAGCTTTCCACCAATTGCCGCTGTGCAAACGCAAATCGACTGCGACTTTACTGCCTTTATGTAGCGTTTGTGCTGCCCATGTCATCGGGGGTTGCTGGATCAGATGGCAATAGTCGAACAGATCTGCCGGCGCTTGCTTGCGCACTTGCACGGTATAGCGACCATCGACAAACACCGCCGCGCTGTCGCGGGTGATCACCGCCGCACCTGCCGAGCCTGAAAAGCCCGTCGCCCACAATAGACGCTCGTTATGGGCGGGAATGTATTCGCCAAGAAACTCATCTTCGTGAGGGATGATAATGGCATCGAGTCCTTGCTCAGTCAGCCAGTGGCGCAGTAGCGCGACACGCTGGTGGATCGGTGTTTGCATGAAATATTGTTCCTTCAATAAGGGGTCGTTTAGCCTAAACCTAGCGCCTTTTCTGTGTACGCGCAATGGTTTACTGATTTGTCAGTTACGCTTATCGCCACCGCACACGGGTGTGGGTTTACTGCCGCAGTTAGAGCTTACTACAGCGGTCAATAATTAACTCTCGCATCCAACGGTGACCCGGATCCGCAGCATGGGCTTCGCTCCAAAACAGGGTATAAGCCATCGGCGGTAGCGGGTAAGGCAGCGGCATCACCACTAGGCCAAGCTGCTTTGCGACTAAGTTGACGAAGTGGCTCGGCGCGGTAAACACCAAGTCGGTATGGGTGACTAAGCTTGCGGCGCTGTTGAAGTCAGGCACACATACCGCGATATCACGAAAGCGTTTTTCTTCGGCCATTTTGTAGTCGAGCAGCCAGCGATCTTTGCCATCGCAGCGCACTTGCAAGTGGCGCTGGGCGAGATAAACCTCAAGGTTCCATTCGCCACTGAGGGCGGGGTGCTCGGGGCGCAGTAAACACGCTTGGTGATCTTGGTAGAGTTGCTGCCAGGCAATGCCTTTGGGCGGCATCATGGTCATCGCCGCATCTTGCGGATGAATATCTTTGCCGGTAATGCCAAAGTCTTGCTCGCCGCGCAACATGGCATCGAACGAGTCACGTCCCCACTGGTGGGTATCGAGGGTAATGTGTGGCCCAAGGCTAAAGATCTCACCGACAAAATGCGGCAGCAATAACGGATAGATGCTTTCCACTAAGGCCAGTTGAAAACGACGTGGGCTCGAGGCCGGATCGAAATGGGTCGGTTGGCTGATTTTCTCAATGTCGCCCAGTATCGCGGCAAGGGCGCTTTGCATCGCGATGGCGCGTGGCGTGGGTTGCAGGCCATGGGAGTGGCGCACAAATAAGGGATCATCAAACCACTCGCGCAGCCGCGCTAAGTTTTTACTCACTGCCGATTGGCTCAAGCAGAGTCGGCTCGCGGCGCGGGTGACGCTTTGCTCTTCGAGCAACACGTGCAAACACACCAACAGGTTCAAATCACAACGCAGTAAGTTCTTCACTTTGATATTCCTAACGGGAAACTTGCTGCTGAATATAAACCATTTTTATTCATAACACATTGTCACTACACTGGCGCGGATTTTGAGCTGTGGGAACCATGCGTTCTACCTCGGTTGAGTAGTGCCGAGCTTTTTTGCGTCGGCGCATGAATATATGTTGTGGAGAAATGCGTGGTTGATTCATCCCCTCGCCGCATGATGGCGTTTTTGTTTTTCTTGGTGCTGTTTAGCCCAATGGCGATCGATATTTACTTGCCGGCGCTGCCCGTGATGGCGGTGGATTTTGGCGTGAGTGAAGTGCGCGTCCAAGACACGATCACTTGGTATATGTTGAGTTTCGGTTTGGGGCAGCTGGTGGCCGGACCGTTGGCGGATCGCTTCGGTCGTCGCCCTATCGCATTGGCCGGTATCGTGCTTTATGGGATCAGCTCGTCGCTGGCTTATCTTGCGGCAACGCTAGATGGCTTGTTGTTTGCCCGTTTGCTGCAAGGCTTGGCGGCGTGTGCGACTTCGGTCTCTGCATTTGCGTGCGTGCGTGACTGCTTTGGTCCAGAGAAAAGCGGCAAGATGATCAGCTACCTCAATGGTGCGATCTGCTTTATTCCCGCACTCGCCCCGATTTTAGGCAGCTACCTGACGATCGCCTTTGGCTGGCGCAGTAACTTCAGCTTTATGGCCGGTTTTGCGGTTGTCGGTTTGCTGTTTGTTGCCCTTGGCTTTAAAGAAACCAAACCGAAAGTAACGCCGAATAACACCACCGAGAAAGCGCCGCTGTTTAGCCTCAGTCGTTATGTTGATGTGCTAAAAACGCCGCAGTTTTTGTTTAACGCCGTACTTTGCATGTTAGCGATGGCGGTGATCTTGGCGTATGTCACCTCCGCACCAATGTGGATGATCAATACCCTTGGCCTCACCATGGAAAACTTTACCGCGTGGTTTAGTGTGAATGCTGCGCTCAATATTTTGGGCGGCTTTGTGATTGCGCCAGTATTGATGGACAAACTGGGGACGCGCCGCGCTCTGAAAGCGGGATTGGGGATGATTGTCGCGGGCGGTTTTTTAATGCTGCTGGGCGGTCAAACTGCCTTGCTGTTTATGTCACCGATCTTTATTAACTCGGTGGGCTTTGCCTTAGTGCTGGGCGCGTGTGCGGGTAAAGCGCTAGCACCGTTCGGCGATAAAGCGGGCACTGCAGCGGCACTGTTGGGCGTGTTCCAAATGACCGGCGCGGGTGCATTGGTGAGTGTGATGCAGCGTTTGTCGTGGAGTGCGCCTGAGCTGATGGCGCTGCATATGCTGCTTTTGCTACCGGCGCTAGTGATGTTGATGCTGCCGTTGGGCCGTCAATGGCATCCGGTGCAGGCGTAAAACCTTGTGAAAGCGTAATGCCTCGTTAATGCGGGCACATAGTGAAGCGCGTACGATGGAATGACTAAATCAGAATAATAAGATGCGTTAAACGCACAGGGTCTCGACAGCCCAACCGTTGAAGTGAGTGGCATATCCCCCACTTCAGTAAATTTGACCTGCCCATGGGCAGGTCTTTTTTTTGCTGAAATTGGATTGCGAGTGAGCTTAAGCCGCCGCTGCGGTGTTGCCTTTGAGCTGCTGGATCACCAGACCGGTAATGATCATCACCAGCCCGAGCAAGGTGGAAGAATGGATCTCTTCACCGATGATCGTCGCCAATAGCAACAGAGAAATGAACGGCGAGATAAAGATCAAGTTGCTGATCCGCGCTGTGTTGTTGGTGAGCTTCAGGGCGTTGATCCACAACACAAAGGTGATCCCCATTTCAAACAGACCCACATAACTGACCGCCGCCCAGCCTTGCCACGGCACTGTCGGCATCCCTTCAAAGTAGAAACAGGTCAATAGCGCGAGCGGCAGTGACAATAAGAAACTCAAGAGCACGCCAATCACCGGATCGGCATCATTCTTAGTATTTAAGATCCAATACAGCGCCCACAACAGTGTCGACAACAGGGCTAACCCAACGCCTAGCGGGCTATCAAATTGCATTGCTAACAGATCGCCGCGAGTGGCGATCACGACCACCCCGATATAACCCAGCACACAGGCGATCCAGTCTTGTTTGCGGATCGATTGACCCAAGAACAGGGCAGCCATTAACGCGAGCGTGATCGCCCAACTGTAGTTGATCGGCTGCGCTTGTGAGGCTGGCAAGAGTGCGTAGGCTTCAAACAGTACAAGGTAGTAGACGAAGGGGTTAATCAAGCCAAGCAGGGCGTAGTAGCCGGGTTTGCGACGGAAGGTCGGCCAAAGTTGCGGCAGCTTTTTCTGAACGGCGGCCAGGCCCAGCAACGCTATCACCGACACCATACTGGCAAATGTCAGCATTTGCAGCGGCGAAAAATAATCGAGCGTAATTTTGAAGGCGGTGGCCACGGTTGACCACAAGAGAACGGCACTTAATCCATAGATCAGTGCCAGCTTTTCGTTTTTCACAGCGTACATCCCTAAATACAACATGGAGAGCGTTATTATGCGGCGGCAATTGGTTATTGAGCAATCAAGATCTGATGCTGCAATTATCTGGACATTTATCCAGTAGTCACTTAGCCTTTAGCCTAAGTAACCGATTGAAAAACAGAATGTCATCATGATTGCTCTTACCCTTGATGTGTTAGTGGCGGCCTCGGTCGGCACAGTGTTAGGTGCAGCTATCGCCTCGGCGTTGGCGCGTAATCGTGCCGAGCAAAATGAAGCCCTGTTGCGCCAAGAATTGGCCGCGTCACAGACCTTAAGTCAGACCCGTTTAACCCAGCTGGAAGCCCAATTGGCCGAGCGCCAAACCGAACTCGATGAAGCGGATTTAAGCTGCGATCAGCTCAATGGTGAAGTGCGTCAAATGCAATCACGTTTAGCGACAGCACTGGAAAAGCTGCGCCAACTCGACAGCTTGCTGCAAGAGCGAAACTACTATCGCGAGCAATTGGAAAATGCCCGTGGCGCCGCAGCGGGACTGGAAGGCGATTTGCGTGAGCTTGAAGCGCGCCATCAAACCGAGCGTGAAGCGATGCAAGACAAACTGGCGCTGCTAGAAAATGCTGAAAAACGGATGCAAGAGCAGTTTGTCACCCTTGCCAACCAACTGTTTGAGCAGAAATCGCGTAGCGTTGATGAGCAGAACCGCTTGAGCTTGGAAGGATTACTCGGGCCGTTGAAATCGCAATTGGAAGGCTTTCGTAAACAAGTGCATGACAGCTTTGGCGAAGAAGCCAAAGAGCGCCATACCCTTATCCATGAAATCAATAGCCTGAAAAAACTCAACGAGCAGATGGCGCAAGAAGCGATCAACCTTACCCAAGCGCTCAAAGGTGATAACAAAGCCCAGGGTAACTGGGGGGAAGTAGTGCTAGCGCGTGTGCTGGAAAGTTGCGGCTTGCGTGAAGGGCAGGAATTCCATACCCAAGTGAGCTTGCAAAGTGAAGACGGCAAACGCTACCAGCCGGATGTGATTGTTGAGCTGCCGCAAAACAAACAAGTGGTGATCGACGCCAAGATGACGCTGGTGGCGTACGAACGTTACTTCAATGCCGAAACCCAAGCTGAGCAAGAGCTGGCGCTGAGTGAGCATATTGCTTCGGTGCGTAGCCATATTCGCGCGTTAAGCCGTAAAGATTATCAACAGCTCGAAGGCATTCGCTCGCTCGATTATGTCTTGATGTTTATTCCGGTTGAACCGGCGTTCCAAGTGGCAGTCGCCGCCGAGCCTGCACTGGTGCGTGAGGCGATGGAGCACAACATTATGCTGGTGAGCCCGACCACCATGATGGTGGCGCTGCGCACCATTGCTAACTTGTGGCGCTATGAAAACCAAAACCAGAATGCCAAGTTGATCGCGGAGCGCGCTTCGCGCCTTTACGATAAGTTGCGCCTGTTTGTGCATGACATGGAGCAGATCGGCCAGAGCCTCGATAAAGCAACCCAATCTTATCGCGGCGCAATGAATAAAATGCTCACCGGTCGTGGCAACTTGATCCGCCAAGCCGAAGGGTTTAAGTCGTTGGGCGTAGAAGTAAAACGGGATATCAATCCCGCCTTACTGGGACAAATGAGTGAAGATGAGATCGAGGATGAGGAAACGGACAATCAATCACTTTCTCTCGTAGAG
This sequence comes from Thaumasiovibrio occultus, assembly GCA_019703815.1. Lineage (GTDB taxonomy): Bacteria > Pseudomonadota > Gammaproteobacteria > Enterobacterales > Vibrionaceae > Thaumasiovibrio > Thaumasiovibrio occultus. The sequence continues at coordinate 3,069,583 of AP023052.1, read as the reverse complement.
CAACCGCCCGTTATCAAGTAAGATAACCAAGTTGTTAAGAGGAGTTAACATGACCGATACCATCCAGGACAAGGCACAGGAAACCACACACTTTGGTTTTTCCACGGTCGCCAAACAAGAAAAAGCCGGCAAAGTGGCCGAGGTATTTCACTCGGTAGCGGCAAAATACGACATCATGAATGACTTGATGTCACTGGGTATTCATCGCGCGTGGAAGCGTTTCACCATCGATTGTAGTGGTGCGCGCCCGGGTCAACGCATTCTCGACTTGGGTGGTGGCACCGGTGACTTAACCGCAAAATTCTCACGGATTGTGGGCGAGAAAGGGCAAGTGATCCTCGCCGACATTAACGATTCCATGTTGAAAGTGGGCCGTGCCAAGCTGCGCGACCACGGCATCGTTGGCAATGTTGCTTATGTGCAAGCCAACGCCGAAGAGCTGCCATTCCCAGACAATCACTTCGATTGCATTACCATTAGTTTCTGTCTGCGTAACGTTACCGACAAAGACAAAGCACTGCGCTCAATGTTCCGCGTCTTAAAGCCGGGCGGTCGTTTGCTGGTGTTGGAATTTTCAAAACCGGTGTTTGATCCGCTGTCGAAAGTCTACGACGCCTATTCATTCCATCTCTTACCGAAAATGGGCGAGCTGGTGGCGGATGACGCCGAAAGCTACCGTTACTTGGCGGAATCTATCCGCATGCATCCAGATCAAGATACGCTGGAAGGCATGATGCAAGAGGCGGGCTTTGAGCACACCCAATATTACAACCTCACTGGCGGTATCGTCGCACTTCACCGTGGTTACAAATTCTGAGGATACTATGCAGGCATTGCCGTTTCTAACTCCCGCGAAAATTTTGTTATGTGCGTCAGTGGAAACTGGCCTCAATGCGTTGCTGACGGATGACAATCGCCAGCAGCTGCGGCGGTTACGTGGCAAGGCGTTGCAAGTGGAAGTGCGCGAGCTGCAACTGACGCTCACCTTTATGTTCAGCCAGCAAATTGATGTCTTAGGCGAGTATGAAGGCGAGGCGGATTGTCGCTTATCGTTAAGCGTATCGGTATTGCCGCAACTGCAAGACCAAAGCCAGTTAACGCGGTTGATCAAAGAAGATAAGCTCGATCTGCAAGGTGATATTCACATCGCGCAGCGTTTTTCTGAGTTGTTGCAACAGATGAAGCCCGATTGGGAAGAGTGCCTCTCACGCTACACTGGCGACATCGTCGCCCATACCGTGGTGTCGGGCGGGCAGCGCCAGCTCGATGGCGTGAAGCGCTGGCTTGCCGAGCGTGAACGTGATGTCGCGGAAGTGATCACCGAAGAGTGGCGTATAGCGCCGGGGCCATTGGAAGTCGCCCATTTTTGCGATCAAGTGGATGATTTACGTAGCGATGCCGAGCGTTTACTTGCCCGAGTGGAGCGCCGTTTGAACAACGAGGTGTCGTCATGACACGCGGTGAATGGCAGCGTTTGTACCATATCCAATCGGTACTGTTGAGCTACGGATTGGATGATCTGCTGCCCGATATCGAAAAAGCCAACAAGGCACGTAAGTTTCGCAAGGCGCTGTTTTGGATTAAGAACCAACATCCCGACAAGCTGTTAGGTGAGCGGCTGCGTTTAGCGCTGCAATCGCTCGGTCCGGTGTGGATCAAATTCGGTCAGATGATGTCGACCCGCCGCGACTTGTTCCCGCCGCACATCGCCGATCAGCTAGCGCTATTGCAAGATAAAGTCGAATCCTTTGATGGCGCGCTAGCCAAAGCGCGGATGGAAGAATCACTCGGTGGCCCGCTCGAAAACTGGTTTGACGATTTTGATATTGAGCCCTTGGCTTCGGCATCCATTGCCCAAGTGCATACGGCGCGATTGAAAGAAAATGGCCGCGAAGTCGTTCTTAAAGTTATTCGCCCAGATATTTTGCCGGTGATCAAAGCGGATATTAAGCTGATGTACCGTTTGGCGAGGCTGGTGGCAAGATTGATCCCGGATGCGCGCCGTCTACGCCCGGTTGAGGTCGTGCGCGAGTACGAAAAAACCTTACTTGATGAGCTCAACCTGATGCGCGAAGCGGCCAATGCGATTCAACTGCGCCGCAATTTTGAAGGCTCTCCCATCTTGTATGTGCCGGAAGTGATCACGGATTATTGCTCTGAGCATTTGATGGTCTCCGAGCGCATTTATGGCATTCAGGTGTCTGACATCGAGGGGCTAAAAGCCAACAACACCAACATGAAGTTGCTGGCTGAGCGTGGGGTTGAAGTCTTCTTCACCCAAGTGTTCCGCGACAGTTTTTTCCATGCGGACATGCACCCGGGCAACGTGTTTGTCGCTTATGACAACCCGCAAGATCCGCAGTGGATTGGTTTAGACTGCGGCATTGTTGGGGTACTTAACCGCGAAGATAAGCGTTATCTGGCGGAAAACTTTTTGGCGTTTTTCAATCGCGATTATCGCAAAGTCGCAGAGCTGCACGTCGATTCGGGTTGGGTGCCGGCAGATACCAATGTCGACGAGTTTGAGTTTGCTATCCGCACGGTGTGCGAGCCGATTTTTGCCAAGCCGCTGTGTGAGATCTCGTTTGGCCATGTCTTGCTAAACCTGTTTAACACCGCGCGCCGTTTTAATATGGAAGTGCAGCCGCAACTGGTGCTGCTGCAAAAAACGCTGCTGTATGTGGAAGGGCTGGGTCGCCAGCTGTACCCGCAATTGGATTTGTGGGATACCGCCAAGCCGTTTTTGGAAAGCTGGATGGCGCGCCAAGTGGGGCCGCAAGCGGTGATCGACGCGGTGAAAGCGAAAGCGCCTTTTTGGGCTGAACGTTTACCTGAATTACCTGAGTTGATTTACGAAGGATTACAGCAGCACCGCCAGCTGAATCATAAGGTAGATCAGCTGTATACGAATTTTAAAAAGCAAAAACAACGGGCTAACCGCGCTAAGCTACAATTTGGTATGGGGGCAACCTTATTGATTTGTGGCACCGTACTTTACAGTCATCGGGTAGAAGATTTACCGATGGTGGCGGTCGCGGGCGGCATGCTGTTTTGGTTGCTGGGATGGCGAACATTGCAACGCAATGAACAAGAGAGCTGAGGACTGAGCTATGGGTGCATTTGGTATTAAAGAGTTGTTGGTTATCGCGGTAATTGTGCTGCTACTGTTCGGTACGAAGAAACTGCGTGGCATGGGCGGCGATATTGGCGCGGCGATCAAGGGCTTTAAAAAAGCGATGAATGAAGACGATCCCAAAGCAGACGCCAAGGATGCGGATTTCACCGCCACCGAGAACAGCGCTGAGGTTGAAGATAAATCGGCCAGCGCCACGACCACAGAAAAGTCTAACAGCAAAGAGCAGGGCTAAGCGCGATGTTTGACATCGGATTTTGGGAGCTGATCCTGATCTCTGTTGTAGGGCTGGTGGTGCTAGGGCCTGAACGTTTGCCAGTGGCGATCCGCAATGTCACTCGCTGGATGCGTGCGGCGCGCAACATGGCTTCGTCGGTGAGAAACGAGTTAGAGCAGGAGCTGAAAATTCAGGAACTGCAAGATAACCTCAGAAAAGCCGAGCAGATGAGCATGAAGGATTTATCGCCTGACTTGCAAGAGTCGGTCGATGAGTTAAAGCAAGCGGCGCGGGATGTGCAGCGTCCTTATGCTAAGCCTGCCGCGTCGGCGACGAGTGCATCATCGGATGATGGGGAGGCTAATGTAGCGTCTGCTTCCGCTGAAACGCCGCCGCTATCATCTCAATCTTCCCCGCAACCTAACGAGCCCGACTCAGCAGCAGGAAAGCAGGAGCGCTAATGGCAGTGGATGATTCCCAACCTTTGATCCAGCACCTTATGGAGCTGCGCAGTCGCATTCTTCGCGCCTTGATGGCAGTGCTGGTGGTGTTTTTATGCTTGGTGTGGTTTGCCAACGATATCTACAGTTTTGTCTCTTCGCCGCTGATTGAGCGTTTGCCAGCAGGGGCGACGATGATCGCCACCGATGTGGCCTCGCCCTTTTTTACCCCGATGAAGCTCTCGCTGCTTGCGGCGGTGTTTGTGGCGGTGCCGTATATCTTGTATCAGCTGTGGGCATTTGTCGCACCAGGGCTGTATAAGCATGAGCAGCAAATGATCATGCCGCTGCTGATCTCAAGCTCCATCCTTTTCTATTGCGGTGTCGCGTTCGCCTACTTTGTGGTGTTCCCGCTGATCTTTGCGTTTTTCACCGCCACCACGCCAGACGGGGTGCAGATGGCAACCGATATCGCCAGTTATCTTGATTTTGTGATGGCGCTGTTCTTTGCTTTTGGCATTGCGTTTGAAGTGCCGGTGGCGATTGTTTTGCTGTGCTGGATTGGCGCGACAGATCCACAAAGCCTGAGCCAAAAGCGGCCGTACATTATTGTCGCGGCGTTTGTGGTGGGTATGTTGCTCACGCCACCCGATATGATTTCGCAAATTCTGCTCGCCGTTCCCATGTGTTTGTTATTTGAAGTGGGTTTGTTGGTGTCGCGCTTCTATGTTGGACGCCGCGTTAAGCCAGACAGCTCACAGGAAGATGTATGATTGATGTAGGGATTAACCTGACCAACAGCCGTTTTGAAAAAGATCGCGCCGAGGTGGTTGCGCGTGCCATTGAGGCGGGTGTCGAGCAATTGGTGGTGATTGGAACGGATGTCGACGAGAGCCGTCATGCCGCCCAGTTGTGCTCGTTATGGCCGGAAATTTGTGTCAGCACCGCAGGGGTTCATCCCCACGATGCCAAAACCGTCACCGATCTCTCTTTACCGGAAATTCGCGACTTGGCGGCGTTGCCACAGGTGCGCGCCATAGGGGAATGCGGCCTTGATTTCAACCGCGACTTTTCGCCGCGCCCGCAACAAGAAGCGGTGTTTGAAGCTCAACTGGCGCTAGCGGCAGAGCTAAATATGCCGGTTTATATGCATTGCCGTGATGCCTTTGAGCGCTTTTTTGCGATTCTCGCGCCGTGGCGCAGCAAATTACCGGGTGCACTACTGCATTGCTTTACCGGAACGCGCGCCGAACTAGAGGCGTGTTTATCGCTCGATCTGCACATTGGTATTACCGGTTGGGTCTGCGATGAGCGCCGAGGGACTGAGCTGCGTGAGTTAGTGCGCCACATTCCCGCCAACCGTTTGATGGTGGAAACTGATGCGCCTTACTTGCTGCCGCGAGACTTGCGCCCAAAGCCCAAATCGAGCCGCAACGAGCCGTGTTATCTACCGCACATTGCGCGAGTGATCGCCGAATGTCGTGACGAAGCGCCGCAAAGCTTACTGCCGCAACTGACCCATACCAGCCGCGCCTTTTTTATGCTGTAACCTGCTCGGCGCGTGACTTAGCGCCGTTGATTCAGGTCTTTTCAATACGCGCGTGTTGCCACTGTTCGCCCGTTAACAAAGTGATATGATGAGGTTAAGTGAGGTGTGATATTTCGCATCTCAGCTACCGCATTCTTAAAATTACCAGCCAAGGAAGTTGTCCTGCATGACTATTTCTGCTCAATTCCCTGCGCGTCGCCCTCGTCGTCTGCGCAAACATGATTTTAGCCGCCGTTTAACCGCCGAGCATCGTCTTGATGCCAGCGATCTGATCTACCCGATGTTTATTCTGCTGGGTAAAAACCGCCGTGAAGCGGTGGAATCGATGCCGGGTATCGAGCGTCTTTCTATCGATTTGATGCTAGAAGAAGCCGAGTATTTGGCGTCTCTCGGCGTGCCAGCGATTGCGCTATTTCCGGTGGTGACGCAAGACTTCAAATCTGAAATGGCTGAAGAGGCCTACAACCCGGAAGGGTTAGTGCAGCGCGCCGTGCGTTTGTTGAAAGAGAACGTGCCGCAAATGGGCGTGATCACCGATATCGCACTGGACCCGTTTACCATCCATGGCCAAGACGGCATCATTGATGACAGCGGTTATGTGTTGAATGACCAAACTACGGAAGTGCTAATCAAACAAGCGCTGTCCCATGCAGAGGCTGGCGCCGATGTGGTGGCGCCGTCAGACATGATGGACGGGCGCATTGGCGCGATCCGTGATGCGCTGGAAAACGCAGGTTTTATTCACACCCAAATCATGGCGTACTCTGCCAAATATGCCTCGAACTATTACGGCCCGTTCCGCGATGCGGTCGGCTCGGCGGGTAACTTGAAAGGGGCAGATAAAAAGACCTATCAGATGGATCCGGCTAACAGCGATGAAGCGCTGCATGAAGTGCAAATGGATCTCAATGAAGGTGCTGACATGGTGATGGTGAAACCGGGGATGCCATATCTGGATGTGGTGCGCCGGGTGAAAACCGAGCTGCAAGTGCCGACCTTTGCTTATCAAGTGAGTGGTGAATACGCGATGCACAAAGCGGCGATTACCAATGGTTGGCTCAAAGAGCGTGAGACCGTGTTGGAATCGTTGTTATGCTTTAAACGCGCTGGCGCCGATGGCATTTTGACGTACTTTGCGAAAGATGTGGCGGAGTGGTTGGCAGAAGAGCAAGGCAAAACAGCGGCCGCGTTGCGTTCAAACCAAGAGTAAGTTTAGTCTCGCAGGCCATACTGAGTAAGCCACGCTCTGGCAGAGATGCCAGCAAAAGATGTCCGTAAGAGGATGCTGGCAGAAAGGTACAAGCAGAAAGGTGCAAGCAAAAAAACAGTCGAGAAGCGCCAAAAGAAAAGGGAAGCCAGTGGCTTCCCTTTGTATTTTTAACGCTCAGTTTCTTGATTCTTCCGCGCACCATTAAGGGGTGATGTTCAGCGCCATGTCGGCATCACTTTGCTTGTGGGCTTCATCGCAGAGATCTGCGGCCAGCAAGGGATGATGGCTGCGCCAATTGGGCGGCAAGGTGAGTAGCCACTCTTCGCTTTGTTGCTTGTCGGCGGCGAGGGTGTACGCCAATACCGCATCGGGTAAACGACGATGACACATCAAAATGGCGAGGCGCAGCACACGAAGTAAGCAGCGTGCATCTTCTTCCGGGATCGCCTGTTGGCTGATGGTGCGCACGATAGGGCCATGGCTGTATTTGATCACATCGGCGAGCAGTTGTTTCTGCGCCAAGGTAAACCCAGGCAGTTCAATGTGATGGAGCAAATACGCACTGTGCTCACTGGCTTGCTTAAAGCCAAGGCTAATACCAATTTCATGAATTGCACAGCAAGCGGCAAGCAAAGGTTGGATCACCTGATGGCGCTCTGCGGGCAACTGCAATTGGTTAAGCAAAGTATTGGCAACCAGCGCGACCAGATCGGCTTGTGGGCGATCCAGTTGAAAGCGCTGTTGAATACTATCGAGCGTGCGCTGACAAATATCATCTTGGCGCAGGCTTTCCATCATCTCGTAGGCTAAACCTTCTCGCAGGGCGCCGCCCGCAAGGGTCATTGAGGCAATGCCAAAGCTTTCGAAAATCGCGATCAGGATCGACAGGCCGCTTGGGAACACCAATGCGCGCTCCATGGTTAAGCCATCGATATCAAGATCTTCGAGTTGCTCGTACAGCATGGCTTGGCGTTGCAAACGCTTAAGCTTTTCCAGGGTGATATTTTCATTCATCCCTTGGGCGAGCATGATCTCTTGCAGCGCTTGGACGGTGCCACTGGCACCTACGCAGACGTCCCAGCCTAAATCGAGGTAGGTCTGGCGGATCGGTTCAAGAACGGTTTTTGCTGCCGCAATCGCCTGTGAAAAGTTGTGCTCGGACAGATCGCGATCAGCAAAATAGGTCTCAAGCCAAGTGACACAGCCCATGTGTAGGCTTTGCAGTGCTTTGGCTTCAAATTGGTTGCCAATAATAAGCTCGGTGCTTGCACCACCGATATCGACCACCAAACGACGACCGCTGCCACCTGAGGTGTGCGCAACGCCTTGGTAGATGATCCGCGCTTCCTCTTCACCCGGAATAATGTCGACCGGGTGCCCCAGAATTTGCTGGGCTTTTTCAAGAAACTCTGCGGCGTTAAGTGCACGGCGTAGTGCAGCAGTTCCCACAATGCGGATGTGCTCGGCAGGAATGTCCTGCAAACGTTCTGCAAACAGCTCTAGGCAATCCCAGCCGCGTTGCATCGCTTCTTTACTCAGCTGGTTATTCGCATCGAGGCCCGACGCGAGTCGCACCTTGCGCTTAATTTTTGCCAGCGTTTGCACTGAGCCTGCGTTGTTGCGGATCAGCCACATATGGAAGCTGTTGGAGCCTAAATCAATGGCCGCATAAATGGGAGTCACTGCACTCATCGCGATTACGCCTGTTGCTTATTGCTTGGACGACGACGACGTGGCTGCTGTCCTTGACGTGCAGTATTGGTGCGTCGCTTGGTGTTGTTATTCACCCTTTCCTTGCGATCGAGACGCAGAGGCGCCGGCAGATCTTGCAGTAGCGCGTCTGAATGATAGTTGGTTAGCGGGATTGAGTGCTCAATGTAAGTCTCAATCGCTGGCAGATTGATCGCGTACTCTTCACAGGCAAAGCTGATGGAGTGACCGCTTGCGCCCGCACGACCGGTACGACCAATACGGTGAACATAGTCTTCCGCATCATCTGGCAGATCGTAGTTGAAGACGTGAGTCACTTGTGGAATGTGTAGACCACGCGCCGCAACGTCGGTCGCAACCAAGATATCGACGGTGCCGTCGGTAAACTCTTTAAGGATACGCTCGCGTTTTTTCTGCGGTACATCACCGGTTAGCAAACCGACACGGTGGCCGTCAGCAGCAAGGTGACCCCATACATCTTCACAACGGTACTTGGTGTTAGCAAAGATAATGGTGCGCTCTGGCCAGTCTTCTTCGATCAGCGTTTGCAGTAGAGCCATTTTTTCGTCGTTCGACGGTTGGAATAGCTCTTCTTTAATACGGTGGCCGGTTTTTTGCTCTGGCTCGACAATCACACTTTGCGGATCGTTCATGTGCTCAAACGCCAAGTCTTTCACGCGGTAAGACAAGGTGGCAGAGAACAGCATGTTGCGACGCTGTGTTGGCTCAGGCATGCGACGGAACAAGAAACGAATGTCTTTAATAAAGCCAAGATCGAACATGCGATCGGCTTCATCCAACACCACGGCTTGGATGTTGCGTAGATCAATCACGCCACGCTTGTAGAAGTCGATGATACGGCCACAGGTGCCGATCAAGATATCGACGCCATCTTTTAGGCGCTGCTCTTGTTTCTCGTACGATTCACCACCGTAAGCAAGACCTGCAGTGATGCCGGTGCTTTCAATCAGCGGTTTGGCATCATTGAAAATTTGAATCGCCAGCTCACGCGTCGGCGCTAAAATAATAGCGCGCGGCTGGTTCTGACGATGACCTTCAGGCTTGTCATTGGTTTTCAAATGGTTAAAGGTAGCAGCCAAGAACGCAATAGTTTTACCGGTACCGGTTTGCGCTTGTCCTGCGATGTCTTGGCCAGCGAGCACTACTGGCAATGCCAAAGCCTGAATTGGAGTACAATGGGTGTAGCCCTTTGATTCCAGACCGCTTAAAACTTCAGGGTGCAGCCCAAAGTCGGCAAATTTTTGCTCTGTGATATGAGTCGTTGTCATGGGTATAGAATATCAGCTTAGGCTTGCAATACGAAACTTAATCAATTCAAATAGAGTCCTGTTTTGCTGATTTTGTTAATATCAGCATTTGAAATGTCAACCTCACGGAGTGGAAGATGAGCGACAAGATTGTGCAGTTGAGCGACGAAAGCTTTGAGAGCGACGTAATTAATGCTGCAGGGCCAGTGCTCGTAGACTTTTGGGCAGAGTGGTGTGGACCATGTAAAATGATCGCGCCAATTCTGGATGAAGTCGCTGAAGAATATGATGGCCGATTAACCATTGGTAAGATCAATACCGATAATAACGGTGTCATTCCTCGCCAGTTCGGCATTCGTGGTATCCCTACATTGCTGCTTTTCAAGAACGGTGAAGTGGTCGACAGTAAGGCCGGTTCTTTATCGAAAAGCCAATTGAAAGCATTTATCGACGCTAATCTGTAATTGCTTGATACACAAACCGCAATCAGCCGAGATGTTCTGTCTGGCCGCGGTTTGTGATCGTTTATTTGCTAGACGCCAGTCAACTTTAGTGCTAACTTATTGCACGTAATTTATACTATTGCTCATACCTTGACCAGTTCCAGCGGTCAGCATCCCATTTAAATCCATTTGATTTTACAGAACCCCTATTTTGACAGACAAGAAACCCACCAATATGAATCTTACAGAACTGAAGAACCGTCCTGTCTCTGAGCTTGTTACGCTTGGTGAGAGCATGGGACTAGAAAATCTGGCCCGCCTTCGCAAACAGGACATCATTTTCGCGATCCTTAAACAACATGCGAAGAGTGGTGAAGACATCTTTGGCGACGGGGTTCTCGAAATCCTTCAAGATGGTTTTGGCTTTTTACGTAGCGCAGATAGTTCTTACCTTGCTGGCCCTGATGATATTTACGTTTCACCGAGCCAGATCCGCCGTTTCAACTTGCGCACCGGTGACACCATTGCCGGGAAAATTCGCCCACCAAAAGACGGTGAACGCTATTTTGCCCTGCTGAAAGTTAACGAAGTTAACTACGACCGCCCAGACAACGCCCGCAACAAAATCCTTTTCGAAAACCTGACTCCTTTGCATGCCAATGAGCGCATGATCATGGAGCGTGGTAACGGCTCAACAGAAGATATCACGGCACGTATTCTGGATTTGGCATCGCCAATCGGTAAAGGTCAACGTGGTCTGATCGTAGCACCGCCAAAAGCGGGTAAAACCATGCTGCTGCAAAACATTGCGCAAAGCATCGCGTTTAACCACCCTGAGTGTGAGCTAATGGTGCTTTTGATCGACGAGCGTCCGGAAGAAGTTACCGAGATGCAGCGTCTGGTTAAAGGCGAAGTGATTGCCTCAACCTTCGATGAGCCAGCAGCACGTCACGTCCAAGTGGCAGAGATGGTGATCGAGAAAGCGAAGCGTCTGGTTGAGCACAAAAAACACGTCGTGATCTTGCTTGACTCTATCACTCGTCTAGCGCGTGCTTACAACACCGTTGTACCTTCATCGGGTAAGGTTCTAACCGGTGGTGTGGATGCACATGCGCTTCACCGTCCAAAGCGTTTCTTTGGTGCGGCACGTAACGTTGAAGAAGGTGGTAGCTTGACCATCATCGCAACAGCGCTAGTAGACACGGGTTCTAAGATGGACGAAGTGATCTACGAAGAATTTAAAGGTACCGGTAACATGGAACTGCATCTGTCTCGTAAGATCGCAGAAAAACGTGTCTTCCCGGCTATCGACTTCAATCGTTCAGGTACCCGTCGTGAAGAGCTGCTGACCAAAGCAGACGAGCTTCAGAAGATGTGGATCCTACGTAAGATTGTTCACCCAATGGGCGAGATCGATGCGATGGAATTCCTGATCGATAAATTGGCAATGACCAAGACTAACGACGAGTTCTTTGACGCGATGCGTCGCCAATAAGCACTTGTTACATACAGTGAAAGTATGTGATCTGACCAAGTATTAAGCGTTAGCATCCTTTCCTGATATGGCTATAATGAAAAGCGTCGCAATAGCGGCGCTTTTTTCGTTTATGGGAAAGCCTTTATGCAACGGATCATGCATATGCTCGTTTGGCTTTGTCTGCTGCCCGCGTTGGTGGGGAGCCCTGCTTGGTCACGTGAGTTAACCCAAGAGCAAGTCGACACTATAGGAAAGAGCCCTTGGCTCAATAGTGCGCTCGCCGACATCTATTTCTTATTCAATCGCGGCGATACGGCGCCCTTGCGCAAAGCGCTGGCGTTATTGCCTGTCCGCGAGCAAGAAGCTGCCAAGTTACGCTTGGTCGAATATGCCGCCACCTTACCTTCTTTAACTGAGCCGCAGCAGCAATGGCTCACCATCCTAACGAAAGAGCATCCACAATTTACCGTACAGCAGCGTGGTAGCGACTACGTGTTTAGTATGCAGGCGTTTAACTACAGCATGTTGGCGCGCGGGGTGTTATTAAGTCACGAACAAGCACAGAAACGCCAACAAGCGATCGCCGATTTCAACGAAGGGCGCACCACATTGGCAGCGTGGCTAAAAGTGTCGCCAGAGCGGTATTTCGTGCGCCGTGATATCTTAATTGAGCACGGTGATCAGCTAACGGATGCAACAATTAAGCGCTTAGTGGCTGAATTTGGCGAAAATTATCGGCGATTATTGTGGCTGCCGGATAATGCCATTATTGCTTATCTTGCGCAGCGTACTGATGATCCCGGTTTGCACGCATTGTTGTGGCGGCGCAAAACTGATGCCTTTTCTATCGATGAATTAGAGCGCCTTGCCGGTCGTGGTTTAGATGATTACGCGACTCAGCAGCTGATGGCAGCCACGGAAAACCCCAGCTTGAAGTTATCAGCGTATCAATATTTGGCGCGGCTTCACCCGATGCCGCCTGTGGTCGAATCGTTTTTGCTGGTGAAACTCAATGAAATTGAAGATGGCCAGTTAGTGGCGAACCAGCTAGTGGCGCAAGGATATCGCGGTTGGGTGTCTGAATTGGTGTTATCTGAGCTCAGCCCTATCCGTATGCGCCATTTACAGCGCGCACTGGCCGCGACGCCTTAATCGTTGCTAGCGAGGGGATGCGGTTTTCAATCTCTCCTAAAAGGGCAGGCATGAGAGCGCTGCCCTTTTTGAGTTATCTCGCTCGCGAATTTGGTGGCACCGCTTTGCTCTCACGCGTATTTCGTTTTGAATAAGTAATTCATTTTCAAAATGACCCGTCGTGAAATGAAATAGGTATAATCATTTTTCACCCACCGCTGCCAAGGCAGTAATACAAGTATGGATTGCGATGAAATTTAAGGATCTCCGCGAGTTTTTATCTTATCTCGAACAAAAAGGTGAGTTAAAACGCATCACCCATCCTATCGATCCGCGCTATGAAATGACGGAAATAGCCGACCGTACTTTGCGCGCCAAGGGGCCGGCGTTATTGTTTGAAAACCCAGTGGGTTATTCGATGCCGGTGTTGGCAAACTTGTTCGGCACGCCAGAGCGCGTGGCAATGGGGATGGGTCGCGAAGATGTCAAAGAGCTACGCGAGGTGGGCAAGTTATTGGCTTATTTGAAAGAGCCAGAGCCGCCGAAAGGCTTTCGCGATGCGATTGATAAACTGCCGGTGTTTAAGCAGGTCTTGAACATGCCCGCAAAGCGCTTGCGCAAAGCGCCTTGCCAAGAAGTGGTGTGGTCAGGTGACGAGGTCGATCTTGATAAGATCCCCGTGATGTCGTGTTGGGCGGGAGATGTCGCGCCGTTATTAACATGGGGCTTGACCATCACCAAGGGGCCGACCAAAAAACGCCAGAATTTGGGGATCTATCGCCAGCAGAAAATCGGTAAGAATAAAGTCATCATGCGCTGGCTCGCGCACCGTGGTGGGGCGTTAGATCTGCGTGATTGGATGGAAACCCATCCCGGTGAACCATTCCCCGTCACCGTGGCGTTTGGCGCCGATCCGGCGACCATTTTAGGCGCGGTGACACCCGTCCCTGATACTTTGTCGGAGTATGCGTTTGCCGGGTTGCTGCGCGGCGCAAAAACCGAAGTAGTAAAAAGCCTAAGTAACGATCTCGACGTGCCAGCCAGTGCCGAAGTGGTGTTGGAGGGCTACATTGATCCGAACGAGTTTGCCGATGAAGGGCCGTATGGCGATCACACCGGTTATTACAATGAGGTGGAGCGTCATCATGTCTTCACCGTAACCCATGTGACCATGCGCCAAGACCCGATTTACCACAGTACTTACACGGGGCGCCCGCCAGATGAGCCTGCGGTATTGGGCGTCGCGCTCAACGAAGTGTTTGTGCCCATTTTGCAAAAGCAGTTTCCTGAAATTGTCGATTTCTACCTGCCGCCAGAAGGCTGCTCCTATCGCATGGCCGTTGTGACCATGAAAAAGCAGTATCCCGGCCACGCTAAGCGCGTGATGATGGGGGTCTGGTCTTTCTTGCGTCAGTTTATGTACACCAAATATGTGGTGGTGTGCGATGACGATGTGAATGCCCGTGACTGGCATAGCGTGATACAGGCCATGACGACGCGAATGGATCCGCTGCGCGATACGTTGTTGATTGAACACACGCCGATTGATTCGCTCGATTTTGCTTCTCCTGTGGTAGGGCTGGGCTCAAAGATGGGCTTAGATGCGACTAAAAAATGGGACGCAGAACTCGTCGGTTATGCGCCAGAGTCAAGCCGTTCGTTGACGCCTGCAGCCCTTGATACCATCATCAGCGAGCTGAAGGCGAACTGCTCGGTGCTGCAAGACATTTACCTGCCAGCCGAAGCGCATGCTCATGGCATGGTGATCGCCTCGATTAACAAACAGGCCAGTGGTGATGGCTTGGCGGCGACTGAAGCGATTTGGCAAGCCTTTGCTCCTCATGCTGATATTAAGTTTGTCATGGTGTTTGACGCGGAAGACGTTAATATCCGTGATTGGAACGATGTGATTTGGGCGATCACCACCCGGATGGATCCGGCACGTGATACCCTGATCCGAGCAAATTCGCCAGACGGCGAAGGAGCAGGCCTGAAATCAGGCTCAAAATTGGCAATGGATGCAACCAACAAGTGGCCAGGTGAGACTGTCCGTGAGTGGGGAACACCCATCACCAAAGACCCAGCGGTCGTCGAGCGTATCGACGCCATCTGGGAGCAACTAGCGATCTTAAATTAAGATGTACACGATACACCTGCTGCCTCAGAACATCACAATAGAGAGCGATAATAACCAGACTGTGTTGGAGGCGATGCTCAACGCAGGTGTGAATTTTCCCCATCGTTGTCAAGTAGGGGTGTGCGCAACTTGTTTGTGTAAGCTGCGACACGGCGATGTTCGTTATGAACTGGCGCCGATGTTGACCGAGCAAGAGCAGCAAGAAGGTTGGATATTTACTTGCCTTGCGATACCCGCTAGCGATCTGACGTTAGAGATGGATTAGAGGATACAATGACAATTCAATGTAAAGTAAAGTCAGTAGCGGCAGTGGCGCCGTTTACTTATCGCGTGGTATTAACGCCGCCAACCCCTATCGAGTTTAAAGCGGGCCAGTACCTGCAAGTGTGTTTGTCTGACGATGATAAACGCCCGTTCTCCATTGCCAACCCACCTGGAGATGCGGAAATTGAACTGCATATTGGTGCGGCAGAAGAAAACCCATGGGCGCTGCAAGTGGTTGAGCGCGCAAAAGCGTGTTTAGAGTCGGGTGAGACCATGACCATCTTGCCACCGCAAGGTGATGCGCACTGGCGCGGCAACCAGCAGCGTCCATTGTTGTTGATCGCGGGCGGCACTGGCTTTACTTATGTCCGTAGTATTTTGCTCGCGGCATTAGAGCATGGTCAACATCAGCCGGTCTTTGTGTACTGGGGTGCCCGCGACCGTGAACAGCTGTATGCGCATCAAGCGATGCTGGACTTGGCGTCGGATTATCCGCAGCTGAACTACGTGGCCGCCGTGGAATTGCCAACCGCAGAATGGGAAGGCAAAGCGGGTAACATACTAGACGCCGTGGCGGAAGACTTTGTCAGCCTTGACGCGTACGACATTTATATTTGTGGTCGTTTTGAAATGGCGGGTGCAGCGCGCGAACGTTTCTGTGCGGAAAAAGGCGCGCACCGCGATCACATGTATGCGGACGCTTTCGCGTTTATTTGATCCCTTGTGATCGCAACGTGAAGATAGAAAAGGTTGGCTTGATGCCAACCTTTCTTTTTAACCTTGAGATGGTCACACCAGCGCATTCTTGCGTGAGAACTTACCCAATAAGTGGTCGGCAGAAATCGCCCCCGCACCCCAGAAAATATTGACCAACATCATCATGCCCCAGAGCTGGTGATCGTAGAAACCGCGCTCCCACAGCAGTGGGTATGACACCACCGCAATAACGTTAAACGCAAAGAGTGCCAATACCATGGGGCGAGTAAACAGGCCAATCGCGACAAAGATGGGCAATATCAACTCTGCCGCCGTGCCTAAATACGCCGCTAGTTGCCAAGGGAGCAGTGGCACCTGATATTCGTACTCAAACAAGTACAAGGTGCTGTCCCAACTGTTGTATTTGATCATGCCCGATTTGAAGAACACCACCGCCACCCAGATCCGGGTAAAGAGCAATAATAGCGGGATCAACGGGGTAGTAATGGTGCGGGATATCGCATCGACTTTATTAATAAATTGGATCATGACGGGCTCTCCCAGAAATGAACAAAGATCTGTTGTTGGATTAATTCGGTCAGCTGGCGCAACATGCCATCACTGGCTTCAGCCAGCGGACGGGCTTGTTGTGCGAGGGCGATCAGTGCCGCGCTGTCGTCGTTGAGTACCAGCACTTGTGGGCCTTGGCGATAATGCACCCAGCAGATCTCGGCGGCCGTCATGTCGCAGGGTTCGACGTGATTGGTTTTCACCATTTGCCATAAGCTGCCCACGGCGGTGGGAAAGCGATGAAGCTCTCCTTGCGGTACTAACACCACACGCTGTAAATACGCTTCGCCTTCGTGTTGTAGCCGCTCACTCAGCGCAGCAATAGGGAAGACACGTTCAGGCTCGCCGTGTTGTGTTTGCCTGTCGACCGCCCACTCTAAAGTGGCGAGATCCGTTAGATACGGCACGGCTTCAATCAAGCTAGGCTGCGCCGCAATGGAGTGCGCTAAGCCCGCGCCATAGATAGTGATGTCACCGGAGTTCGCGGGGTGATGGAGTACGTGATACCGCGCCAGTTGGGTAAAACACTCTTCGCCCACCACCGCTTGTGTTGCTGGATAGCCCGCCGCGAGTACCTCACTTAAGCTGACAATGTAGTTATTGCGATAAATCTGTAAGCGCTGGTCGACTGAAAAGCGTCCAGCATGAATGTCGCTATCTAACCCATGGATTTTATAGTGCTGTGACTGCGCAAAAGCGTGTTGTAGCTCGCTTAACGATTTACTATTCGACTCATCAGTCATGGCACACCTCATCAATGATCGCCTCGGCTTTGGCGGCTTCGGCTAACAGCACATCGAGTGGCGGAATATCACTGTCCCACTCGATCAACGTCGCGGGAACGCCGTGGCGCTTGCTGTGCGTCGTGAGCCATTGGCGGTAGAGTTGCCATACGGCGTCGTTGACCGGTTTGCTGTGGGTATCAATCCACAATTCCCCTTCCGGCAGGTGCTTTGCGGTAAAGCCTGCCAGATGAATTTCTTTAACGGAGGTTGGATCAATCGCCGCTAAATAGGTGTCAGCACTGAAGCCATGATTGAAGGCGCTGACGTAGATATTGTTGAGATCGAGCAACAATCCGCAACCGGTGCGCTTTTGCATTTCGACCAAAAAATCCCATTCGCTGAAATCGCCGTTCTCGAAACTTAAGTAGCTCGATGGATTCTCGATCAGAATTTGGCGTTGCAGCTTGGTTTGCACTTCATCAACGTGATCGCAAAAATTACGCAGCGCTTCATGGGTATAGGGCAGCGGCAGCAGGTCGTTAAAGTGCTGCCCGTTGATGGCGCTCCAGCTTAAATGCTCGGAGACCGCGATCGGTTGAACCCGCTTAACCAGCTCAGCTAATTGATTTAAATGCAGTGGATTTAAGGGTTCGGCTGAGCCGAGAGACAACCCCACGCCGTGACAGCTGATCGGATAATGCTCGCTAATTTGCGCGAGTAACAAACTCGCTTCAGAGCGTGGCTGGAAGTAATTTTCACTGTGAATTTCCAACCAGCCCACGGTAGGTTTAGCCGATAAGATGTCAAAAAAATGGGGGTGGCGTAGACCAACCCCCACTGGCATCAGGTATTGAGGCAGCGTCATTACGCTGGCTCGCCGGTGCTGCTACCTGCCAAGCGATCACAAAGGCCTTTTGGTACCATGATGAATGCATCCGCTTGATTGTCTTCAGTTGAGGTGCCCGCACAAGAGCTGGTTTTGGTGGCGCAGTCATTAGCGCCTGCTTTAGCAACGCCGTAGCACTTTTCTTTGTCAGCGGCGATAGCCGGTGAAGCCATGGTTGCCGCGCCAAGCGCAAGAAGTCCCGATACAGCAGTTGCTACAGCAATATTCGACTTTTTCATAACGTTTCCTTTTCTTGTTTAGGCTGATGTTGTATTCGACGCGTTTTGCGTTCTCGGTGTAGTAGAAAGGATGAAGCGGGAAAAACTTTCACTTCATCGCAATTTTTTTAAGCATAGACGAAGAATATGAAATGCAACTGGTTGCTTTTGCTGGCGTTGTGATATGTCACCTCGCGGCAGAAAATGCGTCAGTCATTAACGGCCGGATCACGAGCCATCCGCGACAGTGGAGGCTTTTTAATCATAGGGGGCGACGCGGCAGAGGCGGGCTGATATACTAAGCGCTATGTATATATAACCAGTAATAAGCGATGGATGTTTCATACCTTTTAGATGGTCTAAACGACAAGCAACGCGAGGCGGTCGCTGCGCCTTTGGGAAATCATTTGGTGTTGGCCGGTGCGGGCAGTGGTAAGACTCGGGTTCTGGTGCATCGTATCGCCTGGTTAATGCAAATCGAGCAAGCTACGCCGTTCCAAATCATGTCGGTAACCTTTACCAACAAAGCGGCGGCAGAGATGCGTGGCCGTATTAATCAACTGATGGAGTTTGGTGCCAACGGGATGTGGAACGGCACATTCCACGGTTTGTGCCATCGCATTTTGCGGGCGCATTATCTGGATGCCAAGCTGTCGGAAGATTTCCAAATCATCGACAGTGATGATCAGCAGCGCCTGCTGCGCCGCTTGATCAAAGCGCAAAATCTGGACGAAAAACAGTGGCCACCGCGTCAAGCGGCGTGGTTTATCAATGGTAAAAAAGATGAAGGGCTACGCCCGCATCACATTGGTAATGGTAGCGATCCGATTGAACAGCAATGGTTGCAGATTTATCGCGCCTACCAAGAAGCCTGTGATCGCGCCGGATTGGTCGATTTTGCCGAGATCCTATTGCGCAGCTTTGAGTTGTTGCGTGATAACGAGCATATCCGCAATCACTATCAAGCCCGTTTTCGCCATATTCTGGTGGACGAGTTCCAAGACACCAACAATATTCAATATTCGTGGCTGCGCCTGATGGCCGGGCCACAATGTAATGTGATGATTGTGGGCGATGATGATCAGTCAATTTACGGCTGGCGTGGCGCAAAAGTTGAGAACATTCAACGTTTCTTGAACGATTTTGTTGGCGCACAAACCATCCGTTTGGAGCAAAATTACCGCTCGACCGGCAATATTTTGAACGCCGCCAACAGTCTGATTGCCAATAACGCCGAGCGTATGGGTAAGAACTTGTGGACGGAAGGCCATGAAGGTGAGCCGATCTCGATCTATTCAGCCTTTAACGAGCTCGATGAAGCGCGTTTTGTGGTGGGTAAAATCAAGGTGTGGATGGACAACGGTGGCGCATTGAAAGATGCCGCGCTCCTCTACCGTAGTAACGCCCAGTCGCGGGTGTTGGAAGAGGCGCTGATCCAGCAAGGTTTACCGTACCGTATCTATGGCGGGATGCGTTTCTTCGAACGCCAAGAAATCAAAGATGCGCTGAGTTACTTGCGTTTGATGGCTAACCGTAATGATGATGCTGCGTTTGAGCGCGTGGTCAATACGCCAACCCGTGGCATTGGTGATCGTACGTTGGAAATGGTGCGCAATTGCGCCCGTGATCGTAGCTTGACCTTATGGCAAGCATCGCGTCAATTAATTGATGAACAAGCCCTGGCAGGCCGCGCTCGTACCGCATTAGCGCGTTTCCTTGAGCTGGTGGATGCACTAGAAGATGATACTCGTGAGCAAAATCTGCATCAGCAAACCGATGACGTGATCCGTCATTCCGGCCTGCGTGCGATGTACGAGCAAGAGCGCGGTGAAAAAGCCCAAGCGCGTGTCGAAAACTTGGAAGAGCTGGTCACGGCGGCGCGTCAGTTTGAGATCCCTGAAGAGGCGGAAGATATGTCGCCACTGACGGCTTTCTTAACTCATGCAGCATTAGAAGCCGGTGAAGGCCAAGCCGATGAGTTCTCCGATGCGGTGCAACTGATGACCTTGCACAGTGCGAAAGGTTTGGAATTCCCATTGGTGTTCATGGTGGGCGTGGAAGAGGGGATGTTCCCGAGCCAGCGTACTGTGGAAGAAGCCGGCCGCTTAGAAGAAGAGCGTCGCTTGTGCTACGTGGGTATGACGCGTGCGATGGAAAAACTCTACATTACCTACGCTGAAATGCGCCGTTTGTACGGCAAAGACAATTTCCACCGCCCATCGCGTTTCGTAAAAGAAATTCCGGAAGAGTTTGTTGAAGAAGTGCGTATGAAGGCGAAAGTGAGCCGCCCGGCATCACAAGGCCGTTTTAGCGCATCCACTGTAACCAGTAACTTCAATGAAACCGGTTATACCTTGGGCCAGCGCGTTCGCCATCCGAAATTTGGCGAAGGCACCATTATTAACTACGAAGGCAGTGGCGGTCAGAGCCGAGTGCAAGTGGCTTTCAATGGTGAAGGGATCAAATGGCTGGTTACCCAATACGCGAAGCTGGAGCCAATGTGAGCAACGTTGTCGTCAGTGGCAGTTAAGTAGCTGAAATAGACAGGTTGCTTAACATAGATAGACTACTGACACAGATAGACCGCACGATAGAAAAGGAGACGAGGCGAACGTCTCCTTTTTTGTGCGTGTTATTTACGTCTGGCTTGCTGCGAGGCTGAGCGCGATTAAAGCCCAGCGATCATGTGATCGATTGCGGCGATGATCTCTTCGTCAGAACAGTTCATGCAACTGCCTCGTGCTGGCATCGCGTTGAAGCCGTTAATTGCGTGATCCGCCAGAACATCGTTACCTTGGGCGATCCGTGGTTGCCACGCCGCACTGTCATCCACGGCAGGTGCGCCAGCAAGACCGGTTGCATGGCAAGTGGCACAGAATTGGGTATAAACCTGCTCGCCCGATAGCGGCCCTGTCGCGATCTCAATCACAGGGGCGTCACCTACCAGGTAAACCGAACCAATAGGCTTGATACGTGCGGTTATTGCATCGTCTGACATGTCAGACGCTATGGCTGAAGGGATGGTAATCCATGCCGCAACCATTCCTGTTAAAAGTAGACGTGAAATCTTGTCCATGTAGCTCACCTTGCACTTCCTGCAAATTATCGTTCTTTGCTTGTGTATGAGTTCGTCACCAAATCGACATGCTGTTGGCCTTGTCGGCTATCTATGGGCATTTGAGCGTCTTGGTAAGGCGAACTTTAGGCCCTTTTATTTGCGTTTGGTTGTGGTCACTCTCTTCGCGTTGCTGATGCGGCGATAAAGTTTACAAGCCATCGAACAAAAGGTTGTATTTATGTAAACGCAAGGTAAGTATATCGGTTAATGGGTTAACGTGAAATAATAGAAATGTATTTGTATGAAGCCTATCAAGGCTAATTTGTGCAATATTGCAGCGAAAGAACAAATTTTTTCAAAAAGTGCTAGACGCGAGGCGGCCTGATCCGTATTATTCAGCCTCGCCGATAGGGGCAATGAGCGCCCGTAGCTCAGCTGGATAGAGCGTTGGCCTCCGGAGCCAAAGGTCTCAGGTTCGAATCCTGTCGGGCGCGCCATACGCCTTGGCTTCGCAAGAAAAACAATGGTGGCTATAGCTCAGTTGGTAGAGTCCCGGATTGTGATTCCGGTTGTCGCGGGTTCAAATCCCGTTAGCCACCCCATATTAAAGGTTGCTGATTTTAATCATCAATCATAGTCGCTAAAGTGAACCAATTGTTCCTTTAGGGCGTAAGAAACAAAGTCGGTGAATAGCGCAGTTTGGTAGCGCATCTGGTTTGGGACCAGAGGGTCGGGGGTTCGAATCCCTCTTCACCGACCACTATTTAATTAGTGGTTTTTAACAACCGCTAATGTGGTAACGTTACGACGATTACTTTCACATTCAGTGGTGGCTATAGCTCAGTTGGTAGAGTCCCGGATTGTGATTCCGGTTGTCGCGGGTTCAAATCCCGTTAGCCACCCCATATTTCGGTGAATAGCGCAGTTTGGTAGCGCATCTGGTTTGGGACCAGAGGGTCGGGGGTTCGAATCCCTCTTCACCGACCACTATCGATAAGCCCCGTCAGAAATGACGGGGCTTTTTCGTCTTTGCCGATCCTGTTTTCTCCTCTCTATCTCTATCCATCTTTATTATTGTTTCAACTGACGTATTCCTGCGCTTTAGGTTTACGCGCTTTTCCTGTTTTAGGCACTGCCAATCCTTACTCGTTGCGGCTTGTCGGTCTCGTTTCGCGTCGGCTTCATCTGTCGCACGCCTGCCTCGGTTAAAGAACGATAGGGCGCTTTGTGTTGCGTGTATCGGGGTGGTGAGCTGAGCGCGTAAAGGGATCGCGACGTGCTACCGCTAGCACGATGGCACTGTATATCGACAGCATTATTCTCTAGTACGATTTTTTACCCATGCTGAGGGCTATTCGCAAACTTGCTTAGCAGTAAAACGGAGGGATCGAATGCGTTGAGGTTTAAATCCAGTGATTTGTATTGAGTGTTTGCAGATTTGTTGATTTGTATACTATTTGTTAATGACTAATCATTTGCTAATGAGTGAGGTACTGTGCTGGCCTATCCCTCTGTAAAATTCGCCTAAAGCAGTTTTTATTGCTGTTCATGATGTTTTTTTAATCAGCCGGATTCTATTTATAACGAGACTTGAGTGAAATTTAATTTGGTTGATTTTAATTTAACCAGAGTTTTGTTCATTTTGTGATCTTGGTTTAAGTGCTGTTTTATTCTCACTGGGTAATTTTTTATTCTAAAATTGAGGGGTCAATTAGTGTGACTTGTCACTAAATGTTGATCTTGTGTGAATTATTTGCCATTTTATAAGGCGCTTAAGAAATCAGCATATTTGTTGGTTTGAAGGGATGCACTTTAGCAAGGCAGATACACTGGCTGCCTCTAGGATAGAAAATGGCGTTATTGGAAGTAAGAGATCTCCGCATCGAGTACCCGTCGCGG
This sequence comes from Thaumasiovibrio occultus, assembly GCA_019703815.1. Lineage (GTDB taxonomy): Bacteria > Pseudomonadota > Gammaproteobacteria > Enterobacterales > Vibrionaceae > Thaumasiovibrio > Thaumasiovibrio occultus. The sequence continues at coordinate 3,046,552 of AP023052.1, read as the reverse complement.
CACGGAACCCATGCGGCAGTGAAATCGTTAAGTTTCGACATCCAACGTGGTGAAATCGTGGGTGTGGTGGGTGAATCGGGCGCGGGTAAATCAACCGTCGGTAACGCGGTGATTGATTTACTGAGTCCACCGGGGCGTATTGCCAGTGGTGATGTGTATCTGGATGGCGAGAAGATCTCCGGCCTAAGCCCTGAGGCCATCCGACGTGTGCGTGGCTCGCGGATCGGTTTTATCTTCCAAGACCCAATGACCTCGCTAAACCCGCTTTTTACCGTCGAGCAGCAGTTGGTTGAAACCATTTTGACCAACTTGAATGTCAGCCAGCAAGAAGCCCGACAGCGCGCCGTCGATCTGATGGAGCAAGTGGGGATCCCTGAGCCGGCGATTCGTATCAAACAATACCCGCACCAATTTTCTGGCGGGATGCGTCAACGCGTGGTGATCGCGATTGCACTGGCCGGCGAGCCGGATCTGATCATCGCTGACGAACCGACCACGGCGCTGGATGTCTCGATTCAAGATCAAATCCTCAACCTGATCCGCCAACTCTGCGTGGAGAAAAACGTCGGCTGTATGCTGGTGACTCACGACATGGGCGTGGTCTCGAATGTGACCGATCGCGTTGCGGTGATGTACCGCGGTGATTTGGTGGAATTTGGCCCGACAGCGAAAGTGCTTGGCGATCCTGACCATGCTTATACCCGCAGTTTGATTTCTGCGGTACCGCGCTCAGATATCAAGCTCGACCGTTTCCCGCTCGTCAGCTACATCGAAGAAGCGGGCGAGATGAAATCGCTCGATATCAAGAACCACTGGCTCGGCCAAAGCCAAGATCAGCGTCAATACGATGGCGCGTTGTTGCAGGTGAAAAACGTCAACCTGCGCTTTGTGACCAAAGACTCGCTCTTTGCCAGTCGTCGCCAATATATCCAAGCTTCTAAAGACGTGAGCTTTGAGATCCGCGAAGGGGAAACGTTTGGTCTGGTGGGCGAATCGGGCTCGGGGAAATCAACCATTGCCCGAGTGATCGCAGGTCTTTATCCGCCGGATGATGGCCAAGTGGTGTTTGAAGGGATCGACTTGACCGCGCTGGAAAGCGAGAAAGCGCGCCGTCCATTGCGTCGCCAAATGCAGATGGTGTTCCAAAACCCCTACACTTCGATGAACCCGCGGATGAAGGTGCAAGACATTATTGCCGAGCCTATCCGTTTCCATCACCTTACCGAGAACGAGCAGCAAACCAAAACCATCGTGGCTGATCTGCTTGACCACGTCGGTCTGGGGGCGGCCTCTGGGGTGAAATACCCGCATGAATTTTCCGGCGGCCAGCGCCAGCGTATTTCGATTGCGCGCGCATTGGCGACCCGTCCACGTTTTCTGATCTGTGATGAGCCGACCTCGGCACTGGATGTTTCAGTGCAGGCGCAAATTCTGAACTTGTTGAAAGATTTGCAAGACGAGTTAGGCCTGACGATGCTGTTTATCAGCCATGATTTGCCTGTGATCCGCCAAATGTGTGATCGGATTGGGGTGATGAAAAAAGGTGAGTTGCTGGAAGTCGCACCGACAGAGCAACTGTTCTCGGCACCACAGCATGAATACAGCCAGCAATTGATTTCGCTGATGCCTGAATTTAAAGGGCTACGTTCAGCGGGATAAGTACCATCGTTTGACCCGCATGGATCCCATGCAAACACAACACAAAATAAAGGGGAGACGCTCCCCGCATAAGGAGTATGCAATGAAAACAGTAAAGACCAAGCTCGCCATTGCGTTGATGGCTGCTGGCATGGCATTTGGTGCCGCCGCTGCCGAGATCAAAATTGCGTATGACGCCGATCCGGTGTCGCTTGACCCGCATGAGCAGCTATCAGGCGGTACGCTACAGCTCTCGCACATGGTATTTGATCCGCTAGTGCGCTTTACCCAAGATATGGATTTCGAGCCTCGCTTGGCGACCAAGTGGGAGCGTATTGACGACTCGACCTTCCGTTTCCACCTACGTGAAGGGGTGAAATTCCACAGCGGCCGCACCATGACGGCTGACGACGTAGTATGGACTTTTGAGCGTCTGAAAGACTCACCAGACTTTAAGGCGATTTTTGACCCGTTCACAGGAATGGAAAAAGTTGACGATTACACGGTTGATCTGAAAACCGACGGCCCGTACCCGCTAGTGCTGCAAACAGCGACTTATATCTTCCCAATGGATCGCGAGTTCTACACCGGCACCACGGAAGAGGGCGTTGATAAGAGCGAGATCATCAAACACGGTAACTCATTTGCTTCAACCAACCTTTCTGGTACCGGCCCGTTCATCGTGACCGAGCGCGAGCAAGGCATCAAAGTCGAGTTCGAACGTTTCGACGATTACTGGGATACCGCTTCACCAGGTAACGTTGATGCGATCACGATGACGCCAATCAAAGAGAACGCGACTCGCGTAGCGGCGTTGCTATCGGGCGGTGTTGACATGATTGCCCCTGTTGCGCCAAACGACCATGAGCGTGTGGAAGAAACCGATGGTGTGGAGCTAGTGACCATGGCGGGCACGCGCGTGATCACCTTCCAAATGAACCAAAGCACTAATGAAGCGCTAAAAGACGTGCGTGTTCGTCAGGCGATTGTGCATGCGGTCAACAACGAAGGGATCGTGAACCGTATTATGCGTGGCTTCGCGACAGCAACTGCGCAGCAGTCACCGGAAGGTTACGCCGGTTACAACCCAGAGCTTGAGCCTCGTTTTGATCTTGACCGTGCGAAAGAGCTAATGAGCGAAGCCGGTTATGCCGACGGCTTTAAGCTGACCATGATCGCGCCAAACAACCGTTACGTAAACGATGCGAAAATCGCCCAAGCGGTTGCAGCCATGCTGGCACGCATCAACATTGAGGTTGAACTGAAAACCATGCCAAAAGCGCAGTACTGGCCTGAGTTTGACCTGTGTGCGGCAGACATGCTGATGATCGGCTGGCACGCCGATACCGAAGATTCCGCCAACTTGACGGAGTTCTTGACCATGACACGCAACACAGAAACGGGTCGCGGCCAGTACAACTGTGGCTACTACTCTAACCCAGAAGTGGATGCGCTAGTCGAAGCGGCGAACGTGGAAACGGATCCAGCGAAACGTGCAGAGCAGCTTCAACAAGTCGAAACGCTACTCTACCAAGACGCGGCGTTTGTACCACTGCACTTCCAAAACTTGGCGTGGGCAGCGAAATCGAACGTGAAGATCGCGCCAATCGTCAACGCGATGGACTTCCCATACTTTGGGGACTTGGTGGTCGAAGAGTAATCACCCGAAATGCATCAGGCCAGGGCTGGCCTGATGCGAGTTAAGTTGTAAAAAGGGGCAGGGAATGTTTTCGTTTCTCGTCAAACGTCTGTATCAGGCGTTGATCGTTATGTTTGTGATTAGCCTAGTGGCTTTCGCGATTCAGGATAACCTTGGGGATCCGTTGCGAGAGATGGTAGGCCAATCGGTGTCGGAAGCAGAGCGTGAAGCGCTGCGTGATGAAATGGGACTCAATGATCCCTTCCTGGTGAAGTACGGCCGCTTCATTACCAATGCGGCGCACGGGGATTTTGGGGATTCGTATTTCTTTAAGCGCCCTGCCATGGCGGTGATCTTTGATAAATTGGTCGCCACCTTAGAATTGGTTTTTGCCGCTACATTAATTATCGTCGGCGTCTCTATTCCGCTTGGGGTTTATTCGGCGATTCACCCGAAGAGCTTTTTCACTAAGCTGATCATGGCCTTTAGTAGTATCGGGATCTCGATTCCGGTGTTCTTAACCGCGATCCTCTTGATGTATGTGTTCTCGATTGAGCTGGGCTGGCTACCGTCTTATGGCCGCGGCCCCACCACCAGTCCGCTCGGGTGGGAGTCTGGGCTGTTCACCATTGAAGGCTTAAAGCACTTAGTGCTACCCGCGATTGCGCTGGCATCGATCATGTTGCCGCTGTTTATTCGCTTGGTGCGCTCAGAAATGCTGGAAGTTCTGGGCTCGGAATACATTAAGTTTGCCCGCGCCAAAGGCTTACCGACTAAGAAAATCAATTACCAACACGCATTGAAAAACACCATGCTGCCGGTGATCACCGTCGGAGGGGTGCAGATTGGTACCATGGTGGCCTACACCATTTTGACCGAAACCGTGTTCCAGTGGCCGGGAACCGGCGCGTTATTTTTAGAAGCGATCAACCGGGTAGATACCCCGCTGATCACCGCGTACGTGATTTTTGTTGGGCTCATCTTTGTGGTGACGAATACCGTGGTGGACTTGCTGTACGGCTTGGTCAATCCAACCGTCGATTTGACAGGAAAAGGAGCCTAAGCCATGACGACAACTAAATTACCCAATCGTTGGCAGCGCTTTATGGCTTCCGATATGGTCTATTACTTTAAGCGTGATAAGCTGGCGATGTTCTCTTTCGCTGTCTTTTTGATGTTCCTTCTCGTGGCGCTGTTTGCGCCGGTATTGTCGCCATACAACCCGTACGATCTGTCGTCGATTGATGTGATGGATGCGGAAATTCCGCCGCTGTGGGTGGAAGATGCGACTTATCCGCCGGACGAGCGCTTCGTATTGGGCACGGATCCACAAGGACGCGATATTTTATCGACTGTGCTCTATGGGTTGCGGGTGTCGCTGACTATTGGCTTATTAGCGGTAGGCTTGCAGCTGATCTTTGGTATCGTGATTGGTTTGAGCGCCGGTTACTTCGGTGGTCGTATCGATACCTTTTTGATGCGCACGGCCGATATTCAGTTATCGTTCTCGACCATGATGGTGGCGATCATTGTCTCTGCGATCTTCAAAAGCGCGCTCGGCTCGCAACTGTATAGTCAGTATGCGTTGATCATGCTGGTAGTGATCATTGGTGTGGCGGAATGGCCGCAATATGCCCGCACGATCCGCGCCTCGGTACTGGCTGAGAAGAAGAAAGAGTATGTTGAAGCAGCGCGTGTGATGGGTTTTAAAGCGCCCCGCATTATGTTCCGCCATATCTTGCCGAACTGCTTATCGCCGATCTTGGTGATCTCCACCGTGCAAGTGGCGAACGCCATTATGTCGGAAGCGGCGTTGTCGTTCTTAGGCTTGGGCTTGCCGGTTGAGCAGCCGTCTTTGGGCACCTTGATCAAAATCGGCTTTGATTACATTTTCTCTGGCTTGTGGTGGATCACCGCATTCCCCGGCGTCATGCTGGTGGTGTTGATTTTGGTGATCAACTTGCTCGGCGACTGGCTGCGCGATGTCTTCAACCCGAAAATCTACAAAGGCTAATTGCCGTTCATCGAACAGGTCACCGCGGGTGGCCTGTTTTTTTATCCCGTTTCCGCCATCCTACCATTTGTCATTCCTATTTTATGGCGAGTGCAATTCGTCAGAATAATTGGTCGCCCAGTGGCTAATATGCAATACCTTTAACGCCTATCTTCACCAATTAGCATACTTAATCTTAATCAGTTGAGATATTGCTATAGCATTGCACCGAGTTTCATTTCGTCTCGGATAAAGCATGAAAATTAATCAGTTTGCAGTCGCTGCGTTAGCAGTGGCCTGCTCGACGTCGGCACTGGCCGATGCACGTGGTGTAGCAATGGGCGGCACCGGTGTCGCGACCTCTAACTACTTAGCCGCCCCTTTTTATAACCCAGCCTTGCTCGCCCATTACGATCAAGATCGCGATAACGTCGGTTTGTTGCTGCCAAGCTTGAGCGTGTCAGTGCATGACGGCGATGAGCTCTACGACAAAGTGGATGATTTCGCGATGTTGACCGATGAGCTGAACATGGATCCGACCAACGCAGCGTTGCAGGACGAGTGGAAAGCCGGCCTGAAGGCATTGGATGACGGCCGCGGTGTGGTGGAAGGCCAGCTGGGCTTAGTGATTGCGGTACCGAACCAATACGCGAGCGTGAGCTTCTTTACCAAAGCAGAAGCGATGATGGTAGCGACCGCGCACATTGATGATGCTGACTTGGCGCTTGATGTCGACGCAGATTGTAGCGGTGACATTGAGAGTTGTATTCAGTCTACCGTGCAAGGTCTAGCGGGTGTTGTTGGTGATGTCGGTTTAACCCTAGCAAAAGAGCATCAGCTAACGTTAGCTGGCCGCGAGATGCGCGTGTCTGCGGGTATTTCGCCTAAGTTCCAAACTTTGGCAGCGATCAACTACGAAACCGGTGCGTCCGGTTTTGACGAAAACGAGTTTGAGTTTGGTGACGAATACGTTGAAACCAGCGGCTTCAACCTCGATTTAGGTGTTGCGCTACAACCCACCGATAACCTAACCATTGGCTTGAGTGCGATGAACCTGATGAGCCAAGAGCTCGACACTAACGTCCAGCTTGGCAAGCGTGCAACCTTCTTGGTGGAGCCGCAGTACAAGCTTGGCGTAGGTTACCGCTTGGGGCTGATGACCGCCGCGTTTGATGTCGACTTGACTGAGCGCAGCTACTTTAAAGGCATGGATTACTCCACTCAGTTTGCCCGTGTGGGTGTAGAGTTCGATGCTTGGCGCTGGGCGCAACTGCGTGTGGGTTACCAGCACAGTATGACGGATCACAGTGAAGACGTGCTGTCGGCAGGTTTGGGCTTGACCCCATTTGGCCGCTTTGGTCTTGATCTGTCCGCGCAGTATGGCGACGACAGCCGTTTAGGTGCCGCAGCGCAACTGATCTTCACCTTCTAAACTATTTTCTCCAGTGATAGGGCGATCTGCGGATCGCCTTTTTTGTCGCTCTTCTTCCTCGCGCTGACTGCGAAATATCTTCCTTGGCATTACCGTCAATCTCTATCTCAATGAATCCTCTGTTTTTTTGCAGGTTGTGATACAGAGCGAGAGTTGTTTTTCTATCTCTGTACCGTTTCCGGGCTTTTCTTGCTTTTTTACGCCGCTCAACTATGTATTTTCTATAAGGCGTTACTGTCTTGATATTTTCGATGTGTTGAGCGTTTGGCTTTGACATGCGTCGCCTTTCTTGCGTGAGGAAGCAAAGGCGGACAGCAAAGCGCCAGAATTTAGGACGGGATAAGAATGAAAAATAACAAGGTAGTGGCAGGCAAGGCAGCTGGATTTTCTGCGGCCAGATTGATGGCTACGAGGTCGATAGTTCCAGGGTTAATAGCGGCAAAGTTAATCGCGGCAGGGATGATCATCGTTTGTCCTAGCATGGTATGGGCGGACGCGCGGGGTATCGCCATGGGTGGCACGGGGGTGGCGTCGGCAGATAACTTGGAAGCGCCGTTTTATAACCCAGCCTTAACCGTCACCGAGCACAAGAGCGTCGGCTTATTGTTGCCGTCGTTTTCGCTCGGCGTGCATGATGGTGATGATTTGTATGACAACGTCGATAACCTGATGGATGCGACGGAGCGGTTGGACGATGACATTAATAACGTCACTCTACAAAACCAGTGGAAGGCCTCACTGGGTGCACTCGATAACACCCAAGGCGTAGTCGATGTTGGGTTAGGGCTGGTGGTCGCGATCCCGACCGAGCAGGTATCGCTGAATTTCTTTACTAAAGCCGATGCGGTGTTTATCGCCACGGCGAACATCGATGGCGCGGACTTGAACTTGGACTTTAACGATCCTGCTTGTAGCGACACGGTTGAAGATTGTATGAACTCGACAGTGCAGGGATTGGCCGGGGTGGTTGGCGATATCGGGATCGCCATTGCGCGTGATTTTTATCTGCCGACTGGCGAGAAAGAGATGCGAATTAGTGTTGGTATTGCGCCGAAATATCAGTCGATCACCGCGATCAATTACGAGACCAAAGCCGCCGGTTTCGATGAAGATGATTTCGACTTTGGTGATGACGACGCCGATACCTCAAAGCTTAATTTAGATGCCGGTGTGGCGCTGCACCCCAATGAAAACGTCACCCTGGGTTTGGCGGTAACCAATGTGTTTAAACACACCTTAGATACCAATATCCAGCAAGGGCGCAACGATGCCTTTATCGTTGAAGCGCAATACACGACCGGGATCAGCTATCGCACGCCGCTGTTTACCGCTGCTCTCGATATCGATCTCAACGAGCGTCAGTATTTCGAAGGGCTCAACTACGGCACTCAATTTACCAGTATTGGCGCTGAGTTTGATGCCTGGCGTTGGGCGCAATTGCGCTTGGGTTATCGCCATAGCATGAATGATGACAGCGATGATGTGATCACTGCCGGTCTGGGCTTTAAACCCTTTGGCGTGTTAGGGCTGGATGTATCTGGTCAGTATGGCGAGGATAATCGCTACGCGCTGGCAGCGCAGCTCTATTTCGGTTTTTAATGCAGTTAGATGGCGCTTGAAGCGCAGAAACGACAAAGGCGACCTCAGGTCGCCTTTGTTAGTTAGAGCAGAGTGCGGCTTAGAGCAAGCCCATCGCCACCATACCGTGGCCCATCAAGGCGATCACCGGTAGGGTGATCACGGTACGCAGAACGAAAATCACAAACAGCTCCCATAGTTTCACTGGTATCTTACTGCCGATGATCAGCGCGCCAATTTCCGACATGTAGATCAGCTGAGTGACTGACATCGCGGCGATCACAAAACGAGTGAGATCAGACTCAATCCCCGTCGCCAAAATCGATGGCAGGAACATATCGGCAAAACCCACCACAATGGTTTTCGACGCTTCTGCGGCATCTGGGATCGCCAATAGCTCTAATAGCGGTTTGAATGGCATACCCAACCAGCTAAAGATAGGAGTGTTTTCGGCAATCACCAGTGCAACCGTACCGATCGCCATCACCACAGGCAGTACGCCCAATACCATGTCCATTGCGTTTTTCACGCCATCGTTGAACACGCTTCTTAGGCTTTGCACTGTCGCGGCTTTCTCTAGCGCTTTTTCCAAACCGAAGTTCATCACGCTTTGCCCTGCCGGGATCGCTTCGAAATCTTCTTTTTGGGTTTCACCGTTCACATAGGTGTTGCGCTTGTGGCTCAATGGCGGCAAACGCGGCACGATAATCGCGGCAACAAGGCCCGCCACACACACGGTCAGGTAGAAAGGCAAGAACAGGTGTTGCAGGCTCACTTGCGTTAACACTACCAAGCTAAACGTAATAGACACCGCTGAGAAGGTGGTACCAATCACGGCGGCTTCACGCTCGGTGTAAAGACCATCTTCGTATTGTTTGCTGGTGAGCAATACACCGACTGAGCCGTCACCCAACCATGATGCGATACAGTTAACCGCAGAGCGGCCAGGCAGTTTGAACACCGGCTGCATTACACGGGTAAACAGCGCACCAACAAACTCCAACAAGCCAAAGCTCATCAGTAGCGGTAGCAACAGCCCCGCGAAAATAAACACAGAGAGCAGGGTTGGCAGAAGATCGTTCAACACCATACCGCCAGTATCACCGCTAGCAACGGCGGCGAAGCCAACTTGGAAGTGGGCCATTACCGCAAAAACTGCGCCAGCCAGTTGCACTAGATACCAAGGTAGCGATGGGCTAAACAAGTGATCCAAGAATGACGAGCGGGTAATAAAACGTGGTTTAAACAAACGGTTTACCGTCGACATGAAAGCACTGAAAGTGACGATAGCCGTCACCATCGCAGGTGCGGCACTGGAGAACAGTGCGAGAAACCCTTTCGCCAAAATAGCGATAGGAATAGTGATGATCTCTTTTTGCGCTTCCGCATCAAACTGTGGCACGGGGGCCATGAAAAGAAACACACCAAGCAGGGATGGCAAAAGAAACATCAACCAGCTGGCTTTAGGGGTCAGACCGATTTCCATCTTATTCTGCATATAGGACCTTCTGCGACTACCAAGAAAAAACGCCTAAAATATAACCACTTAGAATAACTATTCACTATTGTGGCGTAAATCGGAAGACGATATTACTATCTATTTCAAAAAAATGAAATACTATCCACTGAAAAATAGCCCTTACTGAGTGTTTATGCTTTATTTATGCATCTAAATTTTGGTTTTATTCACTGAGAGCTTGCCAAAAACGCGAATAATAAGCCGGCAAATGAAGATGAGAGAAAGATGAGGCATAAGGAGAGATAAAGATAAGGTAAAGGCGAGAAAGCATCGCTCAGCGGCGACAACGGTTTGATGTTCACCTGATGAGCAATGAAGATAAGGCTATCGAGAGGCACACCTGCGCTGCTAGCTAGGCTCACTGTATTTGCAGAGTGTGAGTGAGTGCTTACTTTTATGTTGGCTTCGATAAATTTCGGCTTGCCGCATTACGCCGTTCGGCAAGCCTTAGCGCAGCGTTCGCTCACGGTTAACGCGCAATGGGGCTGACTTTGCTGCCCGGCTCGACATGTTGACCGAGCACCAAGCGATCACCCGCCACTAAATCGCCTTTGACGATCCGCCATTGTTGCTGAAGCAAGCCGAGTTCGACCACGTGTTTGGCGACGCGGTTGCTGTGATCAATCTTTAACACATAGCTGTGATTGTTAGCGTGAAAGAGCGCGCTTTCAGGCACCAGCAACATGCTGCGCTCGGTAGCGGCTTTTAGTTCGAGCGGTAATGACATTCCACTGAAAAACTGACCGCGCGGGTTAGGGACATCCAACGCAAATTCTAACGCCGTGTCGTTCGCGCCGGCGCGATGCAGGCTGGTGGCATTGAGTGCGACCGAGGCGTTGCTATCGGCGATCGGGAACATGGCAAACTGAATGTCAGCAGGAGTCAGTCCCATGGTGTCAATGGTGTGCACCACATGACGCTCAACCGGAAAATGCAGCGTCATCGGTTCAAATTGGGTTAACTCGACCAAGCGCTGATTCACCGCGACCGTTTGTCCTTGGCTGATATGCCAATCGCCAAGCCTTCCTGCGACAGGCGCGCGGATGTCGATCACCTCATTGGGCAGGGTGATTTGATAAAGCGGTTGCTGGGGTTCGACTTTGTTACCCGAGGGGGTAAAAATCGCGGTAATTTTGCCGCTGTGGGGGGCGCTAAGCGCGAGGGTATGACTGTGCAGCGTGGCGGTGACGCGATGGCTGGGGGCAATGTCGCGCGCTTGCACTTGCGCCACGTTCACTTCATGCCGACTGGGGAGCCAGTCAGAGCAGCCGACCAGTGCGAATAAGAGCATCGGGGGTATAAGTTTACGCATAGTCGATATCCTTTTGCAGCGGATCCGGAGACGTGGGATTGCCTATCCATGGCACGGTTCCACTATAGCGTAACTTGTTAGTTGGTTATGATTTGTTCATCACAGAACGATAGGGGTAACAAGAGGGGAAAACTCTTGTTCAGCAGCGGTTAAGCAGGCGCTTGTGGCTGCGTTGTCTTCCTTGAGGGGTGAGCGTTACAGCTCGTCAGGTTCGTTGCTAGCGAGGAAGGACTCGCCCGGATCGACGATCACACGGCCAATCATGGCTTCGCGGCCCAATAGCATTGGGTAGCTCATGCCTTCGCGATTACTGAGGGTAATTTCAATATCCCACAAGTGATGCGCCAGTTCGAGTTGGGTTTTGATCACGCTACGACGCTCAACTTCACCGTTCGATGATTTGATGCGGCGGGTGTCAAAAAGCGGTGCGACACAGCGCACCGTTTGATCGAAGTTGTATACATCAGGGTGAAGGTCAAACTCCACATACGGCACACCGTCGTGTTTGGTGTGCACCAGATTGTCGACATGCAGCGAAGAAGTTTTCGCACCGGTATCAACCCGCATTTGCAGATCTTCGATACCAAACGCGGGCAGTTTGCACACTTCAACACTACCTATCAGCAATTTGTCAGTCATGGATCACTCCTATGTTTCATCATGAGGTGGGATCGCCAAGTCTTCCTGTAGCTGCTCGATGTTTTCAGCCACATCGACGGCGTCCTCACCGAAGTAGGCGATATGGAACATGGCGTCGCCTTCTTGTACCAGAGGAATATTCTGTTTACCGATCACAATCCCAGAGCGAGAGGCGGTGACTTCACTCAGTTTGTCGCCCATTGGGCTATGGATAGAGGCAAGGACATCGCCCGCTTCAACCATGGCACCTAATTGCGCATACTCGTGAACTAAGCCACTGGCATTGCCTCGCACCCAATCACTGCGGTTAGCCACAAACGGCTCCACACTGGTTTTGCGCTGGCGGCGCTTGCGCACCATGCCCAGACTGGAAAGAATGTTCATTACCCCTTTCACACCCGCACGAATAGAGAACTCGTCGAAACGTAACGCTTGGCCTGCTTCATACAGCAGGATGCGGGTGTCATTTTCTACTGCCGCTTGGCGTAGAGAGCCATCACGTAAGTTGGCGTTGAGAAGTACCGGTACGCCGAATGCTTTCGCCAGCTCCAAAGTTTCAGGGTCTTTCAGGTTGGCACGGATCTGTGGCAAGTTGGAGCGATGGATCGCGCCGGTGTGCAGATCGATGCCGTAATCACAGTACGCCACAATCTCGGTTAAGAAAGTGTGCGCCAGGCGCGCTGCCAATGAGCCTTTAGGCGAGCCAGGGAAGCAACGGTTTAAGTCGCGACGGTCTGGCAAGTAACGGCTTTGGTTGAGCACGCCATAAACGTTAACCATAGGCACGGCAATCAAGGTGCCGCGCGTCAGTTTTAGACCGGGTTTGTTCATTACCCGGCGAATGATTTCGATACCATTGAGTTCATCGCCGTGAACCGCCGCACTCACAAACAGGGTCGGCCCCGGTTTCTTCGCGCGCATGATATGTACGGGGATACACATGTCGGTATCGGTGTACAAGTTGGCTACGGGCAGTTGAATTTTTTTGTTTTCACCTGGCTTAATTTCGATGCCTGCAATGGTGATCTGTGAGGTCATTAACCACGTCCTTCGCTTCTACTGCTGTATGGCTTCGCGTTTTTCTCGATGTATTCCACGATAAGCCCAGCAACGTCTTTCCCTGTGGCTTTCTCGATCCCTTCTAGGCCCGGTGAAGAGTTCACTTCCATTACAACCGGTCCATGGTTAGAGTCTAGAATGTCCACGCCGCAAACTCGCAGCCCCATTGCTTTGGCGGCATTGATCGCCGTCGCGCGTTGCTCTTTAGTCAAACGTACTAGCTTCGCTGTACCACCACGGTGCAGGTTCGAGCGGAACTCGCCCTCTGCCGCTTGGCGTTTCATCGCAGCAACGACTTTGCCGCCGACAACGAAACAACGGATATCGGCGCCGTTAGCTTCTTTGATGAACTCTTGTACCAAGATGTTCGCTTTCAAGCCCATGAAGGCTTCGATCACACTTTCTGCTGCTTTGGTGGTTTCTGCCAGAACCACACCGATCCCTTGGGTACCTTCGAGGAGTTTAATCACTAGTGGGGCACCGCCGACGTTGCGGATCAAGTCTTGGATTTTGTCAGGCTTGCTGGCAAAACCGGTACGTGGCAGACCAATGCCTTTACGTGATAGCAACTGCAGCGAGCGCAGTTTGTCACGTGAGCGGCTGATCGCGATCGATTCGTTCACACAGAAGGTATTCATCATCTCAAACTGACGAACTACTGCAGTGCCGTAGAACGTAATTGATGAGCCAATACGTGGGATAACCGCATCGTATTGTGGAAGATCTTCACCGTTGTAACGCACTTTTGGCGAGTTACTGGTGATGTCCATGTAACAATGCAGTGTATCGATAATGTCTACCTGATGACCTCGGGCCTCGGCTGCCTCTTTTAGACGACGAGTGGAGTACAAGTTTTCATTGCGAGACAAAATAGCAATGCGCATGGGGATACCTTCAAATTAGCTAATCCTGATCGGAGTGATCAGGCAAAGAATCGATGCCATTTCAGTCGAAATGACGCGTCAAGCAACAGACAGTCACCATTGAGTAACTTTTGCCAAAGTATAGAAGTGTTTGAGAGAAATGGGGCTGTTTGTCGATGCGAACCGTAGAGGTTTTAGTGACCAATTTAAAGCAAGAAGTTTTTATTAAAACGATAAAAAATGCTTATCGAGAATATTAAATCCCCATGGGGCGGGACTTATCGACTTTGGTATCCACGTCACGCTTTTTTGCCGTCATCATAATTTATACATTTTGCCGTTCGCAGCCCGAACGCGGTGTCTAAAAAAGCCAGCGTAATGCTGGCTTTTCTTGTGTTCAACCGGTTGCGCAACGGCGGTGAAATGCATTGTTCACCGCCATGGTACAGCCGCAGATCGGCGCATGATGTAGCGCAGAGTCATTGCATGACTTAACGCAGGCGTTAGCGCTGGATCAGAGCAGACGTTAGCGCATGGTAACGAACTCTTCCGAGCCCGTTGGGTGGATAGCCACGACGCTGTCGAAGTCCGCTTTGGTGGCGCCCATCTTCATCGCTACACCGAAACCTTGGATCATTTCATCGACGGTGAAGCCGATGCCATGCAGACCAACCACGGTCTCTTCCGGTCCCGCACACACCAACTTCATCTTACAAGGCTGGCGATGGCTAGTCACAGCGGTGTACATCGCGGTAAAGCCCGATTTGTACACTTTGACGTTTTCTTCACCGTATTGCGCGATGGCGTCTTGCTCGGTCAAACCGATCGTGCCGATCGGTGGGTGACTAAACACCACGGTCGGAACTAGGTTGTAGTCCATCTTCGCATCAGGCTTGTTGTTAAACAGACGCTCAGACAGCTGACGCCCCGCTTTAACCGCCACTGGCGTAAGCTCGATACCGCCTTCCATGATATCGCCGACACAGTAGATGCCAGGGACATTGGTTTGCTGGTATTCATCAACCTTGATGTAGCCGCGATCATTGGTTGCCACGCCGGTGGCTGCCAAGTTGATCTTATCGGTGGTCGGGTGACGACCGATCGCCCAAATCAGGGTGTCGGTGTTGTGCTGCTCGCCGTTTTCGAAATGCAGCGTCAGGGTGCCATCGGCTTCTTTCACTACTTCTTTTGGCACACTGTGGGTGTGCAGGGTTGGCCCTTCGGCGTTCATCACTTCCACTAGGGTTTCGATGATCATCGGGTCGAAGCTGCGCAATGGGGATTCTTTACGCACGAACAGGTGAGTATCGGTGCCCAGTGCGCTCAGTACGCCCGCGATTTCTACCGCGATGTAGCCCGCGCCAATCACGGCAGTGCGTTTTGGTTGTGCGTTTAGCTCGAAGAAGCCATTCGAATCAATGCCGTGCTCAGCACCGGGAATATTCGGAATGGTTGGCTCGCCGCCGACGGCGATCAGGATGTGATCGGCAGTGTAATGCTCACCGTTCACTTCCACGGTTTTGGCATCAACAAAACGCGCAAAGCCATTGATCACTTCGATTTTGTTTTTGCCCAGTACGTTGTCGTACGCAGTATGAATGCGACCAATGTAGGCTTCGCGGCTTTCAACCAGCTTGGCCCAATCAAATTGGTTAACGGTAACGTCGAAGCCGTAGTCTTTTGCGTACAGGTGCATCGCTTCTGCGATTTGCGCCCCGTGCCACATGACTTTCTTAGGCACACAGCCGACGTTTACACACGTACCACCCAGTGCCTTGGCTTCAATTAGACCGACTTTGGCACCATACATCGCAGCGCGGTTTGCTGATGCAATACCACCACTGCCACCACCGATACATAGGTAGTCAAAATGGGTAGCCATGTACTCTCTCCTCGTTATTAGTAATTCCTTCCGGATTAGTCTATCCACAGAGCCAAGGGATAGAAAGCAAAAAACCGACAGAAAGTAAAAACGCACGGATTGGGTTGTAACAATGCCGTGCGTTTCTCGTTTTATGCTTGTGACGGGGGGCCGATTATTCGGGTACGACCCAGCGTAGCGTGGTGTGGCCGTGCGTCGGCGCGATATGTTGTTGCAGCCACGGCAAAATGTCGGCCATTTGCTGCTCCAGTTTCCACGGTGGGTTGATCACTATCATGCCTGAAGCCGTCATGCCACGCTCGGTGGTGTCGGGTGACACGCCCAGCTCGATTTGCAGAATACGGCGGATCCCCGCATCTTCAAGGCCGTCGAGGATCAAATCGACGTTGTCGCGATACACCACCGGATACCAAATCGCGTAAATGCCAGTGGCCCAACGTTTGTGCGCGTCAGCAATCGCATTGACCACATCTTGGTACTCGTGCTTTAGCTCGTAGGGCGGGTCGATCAACACCAAGCCACGACGCTCTTTCGGCGGCAAGCTGCCTTTCAAACGCGCAAAACCATCTTCTTTATACATCTTCACTTGGCGATCGCCGCGAAACTCTTGCAGCAACAGCGGGAAGTCAGCAGGATGTAGCTCGGTGAGCACCATACGGTCTTGCTCACGAATTTGCGCTCGCGCCACGCGGGGTGAGCCTGGGTAGTAGCGCAAGTCACCCTCGTTCAGGGCTTTGATTGCATCAAGGTAGTCTTGCATGCCTTCCGGCAGGTTCTCTTGCTCGAAAATACGCGCAATGCCTTCTTTGTATTCACCGGTTTTTTCTGCGCGCTCATCTTGCAAATCGTAGCGACCCACACCGGAGTGGGTGTCGTGATAAACGAAAGGTTTCTCTTTCTGTTTAAGGGTTTGCAGGATCAGGGTTTCAACAATGTGCTTCACCACGTCGGCGTGGTTACCGGCATGGAAGCTGTGACGGTAGCTGAGCATAGATTCAATCTCGGGAACAAATTTCGCGCTATTATGACTGATAGTGGTTCAAGTTGCAGCAAGGACGCACGTATCGCCGCACGCCAGCCTCGTCACTGTCGCTGGTGGCAGGAAGAAAAAGGCCGGCATTTTTGTCCGCTCGTGCGGCCAGTCTGTTGAATTTTGGGAGCAACAGTCCCATATCTGGGGTATACCCATCAAAGTTAAGGAAGCTTTCATGTCTAATCCATTACTCGAAATGACCGGGCTACCGCCATTTTCCGCGATCAAACCTGAGCATATCGTACCGGCGGTGGAAGAGGCGATTGCCCTTTGCCGTGCCAAGGTCGAAGAAGTGGTTCAACTGCCACCAAGCTGGGACAACATTTGCGCACCACTGGAAGAAGTGGACGATCGTCTAGGCCGTATTTGGTCGCCGGTAGGACACCTTAACGGGGTGCAAAATAGCGCTGAACTGCGTGAAGCCTATGAAGCGTGTCTGCCGCTGTTGTCGGATTACAGCACTTGGGTTGGGCAACACAAAGGCTTGTATGACGCCTATAAAACACTCAAAGCCAGCGACGAATTTGCCACGCTGTCGCTAGCACAGCAAAAGTCGATCAAAGATGCGCTGCGCGAGTTTGAACTGTCGGGCATTGGTCTGCCAGCGAACGAGCAACACCGCTACGGCGAGATCAGCAAACGTCTGTCTGAGCTATCGTCGCAATTTAGCAACAACGTGCTTGATGCCACCATGGGTTGGACCAAGTTGATCACCGACGAAGCAGCGCTGGCAGGCTTGCCAGAATCTGCGCTGCAAGCGGCGAAAGCGCAAGCCGAAGCACGTGAGCAAGACGGGTACTTGTTTACGCTCGACATTCCGTCTTACCTGCCAGTGATGACCTACTGTGATAATCGCGAATTGCGCCGTGAAATGTACGAAGCCTTTACCACTCGCGCTTCTGATCGCGGTCCGAACGCGGGCAAATGGGACAACAGCGACATCATGGCTGAGAAACTTAAACTCACCCATGAACTGGCGCGCCTGCTCGGCTTTGCCACGTACAGTGAAAAGTCTCTCGCCACCAAAATGGCGGAAACCCCTGATCAAGTACTGGGCTTTTTGACGGAGTTGGTCACCAAAGCCAAGCCACAAGGCGAGCGCGAAGTGGCCGAGCTTCAAACGTACGCGGCGGAAGAGTTTAACGCGGCCGATCTCGAGCCGTGGGATTTTGCGTATTACTCAGAAAAGCTTAAACAGCACCGTTACAGCATTTCTGATGAAGAGCTGCGTCCGTACTTCCCAGAAAAAACCGTGATTAACGGTCTGTTTGAAGTGCTGCATCGCCTGTTTGGCATGACAGTCAAACCGCGTGAAAACGTCGACGTTTGGCACAAAGACGTGACCTTCTACGACATCTTTGATGCCAGCGGCGCGCTGCGTGGCAGTTTCTACTTTGACTTGTATGCCCGTGAGCACAAGCGTGGCGGCGCATGGATGGATGATTGCATGGGACGTCGCTTTACCGCCGATGGCTCACTGCAGCACCCAGTGGCGTACCTGACTTGTAACTTCAACCGTCCTGTCGGCGACAAGCCGGCCCTGTTTACCCATGATGAAGTGGTGACCTTGTTCCATGAGTTTGGCCACGGTATTCACCACATGTTGACCCAAATTGATGTGGGCGCAGTGGCGGGAATTAACGGCGTGCCATGGGATGCGGTCGAACTGCCAAGCCAGTTCCTTGAGAACTGGTGTTGGGAAGAAGAGGCGCTGGCGTTTATCTCCGGTCATTTTGAAACTGGCGAGCCCTTGCCAAAGGCGATGCTAGAGAAAATGCTGGCGGCGAAAAATTACCATTCCGCAATGGGTATGTTGCGCCAACTTGAGTTCGGTCTGTTCGATTTCACCATGTACACCGAATACGATCCGGAAGTGGGCGCGCAAGTGCTAGAGACGTTGGCGCGTATCAAATCGCAAGTGTCGGTGGTGCCGAGCCCTGAGTGGAACCGCTTCCCGCACAGCTTTAGCCATATCTTTGCCGGTGGTTACAGCGCGGGTTACTACAGCTACTTGTGGGCGGAAGTACTGTCAGCAGATGCGTTCTCCCGTTTTGAAGACGACGGGATCTTTAACGCCCAAACCGGCCAAGACTTCTTAGATTGCATCTTAAGTCGTGGTGGTAGTGAAGAGCCGATGGCGCTGTTCAAACGCTTCCGTGGTCGCG
This sequence comes from Thaumasiovibrio occultus, assembly GCA_019703815.1. Taxonomy (GTDB): domain Bacteria; phylum Pseudomonadota; class Gammaproteobacteria; order Enterobacterales; family Vibrionaceae; genus Thaumasiovibrio; species Thaumasiovibrio occultus. The sequence goes on along the minus strand of AP023052.1, from coordinate 3,027,800 downwards.
AGCCGCAAATTGATGCGTTATTGCGCCACAGTGGCATTCAAGGCTAATTAGCGAAAGCCTATTCGCGATTTGAAACCGCTCACCCTTGGTGGGCGGTTTTTTTATGCCTGCGCTACGGCAAAAAGAAGATCACACCAGTCACCGTATTGAGAAAAAACAGGGGATTAATGGACGAAAACCGCGCTGAAAAAACGGGTAACACCGACGCGAAAATCGCGTTCAAAAAGGGCGAAAACCAATGCGGTAAATTGCCGCAAAAACACTTACATAACATGGGGTTGCTGCGTGTCAAAAAGCGGTGTTTTGGCGTCAAAATTATGGCTTAACGTTACGGTTGATCGGATTTTGCAGCGAAATTAACGTTTCTGTCGATTGAACCTCGTCGATTGCTTGTAATTTATCAATCAAGACGTATTGTAATTCTTCAATTGAGCGACACATCAGTTTGACAAAGATGTTGTAAGCCCCGGTGGTGTAATAGGCTTCCACCACTTCATCCAGTGCATTGAGCTTTTCTAAGGCGGAGTGGTAATCGCGGGCAGCTTTGAGATTGATACCGATAAAACAGCAGACGTCGTAGCCGAGGGCTTTAGGATTTACGCACACTTCGGTACCGATAATGATATCGGCGGCGCGCATTTTCTCAACGCGAACGTGGATAGTGGCTGGGCTAACCCCAAAGCGCTTGGCCATATCGGCGTAAGTGTGGCGCGCATCGTCCATTAACGTGCTCAAGATATCGCGATCTAAATCATCAAGTTTGGCGGTCATGGCCTCGGCCTACGTTAGGTGAATAAGGAGTCAGTTTGCCATTATTTCGTTTGTTTGTCGGTGGTTTAGCCCTTTTTTCTGCTCAGGCTTTGGCCGATAGCACACTGCTACCCACGTTACCGCAATGGCCGGCGATTTCTACCGAGATCATCAGCGCCGCCGTCTTGGTGTCGATCCTGATTGTGGTGATCGGGATGCTGGTGGTCACCATTCGGCAAATGCGCCGCAGTGATGTCGAGCTGAGCCGCAGCCAAGCCCTGTTTGAAGGGGTCTTTGATCAAAGCTTCCAACACATCGGCATTCTCGATCCGTCCGGCATCCTCGTCTCGGGTAACTTGGCGCTACAAAACATGATAGGCCATGGGCAGATCAAATATGATCGCCCGTTTTGGCGTTGGTCGTGCTGGCAGCAAGGCGGCGGAGAAACCCTGCGCCAAGCATTTGTGCGCGCGAAAATGGGGCAGATCAGCAGTTTTGAAATCGAGCTAAAAAGCCGCGAGCAAGGCGTGCGCATGCTGGAGCTTGGCTTTAAAGCGATTGATCTCGACGACAACGACGAGGGCGGCTTAATTTTGTTTGAAGCGCGCGATATCACCGTGCGTCGTCAAACCGAGGAAAAACTACGCGACAGTGAAGTGGGCTACCGGTTGTTGTATGAGAACCAGCCGGTGATGTTGCTGGCGGTCGATCAGCAATCACGGATCCAATCGGTGAACCAGTTTGCTGCCGATCTGCTTGGCTACAGCAAACGCGAGCTGCTCGGGCATAAGGTCACCGACTTCTATTTTGGTGATGAAACGCCGCCCCAGCAGGTGATGGCACAAAGCAGCAACGAAGCCACGCCGGTATGGCGGCGCGAGCTGCGGTATCGCAATGCCAAAGGCCGCGCGGTGTGGATCCGTGAAACCATTCGCTTTATGCCGTCCAATTTACAATTGCTTTTGGTGGGGGAAGACATTTCCGACAACCAAGAGTTGCGCCGCAAGCTCGAATTCCAAGCCAGCCATGACTACCTCACTCATCTGTTTAATCGCAACTATTTCGAGTCTGAGCTTGAGCGGGTGATCACCTTGTCTGCCGAGCAGCACATCGACTACGCTCTGTTTTATATCGATCTCGATCAGTTCAAAGTGATTAACGACACTGCTGGCCATGAAGCCGGGGATGAGGCGCTAAAACAGGTTGCGTTGTTGCTCAGCGGTATCGCGCCGCCCGCGTCGATTTTGGCACGGTTGGGCGGAGATGAATTTGCGATGCTGGTGCCGGATTGCACCCCAGCGCGGGCGAAAGCGCTTGGGGAGTTGATCTTAGAGACCTTGGGCAGCAATGAATTTTTCTGGCGAAAGAACCGGTTTAACTTCAGTGCCTCTATCGGTATTCGTTTGATCGACCAAACCGCTGGCTCCCCGCAGCAAGTGCATGCGCAAGCCGATACCGCCTGTTATGCGGCGAAAGATGAAGGTCGTAACCGTCTGCACATCTATCATCCTGATGATGAAGAGCTCAAACGCCGTGAACTGGAAATGGTGTACGTCAACCGGATCCACGATGCCTTGGATGAGAAACGCTTTGAGTTGTATGCCCAACAAATTTTGCCAGTGGCGCAAGATTCCAGCTGTCACCACTATGAAATCTTGGTGCGGATGCGCGATCGTAACGGTGAAATGGCCAACCCTGGGGTGTTCTTACCCTCAGCCGAACGTTACAACTTAGCGCATTTGATTGACCGCTATGTGATAGAACACACATTGGCATGGCTTGCCAGTGCGCCGCAGGCGTTGGCGCAGTTAGAGTTGTGCTCGATTAACTTATCGGGACAATCCATGGGCAACGGCGATTTTGTTGGCTTCTTGGAGAGTGCGCTGCGCACTTCGGCGGTACCGGCGGAGAAAATCTGTTTGGAGATCACCGAAACGGCGGCGATCGGTAACTTAAGTGAAGCGATCTCCTTATTCGCCCGATTAAAGCAAATTGGCTGTCAAATCGCCTTGGACGATTTTGGCTCGGGGTTGTCATCATTTGGTTATCTCAAACGTATTCCGGTCGACATCATCAAGATCGACGGGATGTTTGTGCGTGATATTGCCAAAGATGAGATGGACTTGGCGATGGTGAAAGCGATCAACGATCTCGCTAAAACCATGGGCAAGAAAACCGTGGCGGAGTTTGTCGAAGGGCCTGAAATCTTAGCGCAATTGGCCAAATTGGGTGTCGACTACGCCCAAGGCTATTTGATTGGTAAGCCGTGTCCGTTGCCTGAGCTGGTCGCGTCGCTGAGCCAGCAATACTCGCCGACAGTACCGCAGACGCCAACCGAGGTGTTACAATCAGCGGATTAATGGGTGATTGAGTAACTCTGTGTGCAGATACAACTGATTTGTGAAGCTGGCGCTGACGAGCAGCAGCTGGCTGAGCTTGCTTCCCGCTGGGGGCTGATCGCTGATAACAGCGCCCTGTTTGCCTTGGTCCTAACGCCTGATCATCTTGAACTGCGTAAAACCGACGAGCCTAAACTCGGTGCGATTTTTGTGGATTTCGTCTCGGGTGCGGTGGCGCATCGTCGTAAATTCGGGGGTGGACGAGGCCAAGCCATTGCTAAAGCGGTGGGGCTGAAACAAGGTAAAAACCCGACGGTACTTGATGCCACAGCGGGCTTAGGGCGCGATGCGTTCGTGCTCGCCTCGCTGGGATGTAAAGTGATGATGATTGAACGTCATCCGGTGGTGGCGGCGTTGCTGGATGATGGTTTGCGCCGCGCGCAAGCCGATAGCGAGATTGGCGGTTGGATGCGTGAGCGGATGTCGCTCTTGCATGCGGTGAGCCATCAAGCCATGGTCGATAGCGTGACAGAGATGCCGGATGTGGTGTATCTCGACCCTATGTATCCGCACAAGAAGAAATCGGCACTGGTGAAAAAAGAAATGCGCGTCTTTCAATCGCTGGTGGGCAGCGATGATGATGCCGATGATCTGTTAACGCCTGCCTTGGCGCTCGCAACGCAACGTGTGGTGGTGAAACGCCCAGACTACGCCGAGCCGTTGAACAACCAAGTGCCGAGCATGGCGATTGAAACCAAGAAAAATCGGTTTGATGTATACGTGCAAGCCGCGTTAGGAGTGTAGTCAACGCGTGTCAAAGCTAACTAAGAAAACGCTGTGCAAGTGGCGTCGCGCTGAGATCAGCGATGACATCAAAGTGCTGCGCAAGCTGGTAAAAAAACCGAAATTTGTCTGTGAAAAATGCGCCCGAGTGGCGAATGACAAAGCGGTGCTGTGCAGTGGTGCCAAGCTAAAGAAAAGCAAAGCCTAGCGCGATGCGTTTCAGCTAAATCGATACTGTTGGGTAAGGTTTGGCAGAGTCGTTACTGCTTTGCGGTTACGGCTGACTGTGACTGACATAGCTGACGATAAAAACTGAGCCGAAACGCTCAGCATAAAAAAAGCGCCTTGCGGCGCTTTTTTCGTATTGGTTTGGTTACGCTTGGTTTGGCGTCGCCAGTAGCAGACCTTTACGCGAAATTTCTGCCGCTTTGTCTGACTCTTTCAAACGTTCGTGCACGTCAGCCAAGTAGGCGTAATCTGACACGTTTGGTGATAGCTCGACCGCTTTCTCAAACTGGGCTTTCGCTTCTTCCAGCTTGCCATCACGCAAGTACAGCTGGCCAAGCGTGCTGAAGGCCACCGCGTTATCCGCTTGGTTTTTCAGTACGCCGTTAAGCATGGTGATCACCGGATGGTAATCCGTCAGCTTCAACTGCGGGATCAGCGCCATGATCTCTGGCGATGGAACCTTCTTCAGCGTTTCCTTGATGATGGTGTACGCTTGCTCATCCGCCTGACGGCTGATCATTTCTTTGACAAAGCTAGCCAGTAACACTGGGTTTTGACGCTGGGCTTTTTTCAGGCTGTGCCAGTAGCTGAGCAAACCTTCGCTGCCGCGTAGGCTCGCGATTTGTCCCATCACGCCGCATTCCGCTTCGATGCAAAGTTGCTCGTACGCGGCGTCGTCCATCAGCTTGGCTTTTTTCAGTGCCGGTAGCAGGTGAACTAGCGGTTGGTAGTCTTGCTGCGCCAAGTAGCAGTCACGCAACAGACCCAGCACCACGCCGTTTTGCGCGAAGTTGTCACGTAGCGTTTCTAGGGTGTGACGTGCATCGTCTAGCTCGTTTTGCTCTAGCTGCAAACGGGCACGGGTCAGGTTGACCGCGAGTACGCTGCCTTTGCTGGCATCGGCTTCAATCAAGTACTTGTTACGCTGCTCAACATCACCACGGCCTTGCGCGGCTTGCGCTGCCGTTAGGAAGTTCAGCTGCGGGTTATCACTGTGCGGTGCGTATTTCACGGCCAGTTTTTCCGCTTGTTTCCAATCGCCTTCCAGCAGTTTCGCTTGGCTGACCGCGAGCTGTTCGCGCGACTTACGTTGTTTGCGGCTGTCGAAGAAACCACGGGTGCGACCAAACAACGAGAAGACGAACTTCAGGATGTTCAGTACCAAGATGATCCCGATGAACAGGGCTGCCATCATAAAGATCAGCACCGGAATGCTGGTCTCAATGGTGGAATTCGCGGTTGAGATCAGGACATAGCCTTGCTGTCCTTTCAACAGTGGCCCAGCGGCTAAGCCTGCGGCCACTGTGATCACCAAAAGAATTAATCGCAGCATAAATTACACTCCTTCGTTGCTGATTGAGTGAATTTTGGTACGCAGACGTTGTTCAATAAGGGTCGAGACCATTTGCAGCGACTCTAGCTCTTTAGGTAGCTCTGCCGTGACCGGTTGGGTTTTCAGCGCTTCTAGATCGGCGATGAAGTCTTGCACCGATTTTTCGTTGGTATCGAAATATTGGCCTGACCAAGTGATCGCATCGTTGATGGCGCTCACGTACAGCTCGTCGTTTTGACGGAATACCGCTTTAGTAGCTGTCTCTAGTTTCGCCTTGATGTTCTCTTGCAGGTACAAGTGTTGCTCAGGCGTTAGCAGAGGCAGGGTGCTACCATCGCGCTTACGGTAGGTGATGAAGTTTTCGCTAAAGTCAGTCAGTGAGGTTCTTAGGTTTTGTTGCCAATCGGCCCCTTCACCTTCTGCGCTCTCGTCTTGCAGGCTCGCTGGGATCACTGCGCCATCAATCGGCAGTTTGCTGACACGGTTTTGCAGATCGGCAAGCTTGTTCACCAAGCCGTCGGTATCGACAAACGCCACGTCACGCAGGGCTGCGGTGTCGTGCGTTAGTGCATCACGTACGTTCTTCAGTGAAGGGTCATTCATTTCTGCCAAACGCACATCCGCCGCTAGCAGCAGTTGGCGGGCTGTTTGAGCGTCACGCTCTAAGATCAGCTTACGCGCCGCCATTTTGACCAAGTAGTCGGCTTCGGCAAGCAACCAGTCGTTCGGGCTACGGCCTTCAATTTGAGCGATGGCATTTTGCATGCTGCTGATTGAGCGATCTTGTTTCTCGCGGTGGGCATCTGCGAGCTTGTTCACTTCGTTAATCGCAGTGCTGAGCTCTTGGCTCACTTCGCTGCTCGCCGCTTCAACGGTATCAACCGCATCAGCTACTTTCACGTTTTGCGCCGCAACCAGTTTTTCTAGCTCGGCAATTTTGGCTTGTTGCAGCTGGCTTTGGGTATGACTGTGCCAAAGCACGCCACCACTGAGCAGGAAGGCAAGAATAATGGCAGCAACGCCAGTTTTATTTACACCGCTCTGTTGTTGGGGCGTAGCATTGGCTGCAGGCTTAGCTTCAGGGGCTGCTTGCGCGGCGGTTTGAGTCTCCGCAGCAGGTTTGGCTGTGGTTTTCTCTGTGGCCGCAGGCTCCTGCTTCGGACGGGTCTTATCCGCTGCAGTTTTGGTATCACGTTGAGTTGATGGTTGGTTGTTAGCCTTGTTGATCTCAGTCTTGTTATTGCGTTGAGGGAGATCTTGTTTATTTTTTTTGTCGGTCATCCGTTTATCCCGTTTTGCAGTTCTCGCTTAGGGTAGCAAACAGGGCTGTATTCGATGCACTGTTTGCGCAAGAAATTGTGCGAAAGCCCAAACTTTGAGCGTGCAGTTTGACACGAGGGCTAGGGACCCACAAGTGCAAGTTGCATAACCACGCTTGCTGCTTAGGCGTAAAAAGTGTCCATAATTGAGTCAGTTGCGACTGACTGGTTACCACCAACCCCGTCACGCGAGATTGCCATTGCTGGTACAGGGTGTTCCCCTCAAGCGGCAATGGTGTCGCGCGGTAGATATTGGCGTTGGTAACCTGTGCTCCTTCCTGCATCAGTCCTTGTGCAATGGCATCTCTGCCTTCCTCTCCTCGAATGATCACGACGCGCGCACGTTGAATGTCGTTGTTGCGCAGTAAGGCTAGCACGCCGTCGCTGTCTGCTTGCTGAGGAAAAAGAGTGGGTTGGCCGCTCACCTGTTGTAATTCACGGGCAGTGCGTTCCCCTACACCAATATAGGTTAACTTAGGCCAATGCAGCTTGGCCTGGGTCATAATTTGCTGTGCAAACTGCACCGCATTTGGACTTACTGCGATGACGAGATCATTTTCGGCCAGTGATTGCAGCGTGGTCGGCAGTGTTTTTGCGTGCGTCGTCATTTCAAAGGTTTGCACCGGTTGGGCAAGAGCTGAAATGCCGACGCGCTGCAACTGCGCGGCGAGCGCATGGCAATCGGGAGCGGGCCGAACAATGACCAAGGTCATTAGTGATTGTCGCTACTATATAGACGACGCAAGATGTCATCGGCGCCACGGTCGAGCAGTTCTTGCGCGAGGGTGCGACCTAGTTGTTCGGCATCGCTGCGCAAGCCGCGAATTTCACCGGCGATGATTTGGCTGCCGTCCGGCTCTCCGACTAAGGCTCGTAGCCAGATGTTGTCGCCGTCGAGTTCGCTGTAGCTGCCGATCGGTACCTGACAGCCGCCTTCAAGGTGGTTGTTCATTGCGCGCTCACACAACACGCGATCGGTGGTGTCGGTATCGCTTAGTGGCTTGAGAAGATCAATAACCCATTGATCATTGAGGCGGCATTCAATGCCGACAGCGCCTTGACCAACGGCCGGTAAGCTTTGCTCTGGCGGCAGAGCTTGGCGAATACGCGCATCCATCTTGAGGCGCTGTAGACCCGCGCAAGCCAAGATGATGGCATCAAATTCACCGTCATCCATTTTCTTAAGGCGAGTATTTACGTTGCCACGCAGGCTTTTAACGACGAGATCAGGACGTGCGGCGCGCAACTGGCATTCACGGCGCAGGCTAGAAGTGCCCACAACCGCGCCTTGCGGTAGCTCGTCGATGCTGGCGTAGTGGTTAGAGACAAAGGCGTCGCGCGGATCGCCGCGTTCACAAATGGTGACTAAGCCCAGGCCTTCAGGGAATTCCACTGGCACGTCTTTCATGGAATGCACCGCGATATCGGCGCGGTCTTCGAGCATGGCATTTTCCAGCTCTTTGACGAATAAACCTTTACCGCCCACCTTGGCCAATGGCGTATCAAGGATAATGTCACCTTTTGTTACCATCGGCACCAATACCACTTCCAATTGTGGGTGTATTTTTTCCAGTTCTGCTTTAACATATTCTGCCTGCCACAAGGCAAGGGCGCTCTGGCGTGTCGCGATACGCAGTGGTCGGTTAGTCATTGGAATATCCCTATTGATACTGATTGCCGTATCCTAACATTGCTGCACAGGGGAACAATTCTTTCCCTGCTTTTGCATTGAGATTGGCGCATATTTTGGACAGAAAGACGAATAAGTGTGAATTTGCTCTCGTTTCTTTCGCCAACAACGTATCAAGACGAGTGTGACGGGGAGTTTCATTACGCCATTGCCCATTTTTTGCGGCGTGAGTGACGATGAAGGGCTTTCCATCAGTACGCAGCCAATACTGCCTTATGCCATTGTTGCATAAAAAAGGGCGGTGTTAATGTTTCAATATCTTTACCCTCCAAGGGTAAACTGTTATATTGATCACGTTTTTGGGGCGGGATTGGTTATTACTCCACCAGAGTAAGCCGATTTCTAAGCAGAGCTTTTGTGTGAAGCAGTCGGTGTTAGCGGCTCTTGGATGAGCGCTCTTGGATGACTAAGTTGCAGACCTACATTGAATCACTAGTCCAGCGTTACGATAGGCATACCGAGCTTAGGCTTGCTCGTGCGCGTGCGGCAATGAATCCTCTTCAACAGCAAATCTTTACCTTGCTGCCTGCGCTATTGCAGTTTAACCACCCAGCGATCCCTGGTTATGTGAACGCCGATATTCCTATTGGGATTGACGGCTTTACCTTGTCAGATCCCCAATCCCAGTTTATTTCTGATTGCGCCCTGACGTATGGACTCACGCTCGATGAGATCCCGGCCGCCGATGCTGGGGCGATCAACGGCTTGTATTCCATGGGCAGTACGGCGTCGTTGGGTCAAAGCCAGACCAGCGATCTCGATATTTGGGTTTGTGTAAACAGTGACATGCCCAAAGCGCAGCGCGAGCTACTTGAGCGCAAATGCCAATGCGTGTCTGAGTGGGCGATGTCGCAAGGGGTTGAAGCCAACTTCTTTTTGATCGACGAAACCCGTTTCCGCGATTGCTGTTCGGATGAAATGACCGGTGACAACTGTGGCTCCAGCCAGCACTTGTTGTTGCTCGATGAGTTTTATCGCTCGGCGCTGCGTCTGGCCGGTAAACGTTTATTGTGGTTTATCGTGCCGCCAGAAATGGAAGAGTGCTACGACGAGTACCTCGACAGTTTGGTCAAAGACGGCGCGCTCAAGCGTCAAGATTGGATTGATTTTGGTGGCCTTAGCCGCATTCCGGCTGCCGAGTATTTCGGCTCCAGCCTGTGGCAGCTTTATAAAAGTATCGACTCCCCTTATAAGTCGGTGCTCAAGGCGATTTTGCTTGAAGCCTATTCGTGCGAATACCCCCATACCCAATTACTGAGCGTCGATATTAAGCGTCGCTTCTTTGCGGTGAACTACGATCCGACCCAACAAGCCTCGGCCTTTGGCCTTGATGGCTACTATCTGATGCTCGAAAAGGTCACCCGTTACCTTGAGCGTATTGGCGATCATCGCCGTTTGGATTTGGTGCGCCGTTGTTTCTACCTAAAAACCCACGAAAAACTCACCCGTGATTCGTCCAATGGCTCAGTGCCGTGGCGTCGCGAAGTGTTGTCGCGCTTAACTCACAGCTGGGAGTGGCAGTACGAAACACTGCATCAGTTAGACAATCGCCGCTTGTGGAAAGTCGAGCAGGTGCGTCCGGCACACAATGAATTGCTTGATGCCTTGATGCTCAGTTACCGCAACTTGATCCGATTTGCGCGTAAAAACAGCATTACGGCGACGATCAGCCCAGAAGATATCAGTATCTTGGCGCGTAAACTGTATGCCGCCTTTGAAGTGCTGCCGGGTAAAGTGGATTTACTCAATCAGCAGTTGTCGCCTGACATGCACGAAGACGATTTGAGCTTTATTCAAGTCGGTCCGAATCGCACCATGCCGGCGGGTTGGTACATTTACAAGCAATCGCTAAATCCGGTCGATATTATTGGCCGTGCGCCGCTGGAAAATAACAATTATCTCAGCAAGTTGATCGGCTGGGCCTTCTTTAATGGCCTGCTAACGGACACCACGCATTTACATACCGTAGTACGCAACGCCAATTTGGATATCGATAAGCTGTACCAAATGGTCAGCGATATGCGTAATACCTTTTCGTTGCGTCGTTCGAAACCGGGCATGCAAGCGCTGGCCAGTCCGTGTGAAATTCGCCAGTTGGCGATGTTCATCAACTTGGAAAACGATCCCACCACGCGCCTGAGCAGTAAAGCGGTGAAGTTTGATTTTAAAAACACCGACATTTTCAGCTTTGGCGAAGAGCAAGCGTGTTTAGTCGGCAGTGTCGATTTCATCTACCGTAACTCATGGAATGAAGTGCGTACTCTGCACTTTACCGGTGAGAACGCGATGTTGGATGCGCTGAAAACCGTGTTGGGTAAAATGCACCAAGAGGCGATCCCGCCGGAATCGGTGGATGTGTTCTGTTACAGCAAACACATGCGTGGTTTGATCCGCAACGTGGTGTACCAATTGGTCGCGGAATGTATTGAGATGCGTCTGCGTCCATTGGAGCAAGATAAGCGCCGCCGCTTTAAAGCGATCCGCATGGCGAACCAAACTTATGGTTTGTTCTTTGAGCGCCGTGGGGTATCAGTGCAGAAACTGGAGAACTCGGTCGATTTCTACAGCACCATTTCCAGCACCAAGATCCGCACTACCAGTGAGTTGATGCTGAAAAAAGGCGATCCGCGCCCACCGGAAATTGTCGATACCTTCGCCAGTGAAGGTTTGATCCAGTTCTTCTTTGAAGACTGCGCAGAAGGCTACAACGTGTATATTCTCGATGAAGCTAACCGGATCGAAGTTTATCGCCAGTGCAACGGCCACAAAGATGACATGGTGCACGGTGTCAGCCAGTTCTACACCTCTGCGCAAGGGCGAGTGAAGCACAGTGCCGGTTTTATTAACTTCAACTTGCCGCAGTTCTACAACATTGTGCGCGATAAAAATGGTGAAGCCCAAGTGTTGCCATACCGCACTGGAAAATCCGAGCCCGCAGAGCCAGTGGTCGAGTTACAACACGCCGCATTAGGGCGATAACCGCTGAACCAGATAACAAAAAGGCAAGCCAATGGCTTGCCTTTTTTGATTCTCGCGAACATCGTTCAATGTCGAGAGTGGCATGGAAGCGCGTCGTAAGGTGGAGGATCGCACCCTTTATGTCCTATTACTCACCCTGCGCACGTTGGTTTTACCAGCTCACCTCTTCGCCGGCATGCAGCGAACATTCGTTTTTCAGCATCGAGACAAACTCTAACCCGCTGCGGCTGCAAATCCAGGCATCGCCATTAAATTTAAAGTGGTAACCGCCGGTTTTCGACGCCAGCCAGATCTCTGACATCGGCTCTTGGCGGTTAATCACGATTTGGCTGCGATCTTCAAACTCAAGTGTAAGTACGTTGCCGGTGGTCTCATATTCAATATCAGCGCCAGATTCGTCGATCCCTTCTTCGATAGAGACAAATAGATCATCGGCAAGTTGGTGAAATTCAGTGCTATTCATTGGGCTGCCCTATTGCTTTTCCTGTTATGGGTGCGATTATAGAGGTCTGTATAATGAATATCACTCTATCAGGGTGTTTGACCGATGCAAATACGAATTTTGGCCGCCGTTTTGGTGGCAATGCTAACACTGTCAGCCTGTGGCCAAAGCGGCCCGCTTTATCTACCCGATGAGCAACCGGCAGAGCAGCAAAACTAAGAGAACTACACAGACAGGGAAGAGAGAGCTTTGGATTTTTTTAACTATCAGGCCGATGGCCAACTTTGGGGAGAGCAAGTTGCGCTCTCTGCACTCGCACAGCAATATGGTACGCCATTGTATGTCTATTCACGCGCGACGTTGGAGCGCCACTGGACGGCATTTGATAACGCTGTAGTCGATCATCCTCACCTGATTTGTTATGCGGTTAAAGCGAACTCGAATCTGGCAGTATTGAACGTGTTGGCGCGTTTGGGCTCAGGCTTTGATATTGTGTCGGCCGGTGAGCTAGAGCGCGTGATTGAAGCGGGCGGCGATCCTAAAAAAGTGGTGTTCTCTGGCGTGGGTAAAACCGCCGATGAAATGGCCCGTGCGTTAGAGCTTGGCATCAAGTGTTTTAACGTGGAATCCGAAGCGGAGCTGCATCGTCTTAATGAAGTGGCAGGCCGCTTGGGCAAAGTGGCGCCGGTATCGCTGCGTATTAACCCAGACGTCGATGCAAAAACCCACCCGTATATTTCGACCGGTCTGCGCGATAACAAATTCGGTATCGTGTTCGACTACGCGCCAGAAGTGTACAAGCTGGCAGCCAGCATGGAGCACTTGGATGTGGTCGGCATGGACTGTCACATCGGCTCACAGCTAACGGAAATTACTCCGTTTATTGACGCGATTGATCGCCTGTTGGCGCTGATCGACCAACTGGCCGAGCAAGGCATTCATATCCACCATTTGGATGTCGGTGGTGGTTTGGGCGTGTGTTACAACGACGAGCAACCCCCGATGCCAGCCGATTACGTCAGTGCGCTGCTTTCGCGCATGGACAATCATCAACATCTCGAGCTGATCTTTGAGCCGGGCCGTGCAATTGCCGCCAATGCGGGCGTACTGCTGACCAAAGTGGAATTTCTCAAGCCTACCGAGCACAAGAACTTTGCCATTGTCGACGCGGCGATGAACGATCTCATGCGCCCTGCGTTGTATTCAGCCTGGCAAAACATTGTGCCAGTCGTGCCGCGTGACGGTGAAGGCGTGGCCTACGATATTGTGGGTCCGGTGTGTGAAACCAGCGACTTCCTTGGCAAGGATCGCGTATTGAACATTCAAGCGGGTGACTTGCTGGCCGTGCGCAGTGCCGGTGCTTACGGCTTTGTGATGGCCTCGAACTACAACACCCGTTGTCGCCCTGCGGAAATCATGCTCGATGGCGCTCGCGCTTTTGTGGTGCGTGAGCGTGAGCTTCTGCCTCAGCTATGGCAGGGCGAATCCCTGTTGCCTGAAGATTAAGGAATCGCATGCAGGTACAATTTTCTAAAATGCACGGTTTGGGGAACGACTTTGCGGTCGTGGATTGTGTCACCCAAAACGTGTTTTTCTCGCCGGATGCGGTAAGGCGTCTGGCGGATCGCCACCGTGGCATTGGTTTTGACCAACTGCTGGTGGTGGAGCCACCGTACGATCCCGAGTCTGATTTTCACTATCGCATTTTCAATGCCGATGGCAGCGAAGTCGAGCAGTGTGGCAACGGCGCACGTTGCTTTGCGCGCTTTGTGCGTTTGAAAGGTCTCACTAATAAGTACACGATTGGCGTGACGACGAAGTCCGGCAAGATGGTGCTGAAGGTTGAGAGCGACAGCCAAATTACGGTCAACATGGGTGTGCCGCAATTTGAGCCATCGAAAATCCCGTTCAAAGCTAACTCGCGTGAGAAAACCTACCTGCTTCGTCTTGATGACAGCACGCTGTTTTGTGGCGCGGTGAGCATGGGTAACCCGCATTGCGTCACCATCGTGGATGATATCAATACCGCACCGGTCGAAGAGATCGGCCCGTTGGTCGAATCACACGAGCGTTTTCCTGAGCGCGTGAATGCCGGCTTTATGCAGGTGATTTCGCGCTCGGAAGTCAAATTGCGCGTCTATGAGCGCGGCGCTGGTGAAACTCAAGCTTGTGGCAGTGGCGCGTGCGCTGCGGTGGCCGTGGGGATCGAGCAAGGTTTGCTCGATAGTGAAGTGAAAGTGCACTTGCCGGGTGGAGCGTTGAAGATCCGCTGGGCCGGTGAAGATAAACCACTGTACATGACAGGACCGGCAGAGCATGTCTTTGACGGGCAGTTTACCCTATGAGTGACATTGAAATTCCAACAGACGACGAGCTGTTGATACAACAAAGAGCGGCTGTGGCCGCTTTTTTAGAATATGACCCTGACTTTTTCCGCCATTACCCGCAACTGGTGAATTCGGTGCAGGTGACGCACGAAGAGCGCGGCACGGTATCGCTAGTTGATATTCAGCTGACCCGTTTACGCAGCCGAGTGGCGGAGCTAGAAGAAGATATCACCGCGTTGATGTCGCAAGCACGTCGCAATGAGACCCTATTTCGCCAACTCGGTGAAGTGCAGTTGAAGTTGCTGCGTGCTAGCAATATTACCGCTGCGCGCCATGCCTTGCAGAAAATGGCCGATCAGTTGTCGCTGCAAGTGACCCTGCGCCTGTTTGCCGATCCTTGCCCGCGCCATCAATTAGCGCAGAGTGAATACGCCCAAACTCGCGTGGCGCAGCATGCCAAGCAGCAGGTGTATCTTGGCCGATTAGCCCGCCACGATGCGCAGTTACTGTTGGATCAGCCGCCAGAGCTGGGCTCGTTTGCGGTATTGCCGATCAACACCACACCGGCGGCGGCCAATACGCCAAGTGAACCTATGGGTGTCTTGGTGTTTGCCAGCCCCGATGGCGGGCACTTTCAGCCCTCAATGGACACGCTGTTTTTAGATCAAATGGTCGAGTTGCTTGGCGCATTGATCCCGAAATGGCTGGTTGAGGCATCGCAACATGACGAATGAGGTGGCATTGCCATCATCATTAACTGATCCTTTGATCGACTTCTATCAGTTTTTGCGAGTCGAGAAGGGGTACAGTCGTTATACCGAACAAAGTTACCAGCAGCAGTTAACGCGCATCGCCCAACAGATGGTGAAGTTGGGCTTATCACGCTGGCAACAGCTCGACAGCGGTTGGGTGCGCCAAATTGTTGCGGCTGCCAAACGCGAAGGGTTGAAGCCGGGCAGTATTGCGCTACGTTTATCCGCTTTGCGCAGCTTTTTGGATTACCAAGTGCGGCGGAAAAAAGTGGAGGCGAACGTTGCCAAAGGCGTTGCCGCGCCACGGTTAGATAAACCGCTGCCGAAAAACCTCGATGTCGATGAAATTAACCAACTGCTCGACGTGGATTCAGATGATCCGTTGGCGGTGCGTGATCGCGCCATGATGGAGCTTATGTACAGCGCCGGTTTGCGTCTTGCCGAACTGGTGGGACTGAATGTCAAAGATATTCAGCTGACGCGCGGCGATCTGCGCGTGATGGGTAAAGGCAGCAAAGAGCGCCAAGTGCCGTTTGGTGGCCAAGCGAAAATTTGGCTCGGCGAATGGCTGAAGGTGCGCGGCAGTGTCGCGGACAGTGATGAGCCGGCGCTGTTTGTCTCGCGCTTGGGTCAGCGTATTTCTCACCGCAACGTGCAAAAGCGCATGGCGGAGTGGGGCCAAAAACAAGCGGTCTCTAGCCATATCAATCCGCACAAATTGCGCCACAGTTTTGCAACTCATATGCTGGAGTCGAGCGGTAACTTGCGTGCGGTGCAAGAGTTGCTGGGCCACGCGAATTTGTCGACCACCCAAATCTATACCCACCTCGATTTCCAACATTTAGCTAAAGTGTACGATCAGGCGCACCCAAGGGCGCGTCGTCAACGTTCCTGATCTGGAGAGAGTATGCGTTTCTACCGCCGATTAAGCCCCATTGCGGCGATCAGCTTTGATCTCGATGATACCTTGTACGACAACTATCCGGTGATCGTGAACATGGAAAAAGCGATGTTCCAGTGGTTGGTGCAGCGTTTTCCGGTGTGTCAGCATGTGACGCCGCAAGATTGGCAACGGTTGAAAGCCAATGTGGCAAAGCAGCAGCCGGGACTGAGTGATGACATGACCGCGTGGCGTCATGAAACCCTGCGTATTTTGCTCATGCAGTTTGGCGTTAGTGCCGCCGAGGCGAATGCCGCTGCTGATGAAGGGATCGCACTGGTGATGGACGCGCGACATCGCATCGCGGTACCTGAGATGACGCATACCGTGCTGGCAGCGCTTGCCGAGCGTTGGCCGCTGGTGGCGATCACCAATGGTAATGCCGATGTGGGGCGTATCGGTCTTGAGGGTTATTTTCAGTTTTCATTACAAGGCGGCGTGGATGGCCTTGCTAAACCGCATGCGGCGCTGTTTGAGAAAACCGTACAGCGGTTGCAAATCGCGCCCAATCAACTGCTGCATGTTGGCGATCACCTTACGGCGGATGTCGCCGGCGCACGCGAAGCGGGTGTGATGGCGTGTTGGATCAACTTGCATTATCAGCGCTTAGGCCGCGAGCGTAAAGCGCGTCATTTGCCGGATGTGGAAATTACCCAGCTCTCTCAGCTGATGCATTTTCTCTAACAAAACGCGCTAAGAAGAAGGCTTCGCAATGGCGAAGCCTTTTTTATTGGCTAAAAGTCAGCAATGTGAGGTTATTTGTCGATAACGTGCCTGATATTGATGATTAAGCGCAATGGGATCACCGAGTTGCGCTGAGTGGTGATGCATTGTTGTCGTTTTGAGCGCGGTCTATAAGGCGAAGCATAATTGAGGCTGGCGAATTAAGCGGTAGTTGGCGAGCTGCTCGTTAATGTGAGTTTGCCCCACGAGCTCGAAACCAAAATGTTGATAAATCTCTATGTTATCTGGGTTGTTAGTATCAACGCCGCAGCGCAGTTTTTCATGATCGCAGCGCGCGAGCAGCGGCGCGAGCAGTTGACGCGCTAACCCTTGGCCTTGCTGGCTTGGCGCAACATAAAGCAGGTTGAGGTAGATATCCACCTCTTGTTGCAAAGCCACTATTTCGCGCTTGAGTTGTTTTAACGTTTGGCGCAGCGGCATGATACGGGTGAAACAGCCGGAATAGCCCCAGCGCAGATGGAGAAACAGTTGGCGTAGGGGCGAGTTGACCGGGTACATCCGCGTATCTGACCACACGATCAAGTTCTGAAACTCCTTGGCGCAGGTATAGCTGGTGCGGCGATCTTGGGTATCGAGCAGCAGTTGGTGTACCAGCAGACGACAGGCTTGGCCCAGGGCTTTGGGTGTTGGGGCGATATGGCAGATAAACGGGTCAAAAGAAAAGGCAAAGCGAATGTGCTTTGCCATAGTTTGAATATCGTTAGCGGTAATTGCGATCTGCCGGAGGCGATCAGTCATGCAGTGGCACCATGAGTAAATCCACCGGTGTCACGTTGATCAATTGCTTGGTTGATGACAGCAACTTGCTCCAGAAATCTTGGTGATGCCCGCAAACCAGTAAATCGACATCTTCTTTCAAAATAGTGCCACAGATCTCATCGCTTAGATCGCCAGCACCGACTAACGATTTATAAACCGGATAGTTGATGTGCGCGACCAATGCATCGATTTGTGCCTTGGTATCTAATGCCATTTTGTGTTGCGTGGCAGCCAGATTAATATCGATCAGCCCAGTGTAAAGCTCAGCATAATTCACATCGATATGAATGATGGATAAACGGGCTTCTAACGCCGCAGCCAGATTGGCACCCTTCTTAATTAATAGCTCACTGTCGGCGGAGAGATCCACCGCGACCATAATGTGTTTATAACTCATGTAACCTCCTATCATGGCGACGTTAATTTCAATTTAGCACCGTAATTAAGAGAAAACTGTTCTGCGAGTCTCACTTTGTGATCGATTCAGCGCGCTGCTATGTACAGAGAAATGCTGCGTGAGTATCAACCTTGTCGGGACGTGGATCATCCTCACTGGTTTGTCAGTAATGGTTGCGGTTTTGTTATCGCGCTGTGGTAAAGTAGAGCGGATTGATTCGTGAGTAAGACGTTGATTGTACGCAATGATTCAAATGTGAGATCTGGTTACACAGTTGAAAAACATGAACAATTGGTCGAATTAATAAGAGTGAACTGCTTTGGTTGCCGCGAAATTGTGCACATTGCAGAGGCTTGATTAAACTTAATGTTGTGAGGTGGTGAAATGTTAGCACAGGAAATGGTGAAAAGACTGAACGAGCAAATCAACTTGGAGTTCTTTTCGTCCAATCTGTATTTGCAGATGAGTGCGTGGTGTGAAGATAAAGGGTTTGAAGGCGCAGCAACCTTCTTACGCAAGCACGCCGCAGAAGAGATGGAGCATATGCAACGCCTGTTTACTTATGTGAGCGAAACGGGTGCGCTACCTATCTTGGGTGCCATCGACGCGCCGCAGCATGAGTTTGACTCATTGGGTGATGTGTTCCGTTTAACCTACGAGCACGAGCAACTGATCACGCAAAAGATCAACAGCTTGGCGCACGCCGCTTTCACAACGCAAGACTATTCAACCTTTAACTTCTTGCAATGGTATGTCGCAGAACAACATGAAGAAGAGAAGTTGTTTAAGGGCGTACTGGACAAAATTGAGCTGGTCGGTGAAGACGGTAAAGCCTTGTTCTTCATTGATAAGGACTTAGCGGAAATGGCGAAAGCTGAGTCGCAATCAATTATGGATTCGACAGTGGCATAAACCCAACCAAAGGCATGCGCCACTGCCGCTGTAAGTAATCTCAGTCTCGGGGGTGGACATGCTCAGTAGTGATGCACTAATTTTGGCCATTTTTTTGGTGGCTGCGGTGAATGTTGCGCGATATATCAGCACTTTACGTACCCTGTTGATGGTGATGCGTGAGTGCGATCCTCTGTTGTACCAAATGGTCGATGGCCGTGGATTTTTCTCATCGCAAGGCAATGTGAGCAAACAGATCCGCTTGTTCCACTATATCCGAAGCCATCAATACGATAACCATCACGACGAAATCTTTATCGTGAAGTGCGAAAAAGTCCGCCGTTTGTTTGTGATTGCCGCCTTTTGGGTGATTTTCTTTTTCGTCGCGATCGTGATGAGCTTGTAGGCCGATCGCTTTCCCGTACAGACGGTGAGGTGGCACTTCGATTGTGCCTTGCCATTGAAAGCGGCTTTTCGTCTGAAGGGTGACTCACGTTTGGGTAGAGACTCGCGCTTGGGTAGAGACTGGCACTTGGGTAGCGAATAGACATCGGTTACACTACGCCCAATTCTGACGCCGCAGCTGCTCTGGTTGCACGTCGACGGCAAGCAGAGCGCTAACAAGCGGGCTGCAGACAGCGCCTACTCAGGGTGCAAAAATAAGTAAAAGGGATGCCGCTCTCGGGCATCCCTTTTTTCGTGGTAGTAAAGGGTAAGTAATGGCTAAACAGGTGGATGTCGTCATCATTGGCGCAGGTGCAGCGGGTTTGATGTGTGCAGCACAAGCCGGTAAACGTGGGCGTCGCGTTTTGGTGGTGGATCATGGCAAAAAGCCGGGCAGAAAAATTCTGATCTCCGGTGGCGGCAAATGTAACTTCACGAACTATGATGTTTCAGCGGCGAACTATGTCTGTCGTAACCGCCACTTTGTGAAGTCGGCGCTGTCACAGTACACCCAGTGGGACTTTATTGGCCTAGTGGGTGATCACGGCATTGCTTATGAAGAGCGCGATCACGGCCAGCTATTTTGTTTAGATTCGGCGAAAGAGATTGTCGAGATGCTGCTGCGCGAGTGCGACCAACCGACCGTTGAGCAGCGCTACCAGTGTGAAGTGAGCGAGATAGAGAAAACCGCGACCGGTTTTTCGTTGCGCGTGAATACCGAAGTGGTGGAGTGTGCCTCGTTAGTGGTGGCCACGGGCGGTTTGTCGATGCCGAAACTGGGCGCAACGCCTTTTGGCTACCAGATCGCTGAGCAATTTGGCCTACAGCGTGTGCCAACGTGCGCGGGTCTTGTGCCGTTTACCCTGCACACCCAAGATAAAACCGTGTTCGAGCCGCTGTCAGGTATCGCCATTCCCGTGCGCGCGGAAACCGAAAGCGGTGTGACTTTCAAAGAGAACTTGCTGTTTACTCACCGCGGCTTATCGGGGCCAGTGGTATTGCAGATCTCGTCTTACTGGCATCCGGGCGAAGCGGTTACCGTGGACTTGTTGCCAGATGAAGACTTGCCTGCGGCGCTGCAAGCGATGCGCGATAAGCACCCGAACCAAAGTTTGAAAAATTCACTGTCGCGTTTGCTGCCAAAACGCTTGGTGGAAGCCATGATTGAGCGTGGCGATCTCGAAGACAAACCACTGAAGCAGCTTGATCCTAAAGCGATTGCTGCCCTCGGCACCTATTTCCATCAGTGGCGCATTGCGCCCAATGGCACCGAAGGCTACCGCACCGCAGAAGTGACGTTGGGCGGCGTCGATACCGATGAGCTTTCGTCGAAAACCATGGAAGCGAAAAAAGTCCCGGGGCTGTATTTTGCGGGCGAAGTGATGGATGTGTCGGGCTGGCTCGGCGGTTATAACTTCCAGTGGGCGTGGAGCAGCGGCTTTGTCGTGGGTAACCACTGCTAACACATTTCACTGATCTAAATACTACTGCTGGTGAAATGGGCGTGCTGAGCGTAACATTCTGGGATTATTAACGATAAATCAGGATGTTGAGCTTTGGCGCGCCAGTTACTTATTCATTCCTTGCCGTCAGTGGCCCAATCGCGTTGGATTGATCGCGATTTTCTTTTCTTGCATGCCTGCTTTCAGTTGCTGGTGGACTTTGTCGAGCGCGAAGAGCCACAAAACCTCTTTTTGTTTGCCGATCTGGCTTACCATAACCGACCTATCCCAGACGACGTTACCTATGGTGATGACGGCGACACGCCAGCACAATCGTTAGCCAAATGGCAGCAGCTGTTTGCGCTGTATCACTGGTGGAAAGCGTATCAAACGAGCGATCCTTACGATGCTCACGAGATGGAAGCGCAACTACAAACCAAACTTGAGCAGCTAGCCGCGCTGCGGCCGTTACTGGCTGGTTGATATCTTTTTGTACCACCGGCTTTGCTTTTTCTCCGGTGGTTACCTGTTGTAAAAGCCCTTTTTTGCCACGGTAATTGCCTTTTTAGTGCGGCAGTTGAGTCGCCCTTTTTATTTGTCGATTTAGAGTAATCTTTTGCTGTCTCATTTTCTGTGTGATTTTGTTGGATTTAATGCCATAAATACACGAAAACGCAGTGTAAAACACTCACAAAATTGTCGTATCTTCCATGCAGGTTTGAAGGGGAGGTAGGGACAAATTGTGCTGAATGTCGCGTAAGTCAAAGTTTGCGTCAGTAGTTTCATTCTCTGCTGGCGTTGCTCCTATCCTTTAGATTAGCCTCTGGCTTGTTTGATAAGCACACATTTATTAAGTGTATTTAGCACCACGAACTCGATACCTCGTGCTAAAGCGCCCATGTTTGCGAATCGCGCCTTTTCATTTTGCTTTTCTATGAAGTTTACAGGAACAAAAAATGACCCAACTTGCGCCCTTCTATGCAATGAATAATGTTATCCAAGATTACGCTTGGGGAAGTACCACCTCAGTGAACGAGCTGTTCGGTATTGCGAACCCTGAGGGTAAACCGCAAGCGGAAATTTGGATGGGGGCTCACCCAAATGGCTGTTCGCAGATTTGGGTTGACGGTGAGTGGCAATCGCTGGCGACGATGATCGCCAACGCGCCGGATGCGATGATTGGCGCAGCGACGCAAGCGACATTTGGCGAGCTGCCGTACCTGTTTAAAGTACTGGCGGCGGATAAAGCGCTATCGATTCAGGTGCACCCAAGCAAGGCACAAGCCGAAACGGGCTTTGCCAAAGAAGAGGCAGCCGGTTTAGCAGCATCGGCGGCGAACCGTAACTACAAAGATCCTAACCACAAACCTGAGCTGGTTTTTGCTCTGACCCCTTACTTGGCGATGAACGGCTTTCGTGAGCTGCCAGAGATGATCGCGCTGTTTGAGCAAGTGAACGTGGCTGAGATTGAAGAGCTGGTGGCTGCGCTAAAACAAGGCAGTGATGCGAAGGCGCTAGCGGCGTTCTTCCATGCCATGCTATCACTGGATGGCGAGCGTAAAGACGGCGCGCTGGCGGCATTGATGAGTTACGCCAATGCTCATGCTGACGACAAGCTGTGCGCGCTATTGATTGATTTGGAAACCCAATACCCGGGCGATATCGGCTTGTTCGCACCATTGATGCTGAACGTAGTGATGTTGGCACCGGGCGAAGCGATGTTCTTGGATGCGTGTACCCCACATGCTTATATTAAAGGTACGGGTTTGGAGATCATGGCGAACTCTGACAACGTGTTGCGCGCGGGCCTGACACCGAAGTTCATGGATGTTGAAGAGCTGGTGGCGTGTACCCGTTTTGAATCGATGCCAGTTGGTGAGATCTTAACTCAGCCGTTGATGGAAGCGGGCATTTCGCACTTCCCAGTGCCTGTGAATGATTTCAAGATCAGCGTTTACCAAGGCGAGCATGCGCTACGTACTGACAGTGCTGAAATTTTGCTAGCGATTGATGCGCCGATGACGCTGCGTTGTGGTGAAGCCATGCTAACAGTAGAGAAAGGCCACTCTGCTTTTGTACCGGCGGCAACGGGTGAGTTTAGTGTCGACAGTGCAGGCCGATTTGCGCGCGCTTACAACTGATCGCTTGCGCGGGTAAGTACTGAATAAACGAAAAACAGCGCTCGATGAGCGCTGTTTTTTTATGTGTGAGCTTCAATGGCTATGCTTCTGACTTGCATCCTTGCCGGCTTATTTCTTTTCTTGTTTATTGCTTTGCCCGTTCATTTTTAGCCTATTCACTTTTTAACCCGCTCATTTTCTAGAAAAGGCAGCTATCGTCTGTTGCTGTTTTTCTGCCAAATACACCTGCTGAAATTGCTCAAGGTAGGTTTCTAATTGAGCGGCTTCTTTCGCCTTGCCACACAGTTGCAATAACTGCGCGCCCACTTCGCAGGTGCACAGATTGCCGGCCTGCTGGTTTCGTCTGAGCTGATAACTAGACTCGCCTTGCGGCTGTAAACTCACTCTTGGGATCGCATCGAGCCAAGGGCTGCGGCGCACCATTTTGCGTGCTTGCTGCCACGTCGCATCGACCACAATGAACAGCGGAATGCGTCCGGTTGTTTGTGTAAACGGGGTGGCGGGGTGGTGCTCATCGGCCGGAAACACCAGCCACGGTGCAACATTGGGATCGGCCAGTTGGCGCAGTAACACTTCTGGAGGCGCGACACGCGACCACAAATGCGTGCTGCAATGCGGCAAGCTGCGCTCAAGCAGTTGGCCGGTGTTGGTCGCTTTGTCTGACTCGGTTTGGTGTTGCAACAGCGCAAGGTGAAATGGCGCGGCCAGCGTTGGAGTCACAGAGCAAAGACAGTGGCGGTGAAAACCGCAGTGTGGACATTCATTCATGGCGGCAGTGTACGTGCAAGGGTGAAACGGGGCTAGTGCTAATTGCGCGGGAAAGTGGTGGCGGTGGCGTGAAATAAAAACGCAGAGGACGGTGCCTCTGCGTTTTCATTGTCATCTTCATTGTTATCCTAAAACCACCGCCGAGAACGGTGATGGTAGTTTTAAAGCGTGGCGCGAGACACCGTTAGAGGGTGTGGCCTTGCTGGGGCGACGCGCCATCAGAGAACAACACCGCCGCCGTTTGCTCATCACCGCTGGCTCGTGGTGCCGTGCTTGGGTTGTGCGGGTAGCTAATGCCGTTAAATTGCAGCAGATGATCACCTGCTTGAGCGCCACCACCACTGACGGGGAATAGCAGGTTCTGCCAGCCTTCGCTTTGGTTGTAGCCAACCGAGATAGGCGCGCGCGCCAAGGTGATTCGGCTGTTGAAGCGATAATTACGCCCATCGAAGATCAGCAAGGTACAACCGCCGGTGCCACACCAATCCATCATCGCAAGAAGCTCTGGGCTGCCATCGTTGTTGAGATCATAGGTCAGCCATTGGTATTGGGTGCCTGTCGGATCGGTACGGTGGCTGCTGATGTAATCGCGCAGCACTTTCTCAACTTGTGGATCACGATCGCGGCGGGCAGGAAATTCGCCCATTGTTGGTTGTGTCGTGCCCGCGACGGCGGTCTCGGTGGTTGGGGCGGCGGCATTGACGGCGGTCAGTTGTAAGCCGCTGCGGCCGAGATCGTGTCGGGTTTTATTGATGTACTCTTCACGGGCGATCAGGCGATCGCCTTCGCGGCTAAACAGACGCTCCGCCAAGAGCTGACGCCCCGCGTTTTGTGTCATTACCACTTGTACCGTGTTATCGCTGTGAGCTTGCCAAAAACCTTTTTCGGTGACGACGCTGCGGCTATTGCGTTGGCGGTAGGTGGTGGTCGCTGAGTGATCCGCATTGAGGGTGACGGTGGTGGTCAACCCGGATGCAGCATCGGTGCCTTGGTATTGCCCTTGCCACGGTTGAGACGGGTCAAAATTACTCACGACGGCGCAACCAGTGAGTGACTGATCGCCAATAATGGCTGCCGCTTGCCAGCCATAAAGGTTGTCAGCCATGGTGTCGTTGCACCACTCAGGGGTAAGCGTCAAGGTCGCGTCTTGGGCGATGTAGTTGATCGCCAGCGCATCGGTTCGGACATTTTGCAGCGGGTAAGTAATTGGATCGCGCCCGACGACGTTGGCGACTAAGTTATTGTCGGCGATCGCGATGTCCCAGAACGGTTCATTACCAAAGGCCAAGGTGCCGCGAACTGGCGCGTCACAGCCTTTGTGCTCGGTGCTGACTTGGTTAAATTGCGTCACGACAAACTGGGCCGGGTAATTGCCAGCACTTACAGTTGGCGAAAGATAACCGGCCAGCTCACCATAAAAACTCCCGGTGCCATTTAAAGCGGCGATCCGCTGTTGTAAGTCAGGAGACAGTTGCAAGCCGTAGCTAGTGGTTGAATTACACGGTTGGATAGCACTGCCATTGGCGCTTACCACGCCGCGCAGCATAAAAGGCTTGGCGTCGTATTGGGTCGTAACGGATTTGATGGCGGGAAGCGCAGGCGGCGCAGAGTCGGTGATCTCAGGCTCTGGCGGGTTGCTGCTACATCCGGCAAGTACGGAGAGCAGGATTAAAGATGAAGCCGGCGCAATCGCGTTCCATTGCATACATTTCCCCTTTTTAAATCGTGGCAGAGTCAGCTGATCATTTCCGCCACGCTGGGCTTGTATGCCTTGGGTGGATCGGAGATAGTTAACGCCAAATGTGATCATAAGTTAGGACTATTATGGCGTATTGGTTGTTCAAAACAGAACCAGATTCCTTCTCAATTGACACCTTGAAGTCGATGGGGCGTTCATGTTGGGAGGGAGTACGCAATTATCAGGCAAGAAATATGCTGCGCGATCAGATCGCTGTCGGCGATGAAGTGCTGATCTATCACTCCTCGTGCAAGCAAGTGGGTGTGGTGGGCATCGCGAAAGTGGTGTCGCAGGCTTACCCCGATCACTTCCAATTTGATCCTGAAAGCGCGCTGTTTGACCCCAAATCGGATCCAGAGAATCCGCGCTGGTGGATGGTGGATATCGCCTATGAACGTCACCTGCGTTACGTGTCTTTAGCCAAATTGAAAGCAACGCCCGCGTTGGCGCAAATGCCCTTGGTACAAAAGGGAAGCCGCCTTAGCGTGATGCCGGTCAGTGAGGACGAGTGGCGCACGATTTTAGGGCTGTCTAACGGGTAAATCGGGCTATTGTGTTTTTCGACATCGTTAAGGAATTAGAGGATGGATGTAACTTGGGTCAATGTTGCTGACAGTGCAATAAAAATAGGTCTTGGTGCTCTAATTACAGCTGTTTCAGGATTTGTCGTTCTTTATAAAACACAAAGCCACGAGAAAGCCAAAGAGGAGAGTGCCCTTTTTTATAAGCAGCAAGATGAGCGGAAGAGCAAGTATGTCGAGTTTCTGTCTGCATCCCAAAGCTTAATTTATCAGCACTTATTTTCAGTTTGTAGCTGTGATACAGAAGAATACTTAGGCTATCTAAGAAAGTTTAATGAAGTGCAAGTAATCGCCCCAAATGATATTCAGATTGAGGCTTACAAATTATTTGATTCGGTAAATAATTTCATTTCTCTTAGTAAAGAGAATGGAATAGAAGAGTTGATACAACAGCATAGAAATAGCTGTAATGTAAACTTGGTTAGATTTCAGCAAATAGCACGGCAGGATTCGACAAGAAGCTATACCAATACATAACAAGCTCCTGCTATCAGACATCCGGTAGTTGATGCAGGCAACAATGGTGTTAATGCAAAGACAAAAAAGGCCGAGCGGGGGGATGCTCGGCCTGTGTTTCAGGGCTATTTTCGTTTCGGGCTATTGGGGGGATGTGCCCGTCAGGAGTCGCTGAGTTAGTCCGCGATTTCGACAATATGTTCGGCGAGGTAATGCGCCACCGCTTCATCGACGCAGTTACCGATCACTTCATTGTTTGGCAATGCCGCTTTCAGGCGATCGTGGGCCGTTCCCATGATCAGGCCTTTGCCTGCCATCGACAGCATCTCGTAGTCATTCATGCCATCACCAAACGCGACACAATCTGCCAATTGGTAACCAAGACGCTCCGCCACAACTTGCAAGGCCGCGCCTTTTGAGACGCCTTCGGCCATCACTTCTAAACAGGTCAACGATGAGAACGCGATAGCCGCGTTCGTGCCGAGTGCTGCGATCAATTTCTCTTCGTAAGGCAGTAGGTATTCATGCTCTTTGTGCGTAATGAAAACCTTAAGCACGTTGTCGGTTGGCGGGTTATTGCAATCAAAGACAACATACGAGTGGCCACTTTCTTTGTGGTAGGCCTTCATCTCTTCACTTTCGTGGCTCAATAGCCATTGATCGGCTTGATAGATGTGCACAATCAGGTTGTCGTCGTGGGCGGTCAGTGCCACCACTTGACGAACGAGCGCTGGATCCAAGGTTTTTTGGAAGATCAGGTTGTCTTCGCTGTCGTGCACGCATGCGCCATTTGAAGTGATCATGTACGCCGGAATGCCGACTTGGGCACGAAAGGCTGCCACATCTTCATGGTGACGGCCGGTCGCAAAAACGAAATGCTCACCACGCTGGTGAAGTTTTTGCAGCACTGAGCGCGAGAACGGTGCGATTTTATGCTCAGGCGTCAACAGGGTGCCGTCTAGATCGGATGCGATAATTTTGTACATGAATAACCTCTTAGCACATAACATTTGGCTGGTAGGGGGCTAATGATACGGACTCTATCAATGAGAAAAAGGGCTAACTTTCGCCCTGCTTTTGTTCCGCTTTTTCGAAAAAGGCGAGTACGGTCGAGAGAACCTGCTCGCGCTTGTCATCTTGTTCAAACAGTAATTCGTGTTTGCCGCCAACAATTTCCACTAATTCTGCGTCAATCGCATCACTCACAGCACGTTGTGCCTCGTTGGAGACGATGGTTTCGTCGCTGGCTTGCAAAATAAGGGTTGGCGTGGCGCCCGCACCTTGCAGCGCGCGGCATTGGCTCATCGCTTTGGCGGCTTGCGCTGCCCAACGTTGGCTTGCCCCACCGAGCTGCAACTGCGGATAGGCCGCATACAACTCACGAAACCAGCGATAACGCGCTTGGCTATGGGTGAGGTGATTATCGGTAAAGCCTTTATCGCAGTAGGGCCCCTGTTTTGGCGCGTAGCGCGGCGACGGTGTGAGCCAATCGAGCAGTTGCATCAGTGGATAGCTGATCCACTGTTTAAACGCTGACAGGTTTAGCCCAAACATCGGCGCGCAGAACACCGCGCTGCGCAGCGGGTGTTGATGGACAAACGGCAGTGCCACGGCGCCGCCCAT
Organism: Thaumasiovibrio occultus; assembly: GCA_019703815.1. Taxonomy (GTDB): domain Bacteria; phylum Pseudomonadota; class Gammaproteobacteria; order Enterobacterales; family Vibrionaceae; genus Thaumasiovibrio; species Thaumasiovibrio occultus. The sequence continues at coordinate 2,999,934 of AP023052.1, read as the reverse complement.
TGAGTGCGCTAACAAGTGGCAATGCTGATAACGCGCGGGCTGCACTTGGGTACGGATAAAGGTGTCGAGATCGGCTTGATAGTCGGCAAAGTGGCGTACGTAACCCATGCTGGCCGCGTTGTGAAAACGCGGCGACACACCTTGGCCGCGATGATCGTAGGCATAAACGTCGTAGCCGGCGTGGAACAGATCGTAAATGGTTTCTTGGTACTTCCAGTATGATTCGACGCGTCCATTCACGATGATCACCGCTTTCTGTGCGTTTGGATGGGTAAACGACACGCAGCCGAGCGCCATGCCATCCACGCCGGGAAAGGTGGTTTCCGTGCGCTGTGCCCAAAAGGGGGCAAGGGTGGCGGTAGCAAAATGGGCAAATTGGGATTCGCGATTGTTCAACATGGTCGATTCAATGTTAGTAGTGGTGATCCAATCAATTAGGTGCCTAAGTATATATCGAAGTGGTGACAAAATTCAGAATAAATGGCGATTTAACTTATTGACCTATATGTCATTATCTTTGCCCGAAAGGCCAGCCATCAGTAGGGCAGTAAAGTAGATACTAGGAAAAATTACCTTGTCGCTGTGCGTAGGGAATGCGTTAACTAACAATGCCTTGGCTTTGCGATCTATCGCACACTGCCGGTGTGGAGATACCTTGAAAAGCCCTAGGGTTTATTGAATGATTAACCTATTCATAGTGTCCAACTGCGGCCGTTTGCCGTCGATGTTGGACGAAGTAGTAAGGTGGGGTTACCGTGTATTCCTATGTAGCCAGACAGCCTATTTTGAATCGTCAAGAAAAGACGATTGGGTATGAGCTTTTATTTCGGGATGGCGAGCATAATGCCTTTCCGAAGGTGGAGTCGAATACTGCGACACATCGGCTTATTGTAGATAATTATTTTTCAGGTGGTCAAAGCACCGCTGTCGCCAGCGGCTGGGCGTTTATCAACTTTCCTCAGCAAAGCCTTGAAGATCTCGTACCGACGTTATTGCCTAAAGAGCAAATCGTGGTCGAGATTTTGGAAACTTGTGAGCCAAGCGACAAACTGCTGGCGGCGGTCAAACATCTTCACAAACTCGGCTACAAGCTGGCGCTGGACGATTTTAACTCTCACCCAGGGTGGCGACGTTTTTTCCCCTATATTCATATCATCAAAATGGACTTGCGTGAGATGGGGGTCGATAACGCGTGTAAGTTTGTCGAGGCCAATCGCGGCAAAAAAATCAAATTCCTTGCCGAGAAAGTCGAAAACCACGCCGTGTTCAGTCAATGCTTGGCGGCGGGATTTCAGTTCTTCCAAGGGTATTACTTTGCTAAGCCGGAAATGGTGAAGCAAAAGCGGATTGATGTTACGCAAATGAGCGCAATGCAGATGCTGCAAGAGCTTTGCCGCAAGCCGGTGGATTTTGCGCGGATTGAAAAGCTGGTCGCGACGGATTTGAATTTGTCTTTCTCCTTACTGCGTTATGTGAACGCCAGTGCGGGCGGACGCAAGGTGAAAGAGATCACCTCGTTTAAGCAGGCGCTGGTGTATTTAGGTGAAGAGAAGCTCAAGCAATTTATCGGCCTAGTAACCACCGCGCAGGCGGGGGTGAATAAGCCGACCGAGCTGATCATTCAGTCCATGTTGCGCGCTAAGATCTGTGAGTTGCTGGCGTCGCTGTCGGGGTATCGCCAGTTGGCGGAAGAAGCCTTCTTGGTCGGATTGTTCTCGCGGTTAGATTCGTTGCTTGATGCGCCGTTGTCGGACTTGGTGGGATTGTTGCCGCTATCGCAAGACAGCAAACATGCGTTGTTGGATAAACAAGGCGATCTTGGGGTGATGTTGCAAATCACCGAGGCGTTCGATTTAGCCGAATGGCACGAAGTGGATCGCTTGTGCGGTTTACTGAAGATCAAACCTGAAGCGGTTGAGCGGGCGTACACCGAAGCGTTCAAATGGTCGAAAGATTTCGAGACCGGTTAAGTTTGCTCTAGGCAAGTCAGCGCGAAAGAGAATGCTACATCACAGAGGCCACCCTAGCGGTGGTCTTTTTGATCGCGTTATCGGTAGAGGTATAAAAAAAGCCGCCACTAGGTGACGGCTTTGGCTTGGAGGGAAAGGTATCGCAATTATCTATACTTGCTTTGTTTCTTGTTGTGGAGGTTAAGGGGTATAGAAAGTGGCTGCCCCCGGGCCAACCGGTAGACCAAGGACGAAGACCCAGACATAGAACAGAATGCTCCAGCCGGTCATAAAGACGATGGTATACGGCAGCATGGTGGCGATTAAGGTACCGATCCCTAAATGACGGACGTAGCGTGATGCGACGGCTAGGATCAGACCAAAGTAGCTCATCATAGGAGTGATCAGGTTGGTGACTGAATCACCGATACGGTAAGCCGCTTGAATGGTTTCAGGCGCATAACCAACCAGCATCAGCATAGGCACAAATACCGGCGCGGTGATCGCCCACTGCGCAGAGGCACTGCCTAGAGACAGGTTGATGATGCCGCACATAATGATGAAGCCAAAGAACAGGCTTGGCCCTGTCATGCCGACCGCTTCAAGGAAGGTCGCGCCGCCAACGGCAATGATCTGGCCGAAGTTAGTCCATTTAAAGAAAGCGACGAATTGCGCGGCGAAGAACACTAGGACAATGTACATCCCCATTGAGCTCATCGATTTCGACATTGCATCAATCACGTCGCGATCGGTACGCATGGTGCCAACCACGCGGCCATAGACAAAACCTGGGATGGCGAAGAAGATAAAGATGAAGGCCACGATCCCGCGAAGGAACGGCGAGCCGGCCACAGCGTTGGTTTCAGGGTGACGTAACACGCCCCATTCCGGCACGATAGTCAGCGCCAGTACTGCCGAGACAATCAGTGCTGCTAACCCAGCCATTTTCAGGCCACGCACTTCCAGTGCTGAGACTTCTTCGGCTTTATCGTTGCTGAGATCTTCGGCAGCATCTGCAGCGTTGTATTGGCCCAGCTTCGGCTCGACAATCTTTTCGGTTACAAGGGTACCCGCTAGCGCGACAAAGAAGGTCGAGAACGCCATAAAGTACCAGTTCACTTCTGGGCCCACGACGTAAGCGGGATCGATCATGCGCGCGGCTTCTTCGGTGATCCCTGAAAGGAGCGGATCAATGGTGCCGAGCAACAGGTTGGCAGAGTAACCACCAGAGACACCCGCAAAGGCAGCCGCAAGACCGGCCAATGGGTGACGACCGAGGGAGTGGAAAATCATCGCCGCGAGAGGGATCAATACGACGTAGCCCAGCTCAGATGCGGTGTTAGATATAATGCCACTGAAAACGATAGTAAAGGTGACTAAACGCGGTGATGCGCCCATCACCATTTTACGCATGCCTGCTGAAAGCAAACCGGAATGCTCCGCGACGGCAACACCTAGCATCGCCACCAATACGGTACCCAATGGCGCAAAGCCGGTGAAGTTCTTCACTAGGTTTTGCACGATCATCTGCAGACCGTCAGCGCTCATCAGGTTCACAACGTAAATCACACCGTCAGCCGCGCGACCGCGAGCCCCCTCTGGGCGAGGGTCGACAACCGACAGATCAAAAAAGCTCGCCACACCAGAAAGCAGCACGATAGCAACAGAAAATATCGCGAAAAGGGTGATTGGGTGGGGAAGCAAGTTACCTAACCACTCGACGCCATCGAGGAATCGAGTGAACAAACTCTTCTTATTACCGGTAGCCGGTGTCGATGTTTGCATGTTGTACTCCATATTTTGTATCGTTTCCCGTCACTGGGATTCAATAAACTATAACATCGTTAACAACTATTTAATCTAAAAATTGTGATATTTTGTCTCGCTTGATGATTATTTGTTCGATTATTGTTTTGTTGATTATTGAAATGTTGAATTTTTAGGCTTTTAATTTGTTCGATTTTTGAGCGGGTAGCGATGGTGGTTATGAGGTGTATAGCGCGTATTTTCTTTATCTTTGATGTTTCTGCGGTTTGGCAAGCGGCCAATGGGTTGAATGAAGGCGAGGCTTGGAATGAACGGCGGGTTAAATGATAGACTGCTTATCCCCACTCGGCTTGTGGGATACCGCGCTGGCGGAGCCGTCTTGAATGATGGGTGAAGAAAGTATTGAATTGTTCAGCCGAAATAATAATGTCGTGAAGAATGCCGTGGTCGCCAATACGGCGGGGAAACGTCATTACACGACATCAGTAAGGGGAGCGAAGGTGCAGCGACAAAAAGTAGACTACATCGATTTAATGCGTTGCGTTGCCGCGATTGCCGTGGTGGCGATTCACGTCCTTGGGCCTTACCGCCATGAGATCGGGGTGATTTCCACTACAGATTGGAGTGTGGCGACAACGGTTAATGCGGCGAGTCGTTGGGCGGTGCCGTTATTTATTATGATTAGTGGCGCGTTGATGCTCAGTGATCGGCGACCCTTTGAGCTGAACTATTACGTGCGCCGTCGTCTGGGTAAGGTGTTGGTGCCCTTCTTGGTGTGGTCGGTGTTTTATGCCCTGCTGTCGGGGGTGTCTTTGGCCGGTTGGAATGGCAGCGACGCATGGCAGCGCTTAATCCATTTGCCGACCGAGTACACCTATTATCATTTGGGCTTTTTCTATTATTTCTTGCCGCTGTATTTGGTGATCCCCTTTTTGCGCTACTGGGTATCGGTCGATGATAGGCAGTACACCTGGGCGCTGGCAGCATGGTGGGGATTGATCACTCTCAACCTGTTACGAATAGATGGCTGGTGGAGCCAAGACCTGCTGTTTTATTCGGGTTATTTGCTGCTGGGCTACAGTTTGTTTCGGGCCCCTTTGCTGCCCGCACGCTGGTGGGCGCTATTGGGTGGGATCATTGTCGTGCTGACCGCGTTGATGGTTATTCTGCCTAGCCTTGAAGCGCAGCGTTATCTCGTCGGGCGTTGGCTATCATATAAAACGGTCAACACGGCTTTTATCGCGGTGGCGGTATTCGCCGCTTGTCGCCATGGTTATCCGTACTTGAGTGAGTCGTTGCGAAAAGGGGTCAGTGAGATCAGCCGCTGCAGCTTGGGTATCTATCTGGTGCATCCGCTATTGTTGTGGCCGGTGCGCGAGTTCAACTGGTATCTCGGTCCGTCATGGTTGATGATTGTGTGGTGGACCTGTGTGATCACCGGATTATCTTGGCTGCTGACCCGCGTTTTAATGGCGCGCCGGATCACGGCGTGGTTAGTGCCTTAAATGGCTGACAGAGCGCGAGTCTCGATGCGCACCATAAAAAAACCACCGCAAGTCGGTGGTTTCTTATGAGGCGGCGTTGTTAACGCTCAAGTGCGAAGTGGCAAAAATCGTGGCCTTTGTAGGTCAGCACCCCTTTCGCGCCTGGCTCTAAAGCATGGTAATAGTGCATCGGGATTTGAAATTCACGCTTAGGGCCGCCTTTGATGGGCTCGACGTAAATCCAGTAGTGCTCGTCGTCTTCGCCGACAAACGGGTTTTCCACTGGCACACTTTGCTTATCAATGATCTGCACTTTGATTTTCTTTTCTCTCGCACCGCGCCCTAGCATGTGGCGGCTAACCATGAACCAGCAATAGGCCGCCGATGCGATAAACAGTAAACCCAGCACGATGATGATATTAACAGGCATAAACTCCTCCTTGATGGGCGCAGTGTAGCGCCATTCCTTTTTCTGTCCCCTAGGTTGCGTCGATATTGTGAGAAAGGCGACAGTCTGGGGTAGATGTCATTAAATCACGTTTTGGATTAACACTTTAACCATAACTATCTGTTTATTTGGTCAAAGTGAAAAATTGCTAAAGCAACATCAATTTATGTGGTTATTATCGCTAGGTTTTACCTAGATAACAGGGTAAAGTTTAGGCGACGAGTCCTCGGAGGATACATGGCAGAGATAGACTGGGTTGTTACACGCACACGCAGGCTGGAGAGCTTGCTACGTGACCATTACCACGCGGAGGGTAAGGGGCTGCATCAACTCGTCACTAGCTGTGAAGAACGTCTTCCGCATGAACTGATCCCGACCTTGCGCTACATCGCCACGATGCGAAATAAAGTGGTGCATGAAGACGGGTACAAGCTTGATGATCGCAAAGGATTCAAACGTGCCTGTTTGCGTTGCGAGAAAGAGCTGCGCCCACGCAGTGGTCGTTTCATCTGGGGACTGGCACTACTTATCGTATTTGGATTCACCGCACTTGCTGCAATATTTTACTACCATATTTGGGATAGGTTGGCGTTTCTCGGCTTGTAAATGATTTACGGCTTCCACCTATTCAATATGCGTTGTGATGGACAAATTGGACGTCTGCATGTTTTTTTGGAGTTTCTTCGCTGCCAGTTGTGGTAGTGCATTTTATTTTTTCCAGCGCCAGCAAACTTTCGCGGTCGGTACTCGCATTGCGGCGTTAGTGTGTCTAATGGGTGTGGCGATCACGAGCAGCTTTCTCTCTACGGGATGGCTGGTGGTGTGGATTGCCGCTCTGTTATTCAGTGTATTGGGTGAGTTAGCCCTGTGGCGTGACGATCTCAAACGGACCTTGTTTTGCTTTTCTGGCTCTTATCTTTGCGGCGCCGCCGTATTCTATTCTTTACTTTCTGAAGCCGTTTTGGGCTGGGTGCCCGCGCTCTATTATGCCGGTGCGATCTTGCTACTACTCTTGCTGCTACCGAATGTGCAGCGCATGTTGCCCGCGGTGATTGTGTATCTGGCCAGTGGGGCGTCGATGGGCTGGCTTGCAGCTGAGCGCTGGTTTATTGCGCCCGATCTGCAAGGCGCGATGGCCTTTGGCGGCTCTCTGTTGTTGATTTTCGCCGGGGTATTCGCTGGTGCCGCGCGCGTGCGACCGCAGTGGCGATTTACGCGCTGGACGTATCTTGCTTGCTACTTAACTGCCCACGCCTTGCTAAACTTAAGCGTGGTTCACTTATAGGTAGTGTATGGAAGATTGGGTTGAGTTGGGCACGGCATCTACATCGACGGAAGCACATCTGATCCGCATCTTGTTAGCGCGCGAGGGGATCACCTTGCGCATTGACGGCGCCGCATTAAGCGGGGCGTTGGGCGAGTTGCCCATCGAAATGATGCAAATTCGCCTGTGGGTTCACCCGCTCCAATTGGGCAAAGCGCAGCGCCTACTTGAAAGCCGTACCGACAACCTACCTATTTGGTTTTGCCGCCATTGTGCTGAAGAAAATCCGGGTGAGTTTTCGGTTTGTTGGCACTGTGGTCACGAGATGCCTGAGTTGTAAATCACCAGAAAGTCGAACAAACAGTGCGCTGTGTCGCAAATTGTCAAAGCCTCGTCTGCAACCAAGGGTTTTTCTACCCCATTCTTTGTGCGGTCATATACTATCTCTGCGTTCTAAAAACGGAATTGAGGAGCGGTGATGAGCCAGCATTTGTCGGTGAATGCCCAAGATGTACTGTGCTTACTAAGAGAGAGTGACATTCCTTATACCTTGAATGATCTCTCGACTGAAGTGATCCACCATTACGGACGCAATGTGGTGTTTCATAGTTGTTTGCAAAAGGAAATGACCTTGCAAGAGCTGCTCGATCAATGGGTGGCAACGGGTCTGGTGGTGATGGAAAACGAATTCATTACCGCGATAGTCGAGCGCTGCCACAACGCTTAACGCCCCCGCTTATTGGGGCGCGTCGGTCTGCATGTGTTTTTGGCGGATATCGAGCAGGGCAAACACCCCGAATATCAAGATCCCCCACTTTTCTCCGCGCGTCAGGGTGAGCTTATCACCAAAGGCCCCAATGAAAATTAAGGCTTGTAGGCCGTGCATCATGAAGAGAAAGACCGTCATGATGTACAGGACAATCGCGGTGATCCCTGGGAAGGGATAAACGAGGTTAAGGGCAAGTACCCCCCACACAAACGCCATGGCGATTTTGGCGAACACTAAAAATGTTTTCATTCCTGCTCCCTGAGGTATAAGCGGTAACACACCTGCCCTGCGATTTTCTCGCGGTGAAGATGCCAATCTTCAGGCACATTCGGTGTACCGAGTTCCTTTTCTGTTTCGATATAGATGGCCGCATTTGGCGACAGCCAGCCCTTGTCCGTCAGTAAAGTAAGGCATTGCTCCAGCAGCCCTTGGCGAAACGGCGGATCGATGAACACCACATCGTAAGGCGTTGCGGGTGCCGATAAAAATTGCAGCGCATCGGTGTGATGGACTCGGCCTTTATCACATTGCAAACTGGTCAGATTCGTTGTCAGTTGCTTGGCAGCTTGCGGGTTAAGCTCTACCATGTCGACCCAACTAGCATAGCGAGACAACGCCTCAAAACTTAGGCTACCGCTACCGGCAAAAAGATCAAGGCAACGCGCGCTGTGAATGTCAGCCGCCAACCAGTTAAACAGGGTCTCTTTGACTCTGTCGGTGGTAGGGCGCAACCCTTCACCGTCGGTGACCGCCAGCTTGCGGCCACGCCACTGACCACTGATGATCCGGACGAATCCTCCGCTGTTTTGTGCATTGGGGCGACGAGTTTGGGATCGACGTCTTGACATAGATTTTTTTGACCGTTCAGAAAGTGTTAGTATTAATCCGTTTTTGTCCTCTACCGAGAGGGACCCATTTTTAGGATGTTGCCAATGGCAGAGAAAAAGAAGCGTGGACTGTTTTCGTGGCTTGGTTTTAACAGTAATGACCAAGCTGAGCAAGAAAAAGAAGTGGTGGAAACGCTAGAAGAGACTAGCACTGAAATCAGCTCAGAGAGTGAATTATCTGAGAGTGAAACTGCTGAAGTGGTTGCGGTAAAATCCCCAATCGCAGAGCCTGCCCCAGAAGCAGAAGCAGAAGCAGAAGCAGAAGCAGAAGCAGAAGCAGAAGCAGAAGCAGAAGCAGAAGCAGAAGCAGAAGCAGAAGCAGAAGCAGAAGCAGAAGCAGAAGCAGAAGCAGAAGCAGAAGCAGAAGCAGAAGCAGAAGCAGAAGCAGAAGCAGAAGTCGAACTTGCACAAGACCAGGACGACGAGCCGGTTGCTCGTATCGTCGAGCAAGAAAAGCCGCAACGCGAAGGGTTCTTCGCTCGCTTGATCCGTGGTTTGCAAAAAACCAAAGCCAATTTGGGCTCAGGCTTTTTAGGCTTGTTCCGTGGCAAACAAATTGATGATGAGCTGTTTGAAGAGCTTGAAGAGCAATTGCTGATCGCCGATGTGGGCATGCCAACCACCACCAAGATCATTGACTCGCTCACTGAAAAAGCTAGCCGTGGTCAATTGAAAGACGGCGAAGCGCTATACGGCTTATTAAAAGACGAAATGGCTGAGATGTTGGCAAAAGTTGAGAAGCCGCTCGAAGTCCAAGGCGCAGCGCCTTACGTGATTTTGATGGTTGGTGTAAACGGTGTGGGTAAGACCACAACGATTGGTAAACTGGCGAAGCAATTCCAAAGCGAAGGTAAGTCTGTGATGCTTGCTGCTGGTGATACCTTCCGTGCTGCTGCCGTTGAGCAGTTGCAAGTGTGGGGTGAGCGTAACCAAATTCCTGTGGTGGCTCAGCACACCGGTGCTGATAGTGCCTCTGTGATTTTTGATGCCGTTGAGTCAGCGCGTGCGAAAGGCGTGGATGTGGTGATTGCCGATACCGCCGGCCGTTTGCAAAACAAAGCCAACTTGATGGAAGAGCTGCGCAAGATTGTCCGCGTTATGCAAAAGCTGGATAACAGCGCGCCGCACGAAATCATGCTAACGCTTGATGCCGGAACAGGTCAAAACGCCATAAGCCAAGCGAAGTTGTTTAACGATGTCGCGCCAGTGACGGGCATTACGCTGACCAAGCTCGATGGTACTGCCAAAGGCGGCGTGATTTTTGCGATTGCGGATCAGTTTAGTATCCCAATTCGCTACATCGGTGTGGGCGAAGGCATTGAAGATCTTCGTACCTTTAACGCGGGTGAGTTTATTGACGCACTGTTTACTTCTGAGGAGTAGTAAGTGATTCAGTTTCAACAGGTGAGTAAAGCTTATCGCGGTGGGCGACAAGCATTACAACATGTCAGTTTCCATTTAGCAGCAGGAGAGCTCGCTTTACTGACTGGGCACTCCGGTGCCGGTAAAAGCACCTTGTTGAAACTGATCTGTGCAATCGAGCGCCCGAACGACGGGCGCATTTTTTTCAATGGTCACGACATTACGCGGATCCCATCGCAACAAATTCCTTTTTTGCGTCGCCACCTCGGGATCATTTTCCAAGATCACAAACTGCTGTTGGATGCGACGGCCTACGATAATGTGGCCTTGCCTTTGCGCGTCGCGCACATGGATGAGCGAGAAGTGAAACGCCGTGTGAGCGCCGCCCTCGATAAAGTGGGGCTGCTAGATAAAGCGCGCTGTTTACCGTCGCAATTATCCGGTGGTGAGCAACAACGTGTGGGGATCGCCCGCGCTGTTGTCAATCGACCGTTAGTGCTGCTGGCGGATGAGCCAACGGGGAACTTGGATCAGCAACTTTCATTGCAGATGATGCGCCTGTTTGCCGAATTCAACCGCGCAGGGGTAACCGTGTTACTCGCAACGCACGACATGTCGTTGATCCATCAACATCAAGGGAAGCGACTGTCACTGCAATCTGGACAATTGAGCGAGGTTGCCCATGGCCACTAGTTGGTTCCGCAAACAAACCAATGATGCGAGCAGTGCGTACCGCAATATGCTGCGTCGCCCGTTAGGCACCTTCCTTACCATTGCCGTGATCGCGTTTGCCCTGAGCTTGCCAGCGTGTTTTTACCTGATGGCAAAGAACCTGTTGCTGGTTCACGACAAATTACCGGCCAGTGGGCAGCTATCGGTTTATATGGAAGGGGTGCCCTCGCCTGAGCGCCAAGCTGCGTTAGAAAAAGCGTGGTTAGCGATGCCCGAAGTGGATGAAGTGACTTACATTTCCCCAGATGAGGGGATGGAGCTGTTCTCTAGTTATCACGGCATGGCTGAAGCACTGCCGCTGCTGGAAGAAAATCCATTACCCGGAATGTTTGTGATCGAGCCGGTTAGCGACTACATTGAGGATGTTATCCAGCTTGCGCAACAAGTTTCATCGATTGACGGTGTGGATGATGTGCGCTTAGACAGCGATTGGATCTTGCGCTTTGCCGCAGTTAAGAATGTGATTGTCACCTTAGCCGTGGCGTTCTCAATTATTATGCTGCTGGTGGTACTGTTGGTGGTGGGTAATGCCCTACGACTGCAAGTCCAGCAAGAGAAAAACCGTATTCAGGTGATGAAGTTGGTCGGGGCAACGGATCGCGATATTTTGCGTCCCTATCTGTATACCGGTGTTTGGTATGGGATCATCGGATCGCTGGTGGCATGGTTGATGACCGCAGCAATGATCTTTGGCATTTCTGCTAGCGTTGCTGAGTTGGCGGCTGAGTATAATGCAGCGTTTCGAATTGCCGGTCTGAACCTTGATGAGCTGTCGCTGTTTGTGATGACGGCGATGCTGTTGGGTATCTTCGCGGCCTTACTTTCTGCCCGCCGCCACTTAAAAGAAATCGAACCTGTTTAGTGTTCTTTTGTCTATAAATTGGGTAGTATGGCTAATTCGCTCGCAGAACGTTCAAACTTTGTTCATTTCTGATGAGTAGACTACAGGCTAGTTTGAGAAATTTCGACACTGGAGTATCAATGACACAACAGATGTATCCTATGGCAGTTGTCTCTGCAGATAGTTTGGAAGGCTATATTCAATCCGTGAATCGCCACCCAATGCTGTCGGCGGAAGAAGAACGCGAGTTAGCGGAACGTCTTCATTATGAAGGGGATATCGACGCAGCGAAAACGCTGATCATGTCGCACCTTCGCTTTGTTGTGCACGTGGCACGTGGTTACACGGGCTACGGTCTACCTATGTCTGATCTTATTCAAGAAGGTAACATTGGCCTGATGAAAGCGGTTAAACGCTTTAATCCAGAGGTCGGTGTTCGTCTGGTCTCGTTCGCGGTGCACTGGATCAAAGCAGAGATCCACGAGTATGTGCTGCGCAACTGGCGTATCGTTAAAGTTGCGACCACCAAAGCGCAGCGTAAGTTGTTCTTCAATTTGCGCAAAGCGAAGAAGCGTTTGGGCTGGTTTAGTAACGACGAAGTGAATATGGTGGCTGAGCAGTTAGGCGTGGATGCGTCAGAAGTGATGGAGATGGAAGCCCGTCTTGCCGCACAAGATGCCTCTTTCGAGCTGCCGAATGAAGACGATGATGGCGACGCGTATACCGCGCCTGTGTTGTATCTTGAAGATAAATCGTCAGATGTGGCGATGCATTATGAAGACAACGACTGGGAAGCCCATTCTCAACGCCGTTTGTCGAATGCACTCTCTTCACTCGATGAGCGCAGTCAACATATCGTTCGCTCACGTTGGTTAGATGAAGACAAATCAACGTTGCAAGATTTGGCCGATCATTACAGCGTGTCTGCTGAGCGTATTCGTCAGCTAGAAAAGAACGCGATGAAGAAGCTAAAAGCGGCAGTGGGTGATGCGATTTAACCTTTACTGTAAAGGGTGGCGAGCGTCGATATAGTTTGCCAACCCAGATGATGAAAAGAGCCAGCCAACGTGCTGGTTTTTTTGTGCCTGACGGGTAGATGATCCTATCTCGTCACTGAAATGATCCCTTTTGACGGGATCGGTTTAAAGATCAATAGCTTCAATATGTTGTAAACAAACGCACAGGGTAGTTCACCTATTGGTATGACAGGGTTTAGTGGTCGATAATGGCATTTCACTCACAGAGTTATCCACAGAAGAAAAGGATCGCCACAACATATAGTGGATCGAAAGGCTGATCATCACATTGAAATACAAAATTCACAGATTTATCCACATTACTTCATGATACCCATGGAGTCGGGTTTCAGGCGTAAGAATAAGGTACACTGGTAAAAAAGGAGAAAGTCATGTCAGAGTTTCGACACATAGATGTCATTGCCGCGCGAAAATATCAACAAGAGCAAAACGCGGTCTTAGTAGATATTCGGGATCCGCAATCTTTCACGTTACTTCACGCTGAAGGCGCATTTCACCTCACCAACGAGACATTGACGGATCTATTGCAGCAGATAGACGATGATCAACCGATATTGGTGATGTGCTACCACGGCGTGAGCAGTCAAGGTGCCGCACAATATTTGGTGAATCAGGGTTTCGATGAAGTTTATAGCGTCGATGGTGGCTTTGAAGCATGGCGTCGTGAGCAATTGCCTACGCAAGGTGTCGATGGGTAACGCTGACTGGCTAAGGCGGTGAGTGGATCGCGGCCTTAAAAGTTGATAGCGTGATTGAGATGAAGATAAACAGTGAGGTAGCAATGCAGAAGTTGGTCGTCTTACCTGAGCCAAGAATGGCGCAAGCGTTTGTCGATTATTGCGATAGCCAAGCGATCCCGTTGAAGCTGGCGCCAGAGTTGGAAGGTGTCGCCGTGTGGTTGGCGGACAACGCTCTGTTGCCGGAGGCCGAGCAAGAGCTTGAGCGCTTTTTGCAAGATCCGCATAATCCACGTTATCTCGCCGCCTCATGGGAGATGGCGGAGAGCCGCACCTCGCGCTTTCACTACGGCGGACCGTCGTTGAGTGCGTTAATTAAGCAAGGCGCGGGGCCGGTGACATTGAGCATCATGGCCGTTTGTATCGGGGTGTTTGCGGTGTGGGCTTCTGGCTGGCAACGACCGTTGCTGGGTTTGATGCACTTCCCTGCCAGTTCAGCGCAAAGTATCGAAGTGTGGCGTTGGTTTAGTCATGCTTTGCTGCATTTTTCCGTTATGCACATCGCCTTTAACCTGTTGTGGTGGTGGTTGCTCGGCGGGCAGATCGAGCGGGCATTGGGCTCGGGCAAGTTGATCATGATCTTCTTGGTCTCTGCGTTGATCTCAGGGGCGGGGCAGTTCTGGACCAGTGGTGTTTACTTTGGCGGTCTATCCGGGGTGGTGTATGCGCTGTTGGGGTACTGCTGGTTACTAGGACGGTTTAGTCCTGAGCGTGGGGTGTCGGTGCCGCAAAGCTATGTCATGATGATGATGGGCTGGCTGGTGTTGGGATACCTCCAACCTTTCTTTAGCATTGCTAATGACGCCCATCTATTTGGTTTGTTATCTGGCTGCCTAATGGCATTACTCGATAGCCGCTTTACTCGTTCAAAAACGACGTAAACAGTAATTCTTTGACAATTTTCTGTCCGGTTTCCGCCACCAAGAGCTCATTGACCGTATCAAGGCATTGTTGGCGGATTTGCTCTAGGCCTGCCAACGATTTCACTGTCGCTTCACCCTCTCTACCTAGCACTTCAATAATTGCATCGCGGATCAAAGGATCGTGGTGCTCCAGTACCGGTATTTGCGCCGGATCCAACACCATTAAGTGCACTTGTACCCGCACGTAGCCGAGTTGTTTGCCCTGGGTGTAATAGTTCGTGGTGATATCGGGCATCAGTTGATAGTAAGCGTAATTCGGACCCGTGGGCTGCTCTTCACTGGCGCAAAGCGCTGGAGAAAGGAGAGATATGAGCATAAGGGAGAAGAAACGTAGGGTTTTGAAGTACATTCGCTGCATCCGTGTAAAAAAAAAGACGAACTGCCGACATAATCAACAATCCGGATATTCGCCATCGCTTGAGCTTGATACAATAGTCGCTCTTTATGTTAATCAAATAATCACATTCTACCAAGCCTTTAGCGAGGATTTTGGCGGGATGCAGCACGGAAAGATGTCGGAATTCAAGCGGTTGTATAAACCTCTATTAGAACAGGTAAAGTGGTCTCCGCCGACGGTATTAGGGATGACGGAGGGAGTGATGGCGACCTGGCTGTTGGATACGCGTTCATTGTCGCGACGTTTCCAACAATATTGTCAGACGTTGTCAGTGTCGTTGATCGAGCAATCTGAGCTTGCGGCTGACGAGTTGTCGCCGGAAGAGCGTGAATTGCTGGGCGATCAGCCTTGCTTGGTGCGTAAAGTCGTGTTGTTTGGCGACGATGTGCCTTGGCTGCTAGGGCGCACCTTGATCCCGTTTTCTACCCTTACCGGTCAGGAGCAAGATTTAGCCCAACTGGGTGAAGTACCGCTCGGGTTGCGCGTGTTCCAAGATCGCGCTGCCAGAAGAGATGCGTTAGTGTTATCACAAGTGGTTGAAGGAAAAACACGTGATGATAGCTCATTCTCTAGCGCTTTGTGGGCGCGCCGTTCTCGTCTATGGTTGAATGAGAAACCGATGTTGGTCTCGGAAGTGTTTTTGGCGGATGCCCCTTTATATCAGGAAGAATAACAATGGAATTGGTGAAAGCGCGGGCCTTTTGGCAACTGACACGGATGGATCGCCCGATTGGAAGCTTATTGCTGATGTGGCCCACCTTGTGGGCACTGTTTTTAGCCGCTGATGGCTGGCCAGATCCTTATGTCACGCTGGTCTTTGTGGTTGGGGTGATACTGATGCGCTCGGCAGGATGTGTGATCAACGATTACGCTGATCGCGGCTTTGACGGCCATGTGAAACGCACGCAGCATCGCCCGTTGCCTTCCGGTAAAATCTCCGAAAAAGAAGCCTTGGGCTTTTTCACTGTGTTGGCCTTGAGTGCGTTCTTGCTGGTGTTAACCATGAACTCGCTGACGATCCAGCTTTCTGTCGCCGGGTTGATATTGGCGATGGCGTATCCCTTTATGAAGCGCCTAACGCATTTGCCGCAAGTGGTGTTGGGGATGGCGTTTGGCTGGTCAATTCCGATGGCGTTTGCCGCCCAAGCGAACACTCTGCCGCCGCAAGTTTGGGTGCTGTTTGTCGCTAACTTGCTGTGGACAGTCGCGTATGATACCCAATATGCGATGGTGGATCGTGATGACGACCTGAAGATCGGGATCAAATCGACCGCCGTCTTGTTTGGTCTTTGGGATAAGCGGATCATCGGGTTGCTGCAACTGGGTACCTTGCTGATCTTAATTGGTTTAGGTCAGCGCCTTGAGCTTGCAACACCTTACTACTTTGGCCTGTTGGCGGCGGGGGCATTGTTTGTGTATCAACAATATTTGATCCGCGAGCGCCGTCGCGAAGCGTGTTTCCAAGCCTTTTTGAATAACAACTACGCTGGCATGCTGATTTTCTTAGGGATTGTGGCCAGCGTGATTGGCTAAATCATCGTTACGCTTTTAGATTCAAGCGCCCTCGGTGAAGACAAGTAGAGTCAGAGCAAAGAAAAACCGAAGAAAGGACAAAGAAAAAGCGGGGATTTCCCCGCTTTTTTGTTGCCTGTTGTTGCTTGCCTTCGCTGTTAGGCCGACTTAGAACAGGCGATTGACCCCGTTCAGTGCCGCCACACGGTAGGCTTCTGCCATCGTTGGATAGTTGAAGGTGGTATTAATAAAGTAATCAATGGTATTGCCTTCCCCTTTTTGCTCCATGATCGCTTGGCCGATATGAATGATCTCCGAGGCGCGCTCACCAAAACAGTGAATACCTAAGATCTCGCGCGTATCGCGATGGAATAAAAGCTTCAAACTTCCTGCCTCAACGCCTGCAATTTGGGCGCGAGCAAGATGCTTAAACTGGGCGCGTCCCACTTCATACGGAACCTTCTCGGCTGTCAGCTCTTGCTCGGTCTTGCCCACGGAGCTGATTTCCGGAATGGTGTAGATCCCGGTCGGAATATGATCGATGAGCTGACCACTTTCGCCTTTGCTGATCGCATTCGCTACGTGGCGGCCTTGATCGTAGGCAGCGCTTGCCAGCGACGGATAACCAATCACATCACCGACCGCGTAGATATGCTCAACCTCGGTTTGGTACAAAGCATTTTTCGCCAGCTGACCGCGAGAGTCTGGTGTTAATCCAACGGCGGCTAGGTTCAGGCTATCGGTATTACCGGTGCGGCCATTGGCGTACAAGATGCAATCGGCGCGCATTTTCTTGCCTGATTTCAGGTGGACGATCACGCCATCTTCGGTGCCTTCAATATGCTCGTACACTTCGTCGTTGCGGATCATCACGCCGCTATTCCAAAGGTGGTAGGAGAGCGAATCGCTGATCTCGTTATCTAGGAATGAAAGGAGGCGATCGCGCGTGTTGATCAGATCGACTTTCACTCCAAGGCCGCGAAAGATAGACGCGTACTCGCTGCCAATCACCCCAGCACCGTAAATGATGATGTGGCGAGGATCATGCTGCAGACGCAAAATGGTATCTGAGTCGTAAATGCGCGGGTGTGAAAAGTCGACGTCACTAGGGTGATAAGGGCGAGAGCCGGTAGCAATCACAAACTTGTCAGCGCTGTAATGCTCGAGTGAGCCATCAGGACGAGCTACTTCAATGCTGTGGCTGTCGGTAAATCGCGCTTCACCGAAGATCAGGGTGCATTTGTTTCTGTCGTAAAAACCTTGGCGCATTTGCGTCTGTTTATCGACCACATCACGGGCGTGATCGAGGATTTGGCCGAAGGTGCTGTGCATCGCAGGTTGGTTGCGTGAGAACAACGGGTTTTGGTTGTATTCAATGATCCGGCTAACCGCATGACGTAATGCTTTGGAAGGAATGGTACCCCAGTGAGTACAACCGCCGCCCACACTGTTTTCACGCTCGATAATAGCAACACGCAATCCGGCTTTCGTTAGCCCCATTGCTGCCCCTTCACCCCCGGGGCCGCTGCCAATAACAATCGCATCAAAGTGGTTGGCTTTCATTATATTCATCGTTAGCCCTTATCAATTGCGCAACATTGCTTGTACGTTAGTGTAACGTCTTAACTTGGCAGGTAAATTCAATTCGTTTAATTGCTCAATTGGGATCACGGAGTTTTTTTGTCTAACTCCCAGAGTGGGATATTCTTACGGCGAGATGCCTGATTATTTCGCGAAAAATGCGTATAGTGATCAGGTTTAATAGTTGGTTTGATATAGCGAGCATCATGGGAATCCGGGCACAGCAGAAAGAAAAAACCCGTCGTACGTTAATCGACGCCGCGTTTAATCAGCTAAGCGCTGAACGCAGTTTTTCAAATCTGAGTTTACGTGAAGTGGCAAGGGAAGCCGGCATCGCGCCGACCTCTTTTTACCGCCATTTTAAAGATATGGATGAGCTGGGTCTGACAATGGTGGACGAAGGCGGTTTGCTGTTGCGTCAGTTAATGCGCCAAGCGCGTCAACGTATCGCGACGGAAGGGAGTGTGATCCGCACCTCGGTCGAGACATTTATGGAGTTTCTCGAGAATAGCCCGAACGTATTTCGTCTACTCTTAAGGGAGCGTTCTGGCACCTCGCCAGCCTTCCGTGCTGCTGTATCGCGTGAAATTCACCATTTTGTCGCTGAGCTTACCGAATACTTGGAAGCGAAAGCGGATGTGAATCGCGCGGATGCATACGCTCAAGCGGAGGCGTCTGTGACCTTGGTGTTTAGCTCTGGCGCTGAAGCGTTAGATCTAAATCGTCTGCAGCGCGCGGAGTTAGCAGAGCGGTTAATCACTCAATTACGTATGATTGCCTCTGGCGCATCCCTGTATCAGCGTAGCCGCGAGAAACAGGCGCCGAAATCAGAGGAGTCATCCTCAACAGAATAAGGAAAGCCCATGGAGCAGAGCCCTTCGAAAATTAAACGCGACATTTTATTGTTTGCGGGATTGTGCGGAATATCAGTGAACGCGTGCTTATATTCATTAACAGTCGACTGGGTTCCTCTGTCCATGTTTCCTTTATTCACTTTGTTGCTTTCGGCTTATTGCGGTTATCAGTCTTACTCGCGTACACCGAATGCTAACGGGACGACCACGGTTACTGCGGTGGTGTTTATTTGTGGCTTATTAGGTTACAGCGCCTATAGTCGTGCTATCCATCCCGAGCTTGGCTCAAACTTTGTCATGCTATTGCTGGTGATGGTGCTGATGGGGTGGGTGTGCTTTCGCACTGGCATTGTGAGCGTGAATCCGCCGAAGAAAACACACTAAACCGGTTTATCAGAAATAAAAAAACGCCCTGTTGGGCGTTTTTTATGAGGTGTGCGAGGCGTTATTTGCGCTCGAGGAAAACACCGGCTTCCATGTGGTGAGTGTAAGGGAACTGATCGAACAGAGCGAAACGGGTAATGCGATGAGTTTCGCTTAGGATGTTCAAGTTCTCTTTCAGGGTTTCAGGGTTGCACGAGATGTACATAATGCGCTCGTACCCTTGCACCATACGGCAGGTGTCTTCATCCATACCAGAGCGTGGTGGGTCGACAAAAATCGTGTTGCAGTTGTAGCTTTGCAGATCGATATTGTTGTCTTTTAGGCGGCGAAACTCGCGTTTACCTTCCATTGCTTCTGTGAAGTCTTCTGCTGACATGCGGATGATCTGCACGTTGTCGATTTGGTTTGCCGCAATATTGAACTGAGCTGAATCAACGGACGGCTTAGCAAGTTCAGTGGCTAAGACGCGATCAAAATTCTTCGCCAGTGCCAGTGAGAAATTACCGTTACCGCAGTAAAGTTCAAGTAAGTCACCTTCGCTGTCTTGAGTTGAATCAATCGCCCATTCCAACATCTTCTGTGCTACTTCGCCGTTTGGTTGGGTGAAGCTGTTCTCAACTTGCTTGTAAGTCAGGGTTTGTTCAAACGCTTTGAGCTTTTCAATCACGAAGTCTTGATCCATGACGATCTTCTGCTTACGTGCACGGCCGATCAAGTTCAGGTTGAAGCCTTCGTTATTTAGCTTGTCTTTGAGTTGGCGTGCCGCTTCTTCCCACTCGGCGTCAAGTTGGCGGTGGTAAAGCATCGACACCAAGATCTCACCACTGAGCGTCGACAGAAAGTCCACTTGGAACAGTTTGTGGCGCAAGCTGCGGATCGGCTTGATCGCTTCGAGCAACAGTGGCATCAAATCGTTGATCAAACGGCTCGCCTGTGGGAATTGATCAACACGGTATTTTTGCTTGGTTTGCTGATCAAACATGATGTAGTAAAGGTCTTCCCCTTCGTGCCAAACGCGAAACTCCGCACGCATTCGGTAATGCTGTGCTGGCGACGCATAGACATCCAGCGCTGGGGTATCGAATTCCGCAAACATATCTTCAAGACGCGCGGCTTTTTCTTCCAACTGGGCTGAATATTGGGTGACATCAATCTGAGTTTGACTCATCGGGTGACCTACTTCTACACAAAAAATGAGGGCAAATTGTAAGAGCCTCGACCTGTTTGTCCAGTATTTTTGCCGACATTTCCACCATCGCCAATCACAAACCAGAATAAGTGCGAGGAAGGCATCCTAGTAAGCCTAGGCGTATTCTCGGATTACAGGTAAGGTGAGTGGGTGATTTGTTAATAGGACATCGGGAATGAACTTTCGAAAACCACGCAACATTAAAGAGCTGTGCTATCCCTTCGTATACGAAGCCGGCATGACCTGTGATTTTGAGATCCATACGGATGAGTTGTGCAGCCATGTGGGCATGGTGTTGGCGCATGTGCCGGCGGAGTTTACGGACGTGATTGCTGATCTCAACCAACTTCAACCGATGATTTATCACCTTAATGGCTCGGTGCGCGGAAAAAATGGCATTTTCGAAGATGATATTCAGTGGCTTATTGCACGCTATGATCACTATAACGCGTTAACGAAAGGCCGCGTCACCCGATTTGTGCTGCCCCAAGGGCCAATGCCGATCCCTGCGTTGCACCTTTGCCGTACGAATGCGAAAAAAACTGTGCGCTTGCTGCACCGTTTGGACGAATCGGGTGTCACCTTTGAAGCCACTCTGCCACGCTTTGCGAATGTGCTGGCGAACTTCTTCTTCGTACTGACGGTTTACTTAAAAATGCAGATGAAGGTAGAAGAAAAAGAATATATTAGTATTAATTATTAACACCATAAGCGTATCAATACTGTAATGATTTCTTTATAATCGCCGCGTTTTTATGCAGCTGGGAATCTGGTGAGAATCCAGAACTGACGCGCAGCGGTAAGGGGAAACGAAGGTAACACGGCATTCGCCAGACACTACGACCAAGCAACCTGTCAGGATGAGAGGACTTGCAAGTGGGAAGTCGTTACCGTAGGTCGTCCCTAAGTCCGAATATCAGCTGTCTCACAATATGGTATCAGGATGTCCTGACATCATTCGATTCACGCGATTATGGATCTGGTATGTCTAAGAAAATTGCGGTAGCAGGTATGCTGCCATTTGCTGTATTTGCGCAGCAAACCCCTTCATCGTCAGTCGACGAAACCCTCGTTGTCACCGCTTCTCGTTTTGAACAGCCTATTTCAACGGTCTTGGCACCGATTTCGGTTGTTGATCGCGAAGAAATTGAGTTGATGCAAGCGAAAAGCCTTGTTGATGTATTAAAGCGTCTTCCTGGCATCGAAATTGGTCAAAATGGTGGCCGTGGTCAACTTGCCTCTATTTTCCTTCGTGGTACAGAATCCGATCATGTGCTGGTGCTTGTTGACGGTGTTCGTGTTCCGCGAGCAATGCTGGGCAGTATTGATTTTAACATGCTCCCTGTAAACACCATCGAGCGTGTTGAGCTGATCCGTGGCTCGGGGGCGACGGTATATGGTTCGGATGCAATTGGTGGAGTAATCAATATTATTACCACATCCGATAGCGATAGTGGTTATTTGAGTATTGGTGCTGGAAACCGAGAATATCAGCAATTAAATGCAGGCGTTACGTCACGTATTAATGATGCGGTTCTTATCCAAGCGAATGCGGGTTATGAATCGACGGAAGGCTATAACGTTAAGCCAAGTGCAACAAACGAGGGTGACAAGCACGGTTTTGATGGCAAAAATGCTTCTATTCGTCTTGGCTTCTCGCCATCGGCACAATGGCAAGGAAACCTTTCTGGACGCTGGTATCAAAATGAAGTGGGTTACGATAAGTGGGGGACGAAAGCCTTCTTATTTGTTGAAAACAATTCTATCGGCGCAGATTCAACCTACAAAGGTGATCGTACATCGGTGACGCTTCGTCTCAATCTTAGCCAGCAGGAAAATTATGACTACGCCCCCGGTGAGGTAAAGAGTGATGCGAATCTCACCAGCGATATTCGACAACTGACAGGTGGTTTTTCGGCTAGATACTTAGCGTCATCTAATTTGACCTTAACGGGTGGTTTGGACTTGCGTGCGGAAGAGTATCGCGCAGGTAGTTTCATTCAATCCAGCATCATTGAAGATAATCCGCGTCGTAACATTGCAGCTTATGGTATTGGTGCTTGGCAGGTTGCACCAAGCTTTTTGATAGAGGCTAGCCTGCGTCGTGATGAAAATGAGCAGTTCGGTGGTAACACGACAGGCTTGGTGTCAGCAGGCTGGGATTTTGTATCTGGCTACCGTGTTACAGCGAGTGCAGGCACTGCCTTTAAAGCCCCTGGTTTTGATACGTTATATGGTTATGGTGGAAACCCTGACTTAAAGCCTGAAGAGTCAAAGAATTTCGAGATTGGCTTTGAGGGGAATACGGCGGGTGTTCACTGGACAGTAAGTCGTTACCTAAACCAAATTGATAACCTTATTACATGTGCCGCAGCACCAACACCAAGTAATCCTTGGAATTGTAATAATGAGAATATTGAAGAAGCCTCAATTGACGGTGTTGAGTTCACTGCTGATGTAAATGTGGGCAACTTGAACAACTATTTTGTTGTCGAGTTCAAAGACCCTCAAGACAAAACGCGTGATGAAGTATTAGCTCGTCGAGCTAAGCGTGTTTTCAAATGGCAGACGGCATACTGGTTAGGTGATTTCCAGTTCGGCTCTAGCTACCTATATCAAAGTGAACGTCTCAACTTTTCGGGTGGAGATATGTTAGGCAGTTATTCTGTATGGGATTTCACAGCACAGTATGATTTTTCTGCGGATTTCTCACTAAGAGCCCGACTAGCCAATGCATTTGATAAAGAGTACGAAACGGCGGGTGGCTATCCTGCGCAGGGTCGTAGTTACTACCTAAACCTCGACTACCGCTTCTAAGCGATACCGCTATACAAAACCGCCTACGGGCGGTTTTTTCGTTATAGAGCATTCGATTTTACGCAAGCGAGCGACTATCATACCGCTTCACATCTTTATTAAGGGTAAATGTCGTGCGTGTTTTGGTGTTTGATTCTGGCGTTGGCGGGTTGTCTGTGTTGGAAGAGATCCGCTTACAGTTACCCAATGCTGACTATTATTACGCGTTCGATAACGAAGGCTTTCCTTATGGTGAGCTTCCTGCTGATGTATTGATCCACCGTGTGACGACATTCGTTGGACAGTTAGCGCGCCACTGCCATGCCGATATCGTGGTCATCGCGTGCAATACTGCCAGCACCATCGTTCTACCGCCTTTAAGAGAGCGGCTATCTATTCCTGTGGTTGGCGTCGTACCTGCGATTAAGCCCGCTGCTGCGCAGTCAGTGAATAAATGCATTGGCCTGTTAGCAACACCGGCGACAGTATCTCGTCCTTATACTCAAGAATTGATAGAGCAGTTTGCTAGCGACTGCGAGGTGATCCGGATCGGTACAACGCTACTCGTTAGAATGGCTGAAGATAAATTGGCGGGTCGCAAGGTAGATGAGCAGTGCTTAGCGGAAGAAGTCGCGGCCTTTAAAGATAAAGCCGATACTATAGTGCTAGGGTGTACTCATTTCCCGTTATTAAAAGAAGAGCTTTCGCGAGTACTAGGTAAAGATGTTACTATGGTTGATTCAGGTAAGGCGATAGCAAATAGAGTGGCGGCATTGCTTGATGGCTTCACGATTAAGGAAGAAGGAAAGCTGCAAGCATTTTGTACTAAGCAGACGCTCGAAACGCAACGCCTTCAGCCTTCCTTAAGTTCACTGGGCTTTGAACCAATAGTTGAATGGCCCATTCAGTGAGTGGTGACATTTACTCTTCTTCATTCTCGCCATGTTTAGGTTCGTTAGCTTCGCGAACCTTTAACTTGCGGTTGCCGTAGTCAGAATCGTTTAATTGGCGAACCGCGTTATCCGCATCTTGGCTTTTCATTACGACAAAGCCGAAGCCTCTTCTTTTACCAGTGCGTCTATCTTTCATTAGACGAACAGCAAAAACCTCGCCATGAGATTCAAACAACGCTTTCACGTCCGACTCGTTAGCGCGATAAGGCAAGTTACCTACGTACAGGGTACGACTACTACCGTCCGCATCATTAGCATCGATATCATTAGAGAATGATAGCGCTTTAGGCGTTTGCAGCGTGAAGATAAGGCCAGAGACAATGGCGCCAAGGGCAAAGGCAAGTCCACTAGAGAGATTGAGCGGCAAAAACGCGAGAATCAAATATCCTGCAGCCGCCACGATAAGGGTGATAATAAAAGGTGATGATTTCATAGGGCTCAATTTAAGTCATTAGAAAATACAACATCACGCCATTAACATGGCGCTTACAATTATCTTACGTAGTTTGTTGGTCAATTGCCAATGAGTGACCATCTTGTTGTCTTTTAGTGCGCATCAGTGCAAATTTTGATGAGTTTGTTTGAAAAACGCACGAACAGAAAAAAATGTCAAAAAAAGGGTTGTCAGCGTGATTTAGATCTCTATAATGCGCCTCTACCGACACGGAGCACGGCGCTGAAAAGCACTGATACAGCGGGTTCGGTCCTCGAAAGAGGGGTGTCAAAAAGTGGTTTTGAAAACACTTAAAATTACTTGTTGACATCGATTCAGGAAAGCGTAGAATGCGCAGCCCTGACGAGGCAAACGGTTCGAAAGAAGATGTTCGCCAAGTCACTGTTCTTTAACAATATGACCATGCAATCTGTGTGGGCACTCGTTGAATAGATAGTCAAAAAAGATTTATCAATGATACAAGTGACCAAATTGATACTTTGGTATCAGCACAGTCAATTCATTACCTCTGTTTGCTTTAGCTTTTTAAAGCGAAGATAAATGGACGGTAATAACAGTATTTATTGAGCCGTTACTTCGGTAACAACAAAACTTTAATTGAAGAGTTTGATCATGGCTCAGATTGAACGCTGGCGGCAGGCCTAACACATGCAAGTCGAGCGGTAACAGGAAGAAAGCTTGCTTTCTTCGCTGACGAGCGGCGGACGGGTGAGTAATGGCTGGGAACCTGCCCTAACGAGGGGGATAACCATTGGAAACGATGGCTAATACCGCATAATGTCTACGGACCAAAGAGGGGGCTCTTCGGACCTCTCGCGTTAGGATGGGCCCAGTTGGGATTAGCTAGTAGGTGGGGTAATGGCTCACCTAGGCGACGATCCCTAGCTGGTTTGAGAGGATGATCAGCCACACTGGAACTGAGACACGGTCCAGACTCCTACGGGAGGCAGCAGTGGGGAATATTGCACAATGGGGGAAACCCTGATGCAGCCATGCCGCGTGTATGAAGAAGGCCTTCGGGTTGTAAAGTACTTTCAGCAGTGAGGAAGGTGGTGTAGTTAATACCTGCACCATTTGACGTTAGCTGCAGAAGAAGCACCGGCTAACTCCGTGCCAGCAGCCGCGGTAATACGGAGGGTGCGAGCGTTAATCGGAATTACTGGGCGTAAAGCGCATGCAGGCGGTCTGTTAAGTCAGATGTGAAAGCCCGGGGCTTAACCTCGGAATAGCATTTGAAACTGGCAGGCTAGAGTCTTGTAGAGGGGGGTAGAATTTCAGGTGTAGCGGTGAAATGCGTAGAGATCTGAAGGAATACCGGTGGCGAAGGCGGCCCCCTGGACAAAGACTGACGCTCAGATGCGAAAGCGTGGGGAGCAAACAGGATTAGATACCCTGGTAGTCCACGCTGTAAACGATGTCTACTTGGAGGTTGTGGCCTTGAGCCGTGGCTTTCGGAGCTAACGCGTTAAGTAGACCGCCTGGGGAGTACGGTCGCAAGATTAAAACTCAAATGAATTGACGGGGGCCCGCACAAGCGGTGGAGCATGTGGTTTAATTCGATGCAACGCGAAGAACCTTACCTACTCTTGACATCCAGAGAACTTTCCAGAGATGGATTGGTGCCTTCGGGAACTCTGAGACAGGTGCTGCATGGCTGTCGTCAGCTCGTGTTGTGAAATGTTGGGTTAAGTCCCGCAACGAGCGCAACCCTTATCCTTGTTTGCCAGCACTTCGGGTGGGAACTCCAGGGAGACTGCCGGTGATAAACCGGAGGAAGGTGGGGACGACGTCAAGTCATCATGGCCCTTACGAGTAGGGCTACACACGTGCTACAATGGCGTATACAGAGGGCAGCCAACCAGCGATGGTGAGCGAATCCCAAAAAGTACGTCGTAGTCCGGATTGGAGTCTGCAACTCGACTCCATGAAGTCGGAATCGCTAGTAATCGTGGATCAGAATGCCACGGTGAATACGTTCCCGGGCCTTGTACACACCGCCCGTCACACCATGGGAGTGGGCTGCACCAGAAGTAGATAGCTTAACCTTCGGGAGGGCGTTTACCACGGTGTGGTTCATGACTGGGGTGAAGTCGTAACAAGGTAGCCCTAGGGGAACCTGGGGCTGGATCACCTCCTTACCTAAAGACTGCTGTTAAATGCAGTGTCCACACAGATTGCTTGGTCGTAATGTAAAGAACATGTGTTTAGGTTCCCAAACCTAAAACAAACTTAGTCCCGTTCGTCTAGAGGCCTAGGACACCGCCCTTTCACGGCGGTAACAGGGGTTCGACTCCCCTACGGGACGCCACTTCTTTTTAGAAGTAACAAGTTGGGTCGTTAGCTCAGCTGGTAGAGCAGTTGACTTTTAATCAATTGGTCGCAGGTTCGAATCCTGCACGACCCACCATCTCCTCCACGGCGATGTAAAACTACAGTGGGCGATTAGCTCAGTTGGGAGAGCACCTCCCTTACAAGGAGGGGGTCACTGGTTCGAGCCCGGTATCGCCCACCATTCTTTCTCCTGAAAGATACCCATTGATGGGGCTATAGCTCAGCTGGGAGAGCGCCTGCTTTGCACGCAGGAGGTCAGCAGTTCGATCCTGCTTAGCTCCACCACTCTTTAAGTACATTCTCACGAGTGTGTTTAGAAAGTGGTTTTATCATCAGATAGAATTCACATGCTCTTTAACAAACTGGAAAGCTGACTAGTAAATTCAATGAATGTCTTAGACATGAATTGAATCGTTCATTGAAAAATGAACAAGTTCTCAAAAGCGTATTTACGAAAGTAAATACACCAACACATTCAAGTGTTTTGGTAGAAATTGTAGCAATACAATCTCAATTGAGTCCGGCGAAAACATGTAAACCTTGGTTGTTTGCTATACGAAACCCCTTGGGGTTGTATGGTTAAGTGACTAAGCGTACACGGTGGATGCCTTGGCAGTCAGAGGCGATGAAGGACGTAGTAACTTGCGATAAGCCCAGATTAGGTAGTAACAACCGCTTGAGTCTGGGATTTCCGAATGGGGAAACCCACATGCATAAGCATGTATCTCACACTGAATACATAGGTGTGCAGAGGCGAACCGGGGGAACTGAAACATCTAAGTACCCCGAGGAAAAGACATCAACAGAGATTCCGAAAGTAGCGGCGAGCGAAATCGGAGTAGCCCTTAAGCTAGTTTGGGATTAGGTGAAGGCTCTGGAAAGTGCCGCGATACAGGGTGATAGCCCCGTAACCGACAATCCCTTATTAGTGAAATCGAGTAGGACGGCGCACGTGAAACGTTGTCTGAACATGGGGGGACCATCCTCCAAGGCTAAATACTCCTGACTGACCGATAGTGAACCAGTACCGTGAGGGAAAGGCGAAAAGAACCCCTGTGAGGGGAGTGAAATAGAACCTGAAACCGTGTACGTACAAGCAGTGGGAGCCTCTTCGTGGGGTGACTGCGTACCTTTTGTATAATGGGTCAGCGACTTACATTCTGTAGCAAGGTTAACCGAATAGGGGAGCCGTAGGGAAACCGAGTCTTAACTGGGCGTTGAGTTGCAGGGTGTAGACCCGAAACCGAGTGATCTAGCCATGGGCAGGTTGAAGGTGAGGTAACACTTACTGGAGGACCGAACCGACTAATGTTGAAAAATTAGCGGATGACTTGTGGCTGGGGGTGAAAGGCCAATCAAACTCGGAGATAGCTGGTTCTCCCCGAAAGCTATTTAGGTAGCGCCTCGGACGAATACTACTGGGGGTAGAGCACTGTTAAGGCTAGGGGGTCATCCCGACTTACCAACCCTTTGCAAACTCCGAATACCAGTAAGTACTATCCGGGAGACACACGGCGGGTGCTAACGTCCGTCGTGGAAAGGGAAACAACCCAGACCGCCAGCTAAGGTCCCAAATTACTACTAAGTGGGAAACGATGTGGGAAGGCTCAGACAGCCAGGATGTTGGCTTAGAAGCAGCCATCATTTAAAGAAAGCGTAATAGCTCACTGGTCGAGTCGGCCTGCGCGGAAGATTTAACGGGGCTAAGTAGTAAACCGAAGCTGCGGCAATGCGATTTATCGTATTGGGTAGGGGAGCGTTCTGTAAGCCGTTGAAGGTGTGTTGTAAAGCATGCTGGAGGTATCAGAAGTGCGAATGCTGACATGAGTAACGATAAAGGGGGTGAAAAACCCCCTCGCCGGAAGACCAAGGGTTCCTGTCCAACGTTAATCGGGGCAGGGTGAGTCGACCCCTAAGGCGAGGCTGAAGAGCGTAGTCGATGGGAAACAGGTTAATATTCCTGTACTTCTTGCAATTGCGATGGAGGGACGGAGAAGGCTAGGTGGGCTTGGCGACGGTTGTCCAAGTTCAAGTGCGTAGGGAGTAGAATTAGGCAAATCCGGTTCTACATATCCTGAGACACGACGTCGAGCTACTACGGTAGTGAAGTCATTGATGCCATGCTTCCGGGAAAAGCTTCTAAGCTTCAGATTGCAAGGAATCGTACCCCAAACCGACACAGGTGGTCGGGTAGAGAATACCAAGGCGCTTGAGAGAACTCGGGTGAAGGAACTAGGCAAAATGGTACCGTAACTTCGGGAGAAGGTACGCTCTTGACGGTGAAGTCCCTTGCGGATGGAGCTATTGGGAGTCGCAGATACCAGGTGGCTGCAACTGTTTATTAAAAACACAGCACTGTGCAAAATCGAAAGATGACGTATACGGTGTGACGCCTGCCCGGTGCCGGAAGGTTAATTGATGGGGTTAGACTTCGGTCGAAGCTCTTGATCGAAGCCCCGGTAAACGGCGGCCGTAACTATAACGGTCCTAAGGTAGCGAAATTCCTTGTCGGGTAAGTTCCGACCTGCACGAATGGCGTAATGATGGCCACGCTGTCTCCACCCGAGACTCAGTGAAATTGAAATCGCAGTGAAGATGCTGTGTACCCGCGGCTAGACGGAAAGACCCCGTGAACCTTTACTACAGCTTGGCACTGAACATTGAGCCTACATGTGTAGGATAGGTGGGAGCCTTTGAAGCAGAGACGCCAGTTTCTGTGGAGGCAATCTTGAAATACCACCCTTGTATGTTTGATGTTCTAACTTAGCCCCGTTATCCGGGGTGAGGACAGTGCCTGGTGGGTAGTTTGACTGGGGCGGTCTCCTCCCAAAGAGTAACGGAGGAGCACGAAGGTGGGCTAATCACGGTCGGACATCGTGAGGTTAGTGTAATGGCATAAGCCCGCTTGACTGCGAGAATGACAATTCGAGCAGGTGCGAAAGCAGGTCATAGTGATCCGGTGGTTCTGAATGGAAGGGCCATCGCTCAACGGATAAAAGGTACTCCGGGGATAACAGGCTGATACCGCCCAAGAGTTCATATCGACGGCGGTGTTTGGCACCTCGATGTCGGCTCATCACATCCTGGGGCTGAAGTCGGTCCCAAGGGTATGGCTGTTCGCCATTTAAAGTGGTACGCGAGCTGGGTTTAGAACGTCGTGAGACAGTTCGGTCCCTATCTGCCGTGGGCGTTGGAGAATTGAAAGGGGCTGCTCCTAGTACGAGAGGACCGGAGTGGACGAACCTCTGGTGTTCGGGTTGTGTCGCCAGACGCATTGCCCGGTAGCTAAGTTCGGAATCGATAACCGCTGAAAGCATCTAAGCGGGAAGCGAGCCTTGAGATGAGTTCTCCCTGATACTTTAAGTATCCTAAAGGGTTGTCGGAGACTACGACGTTGATAGGCAGGGTGTGTAAGCGTTGTGAGGCGTTGAGCTAACCTGTACTAATTGCCCGTGAGGCTTAACCATACAACACCCAAGGTGTTTTGCGGACTCAGACCGCACTTGAATGTGAAGAAGAACACTAGACAGTTTTCATAGTTTGTAAGAATTTGCTTGGCGACCATAGCATTTTGGACCCACCTGATCCCATGCCGAACTCAGTAGTGAAACGAAATAGCGCCGATGGTAGTGTGGGGTCTCCCCATGTGAGAGTAGGACATCGCCAGGCTCTAATTTCTGACTGCGCTCAACGCGAGCGAAGTCAACATAAGGTTTTCTAAAAAAACTGAAAATCTTATCTTGACTTAAAATCAGAGCAGCGTATTATACGCGTCCTGACTGGCCAAGACCGAAACGGTTAAGGCATTGAAAGTCAACGTTCTTTAACAATATGACCATGCAATCTGTGTGGGCACTCGTTGAATAGATAGTCAAAAAAGATTTATCAATGATACTAGTGACCAATTTGAAATCTTCGGATTTCAGCACAGTCAATTCATTACCTAGCAATAGGTAATAACAGTATTCATTGAGCCGTTACTTCGGTAACAACAAAACTTTAATTGAAGAGTTTGATCATGGCTCAGATTGAACGCTGGCGGCAGGCCTAACACATGCAAGTCGAGCGGTAACAGGAAGAAAGCTTGCTTTCTTCGCTGACGAGCGGCGGACGGGTGAGTAATGGCTGGGAACCTGCCCTGATGTGGGGGATAACCATTGGAAACGATGGCTAATACCGCATAATGTCTACGGACCAAAGAGGAGGACCTTCGGGCTTCTCGCGTCAGGATGGGCCCAGTTGGGATTAGCTAGTAGGTGGGGTAATGGCTCACCTAGGCGACGATCCCTAGCTGGTTTGAGAGGATGATCAGCCACACTGGAACTGAGACACGGTCCAGACTCCTACGGGAGGCAGCAGTGGGGAATATTGCACAATGGGGGAAACCCTGATGCAGCCATGCCGCGTGTATGAAGAAGGCCTTCGGGTTGTAAAGTACTTTCAGCAGTGAGGAAGGTGGTGTAGTTAATACCTGCACCATTTGACGTTAGCTGCAGAAGAAGCACCGGCTAACTCCGTGCCAGCAGCCGCGGTAATACGGAGGGTGCGAGCGTTAATCGGAATTACTGGGCGTAAAGCGCATGCAGGCGGTCTGTTAAGTCAGATGTGAAAGCCCGGGGCTTAACCTCGGAATAGCATTTGAAACTGGCAGGCTAGAGTCTTGTAGAGGGGGGTAGAATTTCAGGTGTAGCGGTGAAATGCGTAGAGATCTGAAGGAATACCGGTGGCGAAGGCGGCCCCCTGGACAAAGACTGACGCTCAGATGCGAAAGCGTGGGGAGCAAACAGGATTAGATACCCTGGTAGTCCACGCTGTAAACGATGTCTACTTGGAGGTTGTGGCCTTGAGCCGTGGCTTTCGGAGCTAACGCGTTAAGTAGACCGCCTGGGGAGTACGGTCGCAAGATTAAAACTCAAATGAATTGACGGGGGCCCGCACAAGCGGTGGAGCATGTGGTTTAATTCGATGCAACGCGAAGAACCTTACCTACTCTTGACATCCAGAGAACTTTCCAGAGATGGATTGGTGCCTTCGGGAACTCTGAGACAGGTGCTGCATGGCTGTCGTCAGCTCGTGTTGTGAAATGTTGGGTTAAGTCCCGCAACGAGCGCAACCCTTATCCTTGTTTGCCAGCACTTCGGGTGGGAACTCCAGGGAGACTGCCGGTGATAAACCGGAGGAAGGTGGGGACGACGTCAAGTCATCATGGCCCTTACGAGTAGGGCTACACACGTGCTACAATGGCGTATACAGAGGGCTGCCAACCAGCGATGGTGAGCGAATCCCAAAAAGTACGTCGTAGTCCGGATTGGAGTCTGCAACTCGACTCCATGAAGTCGGAATCGCTAGTAATCGTGGATCAGAATGCCACGGTGAATACGTTCCCGGGCCTTGTACACACCGCCCGTCACACCATGGGAGTGGGCTGCACCAGAAGTAGATAGCTTAACCTTCGGGAGGGCGTTTACCACGGTGTGGTTCATGACTGGGGTGAAGTCGTAACAAGGTAGCCCTAGGGGAACCTGGGGCTGGATCACCTCCTTACCTAAAGACTGCTGTTAAATGCAGTGTCCACACAGATTGCTTGGTCGTAATGTGAAAGAATACCTTAGATGGGTCTGTAGCTCAGGTGGTTAGAGCGCACCCCTGATAAGGGTGAGGTCGGTGGTTCAAGTCCACTCAGACCCACCACTTCTCCTCCCAGAGAAAGTGGTCGAGACTAAGGTATTTATGATGGGGCTATAGCTCAGCTGGGAGAGCGCCTGCTTTGCACGCAGGAGGTCAGCAGTTCGATCCTGCTTAGCTCCACCACTCTTTAAGTACATTCTCACGAGTGTGTTTAGAAAGTGGTTTTATCATCAGATAGAATTCACATGCTCTTTAACAAACTGGAAAGCTGACTAGTAAATTCAATGAATGTCTTAGACATGAATTGAATCGTTCATTGAAAAATGAACAAGTTCTCAAAAGCGTATTTACGAAAGTAAATACACCAACACATTCAAGTGTTTTGGTAGAAATTGTAGCAATACAATCTCAATTGAGTCCGGCGAAAACATGTAAACCTTGGTTGTTTGCTATACGAAACCCCTTGGGGTTGTATGGTTAAGTGACTAAGCGTACACGGTGGATGCCTTGGCAGTCAGAGGCGATGAAGGACGTAGTAACTTGCGATAAGCCCAGATTAGGTAGTAACAACCGCTTGAGTCTGGGATTTCCGAATGGGGAAACCCACATGCATAAGCATGTATCTCACACTGAATACATAGGTGTGCAGAGGCGAACCGGGGGAACTGAAACATCTAAGTACCCCGAGGAAAAGACATCAACAGAGATTCCGAAAGTAGCGGCGAGCGAAATCGGAGTAGCCCTTAAGCTAGTTTGGGATTAGGTGAAGGCTCTGGAAAGTGCCGCGATACAGGGTGATAGCCCCGTAACCGACAATCCCTTATTAGTGAAATCGAGTAGGACGGCGCACGTGAAACGTTGTCTGAACATGGGGGGACCATCCTCCAAGGCTAAATACTCCTGACTGACCGATAGTGAACCAGTACCGTGAGGGAAAGGCGAAAAGAACCCCTGTGAGGGGAGTGAAATAGAACCTGAAACCGTGTACGTACAAGCAGTGGGAGCCTCTTCGTGGGGTGACTGCGTACCTTTTGTATAATGGGTCAGCGACTTACATTCTGTAGCAAGGTTAACCGAATAGGGGAGCCGTAGGGAAACCGAGTCTTAACTGGGCGTTGAGTTGCAGGGTGTAGACCCGAAACCGAGTGATCTAGCCATGGGCAGGTTGAAGGTGAGGTAACACTTACTGGAGGACCGAACCGACTAATGTTGAAAAATTAGCGGATGACTTGTGGCTGGGGGTGAAAGGCCAATCAAACTCGGAGATAGCTGGTTCTCCCCGAAAGCTATTTAGGTAGCGCCTCGGACGAATACTACTGGGGGTAGAGCACTGTTAAGGCTAGGGGGTCATCCCGACTTACCAACCCTTTGCAAACTCCGAATACCAGTAAGTACTATCCGGGAGACACACGGCGGGTGCTAACGTCCGTCGTGGAAAGGGAAACAACCCAGACCGCCAGCTAAGGTCCCAAATTACTACTAAGTGGGAAACGATGTGGGAAGGCTCAGACAGCCAGGATGTTGGCTTAGAAGCAGCCATCATTTAAAGAAAGCGTAATAGCTCACTGGTCGAGTCGGCCTGCGCGGAAGATTTAACGGGGCTAAGTAGTAAACCGAAGCTGCGGCAATGCGATTTATCGTATTGGGTAGGGGAGCGTTCTGTAAGCCGTTGAAGGTGTGTTGTAAAGCATGCTGGAGGTATCAGAAGTGCGAATGCTGACATGAGTAACGATAAAGGGGGTGAAAAACCCCCTCGCCGGAAGACCAAGGGTTCCTGTCCAACGTTAATCGGGGCAGGGTGAGTCGACCCCTAAGGCGAGGCTGAAGAGCGTAGTCGATGGGAAACAGGTTAATATTCCTGTACTTCTTGCAATTGCGATGGAGGGACGGAGAAGGCTAGGTGGGCTTGGCGACGGTTGTCCAAGTTCAAGTGCGTAGGGAGTAGAATTAGGCAAATCCGGTTCTACATATCCTGAGACACGACGTCGAGCTACTACGGTAGTGAAGTCATTGATGCCATGCTTCCGGGAAAAGCTTCTAAGCTTCAGATTGCAAGGAATCGTACCCCAAACCGACACAGGTGGTCGGGTAGAGAATACCAAGGCGCTTGAGAGAACTCGGGTGAAGGAACTAGGCAAAATGGTACCGTAACTTCGGGAGAAGGTACGCTCTTGACGGTGAAGTCCCTTGCGGATGGAGCTATTGGGAGTCGCAGATACCAGGTGGCTGCAACTGTTTATTAAAAACACAGCACTGTGCAAAATCGAAAGATGACGTATACGGTGTGACGCCTGCCCGGTGCCGGAAGGTTAATTGATGGGGTTAGACTTCGGTCGAAGCTCTTGATCGAAGCCCCGGTAAACGGCGGCCGTAACTATAACGGTCCTAAGGTAGCGAAATTCCTTGTCGGGTAAGTTCCGACCTGCACGAATGGCGTAATGATGGCCACGCTGTCTCCACCCGAGACTCAGTGAAATTGAAATCGCAGTGAAGATGCTGTGTACCCGCGGCTAGACGGAAAGACCCCGTGAACCTTTACTACAGCTTGGCACTGAACATTGAGCCTACATGTGTAGGATAGGTGGGAGCCTTTGAAGCAGAGACGCCAGTTTCTGTGGAGGCAATCTTGAAATACCACCCTTGTATGTTTGATGTTCTAACTTAGCCCCGTTATCCGGGGTGAGGACAGTGCCTGGTGGGTAGTTTGACTGGGGCGGTCTCCTCCCAAAGAGTAACGGAGGAGCACGAAGGTGGGCTAATCACGGTCGGACATCGTGAGGTTAGTGTAATGGCATAAGCCCGCTTGACTGCGAGAATGACAATTCGAGCAGGTGCGAAAGCAGGTCATAGTGATCCGGTGGTTCTGAATGGAAGGGCCATCGCTCAACGGATAAAAGGTACTCCGGGGATAACAGGCTGATACCGCCCAAGAGTTCATATCGACGGCGGTGTTTGGCACCTCGATGTCGGCTCATCACATCCTGGGGCTGAAGTCGGTCCCAAGGGTATGGCTGTTCGCCATTTAAAGTGGTACGCGAGCTGGGTTTAGAACGTCGTGAGACAGTTCGGTCCCTATCTGCCGTGGGCGTTGGAGAATTGAAAGGGGCTGCTCCTAGTACGAGAGGACCGGAGTGGACGAACCTCTGGTGTTCGGGTTGTGTCGCCAGACGCATTGCCCGGTAGCTAAGTTCGGAATCGATAACCGCTGAAAGCATCTAAGCGGGAAGCGAGCCTTGAGATGAGTTCTCCCTGATACTTTAAGTATCCTAAAGGGTTGTCGGAGACTACGACGTTGATAGGCAGGGTGTGTAAGCGTTGTGAGGCGTTGAGCTAACCTGTACTAATTGCCCGTGAGGCTTAACCATACAACACCCAAGGTGTTTTGCGGACTCAGACCGCACTTGAATGTGAAGAAGAACACTAGACAGTTTTCATAGTTTGTAAGAATTTGCTTGGCGACCATAGCATTTTGGACCCACCTGATCCCATGCCGAACTCAGCAGTGAAACGAAATAGCGCCGATGGTAGTGTGGGGTCTCCCCATGTGAGAGTAGGACATCGCCAGGCTCTAAATTAAAGAAAGCCCTGACCTAACGGTCAGGGCTTTTTTGCGTTTGGGATTAATTTTTCGCCTCGGTAACGTCTGTCTACGCGTATCCATTTCTCGCTCAATAGACTCATTCTATAGGAGGGTCTTATGGCTTTCCGTCATCGCTATTTGTTCATCTATCGGCTTAGTTCTTCCTCGCTGTTTCTGACAGACGAAGTTCGATCTGACGGTGAATATCCACATTCTTCTCAACAGTGTTGTTAGTGTGGTAACTAGCGATGGGGAATATATTCGGGGGAATTGATCAAGAGCGCTGGAATGGGCTT
Source organism: Thaumasiovibrio occultus (assembly GCA_019703815.1). GTDB lineage: Bacteria > Pseudomonadota > Gammaproteobacteria > Enterobacterales > Vibrionaceae > Thaumasiovibrio > Thaumasiovibrio occultus. Next base: position 2,963,779 of record AP023052.1, on the reverse strand, counting down.
CAAAGGTTGGATAGGTGTTTTTAGGTAATAAAAAAGCCACCTGATGGTGGCTATTCTATTACATGATTTGGTTGAGCAGATGATCGGCTCTGAAACGGCGGACGCGTTTGAGGAGCTTTTTCACTGGCGGTGGGTAGCTGTTGATATCATCGATATCTTTATAGCAACCGACTAAACGGGTGTGGGTTAGGATCTGATCGATTTCTTGCTGCTTTTGCTCTGCGATCAATTGGTTATGATCGTGTACCAAGATTGCGTTCTCGAGATCGAGCTTCCATGCGCGCGGGTTAAGGTTATTGCCCGTGATCATCATATATTGCTTATCGACCCATAGCCCTTTTAAATGGAAGCTGTTGTCATCGTGTTTCCATAAATAGATAGACAGCTGACGACGGGCTAAAGCGGCTTCATTTTGTCGCGCAAACTGACGCAGGTTAATTTCATACAGGTAAGGTAAGCCACCGATGGTTTTAAACGGCTCAGAAGGTGGAATATAGAAGTCATTCGCGGTTTTATCTCCCACGATAATACTGACTTTCACCCCACGGCGGATCGCACGTTTTACTTCCACCGAGATACTTCTTGGGAAATTAAAGTATGGCGTACAAATGATCAGCTCTTGCTGCGCACTGGCGATCAGTCGGCGAATGTACTGGTTGAGTTTATTTTTCTTTTTACCCAGCCCGACAAGCGGCGTTAGACCGACTTGCGAATCGTCAACGGTTTGGCCGGCATAATGATACGATGCTTGAGAGAGCTTGTTTCTAAGCGTTTTGATTGCGCCTTTCAGCACTTTTGTATGCGGTCGCTCTTTTTGGTTTAAGCAGGTAACGGCATCGCTCGCAACCAGCGTTTCTAGAATGAACTGCGCCATACTATCGGCGAGATCTTTGTTCTCTAAGACATGGTAGCGGTCATAGCGATAGCGATTATGCTGCGCTAGGTAGATGTCATTCAGGCTCGCGCCGCTGTAAATAACCTTGTCGTCAACCACAAACCCTTTTAGATGCAACACGCCAAACACTTCGCGGTTTCTTACCGGCACACCTAGAACTTCGACTTGGTGTTCAAACTGCTCTGCATATTCGCGATAAAGGGCGGCATTGCCTTCCGAGTCCGCTGCACCAATTAATCCGCGCTGGGCGCGATGCCAGTCAACTAACACCTTAATGTCGAGAGCAGGGTTTTGCTGTTTAGCGCGGTAGAGCGCATCGAGAATTTCTCGGCCGGCTTCATCATCTTGCAAGTAGAGAGCAACTAAATAGATGCGTTGCGTCGCGGCTGCGATTTCAGCGTGTAGCGTATCGCGAAAAGAGCGGGCGTCTAACAATGTTGTTAAGTGCCCAGGGGTGTGCGCAATTTGGGGTAGTTCATCGATGAAGCGTCGATGTAGTGTTGCTGAATTCATTATTATCTCTGCTTGCGCTTAATTAAACGGATATAGATCCGGATTATAACAAAGTTTCGTCAGGGGCATGTATTATACAGGAACCTTGGATAAAGTTGGTTGATATTTCATCGCCATCAATGATTTACCTCCAACTTTTGTGTATCGATCAAAGCGCTGTTGTAGCGCTAAAGGCAAGCTTCCTTCCGTAACCGTTATAAACCCAAGTTGGGTGTAGTACGCTTCTAAGTAGGAATACGCGAAACAAAAGCAAGTGCTGTTGAACTCGGTCAGTACATGCTGCACTAACGCCTCTCCGACACCTTGGCCACGATACTCAGGTACCACTAATAACCCTGAGAGAAAGTAGCCCTCTTCTATCGGATTAAACTTTACCGTCGCGCACCACTCGGCCTCGTTTTTGGCCACCCAAATGGTATCGGATTTATTTGCTTTTCCCGCGCTGTAGTGTGATTTATAGAGTTTATTGACCAGCGGCAATTGAACTGGCGCCACGTGATGAAAACTGAGCTTTAACATCGAAACCACTGCGAATTAATTTTGGATACGCTACTATAGCCCATCTTTCACTTTAACCATTAGATATCCATGCAAGTATTAGCTGATACACTACTCACGCCATTCCACACTTTGGGTATTGCGGCGAAGGCGAAAAAGATCGTAATTGCTGAGTCACTTGATGACATTGCGCAGTTATGGGGACCTTCCAATCAAGACGCTAAGCTAATACTGGGCAAAGGAAGCAATGTCTTCTTTGCTGAAGATCTTGATGTCACTGTTGTCCTCAATCGTTTGTTGGGCAAAGCGGTAACAGAGTCAGACTTGCATTACCATCTGCATATTGGTGGGGGCGAAGATTGGCCGGCTTTTGTGGCTTGGACTGTCGAGAACGGTTTCAACGGTCTTGAGAACATGGCGCTAATTCCTGGCTGCGTTGGCTCAGCCCCTATCCAAAATATCGGCGCTTACGGCTTAGAGCTAAAAGATGTCTGTGAATACGTTGATGCGTTTAATATCGGCACCCAACAAGTTGAACGTTTAAGCGCAGCGCAATGCCGTTTTGGTTATCGAGATTCCATCTTTAAGCATGAGTATCAACACAGTCATATCATTGTGGCAGTGGGCTTGCGTTTGGCCAAACAGTGGACGCCATTACTCAATTACGGCCCTTTGCAATCGCTGGCTGACGGTGAGGTGACGGCGCAGCAGATCTTCGAGCGTGTCTGTCAGGTTCGGATGGAAAAACTGCCCGATCCGAATGTGATCGGTAATGCCGGAAGTTTCTTTAAAAACCCATTGGTCACTGCCGAGCTTGCCCAAACGTTATTACTAGCATCGCCGACGATGCCACATTTCCCTGCCGCGAATGGAGAGGTGAAATTGGCGGCGGGTTGGTTAATTGACCAATGTGGCCTGAAAGGTTTGACCGTTGGTGGCGCGAGGGTACATCCTCAGCAAGCGCTAGTGCTTACTAACATCAACAGTGCGTCAGCGCAGGATCTGATCGACTTAGCGCAACACGTAGTCGATGCGGTAAACGCTAAGTTTGGCGTGCTGTTGGAGCACGAAGTGCGATTTTACAATGCACAAGGTGAAACGCGGCTGGAGGCCTTGGTGGATGCTTGATCACTCCAAGCGATTGCAAATTATCACGACGCTGGCCGATGGCCAATTTCATTCCGGGCAAAAACTTGGCGAGATCTTAGGTGTTTCGCGCGCAGCGGTGAATAAACAGATCCAAGGCTTGAAAGAGTGGGGGATCGACATCTACCGAGTTCAGGGTAAGGGCTATCAGCTTTCACGCCCGATGGAGTTATTGGAAGCGCACAAGCTGAACTGTGGTTCAGTGCCGGTGGAACTCATTCCGGTGATTGATTCGACAAATCAGTATATTAAAGATCGCGCTGAAACCCTACAAAGTGGACACGCTTGCGTTGCAGAGTTGCAGTTAGCCGGAAGAGGTCGTCGTGGCCGCGCTTGGTATTCGCCGTTTGGTTGTAATCTTTATCTCAGCCTGTATTGGCGTTTAGAAGCCGGCTTGGCCGCTGCCATGGGGCTGAGTTTAGCCGTTGGGATCATTGCGGCGGAAACGTTGCGTGAACAAACCGGCGCAGATGTGCGGGTGAAATGGCCCAACGATCTGTACGTAAACGATAAGAAGCTAGCGGGGATCTTAGTCGAACTATCAGGGCAAGCGGGCGAGACCGCTCATGTGATCGTTGGCATGGGGATCAATATGGCGATGCCAACGGATATCGACACGCCGATCGATCAACCGTGGACATCAGTAGCCGATGTCGGTCAAAATATGCCTTCTAGAAATGAGTTATTGGCAAGCCTAATAGAAAGGCTTCGTGAAGGACTCGCGCACTATGAGCGAGAAGGGCTCGCGGCTTTCACTTCTCGTTGGAATCTACTCGATAATTATATTGATCGCCGAGTAACGCTCATCATTGGTCCGAACACTGTCTCTGGGATAGCGCGGGGGATCAATGAGCAAGGGGCGTTGTTGCTAGAAAATGAGAATGGCGACATCACCCCGTACATCGGTGGCGAAATTAGTCTCAGAGGGAACGATGCAGTTACTGATTGAGGCGGGTAACACTTACGTTAAGCTCGCAACTTTAGATCACGAAGGGCACCTTCATCACGAAGGCAAATATCCAAGCGCACAGCTGGAGTTAGTTCTTGAGCCTTATTTAGAAGATCACGTTGATCGCATCGTGTTCGCCAGTGTTGGCCCGGTGGTGATCGACAATACAATTCAACGCTTCGCACAAGAAAATGGTATCGCTTGCCTGCACGTACGAACGCAACGTCGTGATTTTGGCGTGAAGAATGCCTATGCGCAGTATCAATATCTTGGCGTTGATCGCTGGCTGACCTTGATTTCGGTTTACCAGCAAACCAAACGCCCGTCAGTGATCATTGATATCGGCACTGCGCTGACCTTTGACGTGTTGGCCGAAGACGGTAAGCATTTGGGGGGGTGGATCGCGCCGGGTTATCAGTTGATGACCGAGAGCGTCTTATCGAATACCAGCAAGGTGTTTGCCGATGGCGACCATGGCGAGAGCATTGATTTTGCCGACAATACCAATGATGGACTGAAGAACGGGTGCCGTGCTGCGCTCTATGGTTTGATGCAATTTGGTATTGAACAAGCGCGCGAAAAATTGGGCGAAGATCCCGAAGTGATCTTATGTGGTGGCGGAGTGCGCCATATTCCCGTGAATTTGCGCAAACACTATCATCATCGGTCAGATCTTGTACTACAAGGGCTTGCTTTATACGCAACCAAACGGTAGTGGCGAAAAAGTGTCCGATTAGGTAATGATTTTAATAAAAAAAGCATGATTAGGGCTTGCAAGGGCAAATAAGTTTCCCTAGAATGCGCATCACTAAGCCGACTTAGCTCAGTAGGTAGAGCAACTGACTTGTAATCAGTAGGTCACCAGTTCGATTCCGGTAGTCGGCACCAGAATTTTAAAAATTTGTGGAGGGGTTCCCGAGTGGCCAAAGGGAGCAGACTGTAAATCTGCCGGCTCCGCCTTCGATGGTTCGAATCCGTCCCCCTCCACCACTTTTCAAGTCGTTTGAATAGCTCAAAGAGTTACGAGAGTTTGCGGGCATCGTATAATGGCTATTACCTCAGCCTTCCAAGCTGATGATGCGGGTTCGATTCCCGCTGCCCGCTCCAACACTTCTTAGTGTGCTGATATAGCTCAGTCGGTAGAGCGCACCCTTGGTAAGGGTGAGGTCCCCAGTTCAAATCTGGGTATCAGCACCACCTCTTCAAGTTCATTCAAGCCATTTGATATATACTCTACAAACCCGTGATTGGTTGTGTGGTCGTAATGCCACCAAATACCGTGCCTAGAGGGACAATCCATGTCTAAAGAAAAATTTGAACGTACAAAACCGCACGTTAACGTTGGTACTATCGGCCACGTTGACCACGGTAAAACAACTCTAACTGCTGCTATCTGTACTACGCTTGCTAAGCACTACGGTGGTGTTGCTAAAGACTTCGCATCTATCGATAACGCTCCAGAAGAGCGCGAGCGTGGTATCACAATCAACACTTCTCACGTTGAGTACGATACTCCAACTCGTCACTACGCACACGTAGACTGCCCAGGACACGCCGATTACGTTAAAAACATGATCACCGGTGCTGCGCAAATGGACGGTGGTATTCTAGTAGTTGCTGCGACTGATGGCCCAATGCCTCAAACTCGTGAGCACATCCTACTTGGCCGTCAGGTTGGTATCCCATACATCATCGTATTCATGAACAAGTGTGACATGGTTGACGATGAAGAGCTTCTAGAGCTAGTTGAGATGGAAGTTCGTGAACTTCTTTCTGAGTACGACTTCCCAGGCGACGATTGCCCAGTAATCATGGGTTCTGCTCTAGGTGCACTTAACGGTGAAGAGCAGTGGGAAGCGAAAGTAATCGAGCTTGCAGAAGCACTAGATACTTACATCCCAGAGCCAGAGCGTGCAATCGACAAGCCGTTCATCCTACCAATCGAAGACGTATTCTCAATCCAAGGCCGTGGTACTGTTGTAACTGGTCGTGTTGAGCAAGGTATCGTAACTGTAGGTGACGAAGTTGCTATCATCGGTATCAAAGACACCATCACTACTACTTGTACTGGTGTTGAGATGTTCCGTAAGCTTCTAGACGAAGGCCGCGCGGGTGAGAACGTTGGTGTTCTTCTACGTGGTACTAAGCGTGACGAAGTTGAGCGTGGTCAAGTTCTTGCTAAGCCAGGTTCTATCACTCCTCACACTAAGTTCGAGTCAGAAGTATACGTACTTTCTAAAGACGAAGGCGGCCGTCATACTCCGTTCTTCAAAGGCTACCGTCCACAGTTCTACTTCCGTACAACTGACGTAACCGGTACTATCGAACTGCCAGAAGGCGTTGAGATGGTTATGCCTGGCGACAACATCAAGATGGTTGTTACTCTAATCGCGCCAATCGCGATGGACGAAGGCCTACGCTTCGCAATCCGCGAAGGCGGTCGTACCGTTGGTGCGGGTGTTGTAGCTAAAATCGTTGAATAAGATTTGACGAACAGCTAGTAAAAAGGGCATCATTTGATGCCCTTTTTCTGCGCTTGACGTTGGCTCAGGTCAATTTTTGGCCGAAACGACGCAAGGGTTGTAAGAGTAGTTTAGATATGGGGCAGTGATGCTTCATCTTGGTTTGTTGACCTCGCTCAGGCGGGGTGATTTTCGTCTATGATGTAGACAAGTTACAGGTTGGTAGTATGAAAGTAGATACCGAAACCCCGAACGAAGCTGGTAAGTCGGATGCACTTAAATGGATAGGTGTATTTGCACTGCTAGCGGCTATTGTTGCGGGTAATCACCTGTACAGTGACATGAATGTCGTGTGGCGCGCGTTAGCCGGCGTGGTCTTATTCGGTAGCGCCTTGGGCGTTGCAGCGTTGACAGCAAAAGGTAAGCAATTCATTACCTTTGCTCGCGAATCTCGTATGGAAGTGCGAAAAGTCGTTTGGCCAACACGTCAAGAAGCAACTCGAATGACATTAACTGTCCTTGCTGTCACTGTCGTCACGGCGTTAGTATTGTGGGTTATCGATGGTGCGCTGGTGCATCTGATCGGCCTGTTTACTGGCGTGTAGAGGTAAAAAATTATGAGTGAAGCTCCAAAAAAACGCTGGTATGTAGTACAAGCTTTTTCTGGTTTTGAAGGTCGCGTAGCTCAGTCGCTGCGTGAGCATATCAAAATGCACGGCATGGAAGAGCACTTTGAAGAAGTGCTGGTTCCTACTGAAGAAGTGGTAGAAATGCGCGCGGGTCAACGCCGCAAGAGTGAGCGCAAGTTCTTCCCTGGCTATGTTCTAGTCCAGATGGTTATGAACGATGAAACCTGGCACTTGGTTCGTAGCATTCCTCGTGTAATGGGCTTCATTGGCGGCACGTCTGATCGCCCTGCGCCGATTTCTGATAAAGAAGCGGCCGCGATCCTAAACCGTCTTGAGAAAGCAAGTGAAGCACCAGTTCACAAAGTGGTATTTGAACCAGGTGAAGTGGTTCGTGTGAACGACGGCCCATTTGCTGACTTTAACGGTGTAGTTGAAGAAGTTGACTACGATAAGAACCGTGTAAAAGTCTCGGTCTCTATCTTTGGCCGTGCAACCCCAGTAGAACTGGAGTTTGGTCAGGTCGAGAAATCCTGATCAATAATTCACCAATTTTGCTATTGGCAAGGGCGCGAAAGTTGACTATAATTTCGCGCCCTTTCGTTAGACGGGGAGTCTGTTTTAAGAGGCAGACGTTTGAACCCAAATTTAAGGTAATTACTAATGGCTAAGAAAGTAGAAGCTTACATCAAGCTGCAAGTTGCAGCTGGTATGGCTAACCCTTCTCCACCAGTTGGTCCTGCACTAGGTCAACACGGTGTGAACATCATGGAATTCTGTAAAGCGTTCAACGCTAAGACTGACTCTCTAGAGAAAGGTCTTCCGACTCCTGTTGTTATCACAGTATACAGTGACCGTTCTTTCACGTTCATCACTAAGACTCCTCCAGCAGCAGTTCTTCTGAAGAAAGCAGCTGGTCTTAAGTCTGGTTCTGCTCGTCCAAATACCGACAAAGTTGGTACTATCACTGACGCGCAAGTGCAAGAAATCGCTGAGACTAAAGCAGCTGATATGACTGGCGCAGACATCGAAGCGATGAAGCGTTCTATCGCTGGTACTGCTCGTTCAATGGGCCTAGTGGTAGAGGGTTAATACAATGGCAAAACTGACTAAACGTATGCGTGTTATCCGCGAGAAAGTAGATGCTTCTCGTGAGTACAACATCAACGAAGCTGTTGCTCTTCTTAAAGAGCTAGCAACTGCTAAGTTCGTAGAAAGTGTTGACGTTGCTGTTAACCTAGGCATCGACGCTCGTAAATCAGACCAGAACGTACGTGGTGCGACTGTTCTTCCTCACGGTACTGGCCGCGACATCCGCGTTGCAGTATTCACCCAAGGTGCAAACGCTGAAGCTGCTAAAGCTGCAGGCGCTGACCTAGTTGGTATGGAAGATCTGGCTGAGCAAGTTAAGAAAGGCGAGATGAACTTCGACGTAGTTATCGCATCTCCAGATGCAATGCGCGTTGTAGGTCAACTAGGTACTATCCTAGGTCCTCGTGGTCTTATGCCAAACCCGAAAGTAGGTACTGTTACTCCAAACGTAGCAGAAGCAGTTCAAAACGCGAAGGCTGGTCAGGTTCGTTACCGTAACGACAAGAACGGCATCATCCACACTACTATCGGTAAAGTGGACTTCGACGCTGACAAACTGAAAGAAAACCTAGAAGCTCTATTGGTAGCTCTGAAGAAAGCGAAGCCTTCTTCAGCGAAAGGTACTTTCATCAAGAAAGTAAGCATCTCTACCACTATGGGTGCGGGTGTTGCGCTAGACCAGAACTCTCTGGACGCGAACGCAAACTAATTGTCAGGGCTGGCGGGTTGCTGTATAATCCGCCAACTCTGAAATGGCCAAAGTTGACCTTCGTTCATATTTGAATGTAAGTCAGCTTTCGTCCAAGACCGCAGGCGTTTCATTAGAAACTTAATACTACCTGCGTAGACGGTGCCAAGAACTCGATTGTTAATATTTCTTTTTTGAATATTAGGTCTATTGGGAACTGCACCGTTTTCACTCTCACAGTAATGTGAGTGGTATAAACAACCAGGAGCATATCCAATGGCACTAAATCTTCAAGACAAAAAAGCAATTGTTGCTGAAGTCAATGAAGCAGCCAGTGGTGCACTTTCTGCAGTTGTTGCTGACTCTCGTGGCGTTGAAGTTGGTGCGATGACTTCTCTACGTAAACAAGCGCGTGAAGCGGGCGTTTACATGAAAGTTGTTCGTAACACACTAGCACGTCGTGCAGTAGAAGGTACTGATTTCGAATGTCTTACTGAGACTTTCGTAGGTCCTACTCTGCTAGCTTTCTCTAACGAGCACCCAGGTGCTGCAGCGCGTCTTTTCAAAGACTTCGCTAAAGAGAACGCAAACTTCGAAGTTAAAGCAGCTGCTTTCGAAGGCAACATCACTGATGTAGAAGTACTAGCGAAACTACCAACTTACGAAGAAGCGATTGCACGCCTAATGATGTGCATGAAAGAAGCTTCTGCTGGCAAGCTGGTTCGCACTATCGCGGCTATCCGCGATGCAAAAGAAGCTGCATAATATTTGCACTTTTTTGCCTGTATTTTAAACTAATTATTGATTTTAAAGAGAATTGTTATGTCTATCACTAACGAGCAAATCCTAGACGCAGTTGCAGAAATGTCTGTAATGCAAGTTGTTGAGCTTATCGAAGCTATGGAAGAGAAATTCGGTGTATCTGCTGCAGCTGCAGTAGTTGCTGGCGGCGCGGACGCAGGTTCTGCAGCTGAAGAGCAAACTGAATTCGACGTAATCCTAACTGCTGCTGGCGCGAACAAAGTTGCTGTTATCAAAGCAGTACGTGGCGCGACTGGCCTAGGTCTTAAAGAAGCTAAAGCTCTAGTAGACGGCGCTCCAGCACCTCTGAAAGAAGGCGTTGAGAAAGCTGAAGCAGAAGCTCTGAAAGCTCAGCTAGAAGAAGCTGGTGCATCTGTTGAAGTTAAGTAATAATTACTTAATTTCCTAGCCTTTTTAGGCTAATGGCTGGTGGCTAAATAGCCACCGGCCTTTTTGCGCTGTAGGGGGTGGTGAATTTTACCCTGTTTTGTCACCATGGCTCCATGCAAAAATAACATTATTAATCATAGTGTTATGTCTACATCTAAACAGTGCTAAACGTCACTACCTCACACGAGGTGGTTTGGATCACTTATCAGCGATCTGAGGAACCTATGGTTTACTCTTATACCGAGAAAAAGCGTATCCGTAAGGATTTTGGTAAGCGTCCTCAAGTTTTGGACATACCATATTTGCTATCGATCCAGCTCGATTCTTTCGAGAAGTTCATTGAGCAGGATCCGGAAGGGCAATACGGTTTAGAAGCTGCCTTCCGCTCTGTTTTTCCAATTCAGAGCTACAATGGCAATTCCGAGTTGCAATACGTTAGCTATCGTCTCGGTGAGCCGGTCTTTGATGTTAAAGAGTGTCAAATTCGTGGCGTGACATACTCAGCTCCACTTCGCGTGAAGTTGCGTCTGGTCATGTACGATAAAGATGCGCCGGCTGGTACCGTAAAAGACATTAAAGAACAAGAAGTCTATATGGGCGAAATCCCGCTCATGACGGATAACGGTACATTTGTTATTAATGGTACCGAGAGGGTTATCGTATCCCAGCTGCACCGTAGCCCGGGTGTCTTCTTTGACAGCGATAAGGGTAAAACACATTCCTCAGGAAAAGTGCTGTATAACGCACGCATTATCCCTTACCGCGGCTCATGGTTGGACTTCGAGTTCGATCCGAAAGACAACGTCTACGTACGTATTGACCGTCGTCGTAAGCTACCTGCTTCTATTATTCTGCGCGCATTGGGTTACACCACTGAGCAGATCATGGACCTGTTCTTCGATAAAGTGAACTTCGAAGTGCAAGGTAAGAGCTTGGTAATGGAGCTGATCCCAGAGCGTCTACGTGGTGAAACTGCTACGTTCGACATCGTGGCGAATGGCGAGACTTTCGTAGAACAAGGTCGTCGTATTACTGCGCGTCACATCCGCCAGATGGAAAAAGCCGGTATTTCTCATATTGAAGTACCAGTGGATTACATCGTGGGCAAAGTGGCTGCACGTGACTACGTGAACCAAGAGACTGGCGAATTGATCGCGTCAGCGAACCAGGAACTAAGCCTGGAATCGCTAGCGCTGCTGTCTCAAGCGGGCTACAAAGCGTTCCAAACTCTGTACATCAATGATCTGGACAACGGTCCATTCATGTCAGAGACCTTGCGTATCGACAGCACGACTGATCGTCTAAGCGCATTGGTTGAAATCTACCGCATGATGCGTCCTGGTGAGCCACCAACGCGTGAAGCGGCAGAGCAATTGTTCGAAAGCCTGTTCTTCTCAGAAGATCGTTACGATCTATCTGCAGTGGGCCGTATGAAGTTCAACAGTTCACTATGTCGTGAAGAAACGACTGGTGAAGGAACCCTAAGCCACGACGATATTATCGAAGTGATGCGTAAGCTGATCGATATTCGTAACGGTAAAGGCGAAGTGGACGACATCGACCACCTAGGTAACCGTCGTATTCGTTCTGTGGGCGAAATGGCTGAGAACCAGTTCCGTGTTGGTCTTGTACGTGTTGAACGTGCAGTGAAAGAGCGTCTAAGCCTAGGCGACCTTGATGCAATCATGCCTCAAGACTTGATCAATGCGAAGCCAATTTCTGCGGCAGTGAAAGAGTTCTTTGGCTCTTCTCAGCTGTCACAATTTATGGATCAGAACAACCCGTTGTCAGAAGTCACGCACAAGCGTCGTATTTCTGCACTTGGTCCAGGCGGTCTGACGCGTGAGCGTGCAGGCTTCGAAGTACGTGACGTACACGCGACTCACTACGGTCGCCTATGTCCTATCGAAACGCCTGAAGGTCCAAACATCGGTCTGATCAACTCACTGTCAGCGTTTGCACGTACTAACCCATACGGTTTCTTGGAAACTCCTTACCGTAAAGTGGTTGACGGCAAAGTCACTGATGAAGTGGATTACCTATCAGCAATCGAAGAAGGTCAATTCGTTATCGCTCAGGCTAACGCCGCGCTGAACGAAGATGGCTCTTTTGCTGACGAACTGATCACTGCGCGTCAAAAAGGTGAATCAGGTCTGCACCCACGTGACCATGTTCAGTACATGGACGTTGCAACCAACCAGGTTGTATCGGTGGCAGCTTCTCTGATCCCGTTCCTTGAACACGATGATGCTAACCGTGCTCTTATGGGTGCGAACATGCAACGTCAGGCCGTTCCAACTCTGCGTGCTGATAAGCCGCTAGTAGGTACGGGTATCGAGCGTAACGTAGCCGTTGACTCAGGTGTAACCGCAGTTGCTAAACGTGGCGGTGTTGTACAGTCTGTAGATGCATCACGTATCGTTATCAAAGTTAACGAATACGAGCTAGTACCTGGTGAAGCGGGTATCGATATCTACAACCTAACTAAGTACACCCGTTCTAACCAGAACACCTGTATCAACCAGCGCCCAACCGTACTACCAGGCGAGCCTGTAGCACGTGGTGATGTACTGGCTGATGGTCCTTCAACCGACCTAGGTGAGCTAGCCCTTGGCCAGAACATGCGTATCGCGTTCATGCCTTGGAACGGTTACAACTTCGAGGACTCCATCCTAGTTTCTGAGCGTGTTGTACAGGAAGATCGCCTGACAACTATCCACATCCAAGAGCTATCTTGTGTGGCGCGTGATACTAAGCTAGGTAGCGAAGAAATCACTGCTGATATCCCTAACGTGGGTGAAGCGGCGCTATCTAAGTTGGACGAATCAGGTATCGTTTACATCGGTGCTGAAGTGAAAGGTGGTGACATCCTAGTGGGTAAAGTAACCCCTAAAGGTGAAACCCAACTAACACCAGAAGAGAAACTTCTGCGCGCTATCTTTGGTGAGAAAGCGTCAGACGTTAAAGATTCTTCTCTGCGTGTGCCTAACTCAGTATCGGGTACGGTTATCGACGTACAAGTCTTCACTCGCGATGGCGTAGAGAAAGACAAACGTGCGCTTGAAATCGAAGAGATGCAGCTGAAAGAAGCGAAGAAAGACATCACTGAGGAATTCCAAATCCTTGAGGGTGGCCTTCTAACGCGTGTGCGTAACTTGCTAACAAATGCAGGCTACAGCGAGAGCAAACTGGCATCAATGGACCGTGAAGCGCTATTTGGCCAAACACTGGACGACGAAGCACAGCAAACCTCGCTTGAGCAACTTGCAGAGCAGTACGACGAGCTGAAATCTGAATTCGACAAGAAGTTCGAGACTAAACGTCGCAAGATCACCCAAGGTGATGATCTCGCACCTGGCGTACTGAAGATTGTGAAGGTTTACCTAGCGGTTAAACGTCGCATTCAGCCTGGTGATAAGATGGCGGGTCGTCACGGTAACAAGGGTGTTATCTCGAAAATCTGTCCTGTTGAAGACATGCCTTACGATGAAAAAGGTCAAACCGTTGACATCGTACTGAACCCGCTGGGCGTACCATCGCGTATGAACATCGGTCAGATCCTGGAGACTCACTTGGGTCTTGCAGCGAAAGGTATCGGTGACAAGATCAACGAAATGCTGAAACAGCAGCGTGAACTGCACGAGTTCCGTAACTTCCTGCAGAAAGTGTACGATCTAGGCGAAACTCGCCAGAACGTAGACATCGCAGCGCTGTCTGATGACGAAGTTCGTACCCTGATCCAGAACCTGCGTAAAGGTCTACCAATCGCTACTCCGGTATTCGATGGTGCACCAGAGCCGATGATCAAAGAGCTTCTGAAGCTTGGTGATCTTCCAGAGTCTGGCCAGCTAACCCTGTTTGATGGCCGTACTGGTGAGCAGTTCGAGCGTCCTGTAACCGTCGGTTACATGTACATGCTGAAACTGAACCACTTGGTTGATGACAAGATGCACGCCCGTTCTACCGGTTCGTACAGCTTGGTAACTCAGCAGCCTCTAGGTGGTAAAGCGCAGTTCGGTGGTCAGCGTTTCGGTGAGATGGAAGTGTGGGCACTGGAAGCATACGGTGCAGCATACACCCTACAGGAAATGCTGACAGTTAAGTCGGATGACGTGAACGGCCGTACGAAGATGTACAAGAACATCGTCGATGGCGATCACCGCATGGAACCAGGCATGCCGGAATCGTTCAACGTATTGTTGAAAGAGATCCGCTCGTTGGGTATCAACATCGAGCTGGAAGACGAGTAAGTAACAACTTACTTAGTGAATCCGGTAGAAATATGAAGGTGCTGGCTTGCCAGCACCTTTATGGGTCAACTCCTCACAGGAGCCGAATGTGAAAGACTTACTAAAGTTTCTGAAAGCACAACACAAGACTGAAGAATTTGACGCGATCAAAATCGGTCTTGCTTCACCAGACATGATCCGTTCATGGTCTTTCGGTGAAGTTAAAAAGCCAGAAACCATCAACTATCGAACCTTCAAGCCTGAGCGTGACGGTCTATTCTGTGCACGTATCTTTGGCCCGGTTAAAGACTACGAGTGTCTTTGTGGCAAATATAAGCGCCTGAAGCACCGTGGTGTTATCTGTGAAAAATGTGGTGTTGAAGTTACTCAGACCAAAGTACGTCGTGAGCGTATGGGTCACATCGAGCTAGCTTCTCCAGTTGCCCACATCTGGTTCCTGAAGTCACTGCCATCTCGTATCGGTCTGCTTATGGACATGCCGCTACGTGATATCGAGCGCGTGCTGTACTTCGAATCATACATCGTGATTGAACCAGGCATGACCAATCTTGAGCGTGGCCAAATGCTGACTGAAGAGCAGTACTTGGATGCGCTAGAAGAGTGGGGTGATGAATTCGATGCTCGTATGGGTGCGGAAGCGGTGAAAGCACTTCTGGTCAACATGGACCTGAACGCTGAAATCGAACTGATGCGCGAAGAGCTGGATGAAACCAACTCTGAAACCAAGCGTAAGAAGCTAACTAAGCGTCTGAAGCTGGTTGAATCATTTGTTCAGTCTGGTAACCAACCAGAGTGGATGGTATTGGAAGTATTGCCAGTACTACCACCGGATCTACGTCCATTGGTACCACTGGATGGCGGTCGTTTCGCGACTTCAGATCTGAACGATCTGTACCGTCGTGTGATCAACCGTAACAACCGTCTGAAACGCCTACTGGATCTAGCTGCTCCGGACATCATCGTACGTAACGAAAAGCGTATGCTGCAAGAGTCTGTTGATGCGCTGCTAGATAACGGCCGTCGTGGCCGTGCGATCACGGGTTCTAACAAGCGTCCACTGAAGTCGCTTGCAGACATGATCAAAGGTAAGCAAGGTCGTTTCCGTCAGAACCTTCTGGGTAAACGTGTAGACTACTCTGGCCGTTCGGTTATCACCGTTGGTCCATACCTACGTCTGCACCAGTGTGGTCTGCCGAAGAAGATGGCTC
Source organism: Thaumasiovibrio occultus (assembly GCA_019703815.1). GTDB lineage: Bacteria > Pseudomonadota > Gammaproteobacteria > Enterobacterales > Vibrionaceae > Thaumasiovibrio > Thaumasiovibrio occultus. Next base: position 2,948,261 of record AP023052.1, on the reverse strand, counting down.
TAGAGCTATTCAAACCATTCATCTACAGCAAGCTTGAAACTCGTGGCCTAGCAACGACGATCAAAGCTGCTAAGAAGATGGTTGAGCGTGAAGAAGCGGTTGTTTGGGATATCCTAGACGAAGTTATTCGCGAACACCCAGTGATGCTAAACCGTGCACCAACACTGCACCGTTTGGGTATCCAAGCATTTGAACCTGTGCTAATCGAAGGTAAAGCGATCCAACTGCACCCACTCGTGTGTGCGGCATATAACGCCGACTTCGATGGTGACCAGATGGCAGTTCACTTGCCGCTGACGCTTGAAGCACAGCTAGAAGCACGTGCGCTGATGATGTCGACCAACAACATCCTATCGCCAGCTTCTGGTGATCCGATCATCGTACCTTCTCAGGACGTTGTATTGGGTCTTTACTACATGACTCGTGACAAGATCAACGCGAAGGGCGAAGGTATGTACCTTGCAAGCCCAGCGGAAGCAGAAAAAGCGTACCGTACCGGTAACGCAGCACTGCACGCGCGCGTTAAAGTTCGTATCACAGAGTTCACTAAAGACGAACACGGCACTGAAGTTGCTGAAACTAAGCTGGTTGATACCACTGTTGGTCGTGCAATGCTTTGGGCTATCGTGCCTAAAGGCCTGCCATACAGCCTGGTTAACCAAGCGCTTGGTAAGAAGCAAATTTCTTCATTGCTGAACACCTGTTACCGTATTCTGGGTCTGAAAGATACTGTTATCTTTGCTGACCAAATCATGTACACCGGTTTTGCTTACGCGGCATTGTCGGGTGTGTCGGTTGGTATCGACGACATGGTGGTTCCTCAGGCGAAATACGACCTGATCGAAGCGGCTGAAGCGGAAGTAGCAGAGATCCAAGAGCAGTACCAATCTGGTCTTGTAACTGCAGGCGAACGTTACAACAAAGTAATCGATATCTGGGCGGCGGCAAACGAACAAGTTGCTAAAGCGATGATGGAGAACTTGTCTTTCGATACCGTTATCAACCGTGATGGCGAAGAGGAAGAGCAGAAGTCGTTCAACAGCGTTTACATGATGGCCGATTCTGGTGCGCGTGGTTCTGCAGCACAGATTCGTCAGCTAGCTGGTATGCGTGGTCTGATGGCGAAACCGGATGGTTCGATCATCGAAACGCCGATCACCGCGAACTTCCGTGAAGGTCTAAACGTACTTCAGTACTTTATCTCAACGCACGGTGCTCGTAAGGGTCTTGCGGATACCGCACTGAAGACAGCGAACTCCGGTTACTTGACGCGTCGTCTAGTAGACGTAGCGCAGGACGTAGTTATCACGTCTGACGACTGTGGCACCCACGCTGGTATCACCATGATGCCTCTGGTTGAAGGTGGTGACGTTAAAGAGCCGCTAGGTTCTCGCGTTCTAGGTCGTGTTGTTGCTGAAGACGTCATCAAGCCAGGTACTGAGAACGAAGTTCTAGCACCGCGCGGCACGCTTCTTGATGAGAAGTGGTGTGATACGTTGGAAGACAACTCTGTTGACCAAATCCGTGTACGTTCAGTGGTAACGTGTGAAAACGACTTCGGTTGTTGTAAAGCATGTTACGGCCGTGACTTGGCACGTGGCCACTTGGTTAACACGGGTGAGGCCGTCGGCGTTATCGCTGCACAGTCAATCGGTGAGCCGGGTACACAGCTTACCATGCGTACGTTCCACATCGGTGGTGCGGCATCGCGTGCGGCAGCAGAAAACAGCATTCAAGTTAAGAACAATGGTTCTTTGAAGCTGCATAATGCGAAGTTTGTTACCAACAAAGCAGGCAAACTGGTTATCACGTCTCGTGCTTCTGAGCTGACGATTGTTGATGAATTCGGCCGTACTAAAGAAAGCTATAAGCTGCCTTACGGTTGTTCGTTGACTAAAGGTAATGATGACGAAGTTCAAGCTGGCGAAACTATCGCTAACTGGGACCCGCATACAATGCCAATCATCACCGAAGTAGAAGGTCGTCTACAGTTCGTTGACATGATCGACGGTGTGACTGTTTCTCGTCAAACGGATGACATTACTGGTCTTTCTTCTGTTGTTATCCTTGATGCAGCGGAGCGTGCAAGTGCTGGTAAAGACATGCGTCCAACCATCAAGCTGGTGGATGAGAACGGCAACGACGTAATGATCCCAGGTACCGACATGCCGGCGCAGTACTTCCTGCCTGGTAAAGCGATTGTTCAATTGAACGATGGTGCGAACGTAGGTATTGGTGACACCCTAGCGCGTATTCCTCAGGAATCAGGCGGTACTAAGGATATCACCGGTGGTCTACCTCGCGTTGCGGACCTATTCGAAGCACGTAAGCCAAAAGAGCCTGCGATCCTTGCTGAAATCACTGGTGCAGTGTCATTCGGTAAAGAAACTAAAGGTAAGCGTCGTCTGATCATCACTCCTACCGAAGGTACAGCTTACGAGGAAATGATTCCTAAGCATCGTCAGCTGAACGTCTTCGAAGGTGAGAAGGTCGAGAAGGGTGATGTTATTGCCGATGGTCCAGAGTCTCCACACGATATCTTGCGTCTGCGTGGTGTTCACGCGGTAGCTGAGTACATCGTTAACGAGGTTCAGGAAGTTTACCGTCTGCAAGGCGTTAAGATTAACGATAAGCACATCGAGACTATCATCCGTCAGATGCTGCGTAAGGTAACCATCTCTGCCCGTGGTGACTCTGAGTTCCTAGAAGGTGAGCAAGTAGAATACGCGCGCGTTAAGATTTCTAACCGTAAGCTTGAAGCTGAAGGTAAGCAATTGGCGCTATTCGATCGCGACCTACTGGGTATTACTAAAGCGTCTCTGGCAACTGAGTCGTTCATCTCAGCAGCATCGTTCCAGGAAACCACTCGCGTTCTTACAGAAGCAGCGGTATCTGGTAAGCGTGATGAGCTACGTGGTCTGAAAGAAAACGTAATCGTGGGTCGTTTGATCCCAGCGGGTACCGGTTTCGCATACCACCAAGAGCGTCAACGTAAGCGTGATGCAGAGCTTGAGCCAGAACTGCCACAAGTAGATGCAGAGCAAGCATCGCAAGATCTTGCTGCACTATTGAATGCAGGTCTAGGTGGTGACAACTAATTCGTTGTCTGACCAAGAATAGAAAAGGCATCCTTCGGGATGCCTTTTTTCTATCCGTAATATGGCTCTTACATGCAACCGCAAGAGTGAGGACCGATAAAGAGGTTTGTTTCAGGCGGATTAAAGTGCCTCATCAATCCAAGAGGGGCTGAGTCAGAAGGAAGTGGTTTCTAGGCAAGATAAGCCAGCAGAGCAGCGTCTGCTGACCTCAATCGATAGGGTGTCAGGATCATCCAGATAAAGCCCAAAGGGGTGTAAACGGCCTTTAGCGATAGCAGATCGACCGCCATTTTAATCACTGAGTTGTTACAACTAGAGTCGCGTACGTTTGTGCCGTCTAGCGAATCAAATAGATCATCACGCGCCCGGAGGCACTGTGAGACTATCACTGATCAATTGGATCAGTTGATCTTCGAGCTCAAAACGCTCTTCCATTAACTCACCCATCACGGACAAATCAGTGTCTAGCTTAGGCATGTCGTCGGCGTCACTCACATCACCGTAGCGATCGTTAAAATCGAGCAGCGGATCGGTGGTTTCCATAATACGCTCATACGACGAAGTCATATCGGATGTGGCTTTGAAGCCAGTCTGGTTCCAACGCTCCATCACCATGTCGTAGATTTTGAAATGACCGGTAGAAATGTAATCTACGAGCTGTTGGCAGAAAAGCTGCAGTTGCGCAGATGACGGTAAGGCGCTGCGCCCTTTTTTTTCATACGGTGGCAAACCGGCGAGTTGGCAATAATCCATCAATAGTTGCTGACGATTCATCAGCCATTGATCGATCACATCACTGTTACCACCCCAACGTTGTTGAACTTGTTCGAATTTACTCAGCATAGTTACACCCTCATGGCGCTGTCTGACTCTAACCCTGATATGGTATGATCTTCTCTGTTTTTTGGACGTTTTTCGCTTTTGAGTTTACGTACTGTTAACAAAGTATCGCTTATTGTTAGCAATTCATAGCTTGCCAGCATTTTTTCGACCCTGCAAGGATCCTTATGTCACAGTTTGAAATCGATAGTCAAAATGCTTACTGGTGTGTCATCCATGATCGCGACATTGCGCTGGTGGATCAAAACTTGCCCTATGGTAAGGCTGATGCGTGCGGGGTTGATGCTTCAAAAGCGATACAGGTAGGCGAATATCAGCAAGCGCCGGTGTATTGGGTCTCGTCGTCAGTGGTGCCAAATAACGCGGTATTTCAGCCGCTGCGTGCGTTACTACACGAAGATGCAGCGTTGTTTAACTTGGCTAGTCGTGCCATGCAGTTAGATATCATGCGGCAAACCCAAGGCTACTGCAGTATTTGCGGGACGCAAACCGAGTTTTCTCAAGATCTGATGGCGATGGTGTGTGGTAGTTGTAATCAATGGCATTACCCGCGTATTTCGCCTTGTATTATTGTGGCGGTGCGCCGCGAAGGAAAGATCTTGCTGGCACAACACCCGCGCCATCGTAATGGGATGTATACCGTGATCGCCGGTTTTGTCGAAGCCGGAGAAACCCTAGAGCAATGCGTTGTGCGTGAAGTGAAAGAAGAAACCGGTGTCGATGTTGGCAATGTGCGTTATGTCGGTAGCCAACCGTGGGCGTTTCCCTCAAATCTGATGATGGCCTTCATGGCCGATTATGTATCGGGTGATCTCAAACCTGACTATAACGAGCTGACGGATGCACGTTGGTGCGATGAAAGCGATTTACCCGTGTTGCCACCGCCAGGAACGATTGCAAGGCGCTTAATTGAAGATTCGTTGGCGGAGTTTCGTCAAGACGTCTGATTAATAAAGTTAACACCATCAAAAGCTTAGCGGGATTTATTTCCCGCTTTTTTGTAACTGTCAAAATTGCCATTGGCGAAATTGCGAATCTCTTCCACAAGCCTTTCATTGCCTAGGTCTATAGTTCCTAGATTGTCATATTTATTCACTATGATCAGTGCAGTTTAATCGATGTTTAACGCGTCTCTCGTGTCGGCTAAAGGTGCGCATCTTGTGATCAATCATTTTACTCATCAATCAACTCGACGGGCTGCGCGCTGGTGGAAGACGGAACCGCGTTGTTGCTTCAGTGCAGTTTTGCCAACGGCGACGATCCGTTTGTCATATTGGTTAGTGGCGCTGGTGTTATGCTCGCTGCCCGTAAAGGCGTATCACTATGATCTTGCCGAGTTGGAACAGCTCGATCAGCATGAGCAGTGGATTGAGCTCACCACCCACCTCGCTGATATTCCTCCTACCGAGCGGGATGCGCGTTGGACCCTACTCGCGCAACACGCCGGGCAAGGGTATGCGATGACAGTGACGGCGCTTTACAGCCGTGAGCAGGTGACACAAGAGGTGCTGGCCTTGCTGCAAAATCACCCTTTTCTATTGGATGAAATGAGCTTCATGGATGCGATGCTTGAGATCATCACGCCATTTTATCGCCCCTGTTTTGCTGAGCGTCGCCAAGGTTGTGTCCGTCGCTACGCTGAGCTTTTAGCGACAGTGGATGTGGACAGTGAACTGAGTTATCGCGAAGGGGAGCGTGCGTATCAGTATTTAGCGCCTTCAGAAGCGATCCCCTTTTTCTCCCAAGCGGTAGACGAGCGCGGTTACTGTCGCGATCCGAAGATCAGTACCGCCGTGTTGGAAACGCTCGCGCAGGGTCACAGTGACTATCACGCGCAAGCACTGTGGATCGCGACGCAAGCGTGTAATGGTATTCCACTTCATGGGGTAGAGCAGCATTTAAAACAAAGTGTTGCTGTGCAAGAGGCGCTTTGTCGACCTTATCTTGACGCCTTGATGATTAGCGGTGTGACAGGAAAGGTGTGTGAATTAGCGATAGCGCGTTGAAACGATATTTCGGATCGGAATTTATCGATAAGGATCTTTCATCGATAAATTGGATCTGAGAATAAGCGGTTTGAGATAAAAAAAAGCCCTCCATGAAGGAGGGACAAGATGCAGTTATGGGTCCATCTAAGGACAATTCTGATTATTATTGCTAGCGCATCCATCTTTTTACATGACCTGAGGCGGGGCAGCAAATTAGGAGACGCAATTGTTATTGCTTTTTTGATCTGCTTAACATTTGACGACGATCCTCAACCTTTAACGATGCTACAATGGCGCCAAAGTCAGTCATGGAGTGAATAATGAAAGAACTAAAAAATGACCGCTATCTTCGTGCACTTCTCAAGCAACCCGTTGATTGCACACCGGTCTGGATGATGAGACAGGCTGGCCGTTATCTACCTGAATACCGCCAAACGCGCGGCGTGGCAGGGGATTTCATGTCGCTGTGTAAAAACGCAGAGCTGGCTTGTGAAGTTACGCTCCAACCTTTGCGTCGCTTCCCGTTGGATGCGGCGATCTTGTTTTCAGATATTCTCACTATCCCTGATGCAATGGGGCTGGGTCTCTATTTTGAAGCCGGCGAAGGGCCTAAATTCGAGCGTCCGATCACCTGTAAAGCTGACGTTGATAAGATCGGGATCCCGGATCCTGAAGGCGAGCTGCAATATGTGATGAATGCGGTACGAACGATCCGCAAAGGGCTCGATGGTGAAGTGCCATTGATCGGCTTTTCCGGCAGCCCGTGGACGCTGGCAACGTATATGGTCGAAGGCGGTAGCTCAAAAGCCTTTACCAAGATCAAAAAGATGATGTATGCCGAGCCACAAACCCTGCATTTGTTGCTCGATAAGCTCGCCGATAGCGTTACTTCGTACCTTAACGCACAAATCAAGGCTGGCGCACAGTCGCTAATGATTTTTGATACCTGGGGTGGGGTGCTGACGCCGCGAGACTATGAGTTGTTTTCGCTGCAATACATGCACAAGATCGTGGATGGCTTAATTCGTGAAAATGAAGGCCGTCGCGTGCCGATCACGCTGTTTACCAAGAATGGCGGAATGTGGCTTGAGAAAATCGCGGCGACCGGCTGTGATGCTGTCGGTTTGGATTGGACGATCAATATTGCTGACGCGAAGGCGCGAGTAGGCGATAAAGTTGCGCTACAAGGCAATATGGATCCATCGATGCTGTATGCCCAACCTGAGCGTATCCGTGAAGAAGTCGCGACCATTCTTGAAGGCTTTGGCCACGGTGGCACGGGCCATGTGTTTAACCTTGGTCATGGTATTCACTTAGACGTACCGCCTGAAAATGCGGGTGTGTTTGTTGATGCGGTGCATGAGCTGTCAAAGTCTTACCATCGATAATCACTCTCACTATTTGCTTGTGAATATTAACCCACGCCTCGGCGTGGGTTTTTTATGGCAACAAATGCGAGAGGGAAACGGTCATGTTGTTGCTCTTAAATCATTGATTATAGAGCGTTGAATTTGAGCCGTTGATGCTAGGCGTGGCTATCAAAGCAGGCGCGCTGACATTAGATCGTAAAGTGGCTTAGGTAAGGGGCTTGTGACGATAGCTTAATTTGGGAGTAATAACCTCCAGCACGCTCGGCATGAAGACCGGTTCCGGACTCCCAATTACCTTGGTAAACCGCGCTATCATTGCGTGTTATCGTCACTTTAACCTGATCGATTGGCCCGCTGCGCACTTGATGAACTCCTACGTTACACAGTTCGCCAAGATCGTGAGAGGTGCTGCGGATAACCTCCCCATCGCGTAGCAATTCCATCTGGAGTTGCCCTTCAAGATTATCGTCACATCGCGTGAGAACTGTGTGTGTCGTTAACCAGTCCGACACCCATCTAACGTAAATGTAATTCCCTGCTAGCAGCACCGACCATAACATGGTGCACACACAGAGAAAGAGGGAGAGTAGTTTGAAAAATTTCATGTGATTAAGTTTCCATTGGTCGACACGACAAGCGATATGAAAGTGCAAGGGATGTTCACTTAAGTTGCGCTGCAAGCACATGGTTACACGAAGGGAATTTATCGCAAGGGAGTCGCTAAGCGGCGGGGAGATGCATCGCAAATTGGCTTCTGATCTGTGTGAGGCATTTTTTCGCTGGTCTTGCGAATTGGCCTTCGCTAATAGAGCTTTGAAGATTGCCCTGCGCACCAGATCACCTGGCTTATTCTTGTGCGTAGGGTTCATCGGGAAAAAAGCGCGTGACGCTGTACGCTTGGTTATTTGTTATATTAAACAATGACTTATGTTGTGCGTCGTTATCATCATGCTCAGTTGGCATGGTTCGCTGCTGCTAGTACAGCATTATTGTTTTACTTGTCATTATCGCTGTACCGTATTTTTGCTTGATAAAGCTGTACATGAGTTTAAGCTATTGAAATTAATGCGCTTTAATGAGCGTTATACTCTGGTCTTGAAGTGTGTTCAGCTAAAAGGTGATTGAGGTGCTAATTGGTGAGCGCTATTTCAGCCCTTCTATTTCCTGAATCTATCTTATTGAAAATAAGAGAAATAAATTCGTGTGCAGCTTTATTTGCTTTTTTCTTTATAAGCATAGTTATGTTCTTTTTACTCTGTCGCAGCATGAAGTCAGTGATACCTCAAGAGAAATACCATGTGCAGTAATGTTGGTGATTATTGACATTAAGCTGTACATGAGTTTTGCCTGAAAAAGCTGATCACCGCATTAAGTTATTGAATTGAAATGATATAATTCCTCGGGTGTTACTTTGTTTCCTTGTGGTGCATGAAATTCGTGATTGATCATGAAAATGCTGTACGGGAATTTTCTCTGGCTATTTGCTTTGATTTAAGTTATTGATTGAATTGCCATTTAATTGATGTGCAGCTTTCTGGGCTTTTTTTCTGGCGAACTCATTGCAGACATTTAGCTAGCCGTGTTCTTAATGCAGGAAGGGTTTCTTGCTCAAACCATGGGTGACGCTTGAGCCATAGCGTGTTGCGCGGCGAGGGATGCGGCAGAGGAAAATAAGCCGGCGCAAAGTGTTGCCAGTTTTCCACAGTTTCGGTCAGCGTGCGGGGTTTGTGAGACAAATAGTGTTGCTGAGCATATTGGCCGATCAACAGCGTGAGTTGGATATTGGGTAGCAGAGGGAGCAATTCAGGATGCCAGCGCGGAGCGCACTCTTTACGAGGCGGTAAGTCGCCACTTTTCCCCTTGCCCGGATAACACAAGCCCATTGGCACGATGGCAAACAGGCTCGAATCGTAAAACTGGGCGCGAGAAACCTGCAACCACTCACGCAGGCGATCGCCACTGGGATCATTCCATGGAATACCGGTGTCGTGGACTTTCCTGCCCGGCGCTTGGCCAATGATAAGAATGCGCGCTTGCTGATTTCCGACCACCACAGGGTGCGGGGAGAGCGCGGCTTTACAAAGCTCACACCCTCTGACTTCTTCGCATTTGCGCTCGAATGCATCAGTACCCTTTGGCAAAGTCGACCACGTAATCTAACGGCGCACCGGCATGCCAGCGGCGATAATTGTGCGTAAAAACAGTAAACACTTGCTCGGGGAAACTCTCGGCCGCGACATGTGGGGTAATGGTTATTCGCGGGTGCGCCCAAAATGGGTGGGTCTCTGCTAGCGGCTCTTGTTTAAACACATCTAACCACGCGTGCGCAATGGCGTTGGCGTTTACCGCATCGAGTAGCGCGGTTTCGTCTATCACATCACCTCGCCCAACACTAAAAAACAGCGCACAGCGGCAGCGGTTGAGTGCAGCGCCATTGAGTATATCTCGGGTTTCGCTGGTGGCAGGCAGGGTCGACACAATCACATCGGCTGAGGCTAGCGCGTCACCCAGTTGGGTAAAATCATACAGCGTGGTGAAATCATCACTGGGGGTAATGCCGGAGCGATTGACGCCAGATACTTGCATTCCCATGGTGTTGGCGACCTTTGCCAGATAAGCGCCAATAGAGCCGGTGCCTAAAATCAGCAAGTTTTTACCAACGAGAGACGGGTAACTATGCGGTTGCCACTGTCGAGCCTCTTGCTGGGTATGGTAACGGGCAAACTGGCGATAGTAAGGGATCAATAAGCCCAGCACGTACTCGGCGATCAACGGGCCAAAGATCCCGCGCACATTGGTGAGTTGATAATCGCGGCGATCATCGCGCTCAATTAAAGCATCAATGCCGGCAAAGGTGGATTGTAGCCACTGCAGTTGCGGGTAGCACTGCAGTTCCCCTGCAATCAGAGGAGGATCCGCTAAAATCAGAGTGGCTTGCGTTGGATCATCGGTTAACGTTAAGTCAGGCAGCTTAGCGTCGAGGACGAGGCGCTGATAAGTGGATAACTGGCGGGATTTAATCAGCAATTTGTTCACGGCTTTTCCTTTTGCGCTCCCTAAGGATAGAGTACACTTGCGCTCAAATACTACTCGCAGAATAGCTTATGTTACAGAACCCAGTACAGCTTCGGCTTGAAAAATTAGACCCTTGGCAGCAGATCACCTTCATGGTGACGCTGTGTGAACGCATGTATCCGAACTATGTGCTGTTTTGTGAGCAGACAGAGTTTGCTGATCCAAAACCGATGCATTTGATCTTGGATAGCGTGTGGGAATCACTCACGGTGAAAAACGCCAAAGTGAACTTCGAGCGCCAACTAGAGCGTTTGGAAGAGCTGGTCCCGAACGGTGAAGATCACGAGATCTACTTGGTTTACCCTGCGATTGATGCGTGTGTGGCGCTGTCTGAGTTGCTTCATGCCCTGCTTGATCGTGATAACTTGCTGGAAGCCATGGTGAAAATCAGTGCGCAATCAGCACAAACGGTGGCAGATCTTGAAGAAGCGCAAACCGGTGAAGTGATCACGAACGACAATCAGAAAGACAATGAAGCCGTTTGCGCAGAATGGGATGCTCAGTGGGAAATTTTCCGTGTACTCCGTGAAGCCGATAAACGCGACATTGAGATGATCAAAGGGATCCGTGGCGATCTACGTGAAACGCCGATCAGCAATATTGGTGTCGAGCTGTAATCGCTGACATTCTCTGAGATAACAAAAAAGCCGCGTTCATCGCGGCTTTTTGCTTTCTGGCGTTGGCCAATGCCGATTTATAACGATGGGTGCGTGAGCAGCGAATAGATAGGCTCGCGTTTATGGCGTCCTTTGTCGTACCAACGCAGGATCGTCTCTATTGCGTTATCGCTCACCAACTTGCCTTCGAGAAAATCATCAATCTCGTCATAACTCACCCCTAGCACCGTTTCATCCGCGATTTGTGGGCGGTCGTTTTCCAGATCGGCCGTGGGCTGCTTATTGTAAAGCGAGGCGGGTGCACCTAGGGTTTGCGCCAGTGTACGTACTTGGCGTTTGTTAAGGCCTTGCAGCGGCGCAATATCGCACGCGCCATCACCAAACTTGGTGTAAAACGCCATGAGCGCTTCGGCATTATGATCGGTGCCGATCACCATCAGCTGCTCCATCCCCGCCACATCATATTGCGCCACCATGCGCTGACGCGTTTTGACGTTGCCAAGTTGAAAGTCGCTGTTGGTGTGGGACGGCAGGGTTTGCAGCACCGCGTGGTGCAGTGCATCACTCGCCGCTTGGATATTCACGGTCAGTACGAGGTCTGGATTAATGGCAGCAAGGGCGTGTTGCGCTTCGCTTTCGTCGCGCTGCTCGCCGTAGGGCAAGCGCATGGCAATAAACTGGTAGCGCTGTGCTGTGCTGTTAGAGGTGCTGGCATGTTCGTCATTAAGTTCACGATTGAGTTCATCAACCGCTCGCTGAGCGAGCATGCCGGCAGTCAGAGAGTCGACGCCACCGCTGATCCCAAGCACAAAGCCGCGCAGTCCTGAGGCTTTGAGGTGCGATTTCAAGAAATCCAGTCGAGTACGAATGGCGTGCTCAGCGTTGAATTGACGCATTGGGGTGACGCCTAATTCTGCTCTGGCTTGTTGGATCAATACATCGCGTTGGATCAGCGTGTTGGTCATGTTAACGCTCCTTCATGTTCTCCAATTGACGGATGGTGTCATCAAGATCAATCGCCAAACCAAAGCGTTGCTTAAGATTCAACAAGAAGAACAGATCTTCGCACATCGCTTTTTCTGGCTCATCGCTGATCTTGGCGACTGGCGATTCGTTGCATGACGCCATTTTTACTACCATCGACAGCGGTGAATAGTTCACTCCGTTGGCATTTTCCCAGCCGCCCATATCGTTGGCGAGGAAGGTGCCAATACCAAAGCTAATATCAATGCGTCCGGCAAAGTATTCACAGATCTCAAGCGCGCTGTCGAAGTCCAAGCCATCGGTAAAGACCAAGGTTTTACTCATCGGATCGATGCCAAGCTCTTGGTAGTGCGCGATCATGCGATCGCCCCATTTGAATGGGCAGCCGGAGTCGTGACGCACGCCAGAAAAGGCTTTGGCGAGGCGAATATCGAAATCATTTAAGAAGGCATCCAAACCAATGGTGTCACTGAGCGCAATACCGAGTTTGCCGGCAAACACTTCGTTCCAACGGTTCAGTGCGACGCGCTGTGAGTCGCGAACATTCACCATCGCTTGGTGCGCCATAAACCACTCATGGGCAACCGTGCCGATCGGCGTAAGATTCATTTCGCGCGCAAGATGATAGTTACTGGTGCCCACTAATAGATCGGGAATTTCGTGGCGCAGGTAATCGAGCAAGTCGCGCTGGACGCTGGCACTAAAGCGACGACGTGTGCCCATTTCTGCAAACTTGAAGTTGGTAATGTTACGCGCAGCGATATCAGCTTTTAGCTTGGTGACTTTCTCTGCCAACACGCGACGGAACTGCTCGGTAGGTACATCAGCCCAACGGCGGCGGTTGCGGACTTCCGACACAATGCTCATCACCATGGTTTCGTACAAAATGGTGTCTTTCCAACTGCCGTGGATAGAAATGGTGAGCTGTGGCGTTTTGCTGTGCTGTTGACCGATCCCGAGATCCACTTGGCGTTGCGGGAAGAAACGGAAATAGCGCAGCGATTCGAGAAACGATTTACTCAAATACGGCGATTTCATTTCCAAGTATTGGATCTGATCATCGGTAAAGTGATAACGATCCATCAGCATGATTTCTTGACGGATTTCCGGTAGCAACTCGGTGAGATCTTCTTCAGAACGCACGATCAGTTCGTAGCGCACTTGGGTGTCTGGGTACAGACAGTGCGCGGCGTTCATCATATTAATTTTGTAGACATCCAAGTCGAGAATGCTTTGGATAATCGTGTCTTGAAAAAGCTGCGTATTCATAGTGGCTTTTCTCCACAACATGAGTATGTAACATTGTGTTCGTTACTGCATAAGTTAAGTGGAATGACTCAGTATGTCAAGTTTTGTTACTAACCAAAAAATAACTTTCTGCTCATTCCGTTTATAAAACCTAGGTTTGGTGCTAGATGTTTGATTTGTTACTGCATGGGGCTTGCTATTAGTAAAACTTTGTTATTAACTATTCATGTTAGTAACGCAAAGATACAAACAAGGAAGCGTGATGATTGTAACCATCGATATGATTTGCCTCCGCTTGGGGAAAAAGGGACTGGATGTGTTGCTGATTAAGCGTCACAACCCTGAACGTCCGGATGTCGGTAAATGGGCGATCCCAGGCGGTTTTGTGTTTGAGCATGATATGACGTCACAAGGTGGCGAGCCGGCGGATCATGACTTTGATAGCGCGCGGCGTCGGATCTGTCGGCAGAAGGTGCACACCTATCCACATTACATCAGTGAGCCGATGGTGGATGGCAACCCGAAACGTGATGTAGCGGGCTGGAGTGTGTCGATTTCTCACTATGCCTTGATGAATCGCCAGAACATTAGCCAAATCGCTAATGCCGGTGTGCCTGAATGCCAGATGCAGTGGGTACCGCTCGAAGATGTGTTGAGCAGCCAATACGAGCTGGCGTTTGATCACCAAGACATGATTGCGCTGGCGTGGAAGAAACTGCGTGCAGCGGTGGAATATACGTCGGTCGCCCTGTTCTTGCTCGATGAAGAGTTCTTGGTCGCCGATATTATTGCCGCTTACAGCGCGTTTGGTGTCGATATCAACCGCATGACGGTGAAACGTCGCTTGATTGAGTCGGGCGTGGTGGTCAGTGCCAATAAAATTGCCTCAACCAACAAGGGTAAGGGCGGTAAACCGGCGCAGGTGTACAAGCTCAATGAGAACTGCGTAACCTATTTCCAAACCTGTCTGCGCGGATAGCGTAGCGTAACGTTGACTTCGCGCTTTCATACTAGACGGCGCGATGCGATTAATACCCAGCGCCATGGGGCGTTTAATTGATGCCGAGACGGTGGAATGTATGCAGTCACGGCAGTGAGGGAGAAATCAAAATGGATACCCAAACGTTTATTATTGATAGCCAGCGCACTGCCGCGCTGGATGTGGATCCGCAAAAAGGCTTTAGCGAGCTGTGCCCGAAAGAGTTACCTGTGGTGGGCGCACTAGACATCGTGCCAGCCTTGCGACAAAACCATCAATTGGCGTCAGTGATCTTGGTATCGCGTGATATGCACCCCCAAGGTGCGGCGTGGGAAGCGCAATCGGCTGATGAAGTGCTCACGGCAGTTGGCTTGCCTGAAGTCGACGTGAAGTGGCCACCCCACTGCGTGGTGGGTACCGCTGGGGTAGAGCTACTTCCGGGCTTACCAGACGTTCGCAGTTATGATTTTCAAATCAACAAAGGCATGGATCCGGACGCGCACCCTTATGGCGCCTTTTTCCACGATCAAGCCGATACCATTAGCACCGGCGGGATCGAATTTTTGCGCGGTAAAGGGATTGATACCGTGATCGTGGGTGGCCTTGCCCTCGACTTCTGCGTGAAGAAATCTGTCGAGCAGCTGGTGGCGTCAGGTTTTAGCGTGATCGTAAACTTAGCGGCGACGCGCGCAGTGTTTCCTGACAATACCCAGGCGGTGGTCGCAGAGATGGAAGCGCAGGGGGTGAAAGTGGTGGCTGATGCGGGCCAGTTAACGCTTGCGGCTTAAGAAGGCCACTCTTTTCGGACACAAAAAAAACCGGGATAAGTCCCGGTTTTTTGTTATCTGATCGCGGTTATTCCGCGTCTTTGTTTTGATCTTTGCGCTTAGTGTCTTCAGCAGACGCTGGCTCATCGGTGTGGCTGTTAGCGTCGTCTTTCACTTCAGAAGGCTCGTTAATTTCAGCGTCCACTTCGATGTCAGCCTCAGCCTCTGGCGCGTCGTCTTGCTCGTCGTCGCTGCTATCGACGATCTTATGATCGGCTTTCCACTTCTCCCAGCGCTGGAAAGCCAGCTCTTGCATGTCTGATGTGGTGTCAGCTTCATCAATGATCTCTTCGCCGACCAAGCTTTCAAACACGTCTTCCACGGTGACGATACCTTGTACCGTACCGTATTCATCTACCACGAGTGCAAGCTGAGAGCGCTGCTTGATCAGCTGCTCGAACACATACGGGACGCTAACGTGGTTGTGAACCACAGGGATGGCGCGCATGACCTCACCGAGGTGGCGATTACCTTGGCCTTGGTGGTTGGCTGCAAACAGCTCTAAACGATGGACAAAACCGATGATGTTGTCACTCTGCTCGGCATAGACCAAGGGGCGCGAGAAGGGGCTATCACGGTGCGTCAGTAGAAAATCATTAATGCTCATTTCCGCGTTAACACGGAATAACACCGGACGCGGTGTCATGATTTGCGTCACTTTCACATCACGGAAGGTCAGCAAGTTATTGAGGATCTTTGACTCATCATCACCGAGTTCGCCGCTTTCGTGCGCTAGCATTGCCATCGCTGAGATCTCATCACGCAGCTTTGGTGCTTCTTGCGCGCGTGATAGGCGACGTGTGAGCTGCTCTGAAGCCCATACAATCGGGGTCAGGGCCCACGTCATCCAGCGAAGTGCATCCGCCGCAAATGGTGCCAGTTGACGCCAATAGGTCGCGCCCAGGGTTTTCGGGATGATTTCGGATAAGAGTAAAATCGCCAGCGTCAGAACCGCAGAGAAAATCCCAAGCCATTCGTTGCCAAAGACGACAGCGGCTTGTGCACCCGCACCCGCTGCACCGACAGTGTGGGCAATGGTGTTAAGGGTCAGAATAGAAGCCAACGGGCGATCAATATCTTGTTTCAAGGCATCCAATTTTTGCGCTGCAGGATGTTCTTGTTTTTTGAGGTTAGCAATGTAGCTTGGGGAAATACTGAGCAACACCGCTTCTAATATTGAACACAGGAATGACACACCGATTGCACTAAGTACATAAAGTGTCAGTAAAAGCATATCGTTATACTTCCTTAAGATGTTTGATAATGAGTTCGGGCCGCTAGTATCTGGGAACTCAGGGGGATTTCGAGCGCTAAATTATCATATTTTGTGAACTTGCGCTCAGTTTATGGCTAAAGAATACTCGGATGACGCGTAAACCCCCGACAAACCTTTGCCAGACGGGCTTCTTTTGAATTAGAGTTGTCGTGTCTTATGAAATAAAAGAAGGGATAACCTAATGAACAAGACCCAACTGATCGACCTGATCGCAGAGAAAGCGGACCTATCTAAAGCTCAAGCTAAAGCAGCTCTAGAAGCGACCCTTAACGGTGTAACTGAGTCTCTGAAAGACGGTGATCCGGTTCAATTGATTGGTTTCGGTACTTTCAAAGTTAGCCACCGTGCTGCGCGTACTGGTCGTAACCCACAGACTGGTAAAGAAATCCAGATCGCTGCGGCAAACGTACCTGCATTCGTTGCTGGTAAAGCGCTGAAAGACGCAGTTAAGTAATATCAGTGTCGCCGGATAGACTCCTTATTCGGCGACCTATTTTATGCGCTGGTACTGTCTACTTATAAGCCTCGTGCTGTTGTCAGGGTGTGCCCGCTTTGGACGCGCACCAAGTACCGCTATCTCTCCCCCTGTCACCATCTCTGGTGCCACTCAAACTGAAACCTCCTCTTACTTACTTTGGCTAGAACGCAGCGTAGTGCCTTTGCGTCTGTCTGTGCTGTCTGTTGATCAGCGCGGTGCGATGGCGGAAGGGGTGTATGTTTGGCGTAATGGTTTACTGCGTGAGTTTAAGCAGCAGGGCAGTCGTTGGGTCGCTGAGCAAGCACTGCCTTATGCCTTGCATGTGCGCTACGACACCCAAGGTTTACCGGTGTATCAACGCTTTGAGATCAACGAGCGCGTGATGCCGTTAACCGAGGCTGAGCTTAATCAGTTTTTCCAAGAAGCCAATAATGTGGCGGATCTGGTCGACTCGCAACATCGCGACGGCTTAGCCGTATATCAAGGCCGGTTAGTCGATGGCCGTTTTATGAGTTGCGATGGAGTTACCTTTGTTTTAGAGCCATTGGTCCCGTTAGCGCCAGACGTGTTAGACGCGTGGGAAGCGCGCGGTGATATTGTCTCGCTGTTGGCCAAACGTCAGCGTTTTTCAGGCAACAATGTGTTGCGTTATGCTGAGGTGATCAATCACTATCAGGGCGAATGTTTCCAATCCGCGATTGAACTCGAATAAGTAGGTGCGTCACCCTTTTTGATCTTCGCTTAATTTCTCTATTTCTCGTTTGTTTTCCTCATTGCTATTTTCTCGCCTTCCGTCGCGATCGTTTTTTTACGAGCATAAAAAACGCGCCATCAAGACGCGTTTTTGTGATTGCGAGAAGCGGGGGATTATTTGGCTTCTTCGCGGGCAATGGCGCGGTAGCCAATGTCGTCGCGGAAGAACATGCCGTCCCAGCTGATCTGCTTGGCCAGCTCATAAGCGCGCTGCTGCGCTTCTTTCACTGTGTTACCCATGGCAGTTGCACACAAAACGCGGCCGCCGTTGGTCACGATGTCGCCGTTGTTGTCCGCCGTACCCGCGTGGAAGACTTTTTCGCCTTCGATTTCGGTTTGTGGCAAGCCAGAAATCACGTCACCTTTCGGGTATGCTGCTGGGTAGCCTTTGGCTGCCAGTACGATACCGATCGACGCGCGTGGATCCCATTTTGAATCAACCGTGTCGAGCTTGCCTGCAATCGCAGCTTCACACAGCTCAACCAGATCAGACTGCATACGTAGCATGATTGGTTGGGTTTCTGGATCGCCAAAGCGGCAGTTGTATTCGATCACTTTCGGTGTACCGTCTGCCATGATCATCAAGCCCGCGTAAAGGAAACCGGTGTAAGGGTTGCCTTCTGCAGCCATGCCGCGCACGGTTGGATAAATCACTTCTTCCATCACGCGCTGGTGGATTTCGCTGGTGACTACTGGCGCAGGTGAGTACGCACCCATACCGCCGGTGTTCGGACCGGTATCGCCGTTACCGACACGTTTGTGATCTTGGCTGGTCGCCATTGGCAAGACGTTTTCGCCATCAACCATCACGATGAAGCTGGCTTCTTCACCATCAAGGAACTCTTCGATAACCACGCGGTGACCCGCTTCACCGAAGGCATTACCGGCAAGCATATCGCGCACGGCAGTTTCGGCTTCTTCGAGTGTCATTGCTACGATCACGCCTTTACCTGCAGCAAGACCATCCGCTTTTACCACGATAGGCGCGCCTTTCTCTTGCAGGTAGGCAAGGGCTGGCGCGATCTCCGTGAAGTTTTGGTACTCTGCTGTTGGAATCGCGTGGCGAGCAAGGAAGTCTTTGGTGAAGGCTTTTGAGCCTTCCAGTTGCGCGGCGGCTTGGGTTGGACCAAAAATTGGCAGACCTGCTTCGCGGAACGCATCCACAACACCAATCACCAATGGTGCTTCTGGGCCAACGATGGTGAGCTCAACCGCATTGTCTTTTGCGAAAGCCACCAGTGCGGAGATCTCTTCAACCCCGATCGCGACGTTTTGCAGTTTTGGCTCTAGCGCACAACCCGGGTTACCCGGCGCGACGAATACCGTGTCTACGTTTGGCGATTGCGCCGCTTTCCATGCCAAGGCGTGCTCGCGGCCGCCTCCACCAATAACTAGCACTTTCATGATATTCCCCTTCCTTTTGTGGAGAGAAGCCCGTGATCCAATCACGGGCAAATTAAACTGAAGTCAATCTGACTGGCGAGTCAGTATAGCGGTTCGCCAGTGAATTACCGTGAGCCCTTATGGAACACTGAAGATCCGTAACGGGATGTTCAGTTAAGGGCTCAGCGCCACGCATCGTCTTAGTGACGGAAGTGACGCATACCGGTGAAGATCATCGCCATACCGTGCTCGTCAGCGGCGTCGATCACTTCTTGATCGCGCATTGAGCCACCCGGTTGGATCACGCACTTGATACCCGCTTCAGCGGCTGCGTCGATACCGTCACGGAACGGGAAGAATGCATCCGATGCCATCACGCTACCTGCGACTTCGAGGTTCTCGTCGGCCGCTTTAATGCCTGCGATTTTCGCTGAATATACGCGGCTCATTTGGCCCGCGCCCACGCCAATCGTCATATCGCCTTTGGCGTAAACAATCGCATTCGATTTCACGTACTTCGCGACTTTCCAGCAGAACAGGGCATCGCGCAGCTCGTCTTCGCTAGGCTGGCGTTTAGAGACCACTTTCAGATCGTAAACCGACACCATACCTTGGTCGCGATCTTGCACCAACAGGCCGCCGTTCACGCGCTTCACGTCAAAGCCGGTGGTTTTGCTGGTCCACTCGCCACACTCTAGCAAACGGACGTTTTTCTTCGCTGCTACGACATCAATCGCGGCTTGCGAGACTTTTGGCGCAATGATCACTTCAACAAACTGACGCTCAACGATAGCAGACGCGGTTTCTGCGTCCAGCTCTTGGTTGAAGGCGATGATGCCGCCAAAGGCTGAGGTTGGATCGGTTTGATAAGCGCGGTTGTACGCTTCCAAAATGTTACCGCCCAACGCGACGCCACATGGGTTGGCGTGTTTCACGATCACACAGGCTGGCTCGTCGAACTCTTTTACGCACTCAAGCGCGGCATCGGTATCAGCGATGTTGTTGTAAGACAGCGCTTTACCTTGAATTTGACGCGCAGTAGACACTGACGCTTCTTCTGGGTTGGCTTCCACATAGAAGGCGGCATTTTGGTGGCTGTTTTCGCCATAACGCATGTCTTGTTTCTTTTCGAACTGCATGTTGAAGGTACGTGGGAACTGCGATTCTTCGTCACCTTCTTTGTTGTCGCCGTAGCTTGGTACCATAGTCCCGAAGTAGTTAGCGATCATGCCGTCGTACGCTGCAGTGTGTTCAAACGCTGCAATGGCGAGATCAAAACGGGTGTTGAACGTCAGAGAGTTGCTGTTGGCGTCCATTTCTGCAATAACGCGGCTGTAGTCGCCAGCTTTTACTACGATCGCTACATCTTTGTGGTTTTTCGCTGCACTACGCACCATGGTAGGGCCGCCGATATCGATGTTTTCTACCGCATCTTCCAGCGTGCAGCCTTCTTTCGCTACCGTTTGGGCGAACGGGTACAGGTTGACCACAACCATATCGATAGGGTCGATACCGTGCTCGGCCATGATCGCGTCATCTTGGCCGCGACGGCCTAACACACCACCGTGTACTTTCGGGTGCAGCGTTTTCACGCGACCGTCCATCATTTCTGGGAAACCCGTGTAGTCAGACACTTCCGTTACCTGAAGGCCTTGCTCAGCTAAGAGGCGAGCAGTGCCGCCGGTCGATAAGATAGCGACACCACGCTCAGCCAGGGCTTGAGCAAATTCGACAATACCAGTTTTGTCCGACACGCTGATTAGCGCACGGCGGATAGGACGCGCGTTTTCCATTTGCAGTAATCTCTCAAAGACTTGGGGGGATTTAGACACTCACCAAAGCTAGGCTCAATTTCCCGTGTGGCGTGAAGCGTGGCGGGTTTGGCGAAACGCCGTTTACCTGCAACTGCAAACCGTTGGGGCCGAGTTTGGGTTTTGGTCAGTGCCTGTTTTTGTTCGGGCGTATTCTATCCTAAATTGTTGACGCAATCGATTGCTATCTCACTTTTTGCGCAATCTTTCTGTCACCTGAATAGCGGGTATAACGAAAACCCTGACACGATTGAACGGGGAATTTTCGTGAGCAAGAGCACCTTATTGCAGAGAAAATCCGTTTCATTGCATTTGCACTAGGAGGAATTAATTTCCTGTGCTAGCGTGTCTTTTTAGCTAGTTTTGAAGGAATAATCATGATTAAAGTCAACGAGTACTTTGAAGGTGCAGTGGCGTCTTTGGGGTTTGACTTCAAGGGAGAGAAAACCAGTGTCGGCGTAATGCAGCCTGGTGAGTTTACGTTTGGTACCGTAGCGCCAGAGCGCATGACAGTGATCAAAGGTGCATTGACTGTAAAATTGCCCGGCAGTGTTGAGTGGGTAACTTACCGCGATGGCGATAGCTTTGAAGTACCGGGCGATTCTAGCTTTGAGGTTAAAATTGAAGTGAACACAGCTTACCTGTGTGATTACCTTTAATTGCCAGTGAGGCGGGGATCAAGCCGATTCCCGCTCTACTAACTGTGATGGCATGATCACGGTTTCCGCCGACACGCTCGGATTTTTCATTCTCAGTAATAACTGCTCACCCGCACGATAGCCGATCTGGCGCTCATCACTTTTCACCACCGTTAAACTTGGGTAAGTCAGCTCCGCTTCTGGACTGTCATCAAAGCCAATCACCGCCACTTGCTGGCCGATATAGTTATCTTTACCCACATTTCGTCCACTTTGCTTTACCCCATATAACGCGCCCATGGCAATGGAAGGGCGGTGGCAAATGATCGCGGTGATCTTGGGGTGTTGCTGTAAAAGCGTCGCGCAGGCGTGTTTCGCTTCGCGAGGATCGTGGGCGCATTCGATGATCCACTCTTGTTTGAATGGCAAGCCGTACTGCATCAAGGTCGCACAGTAGCCGCCAATGCGCTCGGCGCGGGTTAACGAATGGCTCGCACCGCCGACATACGCAATATGACGATGTCCGCGTTCAATCAAATGGCGGGTGGCGACGCGCGCTGCTTGGTTATTATCGGGGCCAATATGATTGATGTTTTGCTCGGGGAGGGCACGACCAATGGTCGCGCAGGGGATATCGGCCAGCTTTAATGTTTCCAATACTTCATCGCTGCGACCGCGCACTGGGGTGAAAATGATCCCCGCGACGTCGTGTTGCAACATCGACTGCACGCATTGATGCAGTTTATCACTGTCTTGGCCGCATTGAGCCAAAAACAGCATATAGCCATGTTTTTCAACCGCTTCGGCGACGCCGGCGGTGATCTCGCTGTAATAGGGATCGCTAATGTCGCGCAGGATCAAGCCGACCAGATTGGATTGACTCGAACGTAAGTTGGCAGCCGCGGTATTGCGGCGATAGCCTAGTTCTTCAACGGCTTGATTGACTTTGGCAATGGTCGCATCAGAAATCCGCCCTTTATTGCCCAGCACCATAGATACTGTGGTCACTGAAACGCCCGCATGGGTCGCCACATCGGTGATTTTGACTCGTTTAACACTCATATAATTTTAAAGTACCAACTGGGTGCATATCTTGTTGTAGGGTTTATGTTATTGGGTGTCAGGTAAAACGTTATAGTGAATTCTTCGAAAATTTACCCTGATCACAGTTTAGAGTTTGGCGTATTTTGTCCAGTTTTTTTGCGATTTTGATCGCGTTTCTATTTGATAAAACGTTTTATCCTGCCCGCAGTTTCAAGGATAGAAGCGTCAACCCAGCATGGATTGGCGTTTTTTTATAAGTAAATGATAAAACGTTTTATCAACTATGCCTTCGCTGAGCGGTGTTGACTAAGTCCACGCTCGCCAATGCATACTCTACATCCTGACGTAGGTGAAACAATGACTGCGACAAAGAAAACCACCCTTTGGGAATTTTTCCAAAGCCTTGGCAAGACCTTTATGTTACCAGTAGCGCTATTGGCTTTCTCTGGTATTTTACTTGGCGTTGGTAGCTCTCTCTCTAGCCAAGCGGTAAAAGAATCTCTGCCATTCCTCGACAACACTTTGCTTCAACTTCTGTTTCTGTGGATGACCAAGATTGGTCTAGTGGCATTCATTTACCTGCCAGTGATGTTCGCGGTCGCGATCCCGCTGGGTTTAGCGCGTGAAGAGAAAGGCGTTGCTGCGTTTGCCGGTTTTGTCGGTTATGCGGCGCTGAACCTGTCGATCAACTTCTACCTGACCGTGAACGGTGTGCTGGGTAACGCGGAGCTTGAAAAAGCGTACGGCGTGAAGAGCATTATCGGTACCGATTCTATCGACACCGGTATTTTGGGTGCGGTGATCGTCGGTATTTTGGTGGCGAAACTGCACGCACGTTTCTACACCTTCAAAATGCCAGACGCACTGGCTTTCTTCGGTGGTGCGCGCTTTGTGCCTATCATTACTGCACTAGTGCTGGGTTTGGTTGGTCTAGTGGTGCCGCTAGTATGGCCTTACTTTGCCGCTGGTATTAATGGCGTCGGTTTTGCCATTTCACAGTCTGGCCCATTTGGTCCGTTCCTGTTCGGTGCGGGTGAGCGTTTCTTGCTGCCATTTGGTTTGCACCACATCCTCGTTGCACTGGTACGTTTCACTGAAGCAGGTGGTACGATGCAAGTGTGTGGCGAGACCGTCAGCGGTGCGTTGAACATCTTCTACTCTGAACTTGCTTGTGCCGATACCACGCAATTTAGCAGCTCAGCAACCAGCTTCCTGTCACAAGGTAAGATGCCAGCATTCCTTGGTGGTCTGCCAGGTGCGGCGCTAGCGATGTACCACTGTGCGCGTCCTGAAAACCGTAGCAAGGTTAAAGCGCTACTGCTATCGGGTGTGGTTGCGTGTGTGGTGGGTGGTATCACCGAGCCGCTAGAGTTCCTATTCCTGTTCGTTGCGCCTGCACTGTACGCCGTTCACGCAGTACTGACTGGTCTTGGCTTTATGGTGATGGGCCTGCTGGGTGTGACGATTGGTAACACCGACGGTAACATTATCGACTTCTTGATCTTCGGTGTGCTTCAAGGCACGGCCACCAAGTGGTACTTGGTACCAGCGGTCGCGGCAGCTTGGTTTGCGATGTACTACGCAACGTTCCGCTTCGCGATCACCCGTTTCAACCTGAAAACACCAGGTCGTGAAGTAGAAACAAAAGAAGCGGCAATCAAGCAAGCGACCACCGCGAGCGGCTACAACAGTGACGTGATCCTAGAAGCATTGGGCGGTGCTGAGAACATCGTATCGCTAGACAACTGTATCACTCGTCTACGTATGTCAGTGGCAGATATGTCGAAGGTCGATGACGCTACCTTGAAAGCCAACGGCGCTTTGGGTGTAGTGAAGCTCGATGAGCACAATTTGCAGGTAGTGATTGGCCCGCAAGTGCATCTCGTGAAGAATGAAATCCAACATATGATGCCAGCCCATCAGGGGTAATGGTGTCGCGGAGGGAGCTTAGGCTCCCTCTTTGTCGTTTAATGCCTATACCTGCGACTACAAGTAGGCTGAGCAATAGACGCTATCGCCAACGGTCGGTGCCGGTCGTTGGCCATATCGTCTCCAGAAAAAGCGCGGCGTAGCCGCAAGAGGAAATACCACAATGTTTGACTTCGATATCCCGGTAAATCGTTTGGGCACTTATTGCACCCAATGGGATTATGTTGAGGATCGGTTTGGCAAGAAAGATCTGCTGCCGTTTACGATTTCAGATATGGACTTTGAAACCGCCCCTTGTGTGCAGGACGCGCTAAAACACCGTTTGAACCACGGCGTGCTCGGTTACAGCCGCTGGAATCACGATGACTTTAAACAAGCCGTCACGGGCTGGTTTTTGCGTCGCTATGGCGCGGAGATCGCGCCTGAGTCTTTAGTGTATGGCCCATCGGTGATCTACATTGTTGCGCAGTTGATCGTGCAATGGACACAGCCAGGTGAAGGCGTGCTGGTGCACACGCCAGCGTATGATGCGTTCGATAATATGATTGAAGCGAACGATCGCGAAATGCTGCGTTGCCCGCTGATCAAAACCGCCGAGAGCTACGACATCGACTGGGCACAGTTTGAGCTTCTTGCGCAGCGTGATGAGTGTAAAGTGATGTTGCTATGTAGCCCGCACAACCCAACAGGGCGGGTGTGGACGACGAGCGAATTGGTGCGAATGGCGGCGATCTGTCAGCAATACGGGGTGAAAGTCATTTCTGACGATATCCACATGGATATGGCCTTTGAAACTTATGTGCCATGGTCGGAAGTTGCCGCAGATGATAACTGGGCGATCGTGACGTCTGGCTCGAAGTCATTTAACATCCCCGCGCTTACCGGTGCGTATGCGTTTATCGCCAATGAGGCGGCCCGTGAGCAGTACCTGAAACAGCTTAAAGCCGCGCACGGTCTGTCGTCGCCAAGTATCCTCGGTGTGATCGCGCATATTGCAGCGTATAACCAAGGTGCAGAGTGGCTAGATAGCCTCAAAGCGTATCTGCAGGCTAACCTAATCTATGTTGCTGAAACGTTGAACGCGGCGTTTCCGGCGATCAACTACCAGGTGCCACAAGGTACATATTTGGCGTGGATTGATCTTAATGGATTAAACGTCGATATGGACGCGCTGCAAACCTGTTTGATTGACGATCACCACGTGGCCATTATGCGAGGCGATACCTACGGTGAAAGCGGTAAAGGCTATGTGCGCCTCAACGTGGGTTGCGCCCGTAGCAAAGTCGAACAGGGCGTGGCCGCACTAATCGGTGCGTTGAGTAAATAAGCTCTTTAGTATCGGTAGCACCTGTAATTTAAAGCCTAGTGTGTAATCGCGTTGGGTGCGCTTAATGTAGGGTTTCTTTGGCGTTGTCATAATACGCCCTCAATGTGTAAACACATTTCAGGACGGGACAAATTAGCAAAGTAAAAAAGCCAGTGTATAGCACTGGCTTTTCCTTCTTAGTTGGTGACTATCCTCAGATTACTGGGGTTGGCTATCATCTACATATTGATAAGCAACGGTAATGAATGCACCTTCGGCAGGGATGGCGTTACCTGTAAAGACGATCGATTGTGACAATGGGTAGTACTGCCAGCCATTGAGTGAATCGCGACTTGCCGGTGTGCCGTTTACGCTCACTGCCAAAGACGAAGATAGGATTTGGTTAGAGTTTGCTTTAGTTAGTTTATAACCTGCAGCAGATGCGCCGGCATTTTCCGCCATGGTTTCAACGAAAGAACGATACTCACTCGTGACATTAATATTTAGCGTTTTCCCTAGCGTCGCAACCGCGAGATCATCGTATTGGCTGCGGTAGGCATCCGATGGGTTCACAATAGCGTAAACACGGTATCCGCTATCGATGAAAAGGTTATTGTTCGGATCGAACTTGCCTAAGTATTGGCTCTTCTCATCACTCATAATGACGACAGAAAGTGATGCATCCGGACGTGGATAGCCGGCTACATCAACAGTGCCTCCCGTTGATAACGCTTTCTCTGAATAGTAAATACCACGCTCAAGCGGGCTACCACCAATACCTGGCTTTAAGTCGTCAGCAATCTGAATGATGTCTTTTGTAAAGCCAACGCCGCGAAGTTCATCGCTATCGGTGGTAATAGCACCAACCATATAATCGACACCTGCATTTTGAATGGTTTGAGTAAAGACTTCAGTTAATTCACTAATGGCGGTTTGCTCACCCGCCATGCTACCTGAGTTATCAATAACGAACAGGAAGTCTGCTTTTGATGCTGTCTGGTTTACAGCCTGGAAGCTATCATTGTGCAAAACGAGAGTAGCTGTGGTTGAGGCCGCCAAACTATCTGATGATGTTGATTTGATAAGATCTTCGTACTTAGCGACGTTACTTTTATCGACAAGCGTTGTAGTGACGACAGCATGACCTGAGTTGCTATCGTAATTTACAGTAATATCAAACTGAAAATCTGTGGCCGGGGTCTCTGCCGCTGCGGGCACAAGAGCACTAATAGATCCACCTATTGTATTGATAGCTGCTTGCTCAATTGTAGCTTGAAGAACCTGTGTTATTTGACTGGCCGTATCTAGAGTGATGTTGTAGCTGGCGCTGATATTGCCATTAGCCAGCACGGTTTGCGAGGTCTGCACTGCATTCCCGCGCAAGGCGCTCATGACTGATGATACGGTTGAGTTCAGTACACTTTCTGTTGTCAGGCCTGTGGCCAAATTTGTACGTTCAGCAACAAACCCCAATAGTTCAGTACCCGCTGGCGTCGCAATGCTTGAGCGCGGTGTAATATTTTCTGCGTAGATCAGACTACCGTATACATCGCCTGTGAGTTCACTAATGCTATAACCTTGCGGTAAAAAGACTTGCTTTGAGTTGAGTGAAATTGCTTGTGTCGGGGTTGCTTGGGCCTCTTCTACGGCCACCACAATTGTTTTTTGTTGTGTAGTGCTAACGCCTTGGTCATTTGTTGTCTCAACTGTCAGTGTGTACGTTTCTTGCCCCGGAGTGTAGCCAACTTGCACGGTAATAATATGAGGATCATTGCTATTGTCCGGGCTCAATATATTACCGGCACTGTCTTTCCACGTTACAATATCGCTAGGACCAAGATTGGAAATGGTTGCAGAGATCTGAGTGGTTGCACCAACAGGTACAGTTGTCGGATTAATGTTAATCGCATTAATAATTGGTGCAGGTGTGAAATCAACATCGCCGGTGCTACATAAAACTTCAGTGTTAGTTATTTCATCATCATCTAGGATGCTATTTGAGTTTTTATCAATGCCAATAGTCACTTCCTGTCCGCCGATATCACATCTAGCATCTTCTTTAGCGATTAATGAAATCGTGACTAACGCTTTATTGAAAATTTCTTCACCTTCATCTGAAGTCTGTCCTGTATTGTCATTACAGACAGTTCTATTTGATACGAATTCACTATCCTCTAAGATACCACTATTGTCATTGTCATAGCCTGCCTGAATTTTAATGCCTCCCTGTGGACAGTCAGCATCACCTTTAGGAAGATCTTGCACAACAACCAAGGCGTCTTTCTGTGGTTCCTTTGGCGCATCGCCATTACTGTTGTTACATGCTGTTAGTAAGACTGCTGAAACTGCAGTCGCCAGTAGTGTTTTATTTAAGAGCCTAGTCATTATGATATCACCTCACTGTAAATTTAGTTTTATTTTTCAGTCTGGATTATGGTGAGGGTTGATTATTTTTCTTGTTAATATTCTTGGTTTTGTTTTTATCATGCGACATGAATCTAATTAGTTAGGGTCATGTTTTATTTATCCTTTGCCTTAATGCGAATTGCTTCTATTTTTCATTTTTAATGATGTTTTTGTTTTTAAATGGCATTCGGTAACAGTGTCCTGGTTAGTTTAAATTTAAATGGTGATTTCTTTGATGGGAATTAGCCTTATTGTCTTATTTGACTTTTACTAAATCATCCAATGATTATTACTAATTTTAAGTCTATTCTGAGTCATTCTTCTTTTTGTGCACCTGACAACGCTGGTGGACTTGCGTAGACTCAATGGATAATACGAGACAGGGAGAGTGATGATGATCAGTGTGTTATATGCGGCGCTATTGGGGTTGTTGATTTGTTTTTTAGCGATCCAAGTGATCAAGGCTCGGCGGCGTGAGCAGGTAAAATATGGCGATGGCGGTAATGCGCGATTGATGGAAATTCGCAGCGCGCACGCGAACTGTACTGAGTACAGCCCAATCTTCTTACTGCTGCTGTTTGGGTTGGAATATAACGGCGGGCCGTTTTGGTTGGTGCATCTGTTCGGAATTATTTTTGTGCTCGGGCGGGTTGCTCATGCATGGGGTATTTTGTGGGATGATTTTCGCGGCCGGAAAGTCGGTATGCACGCCACATTATGGCCAATTATGGCGCTGGCACTGGTGAATTTGTGGTATTTGCCGTGGGCGGGCTAACAGATGTGCCAGCAAGGCGCTCAGTGCACGTAGTAGGCGTTTTTACCTCACGTGAGTAGGCTTTCCAGCAATGCCAGTAAGAGGGTGCTGAGAGCGGCTCGGGCGCAAGGATTATTGGGTTAGTTGTTAGTTTCTGCGTAGTGTCAGTGCAGGAGCTAAATGAAGGCTGATAATCGGGAGGGCAATACGTGGGTTGCAGAAAGAAAAAAGGCTTACCCACCGAGATGGATAAGCCTGAAAGCGTAGCTAAGCGTTGCTTAGTTCATGCCGTATTTTTTTAGCTTCTTACGTAGAGTACCACGGTTGATACCCATCATGTTCGCAGCGCGAGTCTGGTTACCACGAGTGTACTGCATGATGGTATCAAGCAGTGGCTGTTCAACTTCAGCCAGTACAAGCTCATACAGGTCATTGACGTCCTGACCGTTTAGTTGGGCTAGGTAGTTTTTCAGAGAAGCTTTCACTGAATCACGCAGAGGTTTCTGTGCGATTTGATCTTGTGAAGTCACTGTGGTCACTGTCAATGGTTCAGAAGTCAGGTTTTGTTCGAACATATTCTGTAAGCTCTTCTCGTATCTATGCAACGTTGTCGAAGTAGCCTTGCAGCGCATCGAGTTGCTGTTGGGCGCTCTCGATTGCGTTGAAGGTAGGGCGAAAGGCCTTAGCTGTGTCATGGGTTTGTAAGTACCAAGAAACGTGCTTACGCGCGATTCTTAGCCCAAGGTACTCACCGTAGAAACGATGAAGTTCCGCCACATGGCCCAGCATAATTTGTCTGATCTCTTCGATTGGAGGCTCAGGCAGCTTTTCGCCAGTTGTTAAGTAATGATGGATTTCCCGGAAAATCCAAGGTCTCCCTTGTGCAGGGCGACCAATCATCAAAGCGTCCGCACCGGTGTAATCCAGTACAAAGCGGGCTTTCTCCGGTGAGTCTATGTCACCGTTCGCTATCACCGGGATAGAGATGGCCTGCTTGACCGCTTTAATAAAATCGTATTCCGCTTCGCCTTTGTACATACAAGCCCGTGTTCGGCCGTGAAGGGCCAAGGCTTGAATGCCGCATTGCTCTGCGAGTTGTGCGATTTCGACACAGTTTCGGTTGTCAGTATCCCAGCCTGTGCGCGTTTTCAGCGTCACCGGCACATCCACTGCGCCCACTACAGATGTGAGGATTTCCTCAATCAGTTGTGGGTACTGCAGCAGCGCAGATCCTGCCAATCTTTTGTTGACCTTCTTGGCCGGACAACCCATGTTGATATCGATCACCTGTGCCCCTTGCTCTACAGCAAAGCGGGCAGCATCCGCCATCAACACAGGATCAGCACCTGCAATTTGAACCGAGCGAATCCCCGATTCACCTTCATGTACCATCCGTTGTTTTGACTTCTGCGTTCCCCAGCAATCAGGGTTCGAGGTCATCATTTCGCTCACCGCCATTCCTGCGCCATAGCGCAAGCAGAGTTCACGAAAGGGTCTGTCAGTAACACCCGCCATGGGCGCAACAATCAGAGGGTTGTCGAGTTGATAAGAACCAATCAGCAAAAGACATTACCTTACTATGCCAGCAAGGGCGCGCATTTTACGCATTTTTTTGCCGCCTGAAAAGACCATTTTTTGAGCATTTTTATATTGACAGCCAAAAAATGATAAAAATTAACCGTTTGAGGTGTAAAAAACTTCGCAGGCAGCAATTTCAGTAGTCGAATCAGGCTGTTACTTGCTACCTGAAATACGACACCAGTCTTCTTTGATTTCCGTCGGATCCAATGTCAAGTCATTGCTGTAGTAAGTGGCTACGTCATCGGCTTGGGTCGCCAAAATACCCGACATCGCCAGTTTGCCGTTCGGGCGGATCAGGCTCTTGATCACGCCGGAAAGCTCACGTAGCGGGCCGGCGAGAATGTTCGCAACCACGACATCGGCACTCAGATCGGCCGGTTGGTCTTGTGGCAAGAAAAGTTCTAGCTTGTCAGCAACGCCATTGCGCTCTGCATTGTCGCGAGACGCCAAAATGGCTTGCGGGTCGATATCGATACCGATCACTTTGGCAGCGCCGAGCTTGATAGCGGCAATCGCCAAAATGCCCGAGCCACAACCAAAGTCGATCACGGTTTTGCCGGTCAGATCTTGGCCATCAAGCCATTCAAGGCACAGTGCGGTGGTTGGGTGGGTACCGGTACCAAACGCAAGGCCCGGATCGAGCATCACGTTCACCGCATCAGGGTCTTGCACTTCGCGCCAGCTTGGGCAGATCCACAAACGCTTACCGAACTGCATTGGGTGGAAATTATCCATCCACTCGCGTTCCCAGTCTTTGTCTTCCAGTTGTTCAACTTTGTGGGCGAAGTCGTCAGCCAGTAGCGGGCTGTTTTTCAAGATCGCCAGTACCTCAGTCATATCGCTTTCCGCATCGTACAGCGCGACAAGATCGGTGTCGCCCCAAAGACGCGTTTCACCCGGCAGAGGTTCAAACACAGGCGTGTCTTGTGCATCAAGAAATGTCACTGACAATGCGCCAGCATCTTCCATCAGAAAGTCGCCGATGGCTTCTGCATTTTCGGCGGTCGCATTCAATTTAAGTTGAATCCAAGGCATGAGAACTCACTCTGTATCAGGATTTAGTGGTGCGCAGTCTAGCATATTCGACGACGGCGCACGCAGAATTAACGGGACAGTTTCGCGCCAGCGCGCGCGGGTGTGGCCAAACTCATCACGATGAAGGTGACCAGACTCAGCGCCAGCGTTGGCACAATTGCATGCACGCCGCCCATGTCGGGTTTGACGATCGCCAGCGTGGCATAACAGGCCAAGCCGATCACCATCGAGCTCAGCGCACCGTTGGCGTTGGCTTTTTTCCAGTATAGGCCGAGAACCAATGGCCACAGGAACACCGCTTGCAGGGCGCCCATCGCCAGCAAATTGAGCCAGATGATCATTTGCGGTGGCTTAATCGCCGCGACAAAGACGATCAGGGCAAAAATCGCGGTGGTCCACAGCGATAAACGGCTGAGTAGACGGTCGTTGTCCGCCGCTTTGGGATTGATGTAGTTCAGGTACAAGTCCTTCACCATGGTCGCAGAGGATTGGATCAACAGGGAATCAATCGTCGACATAATTGCGGCCATTGGGCCGGCCAAGAAAATGCCCGCAACCACGGGTGGCAGCACCGCCAGCATTAAGGTTGGCATGATTTGATCGGGTACCTCAATCCCAGGCACGATAGCACGGCCGAGTGCGCCCGCCAGGTGCATGCCGAGCATCAAAATCGCGACGACGAGAGTGCTGATCACCATGCCACGGTGAAAGGCATTGCTGTCTTTATAGGTCATGCAACGAAATGCAGCGTGCGGCAGGCCAATCACCCCAAAACAGACCAGCACCCAGAAGCTGAGAATAAACGGCTGGCTGATAAAATTATCCGGCCCTTGCGGGGTGATAAGTCCGGGATCAATCGCGTGCAGCTCAGTGATCAAATTGCCCAGTCCGCCGCCAGCGACGATAACGCCGATCAGCAGGGCAAAAGTGCCGATGATCATAATGATCCCTTGCAGGCTGTCGGTCACCGCGACGGCGCGAAAGCCACCGAGCGTGGTGTACAAGCCAACCGTTAAAGCGAAAATCGCCAAACACCACAGGTAATCGAGCCCAGTGACCACTTCGAGCAGACGAGCGGCACCGACAAATTGCACCACCATGGTGCCAAGGAAAGCGAGCAGCAAACTGATAGACGCTAAGATCACCACACCTTTGTGCTGATAGCGTGAATAGAGCATGTCATTGATGGTCAGTGCGTTATGGCGGCGCGCTTCAATCGCAAACTTTTTACCGAGGACGCCGAGGGTGAGCCACGCGGCGGGCAGTTGGATCATCGCCAGCAACACCCAGCCCAAGCCAAATTTGTAGGCCGCACCGGGGCCGCCAATAAATGAACTGGCGCTGGCATAGGTGGCGGCGAGGGTCATGGCCAACATAAAACCGCCCATGGCGCGGTTGCCCACTAAGTACTCTTGCAAGAAGCTGCCTTGCTGGCGCTGTTGGGACCACCACGCGATAGCGAACATCACCACTAAATAGATCAAGATAGGGACGAGCATGGCGCCGTTGACGTTAAGATCAGTCATGCTGGCTTTCCTCTTCAGGCGCTTCGATGTCGAGCGGCATATCGTGATAGACCAACTTCACCATCACGGCGCAGAGGACAGTAAACAGTAGCGGCCCGATCACACAGGCGAGCAAGAACCACAGCGGTAAGCCAAAGTAGAGCGTTGGCAAGGCGTCTGTCTCTGGGGCGAGGCCGTAAGCCGAGCAGTACCACCACAAAAAGTACGCCACAGCCAATCCAATTGCCCACAAAGCTTCGCGACTGGCTTGCGCATAACGGCGGGGGAGAGAGCGCATAAAAACTCCTGAAACCGTAATGAAGAAGTTAAAAATAAGGCGCGCATTCTGGCAAAAGATGGTCGAAAGTGCCACGATCTCGTGAAATTGAGCGGTGGTTTGTTGACATGAGATAAAAAAAGCAGCGATTTTCTCGCTGCTTTTTGAAGGGGTTTATCGGCTTGTCTGGCGACAATCGCGATTATTGTAGGCCGAGTTTCTTCTCAAGATAGTGGATATTTGCGCCACCGTGTTGGAAGTTCTCATCCTTCATGATCTCGATCTGTAGTGGGATGTTGGTTTTGATCCCGTCGATGATCATTTCGCTCAAGGCGTTCTTCATGCGAGAAATCGCCACATCACGGTTTTCACCGAAACAGATCAGCTTACCGATCATTGAGTCATAGTGCGGAGGCACGGTATAACCCGAGTAGATGTGTGATTCCCAACGCACACCCATACCGCCTGGTGCGTGGAAACGGTCGATTTTACCTGGGCATGGCAAGAAGCGCTCAGGATCTTCGGCGTTAATACGACACTCAACCGCGTGGCCGCGTAGTTGGATGTCATCTTGCGTGAACGACAAAGGTTGACCAGCGGCAATGCGCAGCTGCTCTTTGATCAGATCAACGCCAGTCACCATTTCGGTCACAGGGTGCTCAACCTGAATACGGGTGTTCATTTCAATGAAGTAGAACTCACCGTTTTCGTAAAGGAACTCGAAAGTACCTGCACCGCGGTAGCCGATCTCAAGACACGCACGGGTACAACGCTCACCGATGTAACGACGCATTTCTGCGGTGATACCTGGCGCTGGCGCTTCTTCTACCACTTTTTGGTGACGACGCTGCATTGAACAGTCACGCTCACCCAAGTGGATCGCATTGCCTTGGCCGTCAGCCAGCACTTGCACTTCGATATGACGAGGGTTTTCTAGGTATTTCTCCATGTAAACCATGTCATTGTTGAAGGCCGCTTTTGCTTCTGCGCGGGTCATGTTGATCGATTGCACCAACTCTTTTTCACCGCGTACCACACGCATACCACGACCACCGCCACCACCAGAGGCTTTGATGATCACAGGATAACCAATGCGCTTAGCAATTGAGCGGTTTTTCTCATCGTCGTTACCCAGCGGGCCGTCAGAGCCCGGTACACAAGGAACGCCCGCTTTTTTCATTGCGGTGATCGCAGAAACCTTGTCACCCATCAGGCGAATAGTTTCTGCTTTCGGGCCAACAAAGATAAAACCACTGCGCTCAACTTGCTCTGCAAAGTCGGCGTTCTCAGAAAGGAAACCGTAACCCGGGTGGATCGCCACCGCGCCAGTGATTTCAGCCGCGGCAATGATGCGCGGAATGTTGAGGTAGCTTTCTAGGCCGCTCGCCGGACCGATACAAACCGCTTCATCCGCCAGAAGAACGTGTTTCAGATCGCGGTCAGCCGTTGAGTGTACTGCCACTGTTTTGATCCCGAGCTCTTTACAAGCGCGCAGGATACGCAGGGCAATCTCACCACGGTTCGCGATGACTAATTTGTCTAGCATCAATACTCTCCGGTTTATTCGATCACAAACAGCGGCTGATCAAACTCAATTGCATCGCCATCGCTTGCTAGGATTGCTTTTACCACACCGGCTTTGTCAGCTTCGATTTGGTTCATCATCTTCATCGCTTCAACGATACACAGCGCATCGCCCACGTTTACCGTGCTGCCGATTTCAACGAATGATGCTGCGTCAGGGCTTGGAGAGCTATAGAAAGTACCCACCATTGGTGAGGTAACTTGGTGACCGCTAACCGCTGGTGCTGCTGCTTCAGCTGGCGCAGCCGCTTGGGCAACTGGCGCTTCAACCGCAGCGGCTGGCGCAGCTACTGGTGCTGCTGCGTATTGAACTGGCGCAGCTGCAGCCACAGTAGAATGACGGCTGATACGTACAGACTCTTCGCCTTCTGAAATTTCCAGCTCAGAGATGCCTGACTCTTCAACCAATTCGATCAGTTTTTTAATTTTACGAATGTCCATGTCTATATTCTCTTTCTGTCACAGGCCATTGCCTGGTTAAAGTGATGGGGTGCTTAGTCGCTGAATCGCGGCGGCTAATGCAAATTCATATCCTTGTGCGCCGAGTCCGCAAATCACACCGACTGCTTTATCAGACAGGTATGAGTGATGACGGAAAGGCTCTCTGGCATGCACATTAGATAGATGTACTTCGATAAACGGGATCGCTACGCCAAGTAGGGCATCGCGGATCGCCACGCTGGTATGAGTAAAGGCCGCCGGATTGATGATGATGAAATCAATGTCACCGTGCGCTTGATGGATGGCATCAATCAACTCGTGCTCTGCATTCGATTGCAAGTGAGAGAGTTGAAACCCTTGCTCTTTCGCCTGTTGCTCAAGGCGTTGGACGATGGTTGGTAGCGAGTCACTGCCATAATGCCCGGGCTCCCGTAACCCTAAAAGGTTAAGGTTTGGACCATTGAGCAGTAAGATGCGGTTATTTGCTGTCATCTGTCGTCTTCTTCCATGTTTGAGCAGTTAAAATACGTTATCTTGTATTTTACTGAGCTTCAATGCTCAGTCATAGTGATTCTGCTAAGAATACCAGCTAATTTTGCCAATTATAGAGAAATCGCAGCAAATCGCAGCAAAATACTGGTCTTATCTCATCGATTAGCTTGTCATTACTGGCGTAGCGGGCTGTTTTAGTAGACAGGAAAAATGTAAGAAGTTGCTAATTTGAAGGACACAAAAGGCGGGAAATGTAGTCAACTTCACAAAAAAGCCGCCCATGAGGGCGGCAAAAGAGAGTCAGCTACAGTCTAGTTCACAGGATCTGTTGCTTTTCCGCGATGAGGGTCTCGACCACGCTTGGATCTGCCAGCGTTGACGTGTCGCCGAGGTTACTGGTATCGCCAGTGGCGATTTTACGTAGAATTCGACGCATGATCTTACCAGAGCGGGTCTTGGGCAGTGCATCAGTCCAGTGGAGGAAGTCCGGTGTTGCGATAGGACCAATCTCTTTACGGACCCATTCTTTCACTTCTTTATGCAGCTCAGCGGAAGGCACTTCGCCGGCATTGAGTGTGATGTAGGCGTAAATCGCTTGGCCTTTAATGTCGTGCGGTACACCAACAATCGCGGCTTCGGCAATTTTATCGAAGGCGACGAGCGCCGATTCGATTTCCGCCGTCCCCATGCGGTGACCGGAAACATTGAGTACGTCATCGACGCGGCCGGTGATCCAGAAGTAGCCGTCTTCATCACGACGCGCGCCATCACCAGTAAAGTACATGCCTTTAAACGTCGAGAAGTAGGTTTGCTCGAAACGGTCGTGATCGCCGTAAACGGTACGCATCTGACCCGGCCATGAATCGAGGATCACCAGATTACCCTCAGTGGCGCCATCCAGCAGATTCCCCATGTTATCGACCAGCGCCGGCTGTACGCCAAAGAAAGGACGGGTCGCTGAACCCGGCTTCAAGTCGGTTGCCCCCGGTAGTGGCGTGATTAAGATCCCGCCGGTTTCGGTTTGCCACCATGTATCCACGATTGGACACTTACTATTACCGATAGTGCGGTAGTACCACTCCCACGCTTCTGGGTTGATTGGCTCACCGACCGAGCCCATGATGCGCAGCGAGCTACGATCTGTATTGGTGATCGCTTCATCCCCTTTGGCCATGAGCGCACGGATCGCAGTAGGCGCAGTATACAAGGTGGTGACTTGGTGTTTATCGACCACTTGGCTCATGCGGTTGACATCAGGGTAGTTAGGCACACCTTCAAACAAGATGGTGGTGGCACCGTTCGACAGAGGCCCATAAACCAAGTAGCTGTGACCGGTGATCCAGCCCACATCGGCAGTACACCAGTAGATGTCGCCTTCTTGGTAATCAAACACGTATTTAAACGTCATGGTGGCATACACCAGATAACCACCTGTGGTGTGCAGTACGCCTTTCGGTTTACCGGTTGAGCCTGAGGTGTAGAGGATAAACAGCGGATCTTCCGCGTTCATTGGCTCTGGCTCGCACTGCTTTGACGCAACTGCAGTGGCTTCGTGCCACCAGACATCACGGCCTTCTTGCCACTCGACAGGGTTGCCAGTGCGTTGGAAAACCACGACTTTTTCGATGGTGTTGACATCTGGGTTAGCCAGCGCATCATCGACATTTTTCTTGAGAGGGACTGCACGGCCGCCACGCACGCCTTCATCGGCGGTGACGACCACTTTCGCGTCGGAGTCAATAATGCGGCCGGCAAGGGCTTCTGGAGAGAAACCGCCGAAGACAATAGTGTGCACCGCACCGATGCGGGTACACGCCAGCATTGCAATGGCAGCTTCTGCGACCATTGGCATGTATAAACAGACGACATCGCCTTTGCGAACGCCTTGGCTTTTCAGCGCGTTGGCGAACTGACACACCTGCTCGTGCAGTTGGCGATAGGTCAGGGTGGCATCATCAGCCGGATCATCACCTTCCCAGATGATCGCTACTTGATCGCCGCGTTTTTCCAAATGACGGTCGATACAGTTCACCGAGACGTTCAGCTCGCCGTCTTCAAACCATTTAATGCTAACGTGCCCAGTATCAAACGAGGTTGACTTCACTTTAGTGTAAGGGGTCATCCAGTCGACGATTTGGCCATGCTCGCGCCAAAATCCTTCTGGATTAACAACGGACTGCTGATACATTTCACGGTACTTCGCATCATCGGCATGGGCTTGAGTCGCAATCGCGGGTAGTACTGGATAGATGTGGCCTTCACTCATCCTATTCTCCTTAGGGGCCTGTCGGCAGTGTCCTTTATTGGTTTTGTTGTGTTGGTGATATAACTGTGGGCGCTTTTCGGTGTATCAACAATTAGACTTTAGGATAAGGCCGAAGGATCAGTGGGATACCTTAGAGTAACTGTGGTTTGCTATTGAGATGTCGCATGGTTAGCGCGCCGCCATGTTTCAGACGAACGTAGATCAACGCGGCGGAAACCGCGTCTTCCAAGGCGTCGTGGCGATCGGGCAGGGGTAAATCAAGCTGACGGCTGATGCTATCAAGGCTGAGATCGCAGTAAGCGTTGGGCAAAATACGCTCTAACCGTTGATGATAAAGATGACTGACTTCAATGGTTTGGTTCGGTAACGGAAAGCCTAAATAGCGACGAAAGTAGCGATCGAGGATCTGTTTGTCATAACGAATGTGATAACCCACCAAGGGGCGATTGCCGATGAAGTCTAATAAGGCATGCAGCGCATCAGGCAAGCTCGCGCCGTCATTGAGATCTTGATGGCGAATTTGGTGCACGGTGACCGACTGCGCGTCTAGGCTTTTCGGCGCTTGCAGCGACAAGGTCAGCGATTGACTGGTGAGGACTCGATTATCTTTAATTTTGGTGGCGGCAATGGTCACCAACTCGGCGCTGCGAGGATCTAAGCTGGTGGTCTCACAATCTAACGAGATCAACTCCTCGCCGTCAGGGGCGTTAAACAGGGATTGATAGGGCGAATCGTTAAGGCGATGCCGATACCACCAACGCAGTAAGCTATTCATAGTTAATCCCTCAATTGATAGTGAAAACTCAGCCATTGCTGCAGCTTTTTCACAATGTGCAGGCTATGGCGCAGTAAGTCGCGCTCGACCCGCGTTAAGTTATCCAGCACTAAAAAGTTACTGGCGACAGTATGCTGAGACGAGTCTGCGCTGGATGATGGTTCTGAGCTGAGCGATGGCTCTGAGTGCTGAGGCAAGCTGG
Organism: Thaumasiovibrio occultus; assembly: GCA_019703815.1. GTDB lineage: Bacteria > Pseudomonadota > Gammaproteobacteria > Enterobacterales > Vibrionaceae > Thaumasiovibrio > Thaumasiovibrio occultus. The sequence continues at coordinate 2,909,299 of AP023052.1, read as the reverse complement.
AGTGCAGCGCGAGCTGCTGGCGCAGTCTGAGCTTAATAAACAGCTTTAACGCCTCGGTTAGATTGGTGACTGTAGCTTGCTCAAGGTAGTTTTTCCGGCCGAGCTCATCCAAGCGAGCGAAAGTATTGGTCTCGGTGATCCCCGCCTCTAGCGCCAAGGTGCGCACACCGTGCACGATGGGAAAAATCCCGCCTTTTTTAATATCTAACCCGTCTTTGCTGCGTTTAATTTTGCCGAACAAGGTCAAGGGGACATTAAACGCCACCGCCGGTTGCACAAAGGTGGCGAGTAATAATTGTTCATCGCGTAGTGCCTGGGTCATTGCGGTTTTCAGTGGATGAAATAGCTGTTTATTGCCCGCGACAGCAATGGCATCGGTCAGCATTGCCAGCGATAGCAAACTTTGATGCGTCCCTTTAGCTTTAGCCTCATGGATACGCTGTATCCATTGCGTTTGTTTGCCGCGCCATTGCGGATTGTTGACCATCACCTCGCCCGGACACGGCGGATAGCCAAGTTCAATCAAGGTTTGGCTGAGTTGCGCCATTACCGCATCGCACTCGGGCCAGTCGAGGCCATCGTCGAGGATCAAAGCGTTGTCTTGATCGGTTTTGAGAATTTGCTCGCCACGGCCTTCTGAGCCCAACACCAACATGCAGCAGTGCGCGTGGTACTTGCTAGGCACCACGAGTTGGAACGCTTTTTCGATGATCTGCTCGTTAACGGCGGCAATCAGTGCCATCACAAAGCGGGTGTGGATACCGTTATTGATCAGGGTTTCGACTAACGTCGGCTGTCCGGCGGCAGCCAGTTTGAGCTCTTCAATGGATTCGGCGCGGGCGATCTGCAAGGTCAGCACATGCGAATGGGTCGAGAACAGGCTCAGCACTTGGGTGAGATCAAGCATTCCCGCGATATCTGCGCCATTCATCACCAAGACCCGTTTTACTTTCTGACGGGTCATCGCAATCATGGCATCAAACAGATAATCGCCGTGATGGACCGCTACCACTGGGGTCGTGGCAAATTCACCTATACTGCAATCTGGCGTTGCGTGATTAAACATTAAGGCATGCAGAATGTCGGTGCGGGTCGCAATGCCGATGTCGACCGGATCGCTTAAGGTGACGAAGGCGCAATCAATATTGCGCTTTTGCATGGTTTCGGTGACGTGGCGTAAGGTCGCGCGGCTCTCCACCACAATACACGGCTGAATGTTATCGTCATCAATGGTGGTAAGAATGAACTCGGCCAAGTTCTGCTGATGATGGGTGCGGTCGATCAGGGTTTGGCGCTTAGCCAGATCAGAATCAAAGTAGGCGGCAAAGGCTGAATTGGCATGGTACAGCGCCAAGAAGGTCGCGGTGGGCAGCAAGTAACATAAGGTGTCTTCGAGGGCGACATAGTGATGCTTGACCTGACCGGAGAGTTGGGCGCGAACATCAAAAATATCGTCTTGGGTGTAGTGGCTTAGGATAGAAAGTGAATGTGGCTCACGTTCCTCGACCATGCCCTTGATGATAATATGCAGCGCCATCAATGGCTCATCGGGTGTGATGATGGTGTCGCCTTCACGAAAATACACCACATCAAGCGCGTTGGTCAGTGTCGTGCACTGATCCGGTGTCAACGTATTAAACGGCGGTAAGCTGGTATCAAATTTACTCGGCATAGTTGTTCACCCTGCGTCGTCTTCCATCCTTGCCAAACACTCTCAGTGTGGATGAGACAGCGCGCGGACTCTAGCCGACTTTAGTCTATTCCTCGCAAGCAGAGCGGATCCTTTCTTGCTCTTTTGCTGTTGTTATAAGGAAATTTCATGTTGCGTGCCTCTCCCTACGCGTGGACGTCTCAATATCTCACCGGTTTCTTTTTCAGCTATGGGGTCTACTTGCCATTCTGGGCGATGTGGTTCAAACACATGGGAATGAGCGAGTCGCAAATTGGGGTGCTCATTGGCCTTGGGTTGATCACCCGTCCGGTCAGTAATCTGGTGTTGCCGCGCATAGTGCACAAGGCCGAGCAGCTGATCCCCGCACTACGTTGTATGAGCTTTATTAGCTTGTTGGTAGTGCTGCTGCATTTAGCCGTCAGTAGCAGTTTTTGGGGCTTAGCCGCCGTCACCATTTTGTTTAACTTGGTGTACGCGCCATTGGTGCCCTTGTCTGATTCATTGGCGAACCATTACCAGCGTCGCGGCTTATTAGACTATGGTAGAACCCGTTTGTGGGGCTCGGTCGCATTTGTGATCGGCAGTTGGGTTGTCGGGTTTTCGTCCGAGCGTTTTGGCGAAGCGGCGATCCCTTGGGTGGCGGTGCTGGGTTTGTTGCTGACCTTGCTATTTAGCTTGCGTCGCCCGCAAACACCGCCACAGAGCTCGGCCGAGATCGGCGCGCGTCCTTCGCTGTTGCGTTTTCTAAAGCGGGGCGATGTGTGGCTGTTTATTGTACTGGTGGCGTTGCTGCAAGGCAGTCATGCCGCGCTGTATGCATTTGCCTCAAACTATTGGAACAGTGTGGGGATCTCCGATGCGTGGGTTAGCACCTTGTGGAACATCGGGGTGGTGTTTGAAATTCTGATCTTCATTTTTGCCAAGCGTTTGTTTGCCAACTGGAGCGTCGCGAGCATGATGCGTTTAGCGGCGGTCGCGGTGGCGGTACGTTGGAGTTTGATGGGGGTAGTGGAGAGCCTACCGCTGTTTGCGCTGGCGCAGTCTCTGCACAGTATCACTTTTGCGGTCGCCCACTTAGCGGCAATTCGCCACATTCAATCGCAAATTGATAGCGAGCAAGTGGCGTGGCAATCGCTCTACAACGCCTTGGCACTTGGTCTGTTTATGGGCTTGCTGTCGATGGGCTTGGGGCCGATTGTCGAGAGTATGGGCAGCGCCGCCTTCTTCATAATGGCATCGTTCTCAGTGCCCGCGTTATTGCTCACCTTTAAGTTGGGCGCTGAGCCAAAAACGGCGAGCGAGCAATAAGGTAGCGCAAAGCCGTTTTGACGATCAGCACTTAACAACCTTGGGTGCTGATCGTGAATGCTGGTGCGGTGAAAAGGCACCTAAGTCTCAATCCGACACTGCAGATCGTCGAACTGGTGGAGTGCGCCTGCCAAGCTGTTTAAGATATTGTAAATATCTTGTAATAGAGGTGGGCAATGACACAAGGATGGGTCGTTATACCAGTATCTCTGCTTTATCTGGGGATCCTGTTTCTGATCGGTTGGTACGCAGATCGTAACCACCGTTGGCTCGCAGCGTGGCGGCCGTGGATCTACAGTTTATCCATCGCCGTCTACTGTACCTCTTGGACCTTTTTTGGCACGGTCGGTCAGGCCAGTGACAATCTGTGGTCGTTCCTTCCTATCTATTTTGCACCTATTCTCGTGTTTACCGTGGGCTGGCGGGTTTTGGCGCGGATCATTCTGATCGCCAAGCGCGAGCACATTACCTCGATTGCGGATTTTATCGCGGCGCGTTATGGCAAATCGCAGGGGATCGCGATTTTAGTCACCGTGATCTCAGTGATCGGGATCTTGCCTTATATTGCGTTGCAGCTGCGCGGTATTACCTTGGGAATGGCGCAAATTGCTCCTGAGTTGATCGCTTTGGATGGCGAGTTAGCCAGTCAGTCGGCAGGGATTGTCGCGTTGGCCTTGGCCGGGTTTACGATCTTGTTTGGCACGCGCCACATCGACAGTACCGAGCACCATCGCGGGATGATGACCGCCGTGGCGTTTGAGTCGGTGATCAAGCTGGTGGCGTTTTTAACGGTTGGTTTGTTTGCCTTTGTGTGGCTGTGGGAGATCCCCGCTGGCGATCTCAGTGCGTTAGTCGGTTCATCCCAACATCGCCCGCAAGCCGCCAGTTTGGCGATCCACACACTGCTGACCATGGCGGCGATCTTCTGTCTGCCGCGCCAATTTCATACCGTGGTGGTGGAAAACACCCATACCAGTGATTTGCGTACTGCGCGTTGGGTTTTCCCGCTATATCTGATCTTAATGAGCCTATTTGTGGTGCCGTTGGCGTTAGTGGGACAAACCGTGTTACCCAATGTCAGCGCCGATACTTATGTGATCAATCTGCCGCTGCTTGCTGAGCAAAATAGCATTGCGATGTTGGCATTTATTGGCGGGATGTCGGCAGCCAGCGGGATGGTGATTGTCTCAACAATTGCACTGGCGATCATGGTCTCGAACGACATTGTGTTGCCGATCTTGCTACGCCGGGTGCGGGTAGGGGAAGACGGCTTCGGGCAGTTTTCCGGTTTATTGCTTAACGTGCGTCGAGTGCTGATCGCCTTGTTGTTATTGGGCGCGTGGGGTGTGTATCAAGCGTTAGTGGCGATCCCATCGCTCTCCTCGATTGGCTTGCTCTCTTTTGCGGCGATTGCCCAGTTTTTCCCTGCGTTGATCGGCGGGATCTACTGGCGCAGCGGCAATCGTCGCGGTGCGTATGTCGGCATGGTTGGCGGCTTTATTGTTTGGGCGATCACCTTGATGGCGCAAACCAATCTACTGGCGGGTAACAGCAGCACGAATTTACTGCTATGGATCATCGAGCCGCCTCAAATTGCGCCGCTGGCGTCGCTCTCGTCGGTAGATTGGGGCATGTTGCTCAGCTTGGTGGTCAATGCGCTGTTGTATGTGGTGCTCTCGCACTTATCGCGCCCTTCGATGACCGAGCGCCTCCAAGCGGCCTCGTTCGTTGGCACACCGCTACCTGATGGTAATTCCGAATCGATGTACCAAAGCCGAGTGACGGTCAATGAACTGCAAGCCTTGGCGGCTCGTTTTGTGGGTGAGCCGCGCGCCAAACTGGCGTTTGAGCAATACGCCAATTTATATGAAGTGGAGCTACTGGCGCACCAACAAGCGGATGCCCGTTTGATTCGCCATACCGAGCGCGTCTTGGCTGGGGTGTTTGGTGCCTCGTCGGCGCGTTTGGTGCTCGAATCGGCGCTGCAAGGGCGCGATATGCAGCTGGAAGAGATCGCCACGATTGTCGATGAAGCCTCCGAGCTGTTTGATTTCAGCCGCGGTCTTTTGCAAGGGGCCATTGAGCACATCAGCCAAGGGATCGCGGTGGTGGATAAAAACCTGCGGCTGGTGGCGTGGAATCAGCGCTATTTGCAGATGTTTGAGTTTCCACCGGGGTTGATCCAAGTTGGACGGCCGATCGCCGATGTGATCCGTCATAACGCCGAGCGCGGTTTATGTGGCCCGGGCGATCCCGACGATCATGTGCGCAAACGGGTCGGTTATTTGGAAGCGGGATCGGCGCATACATCATCACGTTTGCGCCCTGATGGGACGGTGATTGAAGTGCAAGGCAATCCAATGCCCGGCGGCGGCTTTGTGATGAGTTTTTCCGATATAACTCAGTTTCGCCAAGCGGCGGATGCACTGGCCGAAGCGAACGAAACCTTGGAGGCGCGGGTGCAAGAGCGTACCCAAGAGCTGGAATCGCTCAACCGCCGTTTGGTGTCTGCGACGCTGCGCGCCGAGCAGATGTCGAATTCAAAAAGCCGTTTTCTTGCCGCAGTAAGCCACGATTTAATGCAACCGCTCAATGCGGCGCGGCTGTTTTCCGCCTCACTGAGTGAAATGGCGACGGAGCCGGAAACCGCGCGTTTGGCGCAATATATCGAAAGCTCACTGGGCGCAGCGGAAGATTTGATCACCGATCTATTGGATGTGTCGCGTTTGGAAAGTGGCAAGCTCACGGCCAGAGTCGGGGCGTTCGCTCTGCGCGATGTGCTCGATACGTTGGGCGCAGAATTTGGCGTGCTGGCGAAACAGCAAAATATCGATTTTCGGGTAGTGGGTTGCGATCTGTTGATCCAATCGGATCCCAAACTGCTGCGCCGTGCGCTGCAAAATTTCCTCACCAATGCGTTTCGCTATAACCCCGAAGGCAAGGTGCTGATGGGCTGTCGTCGGGTGGGGCAGCAAGTGCGGATCGAAGTGTGGGACAACGGTACGGGTATTCCAGAAGAAAAGCAGACCGAGATCTTTGAAGAGTTTACCCGTGGCGATCAAGGCAATGCCGAGCACGGTTTAGGCTTAGGTTTGGCGATTGCGCGCGGGATCAGCCGGGTGCTTGGACACCAACTGAATATGCGTTCATGGCCGGGGAAAGGCACAGTGTTTAGCCTAACGGTGAAATGTACTGATCACATTCCAAAGCCAGCCCCCGTCAAAGAGAAGCAATCGAGTGCCACGGTCGGGTTGAAGGTGCTGTGTGTCGACAACGAAGTGTCGATATTGCAAGGGATGGAGCAGCTGCTCTCGCGTTGGGGCTGTGAATGTGTCTGCGCTGAAAACGTGCAGCAAGTGGCAAAAGCCTTGGGCAATGGCTGGCGACCGGATGTGGTGTTGAGTGACTACCATTTGGCACAAGGTCAAACGGGCTTACAGGTGTTGCAGCAGTGCCGTTTGCAGTTGGGCGGGGATTTTCTTGGCGTATTGATCAGCGCTGATCGCACCCCTGAAACCCAAGAAGCGGCGAAGGTGCATGGCTACCATTTCCTCAGCAAACCGGTGAAACCATTGAAGCTGCGCGCGTTGCTTAATCAACGGCAAACCACCGTATCAGCACCGTAAAACGCCGTGGTGTCTGCTTTATTCTAAAAGGCGTGCTCTAAAAGACGAGATCTAAAAGGCGTGAAAAGCGGTTAAAACGCGAAATTTAACCGCAACTTAAACGTAAATAGGGGAGAGAACCGTGAAAAATAGCGCAAACCATGGCGTGAACATCACGCTTGAGTAACGACTACCCAGATCACTGTTGATCGGTAAACAGGGTTTCGTAGCGCACAAACTCGGTGCCGGTTTCGCCAATGTACAAGGTGTCATTGGCGCTGACCACTACGCGCAGTTGGCTTTGCGCTGAGCGTGGCGCGGGTAGAGTCACCGTCCATTGTTGCGCGTTATTATCTTGCGATGTCATCTCAATGATCTCGCCGTTGCCCGCGTCCGGACTGTCCACTAAGGCGAGTTTTACCCCTTGCAGCGGAAAGGCCGAAGAGAGCGAGAGGGTTAAGTGCTCTGCGGTGATGTTTTCAGAGCGAAACTGAATATTGAAGTCGCCGTTTTCCATTTTGCACAAGCCACTGGTGTAACGACAGTTCGATTGGCTGGCCAGCATATAGCTTTGGCCGGGAACGGCTGCATGGGGTTTTTCACTGACCGCGAGATCGGTACCGACATAAGCGACGATCGCCAATACAGGACACACGAGCAGGGCAACAATGAAGTGTTTGTTTTTAAATAGTGAAGACATCCGTGTGCGTTCCTTGTAGTGAGAGTCAGCGTTGTGCGCGAGGCAGTGCGTAACTGTTTAACTGAGGGTGTTTATTTTTTCGTCTACTGGCTACCTTAGCCGATTTGGGTTGAAAAAGAAGCCCCTTGCGGGGCTTCTGCGCTAGCTCTTGCTAACTCATGGCTGCGAGACTTAGCAAGAAAGCGACAAAGGGATCAGTGATCCTGCGCTTGGCCTGCACCCGCTGGAACGCGGACGTGCTCAACCAAGTCTTTCACTTCTTGCGGCGTTTCGGCAGTGACGCGCGACACGGCATAAGCGATAGCGAAGTTAAACACCGCGCCCACGGCACCAAAGGCGTTTGGCTCAATCCCGAAGAACCAGTTGTTACCCCAGCTTTCTAGGTAGCGCCAGTCAGCGACAAACAAGATGCCTTTGTGCTGGAACACGTAGAACAGGGTAATACTGATACCGGTGATCATGCCGGCAATCGCGCCTTCTTTATTGATGGATTTACTGAAGATCCCCATCATCAACACAGGGAAGATCGAGGAGGCGGCAAGACCAAAGGCCAGTGCTACCGTACCGGCGGCAAAGCCCGGCGGATTGAGACCGAGATAACCCGCGACCGCAATCGCCACCGCCATCGAGATCCGGCTTGCCAACAGCTCTTTCTTCTCCGAGATCCGTGGATTAATCACCCCTTTGATCAAGTCGTGAGAAATCGCAGACGAGATAGCCAACAGTAGGCCAGCAGCGGTTGATAGTGCAGCGGCCAAGCCACCGGCGGCCACCAAGGCAATGACCCAGTTTGGCAGTTTCGCAATCTCAGGGTTCGCCAATACCATGATGTCGCGGTCAACCCGCAGCTCATTGGTTTCTGGATTAGAAGTGTATTGGATCAAGCCATCGCCGTTCTTATCATCAAAGCCGAGCAGACCGGTTTTTTCCCAGTTGTTGAACCATGCAGGACGCTCGTCATACGCTAGATATTGGCCAGGTGCTGGGTTAACCGTATCCATCAGGTTTAGACGTGCCATCGCGGCGACCGCTGGCGCGGTGGTGTAAAGGATCGCGATAAAGATCAACGCCCAACCCGCAGAGGTGCGTGCGTCACGCACTTTCGGTACGGTGAAGAAACGGATGATAACGTGTGGCAAGCCCGCCGTACCAATCATCAGAGACATGGTATAGACGAACATATTGAGGGTATCCCCCCGCACTTGGGTGGTGTACTGACTAAAGCCGAGTTCGGTGACCACCTGATCGAGCCGATCGAGCAGGTATTGATCCGATCCGGCCATGGTACCGCCCAACCCAATTTGCGGTAGCGGGTGACCCGTCAGTTGCAGCGAGATAAATATTGCGGGAATAGTGTAAGCCAAAATGAGTACGCAATATTGAGCGATTTGGGTGTAAGTAATGCCCTTCATCCCGCCCATCACGGCGTAGATAAAGACAATCACCATACCGATCATTAGACCCGTCGCGTATTCCACTTCTAAGAAGCGACCAAATGCGACACCAACGCCTTTCATCTGACCGATAACGTAAGTAACAGATGCGATGATCAAACAGGCCACCGCCACTACGCGTGCGGTTTTCGAGTAGAAACGCTCACCAACAAACTCCGGCACGGTAAACTTACCGAACTTGCGCAGGTACGGCGCGAGTAGCAGAGCAAGTAGAACGTAACCACCGGTCCAGCCCATCAAAAAGACCGAGCCACCGTAGCCCATAAAGGCAATTAAGCCGGCCATAGAGATAAACGACGCGGCAGACATCCAATCGGCAGCCGTTGCCATCCCGTTCGCTATCGGGTTAACCCCGCCACCGGCGACATAGAACTCTTTCGTTGATCCGGCGCGAGCCCAGATCGCGATGCCGATGTAGAGCAAGAAGGTCGCTCCCACCACGATGTATGTAATAGTTTTTAGATCCATCTTTCTGGTCCTTTTATTCGTCTACACCAAATTCGCGATCAATACGGCGCATCTTCCAGGAATAGTAGAAAATGATGCCGAGGAAGCAGTAAATTGACCCTTGCTGGGCAAACCAGAAACCGAGCTTGTACCCGCCCAATTGGAATTGATTCAGCACATCAACAAATAAGATCCCGCAGCCGAAAGAAACGACAAACCAGATAACCATAAGGTTTATCAGCAGTTTGACGTTTTTGCTCCAGTACTCCTGAGCACGCTCTTGATTCTCGAACGACATGTTCGTCTCCTTGCGTCACGTTAATAAAATGTTACGAGAATTACCTTAGCAACGAATTTGCACGAGATCTGTGCAACTTTAGTCGGGATAAATAGACGTAAAAATGTGCGGTTTATCAAAATCATGGGAAGATCATGGGCGAGAAAATTGGCCGATTTTTGCTTGCTGTTAGCCAAAGGTCGTAGGCGATGTTGGGGCGGGAAAATATCCTAAGAATTCAAAGCTGTGATCTCCGTAGTATTTAGGCGCAAAGGGAATTTGACGTGGCGCAACGACATTTTGCCGCGCCGTTTGTTACACTTGGCCGCCGTAGATGACAGGATGTTATTTGGCACTGTATCACCGCGCAAAGTTAAATCGGCCGTGTCGCTTTCCACAAGAGAGCACAAAACCTGCCGATACCGCGAGCGATGATCTAACGAATGACATGCTCGGACGTGACTGTGTTCTCTTTTCCTGCGCCAGCAGTGAGCCTTCTTGGCAGAAACGCCCGCCCATTCCCTCACGTTATCACCAACATGGAAGTGAATACACCGATCGCACTTGATGTCGCGATTGTTTGGTCTTGGCCGCTTGTTCGAGCCGCCCTTTGATGTTGAGTAGTCTGAAATGAATCCAAACTGGAACGCCTATATTGCCCGTCTGAAAAAAGACGTTGTCCCTGCGCTGGGCTGCACCGAGCCAATGTCAGTCGCCCTTGCTGCGGCGAACTGTCGCCAGTTGCTGGGTCAGTTGCCGGAAAAAATGCAAGTGTGGGTCAGTGGTAACTTGTTTAAAAATGGCATGGGCGTTGGCGTTCCGGGTACCGGTATGACAGGGCTGAGCATGGCAGCAGCTATCGGTGCGGTGGGCGGCGATCCCGAGGGTGGGCTGGAAGTGCTGGCGAACATTAACGCCGAGCAAGTCGACACTGCGAAAACCTTGTTGGGGGATATTCAAGTCGATGTGAAAGCCGTTGCCGACGTGCTGTATGCCGAAGTCGAAGCGATCGCCGGCGATCAAAGTGCAAAAGTGGTGATCTGTAGCGATCACACGCGCATTGTGTTGATGGAGAAAAACGGCGAGGTGTTGCTGGATCAAGGCATGGGCAACGAAGAAAGCCAAGCTGTCATGGCCGAGCAACCGGCGATGACACTGTCGATGGTGATCGACTTTGCGCTGAATGTACCGCTGGAAGAGATCGCGTTTATGGCGCAAGCAGCTGAGCTGAATAAAGCGCTGGCCGAAGAAGGCTTGAACGGTTATGGCTTGCGTATTGGCAAGATGATGACCGAGCAAGTGGAGCGTAAATTGCTGTCGGATGATTTGATGACGCTGGCAATGCGTTTGGCTTCTGCGGCTTCAGATGCACGCATGGATGGCGCTATGCTCCCGGCAATGTCGAACTCTGGCTCAGGCAATCAAGGCATTGCAGCAACAATGCCGGTGGTGGCCGCAGCGCAGTTCTTGGGCAAAGATCAGGAAACCCTGACTCGCGCGTTGGCGATGAGTCATTTGATCGCGATTTACATTAAAACTTACCAAAACAAACTGTCCGCCTTGTGTGCAGCCAGCACGGCGGCAATGGGATCGAGTGCGGCGATCACCTGGATGCTCGGCGGTACGCTAGAGCAAATGGCGGCCTGTATCAGCAACATGATCGGTGATGTGTCGGGGATCATCTGCGACGGCGCGGGCAGTGCGTGCTCCATGAAGGTATCGACCTCGGCCTCAGCGGCAGTAAAAGCGGCGCTGATGGCAGTGAATAACTACGGTGTGGGTGAGAACGAAGGGATAGTTACTGCCAACATTGATGCCACGATTGCCAACTTAGGCCACCTGAGTAAATACGGCATGCTGGACACTGATGTTGAAATTATTAATATTATGCGCAATAAGTATCAGTACTGATGTGCGCACGCCGATCTGAGGCTTAGCTCTCTAACCCTTCTTTCGCGCCTGCCAGACGACACGCTGATCTGCCTTAGCAAACACGGGCGGACAGCGTGTCGTTTTTTGTGTTGAGCAAAGGCGCGCCGCCTTTTTGAAATAAAACGGACAGATTTTGCGTCGTTTACGCGAAGTCTACGTCTATACCTCTAGGAAATATCGTCAGTTCTCGGTCTCTTCCCGCTCGTTTCTCTTTTGGAAGCGTTAGCTTCTTTACACTTTGAAAGGAAATCACTGCATGACTCTCGCTGTTATCGCCAATATCGCGATATTTGTATTGATCTTGGCGTTCTTGTATCGCCTGCAGGCAACCTATGTTGAATTTACTCGCCGCGTCTTCGCCGGATTAGGCTTAGGCATCGTGTTTGGCGGCGCATTGCAGCTCTACTACGGTCAAGGCAGTGAGGTGATCGCGCGCTCGATAGAGTACTTCGACATTGTCGGCGTGGGGTATGTGCGCTTTTTGCAGATGATCATTTACCCGCTGGTAATGGTGTCGATTGTCTCGGCAATTTTGCGCCTCAAAGGCGGCTCGTCGTTGGGGAAAATTTCCGGCTTAACCATTGGCGTGTTAGTGGTTACTACCATGATTGCCGCCACGGTCGGCATTGTGTTCGCAAATGTGTTTGGTTTAAACGCAGAAGGTTTGGTATCGGGCGCAGCCGAAATGGCGCGTGGTGAGGAGCTTAAGCAAACCCTTGGCGCGGTCAACAGTCTCTCTTTTGCCAAAATGGCGATCGATTTTATTCCGGCTAATCCCTTCTTAGACCTCACTGGCGCGCGTCGTACCTCGACCATTGCGGTGGTGATTTTTGCGGTGTTTGTCGGCATTGCGGCAACCGGCATTGCGAAGAAAAAGCCGGAAGAGTTCGCCCTGTTTGAGAAAGTCACCAAGATGGTGCAAGCAATCGTAATGCGGATGGTGACGCTGGTACTTCGCCTGACGCCGTTCGGGGTGATGGCACTGATGACCAAGGTGATTTCCGGCTCGAACTACAGTGATATTTTGGCGCTGGGCAGCTTTGTAGTAGCCTCGTACGCCTCTCTTTTGACGATGTTTGCCATTCATTTACTGATCATCGCCTCGCTGGGGTTCAATCCAGTGCGCCATGTGAAGAAAATTCTGCCGGTATTGAGCTTTGCCTTTACCTCGCGCACCTCGGCGGGCGCGATCCCGCTGAACGTCAAAACCCAAGAAGAAGCGCTCGGTATTCCGGCGGGGATCGCTAACTTTGCCGCATCGTTTGGCTCCACCATTGGTCAGAACGGCTGCGCCGGTATTTACCCCGCGATGTTAGCGGTGATGATCGCGCCGACCGTAGGCATTGACCCGATGGACTTGGGCTTTTTGATCCCGCTGGTGGCGATCATTACCGTCAGCTCATTTGGTGTGGCGGGCGTGGGCGGCGGTGCGACGTTTGCTGCCTTGATTGTGCTTTCCGCGATGGACTTACCGGTTGCTTTGGCGGGCTTGCTGATCTCTATCGAGCCTCTGATTGATATGGGACGCACGGCGCTGAATGTGTCTGGCTCCATTACCGCTGGTACCGTCACCTCGAAACTGCTCGGCGAGACCGACATGACGGTGTTTAACAGCGATACGGTATTGGCGCTCGATAGCAGCGAAGAGGCAGCGTAGGTCGCAGCACCTTAGCGCAGAGTAAAAGTAAGTAGTTACTTACCTAACGGTAAAATATTCGATTAACCAAGATGCGGGTTTTACGCTAAGGCGCGGTAAGCCAGGAGCACCGGCCATGAGAATTGGTGCGGCGAATGAGCAATAAAAACGCGCAGTGATAACCGGCATCGGCAATGGCAGAAAAGACAATGAAAATAGTGATTATTGGTGGGGAAGCAGCAGGCATGAGCGCGGCGGCGAAAGCGGTACGTGTGAATCGTGATGCGGAAGTGGTGGTGTTCGAAGCCTCGGAGATCATCTCGTTTGGTGCGTGTGGCTTGCCTTACTATGTGGGGGATGAGTTTCAAGATCACACCTATATGGCGGAATTCACCCCAGCGCAGTTTGCCGAGCGGGGTGTGCAGGTACTTACCTCACATCGCGTCACTAAGGTGGACGTGGCGAACAAACAGCTGGAAGTACGCCACGGCGATGCGCTGATCTCGACTCATTATGACCGCTTGATGATTGCCACAGGCGCAAGCGAAGTGATGCCTCCGGTAGACGGACTGGAAAAAGCGGGTGTGTTTAGCCTGCGCCGCATGGACGATGGCTTGCGCTTGAAACAAGCGATAGCCGATGTTGAGCACGTGACCGTGATTGGCTCGGGTTTTATTGGCTTGGAAGTGGTAGAAGCGCTGGTGCATCAAGGCAAAAAAGTGCGCTTGGTTGAGCGTGCCGAGCGATTGATCCCCGATGCGTTTGACGCTGAGATAAGTACTCACTTACAAACTGAGCTTGAAGACGCCGGCGTAGAGCTGCTGCTTGCGCAATCATTGCAAGCGGTGCTGGGTGAGACGGCGGTTTCGGGCATTCGCACCGACCAAGGAGAGTACGCTACCGACTTAGTGGTGATTTGTACTGGCGTGAAACCCAATACCACCTTCTTGCAATCGACAGGTATTGAGATGCTGGGTAACGGCGCGATTGTGGTGGATCTCCAAGGGCGTACCTCATTGCCGGATGTGTGGGCTGCGGGGGATTGCGCCTCGATTTGGCACAGCGTTCTGGGGCAAAACGCCTACATTCCGCTGGCAACCGGCGCGAATAAGCTGGGTCGTTTGGTCGGTGAAAATATTGCGCTGGTGGATCAACACCAAGCGTTGACCTTCCAAGGCTCGCTTGGCACCAGTTGCGTTAAAGTGCTCGGCTTAGAAGCTGGCCGTACTGGGGTGTCTGAGCAAGAAGCCGAGGGTGCAGGGTTGAACTACAAAACGGTAGTGATTAAAGATAAGTGCCACACCAACTATTGTGCGGGGCAGTCCGATATTCACCTCAAGCTGATCTATGATGCTGACTCTCATGTGGTGCTGGGTGCGCAAATGCTCGGTCGCAAAGGTGCGGTGCACCGTATTGATGCCTTAGCGGTGGCGATTGCGATGGGGATGACCACGCAGCAATTGGGGATGATGGACTTTGCCTATGCGCCGCCCTTCGCTCGTACGTGGGATGTGATGAACGTTGCAGGAAATGTGGCTAAATAGTCGGTCGCCAAATAGCCGAGCGCTAAATAGCAGAGCGTTATGTGTCTAATCTTAATCGCAGTTTTGGCATCATCCTTAGAAATAATCACTCCGACTTGTCATACTAACCTGATTGAATATGGAGATTAGTGATGAACAGTTTATTGGAAGCGCTGATTAAGCAAGGATATAAGGCTAAAGCTGACGAAAACCGAATTATTATTCGTCTTTCATGGGCGGCTATGCCAGTCTTAATTACTCGGAACATACAGCAGAATGTGTATGAATTACAGTTGCAGTACTGGAAGTATGTTATTGTAATAATTGCCTTTTCATTTAATGCGCTTATTAGCGTTAACCTTGAAAACTCTGTGAGTTTCATTTTATGGGGCACCTTATCACTTTGGTACTTAGGTTCTGCATTTCTTGTTCATCATAAGTCTAGGGCACTGCAAAAGTATGTAGATTCTATTAACTGCGTAGATCACACATAACAGAGCGTTGAAAACGGATTCCCAACGCTTGGCGTTTTCGGCTTACTTCGTTTCATATCACAATGGCTTAGGTAGGATGTTTAGCGTTGCTCGCGACTTAACGCGGTGATATAGCGCGTTAAGCGCTTTCACTTGCGCTATAGATTTTCAGGAAAGGAAAGCGGCTGGGTGAAGGGACGCAAAGCGCCGTGCGTCCCTTTAAAGGCTAAACCTCAACGAAGGTTGCCTGTGGGCAAACACGTTCCAGTTGATCTCTTACCGCCTTCGCTAAGTGGTTGGGTACCCAAAAATCCAAAGCCCCATTGGATTGATTAAACAGCGATACACAGGTGCCTCTCATTGGGTTTGCCGCAAACTGAACTCGGACGATACCCGCTGGACGCACAGTGCTGCCTTTTAGCCTCAAAAGCCGCTCAACTGCAAAGCGGCGAATGGTTATCTGGCCTTCCTCAACCTCGATGATGGCGTTGAGTGTGGCGTTTCTCGACTCGACCACTCCAGCCAATACGGGAAACACCAATACTGCGCCGAAGATGAGGATGATGATTGCAATGATTTCCATCGTTTCAAATGCCTTTAAACAAACAGCAAGCCAGGCTCGCTGTTGGGGTTAGTGCCGGAAGTCAGTTTAGTTAGTCGTTACTCACTTAAACTTAGCTGTTGCAGCAAGATCACCGCTTGAGTGCGATTTTTCACTCCAAGTTTGCGGAAAATCGCCGTCATATGGGCTTTAATCGTCGCTTCGGAAACATTGAGCTCGTAGGCAATTTGTTTGTTCAACAAGCCATCATTGAGCATGTTAAGCACATTGCGTTGCTGCGGTGTCAGGGTGGCGATTTTACTTTCGAGCTCTGCGACTTCGGCATTTTCGTCCACCTGCCATTCTTCCACCCCGTCGGGGTAGAAAGGTTCGCCTTCCAATATTTGATTAAGCGCGCCGTTTAGCGCTCGCATATCACTGGATTTCGGAATAAAGCCAAACGCGCCATGTTGATAGACTTGTTTGACGATCGCTTGCTCTTCACTGGCCGACACCACCACGATGGGTAAATCTGGGTATTGTTGGCGTAGTAAGATCAGCCCTGACATACCATTAGCGCCGGGCATTTTTAGATCCAGCAACACTAAATCGACATCGGGTTGTTTTTCGAGGAGTGCCTGCAAGGAATCAAGCGAGTCCGCTTCAAGCAGGTTAGCCCCGCTGATCGCCATATGCACTGATTGAAAAAGCGCATTGCGAAAGAGCGGGTGGTCATCAGCTATGACAATGGTATAGGTATTGTCCATGGTAGGCACGCACTGTTAATTGTTTGTAATAAAGCTAACACCACGTTAAAAACAGGTCAATTTACCACCATGCTAACTATGTCATTGATCATACTAATCATTGCACCGATGGCTTATTGCAATCGGTGCAGTTGGCACAGCGTAGGACAAATTATTGCAAGCGGACCGTGGCGGCTTGATCTAGCGCCGCGGCTTCAATGTGACTGCGAAAACGCTCGGCATTCATAAAGCCCGTCACTCGCGCGTCGGGACGGTGTTCGCCCGTCGCATCCCAAAAGTCGATGGTGGGTAAGCCCAGTACATCCAGCGCGTTGAGCATCTCAAAATCGGTGGGGGTGTTTTTGGTGACATCAGCTTGCAGCAGCACGAAATCGGCGAGGATCGGTTCGACCAAGTCGCTGTGGAAGGTGAACTCTTCGAACTCTTTACACGCCACACACCAATCGGCGTAGAAGTCGAGCATTACCGGCTTTCCTTCGGCCTTGGCACTGGCCAGCGCCGCATTCAACTCGTCGAGGTTCTTCACTTGCTGGAAGGTGACTTGATGCGCTGGCGCTGTTTGAGCGGAGGTGGGAGCCCACCACTGCCAAAACAGCGGCTGCGCTGCGCCAAGCAGGCCGAGTATCGCCACCATGGAAACCAGCGTGTGACGCCAACCGCCATTGAGATGCTGGCGAATATGGTACAGCCAGCCAAAGAAGGCGATCCCCAGTGCCGCCCACAGATAGGTCATGATCTCAGCGGCAACAAAGCGCTCAAGTAAGAACAGCGGCACCGCCAGCAGAACAAAGCCAAAGAAGATCTTCACTTGCTCCATCCAAGCGCCAGCGCGCGGCAGCAGTTTGTTGCCAAAGACCGCGACGATAATCAGCGGGATCCCCATGCCGATCGCCAGCGCATATAACGCCAAACCGCCGGTCAGCAGATCGCCACTTTGCGCCACGTACAAAAGAGCGCCAGAGAGCGGCGCGGTGGTGCACGGCGAACACACTAGGCCCGAAATCGCGCCCATCGCAAACACGCCCAGCCATTGGCCGCCTTCTTGTTTGTTGCTCAGTTTATGGAGCCAGGTTTGCACCGCTGATGGCATTTGCAGGGTATAGACCCCAAACATCGACATCGCGAGCACGATAAACAGCGCGCTCAAGCCGCCCAATACCCAAGGCTGTTGCATCGCCGCTTGAAACTGCATCCCGGCAGAGGCCACGACCAGTCCCAGTAAGGTGTAGGTCAGCGCCATGCCTTGCACATACACCAATGCCAAACCCAAGGCTTGGCGGTGCGAGCGTTTGCCGTTGCCGAGCACAATGCCACTTAAGATCGGGTACATCGGCAATACGCACGGGGTAAATGCCAGCCCTATGCCCAGCGCCAAGAACAGTAACGGTGTCCAGCCAGATTGGCTAAGGCGATCGGCCAGCGAGTTTTGCTCGGACGTCACTCCGGATGAGGTCGTCAGCGTGATGTTGGGCGCAGGGGTGTTTGTCGCGGATGGCGCGTTATTCGCGCTGTCATCGCCACCGCTGACCGCTTGTAACGGTACGGTGTAGGTTTCGGGTGGGTAACACAGTCCCGCATCAGCGCAGCCTTGATAGCTGAAACTGACGCTATCAAGGCTGGTGGTTGCGGTGATCGGCAACGCCAATGTCACGCTATCGCGATAGATGATCACATCGCCAAAATAGTTATCGGTGTAGTTGATCCCCGTTGGCAGTTGCAACGCGCCAAGTTGGGCGGTGTCGCTCTGCGCGTCGAACGCGTGTTGATACAGATAGTAACCCGGCTCTATTTCCCATTCGGCATAGAGGGTGTTGCCTTGCTGATAAAAGTTAAATTGAAAGGCTTGGTCAACGGGCAAAAACGGGCTGCTATTGCTTGATGGCAGTGAGAAAGCCTGCGCGAGCGGGCTAAGAAAGACAACCGTGAAAGCAAACAGTAAGTGGCGGATCTTCATCATCATCTTACGCTAAAAAGTGTTGGGATTGTGTTATCAGACCAGAGGTTAGCACGTTTGGTTTCAAATTGATCGGGGAAAATAATGCCAAGCGAAAAACTGTCAGCTGTGCAGCTAAACGGGTGAAGAAATCTCTCGCGCGGGCGCAAGGCGATGAAAAAAGGCGCTCAAAGAGCGCCTTGGAAGAGTGATTGAGGTTGCGTGTCGGGAGTGGAATTACAACACGACGCCCGCAATCATAAAGCCGAAGATGATACTGAAGATCATGCTCATCAAACCTGGCAGCATAAAGCTGTGGTTGAAGATGTACTGGCCAATCTTCGTGGTACCGGTACGGTCAAAGTCGATAGACGCGATGATTGGACCGTAGTTAGGGATAAAGAAGTAACCGTTAACCGCCACGAAGGTCGCGATGATCACTTCTGTTGGCAAGCCAATTGCGATACCCAATGGGATCAATACCGCTGTGGTTGCGCCTTGTGAGTTCACCATGACGGACAAACCAAACAGTGCCAGTGCAAATGACCATGGTGCCACTTCAACCAGAGTCGAGACGGCCGCTTTTACTTCTGTCATGTGCGCAGCGGTTAGGGTGTCACCGAGCCATGCAATACCGAAGATAGCAACGATAGCGCGCATACCCGCATGGAACACAGAGCCTTGGGTGATCTTGTAGCCGTCAGGCTTACAGAACAAGATGATCAACGCACCCACGGTTAGCATCACGATCTCAATGGTGTGCGCCATGCCCATGGCTTTGCCATCGAACGCCGGACGCAATGCAGGGAATGCACCCATGATCACCACGGCAATCGCACCCAGTAGGAATAGACCGACAGACAGTTTCGCGGTCGAGCTGATCTCAACTTCTTTCACTTGCTCTTCGCGATCCATTTCAGCGCGGAACTCAGGATCTTGCATGCGACGTTGGAATTCAGGATCGTCTTTTAGCTCTTTACCTAGCTTGTTAACGATCACACAGGCGGCCGCCAAACCTAGGAAGGTCGCAGGAATAGTCACAGACAGCACGTTACCCAAGGTAATGCCGCGAGGCTCAAGGAAGCCGACAACCGCAACAACCGCTGCCGCAATTGGGCTCGCGACGATCGCAAACTGAGAAGCGATAACCGCCATACTCATTGGACGCTCAGGACGAATACCGTTACGACGGCTCACTTCTGCAATAACCGGCAGCACAGAATAGGCCACGTGGCCAGTACCCGCCATCATGGTGAAGCAGTAGGTTACAAGCGGTGCGATAAAGGTAATGTGTTTAGGGTTTTTACGCAGGATCCCGCTGGCGATCTTGATCATGTAATCCAAACCACCGGCTGCTTGCATCGCAGCGGCAGCGGCAACTACGGCCATGATCATTAGCATAACGTCGATAGGTGGGCTGGTTGGCGCAAGACCAAAAACAAACGCCAGAACGGCCAAACCAAGACCGCCCATGACACCTAAGCCGATCCCACCAATGCGCGCACCGATAAGAATACAGCCTAAAACAATGAGGAACTGTACTAAGAACAACATAGTGACTCCTAAAAATGTGGAAAATAAATCCATTGTTATCAGTGTGTTTTATCGTTGTTGTTTTTAACTGGTGGGCGTGTTGCTGTTTAACGGCAATAGCTCAGCGGCAGTACACACAGATACGAAATTCTGTATTCTAGAGGGATATTTTAAGATATTGCTAATATCGTGGTTTTTGTGTTGGATCAAAGTGGATTTTATTGGCAAAACAACTGTTTAAAAGAGTGATGCAGGTCATTCTTTACGGGCATTTAGTTACCGCTCCATAGCAGCGGTGTTGCGTCGTGGTTGGTGTGGTGTTGCGGGTTGATTTTTAAGATGTGGTTTTTGTGTGGCGCGCAATCAGTGCATTACAACGAAGTTTTACAATAAGGCGCATTTTGATTAACCAAGGAATGCATAAATTGATAATTGTTGGCTGCGTATTGGTAACGCCTCGCTTGGCGGCGGAGTGGGTGGTGGCATATAGAAACAAAAAAAGCGGACCGTTGCCGATCCGCTTCGTCACAAAAAAGTCAGGCTTTAACCAGTAATTAGTTAAAACGCTTCGCTTTGTATTGTGGGTTCATTAGGTTTTCAACAGAGAAGATATCGTCTAGTTCTTCTGCAGTTAGTAGACCACGCTCAAGAACTACTTCACGAACGCTCTTACCCGTTTCTGCACAGATCTTACCAACGATGTCGCCTTCGTGGTGACCGATGAATGGGTTCAAGTAAGTTACGATACCGATTGAACCGAATACGAACTGCTCACAGATTTCTTTGTTCACAGTGATGCCTTCGATACATTTCTCGCCTAGGTTGATACATGCGTTACCTAGGATTTCGATAGATTCAAATAGCGCTTGACCGATCACTGGCTCCATAACGTTCAGCTGTAGCTGACCCGCTTCTGCTGCGAAAGTGATAGTGGTGTCGTTACCGATAACCTTGAAGCAAACTTGGTTTACAACTTCAGGGATTACTGGGTTAACTTTAGCAGGCATGATTGAAGAACCCGCTTGCATTTCAGGTAGGTTGATTTCGTTCAGGCCAGCACGTGGACCAGAAGAAAGCAGACGTAGGTCGTTACAGATCTTAGACAGTTTAACTGCTAGACGCTTAAGTGCGCCGTGAACCATTACGTATGCACCACAGTCAGAAGTCGCTTCGATTAGGTCTTCTGAAGGAACAACGGCTAGACCAGTTACTTCTGCTAGACGTTGAACAGCTAGCTCTTGGTAACCTGCTGGCGTGTTAAGACCAGTACCGATAGCGGTCGCACCTAGGTTAACTTCTAGAAGTAGTTTCGCGGTGCGCTTAAGGCAACGGATTTCTTCTTTCAGTAGGATTGCGAACGCGTGGAACTCTTGACCTACAGTCATAGGCACTGCGTCTTGAAGCTGAGTACGGCCCATTTTTAGCACGTCTTTGAATTCAACTGCTTTCGCGTCGAAAGTGCCTTTTAGGTAACGTAGTTGCTCAACAAGCTTCATGATGCTGTTGTAAACTGCAACGCGGAAACCAGTAGGGTAAGCACAGTTAGTAGACTGAGACTTGTTTACGTGGTCGTTCGGGTTAACAGTGTGGTAGTCGCCTTTCTCTTTGCCCATTAGTTCTAGAGCAAGGTTAGCGATTACTTCGTTGGTGTTCATGTTAACTGAAGTACCAGCGCCGCCCTGATATACATCAGAAGGGAATTGGTCCATGCACTTACCAGTTTCTAGGATCACATCACAGGCTTTAATGATGTAGTCACCAACTTCTGCTGGGATAACACCCAGCTCTTTGTTCGCTAGTGCAGCAGCTTTCTTAGTGAAAACCATACCGCGAACGAACTCAGGAACGTCAGAGATTGTTGTGGTTGAGATATTGAAGTTTTCAACCGCACGCAGGGTGTGAATGCCGTAGTAAGCGTCAGCAGGGATCTGGCGCTGACCCAATAGGTCTTCTTCGATGCGGGTTGCGGTGCCGAATGGCTCGTTTTGTGCGTGGGTATCAATCATCTGTGACATATGTCGCCTTCTAGGATTTGAAAAAAGTTGAAGATTTGCCAACTCAATCCGTGCATAGAATCCTTTCTTGCGCTTACTTACCGCTGGTAAATAACTGTCTTCTTAGACAACTGGGCGAATAATACGCCGAAATATTTCTTATATACAGCGTTTCATTCTTTGATTTGTGAGCGTTAACCAACTTTTGCACGAGTATGTGATTAACGTCGAATAATGTAACGCATTTATTCTCATTTTAAATTGCCTAACATCAACTTTTTAACGTCTTTTTTCAGATAGATATTCAGTTTGGATTCAGACAGGGGGCGGGTATTCTCAGCCATTGAAATTCTGGCAAGGATTCACCATATTGTAGTGATGACGAGATGCGGTATCTCGCTGACTGTTTCTGCTTGGAGGAAAGCGTGTTTCAGGTTCTGTTATTGCTCTTTATTGTTGTACCTATTGTTGAAATTGCGCTGTTTATCCAAGTGGGTGGACTTTTAGGGTTGTGGCCAACGGTCGGCTTAGTGCTACTGACCGCCGTGGTCGGTGCGTCGTTGGTGCGCAGCCAAGGCATTATGACCTTAATGTCGGTGCAAGATCGCTTGCAAAAAGGCGAGATGCCGGCGCAGCAAATCGTGGAAGGCGTAATGCTAGCAGTCAGTGGCGTTTTGCTGCTCACCCCGGGCTTTATGACAGATGCGCTCGGCATGTTGGTTTTGCTGCCCGCGCCACGGGCGTATTTGGCGCGCGAGATGATGTCGCGGGTGAAAGTGCAGAGCATGAATGCCCAGTCAGGCTTTTATCATCAGCAAGGTTTTGATCATTCCACACATCGCACTGGTGAAGGGGATGTGTTTGAAGGGGAATTTGAGAGTAAAGATGAGGCCAAAGGCCGTGATGATAATTCGTCGAATCGCTTGAATTGATCGCAAAAGCGGTGACCAAGGTCACCGCTTTTTTATTCTAAGGCAGGGCGCTGCTTACAGGCACTGTTGCCACTGTTTACGAATGTAGCGTGCATGCAGATAAGCGCCGCTCCCCGCTACCACGTTAGCAATGGCGAGCGAGATAAAAATCCCTTCGGTATCGAAATAGCGCGAGGCGATTAACGCGCCCGGCAGCATCAAACCAAACAGGCGAAGACTGGTCCAGAGCATCGCTTGGGTTGATTTTTGCATTGCGTTCAACGTGGCAATCAGCACCATCAGCATCCCTTGCATGCCGTAACTGGCAGGTACCGTGATCAGATACAGCCACAAGGCTTCTTGTACTTGCACATCATCAATAAAGAAGTGGGTCAGTGGCCAAGTGATCGGCACCAGCAAGATATAGATCAGCAATTGAAACCCTAAGGTGAAGTGCAGCGCGGTTAACAAGCCTTGGCGGGTGCGATCGAAGCGCTTTGCGCCCAAGTTCTGCGCCATAAACGGGGTGAAAATCGATGCCAGCGCCATGATCACAATCAGGAGCAGAGACTCAATCCGTTGCGCCGCACCGTACGCGGCCACCGCCGCATTGCCGTGCTGCGCCAAAATCACCATTAAGAGTGCGCCCGACAACGGATTCATCGCATTGGATAAGCCCGCTGGCGTACCAATCGAGAGGATTTGACGCCAATCCGAGCCCAGCATTTGGCGGTTGGGTTTGCCCAAAAGACGCTCGCGTTTGATCAAGACCCACCCCGATCCTACGAGTGCACCGGCCCAGCTGATCCCACTGGCAATGGCCGCGCCGCGAATCCCCCATTCTGGAAACGGCCCTAAACCGAAGATCAATAGCGGATCTAAAATGCCGTTGATGATCCCCGCCAGCATCATGATTTTCGCTGGTGTTTTGGTGTCGCCACCGGCGCGGATCGCACTGTTACCGGCCATCGGGATCACCAGTAGCGGAATAGTGAGATACCACACCTCCATATAGTCGCGGATCATGGGCAGTAATTCGAGTGATGCGCCGAGTAACGTAAACAGCGGCTCGATCGTGTGATAGCCGACAAGCGTGGTCAGTGCCACCAAGATCACCGCCAATAGCAGGCCATGCGTGGTTAGGCGCGCTGCCGCCGATAGATCGCCCTTACCAAGTTGTCGGCCAATCAGTGAGGCCAAACCGACCCCGATCCCCATGGTGATGCAGTTCACCGCAAAGGTGACCGGAAAGGTAAAGCTGATCGCCGCCAACGCATCGGTGCCTAATCGGGCAACAAAAAACGTATCGACTAAATTGAAGAGCAAGATAGCAACAAGGCCAAAGATCATCGGGATGGTCATGGCCGGAAGCACGCGATTGATGGGAGCGCTGAGCAAGCCGTGCTTATCTTGGGGTGCGGTACTGCTGGTCATAATGAACTCAATAGGGATCGACTGCGATACCCTAATCGAAACCGTCGATGGGTGCAAAAGCTATTCCAATTGTGTGAAAGTGCGGGCGTGGCAAAATGGCGCGGATCACCAACATGTAAAGGGAATGAAAAAAATGCATTCAAACACTTGGATTCCGACTGCGTCATCCCCATAAAGTAGGTAACAAAAGAGATGCCTGACAGCATTGTCGGCGCGTAATTCTAATTCATGGATATTTTCAAACATCAGGAGAGACGACCAATGAACATTCGTCCTTTACATGACCGCGTTATCGTAGAGCGCCAAGAAGTTGAATCAAAGTCTGCTGGCGGCATCGTGCTGACTGGCTCTGCAGCTGAGAAATCAACTCGCGGCACCGTTCTGGCTGTAGGCAAAGGCCGCATCCTAGAAAATGGTACCGTTCAACCATTGGACGTTAAAGTTGGTGATACTGTGATCTTCTCTGAAGGTTTCGGTACTAAGACTGAGAAAATCGACGGTAAAGAAGTACTGATCCTGTCTGAAAGCGACATCATGGCGATCGTTGAATAATTCACTTCAATAGAATCAAGATTTAGAAAAGGAAGAACATCATGGCAGCTAAAGAAGTTAAATTTGGCAATGACGCACGTGTAAAAATGCTGGAAGGCGTAAATATTCTGGCAGATGCGGTAAAAGTAACGCTAGGTCCTAAAGGCCGTAACGTAGTACTGGACAAGTCGTTCGGTGCACCAACCATCACTAAAGATGGCGTATCTGTAGCGCGTGAAATTGAGCTGGAAGACAAGTTCCAGAACATGGGCGCACAAATGGTTAAAGAAGTTGCGTCTCAAGCAAACGACGCAGCGGGTGACGGTACAACCACAGCAACGGTACTGGCGCAATCTATCGTAAACGAAGGTCTGAAAGCGGTTGCTGCGGGTATGAACCCAATGGATCTTAAGCGCGGTATCGACAAAGCGGTTATCGCAGCCGTTGAAGAGCTAAAAGCGCTATCTGTACCATGTGCAGACACCAAAGCGATCGCGCAAGTAGGTACTATCTCTGCGAACTCTGACTCAACTGTCGGTAACATCATCGCAGAAGCAATGGAAAAAGTAGGCCGCGACGGTGTTATCACTGTTGAAGAAGGTCAAGCACTACACGACGAGCTAGACGTTGTTGAAGGTATGCAGTTTGACCGCGGTTACCTGTCTCCTTACTTCATCAACAACCAAGAGTCTGGCAGCGTTGATCTAGAGAGCCCATTCATCCTATTGGTTGATAAGAAAATCTCTAACATCCGTGAACTACTGCCTGCACTAGAAGCGGTTGCTAAAGCGTCTCGTCCACTGCTTATTATTGCAGAAGACGTAGAAGGTGAAGCACTAGCAACGCTAGTTGTGAACAACATGCGTGGCATCGTGAAAGTGGCTGCAGTTAAAGCGCCGGGCTTTGGTGATCGTCGTAAAGCAATGCTGCAAGACATCGCGGTATTGACGGGCGGCTCAGTGATTTCAGAAGAGATCGGTCTAGAGCTAGAAAAAGCGACCCTAGAAGATCTAGGTCAAGCGAAGCGCGTGACTATCACTAAAGAAAACACCACTATCATTGATGGCATCGGTGATGAAGCGGCGATCCAAGGTCGCGTTGCTCAAATTCGTCAACAAATCGAAGATGCAACGTCAGACTACGACAAAGAGAAACTGCAAGAGCGCGTAGCGAAACTGGCTGGCGGTGTTGCGGTGATCAAAGTTGGCGCAGCGACTGAAGTTGAAATGAAAGAGAAGAAAGACCGCGTTGAAGATGCGCTACACGCGACTCGCGCTGCGGTTGAAGAAGGCGTTGTTGCGGGTGGTGGTGTTGCACTTATCCGTGCGGCTGCGAAAGTGGCTGGCCTTGAAGGTGACAACGAAGAGCAAAACGTGGGTATTCGCGTTGCACTTCGTGCGATGGAAGCGCCTATCCGTCAAATCACGCGTAACGCGGGTGATGAGGAATCAGTTGTGGCGAACAACGTACGTGCTGGCGAAGGTAACTACGGTTACAACGCGGCAACCGGCGAGTACGGCGACATGATCGAGATGGGTATCCTTGACCCAACGAAAGTAACCCGTTCAGCACTGCAATTTGCAGCCTCTGTTGCTGGCCTGATGATCACCACTGAAGCGATGATCTCTGAAATCCCATCGAAAGAGGGTGCAGGTATGCCAGACATGGGTGGCATGGGCGGTATGGGTGGCATGGGCGGCATGATGTAATCATCCCTCAGCAACTCTTGCTAAAGAACCCGCCGTTTGGCGGGTTTTTTTATGCCTGTTATTTAGCGAGTGGGCGGAGTGGTTCATTGAACACACTTAAATGCGAATGGCTATCAATATCATCAAGTGTTATGCTGCGCGTTGAAAAAACAAGGAGTGTTTATGTTGATCCCTTTGCAACGCTGGCGTGCAGCGCTGTTTCTTGGCACCTTTTGTGGGGTGTTGATGGCCGCACTGGCGTTTATTGTGATGTTTGGCCTGAGTTCGGCGTTCATCCTACTTCTGCTTAACCATTAAAAAACCGCCATCGGGCGGTTTTTTGTTGGTCTGAGGGCAATCGCATTAGCGTCGTGCGGCAGTTGAACTGGCATGACTTTTTTCTTTCTTGCCTGATTTGTTCATCGGATAGCGCTTGGTGCGCCGCACTTCAACCTTACGGTGTACCCCTTGACGCAGGCTCATGATACTGGCTTCCAGTTTATCCACGCCGATGAGGATAAATAGGATCAAGCCGGTCAGTATTAACGCTGCGTGAACAAAGCCGGTAGCAATAAGCACTCCGAGCGCAGCGAGTAGCCATACTGAGGCGGCGGAGGTCACGCCAAGGATCTGGCCATCGCGCGTCATCATTACCCCTGCACCAAGAAAACCGATCCCGGTGATGATTTGTGCCAAAACACGGGCTTGGTCGCCTTTGATTTCTGAAAGCTCGATACCGAGAGACATAAAGGTATAAGTGCCGATAATGATCAAGCTGGCGGTACGGATCCCAACAGGCTTACCACGGTACTGGCGCTCGATACCCAACAACGTGCCACACAACAAACAGGTACCAATGCCTTCCCAGCTGAGTGGCGTGATATCTAAAACCCAGTTCAAAATCGTTCCTCCCGGATGGTTTAAGTCGCGGCACTATCTACAAAAAGCGGGTAAAAAGCGAGAAAAGAAAGCGAAAAAATTTATCGTGTTGTAATTCCAGATAAAAAGTAGTGATCGGTGATATATGCAGATGCCCAATTTTTTTGTAAGCGATCTCTTACACCGCTGTGGGAGAGCGCAGTAGCTGTCGTACAGAGAAAATAGGCGATAAAAATATAAGTCGATAAATATCAGCCGTTTACGTAGGATCTTGCTGTTGGTTAAATCATTGTTAACGGAAATTATTTCCCCTGACGGGCTGATATCGACCTTGGGTTGCCTTAATCTACACACATCGAAACGGAGTTCGACAACAAAGTGCGGGACGCACACCAAGAACGAGAGCCGAAAAGCGCTCCGTCCCCAGCGGGAAGGCTGGTACTAGGGATGATTAATGTTCGTTAGGATGACGACAATCGAAAAGGAAGGTTAGGGAGTAGGCAGCGCGCAAGGATACCGCTGCAAGCAGGAGGCTAACGGACACCGCAAACCCAGCGGTTGACACCGGCTAGGAAAGCCAAGAATACCAGGATGGTAGCAGGGAGCACTACAGTGGCGGGATTGCTACAATCAGTACAAGGGCGCAACTTCGGTTGCGCCCGTTTTTTTATGGCTAAAATAACCTTATTTGGCAATGTGCTAGATGAATTCGCTTGTTTAGATAGCGTGAGTAGACTGTCATGTCGTGAGATTATTTCCACAAATGCCACCATTCTTGTGAGAGATCGCTTACAAAGGCGTGGGAATACGTCAGTACGATATATAGCACCTTCTGAAACGAATAGTTTAAATAACTGAATTTAATAGCTAATTTAAAAATGTATTCGATTTCATTTTTATTATGACGCAGATTTGACTTAAAGCCCCTTTTTCTTCAGCGTGGATACATTACTATTAACACATAGTCAGGAAGACGCATGGAACAGGATTCGCAGGTAGCGATAACCTCAGGATGAGGATTGTTTCTCAGGGAGAGAAACAGCAGGATGCGATGGACCCCTCTAGGAAAGAGGATGGAAGCTTCAGTATGAAGTCAGGGACACCGCCAGGATGGTCGAGGGCGTTACTTAGGATAAGTAGCGAGTCAGGATGACAAAGGACCACCGAAGGACGTCGGTTTAGGGAAGACGCTAACGAATAGCATACTAATCATGGAGTGGTGCAGGGAGCATCAGACGTAGCCGGATTGCTGCAAGTAAGACCTTAGGGCGCGACGAAAGTCGCGCCCGTTCTTTTTTCTGCGCGTTATCGTATTGCCTTTCTTTTTTCATTGCTCGCAATGGCTTCACGTTACAAATGTTTGCCCGCTTTATGACCCAAGCATCGCCGATGCTGAGCAGAAGATATCTCTTTTTCGTAGCGCAACATGATGGCTTTGGTCGGGCTGTTTCGTCGTCGTGTGTTTATTGCTCGTTTTTTACTCTTCACTCACCACTCACCACTCACCACTCACCACTCGCCATTGAATGGATAATTTCCCACGACTGAGGGAGATGAACGGGAAAGTGTCAGCCCGTTGTGATTTTCTCCGCCGGGGTGATGTTTTATTTTTTACCGCGTTATTCATATATTTGGCTGTTTTACGTAAATCTTTCGCCAAATATCCGTTCAATATTCTCATTCTATGATAAATGCATAAAAAGTGAATTTTTATGCTTTCCGTATTTGCCCGAGTCCGTGTGAGAGATCTCTTACAAGGCCGTGGGAATAAAGAGATTTTTGCTGTCTTCTTTCTCTCTCGTTTTTCTGTTTAAGCTTTAAAAAACATTAACTTAACCTTGTTTCCTTTTTCGGTGGCACATTTCTGGCGAAATTATTTATTTTCTTGCCCCCCACTGAACGGGGAAATGACGTATTCTTGTCATCGTTGTCAGGATGATGACGGAACGGAACAGGAACTGCCAAGGATTATGGCAATCTCAGGAAGAGATACAGTAGCTCAGGAAGAGTGACTGGCATGGATGTAAAAGGACCCCTCTAGGATTGAGGAAGGACTACTTCAGGATGAAGTAAGGGACACCGCCAGGATGGTCGAAGAGAGTTAATCAGGATGGATTAACGAGTCAGGATGACTAGGACCCCTACAGGATGTAGCTTAAGGATGAAGCTGAAGGAATCAGCATACTAATCATGGAATGATGCAGGGAGCACCATTGTAGCAGGATTAGCTGCGAGTAAAACTTAGGGCGCAACTTCGGTTGCGCCCGTCCTTTTTTGGGCGCGATAAAATCCGCAGCGCTAGACTCTTCTCTCAAGCTCTCAAGCTCTCAAGCTCTCAAGCTCTCAAGCTCTCAAGCTCTCACGTTTCAGTCTTACTCTAAGTGTAAATCGAGCGGTGTCTTGCTCTTTCTGCCGCCAATCTCGCGGGTTAATCGCGGTACTAGATACCCCGACAGTCGCTCCATTAACTGCTGCATGATCGCTCGAGCTTCATCATCCGACACCATAAAATGCGCCGCCCCTTGCACTTTATCGAGCACATGCAGGTAGTAAGGTAAGATCCCTGCATCAAACAGGGCGTTCGACAACCCAGCTAATACGTCCGCACTGTCATTCACCCCGCGTAATAACACGCCTTGGTTGAGCACAAGGATATCGGCTCGTCGGAGTTTGGTGATCGCCGCGCGTAGCGTGTGATCGACCTCGTTCGGGTGATTAATGTGTGTCACCATCACCACTTGCAGGCGAGAGCGGGCGAGGCGATCGCACAGCGCATCGGTGATCCGATTGGGCAATACCACCGGTAGGCGCGAATGGATCCGCAGACGTTTGATGTGCGGGATCTGCTCTAGCGCATCAAGTAACCATTCCAGCTCGCTGTCTTTGGCCATCAAAGGATCGCCGCCGGAGAGGATCACTTCATCCAGCTCACTGTGGGCTGCAATGTAATCAAGCGAGGCTTGCCATTGGCGCTTGCCGCCTGGGTTATCGCTGTAAGGAAAATGGCGACGGAAGCAGTAACGGCAGTTAACGGCGCAGCCCCCTTTTAGGATCAACAAGCAACGGTTGCGGTACTTATGCAATACGCCGGGTTGGTCATTATCTTGCTCGTCGAGGGGATCCGTGCTGTAACCGTCGACGATATCGAACTCGTCGATCAGCGGCATCACTTGGCGTAGCAGCGGATCATTCGGGTTGCCCTTTTCCATTCTATCAACAAAGCTATGAGGTACGCGCAGCGCAAATAGGCGTCTTGCATCAAGGCCAGCCCGATATGGTGTCGGGTCAATTTCCAGCGTATTGAGCAACTTTTCGGGATCGGTGATCGCATTAGCCAGTTCTGCTAACCAGTTTTGCTCAACAGTTGGTACGTTTCGGGTTATGATGTGCGGCATTAATTTTAACTCGAAGAATAGAAAGAGGAAAAAATGGCGACTGTAAGCACTAATGAATTTAAAGGCGGCCTTAAAATTATGCTTGATAACGAGCCGTGTGTCATTCTCGAAAACGAGTATGTGAAGCCGGGTAAAGGTCAAGCGTTCAACCGCGTTCGAATCCGTAAGCTGCTTTCTGGTAAAGTTCTTGAGAAAACCTTTAAGTCTGGTGACAGCTGTGAAGTTGCAGACGTAATGGATATCGAGCTAGGTTACCTATACAACGACGGCGAATTCTACCACTTCATGAACAATGAAACGTTTGAGCAAATTGCTGCTGACGTTAAAGCGGTAGGCGAGAACGCGAAGTGGCTAAAAGAGAACGACAACTGTACTCTAACACTTTGGAACGGTAGCCCAATCTCTGTGACGCCACCAAACTTCGTTGAACTAGAAGTAATCGAAACCGATCCAGGTTTGAAAGGCGATACTCAAGGTACCGGTGGTAAGCCTGCGACGCTATCTACTGGCGCAGTAGTACGTGTTCCTCTATTCATTGCGATTGGCGAAGTGATCAAAGTTGACACTCGTTCAGCTGAATACGTGAGCCGCGTGAAGTAAGACTGATATTACCTTCGGGTAGTAGATGAAAGGCCGCTGATTAGCCCTGCTAACGCGGCCTTTTTTGTATCTGTCATATCCCTCAGTGATGAGGAATCGCGCTGGTTAGGCGGTATACGGCAAGTAGCCGGTAAAGCCGCAGATCTTCCAACCCGCCGGGGTTTTCTTTAAGTAATACAGGGTTTGCCACAGCAACACATCGTCGTTGCCATCGGCTTGCTTGATGGTGCCATTAAACTGCTTGCGTGCAATGGCGCGGCCATCGGCAATTTCAATTTTCTCTAGCGTGGTAATGCGGTGAACGGCGGCTTCTAAAGGCTCGGCGTATTCAATATCTTGGGCGATACGTGCTTGGCTTACCCACACATCGCGGTAGTGCGCCAGGGTCGAAAACGCAAACTTCCAGTTACCCGGATCACTGTATTTGCCCGCATCGACGGCGTAAAACTCTGACTCGATAAAGTCATCTTCGACCATGCTCCAGTCGGCATTGCAGTAGGCATTGATGTCGCGGGTGACGAGCATTTCCCAGATCTCTCTGCGATCCGGATCGGTGAACGGGTTTTGGCTGAGCATGTCGATGTCCTTTCTCTTTTTAGTAAAGGCTCATCACAATGAATTTTGGCGGAAATGAGAAGATCGGATAGTTGAGTTTGGGAGGCGGGACATAGTTTTTTTGCCCAAGGCCAAGCGCTTGGCAGAAACAAAAACACCGCCCGGAGGCGGTGTTTTTTTACGCTGGGAGTGCTTACACCATGAAGACGAAAGCAACAGCCAGTACAGAGATTGCGAATGCAATCGCGTAACATGCCACTTTACCGACAGTACCAGTGTGGAACTTAAGGTCGTGCATGCCGTGGTGAATACGGTGCATTGCATGCCACATTGGTAGCGCTAGGGTACCAACAGTGAATGCCATACCGATCCAGCTACCAACGAAAGCGCGTACGCGTTCGAAGTCTAGTGCTTCAGCGTCGATAACACCCATAGGCACTAGGATACCCAGTACAAGTACAGTGATCGGGGTGATCATTGCAAACCAAGTACCACCTGCACCAAACAGGCCCCACCAAACTGGTTCGTCTGAACGTTTAGGATTGCGATTTACCACAACTGACTCCTTACACCAGAATTAGAACGATCAGTGAGATCGCTGCAACAGCTGCCCACTGGGCCAATACGATCAGCGTCTTGTCGACTTTCTTGCCTTTCAATTTGATAGGCATTACTTGTGGCATCATGCTGAAGAAGGTTTGAGCGTGGAACAGGCTACCTGCCAGTGCAACGATGTTAATCGCGATCACAACTGGGTTCGCCATAAAGCTCATCCAACCGTTCCATGCCGCTTCACCCATCACTAGGCTGCCTAGACCAGCGGTCAAGAACAGCGTGAACAGGATCAGTGGCAGTACAGTCGCTTCACGAACCATGTAGAAGCGGTAGAATGGATGCTCACTCCACCAAGTGCGTTTCATTTCGCGAACGTAAGGCTTACGATTGCTCATGATTATGCCTCCGGTTTGAACATAGCGATAACGAAGTCTTTAGAAGACTCCACTTTGCCTTGGTTAACAGCTGCTGCAGGATCAACGTTCTTCGGACACACTTCAGAACAGTAACCGACGAAAGTACAGCCCCAAGCACCGTTGTCACCGTTGATCAACTTCATGCGCTCTTCAGCACCGTTGTCACGGCTGTCTAGGTTGTAACGGTGAGCCAGAGTCAGTGCCGCAGGGCCGATGAATTCTGGGTTCAGACCGAACTGAGGACATGCTGCGTAGCAAAGACCACAGTTGATACAACCAGCAAATTGCTTGTATTTGCTTAGCTGAGCTGGAGTTTGGTTGTTTGGACCATCTTCAGGCTTACGATCGTTACCGATGATGTAAGGCTTGATCGCTTCTAGACGCTCGATGAACGGCGTCATGTCAACAATCAGGTCTTTCTCGATAGCGAAGTTCGCTAGCGGCTCGATAGTTACACCGTTCGGGTAATCACGTAGGAAAGTCTTACATGCCAGTTTTGGCACGTTATCAACCATCAGACCACATGAACCACAGATCGCCATACGGCAAGACCAACGGTACGCTAGATCTTTGTCTAGGTTATCTTTGATGTAACCTAGTGCGTCCAGTACAGACATAGTTTCGTCGAATGGTACTTCGAACGCTTGCAGATAAGGTTCTGCGTCTTTCGCTGGGTCGTAACGTAGGATCGATACTTTTTGGATACGAGTCGCCGACATTATTTTGCCTCCTTCTCTGCTGCTTCTTTCTCAGCCGCTTTCGCTGCTGCTTCTGCCGCTTCAGCTTCAGCACCGTATAGACGAGCTTTAGGCTGAGACTTAGTGATGGTCACGTCGCTGTATTCAATGCGAGGTGCCGCGTCACCGTTGTAGAACGCCAGAGAGTGCTTCAGGAAGTTCTCGTCATCACGTGCAGTACAACCTTCGTCTAGACGTTGGTGTGCACCACGAGACTCGCGACGTAGAATCGCAGAGTGAGCCATTGCTTGCGCAACTTCTAGGCCGTAACCCACTTCGATAGCGTAAAGAAGGTCAGTGTTGAACACTTTGCCTTTGTCTTGGATGCTGATGTTTTTGAAGCGCTCGCGTAGCTCTGCTAGCTTATCAACAGTCGCTTGCATCAGATCTTCTTGACGGTAGATACCACAGCCCGCTTCCATGGAGTGACCCATTTCAGTACGGATAGTTGCCCAGTTCTCGTCGCCTTCTTGCGCCATTAGCGCATCGATGCGGCCTTGAACTTCTGCGATTGCAGCGTCAACTGCGCTGTCGTTCCAGCCTTTGAATTCTTCAGCACGTTTCGCTGCGCCTTCACCAGCTAGGCGACCGAATACGACTAGCTCAGCCAGTGAGTTCGAACCTAGGCGGTTAGCACCGTGTAGACCTACAGATGAACACTCACCCACAGCAAACAGACCCTTGATACGGGTTTCGTTGTGCTTGTCAGTTTCGATACCACCCATGGTGTAGTGAACGGTAGGACGAATTGGGATCGGCTCTTTCGCAGGATCAACGTTCACGTACGCTTTAGCCAGTTCACAGATGAACGGCAGACGCTCGTGTAGGTATTCTTCACCTAGGTGAGTCAGATCAAGGTGTACCACATCACCTAGAGGGTGCTTGATGGTGTTGCCTTTTTGTAGCTCGTGCCAGAATGCTTGAGAAACTTTGTCACGAGGACCGAGTTCCATGTATTTGTTTTTAGGTTGACCTACTGGGGTCTCAGGACCCATGCCGTAGTCTTGTAGGTAACGGTAGCCGTTTTTGTTAACGATGATACCGCCTTCACCACGACAACCTTCGGTCATCAGGATACCAGTACCTGGTAGGCCTGTTGGGTGATACTGAACGAATTCCATATCACGTAGTGGTACGCCGTGACGGTAAGCCATTGCCATGCCGTCGCCAGTTACGATACCGCCGTTGGTGTTACAGTTGTACACACGACCCGCACCACCCGTTGCTAGAACAACAGATTTAGCTTTGATGCATACCAATTCGCCTTCAGACATGTGAATAGCGATAACACCTTGAACTTCGCCTTCAGATACAATTAGATCAACAACGAAGTACTCGTCGAAACGGTTGATTTGATCGTATTTGATAGACGTTTGGAATAGGGTGTGTAGCATGTGGAAGCCGGTTTTATCCGCAGCGAACCACGTACGCTCAACCTTCATACCACCGAAACGACGCACGTTCACTTCACCGTTTTCTTTACGGCTCCATGGACAGCCCCATTGTTCCAGCTGTGTCATTTCACGGGTAGCGTTTTCAACAAAATATTCCACCACGTCCTGTTCACAAAGCCAGTCACCACCACCAACGGTATCGTTGAAGTGGTTGTCTAAGCTATCTTCATCCTTGATAACTGCTGCAGAGCCGCCTTCGGCTGCTACAGTATGCGAACGCATTGGGTAGACTTTGGAGATCAGAGCAATGTTAAGCTCTGGGTTTGCTTCAGCAGCAGCAATCGCAGTACGAAGACCTGCGCCGCCGGCGCCGACGACAGCGATATCTGTGGTGATTGTTTTCACAGCTATCCTCCGGAGGAAAGACTAATAAAACGAATAAGGTGCATTGCTGCACCTTGACCTTGAAATCCTGAGGCACATTCTAGAGGACATACATCGCTGAAGAATTGACTTTGGCAGGTATTTTTAGCCAAAAGTGTTATTCGTCAGCAATATTTACTACATATGTGATCCAAATCAACAGTTCACAGAAGTATCAGTATGTTACGCCTGTGTTGCGCGATTTTTAATCGTCTGTAGCTCGCTATGCTTGTGCTGCGAAAATTGCT
This sequence comes from Thaumasiovibrio occultus, assembly GCA_019703815.1. GTDB lineage: Bacteria > Pseudomonadota > Gammaproteobacteria > Enterobacterales > Vibrionaceae > Thaumasiovibrio > Thaumasiovibrio occultus. The sequence goes on along the minus strand of AP023052.1, from coordinate 2,873,738 downwards.
CAAAAACCGTTCAATAACAGTTGTTTAATGAATTAGGGCTTTGAGGTTAAGCAACGAGATGGGCATAAACATAGAGATAGCAGTTATCTGCGCTCGAATGTGCTGATACAGACAGAGTCGGTGACTTTGTTTGCGGATGCGAGTATAACCTGTTGCCATTAGTGGCCCAACTTGAGTGCAGTGCGCATTCAGCATTCATTCAGGTTGTTGTTCCTCAAACGTTTTTAACACAGGAGTTGGCATGCATTCCCCGTGGAAACCGACCGCCTCAATCGAATTATTACGTCAACGCGCGCAAATTTTGGCGCAGATCCGTCAGTTTTTCGCTGTACGTGATGTCTTGGAAGTGGAAACTCCAGCGCTCAGCCAAGCAACGGTGACTGATGTGCATTTGCACACCTTCAAGACCGAGTTTGTCGGCCCAGGCTATGCCAATGGCCAAACGTTGAGCATGATGACCAGCCCTGAATTCCACATGAAACGCTTGTTGTGTGCGGGCAGCGGCTCTATTTTTCAGCTGGGTAAAGCGTTTCGTAACGAGGAGTGTGGTCGTTACCACAATCCGGAATTCACCATGCTGGAGTGGTATCGCGTTGGCTTTACCCACCATGACTTGATGGATGAGATGAATGCCTTATTGATGTTGGTATTGGGCTGTGAAGCGGCGGATCGCATGACGTATCAGCAAGCCTTTATCGATGTACTTGGGGTGTGTCCGCTAGAGGCGAGTATGGATGAACTCAAGCAGGCCGCAGCGCCGTTAGGGTTGAGTGATATTGCCGAGTCTGAAACTCATCGCGATACCTTATTGCAACTGCTGTTTAGCATGGGGGTCGAGCCTAACATTGGCCAAGTGCGCCCAGCGTTTGTGTATGATTTTCCCGCCTCACAAGCGGCGCTGGCGCGGATCAGCCAGCAAGATACGCGGGTGGCAGAGCGTTTTGAGGTCTATTTCAAGGGGATTGAACTGGCCAATGGCTTCCATGAACTGGCAGATCCGAAAGAGCAGCGGGAGCGCTTTGAAGCCGACAATGTCTACCGTCAAGCCAATGGTCTTGCGGAGCAGGTGATTGATGAGCATCTTTTGGCGGCGTTGCAAGCCGGTTTGCCCGATTGTGCTGGCGTCGCGCTGGGGATCGATCGTTTGATCATGTTGGCGCTAGGCCAAGATCATATCGAACAGGTGATCAGTTTTCCGTTAACCAATGCTTAAAGGTTCTTAGCGAAAGCCGAGAAGGACGGTCTCTTTACGGCGTGATTTTTTCGTCAGAAACGAAAAGTACCCCACCAATAAGGTTATTGGTGGGGCGGGGAACTTCGCGGTATCAAATGAGTTCAGGATTTCAAGTCAACCACAGAGCGCAGTCTATGCTTCTTTTTAATCAAATGCAAATAGTTATCATTTGATTTTGTGAGTGTTGGTCCTGTCTGATCAAGAGTTACGATCTAGATCGGGTTTTCAGCCTTGGGTTGTGATGAGGGCTGTGCCGATCACAGCGGAGGCTGCCCCTAACCATGCTTGCCATGCGGGGCATTGACGAGTAAACACCCACAACAGCGGCAACACCATGATCGGTGTGGTGGAAGACAGCAGTCCTACCATGCCGACATCACCGTATTTCAATGCGGTCATGATCAGCGTCATTCCCACGCCCATGGCAAGAAAGCCATTGAGCACGACAAAACCAAATACGCGCACGTTGATGGCTTCTAAGGCTTTGGCGCGATGCCAGCCAGAGAAAAGCAGGCCAAGGTGAGCGACAAACGCGGCCGTCATCCGCACTGCCGATCCGGCGATGGGATCCACTGCGGCGGTCATCACCGGTTTGGCAATGATCGCGCCGATCGACTGACACAACGCTGCCAGTAACCCCAGACCAACCGCAATCCACAGTGAGCCTCTAACTTCTTCCCATTGATGCGCTTGCTGCCGTTGGCCAAAAAACACCGCAATTAACACCCCGCTAAAGACAAAGCCAGCGCCGAGTAGGCGTAATCCGACCAGGCTTTCACCAAACAGCCACAGGCCGAGCAGCACAGAAAAAACCGAGTGGCAAGAAAACAGTAAGCTAGCTCGACGAGGGCCAATGCGGTTGAAGCACGAGAACAGGGCGGTGTCGCCAATAAAGATCCCGATCAATCCTGATAGGCTCATCAGCGCGATGTGTGAGGGCGACAAAGTAGTCCAGCCGCCGGTGGCCAGAGCGGCAGAGCCCAGCATGACGCTGACACAAGCCATACGCCAACGGCTATAGGCAAAGGTGCCGAGATGCCTTGCCGGGGTGACCGAGATCAGCGAGCTGATCGCCCAGAGTAGGGCCGCGCCAAGGGCGAGCCATTCGTATCCCATGTGTTATTCCGTTAAGTAGAGATGCTGATGAATGCGTGATGTTGGACGGGTTGCCCGAAAAGACTCCCTTCGCTCGCGCAATGCAAAGGGAGTGTAATCCTTAGTGCAATAGGATGGTAGCCAGATAAACAATGCTAAGGCCGACAACCCCAACAATTACCCCTGCTTTCGCCATATCTTTGCTCTCAATCAAACCGGTCGAGTACGCCAGCGAGTTAGGCGGCGTAGAGACGGGGAGGATCATCCCGAGCGAGGCAGAAAACGCGACCACAACCAGCACGCCTTTTAGGCCGCCCATGCTGATCAGCGTATCCATGGATCCTGCCACTGCGGCGGCGATCGGAATGATCAAGTTGGCGGTCGCGGTGTTGGACATAAAGTTGGCCATCACCCAGCAGACCATAGACAGAGCCACGACCACGGCAAACGGTGACAGGCTATCGTAATCAATCGCGTGTGCGAGCGTGGCGGCCAACCCGGTTTTATCCAGTGCCATCCCGATCGCCATCCCGCCTGCGACCAACCAGAGAACGTCCCAGTTGATCAACTTCAGCTCTTCCTTGCCCATGATCCCGGTCAGGGTAAAGACGGCCAGCGGGATCACCGACACCACGTACACGTTCATGCCATGCAGGGCGGTGGTCATCCACAGTAAGACGGTCGCGGCAAAGGTGATATACACCACGATCGCGCGCCAGCTCTTTTGGAAGGTGCCTTCAAGATTCAAATGGATGCTGTGCGAGCTGCTTGGAAATAGCTTTTGCAGCAGCCACCACGCAAACGCGAGTTGCACCACCACAAAAGGCAAGCCCATCATCATCCATTCGATAAAGGTGATCGCATGCTCGCCTTTCAAGTAACCCATCGCAATCGCGTTCGGCGGCGTGCCGATTGGAGTGGCGATCCCGCCCGTATTGGCCGCAATGGGGATACACAGCACTAAGGCTTTGATCCCGTTATCGCCTTTCGGCACAGAGGCCAAAATAGGCGCGAGCAGTGCCAGCATCATCACCGTGGTGGCGGTGTTAGACATGAACATGGAGAACACGGCGGTGATCACCATCAAGCCCAGCATGATAAAACGCGGCTGGGTGCCAAACGGGCGCAGGAGGACGCGGGCGAGGTTGTTGTCTAGCTCATAGCGAGAGGCAGAAATCGCTAGCGCAAAGCCGCCCATGAACAGAATGATTATGGGCGAGGCAAAGGCATTGAGAATATCGGAATATTTGAGCAGTGCTTCATCCGCCGGACGTACAGCGGCGAGGCCGCTATCGGAGATCAATATCAGCTGCAGCACAATGATCAAAATGGAGGTGGCGAAAACCGGTACCGGCTCTAACACCCAGAGCATGGCGGCGAGGAGGAAGATCGCGAGGAGCCGATGTTGGATCAGGGTTAAGCCCTCAATGGGGATCGCCTCGGTCGGCATGAGAAGCACAAACAGCGGTATTCCGAAAGCAAACAGTAACCGCAATAGCTGGGGTATCGATAGGTTATTCATAGGCTGGCTGCTGATGTAATTAAGAAAACTGTCAATCAGCATACCGAGTTTTGCGGTTAAATTAGCCGTGGCTTGGTCAATTTACGCACAAAAAAGGGGCGTTAAACGCCCCTTGAGTTCACAAATTCGAATTTTTATTCCCGCAGCAGTGAGCTGCGTGGCGGGATCATTCTTGCGGTGTCGCTTTCGCTACGAATTGGCCGTAGGCTGCGCCCATGCGAGTGGTCGCATTGAGTTCAACGGCATTATCAAATGCCATCATGCCTGCAGGGAACAAGTTGATCACGGTTGAGCCAAGTTTAAAGCGGCCCATTTCTTCGCCTTTTTTGAAGCGTACCGCGTCATCGCCTTCTAACGGGTAGTTCCAACGGCGGACCATGTTACCCGCTGGTGGTGTGACTGTGCCCGACCACGTGGTATCAATGCTGCCGACAATCGTTGCGCCAACCAGAATTTGGATCATCGGTCCATGCTCGGTTTCGAATAAGCACACGACGCGCTCATTGCTGGCAAACAGGTTTGGCACATTTTCCGCTGTGAGCGGGTTTACCGAATAAAGATCGCCCGGGACATAGATCATTTGCGACAGGGTGGCATCACATGGCATGTGAACGCGGTGGTAGTCACTTGGCGACAAATATAAGGTCGCAAAGTTACCGCCGAGAAAGAGATCGGCGACCGGCTGGCTGCCGCCAATAAGCTCACATACATCAAAGGTGTGGCCTTTTGCTTGGATCAGTTGGCCGTCAGTGATCGGGCCAAATTGGCTCACGCACGCATCAGCGGGGTAGCACAGAACATTGGCGTCGTCGTTGATCGGACGTGCGCCTTTTTTCAGCTCTCGAACAAAAAATTGGTTAAACGTGGGGTAGAAAGCTGGGTCTGAATTGGCGGCTTCATCCATATCAATCTTGTATTGACGGATAAACCAGTTGATCACGGCCGTCGTGACTTTACCGCCTTGCCATGCGGCGAATTTACCCACAAGACGAGTCAGGGCGTGCTTGGGCAAAATATGCTGGAGCTGGATTTTGAACTTATCTGATTTGGATAACATCGGTCTGGTCTCTATCACTGTAAAAACAGTGAGAAGTCGAAAGAATGTTAGACATACTACCTGAGGGGCTGTGCACCTTCAAATAGGCAAAAGGTGCACTTTGGGAGATGTTACTCAGGTTTATGGCGTGAGAATTGTCGGTTTGCTTTGACTTCATCCATGCTATCGACGATGCGATGGTAGCTGTCAAAGCGGGTGGCCGTGATGTGGCCGTCTTCTACTGCACTGCGAAGTAGACACCCCGGATCGTCTTTATGTTTGCAGTCACGGAACTTGCAACCACCCAGATAATCACGAAACTCAACAAAGGCTTTGGTGACATCTTCTTTTTCTAAGTGCCACAAACCAAACTCACGTACCCCAGGCGAATCAATCAAATCGCCGCCACGGGGGAAATGGTAAAGACGTGCTGCGGTGGTGGTGTGTTGGCCCAGTCCTGAATTTTCAGAGACATCGCCGACTTCGGCATCCACTTCTGGGATCAGGGTGTTGACCATGCTCGACTTACCCACGCCGGATTGGCCAACAAAAATATTGATGCGATCGCAAAGCTCATCTTGCAGCGCATCCATACCTTCGTCCGTTTCGGTACTCACCAGCACCACGCGATAACCAATGCGATGATAGGTTTGTAGTGCCTCTTCAACGGCCGCGCGGTTGGCATCATCAAGCAGATCGACTTTGTTGAGGACGATCAGAGGCTCAATCCCCAAGGTCTCGGCAGCGACGAGGTAGCGGTCGATAATGTTAAGGGACAGCTCAGGCAATATTGCTGAGACAATCACCATCTGATCGACGTTCGCCGCGACGGGTTTTACGCCATCATAGTAGTCAGGGCGGGTCAGCACGGATTTACGCTCGTGTACCGCTTCGACCACGCCTGCGATGCCTTGTAGCACTTCGGTGCCCGGACGCCACACCACGCGGTCGCCGGAAACCAGGCTACTGATGTTGCGGCGCAAGTTACAGCGGTGGATTTTGCCGGTGGCCGGATCTTCGATATCGGCATGTTGACCAAAACGGGTGATCACTAGGCCATCCTGTGCGTTTTCCAGCAAGGATTCATCCCACTGCACGTCGTCTTGAGCGCGCTGTAAGCGTTTGTTTTGAGTGGATCGAACCCGACGGCTCTGTCCTTTGGTTAATTTCTTTTTCTTGGCCACAATTTTTGTCGCTAACTAGTTGGCTTTCGTATTAGGCTCGGTATCATACATTGTTTACCCACTAAATAGGCAACCAAGATGACAATCAGTGACCAGAACTTAATTTGGATCGACCTGGAAATGACTGGTCTTGACCCCGAGCAACACACTATTATTGAGATAGCGACGATTGTGACGGACGCACATCTGAATGTGTTGGCGGAAGGTCCTGTGATCGCGATTCATCAACCGGACAGTGAGCTGGATAAGATGGATGAGTGGTGTACTACCACCCACACCAACAGCGGTTTGGTTGATCGTATTAAAGCCTCAACCTATTCGATGGCGGAAGCAGAGCGTCTAACCATCGAGTTTTTGTCACAGTGGGTGAAGCCGGGAACATCGCCTATTTGTGGTAACAGTGTAGGGCAAGATCGTCGATTCCTGTATCGTTACATGCCAGCGCTAGAGCAATATTTCCACTACCGTTATTTAGATGTCAGCACGGTAAAAGAGTTAGCGCGTCGTTGGCAGCCAACCGTATTGGATGGTTTTAAAAAGCAAGGCACCCATTTGGCGTTGGATGATATTCGCGAATCTATCGCTGAATTAGCGCATTACAGAGAGCATTTTTTCAAGCTGTGACGAAAAAATGCGCGAACGAACATTTAGGGGAAAAAAATAATTTTCCCCTATTGCATCTGAAGAAATACCTCGTATAATGCGCAGCCCTGAACGGCGAACTTTAAACGGTTTTTCGTTGAGAGATGCGACACTAGCTCAGCTGGTAGAGCGCAACCTTGCCAAGGTTGAGGTCACGAGTTCGAACCTCGTGTGTCGCTCCAAATTTTGAATTGATGAGACCTAACACGAGGAACCTCGTGCCCAAGCTGGTCGCGTCGTTCCAAGTTGATAAGCTTTCATCGTGCTTTAAACGGTGAACTACGGACGCGGGGTGGAGCAGCTTGGTAGCTCGTCGGGCTCATAACCCGAAGGTCGTCGGTTCAAATCCGGCCCCCGCAACCAAATTTTATTATTCGGCATCGCCGGGTAATATGCGACACTAGCTCAGCTGGTAGAGCGCAACCTTGCCAAGGTTGAGGTCACGAGTTCGAACCTCGTGTGTCGCTCCAAATTATCTGGTTAGATTTTGAATCTAGCGAGAGAAAAGTTCCCATTGTACTTAACAATGGCATCCGGACGCGGGATGGAGCAGCTTGGTAGCTCGTCGGGCTCATAACCCGAAGGTCGTAGGTTCAAATCCTGCTCCCGCAACCACATTTTATTATTCGGCATTGCCGGGTAATATGCGACACTAGCTCAGCTGGTAGAGCGCAACCTTGCCAAGGTTGAGGTCACGAGTTCGAACCTCGTGTGTCGCTCCAATTTAGTTCTCACGGTACTTTAACGGTGACATAATACGGACGCGGGGTGGAGCAGCTTGGTAGCTCGTCGGGCTCATAACCCGAAGGTCGTCGGTTCAAATCCGGCCCCCGCAACCAAATTTTATTATTCGGCATCGCCGGGTAATATGCGACACTAGCTCAGCTGGTAGAGCGCAACCTTGCCAAGGTTGAGGTCACGAGTTCGAACCTCGTGTGTCGCTCCAAATTTTGAATTGATGAGACCTAACACGAGGAACCTCGTGCCCAAGTTGGTCGCGTCGTTCCAAATTAGTTCTCACGGTACTTTAACGGTGACACAATACGGACGCGGGGTGGAGCAGCTTGGTAGCTCGTCGGGCTCATAACCCGAAGGTCGTCGGTTCAAATCCGGCCCCCGCAACCAAATTTCATTATTCGGCATTGCCGGGTAATATGCGACACTAGCTCAGCTGGTAGAGCGCAACCTTGCCAAGGTTGAGGTCACGAGTTCGAACCTCGTGTGTCGCTCCAATTTCTTCTTGAAGTTGGGAAATAAAAGCCCCATTGTGCTTAACAATGAACTGATGCGACACTAGCTCAGCTGGTAGAGCGCAACCTTGCCAAGGTTGAGGTCACGAGTTCGAACCTCGTGTGTCGCTCCAACTTCTTCTTGAAGTTGGGAAATAAAAGCCCCATTGTGCTTAACAATGAACTGATGCGACACTAGCTCAGCTGGTAGAGCGCAACCTTGCCAAGGTTGAGGTCACGAGTTCGAACCTCGTGTGTCGCTCCACTTCTTTTTGAAGTGGGAAAAGAAAGCCCTCATTGTGCTTAACAATGAATTGATGCGACACTAGCTCAGCTGGTAGAGCGCAACCTTGCCAAGGTTGAGGTCACGAGTTCGAACCTCGTGTGTCGCTCCAATTTAGAAATGATAAGATCTAACACGAGAAGCCTCGTGCCAAATTGGTTTTGTCATTCCAAAGTTTGGTCATCGACAGGTCGATGAGAATTACAAGGTTCTTGCCAAGACAAGGGATTTTATCTGTCTGGGCTGCAAGGGCCTTGTCTTCGTTTCCAACGTCATAAAACTTGCCTTAATGCTGTGAAGCATCATCTCAATAGTCAAAGTACTGACAAAGATATGAAGTCATATCTACCCCTTTTACATTTCGGTTTATACAAGGTATTGATTCTGGTTACTTATCGACCAGGGCTCGATATTCGCTGACGTTCAGCCGCTCTTTCTCTGTAGTTTTAAGCGAAAACTCACAGAATTATCCACAGTAATTGTCTTGTGGATAAGTCTGGTGATATTCGGTGTTGTTAACTCATTATGATTTTGTAAAGTCGTGATTTTTTCAACACGAGTTAGAATATATCCACAACACGCTTACTGATATTAATTCCATATAAACAGTAGTTTACTGTTTTTTCCTTTTATAATTCACAATATATTCAGATGTTTTTCTTTTTGTGTACTTGTTGCCAAGTGCAATACGGCTACTTGTGTTTAACGTGAAAAATATCGTGAAATTTTGCGGTTTCAGTTGAGGTTTTCCACATCTCAACAGGATAAGGTCAGGGGCTTATCAGCCTTATCGTTAGAGATGTGGATAGAGTGTGGTTTAAGCGTCGCGAGGTAAGCCTTTTTCCACAATTCGGATCAGGCGCTGGACTTTAGAGGTGTGGGTTTTCTCTTGCTGATGGGTCTGCTGTTCGATAGCCCAGTGCAGATGCACATCAAGAACCTCACTAAGACCCAGTCGGCTTTCTAGCAAGGGGATGTATTCTGCATTGTAAGGCGCGTTCCCCATCGCCACTGCGACATTGCGCAACCATTGTAGGTGACCGATACGACGGATCGGGGAGCCTTCCGTTAACTTCAAGAACTCCGCTTCGCTCCATGAGAACAGGGTTTTGAGCTCTTGTTGTTCGAGGTGAGGGCGACAATGGAAGTCTTCTTCCTCGGTTAAGCTGCTAAAGCGATTGAACGGACAGACCAACTGACAGTCATCACAGCCATAGATGCGGTTGCCGATCAGAGAGCGAAATTCCTCGGGAATGATCTCGCTGTTCTCAATGGTCAGGTAAGAAATACAGCGCCGCGCATCAATGACTTTATCTTCTACAATTGCGCCGGTTGGGCAGCTGGTTTTGCAGGCGACACATTTGCCGCACTCGTTTTCAACAGGGCTGTCGGTAGGCAGCGGTATATCAACCAGCAGCTCTCCTAAGAAGAACCACGATCCGCCTTGGGCGTTAAGCACGAGCGAGTGTTTGCCAACCCAACCTAATCCGGCTTTTTCTGCCAGTGGCCTTTCCAGAATTGGCGCTGAATCGACAAACGGTCGGTAGCCTAAGGCGCCGACTTCTTTTTCAATGCGTTCACCGAGTTTTTTCAGACGCTGGCGAACCAGTTTGTGGTAGTCCCGCCCCAGTGCATAGCGGCTGACATACGCGATATGCGGTGATTTTAGCGTTTCCGCAAAGCCGGCTTTGGGCGGCAAGTAGTTCATCCGCACGCTGATCACGCGCAGTGTGCCGGGAACCAGCTCATCAGGGCGTGCGCGCATCATGCCATGGCGCTCCATCCAATCCATTGAGCCGTGATAGCCCTTATCTAACCAAGATTGGAGATAGGCTTCATGGGCGGAGAGATCAATATCTGCAATTCCGACTTGTTGGAATCCCAGTTCTTGTCCCCACAGCTTGATATTTTTAGCTAATACTGTGTAATCAATTAAGTGGTTCGGCATGATGAGGAAACGGCATGTATTCAGTGTCCCTGAGTTTACCACACTCTCTGTACGCGTCCGAGCAGGTCAAGCATGGCGAAAAGCAAGTCGCTAAGCGGCTAGAGTTGCCCATGTATACCTTGATGGAGCGGGCAGGAGCGGCGGCGTTTGAACTGTTAACGGAGCGTTTTGGTCGTTGCCAGCGGATTTTGATCTGCTGCGGCACCGGTAATAACGGCGGTGATGGTTATGTTGTGGCTCGGCTAGCCAAAACTGCGGGGCTGGACGTGACGGTTTGGCAGATAGGCGATGTAGAGAAACTCCCGGAAGATGCCTTGCTCGCGCGCACATTATGGCTTGATGATGGTGGCGCAGTCGCGGCGCCTGAGAGTAGTATTGCGCTTTCTGTCGATTGTGTGGTTGATGCCATGCTCGGCACCGGTTTGAGCAGCGCGGCGAGAGAGCCGTTTAGCACCGTGATTGCGGCGATTAATCACAGTGCTGCCAAGGTGTTGAGTATCGACGTCCCCTCGGGGTTGAACGCCGATACCGGCCATGCCCCGGGGGCGGTGATCAAAGCAGATGCGACCATCACCTTTGTCGGCGTCAAACGCGGCTTAATGACGGCTGCCGCTGCGGATCACTGCGGCGAGTTACACTTCTGTGGCTTAGGGATCGAAGCTGAGTTCTCAAGCTTGATCCCGGCAAACTGTTTGCGCGTGATGCCCACGGATGTGGAGCCTTATTTGTTGCCGCGCCGACGCTGTGCTCATAAAGGCGATCACGGACGTTTGTTATGTGCCGGAGGCGATCTGGGCACGGGTGGGGCGATTGGCTTAGCGTCCGAGGCGGCGCTGCACACCGGCGCCGGCTTGGTGAGCGTGTTAACGCAACCGGAGCATATCACCTATCTATTGACCCGCCGCCCAGAGCTGATGGTACTGGGATGGCAGGATAAAGCGCATGTGGTGGCCCAGCAGATGGCATGGGCAGACGCCATTGTACTTGGGCCTGGATTGGGTCAAGGCGATTGGGGTCAGGCGCTCTACTTTCATTTGAAAGAAACGGAGAAATCCTTGGTATTAGACGCCGATGGATTGAACTTATTGGCCTTAAACCCAGACTATAATGCCAATCGGATCTTAACGCCGCATCCCGGCGAAGCGGCTCGATTGCTCGCGTGTACAGTGGCGGAGGTTGAAGCGGATCGTTTCAGCGCGGTGGTGCGGTTGCAGCAAAAATACGGTGGTGTGGTGCTACTGAAAGGTGCGGGATCGTTAGTTTACGATGGCGAGCAATGTTGGCTCGTGTCGGCGGGGAATCCGGGAATGGCAACCGGCGGTATGGGCGATGTGCTTTCTGGTATACTCGGCGCTTTGATCGCTCAAGGATTATCTCTGTCACAAGCGGCGGTTGCCGGCGCTTGGATTCACAGCCGCGCAGGAGATTTGTGTAGTATCGATGGCGAACGCGGTATGATAGCGAGCGATTTATATTCACATATAAGACAATTAGTTAATCCGGACAGACATGACAGTAGTATTCAAGACCCAACTTAGTGATGAAGCGCAGACCATTGAGCTCGGCCAGAAATTGGCGAACGCATGTCAGCAGCAGACAACTCTTTTCCTTCATGGTGATCTGGGTGCAGGGAAAACCACCTTCAGCCGCGGCTTTATTCGCGCTCTAGGCCATACTGGCAATGTAAAGAGCCCGACCTATACCCTGGTTGAACCTTATCAGCTTGCGCCATGGCAGGTGTACCATTTTGACCTATACCGTTTGGCTGATCCGGAAGAGCTAGAGTACATGGGGATCCGTGACTATTTCTCTCCAGATGCGATATGCCTCGTGGAGTGGCCAGAAAAAGGTGAAGGATTGTTGCCCTCACCGGATTTAGATATTGAAATTCGTTACTTAGGCGAACAGCGCGCCGTTACGATCACCGCAAATTCAGAGAACGGTGCGCAGTTGATTCAACAGTTGGAGCAAAGTTGAGTAGGCTTGTATTGTCGACGGCGAAATTGATCGCCGTCTTTTTTGCGCTAATGGTTAGCTCGGCATGGGCTAACGAATTAAAAAGTATCCGTGTTTGGCCGGCCCCTGATAAAACCCGCGTTGTGGTTGATATGGGGTCGACGCCAGACTATTCCTATTTCACTTTAAGCGAGCCCAATCGTTTGGTGGTCGATTTAAAGCAGACCAGCTTGAGCGCGACCTTGCCGATCGTGGTCGATAAGAGTGAAGTACTCACCCGTATTCGCCATAGTACGCCACCAACAGAGAGCACGTACCGCTTAGTGTTGGAGCTCAACCATGGGGCGCGTCCTAACTTATTTGCGTTGGCACCGACTCCGGATGGCACTTATGGTCACCGCTTGGTGATCGACTTGCCGCATAAAACGCAACCTGCACAAGTAACACCGGCGACACCGTCGTCTCAAAACAGTGCGGTGAATAATGTGGCGACGCCGGTGGGCATTGAAGACATTATTATTGCGGTAGATCCGGGCCATGGTGGGGAAGATCCCGGCTCAGTGGGCCCTAGTCGTCGTTACGAGAAAGATGTGAACCTCACTGTTGCTCGTAAGTTGGCGGCGCGGATCAACCAGATTGACGGCATGAAAGCGATCCTCACTCGTGATGGTGACTATTTCGTGAGCCTGAATGATCGTACCGAGATCGCGCGTCGAAATCGTGCCCACTTGCTAGTATCAATTCACGCTGACGGTTTCCACACGCCACAACCGCGCGGCGCGTCGGTGTGGGTATTAAATACCCGCCGTGCGAATACCGAAATTGGTCGCTGGCTTGAGCAGCACGAGAAGCAATCTGAGCTCCTCGGTGGTGGTGATGTGCTGTCGGGTAATAACGAAGATCAATATCTGAGTATGGCGGTACTGGACTTGCAATTTAGCAACTCGACTCGTGAAGGCTACGATGTGGCAACGCGCGTTTTACGTGAGATGGGTAAAGTGACCCGCCTGCACAAAGACGAGCCAGAGCACGCCAGCCTAGCGGTATTGAAGTCGCCAGATATTCCTTCATTGTTGGTGGAAACCGGCTTTATTACTAACCCGACGGAAGAGGGGTTGCTGTTTAATACCAACCACCAAGATAAGTTGACCAATGCAATTTTGGTGGGAGTGAAAAGCTACTTCAACGATTCGCCGCCAGACGGCACCTTGTGGGCGTCGCGTCGCACTGGGATCAAATACACCGTATCGAGTGGTGATACTTTGGGCGGGCTAGCGCAGCGTTACGGCACGTCGATTAAAGCGATCCAAGATCGTAATAATCTGTCGGGTACGTCGTTACGTATCGGCCAAGTGTTAACTATCCCTGATACGCGCGCGCCAGTTGCAGTCGCGCCAACGGTGTCTCAACCGAGCGTAAGTCAAGGGCGTACTGTGGTACACGTGGTGAAGTCCGGCGAGTTCCTTGGCAAGATCGCAGAGCAGTACAGCGTGAGCGTGCAGAGTATTCGTGATGTGAACCGATTGCGCTCCGACACCTTAGCGGTAGGACAAAAGCTAACGATTGAAGGCGCGAAAGGTACTGTTACGGGCTCCATTACCGCCCCGATCCGCCATACTGTAGTGAGTGGCGATTACCTCGGGAAAATTGCCGAGCAGTACGGGGTGAGCATCAGCAGCCTGCGTGAAGCGAACAACTTGCGCAGCGATCAGCTGTTGGTCGGTCAAAAGCTGGTGATCAATGGCGCAGCGGCGGCGACGTCGACAGCGAAGTTGATCACCCATACCGTGAAGTCGGGTGAGTTCTTGGGCAAGATTGCTGAGCAATACAATGTCAGTATGCAAAGCATTCGGGTACAAAATAACCTCACCAGCGATCGTTTACTGGTTGGACAAAAACTGACGATTGCGGTGACAGAAGTACCACTGCAAGACCACACCGTGCAGAGCGGGGAGTTTCTCGGTAAAATTGCTAACCAATACGGGGTGACGGTGGATCGTTTACGTGAAGTAAATGCACTGAACAGTGACACGCTCACCGTCGGTCAGGTTCTCAAAATACCAAGTAGTTAAACATGCCCATTCAAATTCTGCCGGCGCGTCTGGCTAACCAAATCGCGGCGGGGGAGGTGGTTGAAAGACCGGCCTCCGTGGTGAAAGAGCTGGTAGAAAATAGCCTCGATGCGGGTGCCAACCGCATCGAGGTCGATATTGAAAAAGGCGGCAGTCGTCTGATCCGGATCCGGGATAACGGATCCGGTATTCGTCAAGAAGAGCTCGGCTTAGCCCTAAGTCGTCACGCCACTTCCAAAATCAGCACCCTTGAAGATCTCGAAGCAATTGACAGCCTCGGCTTTCGTGGCGAAGCGTTGGCCAGTATCAGCTCGGTTTCACGCTTAACCTTAACCTCGCGCACGGCGGATCAAAACGAAGCGTGGCTTGCCTATGCTGAAGGGCGGGAAATGGCGGTGCAATTAAAACCTGCTGCCCATCCTGTGGGCACGACGGTGGAAGTGCACGATCTGTTTTTCAACACCCCAGCTCGCCGTAAGTTTCTGCGCACAGATAAAACCGAATTTAGTCATATTGATGAGCTGCTTAAGCGCATTGCCTTGAGTCGCTTTGATCTTAATTTGATCTTGCGCCACAACAACAAAGTGATCCGTCACTATCGCCCAGCGGCAACCGATGCGCAAACCGAACGTCGTTTAGCGGCGGTGTGCGGCAGCGCTTTTTTGCAGCACGCGCTGGAAGTGAATATGGAGCACGGCGATCTGCATTTGCGCGGTTGGATTTGTGCACCGCAAGGCTCGCGAGCGCAAAACGACATTCAATACTGCTATGTCAATGGCAGGATGATGAAAGATAAACTGATCAATCACGCGATCCGCCAGGCCTATGAGAGCCGTCTGGCGACAGATCAATATTCCGCGTATGTGTTGTTTATCTCGGTCGATCCGCACCAAGTCGATGTGAATGTCCATCCCGCAAAACATGAAGTGCGTTTTCATCAAGCGCGCTTAGTGCATGATTTTATCTATCAAACCCTGCATGATGCGCTGCACCAAGGTGAAGCGTTAATTGCGCGTGAGTCGGCTTATGCTAACGCCGCCGCATCTGTGCCGGATTACCCCAATAAAGCGCCTGAATATCCGAAGACTGAGCAGGCGAGTCGCTTCGATCCTGATGCAGCGCCTTTGCAAACACCGACGTATGTGCAGAGTGAAGGCGTTGAAGAAGCGCCGTTGACGCCTTACGCCCATCCTGCCTCATCGGGGGAGCGTGCACCAACGCGTTCGCCGCATCATTCTTCTACGGATGATGTCGCTTATGGTGGCTCATCGACTCGCTCATTAAGCGCTGCTCGTGACGCTGCGAGCTCGGCATATCGCGATCGTAACGACGGCGCGCGCCAAACGGGCGCGGTGCCTAAGCAGGCGAGCGAAGCGTATCAGCGCTTGATGTCGCAGCCTTTAGCCCAGCCAACGCCAGAAACTGACATGCCTTCAGGTATGTCGGTCAACGATGCAGAAGGCACGCCTGCGCCAGCCGTGAAAGCGCACAGTCATCAAGCACAGGTAGAAGGCAACGAATTTGGCAAAGTGCTGAGTGTTGTGCAAGGGCGCTACATGCTGGTGGAGCAACACCGTCAGCTTTATCTTTGCTCGCTGCAACGTCTGCACTTTGTCAAAGTGCGTGGTCAGTTAAATCACCCCGGCGCGCCACAGCCACTGCTTATCCCCCTGCGCTTGCATGTGACTGAGCAACAACTCAGCGTTGTTAACAGCGCCGCTGATTCACTGCAAACCTTAGGGATCGTTTTGCAATCGCGAGGAACGCAAATCATGGTAATGGCGGTTTCCTCTCCCTTCCGACAGCAGAATCTGCAAGTCTTGATCCCGCAGTTGTTAGATGCTTTGGCTGCGCAAACCTATGACGCGGCGTTAGATCAATTGGCAAATTACTTGATGCCAGAAGAGGAAGACTATAGCCTTGCGCAATCTATCGCATTGGCTGGTGACGTCGAGCAGATTTGGGGAGCCCAGCTATCCTTAAAAATGTCTTGGTTGATGAAGCCGGTTGATTTAACAGAAGTAGTAAAAGCATTTGACCATGAGTAAGCCATTACCGACTGCCATTTTTTTGATGGGTCCCACCGCTTCAGGTAAAACTGATCTCGCGATTGCATTGCGACAACATTTACCTGTGGAGTTGATTAGTGTTGATTCCGCCCTGATATACAAAGGGATGGATATTGGCACGGCGAAGCCATCGGCGCAGGAACAAGCCCTTGCCCCGCACCGATTAATTGATATTTTGGATCCTAAAGAGAGCTACTCAGCCGCTGATTTTCGACGCGATGCGTTACAAGAAATGTCAGAGATTGTTGCTGAAGGTAAGATCCCGCTTTTGGTCGGCGGAACTATGCTCTACTATAAAGCTTTGCTTAAGGGTCTTTCACCTTTGCCGTCAGCTGATCCTGTTATTCGCGCCGATATTGAGCGCGAAGCCGCAGAGAAAGGGTGGCAGCACTTGCATGAAGAGCTCAAGCGTATTGACCCAGTGTCCGGCGCGAGGATCCACCCGAATGATCCTCAGCGACTATCGCGGGCATTGGAAGTTTTTCGAATTTCGGGCAAAACTCTTACTGAGTTAACGGAGCAGAAAGGGGAAGCTCTGCCGTATCAGGTTAAACAGTTTGCGATTGCGCCTGCAGATCGAAGCGTCTTACATCAACGTATTGAATTAAGGTTCGAGAAAATGATGGCAGCAGGTTTCGAGCAGGAAGTGAAAGCACTTTACGATCGCGGCGATCTTCATCCTGACTTACCGTCGATTCGGTGTGTTGGCTATCGTCAGATGTGGGATCACCTTGCAGGTGAGAGCACATTGGACGAAGCTATTTATCGGGGGGTATGCGCAACCCGTCAGCTGGCCAAGCGTCAAATCACCTGGTTGAGAGGCTGGGATAATTTGACATGGCTCGACAGCTTGTCTCCTGATTTGGCTTTGCAAACTGTCTTGCAATCTATGTGTTGTGGTAGTGAGTAAAGGCGTATAGTATCAACTGTTTGCGTATTTTTATTACTAAAATGCTAATAACAACAAATTGAAAAGGAAAAAATAAAATGGCGAAGGGGCAATCTTTACAAGACCCGTTTTTGAATGCGCTAAGACGTGAACGCATTCCTGTTTCTATCTATCTCGTCAATGGTATCAAGCTACAAGGCCAAATCGAGTCGTTTGATCAGTTCGTTATCCTATTGAAAAACACTGTTAACCAAATGGTGTACAAGCACGCGATTTCTACTGTTGTTCCTGCTCGCGCAGTGAGCCATCACAGTGCTAGTGAGCGTCCAGCATCTGGTGCTGAGCGCAGCCAAGAGAAGACCGAAGAGTAATCGGTTCTTCATAGGAGTTACTGCTTGTTTGACCGTTATGAAGCTGGTGAACAGGCTATCCTTGTCCATATCAACTTCAACCAAGAAGAGGAGTGGGAAGATCTGAGTGAGTGTGAAATGCTGGTATCGTCAGCGGGCGTTACGACGCGCCGCGTGATCACTGGCAGCAGACAATCTCCTCACCCCAAGTATTTTGTTGGAGAAGGTAAAGCACAAGAGATAGCGCAGGCGGTGATGGCGGAAGAAGCCGACATCATCATCTTCAATCACGCCTTGTCACCAGCACAAGAGCGCAATCTTGAGCATCTGTGCAAATGTCGGGTATTAGACCGTACTGGTTTGATCCTCGATATCTTTGCACAGCGTGCCCGTACGCACGAGGGTAAACTGCAAGTTGAGTTAGCCCAATTGCGCCACATTTCTACCCGCCTGATCCGAGGCTGGACCCACCTTGAACGACAAAAAGGCGGGATCGGTTTACGGGGCCCAGGTGAAACACAGCTCGAAACCGATCGACGCTTGCTACGTGAACGTATCAAAACGATATTGCGCCGTTTAGAAAAAGTCGCCAAGCAACGTGAACAAGGCCGACGTGCCCGTCAGCGAAACGAGATCCCAACAGTCTCGCTGGTTGGATACACCAACGCCGGTAAATCGACGCTGTTCAACCAAATTACTGCATCTGGTGTGTACGCGGCTGATCAGCTGTTTGCCACACTTGATCCAACCTTGCGCCGTATTGACGTACAAGATGTCGGCCCAACCATATTGGCAGATACGGTCGGATTTATTCGCCATCTTCCTCATGATTTGGTCGCGGCGTTTAAAGCCACGCTACAAGAAACACAAGAAGCCACACTGCAATTGCATGTCGTCGATGCGAGCGATGATCGTTTTCGCGACAACATAGAGTCCGTCAATGTGGTGCTTGAAGAGATTGAAGCCAATGAGATCCCTTCACTGTTGGTGATGAACAAAATCGACAACATGGAAGGGCGTGAACCGCATATTGAACGTGATGACAATGGCACGCCAGTACGCGTTTGGCTCTCAGCACGGGAAGGGCTGGGGATCGATCTCTTGTTTGAAGCGTTAACCGAATTGTTATCTGGAAGCATAGTGAGACATCGTCTTGCGTTGCCTCCGCAATATGCCGGTAAATGGCGTAGCCAGTTCTATCAACTGGACTGCATCGAACATGAAGAATATACCGAAGACGGAACCCTGATGATCGACGTGCGAATGCAGCAGATCGATTGGCAGAGGTTAGAAAAAAGGGAAAGCAGTGTGATTCAAGGCTTTATCGTCTCTTGATCGACTGCTACAGTATAAAAAAACTGTCGTCATATCATATTGATGGAGTTATCTAATGGCGTGGAATGAGCCTGGCAACAACAATAACGGCGGAAGCGATAAGGACCCTTGGGGGAACAAAAACCGTGGCGGTCGTGATCAAGGTCCACCGGATCTTGACGAAGTATTTGGGAAGCTAAGTCGAAAATTGGGTGGCGTGTTTGGTGGTAAACCATCGTCCGGTGGCGGTAAAGGGGCTGGCGCAGCTGGTCTTGGTTTGCTGGCTGCTGCGGCTGTGGTGGTATGGGGCCTGAGTGGTTTCTACACCATTGAGCAAGTCGAAGAAGGGGTGGTGACCCGTTTTGGTCGCTATCACAAAATTGCAAAACCAGGTTTGAACTGGAAACCTACTTTTGTTGACGAAGTGTATCCGGTAAACGTGTTGAGTCTCCGGGCTTTGCGTGCCAGCGGTTTGATGCTGACTTCTGATGAAAACGTGATCAACGTTGAGATCGGTGTGCAGTACCGCGTAAGCGATCCTGTGAAATACCTGTTTAACGTGACGAACGCCGACGACAGTTTGAGCCAAGCGACAGATGCCGCATTGCGCGCGACTGTGGGTGATAACACCATGGAGCCATTGCTTGCAGCGGGTCGTCAACAAGCGAACGAAACAATCACCAAGACGCTGAAAGAGATCATCCAAGATTACGACATGGGTCTGGAGATCGTGGAAGTGACGTTTGAAAATGCGCGTCCACCGGCAGAAGTAAACGATGCGTTTGCCGATGCGAT
The DNA here is from genome assembly GCA_019703815.1 of Thaumasiovibrio occultus. Classification (GTDB taxonomy): domain Bacteria; phylum Pseudomonadota; class Gammaproteobacteria; order Enterobacterales; family Vibrionaceae; genus Thaumasiovibrio; species Thaumasiovibrio occultus. Next base: position 2,854,120 of record AP023052.1, on the reverse strand, counting down.
CAAAGCGCGTGAGGATCAGGAGCGTTACATCTTGGAAGCGGAAGCTTACAAGAATGACATCCTGCCAAAAGCGTCTGGTCGTGCAGAGCGTATTCGCCTAGAGGCGGATGCATACTACGAAACCACAACGAACGAAGCGCAAGGTGAAGTGGCACGTTTCGAACGTCTATTGCCTGAATATCTGGCATCACCAGACGTTACGCGCGAGCGCCTCTACCTAGAAACGATGGAACGCGTCTACAGCAGCACCAGCAAAGTGTTGGTCGATACGTCGAACAACAACAATGTGATGCTAATGCCAATGGACAGTTTGTTGAACCGTGGTAGTGCGGCTAACAATGGCGCAGCAACAACACAGAGCAATACCAATCTGGGTGTTGAGCCAGAAGCGCGTCCAGTGGTGCCGTCTCGAACTCTGAGCCCAAATGAGCGTCAGACCACTCGTCAAACCGGTCGCTAAGGGGGATTAAAAAATGCGTAAATTAGTATTAGCCCTTGCGGTGATTTTGGTGGCAGTGACGCTTAGCTCGTTGTTTGTTGTGAACCAAACTGAGCGTGCTTTTGTGGTGCGTTTTGGTCGTTTACATGTTGATGCTCAAGATGTGCCAGTGGTGTACGAACCGGGCCTGCACTTCAAGCTGCCTTTCGTTGATAAAGTGCGTTTGATGGACGCGCGTTTGCTGACGATGGACGGTAACGAAAGCCGCTATACCACTAACGAGTTGAAAGACGTGATCGTCGATCTTTACGTGAAGTGGCGTATCGTCGACTTCTCTCAATACTTTGAGAAAACCGGCAACGGTAACCGTCGTATCGCAGAGACGCTGTTGCAACAACGTATCGATGCGGCACTGCGTGCCGAGATCGGTCAAAAGAGCATTAAGCAGATTGTTTCGACTGAGCGTAACGCTGTCATGAACAACGTGCGTTTGGTGACTGAAGCCGCTTTGCGTGAAGAGCTTGGTATCGAACTGGTTGATGTGCGTATCAAGCAAATCAACTTGCCGACCGATGTGTCGGAGTCGATCCACGCCCGTATGCGTGCAGAGCGTGAAGCGGTAGCGCGTCAATTCCGTGCGGACGGTCGTCGTCAGCAAGAAGAGATCCAAGCGGCAGCTGAGCTAGAAGTGGCCACACTATTAGCGGAAGCGGATCGTGATGCGCGTGAGCGTCGTGGTTCGGCAGATGCAGAAGTGGCACGTATCTACACTCAAGCGGTTGGTCAAAACGAAGAGTTCTATGGTTTCCTACGCTCACTGAGTGCGTATGAAGGCAGCTTTAACTCGAAAGATGACGTAATGATCCTTGAGCCAACGGGTGACTTCTTCCGTTACATGAACAATCAAGACGGCGTACAGTAACGGTTTACTGTCGTTATCAGCGAAAAGGGCAAGACGGTGTCTTGCCCTTTTTTATGGGCGCAAGTTGGCTTTTCTATTGAGCTATTGAGCTATTGAGCTATTGAGCTATTGAGCTATTGAGCTATTGAGCTATTGAGCTATTGAGCTATTGAGCTATTGAGCTATTGAGCTATTGAGCGAGACAAAATTATGGAAACCTTTTTGTTAGCCGTCGGGCTGATGTTAATTGCTGAAAGCATTGGGCCGACGTTGTTTCCTTCACGCTGGCGTGAGCTAATGTTGGAACTAAGTCGACAGCAAGACAATCAGTTACGTCGAATGGGCGGCTGTATTCTGGTCACCGGCGTGGTTATCGTCTATACCATTCTGAAGTCGTTGTAAAATCATCCGTGATAGTTACATGACATCAATCTGACAGAATTTAGGTCGAACGGTTAAAAAGTGACTGCAAGGGACGACCGAAACTGCTAGAATCCATTTTTAACTAACTACAGACTAAGAAAGATGGCAAACAATGTAGTCGTTCTCGGCACCCAATGGGGTGACGAAGGTAAGGGTAAGATCGTAGACCTGCTTACCGAAGATGCAAAATATGTAGTACGTTACCAGGGCGGTCATAACGCTGGTCACACCCTAGTTATCGACGGTGAGAAAACCGTTCTTCACCTTATCCCATCAGGCATCCTACGCAATAATGTTAAGTGCATTATTGGTAATGGTGTGGTTCTTTCTCCAGATGCACTGCTGAAAGAAATGAAACCGCTGGAAGAGCGTGGTATCCCTGTTCGTGAGCGTCTGTTCCTATCAGAAGCTTGTCCGCTAATTCTTCCTTATCACGTAGCGCTAGATCAAGCGCGTGAAGCTGCCCGCGGTAAGAAAGCGATCGGTACAACTGGTCGTGGTATCGGTCCTGCGTACGAAGACAAAGTGGCTCGCCGCGGTCTACGTGTTGGCGATCTGTTTGATAAAGAAGCCTTTGCCGAGAAGCTTAAGGAAGTGATGGATTACCACAACTTCCAACTAGAGCACTTCTACAATGCTGAGCCTGTAAGCTACGACGACGTTCTAGCGACTATCATGTCTCAAGCTGATCTTCTAACCTCTATGGTTATCGACGTTACTGACGAACTAGATGCAGCGCGTAAGCGTGGCGACAAGATCATGTTCGAAGGTGCGCAAGGTACACTGCTTGATATCGACCACGGTACTTACCCGTACGTAACCTCTTCTAACACAACCGCTGGTGGTGTTGCTGCAGGTTCTGGTTTTGGTCCACGTCACCTAGGTTACATCTTGGGTATTGCGAAAGCTTACTGTACTCGCGTAGGTGCAGGTCCATTCCCAACTGAGCTTTACGACGGTCTAGACAAACAAGATCCAGTCGGTAAGCACCTAGGTACCGTTGGTCACGAGTTTGGCGCTACGACTGGTCGTCTACGTCGTACTGGTTGGTTCGATGCAGTGGCAATGCGCCGCGCAATCCAAATCAACTCAGTCACCGGCTTCTGTCTAACTAAACTAGACGTCCTAGACGGCCTAGAAGAGTTGAAGATCTGTACCGGTTACCAACTAGCTGACGGTACGGTTCTAGAAGTATCTCCAATGGCGGCTGATGCTTACGAGAACGTAACGCCAATCTACGAAACCATGCCTGGTTGGTCTGAGAACACCTTTGGTGCGAAATCTCTAGACGCGCTACCTCAAGCAGCACTTGATTACATTGCACGTATCGAAGAGCTGACGGGTGTGCCAATCGATATTATCTCTACCGGTCCAGACCGTAACGAGACAATCATCAAAGTTCACCCTTACGGTGAATAAGAAAAAGAGCCAGCCTTCGGGCTGGCTTTTTGATCTTGCTTCAATTCTCGCGATATCTTGCTAAAAGTCCGTTTTCAGCGGCGATTCATCCTAAAGTTCATCCGTGTGGTGCCGATACAATTCTCGACACTGCCAGAGAACCCTTATGAAGCTTAAATTGAAATTACTTGCCACATTGCTGATTAGCCAGCTTTCCTACGCTAATACCGATCTCGCGATGGGACCGGTGGAAGTGTACTCGGAAGCGCAGCTTATTCGCTGGTTTGACAGTAATGAACATTTACGCCAAATCAAGGCTGATGAATGCCAGATCGTCGAAGATATTGCCGCGCGCGCCCAAGTGGTCGAGTATCCCGCCTTTCAATTCTTGTACGGTGATATGCTGGCGTGGGGCGTCTGCGTAGAGCGCGATGTAGAACTCGGTATTTTCTATATCAACCAAGCCGCGCGACAAGGTTTGCCCGCTGCCCTTGAGCAACTGGGGCGTTACTACGCCAATGGCACTTTGGTCCAGCAAGATCAAGAACGCGCTATTCCGTACCTGCGTGAAGCGGCGGCGCTGGGGCATTTGAAAGCCCGCCTGTTACTGGCTGAGCTACTGCTGAAAGATTACGGCAGCCCGCTTGATTATGAAGATGCCTACCGCTGGCTCTATAACACATCAACCGCCAATGAAGCGGCTCACCGACGCATTGCACAATTGCGTCGTGGCCTAGAGCAACGTATGCCGGCAAACGCCATTCAGCGTGCCAAAATGCGTGACACCTTCTGGTGATCGCGTTGCCTTGAGCGCCCTGTTTTTCTTTTCTGTGATTGCCTTGTTACGATGACACTGAATTTGCCGCTAAGGGCTTAGACGCCTATCGTGCTGGCAACCTTATTTCTATCCGCTTAGAACAGTGATACCTGCTGCAAGCAATGCCTTGTGGGCTCGACACTTTTTCACTGAATATCCTGCACTTGTGCTATATGAAGCCGACGCACTCAGATATACTTGAGTTATTACTCGCCAACTATGGATCATCCAATGGCCAAAAACACCCCAAATACTGACGATCGCCCTGTCGGTCGTTCTGCTGAAGAATTCGAAAATCCTATCCCTGATCGCGAACATATCCTGTCAGTTATTGAGAGCTTTTCTACTCCAGTAAGCCGAGATCACCTGTTTGAAGTGATGAACTTGCAAGGTGATGATCAATACGAAGGACTTCGCCGCCGTTTGCGTGCGATGGAGCGCGATGGGCAATTGATCTTCACGCGTCGTCAGTGCTATGCCTTGCCAGAGCGTATCGATCTGATCAAAGGCAATGTGATTGGTCACCGCGAAGGATTCGGCTTCTTGCGTCCTGAAGGGGCGGGCACCAAAGATGATTTAGTGCTGCCGTTTCACCAAATGCGCGGCGTGATCCACGGCGATTACGTCTTGGCACAAAAAGTGGGTGTCGATAAACGTGGGCGTGATGAAGCGCGTATCGTGCGTATTTTGGAAGAGCGTACCGGCCAGATCGTGGGGCGTTTCTTTATCGAAAACGGCATGGGTTATGTGGTGCCGGACGATTCGCGGATCGCGCAAGATATCGTGATCCCGCAAGATCAAAAACTCGGAGCCCGTATGGGTAACGTGGTGGTGGTGGAAATCACTCAGCGTGCGACGCGCCAACACAATGCGGTTGGTAAGATTGTTGAAGTCCTCGGTGAAAATATGGCGCCGGGAATGGAAATCGAGATCGCACTGCGTACCCACGATATTCCTCACGAATGGCCAAAAGACGTTGAAAAGCAAATCGCCGATCTGACCGAAGAAGTGCCAGAAGACGCCAAACAAGGCCGTGTCGATTTACGCGATTTGCCACTGGTGACGATTGATGGCGAAGACGCGCGCGACTTCGATGACGCGGTGTACTGTGAGAAGAAAAAATCTGGCGGTTGGCGTTTGTGGGTGGCGATTGCCGATGTAAGCCACTACGTTCGTGTTGATTCTGCGCTGGATAAAGAAGCGATCAACCGTGGTAACTCGGTGTATTTCCCCGCGCAAGTGGTGCCGATGCTGCCAGAAGTGCTGTCAAATGGCCTGTGTTCATTGAACCCGCAAGTCGATCGCTTGTGTATGGTGTGTGAGATGACCATCTCCGCCAGCGGTAAGCTGTCAGGCTACAAGCACTACGAAGCGGTGATGAATTCCCATGCGCGTCTGACCTACAACAAAGTGTTTAAAGTGCTCGAAGGTGATGAAGAGCTGCGTGAACGTTACGCGCCGCTTGTTCCGCATCTGGAAGAGCTGTACGCGATGTACAAAGTGCTCAAGACTGCCCGCGAAGAGCGTGGCGCGATTGAGTTTGAAACGGTTGAGACCAAATTTATCTTTAACAGCGAGCGTAAGATCGATCGTATCGAGCCTTACGAGCGTAACGACGCGCACAAAATCATTGAAGAGTGCATGATTCTGGCTAATATTGCGTCCGCACGTTTTGTCGAGAAGATGAAAGAGCCGGCGCTCTATCGTGTGCATGAAGCGCCGGGTGAAGAGCGCTTGACGGGTTTTCGTGATTTCTTGGGTGAGTTGGGCCTTTATCTGGGTGGTGGTTTGGAGCCGTCGCCGCGTGATTACGCCGATCTCGCACACTTGATCCACGGCCGCGCCGATCAAGAGCTGATCCAAACCATGCTGCTGCGCTCCATGAAGCAAGCGATCTACCAAGCGGATAACTTGGGTCACTTTGGTTTGGCACTGAGCCAGTACGCGCACTTTACCTCGCCAATTCGCCGTTACCCGGATTTGATCTTGCACCGCGCGATCAAATACCTATTGGCGAAGCAAGCGGGTACCAATAAAGATCGTTGGACCCCAACCGGTGGTTACCATTACTCATTTGATGACATGGACACCTTGGGCGAGCAGTGCTCGACCACCGAGCGCCGCGCTGATGATGCCACGCGCGATGTGGCTGATTGGCTCAAGTGTGAGTACATGCAAGATCACGTCGGCGATGAGTTTGAAGGGGTGATTGCCAACGTCACCGGCTTTGGCTTTTTCGTGCGTTTGAACGAGCTGAATATCGATGGCTTGGTGCATGTCTCCAACTTGGCGAATGATTACTATCATTACGATCCGATCGGTCAGCGCTTGATTGGGGATCACTCTAAGCAGGTATATCGTTTGGGTGACACGGTACAAATCCGCGTACTGGGCGTAAACTTGGATGATCGCAAAATCGACTTCGATTTGGTGGGCAGCAACCGCAAACCTCGTCGTGAAGGCAAAACTGAAAAACAACGTATGCGCAAAGCTGAAGGCATGCGTCAGAACCTCCAAGCTTACCAAGTCGGTAAAGACGGCAAAGCCGAAGAAGTTCAAGCAAAACAAAAATCCGATCGCCGCAGTGTGCGCCAAGCACTGAAGCAAGGCAAAGTGCCTAAGGCAATGCCAGCGGTGGAAGACGATCTACCGCCATCGTTAGGTGGTAAGCCGCCAGCGAAAGGCAGCAAGAAAAAGCCAGCAGGCAAAAAAACATCGAACGCGGGTGGCAAGAAAGCTAACCCGGCTCCGAAGAAAACCAAAGCCGAGAAAGTGCGCAAGAAGAAAAAAGCGCGCGGTAAAGCGAAGAAAGCACAATCATGAGTAATGAAATGATTTACGGCATCCACGCCGTACAAGCCGTGTTGGCGAACGATCCAGCACGCTTTATTGAAGTAATGGTATTGAAAGGTCGTCAAGACGAGCGCCTAGCACCGGTACTGAGCGAGTTGATGTCACTGGGCGTAACCGTACAAGAAGCTGGCCGTAAGGCGTTGGATGACCGTGCAAAAGGCGCGGTACACCAAGGCATTATCGCCCGTGTAAAACCGGCGCGTCAGTACAACGAGAACGATCTCGACATCATTTTGGACGGCAAAGAGCAACCATTGCTACTGATCCTTGATGGTGTGACCGATCCGCACAACCTGGGTGCGTGTTTGCGTAATGCGGATGCGGCCGGTGTGGCGGCGGTGATCGTACCTAAAGATCGCTCAGCGCAGCTGAATGCAACCGCCAGCAAGGTCGCGTGTGGCGCAGCAGAAGTGGTGCCATTGGTTCGCGTGACCAATTTGGCGCGCACTATGCGTATGCTACAAGACAAGGGCATTTGGATCGTTGGTACCGCAGGTGAAGCCACCCATGACATCTACCAAGCGAAGATGACCGGCCCAATGGCGTTGGTGATGGGCGCAGAAGGTGACGGTATGCGTCGTCTAACCCGTGAAACCTGTGATGAGCTGATCAAGATCCCAATGGCGGGTACGGTATCGAGCTTGAACGTTTCAGTGGCAAGCGGTGTGTGCTTGTTTGAAGTGGTGCGTCAGCGTTTGGCTGCTAAAGCGTAAGTTGGCGTAGCAATCCACAAAAAAAGGGCCATTGGCCCTTTTTTTGTGTCTGTTGATCGCTATTAAGTTCTACCGACATTCGCGCGTTGGCGAACTTATAGCAGCTCTTGATGTGCCAGTGCTTTAAAGTCGGCAAAATCGGTACACTGGGCGAGGGTTTTCCCTGCCTTGTTATTCACCAAGGTTAAGAACAGATCGTACAGCCCCATCGCTTCTTCATAGTCGTGTTTACTGAGCGCCATAAACAGGATCAAATAGGCTTTTTCGCCATTCCCCCAATCAATGCCACGCGGCGCCGCCACCGTGTAGACCAAGGAGTGCTTCGCGTACAGCGCAATGGAGTGAGGCAGGGCAATATGGTTGCCCATCATGGTCGAAACAATCACTTCACGCTCTTTGAGCGACGCGCCATAACCGGCTTCTACCAATCCGCGCCCTTCCAATTCGCCGCACACTTGATTGAACAAGGTCTCTTGATCGATCGGCTCATCAATATACAGGAACTGCTCAGCAGAGAAGTATTTCTCCAGCATGTACGGCCCGGTACGGTCGACCAGTACCAACTTACCCAGCTCTTCTAATTGGTGCTGGGTTGGGAACGGATCAAGAATAAACAGCGGCAGACGCGCTTCGATCAACGGCGTGGTCGAAATAATGATATCAGCGCCGAGCATTTGCGCGCGCTCAAGGGCGGCGATGTTGTTGATGGTTCTCAGCTCAAGTAGGGGATAGTGGCGCGAAATGATCGCTTCCAAGCCACGTGCCACAGCGTTGCCTGCATCGCAGTACAAAATCGCTTTTGGGGTGTGATGCTCCAAGCAGTTGTTGCGCTCAAGCCCGACCCCTAAGTGGATCACCAAATACCCGATTTCGTGCTGGGTCATACAGTAGCCGGTTTCGCGGATCCAATCGGCAATCGCGGCGAGGGTGATGTCGTAGGCAAGCGGGTAGTGCTGCTTAATGTGCTCTGCCAGCGGGTTGATCGTCGCGACGTGGTGTTTCACGCGAATGATCATGTTGCTGATGTGAGTGAGCAAATCTTGCTTTAACTGACTGTCTTGGCGAATGTCGTACGGGTAGTGGTGGTGCACATAGTTCAGGATGTGGGTGACCAACTGACGCGCTTCTTCTTTCACGCCGGCATTTAGCGGGTATTGGTTTGGGTTGATCCGTGCTTGCAGTTGGATCGCCATCGCCGCAATTTCGTGGCGGTTCGCTGGCAGCAACATCGGCAACGCATCAAAGATCTTCGATGCGACCGGCAAGATGGTCGGCGTAATGTCATCTTGGGCGAAATGGTTGAGCTCATGGCCGCTGGCCAAGCGCTGCAAGGTGACGGTGGCGTAGATGGTGAGCCAGTGCAGGCCATCGTCATTAATGTGGATTTTCAGCTCAGTGAGCAACTCACGCAGGCGAATGGTCAGCACTTGCTGTGATTTGAGCGGGAACAGGCTATTGATCAAGCCGCGCGAGCTTTGCCCGGCTTTTTGCTCGACATAGATGATCTGCGCCAAACGCGCACGAATGGCGGTTTCGCTGCCAATGATCCGCATCCCAAAGCGCGGTTTAGTATCGATGCTTAACCCAAACAGTGATAACTGCGAACGCACGTCGGCCATATCGCCTTGCACGGCGGCGCGGCTTAGGTTCCAGGTGTCTGCCAGATCGTCGAGGCGGATCCAATCGTCAGAGGCCAGCAGGAGCACTTGGATCTGCACGATGCGCTCTTTGCTGGTACGTGGCGCAGGCCCGGTTTCTAACACCGCTTGCTGGAAGGCATTGAACGCGGCTTGATTGTAGATCTTGAGCTGGTAGCCCAACCCACGCTGATGGATCAAGTGCGCGCCGTGGTTCACCATCACGTTATTGAGGGTGGCGACATCGGTACGAACCGTGCGGGTGGAGACATTCAGACGCGTAGCTAGCTCTTCTTGGGTCAGGGGCGTATTCAGGACGGCATCGAGTAAACGAACGAGGCGGGGATGCGGTAACTTGGGCATAGGTGTTTCCTTGTACAAGTACTGCTAAAAAAGCCGAGCGCGGTAGGCTCGGCTTTCTCACATTAGTTTGTTGTAATGCGTTTGGTGATTTCTAGCAGTGTTTTAACATCTTCTGGACGGGTGTTGCCAGTTGATGAATCTATGATTGAGCTATACACGTGAGGTATAACCTTCTCAACGCCAGCATCCAAGGCAATTTGCAAAATTTCTTCGAAATTTGCTAGGTCAATCCCACCTGTTGGCTCTAGCCAGAATTGATTGCGTGCACACGCGTTCGCAACTTCGACGTATTCGTCGCGAGACTCTAGGCCATTCATCGGGAAGAATTTAACAGAGCTGCAACCCATGTCTTGTAGCATCGCGATTGCGGTGTCGACAGGCACGATAGCGTCAGCCATGGTTGAGCTCTTCGGACCGGTAGACACTTTCACCATACCGACAGTGCCGGTTGGTGAAATCAGGCCGTTCACAACGGTGTCGTTTTGGCCTAGTGCGTTACGGCTTTTGCCAACGCCAGTGAACACTTGGTTGACGTGTTGTGGCTGCAAAATACCTGCAAGCTCAGTCACCATGTCAGACTGTTTTGGATCGCCAGCACCTAGGCCGATAGACAGGGCGTTATTGATTTTTTCCGCACAAGCTTTCATGTCTTCTACCGCTGAAGGTACATCTGGGTAGCTCTTTGACAGCATGCCAACCAGTACGTGACCTTCCGCTGCTTCGTAGATATCAACAGCGTTGTCGTGAGAGTTAGCTAGTACGTTCAAACAAACACGATCAGCATAAAATTTAGGGGTCAAAGACATGTGATTACTCCTGAGTTAACTTAGTCATGGCAGCAAGCACTTGGGTTAGTTGTGCTTGAGAAACGCTGCGCACGTCAAATTCGATAGTGCCTTCGTTGGCTTTGTAAGCGCGACAGTAGATCGCTGGGTTACCGTTTTGCAGTCGGGTAACCGCTTCTTTGGCATTGATGCCGAACGCGCTAGCGTCAAAGTTCACTTCTGCACGGGCGATATCGCGACCTGCGCTATCCCATACTACGCGAGAGGTGATACCGGTTAGGGCGTTCAGACCGTCGATGAACGGGGTCATTTTCGCGACCATTTCTTCGCCGGTTTCTTGTTGGCGTTCAAGGTAGATTTCAATCGCGTGCGTCAGGCCAAGAATGCCTTCTTTACCCACTTTCATCGCACGGCCAATACCGGCAGATTGTTGTTTTACCCACTCCACGTATTCGTGCTTACCGATCACAAGACCGCTGGTTGGGCCTTCAATCGCTTTCGCGCCGCTGTAGATCACCAGATCGGCACCTTGTTGGTAGTACAGCTTGAGATCTTCTTCTGCCGCAGCATCGACGATCAACGGTACGTTGTGCGCTTTCGCCACCGCCGTCGCGTCAGCGACTGACAGCATGCTCTTTTGCACGCAGTGGTGTGATTTGATGTAAAGGATCGCTGCGGTGTTGCTGTTAACGGCAGCGCTTAGTTGCGCGGCGCTACATTCGTTTGCCCAGCCCGCTTCAACCACACGACCACCACCAAGGTTGATCATGGTGCCTACTGGCGCGCCGAAGTTCACGTTGTGACCTTTCGGGATCACGATTTCGGTTGGCATGTTGTGGGCGTGAGCATGGAGGTTTTCCAAACGGTAGGCGTCGCCACGGACAATCATGGCCGCCACAGATTGCGCGATACCTGCTGATGCACAAGACACCACTACGGCGTTTTCTACATCGAGCATACGCGCGATGTATTCACCGGTCTTGTTGACCAGATCTTTCATTTCGAAGTAGCTGTTCACACCGAAACAGACGGTTTCTACCACTTCAGGTTGTGGCGTTGATACGCCCAAAGCTGTCATGCGTCCAGAAGCGTTGATCACTTCTTTCAGGTTGTATTTCTCAAGAATTGAAGGCATGAGTGTGTTGTCCTTTTTCTGTCACAATAAGCTTGCCGCCCACAATGGCTGCAAGAGGTGCAAAACGTTGTTCGCCTTGTCTGCTGTCGCCTTCGGTGTCGTTGAAGGTCACGGTGGCAGACTCAAGGTCATAAATAGTGAGGTCAGCGTCTTGGCCGATGGCAAGGCTGCCTTTGGTTGGTAACTTCAGAGCGCTGGCGACGCGCTGGGTGACACGCTCAATGATCTCTTCATGGCTCAGGCCAAGGGTGAAGAACATCGACATCAAGTGGGCGAGGCCATACACCGGGCCGTTGATGCGGTTCTTGCAGTAGATATCAGAGCTAATGGTGTCTGGCAGGATCCCGCGTGAGATCGCTTGCTCCGCCACTTCAAAACTGAAGCTGGCACTGCCGTGGCCTATGTCGAGCAACATGCCACGTTCAATCGCCGCTTTCACCGCGCCGCGTAGCTCACCTTCCGGTGTCAGAATGCGGTTAGGTTTACCGTTGAAGCAGTGGGTCAGGATGTCGCCTTCACCCAGCAGTTCTACGATGTCATCCAAGGTTGGTGGCGCGTTACCGACGTGCACCATCAATGGGAGGTGTTGGCATTGGCACTGCAGCGCTTTAGCATCAGCCAGTGGCGCAAGGCCGTTTTCGCCGACCACACTGCCGCTCATGCGCGCTTTGATCCCGACAACGAAGTCTGGGTGGCGTTCAATGGCGGCTTTGTTTAGGGTCGCATCGATATCGTTTTTATCCGCCAGTTCGTTTTGACGAAGTAGACCAATGCGAGAAATATTCAGTAGAGCACGAACGTTAGTTTGGCATGATGCCGTGACCGCTGCGAAGTCATCAATGTCATCAGCGCCGGTGCTGCCTGCGTCGATTACTGTTGTGACACCGCCCGTGACCCCAATGGCATCCGGCTCGTCGTTATAAATTGGTGAGTTCGGGTAGCAGTGTGTGTGGCCATCAATCCAGCCCGCACTGATAAAGTGGTTCGCGGCAAGGTTAATGGTATGGGTTGCAGTTACGTCGGTCAGATTGCCGATAGCGGTAATCTTACCGTTAGTGATGGCGATATCTGTGGTATCACCACAAGCCAGTTTGGCTTGTTGGATTAGTAAATCGTACATAAGCAATTCTTAAATAGCCCCGCCCGGAGACAACGTACGGGGCATAGTGTTAAAAGGCGACTGAACTTACAGTGCGACTGGGAACATAGTACCTAGTGCCATTGCACCTAGGATTGCACCACCAGTAATTGGCTTGCCCCACATGTAGAAGATCAAAGAGCCTGCTAGAGAACCGATACCGATTGGAATCGATGCACCCATCGCTGACAGGATGATAAGAGGCCCAAGGAAACGGCCAGAGCTGTTACCTGCACCCATCATGACGTCTGCGCCGTAGGTTGAGTTGCTTTGGTTGATGGTGAACTTACGTGCAAGGATAATCACGTAGCCGATCGCCATACCAATCAACATGCCGGTCACAAGAGACGCAACGAAGTTTTCTAGTGGGAATACGATCCCCGCGCCCAGTAGCAATGCTGGAACACCTAGGCCAACACCGGTTTGGATTGCACCACCGATATCCAAGATACCGACCAGTGAACCTTCGATGATACGAGCGAATAGGAAGCTCGCACCGAACGCTGCTACTGCGCCGTATACCCCAGTTTCCATACCTGAACGCAGCATAGAAACGAACGCTACTTCGTTAAATGCACCCACACCGTAGAGGTAGAACATGTGAGTACCAGCAAATACACCTGAAGACAGCAAGCCAACGAAAATTGGGAAAGACCAGTCGGCGTACCAGAAGTTATTCTTTAGTTTGTCATCCATTGTCGTTCCCCTTATTTACCGCTCATCATCAGATGGATGTTTTCAAGCCACATCGGTACTTCCATGTTGAAAGATTCGATGAATTTCATGTCGAAGCCACGGAAGAAAGCACTTAGCACGAACAGTAGAACCACAGCGACCATCATGATCTTGGTGATCTTGTTCCAGCCTGCTTCTTCAACGCCTTTACCGATCAAGATACCCAGTACCAGACCTGGTACGGCGTTACCCATGATCATTTGCGCTAGACCACCAAAGATGGTTGCCCAGAAGCCCGATTTCTTACCTGCTTCGATTGCTGCCAACCAGAAGATCACTGGCATCACTGTGTTAACCAGTAGGTTAGCGGCAGGAACCAGTACTTTTACTGCAGTAACTTGCAGTGCTGGTGGAACAGCAGCAGCGGTAGAGTTAAGGAAAGCCACCACGAAAGCACCGATGATCGCACACGCGATACCCATGCGTTTTGGATCGTGAAGCGTGGTCGCCAAGTCGCGGTTTTTCACCATCAGTGCCGCCGCGCCCCAGTTAGGCAGGATACGGTGGTCAACGTCTTGCGTGAATGCGCCTGCAGCAACGGTTGATGCCCATGCGTTAAAGAAGAAACCAAGACCAAAAGAGAAGTGGGAAGCAGGGTCACCTTCACAAGAGTTAAGCTCGCCCAAAGTACGGAAAGCACCCATACCTTGGATGGTTGGCGCGTGGAACATCCGCGCGGCACCAGCACCGACCCCGATGCCGACTAAGCCACCAATAATGATGGACTTAAAAATAATGACAGAGAGCATGTCAGAAATCCTTAGAGTTTCGCGTTATTGTTGGAAATCAACCTGATCCACATCGATGTAAGTCAGGGTGACGGTAACCTCAAGCTTGACGCGGTAGTGATGCTTATCTCGTGGCAAGAAGAAAAAGAGAAACTTTTCACGCTGCACTTTTTCGTATGCTTCTAAGACTTTCACATCCTGCGGCTCAATCCGGAGGAGAACTTTCTTATTGTTTTTAAGCAGTGCGGGTTGTATCTGACTCAAAGCATCAGCAAACGCCTGCTGCTTTGTTTCACCCTTACCACTGACGATAACGTCAGTGGTTAGTTGGTCTTTCATGCGCCGATACCGTGTTTCGCGATGAAAGCTTTCACAAGTTTTTCGCCCAGCTCTTCTTTGTCCATGAAGCCGAAGCCCAGAACAACGCAGCCTTCGTTGATTGCGGTAATGCCTTCTTCAATTGAACGCATACCGTAACGGCACTTGTAACCGTATTTGGTTTGAGCAGTGATGGCACCTGCGCCGCCGCTACCACAGAAAGAGATACCTAGGTCAGCTTCTTGCTGGTTCATCACATCACCCAGCTTCATGTCTGCTGCCATGCCTGGGATCACAGTCACTTCTGCGCCAGCCGCTTCTGCGCCAGCACCTACTTTTTGGCCTTTACCCATACGGTCGCCGATTACTAGTTTGATTACAGACATGATTATTCTCCTTGGGCGTTGCTTAGTTCGTTGTCTTTGGCCACTTCAAAGTGGACAGATAAAAGGTGTGCTTCTTCGTAAGCGAGGTTGTCCATCCAGCTGCACGCTTGCTCAGCAAGGCGTAGGCAGATTGGTGAGATCTCGTCGAACATCTCTAGCTCAAGCTCTGGCAGAGACTCGCCACTGAATGAACGCCATGCCATTGCTTTAATGTGGGTGGCTAGCATTTTTTGCTGCAGTTCATCAGGAATGATCTGATGCTCATTAAGCAGGGCAATAGCACGTTCGGTTACAGAAGCACCTAGCGCGATGATCGCTGGATCTTCTGGGGTTAAAGTTGAATCTTGCAAAGGAGTCTCTCCAGACGTTGTTGCGTTGCTCTTCACTCTCCTCGCTTGTTGGCGTCAGGCGCTGTGAAGTCGGGTGAGTGAAGCGTTGTTTCGATGGAGTGAAAGATACGCCCGAAGTATCAGGAAAAGCAGTCGGCGTTTTTCCAGTTGAAACTGGAAACAAAACGGCAGTTCTGGAAATTTGGCCGGTTTCTCGTGAAGGGGGTCACGTTTTATCCGGAAAAGAAGTGGAAATGGGCGGAAAATTGGCTTCCGAAAGTGGAAAAACCGGCGTAATAGAGTGTGTTTACGATCACAAAAGTGCTGGGAAAACAGCGGAAAATGAACAGGTAATTTCCACCGCTGTTGATTTTTTCCACTTGGCTATAAATGTGATTGCTAATGGCGGTGGAGTTCTGTACTATAGCGCGCCTAAATTCCCGGTTATTTTACTTAGTTCCTTGCTTCCTCTGGTTTGACCGGGCCAAATGTGGAAGCTGATTAATCCGTAAGGAGCAACCCATGCGTCATTACGAAATCGTATTCATGGTGCACCCAGATCAAAGCGAGCAAGTTGCTGGCATGATCGAGCGTTACACTGGTGCAATCAAAGATTCTGGTGGTCAGATTCACCGTCTAGAAGATTGGGGCCGTCGTCAACTGGCTTACCCAATCAACAAGCTGCACAAAGCACACTACGTTCTTATGAACGTTGAAGCTGAGCAAGCTGTAATCGACGAGCTGGAGTCTAACTTCCGCTTCAACGACGCTGTGATCCGTAACATGATCATGCGCACCAAAGGCGCTATCACTGAGCCATCTCCAATGATGAAGGCTAAAGAAGAGCGTGCCCCACGTCGTGAAGAGCGTGCAGAAGCACAATCTGAAGGCGAAGCAGCGGCTGAGTAATATTGATGACCAATCGTCTTGAGCTTTCTGGCGTTATCGCCAAACAGCTAAGGCGAAGCCAATCCCCTGCCGGAATTCCTCATTGTCACTTTGTGCTTGAGCATCGTTCCACGCAACGGGAAGCTGATTTACCCCGCCAAGTGTATGCGTACATTAACGTGGTGGTCAGTGGGCAAGGTTTACAAGCACTCACGCAAGATTTAGCTGTTGGCAGTCACATCAAGGTAAGTGGTTTCGTCTCTTACCAAACTGGTCGGAATGGGCTAGGCAAATTGGTGTTACATGCCGACAACATTGAAAAAATTTAGTTCAGGAGATAAGCCCATGGCACGTTTCTTCCGTCGTCGTAAATTCTGCCGTTTCACTGCAGAAGGCGTACAAGAGATCGACTACAAAGATGTAGCGACTCTGAAAAACTACATCACTGAAGCTGGTAAAATCGTACCTAGCCGTATCACTGGTACTCGCGCTAAGTATCAGCGCCAGCTAGCTCGTGCAATCAAGCGTTCTCGTTACCTAGCACTTCTACCATACACTGACAAGCATCAGTAATCGGTAGCGGTTTAATTAAGTTTAAGAGGACAAGATAATGCAAGTTATTCTACTTGATAAAATCGGTAACCTAGGTGGCCTTGGCGATCAGGTTAACGTTAAAGCGGGTTACGCTCGTAACTTCCTTATCCCACAAGGTAAGGCTGTTATGGCTACTAAAGCGAACGTTGAAATGTTCGAAGTTCGTCGTGCTGAGCTAGAAGCTAAAGTTGCTGAGCAACTAGCTGCTGCAGAAGCGCGCGCTGAGCAAGTTAACGCGCTAGAATCAGTTGTTATCGCATCTAAAGCAGGTGACGAAGGCAAACTGTTCGGTTCTATCGGTACTCGTGACATCGCTGACGCTGTAACTGCAGCTGGCGTTGCTGTTGCTAAGAGCGAAGTTCGTCTTCCAGAAGGTGCTCTACGCACTACTGGCGAGTTCGAAATTTCTGTTCAATTGCACTCAGAAGTATTCGCAACTGTTAAACTAAGCGTTGTTGCTGCATAAGCCATAGCGTTTAGACACAAGCAATTGTGTACTAACAGTGAAAACCAGCCTCCGGGCTGGTTTTTTTTGCCTGCAGATCCAGCAATTTCATAAATCCCCACCCAATACTGGGGCTTCGTCACTTTATGCCGCATAATCAATTTAGAGCTCAATACTCGAATGGGGTATACTGGCTCGCTAACCGTGTCGAGTAATAAAGTGTTACACAGGATCTATGGCCGAATACCGTCAAACTCAGGCAGCGAAAGATAAACAAGTCGATGCCGTTAAAATGCCCCCTCATTCGTTAGAAGCCGAACAGTCCGTGTTGGGCGGTTTAATGCTGGATAATGAAAGGTGGGATAGCGTCGCCGAAAAGTTGGTCGCGACTGACTTCTATAGCCGCCCGCACCGGATCATTTATGAGTCCGCCAAAACCTTGTTGGACGGTGGTAAGCCCCTCGACCTGATCACCTTATCTGAGCAACTGGAAAGCCAAGACAAACTCGAAGATGTCGGCGGCTTTGCCTATTTGGCCGAGCTTGCTAAGAACACCCCGAGTGCCGCGAACATCAACGCGTATGCCCACATTGTGCAAGAGCGCTCGTTGATCCGTGGCATGATCTCGGTCGCCAATGAAATCGCTGATGCCGGTTATGATCCGCAAGGCCGCTCCAGTGGCGATTTGCTCGACTTGGCGGAAAGCAAAGTGTTTGCGATTGCCGAGCAGCGCACCACGGCCAGTGAAGGGCCGCAAAATGTCGAAAGCATTTTGGAGAAAACCCTCGCGCGTATCGAGTTGTTGTACCAAACACCACAAGACGGTGTTACCGGTGTCTCGACCGGCTTTGCCGATCTCAACAAGAAAACCGCCGGTTTGCAGCCATCAGATCTGATCATTGTCGCGGCGCGTCCATCGATGGGTAAAACTACCTTTGCGATGAACTTGTGTGAAAACGCGGCGATGGATCAAGACAAACCGGTGTTGATTTTCTCGCTAGAGATGCCCGCTGAGCAGATCATGATGCGTATGTTGGCCTCGCTATCGCGGGTCGATCAAACCAAGATCCGTACCGGCCAGCTTAATGACGAAGATTGGGCGCGGATTTCATCGACCATGGGGCTTCTGATGCAGAAGAAGAACATGCTTATCGATGACAGCTCAGGTCTAACGCCAACTGAATTACGCTCACGTGCCCGTCGCGTTGCCCGCGATCACGGTGGGATCAGCATGATCATGGTCGACTACCTGCAGTTGATGCGCGTGCCGGGCTTGCAAGATAACCGTACGTTAGAAATTGCTGAGATTTCTCGCTCGTTGAAAGCCTTGGCTAAAGAGCTGAACTGCCCGGTGGTGGCGCTTTCTCAGCTTAACCGTTCGTTGGAGCAACGTGCGGATAAACGCCCAATTAACTCTGACTTGCGTGAATCGGGCGCGATCGAGCAGGATGCCGACTTGATCATGTTCATCTACCGCGATGAGGTGTATCACGAAGACAGTCAGCTAAAAGGAATTGCCGAAATTATCATTGGTAAGCAACGTAACGGCCCAATTGGCTCAGTGCGTTTGACTTTCCAAGGACAGTTCTCGCGCTTCGATAACTATGCAGGACCAGCGTATGACGAAGAATAAGTTTCAGGGAATGCAGCTCAAAGCGGCCACCGCGACCGTCAATACCCGCGCGCTGCAGAACAACCTTCAACAAATCAAGCAGATCGCGCCAAACAGTAAAGTGTTGGCGGTCGTGAAGGCCAATGGTTACGGCCATGGCTTGTTGCAAGTAGCCGAGCAGTTGGATGCGGCTAATGCTTTCGGTGTGGCACGCATTGAAGAAGCGCTTACCTTGCGTGCGGGCGGGATTGTAAAACCGATCTTGCTGCTCGAAGGCTTTTACTGCGCTGCCGATCTGGCGATGGCGGTCACCAACAACATCCATACCGTTGTGCATAACATTGAGCAGCTTCAGGTGTTGGAGCAGTCTGAGCTCGATATGCCGGCGCAAGTGTGGATGAAAATCGACACTGGGATGAATCGGTTGGGCGTGCGCGCAGAAGATGTGAGTGAGTTTGTCGCTCGTCTTGAAGCGTGCCCGAATGTGGCCAAGCCGCTGCGTTTCATTAGCCATTTCTGTTGTGCTGACGAACTGGACAACGATTTCACCGTGAAGCAGATCGCTTGCTTTGATGAAGTTACCCGTGATTTAGACGGTGAGCGCTCGCTAGCCGCATCGGCGGGGATTTTGTCATGGCCAGATAGCCACTACCAATGGGTTCGTCCGGGAATCGTGTTGTACGGTGTTTCACCGATCCCTGACAGTGCTGAATCACTGGGCTTGCAGCCCGTGATGACCTTGTCTGCCAGTTTGATTGCGATTAAAGAAGTCAAACAAGGGGAGAGTGTCGGTTACGGCGCGCAATGGACGGCCGAGCGTGATACGCGCATTGCCGTGGTGGCGATTGGTTATGGCGATGGTTACCCACGTATGGCGCCTAACGGTACACCGGTGTTGGTCAATGGCCGCAAAGTACACACTGTGGGTCGTGTATCGATGGACATGTTAACCGTCGACTTGGGCCCAGATGCGACCGATAAGGTCGGCGATACCGCTATCTTGTGGGGCGAGGGTCTACCGGCGGAAGAAGTGGCCGAGCACATTGGCACGATTGCCTATGAGCTGGTCACGAAACTGACCTCACGCGTGGTGATGCAGTACGTGTAATGCTGTCGCTTTCCAAGCGACCGGTCATACGAAACAAAAAAGCAAACAACCTTTGGCTGTTTGCTTTTTTATTTTCCAACCTTAAACCACCTTCTTTAGAAGGTGGTGATCGTTCTTTTGGGCTTTGCCCGAAGGACGCTCATGTTCAATATGTCCTCGTTTGTAACCAGCAAATCAAGGAGATAGAGAACATGAGCAGATATGAATCCGCCTCACATGTGTATTACAGATGCCAGTATCATATAGTGTGGACTCCGAAGTATCGCCTGAAAATACTCAAGGGTAATTTAGGTAAGGAGTTATACAGAAGCATCTACGTTTACAGCAATATGAAGAAATGTAAGGTTGTAGAGTTGAACGTTCAAATCGACCATGTTCATTTGGTCGTGAGACTACCACCGAGCCTGAGTATTTCAAGCTATATGGGTTTTATTAAAGGCCGTACAGCGATTAGGTTATTCAATAAATTTCCGTATTTGAGAAAGAAAAAGCTTTGGGGTAACAAGTTCTGGCAGCGAGGTTACTTCGTTGATTCGGTAGGAATGAACGAGGAAATTATTCGCAGATATGTCAGGCATCAAGATCGAGTGGGGAAGGAAGAAGAGGAGCGCCAAATGAAGCTAGGTATAGAGAATTAACAGTGAGCCCCCTTATAGGGGGCCATTCAAAGCCACCTGCTTTGCAGGTGGATCTTTACTAGCGCCCCACTTTTGCTTGGGGCGGTTTGTTACTTACCTTGCTTATCACCTTGCGGCGTTTAGCTCATCTCCATCACGATACGGCCGGTGATTTCCCCTTTCTCCATATCGGCGAAGATCTCATTGATATCCGCAAGCTGCTTAACCTGAGTGATCGCTTTTACCTTACCTTCTGCGGCAAACTGCAAACACTCTTGCAGATCTTTTCGTGTCCCCACGATAGAGCCAATCACTTTCACGCCGTTTAGCACGGTATCAAAGATTGGGATCGGCATGTCTTCAGGTGGCAGACCGACAAGTACGCATGAACCACCACGACGCACAGACGCATAGGCTTCTTTAAACGCCGGTTGTGAAACCGCCGTACAGACGACACCGTGCACGCCGCCGTCAGTCAGTTCGCGAATACGCTCTGATGGGGTTTCTTTCATAAAGTCGATGCAGTGTTGCGCGCCGAGCTCTTTCGCTAGTGCCAGTTTTTCTGCGCCAGTATCTACCGCAATCACGTTCATGCCCATTGCCACGGCGTATTGAATGGCTAAGTGGCCAAGACCGCCCACACCAATGGCGGCAACCCATTGCCCAGGCTTCACGCCCGTGACTTTGAGCGCTTTATAGGTGGTAACACCGGCGCAGAACAGGGGCGCGGCATCGACATAGTTCAAGCCGTCAGGGATCTTCACGACGTATTCACCGTTAGCCAAACAGTATTCGGCATAACCGCCATCGACTGAGTAGCCGGCGTTGTGCTGATCGTGACACAGGGTTTCGTTGCCATCTAAGCAGTAATCACAGTGACCACAGGCGCTGTAGAGCCAAGGCACCCCAACGCGATCACCGACTTTCAGGTGATGGATTTCGCTACCGACCTCAACAATTTCCCCAACGCCTTCATGGCCGGGAACCAGTGGCATTTTGGGTTTGACTGGCCAATCGCCGTGACAGGCATGTAAGTCGGTATGGCAGACACCACACGCGTGGACTTTGACCAACACATCGCGCGGCTTCACGTTAGGAAGTGGGATATCTTTGATTACTAGGGGCCCTTTGAATTCATTGACTACTGCGGCTTTCATCATGGGTATTCTCCGTTTGTTGGCATGAACAAACCATCAATCCTGATGGTGTGGTTTACAAAAAATCTAACCATAAATGAGAATCATTCAAACTAATTTTGTGCAAAGAAGTGTCGCTCTCCGGCGCCCCGTCACGCTACTGTGAAATTGCCTGAGCAAATAGGGTGGCGTATTTTGTGATACGTGCGTAGGCGATACGAACTAAATCGATCGTTATCAAAATCGATAAGTGTCTGATGTGTATATGCGTTTTAATTTTACTCGCGCTAAGGCGCAGGGTAACGCAGTTGCCTAACCGTGTCGCAGGAGCGTCGCCATGTTGGGTTTCAGTTAGCACTGAAAACAGACGACCACTTCATGACCATATAATTCGTAAGGGTAGTCGCGTTTAGCGTTGGCTGCCTAAAAAGGCTTACTTGTTTGAGGCTAAATATCCCTTATTGAGAGGCTGAGCACATTTACAAGGGGCGAGACCTTTAAGTGATAGGGGGAATTCGTTTATCTCTCTGTCATCTTCGGGTGCTAGCGTGGTGTTTGTGAAACATTGAGATCAGATCCTCATGTGTTTGTAGGTGATCCCAATGCTCGCAACGTATGGAAAAACCAGAAAATTTGCCAACAAACGTGTTGGTCGACGGCAAAACAGAGTGATTAGACCTATCCTATAGCGATGAACTGTAAGGTAACAATGGGCGCAGTTTTGGCTTGTTATGGTTCGCTTCGCTGTTTGATCTTGTGCTCGCACTGTTTGATTTGAAGCAAGTAGCGATAATCTCTGCTTGTGGTAGAGTGTGCCAGCACATAAGCCATACGAAACAAAAATAATAGGTAATTTGTATGGGATAAATGCGCAAAACTTATCCCATGGATTTAGGAACCGACATTATGTTGAACAACATCAACCCAACTCAGACGCCAGCATGGCAGCAACTCACCGCTCACTTCGAGCAAGCACAAGACATGCAATTGAAAGACCTGTTCGCACAGGACAGCTCTCGTTTTGAGCGTTTTTCTGCAAGTTTTGGTGAAGAAATCCTGCTGGATTATTCTAAAAACCTTATCAACGACGAAACCTTGTCTCACCTGTTCGCGCTGGCTGACGATACGCAACTAAAAGATGCGATCAGCGCGATGTTCAACGGTGACAAAATTAACCAAACCGAAGACCGCTCTGTACTGCATGTTGCGCTACGTAACCGCAGCAACACACCAATCATGGTTGACGGTGAAGATGTGATGCCAGCCGTGAATGATGTGCTGGAGAAAATGAAAGGTTTTGCCGATCGCATTATCACGGGTAAGTGGAAGGGTTACACCGGTAAAGCGATCACTGACATCGTTAACATCGGTATCGGTGGTTCAGATCTTGGTCCATTCATGGTGTCTGAAGCGCTAGCGGCGTATAAGAACCACCTCAACATGCACTTTGTGTCGAATGTGGATGGTACTCACGTTGCTGAAACCCTAAAGCGTGTTAACCCTGAAACCACGCTGTTCTTGATCGCATCAAAAACCTTCACCACCCAAGAAACGATGACGAACGCGATGACTGCGCGTGATTGGTTCTTGGAAGAAGCACGTAACAGCGCGTATGTGGCGAAACACTTCGCGGCGCTGTCTACCAATGCGAAAGCGGTAGCGGAATTTGGTATCGACACCAACAACATGTTCGAGTTCTGGGACTGGGTTGGCGGTCGTTACTCACTGTGGTCAGCGATCGGTATGCCGATCTGCTTGTCTATCGGTTATGACCGTTACATCGAGCTGCTGGAAGGCGCACATGAGATGGATAACCACTTTGCGTCAGCAGAGTGGAAAGACAACCTACCGGTGATCTTGGCGCTGTTGGGTATTTGGTACAACAACTTCTATGGCGCGGAATCAGAAGCGATTTTGCCATACGATCAGTACCTACATCGTTTCGCAGCGTACTTCCAACAAGGCAATATGGAATCAAACGGTAAGTACGTTGACCGTAACGGCGAGAAAGTGACCTACCAAACGGGCCCTATCATTTGGGGTGAACCAGGTACTAACGGCCAACACGCGTTTTACCAGTTGATCCACCAAGGCACGAAGTTGATCCCATGTGATTTCCTTGCGCCAGCGATCAGCTTAAACCCTGTGGGCGATCACCATCAAAAATTGATGGCGAACTTCTTCGCGCAAACCGAAGCGCTGGCGTTTGGTAAAACCCAAGCGCAAGTTGAAGCAGAATTTGCCGCAGCGGGTAAATCGGCAGAAGACGTGGCCGAGCTTGTGCCATTCAAAGTGTTTGAAGGCAACAAGCCAACCAACTCAATCCTAGTGAAGAAAGTGACGCCGAAAGTACTGGGCTCTTTGGTCGCTATGTACGAGCACAAGATCTTCGTTCAAGGTGTGATTTGGAACATCTTCAGCTTTGATCAGTGGGGCGTGGAGCTAGGTAAACAACTGGCGAACCAAATCCTGCCTGAGCTATCAGACGATCAAGCGATTGATTCTCACGACAGCTCGACTAACGGTTTGATCAACGCATTCAAACAATGGCGTAGCTAATTGGGCTTAAGGGCGAGCATTGGCTTGCTCTTATACTCAGCATACGCAAACAAAAACGCCGTGGGAGACCACGGCGTTTTTATATTAAGACAGACACTTACAGCGCAACTACTTCACTTGCCTGCGGACCTTTTTGACCGTCAGTAATGATGAACTCTACATTCTGACCTTCGCGTAGGCTACGACGGCCTTCGGATTGAATACCAGTGTAGTGAACGAACACATCTTTACCATCTGCAGCAGAGATAAAACCAAAGCCCTTTTCATCATTGAACCATTTGACTGTTCCGGTCAATTTGTTACTCATGTTTTCCATTTCCTTTTTACGTAGGGTATTGCTAGAAGCGATATTCACTTCCCGTTTGCAGGTAAATCAAGTGCAGTTAAACGCACTGCAATTGCTTTGCAGGGCCTAAGTCTAGGAGGTTTTTATGACAGAAAATAGGAGAGGGATCGGCTTTTCGTTAAAAATTAAATAGTTAATTGCGTTTATGAGACTATGCCCATACAGCAACTAAAAACTCATACCTTGGCTCAGCCGTCGAAACAGATCTCGATAAACACGGCGCCATATTCAGAATCGAACGGCATGATAATGATCGCGCCTTCGCTTTTGTGGGTAATGGTGTGGCCGCGGCCGGAAACTACCGCAGGGGTTGCCATATCGAAGTCATAGCCTTTATCCGCCAGAATGCGTTTCGCTCCGCCGGTAACCATGTTGGTGATCTCGCCCACCATGTCGGTGACTTCTTCATTGATCCCATTTGGACGCTCACCCAGCATGCGCTGCATGATTTCCAAGGCAAGCCCTTCTTCAAAGGTGATTGAGAAGGAGCCTTTGGTTTTTTCACCCACCATACCAATCAGCCCAGACACATCACCGCGTGCAACTTCGTCTTTTTTAATCCTTGGTTTTTGTGGCGCCAGATCTAACGAAGCCATGGTTTTTACCACGTTAAGAAGAGAGGCTAAAAAAGGATTCACAAATTCTGCACGCATAGTATCTATCTGGCCGTTCTTGGTTAAGTTAGCTGTCCCTGCATTTTTTGCAGATGCCGTGGCTTTCCACTACATGATGCTCAACACGGAAGTTTTTTTGTTCAGCACGTTGCATAAGCAACGCGGCTAGTTCATCGTCATGACATTCTTCCACAAAGCCGCATTGGTCACAAATTAATAGTTGAGAACAATGATCTGCGTGCCCCAATGCACAGCAGGCTATATAGCTATTGGTCGATTCTACTTTGTGAACAAAGCCTTGCTCTAGCAGAAAATCTAACGCGCGGTAGATCGTCGGTGGTTTGGCTTGTGGCTCGGTTTGCTTTAGCAGATCTAACAGCTCGTAAGCACTCATTGAGCGTCCGCATTGAATGATCAGCTCTAGCGTCTTTAATCGCTGTGGGGTTAAACGAACGCCACGTTCATCGCAAAGTTGTCGAGCTTTGTCCAAAGTTTGGGCAGTGTTTGCCATGGTGCCTCATTGAAATCTAACGCGTAAAGCGTAAGTCTACCACAGTCAATTCGCCGCGTGGTTGCTGGTTAAACCAAGGTATGACCGAGTCCAAATAACCAAGTGTGTGGTTACGTAATAAAGGTATTGAAATGAAGCCTGCCTGCACGCCTATTTGCTAATGGCCAAACCGATAACGGGACTGTTGGTGTACAAGCCTGTGCTTTGCTGTTGAGGCTTAAACATGACCTCTCTATTGGGCAGGCGGTAGATATGAACGTGTATGTTTACCTCTTGGCCGACAGCGCTGTGGCTTAGTCGCGCTTGGCGCTTAAGGTAAAAGTGTAATGCTCTTGATTGTAATATACATCAGAGACCTCAAATGCTTCGCCACTGCCAAGTGAGCCAACACTGCGTGCGACCAATACAGGCTCATCGCGTTTGAGACCTAATAATTCACGCACATCTTCAGGAGGCAGTTCGGCTCGGATCTGTTTCTTGCTGCCTTTTACGGAATGCCCTTTTTGAGTGAGATAAGCGTACTTTGAGTTGTTTAAGTCATCTTCTTGCAGATCGGCAAAGTAGGGATCTGCCAACATATAGGATGATTCAAATACAAACGGGACTTTACCCACCAAGCGTAAGCGGCGCATGTACCACACCAGTGTCCCTTCCTCGATATCGAGTTCGCTGGCGATCGTGCTAGGTGCTGGGACTTTTTCCAAATGAAGGAGTTTGTTGTTTATCGGTGAGTTTAAGCAAGAAGCAACTTCACTCGACGTGAGGTGCTGATCGAGTGGCAAAGCCATTTTCAGCTCTTGAGTCGGCTGGCAAATAAAGGTGCCGCGACCACGTTGACGTTCAACCACACCTTGGCGCACTAAATAATCGACAGCTTTGCGCGCCGTCATGCGTGACACTTGGTATTGCTCTGCCAATACGGTTTCAGAGGGAATAAGATCGCCCGGTAGCAAACTACCCTGTGCAATTTGCTCCGTCAGAATACGTTCGATTTGAATATAGATAGGCACATGTGAATGCTTGTCTACCATGGTGTTCCCCCTTCATTATGGCCGCCGATCCTAGCGCGAACGATCTGAATACACAACTATACAACTGACCTTGGTCTTAGGTAAATACTCTGAATGCCTATGCCGGTATCGTTTCTCATGCCATGGCATTTCGGCCTTTTTGGATCCTTGCAGTGACAGTTATCACGAAATAAGTATAGTTGTATAGACAACTATAGGTTTGCGGCGTTTAATGCCCACATAATAAAAATGATGATATGGAGATATCACTCAATGAAACAAATAGGTTCGAAGTTACAAGACCTAGGAAAAGCGCTGATGATGCCGATATCGGTTATCGCTGCCGCCGGTATTTTCCTTGGTTTAGCGGCAGCCCTACAAAACCCGAACATCACCGGACAATCGTTCAACCAGCTTGAAGCAGTGCAATTGGTGCTGGGTTTCATCCGTAAAGTTGCAGGTTCTCTTTTCGGTAACCTTCCTCTGTTCTTTGCGGTTGCAGCTGCCATTGGTTTAGCAAAACAAGAAAAACCGACCGCCGCGTTTGCTGCGATCATCGGTTTTATCTCGATGCATGTCGGGGTGAACTATTCATTACTGTCGCAAGGTCTAACGCCACAAACCACATCGGTTGCTTACCTTGTTGAACAGGGTATGGATAAAACCGCCGCGATGATGTTTGCGGCAGAGTTTGGTAACACACTGGGTATTTTCTCCTACCACATGAGTGTACTTGGCGGTGTGATCGCCGGTTTGGTGACGGTCGCCCTACACAACCGTTTCCACACTATTGTGCTACCAACGGCAATTAACTTCTTCGGCGGTCGTCGCTTTGTGCCGATCATTACCGTTGTGGTACTGCCGTTAGTGGGTGTGGCGATGTCGCTGATTTGGCCAACTATTGGTGCGGCGATCGCGAAAATTGGTGAATACATCGGTCAATCAGGAAGCTTCGGCACGTTCCTTTTTGCCTTTGCAGAGCGCCTGCTGATCCCAACTGGTTTACACCACATTCTGAATGAAACCGTACGTTTTACCCCTATTGGTGGTATTGCCAATGTGAACGGTGAAAGTGTGGTGGGTGCGCTTAGCATCTTTAACCATGCACTGGCTAATCCAGACAGTATTGATAGCAGCATTGTCAAAGAAGCAACCCGCTTCCTAGCGCAAGGCAAGATCCCAGTGATGATGTTCGCTCTACCGGGTGCCGCACTGGCGATGTACCACTGTGCTCGCGATGAACACAAAACACGCGTGAAAGCCCTGGTGATTGCTGGTGCGCTTGCGTCGTTCACGACCGGTATTACCGAGCCACTAGAGTTCAGCTTTATCTTCGTGAGCCCGCTGCTGTTTATCTTCCATGCGGTGATGACCGGTATGTCTTTTGCGCTGATGCATTTGCTGGGCGTAATGATTGGTAACGTGCAGGGTGGTGTGATTGACCTGTTCGTCTTCGGTGTACTGGGCGGAACCCAAACTCAGTGGTGGTTCGCGGTGCTCGTTGGTGCCTGTTACTTCCCGATTTACTACTTTGTGTTCTGCTTTGTGATCACGCGCTTCAATGTGACCACGCCAGGGCGTGAAGCTGAATCAGCGAAGCCTGAAGTGGTAGCGGATGCCTCAGAACAAGCCGCGCGTATTATCGACGGCTTGGGTGGTGCAGATAATATCCAGCTAGTTGATAACTGCTTTACCCGTCTTCGCGTCAAAGTGGACGACATGAGCAAGATTGATGAAGCCGTGTTGAAAAGCACGGGGGCATCAGGTGTGAAGCGCGTTAGCCAAGTCGACTTGCAAGTGATTTACGGACCGCAAGTGGAAAGTATCGCGAACGATGTAAAAAAAGCCTTAGCAATCTAAATATATTAATTTTGCCCCTGCATCGCGGGGGCAACAGAAAAGCTTGATGTAAGTGAGAAATAAGATGAAAAAAGCATTCAATATTGTACTAGTTGGTGGTGGTTCTACTTGGACGCCGGGTATGCTGAAAGCGTTGTGCAAGCGCCAAGAGACATTCCCACTGAAGCGTTTGGTAATGTTTGATGTGAATGCTGAGCGCCAAGCTACCATTGGTGAATACGCGAAATTGCTTTTCTCTGAAGATTATCCAGAGTTGGAATTTGAATACACCACGGATAAAAATGTTGCTTACAAAGACATGGATTTCGTTCTTTGCCAAATGCGTACAGGCGGCTACGAAATGCGTGAGAAAGACGAAAAGATCCCGCTATCAATGGGTATCATTGGCCAAGAAACCTGTGGTCCGGGTGGCTTTGCTTATGGTATGCGTTCTATCGGCGATATGATCCAAATGGTGGATGATGTGCGTGAGCGTTCGCCAGAAGCGTGGATCCTAAACTACACCAACCCAGCAGCGATTGTGGCGGATGCCCTGAAAAAACGTTTCCCACACGATGATCGCATTCTGAACATTTGTGATCAGCCTGTGAACCTACTGCGCTCTTATGGCCGCCTACTGAATGTGGATCCAAACGAATTCGATCCTGTCTACTTCGGCCTTAACCACTTTGGTTGGTTCACTCACCTATACAACCAAGCGGGTGAAGATCTTGCGCCTAAGCTAAAAGCCTACATCGCTGAGAATGGCTTCATCCCTGTCGATGCTGAGCAGCGCGATCAATCATGGCTTGATACCTATGCCGCTGTTGCCGACATGCTGCGTGACTTCCCAGATTATCTGCCGAACACGTACCTGCAGTACTACCTGTACCCGGAATACAAACTGTCGAAGCTAGACCCTGAATTCACCCGCGCTAACGAAGTGATGAACGGTCGTGAAAAACGTGTATTTGAAGAGTGTCGCCAAGCCGTTATTAATGGCACCACCAAAGATTCAAGCGTGGTTCACAACGATGCGCACGGTGACATGATTGTGGAAGTAGCGGAATCTATCGCGTTCAACCAAAAGCGTAAGTTCGTGGTGATCTTAGAAAATAATGGTCTAGTCGCTAACCTAGATAATGACGTGATGGTGGAAGTGACCGCTGAACTTGGCATCAACGGTCCACGCCCATTCGGTGTAGGCAAGGTTCCAACCTTCTACAAAGGTATGATCGAGCAGCAGTTTGCGTACGAGCGCCTCACGGTAGAAGCATGGTTTGAAGGCTCTTACACCAAAGCGCTGCAAGCGTTAACGCTAAACCGCACCGTGGGTGATGCGAAGAAAGCTCGTAAAGTGTTGGATGCACTGATCGAAGCCAACAAAGGCTACTGGCCGGAGCTAGCGTAAGACACGTTACGCGAGTAAAAAACGCGATCCATTGGTGTTACGTTCCTGCTGATGGATCGCGCTTTGATCCGGCATTATTGGATATCTTTCCGGATCAAAGCCCCCCCCTGAGTGGTTATCTTCTTAAAGCAAGGAGGTAACCACTTTTTTATCATTGGATTATCCTTTTCCTCGTTATCTACCTTTCTATTATCTACTTAGACGCACTCGCTAAAGACCCGCAGGAAGGCGCATCCCCCTCTTGCTTGGGCATCGCTTGAAGTTGGGGTAGAATCGGCGCTTATTTTATATTGTTACCACGTTTTGGATTTGAGCGTTCGGCTTAAGGGTGCGGTTGTCGCCTCTTAATCATGTTTCACTTTTTAGGTTCTAAAACCTTGTCTCGCAATATCAATAGCGTAGATAAGAGGCTCTCTATTGGACAAAAACGTGCCAAATAATGCATTAAGGTATTGCTCTTATGTCAGAAAAAATCGCAGAAAATCCGTCGCCTGAACTGGCATTCCCGATGCAGCGTTTCTCCGTTGCACCTATGCTGGATTGGACGGATCGTCATTGCCGTTACTTCCACCGTTTGATGTCGAAGAACACCTTGTTGTATACCGAGATGGTTACAACGGGCGCGATCATTCACGGTAAAGGGGATTTTCTAGCGTATAACGAAGAAGAGCATCCGCTGGCCTTGCAACTGGGGGGCTCAAACCCTGAAGATCTGGCGCATTGTGCCAAGCTCGCGGTTGAGCGTGGCTACGATGAAATCAACCTTAACGTGGGTTGTCCTTCGGATCGTGTACAGAACGGTCGCTTTGGCGCGTGTTTGATGGGTGAAGCCGAATTGGTGGCGACCTGTGTCTCCGCGATGCGTGAGGTGGTGGATGTACCGGTGACGGTGAAAACCCGTATCGGTATCGACGATCAAGACTCCTACGAATTCTTGGTGGATTTCGTGGGTACCGTGCATGAGAAAAGCGGTTGTAATGAGTTCACTATCCACGCGCGTAAAGCCTGGCTGTCGGGGTTGAGCCCGAAAGAGAACCGTGAGATCCCGCCGCTAGATTACCCTCGCGTGTACCAACTAAAACGTGATTTTCCTCATTTAACTATGGCGATCAACGGCGGGATCAAGTCATTGGATGAAGCCCTTGAGCACCTGAAATACATGGATGGGGTGATGATTGGCCGCGAAGCGTACCAAAGCCCGTACCTGCTGGCAGAAGTGGATCAGCGCTTGTTCGGTGATAGCCGTGAGGTAATGAAGCGCCGCCAAATTGTTGAAGCCATGTACCCGTACATTGAAGCGCAGTTAAGCCAAGGCAGTTACTTGGGCCATATTACTCGCCATATGTTGGGACTGTTCCAAAACATGCCGGGTGCGCGTCAATGGCGCCGTTATATCAGTGAAAATGCGCACAAGCCGGGTTCCGGTATTGAAGTGGTGCAGCAGGCACTGGCTAAGATCCCAGACCATCTTGATGTGTAATATCGACTAATAGTTGGTGAATTTTACCAAAGCCCTGCCCATAAAGGCGGGGCTTTTGTGTTTTTATGCCGGAAAACTGGCTCTTAGCAATTGGCACAGCCTTTGCTATCTCTTACTAAAGTAAAAATAAAAGGAGAGGGAAGATGGCTGAATTACTGTTTGTGTTAGTGTTTGCGGTGGTGTTGATTGCGACAGGCGCGAGTTTAATTGGTGTCGTTGCCGCACTGGTTGCCGGTTTTATTGTGATGGCGCTGATTGGCATGCTCGGGATTGTGGTCTCGTTACTGCCTTGGTTGCTCGCCGCATGGTTAGTGGTATGGTTTTATAAGAATTTTATCTCGGATCAGCGTGGTGGCGATAAAGTGGAGTTTATCCGCGCCTATCAGCGTCGTAAGCGTTATTACCGCCGCTAAATGTTGGGCGAAAAGTTTGGCACGGGTCTAGTTTATTCTGCGTTAACAATGCGTTGAAAATGGTCAATTATACTCCCTTCTGGTATAGTCGCCGCCAGTCCAATGGGAGATAACGATAATGAAAAAATTTGCACTTTCTGCGCTAGTTTTAGCAATGGCATTGCCAGCGCACGCAGATGTTTTAGCACTAAAAGCAGGCGTTGACGCTTGGGCGGTAGATTCAAAGACCAATGATGTATATGGCGGTGACGATACTGCTGGCTCTTACTATGTTGCGTTCGAGCACTTCATTCCTTTGATCCCAAATGTTCGCTTGCGTCAAACCAGCGTTGAAACCAGCGCTTTGGCATTCGATATGACCGATGTGACGGCTTATTACGAAATGCTAGATAACGACCTGATTGCATTCGATCTGGGTCTAACGCTGACTAACTACAGCAACGGTCGTTTCCGTGCACAGCAGTTCGACGAGTGGGAGCCAAGCATCTACGGTAACGTGAAAATTGGCGTACCAGCGACTAACTTTGGCCTGTTCACTGAGTTGAACTTTGGCAGCTTCACGGACAGCAGTGTGGTTGATGCGCAAGCGGGTCTTGAGTACACCATTGGCCTAGTGGCGGCAGACGTAAACCTGCGTGCGGGTTACCGTGTGATTGATAATGACTTCGGCTTTGTTGCGGGTGACGGTAAAGCATGGGCTGACGGCGCCTTCGCCGGTGTTGAAGTTCACTTCTAATACCCCGTTAAGCCTGTTGATTGAGAAGAGCTGCACGCGAGTGCGGCTTTTTTTGTACCTGTTGGGTTCCTCTATGTCTGTCATATCGTTAAGACGCTGATGAAATCGTACGTCATCCCTCGCTTTGCCGTAGTGTTAAATTTGCCAAATAGCCGACTCTGAGCCAGATTTAAAACAGCAACGTTGAGAAGAACAATGTTGAGCGGTAATACGTCGAGCAGTAATGAGGTAGCTATGACCCTGTCGGAATTACAGCGTTTGTATGCGTCACACGATCTAATTGAAGCGGTGATTGAGCCGTCTATTCGAGAAGATGGCTGGATTGTGGAATTTCGTCATCGTCGCGGTGGGTTTGTGCCATTGACTGATTCGCAAGGCATCGAAAAGTGTTATTACGACTTGGACGAAGCGACGGAATACGCCCTCGAAGTCGGCTTTCATCAAGTCCGTGTTGCCGATAACTTCTAGCCTACTCGACCGTGTTTTCAATAATCCCTACGATTCCTAACGATTTGTTATAAAACATTCTCATCTATTCTTTCTGGTTATTTAATGAAATGGCTACTCTATCATTACGCAATGTATAGGGATCGTCGTGTCATGTTACCAAAGGAACTTTCGGCTTTAGCTAGCCCAGTCAATGACCAGCAACTTGGTCAGCTACAACAAACGGTGGCTGAGTGCAGCCCGAATCAGCTTGCTTGGATTAGCGGCTATTTCTGGGGACTGAGCCAAACTCAACCAGCGGGTGCGGTATCTGGACAACCTGCACCGATTGCCGCAGTGGCCTCTCAGCCAGCTGGCAGCCTCACCATTATTTATGCCTCTCAAACCGGTAACGCCAAAGGTGTTGCGGAGCAATTAAAAGAAGAGGCAGCGGCTGCGGGCGTTCAGGTCAAACTCTTCTCTGCCGATGATTACAAAGGCAAAGATCTCGCCAAAGAGCAGTATGTCGTGATCGTGGCGTCAACCAATGGTGAAGGTGAAGCCCCAGACAATGCCATTGAATTGCATGAGTTCTTGCAGTCGAAGAAAGCGCCGAAACTGCCAAACCTAAAATACGCCGTGATTGGTTTAGGGGATTCCAGCTACGAGTTCTTCTGTCAAACTGCGAAAGATTTCGATAGCTACCTTGCCAAATTAGGTGCAACGGCATTCCAACCGCGTATTGATTGCGATGTTGACTACGAGCAGCCTGCGGCAGATTGGTGCGCTGAGGCGATCACGTTTTTAAAAGACGCTCTTGCAGAAACCCAAGCTGAAGTGGTGACCTTGCCGGTCGGGCAAGCGGCTGCTGCGCCGTCTAACTTCAACAAACAAAACCCCTTTGCGGCTGAACTTGTCGGTAGCCAGAAGATCACGGGGCGCAACTCAGGTAAAGATGTGCGTCATATCGAGATCGATCTTGACGGCTCTGGTTTAACTTACCAGCCAGGTGATGCGCTGGGCGTGTGGTATCTCAACGATCCACAACTGGCTGAAGCGATCATCGCGGCGGTTGGCCTGAAAGGTGACGAGTCGGTGACGGTTGGCGAGGCGACATTGTCGTTGCGTGAGGCCTTGATTGAAAAGTTTGAGATCACCGCATCGAACCCCCAACTGGTGACGCAATACGCTGAGCTATCCGGTAGCAAGAAGCTACAAAAGTTAGCGGAAGACAAAGACAAGCTGCGCCAGTTTGCCAATAACACCCAAGTGTTGGATGTGTTGCGTGAGAAGAAAACCAAGTTAGAAGCGGAGCAATTGATTGGCTTGCTACGCAAGATCACCCCTCGTTTGTACTCGATTGCATCAAGCCAAGAAGAAGTCGACAGTGAGGTGCATTTGACCGTCGGTGTGGTTGAATTTGAGCAGGGCGATGAGAAGCGCTTTGGTGGCGCATCGTCTTTCTTGTCTCACCGTTTGGAAGAAGGCGATCAAGTGAAGGTGTTTGTTGAGCACAACAACAACTTCAAGTTACCGGCGGATGATAACGCGCCAGTGATCATGGTCGGTCCAGGTACTGGTATTGCACCGTTCCGCAGCTTTATTCAAGAGCGTGATAACCGTGATGCCGAAGGTAAGAACTGGTTGTTCTTTGGCGACCGTACTTTCACCGAAGATTTCCTCTACCAAGTCGAGTGGCAGAAGTACCTTAAGTCAGGGCTGTTGACGCAAATGGACGTGGCGTTTAGCCGTGACCAAGGCGAAAAAGTCTATGTTCAACATCGGATTTTGGAGCAGGCAGAGCAAGTGTGGCAGTGGTTACAAGATGGCGCGTACCTTTACATCTGTGGTGATGCGACCCGAATGGCAAAAGATGTACACGATGCACTGGTGACTGTCGCCGAAGAGCAAGGGGGTAAAACCCGTGAAGAAGCGGAGACTTACTTCAACGAGCTGCGTAAAGCCAAGCGTTATCAAAAGGATGTGTACTAATGAAAGAGCAAGAAGTATTGGGTGAAGTGCTTGGCCCATTGTCTGATAACGAGCGCCTGAAAGCCGAAAGCCGCCACCTGCGCGGTACGATTGAAGAAGATCTGCAAGATCGCATTACCGGTGGTTTCACCGCTGACAACTTTCAGCTGATCCGTTTCCATGGGATGTATCAGCAAGATGATCGCGATATCCGCGCCGAGCGTGCTAAGCAAAAGCTAGAGCCACTGCAAACCGTGATGTTGCGTGCCCGTATGCCGGGTGGGATCATCACACCAAAACAATGGCTGGCGATCGACAAGTTCGCTACGGATCACTCGCTGTACGGCAGTATTCGTCTCACTACCCGTCAAACCTTCCAGTTTCACGGGGTATTGAAGCCGAACATTAAGCTGATGCACCAAACGCTTAACAGCATCGGGATCGACTCTATCGCGACGGCAGGTGATGTGAACCGTAACGTGCTGTGTACCACAAACCCGGTCGAGTCTGAGTTGCACCAAGAAGCCTACGAGTGGGCAACTAAGATCTCTGAGCATCTGTTGCCGCGCACCCGTGCTTATGCGGAGATCTGGCTTGATGGCGAGAAAGTCGAGGAAACCGACAAAGAGCCGATCTTGGGGGATACCTACCTACCGCGTAAATTCAAAACCACGGTCGTGATCCCGCCGCACAATGATGTGGACGTGCATGCCAACGATCTCAACTTCATTGCGATTGCTGAAAAAGGCAAGCTTGTTGGCTTTAACGTGCTGGTGGGCGGTGGCCTGGCGATGACCCACGGTGATAAATCAACTTACCCACGTCGCGCCGATGACTTTGGTTATATCCCACTGGAGAAAACGCTGGATGTTGCCGCAGCGGTGGTTACCACTCAGCGTGACTGGGGTAACCGTAGCAATCGTAAGAATGCAAAAACCAAATACACCCTCGATCGCGTCGGCAGTGATGTGTTCAAAGCGGAAGTGGAAAAGCGTGCCGGTATTGCGTTTGAAGCGAGCCGCCCGTATGAGTTCACCAGTCGTGGTGATCGCATCGGTTGGGTAGATGGCATTGATGGTAAATATCACCTTGCCCTGTTTATCGAAAATGGTCGTTTGCTCGATTTCCCGGATAAGCCGCTTAAAATGGGTGTGGCCGAAATTGCTAAGATCCACAAAGGGGATTTTCGCATGACTGCCAACCAGAACCTGATTGTGGCGGGTGTGTCGAAAGCGAACAAAGCCAAGATCGAGAAGATTGCGCGTGAGCACGGTTTGATCGATGATGACACCTCCGAGCAACGCAAGAATTCAATGGCGTGTGTTGCGTTCCCAACGTGTCCGTTAGCGATGGCGGAAGCTGAGCGTTTCTTACCGCAGTTTGTCACTGACGTGGAAGGCTTGTTGGAAAAGCACGAGCTACCACAAGACGACAACATTATTTTGCGTGTGACGGGTTGTCCGAATGGTTGTGGCCGCGCGATGTTGGCGGAAGTTGGCTTGGTAGGTAAAGCGCCAAACCGTTATAACCTGCATTTGGGTGGTAACCGCGCCGGTACTCGCGTGCCGAAAATGTACAAAGAGAACATTACTGACAAGCAGATCCT
Organism: Thaumasiovibrio occultus; assembly: GCA_019703815.1. Lineage (GTDB taxonomy): Bacteria > Pseudomonadota > Gammaproteobacteria > Enterobacterales > Vibrionaceae > Thaumasiovibrio > Thaumasiovibrio occultus. Next base: position 2,817,700 of record AP023052.1, on the reverse strand, counting down.
TGAAGAGCTGGATGGTTTGATCGGTCGTTGGTCCACCGAGAGAGAGGCTGATGAAGCGTTTGGCGACTTCGTGATCCGTACCGGTGTGGTCGATGAAGTTGTCGTATCGAAGAGGGATTTCTATGCCTAAACCTCAACTCGCAGAGTTGCTGACTCTGCCAAAGGTGTCTCAGATCCTCGCCTTGGCAGAAGTGAATGGTGAACTGGAAGCAATGTCTGCCGCTCAGCGAGTGGAGTGGGCGATAGACAATTTGCCGGGCGAGTTTGCTCTCGCCTCAAGCTTTGGTATTCAAGCGGCGGTGATGCTGCATTTGGTGACGTCGGTGAAGCAAGACATTCCCGTGGTGCTTACCGATACGGGCTATTTGTTTCCAGAGACCTATCAATTTATTGATGAACTCACCACGTCACTGCGTTTGAATCTGCATGTTTACCGAGCGAAAGAGAGCGCCGCGTGGCAAGAAGCACGTTATGGTAAGTTGTGGGAGCAAGGCGTAGAGGGGATTGAAAAATACAATCGTCTCAACAAAGTCGAGCCGATGCGCCGCGCCTTGGACGAGCTCAATGTCAGTACTTGGTTTTCTGGCCTACGTCGTGAGCAGTCGGACTCGCGTGCGACGCTGCCTATTCTGGCGATTAAAAATGGCTTGTTTAAGTTCTTGCCGATCATCGATTGGACAGATGAAGAAGTGGAAGCTTATTTGGCGCAGCATGATTTGCCGCACCATCCGCTGTTGGCACAAGGTTATCGTTCGGTCGGTGATGTACATACTACGGTGAAATGGCAACCGGGTATGGATGTGCAAGACACCCGCTTCTTTGGTTTGAAGCGTGAATGTGGCCTGCATGAAGATGACGTTTCCGGCGATGGTGAGGGGATCTAATTCTTAACGTTGGTTATTTCTCTCCATGTTATCCAATGAAAAGCCTCACTCAGTGAGGCTTTTTTGTGGCTGCGGTTTGGGCTTGTTATCGCTGCCAGCGAGTATTGAGCTCGGCGAGAAGATCTTCGTTGGCACCTTGCTCGGCTAAATGGCGCAAGAGCATGGGGCTGAGTAGCGACAGCATTTTAGGGTCGAGATCGAGCATTAACATGGTTTCGGTCACTAATTCATCAGACGCTTGCTCTGATGTGGCAAGCTCTGCCGTTAGCGGCGTGTTCAAGCTGGTGGCTAAGTGCGTCAAGCTATTGAATTCGGGGATCAAGCTGCGAAGCTCAGTCAGTTGTTCTGCGGGAAGATCGTTAGCCAAGGCTAACATAGCTCCAGCACTGCCAGCCGCTTGTAGCGGTCGCATACCCAGTCGCTCAACAATCAAGCCGGTTAATGGGCTATCAAGTGCTTCACTTCCCAGTAACGCTGTTTGGGTGTTGTCGATGAAGGCTTGGGTGTCATAGGGCTCGCCGCCAAATAAGGCTTCGAACTCGGGATCGTCGGCAAACAGGGATGGCGAGATCAATGGTGATGATACCAATACAATAATAGAGAGCGATTTGAGGCCGGTTCTGACATCGGTGCGAAGAACACGCTGAGTAATGAGCATAGGACCTCCAACATGTGACAAGGAGTCTATTGATCATAGTGTGAATTTTATTATTAGCTGAATAAGGTAGAGCGCAATATCACGAAGGAAACACTTGGGCTTACTGCCCCGTTAGGGAAGTTAGACAGATGTGCAGAGCGATGATTTGTCGTCGCGAGAAAGATTTGATGAAGCTTGCGAAGAGCACGGCAGTAAAACGCGGGCAATAAAAAACGGCACACGAGGTGCCGTTTTTAGAATTCGTGATGAATTACAGGATATCCAGTAGCTCAACTTCGAAAATCAATGCTGCGAATGGTGGGATCGCTTGACCTGCACCGCGCTCGCCGTACGCTAGGTTTTGTGGGATGTATAGTTTCCACTTAGAGCCAACAGGCATCAGTTGCAGTGCTTCAACCCAACCTGCGATAACGCCAGTCACTGGGAATTCTGCCGGTTGACCGCGCTCAACAGAGCTGTCAAATACGGTGCCGTCAGTTAGCATACCGTGGTAGTGAACACGTACTTGCTTGTCACTAGTTGGGATTTCGCCGTTACCTTCAACCAGTACTTCGTACTGAAGGCCAGATTCTAGAACCGTTACTTCTTGGCGTAGTGCATTGTCAGCAAGGAAAGCTTCACCTTCTGCTGAAGCCGCTTTTGCTGCTTCTTGACGTACTGCTTCTGCACGAGTGTGGATTTCACGTAGTGCGTTGTTGATCTCATCAACAGAGATCTCAGGCATGTCGCCAGTCAGTGAAGTTGCAATACCTTTTGCGATTGCCGCAACGTTAAGACCTTCTAGGCCGCTTTGCGCTAGTTGCTGACCCATTTGTAGGCCAATGCCGTAGCTTGCTTGAGTTTCAACGGTATCCAGTTTTACGTCGAACATAGTTAACTCTTTGGTTGTCGTAAATGAAGTGTAGGAGCATAACAGTTTCTGACTGATTGGGTAAACTCTCCCGCAAATTTGTCGAGGAAACGACACCGATTTCGTTAAAAAATCAGGACACGATCGTTTTTTTGCATGATCCTCACTTTTCAATGTGCTATCAGAGGTACACTAAGAAAGATTGCGTCTCGATATTCTAGGGGATTTAGATATGACACAGGCTCGGCGCCGCGTTAAACCCGCACCAAAACGTTCTTTAGTTGATTGGAACGAGCAGGGGCGACTGTGGGCTAATAAAGTAAAAGAAGTAGGGCTACGTGTTTCATCTTTTCTTGTTCAACAATGGGGGGAGCTGGTAGAGCGCATTCCGTCGTTGCATCGTAAAGTACTTCTCTTTTTGGTACCGACGGTACTGATCTTGATCCTGCTGCCAAGTAAAAGTGATTTGGAGCAGATCCCAACGGAAACAACGGGCGGGCGTACGGTCGCGATTGATGTAAATACGAATAGCTTAACGGCAAGCGAAGCGAGCACGCCGGCCACCACGCCGCGTCGACCCGCAGTAAACCGACCGATGACATCGGCAGAGCGAGATCAGCTACAACGTCTTCAGCCTAATGCGACAATACCAACGCCAAGTAAACCTGCGGTGGTGAGTACGGGGTGGCAGCAACATACGATTAAGGCGGGTGAAACCCTCGCGACGATTTTCCGAAATGAAGCGCTACCGATTTCTGATCTGTATGCGATTGCCGCGATTGAAGGTGATGATAAGCCCATTAGCCAAATCAAAGCCGGCCAGATCTTTCGTTACCGCCAAACGGCCGATGGTAAGCTAGACGGTTTGCAAATAGACAGAGGCAGTGACGATCCGGTGACTTACTTACGTTTGACTGACGGTACTTTCTTCCGCAGCGATCGTTAAAGCCGTGAAGGTGAAAAGCCAGTGCTACTCGCGCTGGCTTTTTTGATCCTGGCAGCTAAACGCCATGTCGGTATGGGGAATGTCGTCTTCCAAGTAGCTTTCTGAGATAACGTGAAAGCCCAATCGTTGGTAAAAGGGAATAAGTGCACTTTGTGCGGAAATCGTAATGCGGTCTTGTCGGGCGCCAAAGTCAGTATTTAAAGCGAGTTGAATGCCTTTCTCGACGAGCTCTGTGCCCGATGTGCCCCCTCTTGCTATCGGTGCTAGTAAGATCCGCCCCAGTGATACGCTATCAAAAGAAACGCCAGGCCCTAACACACGTAGATATGCAGCAAGCTCGTTGTCTTGGTAGCCAAGTAAGTGAATGACATTTTCTAGTGTGTCTTTGCCGTCTAATTCGGGATAGGGACAATTTTGCTCGACCACGAACACATCCACCCTGAGCTTGAGTAAAGCGTAAAGCTCTTGGGTTGATAATTCACTAAAGCGTTTGCTGATCCATTTCATCGATAAACTCCTCACTACGAAAAGACAGTCTAATCGAAGCGATCGAATTGTCGATAACGATCCTAATGTGCCCTCTACTTCCTTGCCAAAATGAAAAACCGTGGAAAAGAAATGGAATAAGCCATCACGTTTAAGAATTTCAGCTCCCTTAGCCAAGAACTTATAGTGTAGTTACTGGAATAAGAGAGGCATATAAAAATGGATTTCACGCCTTCACAAGCATCGCAACGTCAATCATTGCGTCAAACCAACCGCGTTGGCAGCTTAGGCTTTAGTAAAGTAAAGCAGTTGATCCAACGTATTGCGTTCAAGCGCCAAGCGCAAGGAAGTGTCGCTCTAGTCGGCTCTGGCCCAGGTGATGCTGGGTTGTTAACGGTAAGAGCGCTACAACTAATGCAAGATGCGGAAGTGGTTCTTTATGACTATTTAGTCTCGGATGAAATTCTCGAGCTAGTAAATAGCAAAGCCGAATTGGTGTGCGTGGGTAAAAAGGCCGGTTTTCATAGTGTGCCTCAAGAGCAAACCAACCAACTGCTGGTGGACTTTGCAATAGCAGGTAAGCGTGTTGTTAGACTAAAAGGCGGCGATCCATTTATCTTTGGCCGTGGTGGTGAAGAGTTAGAAGTGCTTGCCGCTGCCGGCGTCTCGTTTCAAGTGGTGCCCGGGATCACCGCCGCAGCAGGCGCAACCGCGTATGCCGGGATCCCCTTAACTCATCGAAACTATGCCCAAAGCGCAATGTTCATTACCGGCCATCTTAAAGGAGAGCGTGATGATCTAGAGTGGGCAACGCTTGCACGCGGTAACCAAACCTTAGTCATCTATATGGGATTAATGAAATCCTCTCATATCCAGAAACAACTGATCGCTCATGGCCGAGATGCTAATACGCCGATTGCGATTGTAGAGAAAGGAACGCATCGAGATCAGCGCGTCTTCACCGGTAAGTTAAGTCAGCTAGCCGATTTGGCAGAAGGTGCAGAATCCCCAGCGCTCATTGTGGTAGGTGAAGTCGTCACACTGGCGAATAAGCTGGCGTGGTATCAAGCAGAATCGCAACAAGAATGTGTAGAGTTAGACGTGGCCAGTGGCGTTTAATGATCGTTTGCCTGTTTGCATAGTAGATAAATCCACTTTCTGCCTCAAATTTTGTTCATATAACCACCGAAAACGCGCTCTTTGGTGGTTATTTGTGCAAACAATTCGAAAAAGTCAAAAAACTTCAAAATAGGGCTTGTCAGCCGGAATTATCTCCCTATAATGCGCCACTACCGACACGGAGTACGGCGCTGAAAAGCACTGATACAGCGGGTTCGGACCTCGAAAGAGGGGTGTCAAAAAAGTGGTTTTGAAAATACTTAAAATTACTTGTTGACATCGATTCAGGAAAGCGTAGAATGCGCAGCCCTGACGAGGCAAACGGTTCGAAAGAAGATGTTCGCCAAGTCACTGTTCTTTAACAATATGACCATGCAATCTGTGTGGGCACTCGTTGAATAGATAGTCAAAAAGATTTATCAATGATACTAGTGACCAATATGAAATCTTCGGATTTCAGCACAGTCAATTCATTACCTCTGTTTGCTTTCGCTTTTAAAGCGAAGATGAATAGACGGTAATAACAGTATTCATTGAGCCGTTACTTCGGTAACAATAAAACTTTAATTGAAGAGTTTGATCATGGCTCAGATTGAACGCTGGCGGCAGGCCTAACACATGCAAGTCGAGCGGTAACAGGAAGAAAAAGCTTTCTTCGCTGACGAGCGGCGGACGGGTGAGTAATGGCTGGAACCTGCCCTGATGTGGGGGATAACCATTGGAAACGATGGCTAATACCGCATAATGTCTACGGACCAAAGAGGGGGCTCTTCGGACCTCTCGCGTTAGGATGGGCCCAGTTGGGATTAGCTAGTAGGTGGGGTAATGGCTCACCCAGGCGACGATCCCTAGCTGGTTTGAGAGGATGATCAGCCACACTGGAACTGAGACACGGTCCAGACTCCTACGGGAGGCAGCAGTGGGGAATATTGCACAATGGGGAAACCCTGATGCAGCCATGCCGCGTGTATGAAGAAGGCCTTCGGGTTGTAAAAGTACTTTCAGCAGTGAGGAAGGTGGTGTAGTTAATACCCGCACCATTTGACGTTAGCTGCAGAAGAAGCACCGGCTAACCCCGTGCCAGCAGCCGCGGTAATACGGAGGGTGCGAGCGTTAATCGGAATTACTGGGCGTAAAGCGCATGCAGGCGGTCTGTTAAGTCAGATGTGAAAGCCCGGGGCTTAACCTCGGAATAGCATTTGAAACTGGCAGGCTAGAGTCTTGTAGAGGGGGTAGAATTTCAGGTGTAGCGGTGAAATGCGTAGAGATCTGAAGGAATACCGGTGGCGAAGGCGGCCCCTGGACAAAGACTGACGCTCAGATGCGAAAGCGTGGGGAGCAAACAGGATTAGATACCCTGGTAGTCCACGCTGTAAACGATGTCTACTTGGAGGTTGTGGCCTTGAGCCGTGGCTTTCGGAGCTAACGCGTTAAGTAGACCGCCTGGGGAGTACGGTCGCAAGATTAAAACTCAAATGAATTGACGGGGCCCGCACAAGCGGTGGAGCATGTGGTTTAATTCGATGCAACGCGAAGAACCTTACCTACTCTTGACATCCAGAGAACTTTCCAGAGATGGATTGGTGCCTTCGGGAACTCTGAGACAGGTGCTGCATGGCTGTCGTCAGCTCGTGTTGTGAAATGTTGGGTTAAGTCCCGCAACGAGCGCAACCCTTATCCTTGTTTGCCAGCACTTCGGGTGGGAACTCCAGGGAGACTGCCGGTGATAAACCGGAGGAAGGTGGGGACGACGTCAAGTCATCATGGCCCTTACGAGTAGGGCTACACACGTGCTACAATGGCGTATACAGAGGGCTGCCAACCAGCGATGGTGAGCGAATCCCAAAAAGTACGTCGTAGTCCGGATTGGAGTCTGCAACTCGACTCCATGAAGTCGGAATCGCTAGTAATCGTGGATCAGAATGCCACGGTGAATACGTTCCCGGGCCTTGTACACACCGCCCGTCACACCATGGGAGTGGGCTGCACCAGAAGTAGATAGCTTAACCTTCGGGAGGGCGTTTACCACGGTGTGGTTCATGACTGGGGTGAAGTCGTAAACAAGGTAGCCCTAGGGGGAACCTGGGGCTGGATCTCCCTACCTAAAGACTGCTGTTAAATGCAGTGTCCACACAGATTGCTTGGTCGTAATGTGAAAGAATACCTTAGATGGGTCTGTAGCTCAGGTGGTTAGAGCGCACCCCTGATAAGGGTGAGGTCGGTGGTTCAAGTCCACTTCAGACCCACCCTCCTCCTCCCAGAGAAAGTGGTCGAGACTAAGGTATTTATGATGGGGCTATAGCTCAGCTGGGAGAGCGCCTGCTTTGCACGCAGGAGGTCAGCAGTTCGATCCTGCTTAGCTCCACCACTCTTTAAGTACATTCTCACGAGTGTGTTTAGAAAGTGGTTTTATCATCAGATAGAATTCACATGCTCTTTAACAAACTGGAAAGCTGACTAGTAAATTCATCTCTATTTATAGAGTGAATTATCGTTCATTGAAAAATGAACAAGTTCTCAAAGCGTATTTACGAAAGTAAATACACCAACACATTCAAGTGTTTTGGTAGAAATTGTAGCAATACAATCTCAATTGAGTCCGGCGAAAACATGTAAACCTTGGTTGTTTGCTATACGAAACCCCTTGGGGTTGTATGGTTAAGTGACTAAGCGTACACGGTGGATGCCTTGGCAGTCAGAGGCGATGAAGGACGTAGTAACTTGCGATAAGCCCAGATTAGGTAGTAACAACCGCTTGAGTCTGGGATTTCCGAATGGGGAAACCCACATGCATAAGCATGTATCTCACACTGAATACATAGGTGTGCAGAGGCGAACCGGGGAACCGAAACATCTAAGTACCCCCGAGGAAAAGACATCAACAGAGATTCCGAAAGTAGCGGCGAGCGAAATCGGAGTAGCCCTTAAGCTAGTTTGGGATTAGGTGAAGGCTCTGAAAGTGCCGCGATACAGGGTGATAGCCCCGTAACCGACAATCCTTTATTAGTGAAATCGAGTAGGACGGCGCACGTGAAACGTTGTCTGAACATGGGGACCATCCTCCAAGGCTAAATACTCCTGTCTGACCGATAGTGAACCAGTACCGTGAGGGAAAGGCGAAAAGAACCCCTGTGAGGGGAGTGAAATAGAACCTGAAACCGTGTACGTACAAGCAGTGGGGAGCCTCTTCGTGGGTGACTGCGTACCTTTGTATAATGGGTCAGCGACTTACATTCTGTAGCAAGGTTAACCGAATAGGGGAGCCGTAGGGAAACCGAGTCTTAACTGGGCGTTGAGTTGCAGGGTGTAGACCCGAAACCGAGTGATCCAGCCATGGGCAGGTTGAAGGTGAGGTAACACTTACTGGAGGACCGAACCGACTAATGCTGAAAATTAGCGGATGACTTGTGGCTGGGGTGAAAGGCCAATCAAACTCGGAGATAGCTGGTTCTCCCGAAAGCTATTTAGGTAGCGCCTCGGACGAATACTACTGGGGGTAGAGCACTGTTAAGGCTAGGGGTCATCCCGACTTACCAACCCTTGCAAACTCCGAATACCAGTAAGTACTATCCGGGAGACACACGGCGGGTGCTAACGTCCGTCGTGGAAAGGGAAACAACCCAGACCGCCAGCTAAGGTCCCAAATTACTACTAAGTGGGAAACGATGTGGGAAGGCTCAGACAGCCAGGATGTTGGCTTAGAAGCAGCCATCATTTAAAGAAAGCGTAATAGCTCACTGGTCGAGTCGGCCTGCGCGGAAGATTTAACGGGCTAAGTAGTAAACCGAAGCTGCGGCAATGCGATTTATCGTATTGGGTAGGGGAGCGTTCTGTAAGCCGTTGAAGGTGTGTTGTAAAGCATGCTGGAGGTATCAGAAGTGCGAATGCTGACATGAGTAACGATAAAGGGGGTGAAAAACCCCTCGCCGGAAGACCAAGGGTTCCTGTCCAACGTTAATCGGGGCAGGGTGAGTCGACCCCTAAGGCGAGGCTGAAGAGCGTAGTCGATGGGAAACAGGTTAATATTCCTGTACTTCTTTGCAATTGCGATGGAGGGACGGAGAAGGCTAGGTGGGCTTGGCGACGGTTGTCCAAGTTCAAGTGCGTAGGGAGTAGAATTAGGCAAATCCGGTTCTACCTATCCTGAGACACGACGTCGAGCTACTACGGTAGTGAAGTCATTGATGCCATGCTTCGGGAAAAGCTTCTAAGCTTCAGATTGCAAGGAATCAGACCCCAAACCGACACAGGTGGTCGGGTAGAGAATACCAAGGCGCTTGAGAGAACTCGGGTGAAGGAACTAGGCAAAATGGTACCGCAACTTCGGGAGAAGGTACGCTCTTGACGGTGAAGTCCCTTGCGGATGGAGCTATTGGGAGTCGCAGATACCAGGTGGCTGCAACTGTTTATTAAAAACACAGCACTGTGCAAAAATCGAAAGATGACGTATACGGTGTGACGCCTGCCCGGTGCCGGAAGGTTAATTGATGGGGTTAGACTTCGGTCGAAGCTCTTGATCGAAGCCCGGTAAACGGCGGCCGTAACTATAACGGTCCTAAGGTAGCGAAATTCCTTGTCGGGTAAGTTCCGACCTGCACGAATGGCGTAATGATGGCCACGCTGTCTCCACCCGAGACTCAGTGAAATTGAAATCGCAGTGAAGATGCTGTGTACCCGCGGCTAGACGGAAAGACCCCGTGAACCTTTACTACAGCTTGGCACTGAACATTGAGCCTACATGTGTAGGATAGGTGGGGAGCCTTTGAAGCAGAGACGCCAGTTTCTGTGGAGGCAATCTTGAAATACCACCCTTGTATGTTTGATGTTCTAACTTAGCCCCGTTATCCGGGGTGAGGACAGTGCCTGGTGGGTAGTTTGACTGGGGCGGTCTCCTCCCAAAGAGTAACGGAGGAGCACGAAGGTGGGCTAATCACGGTCGGACATCGTGAGGTTAGTGTAATGGCATAAGCCCGCTTGACTGCGAGAATGACAATTCGAGCAGGTGCGAAAGCAGGTCATAGTGATCCGGTGGTTCTGAATGGAAGGGCCATCGCTCAACGGATAAAAGGTACCCGGGGATAACAGGCTGATACCGCCCAAGAGTTCATATCGACGGCGGTGTTTGGCACCTCGATGTCGGCTCATCACATCCTGGGGCTGAAGTCGGTCCCAAGGGTATGGCTGTTCGCCATTTAAAGTGGTACGCGAGCTGGGTTTTAGAACGTCGTGAGACAGTTCGGTCCCTATCTGCCGTGGG